>NZ_SMFM01000009.1 GCF_004349085.1 Flavobacterium caseinilyticum | reverse complement strand
TCTTTACCGTATTCCTAGAAAGGGATAAGTAGCTACTTATAAACAACTTACTCTTGCCGTTACAATAGAATTTAATTGCTTTTCTAATTTTACTCATGTCTGTTATTTTGTTTGCCATAATCCGTATTTTTTTAACGAATGTATGGTGCTAACAACATGAAAAAGTTAGTAGTTTTTAATGGTCAATTGTACCCCAAAATCAGGTGGTCAATTTGCACTGGAAAGTGGTGGTCAGTTTGCTCCGAAACTGGTGGTCAATTTACACTGGAATAGGGTGGTCAATTTGACCGGTTTTTCCAGCCTACACAAACTCCCCAATATCAAAATCCTCAAAATCATTTTTCCGCAAAAAGAAAGAACCGGCATCTGTTTCAGAAAAAAGGCTCCCGTCTAATAGCTCAGCTATTTTACGGGAAGCACTTTCCATAGAATTCTCCAGTAAGGTGAATAATTCGGTTCCTTGTATTTTCTGAACTATAGCAACTGCTGTTTCCTTTTGAGATGGCTCCAATTTTTCTTTTTGCAGCAGCATCCCCACGGAGCTTAGTTCTTCAAAGGTAACCCCTTGGGCAAAACCGTTATCCCCACTAGATATTCCATACCTGTTCCATTCTTCTTCCTCTTCCTCCAAATCAGCTATATTTCCAAAAACTTTGTCCAGTTCTTCCTGTGGAATTTGTATATCGACATCTTCCTCGTCGATTTCAATATCAAAATTATCCGTTTCTTGCTCCTGGTTTTTATTTTGTCTTTCAGTGGCACTTATTGGCACTGAAAGACTTCTCATCGGTTTGGGCTGCCCCATGATATCGGGCAGGTTCGGATTAGTTTTTTCCTGTATTGGTTTTTGCTCCTCCCCTTTCCTGATGACAATCTTATCCTCCAACAACAGCCCAATAACAATCAGTAGGCATATAACGATTACTGTTTCCATAATTATAAAATAGGTTTGTATTTATCATTGAAACTTGTGGTAATCTGCTCGCCGAACTCCTGAAAATGATATTCGAGAAGATTGTCTAAGTAGGCGTAAATGGTTATCTTATCTTCGCCTATTACCTGTACGATCCGAGACAGTTTCTCATGGAAATCCGGTCGAATATATACCGTTTTGCCATCACGGGCATTGGTACCAGGTCTTTTGAAAAATATACTTTCGTAATCCTGTTCATTTACTTTTTTGGTTCTATTACGTTCCTTCAGTAAAGGTTTTTCCTGTAACGGTTTCATAGGAGCTTCGGGTTCTTCCGGCGGAAGTTGCAACCCTTCCTTTTTTACTCCATCTACCATTAAATTCATCATTAGCTCTTCGTTGATTTCAGGAATAGCTTTTTTCTTATTGTCTTTTTCCATACTATTATAATTGAACGATTCTTAAAAATTCCGTCATAAACTGGTCTAAGCGGCAAGCTTTCATCAAACGTTCATCGGGAGGCATTAAAGTTGAACGAAAAACGGTCTTGGCACCGGCTTCGCTCTCCTTGCGGAAACGTGTGCTGTTCATGATAAGGCATTGCATCAGACTTAATCCCAACTCATCAATCAATTTATTATAAACATCATACAAGGGCGAGCGTTCACGACCATCTACCTGATTCCAAAACAGGTTAATGGTTACAATGGAGGTTTCTCCTTTTTTCATAATAACATCCTTCATCAGCTGGGTAAAAATGAGCGTACTTTCCATAACTACACGATCTGCTATGATAGGTGTGAAAATATGGTGCATCCCCGCCAGAGCTTTCAAAATACCGGGAGTGTTTACTGTACCCGGAAGATCAAAAAAGATAAAATCAACCGGAAAAGAAATGGATTCTAAAAAATCATGCGCAGCTTCCAGTACACCTTCAGCTTTATGTTGAATGATTGGATAAGCTTTTTTGTTAATGGTTGTAAATTGTTTGAATGCCACCCTTTTTAAAAATTCATTTTCCATCACCATAGCCAAATCACGGGTCTTCATTTTCATTAAACTATGTTGTGGAAAATCGGCATCGAATACGGCTACATTGTAGCCCAAGCGATAATGTAGCGTACTGGCCACAAGTGCCGTAAAGGTGGTTTTGCCTACACCTCCCTTTTGGGAAGAAAAAGCAATGAATACTGTTTTGTGTTCTGTTTTCATTTTTAACTGTATTTAATTATTTACTTATATCGTTGCGTTGGTAGATACTTATCTGCTATTGCCTATACGTATGCAGTTTTGTAGAAAGCTATGTGGTCATTTAAACAGGTATTGCTCTGCTTAAATACTAACATATGTACCTCTATTTTTAGGCAGCTATACATATAGGTTTGTATCATCAGACCAAGTTATATGCAAACCCAAGTCTGTAAATATGCACATATACAACTATATGATTTCATATCCTCAACTGCATCTATCCACATCCGTACGCTTGTACATACACAAGTGACTACATACATAATTAAGGAACTACATACCAACATAGTTATCTGTTTACATCCGCTTGCAGGTACAAAGAAATGCAGATATATACGTCCTTATTCTAAGGTGGAACGAATTGGCGTTCATTGGCACTGTTTGGCACTGCAACACAGCTCAATGCTCTACTGAAGAGGAGTTTACTTTGTAAAGTGATTTTTATTAACGGACTTATGCAAAAATATTATGAAATATCAAGTAAGAAAGTGAACGGCCCGAAGCCGTTTATCCCTGCTTTATTTAATCCGTCCCGAAGGGCGGATTTTTGTGTTCACCAGAACACGGCAAGTTGTGTTTTGAGGCACTCGAAACTGAGTTCGTGCCTCAAAACAACTTGCCCTGCTGGGGGCTGAAAAGCCTTCCGAAGTCAGGCTTTTTACTAAAGTTAAAAATGGATTAATGATGAACGAAAACAGTAACAGAAAACAGAATAAAGGCGGACGGACGCCCAAGAGCAATCCGAGTATTCACCGCCACGTTTTTCGCCTTACGGACGAAGAAAATGCGAAATTATTATCGCTTTTTGAAGCATCGGGAATGGTCAATAAAGCAAAATTTATCATTTCCGTATTGTTTGGAAGAGAGATTAAAACGGTCAAAATAGACAAAGCTGTGTTAGATTTTTATATGAGGTTAACCTCTTTTCACAGTCAGTTCCGTTCCATTGGCGTTAATTATAATCAGGTCGTAAAGCTGTTGTACCGCAATTTTTCGGAGAAAAAAGCAGCAGCTTATCTCTACAAATTAGAAAAACAAACGGCTGAAATGGCAGTATTATGTCAAAAAATTATTCAGCTCACAGAAGAGTTTGAAGCAAATCATTTGAAAAAATAGTGTTGAAATGATAGCAAAAATCGGAAGAGGGAGCAATTTATACGGAGCTTTGGCATACAATCAGCTCAAAGTGGAGAAAGAAAACGGGCAAATTCTGTTTGCCAATAGAATAATTGAAACACCTAATGCGCAGTATTCCATTGCTCAATTGACCCAATCTTTCGAACCTTATCTGATAGCCAACCGCAATACTGAAAAACCAATTTTACATATTTCACTCAATCCTGACCCGAAGGATAATGTAAGTGATAAAAAGTTCAAACTGATGGCTCAGGATTATATGCAGGAGCTGGGTTATGGGGAACAGCCTTTTGTAGTATTCAAGCACACGGATATTGACCGTACCCATATTCATATTGTATCGGTTTGTGTGGATGAAGAAGGCAAAAAGATTTCGGATAAGTTTGAAAAAAGAAGGTCTATGAAGGTATGCCGTGAACTCGAAAACAAATATGGATTACTATCGGCTACGGAGAAAGGACATCGGCAGAATGACAAGATTTTTCGTCCTGTTAATTACCAAACAGGAGATATAAAAAGCCAGATTGCTTCGGTTGTCCGGTATCTGCCTAAGTATTATAAATTCCAGACGTTGGGGGAATATAATGCTTTGCTTTCCCTGTTCAATATTACCACTGAAAAAATAGAAGGCGAACTGCAAGGAAAAATCAAGCAAGGCTTATTATACTTTCCTTTAAATGAAAAAGGAGAAAAAGCTGGGCATCCACTCAAGGCTTCCCTATTCGGTAAAAATGCTGGGCTTTCGGCTTTGGAATTACATTTTGCAAAAAGCAAAGAGGCTTTGAAAGACCACCCGACAAAGCCAACCATTAAAGCTACTGTTACCATTGCCCTGCAATCAACAAGTGATGAGCAGGCTTTTAAAAAGCGATTAGGCGAACAGGGCATTAACGTAGTGGTACGGAGAAATGACAAAGGGCGTATTTACGGAATAACTTTTATAGACCATAATTCTAAAGCAATTTGGAACGGATCCCGATTGGGAAAGGAATTTTCTGCCAATACCTTTAATGATTATTGGAACCATAATATCAAACCGGAAATAAAAAGGCTTAACGAACCTCATCCAAAAATATCTCAGCACAACGCAATGAAAGATCCACCAGCCGAAAAGCCCCATGAATTATTCGATTTCCTAAACAAAGAAATCACCGCTTCCAGCACAAATGAAACTAGTATGATGGAAAGTTTTGGAGGACTGTTGCCTGAGGCACAAGGAGAAGATTACGAAGAACAGGACTTTACCAATAAAATGAAGAAGAAAAGAAGACGTAAGAGAGGTAAGTAGGTTTTACGTTTATTATGAATTCCTTATTATAAAAACACTTTCAATCCCAATGCATAGCTCCAGTACAAAATCTTCGGAGCAGTTGGTGTCTTGAACTGATAAATACCATAGACATATAATGAAAAAAGTATAAATGCTCCCCAACTCAACCCAATACACAATATACTTTGTCGTTCTGTCAGATTGAACATACCTGCAACGAATGATTTTATTATGAGTGCTGGAATAATACAGCATATTAACACACATGTTACCCAAGGTAATATCCATAACTTCCTGTTCTTTGCTTGCAAGCCAATGATAGTTCCTTTAAAAAAATAAATAATGCAGAAAATAAAGTAGGTAAATAATAGAGAGAGACCCCAAATTTTAAATTTGTCGGTTTCTTCTCCCCAGAACTTTTGAGACAGTAAAAATCCTGCATAAAAAAACATACCGAAAATAGCAGCTATTTTTAAGGCTAGAATAAAACCCCCAACGATTACAAACATTAGTCCAGTAGCAGAATCACTTTCTTCTCTTTTCTTAGCTATATATTCATCTTCACTTTCTCCTGGATCAGCATCAGGATTATTCCAATTCATATTTTTCTTCTTTAATATTGATTATCAAATTGATGATGTAACCTAAAAATTTTTCAAGAGTATAAATTTACTAAAAAATCATAATAAAATCCGAACCTAGTTGGAGCTCCTTAACGCCAAACACTGTCATGCATCGCTAATGTCTGCCACTTTTTTGTAACCATGCTGCACTGCCTTTAAATTAACAACCGAACATTTAATAATTATAAAATGCAGGGAGAAGACGATTTAAGAGGATTAGCCAAGATAATGGCTTTTATTCGGGCAGTGAGTATCCTTTTAGTACTAATGCACCTTTATTGGTTCTGTTACGGTTTCTTTATGGAACGTGGCTGGACATTAGAAATCATCAACAAAATCTTAGGTAATTTCGACAGAACGTCGGGCTTGTTTTCACACATCTTATATACCAAAGTCTTTGTTTTGATATTATTAGCATTAAGCTGTTTGGGAACAAAAGGCGTAAAGAATGAAAAGATAACTTGGACAAAAATTTATGTGGTTTTGGGAATTGGTTTTGTACTATTCTTTCTTAACACATCATTGTTAAAACTATCATTAAACATCGCTACATTTCTCTATATCCTTACCACAGGTTTGGGCTATATCTCCCTTATGGTAGCAGGAATTTGGATAAGCCGTCTGCTCCGTACCAATTTGATGGATGATGTTTTCAATAATGAGAACGAAAGTTTTCAGCAGGAAACTAAGCTAATGCAAAACGAATATTCCGTGAACTTACCCACCAAATTCTGGTACAACAAAAAACAGCACAATGGTTGGATCAATATTGTAAACCCTTTTAGAGCGACCATTGTATTGGGTACACCCGGTTCGGGTAAATCGTATGCTGTAGTAAACAACTATATCAAGCAGCATATTGAAAAAGGTTTTTCAATGTATATCTATGATTTTAAGTTTGACGACCTATCTACAATTGCCTATAATCATTTACTAAAACACACTGATAAGTACAAGGTAAAACCGAAATTCTACGTCATTAATTTTGATGACCCTAGAAAAAGCCATCGTTGCAATCCCATAAATCCAGATTTTATGACCGATATATCCGATGCTTACGAATCGGCCTACACCATCATGCTAAATCTTAACAGGAGTTGGATACAAAAGCAAGGGGATTTCTTTGTAGAAAGCCCGATTATTCTTTTAGCGGCTATTATATGGTTTCTTAAAATCTATGAAAACGGCAAATACTGCACATTTCCACACGCCATTGAACTGCTCAACAAAAAATACGCTGACGTCTTTACAATCCTAACCACCTATTCGGAATTGGAAAATTATCTATCACCCTTTATGGATGCCTGGCAAGGTGGCGCGCAAGACCAGTTGCAGGGACAAATAGCATCTGCGAAAATTCCTTTGTCAAGAATGATCTCACCGCAATTGTATTGGGTTATGACAGGAGATGATTTTTCACTGGACATCAACAACCCTAAAGAGCCGAAGATACTATGTGTAGGTAATAATCCTGACCGTCAAAATATCTATTCCGCAGCGTTGGGTTTATACAATTCAAGAATTGTGAAACTTATTAATAAAAAGGGACAGCTTAAAAGTTCAGTCATCATTGATGAATTGCCTACCATCTACTTTCGTGGATTAGACAATCTTATAGCCACTGCTAGAAGTAATAAGGTGGCCGTTTGTTTGGGCTTTCAGGATTATTCACAATTAACCCGTGATTATGGAGACAAAGAAAGTAAGGTTATACAAAATACCGTGGGCAATATATTCAGTGGTCAGGTGGTAGGAGAAACTGCCAAAAACCTTTCGGAACGTTTTGGTAAGGTGTTGCAGAAAAGGCAGAGTTTGTCAATCAACCGTAATGATACGTCGACATCCATTTCCACACAATTGGACAGCCTCATTCCTGCATCTAAAATTTCTACATTGACCCAAGGTGTTTTTGTAGGGGCTGTATCAGACAATTTTGATGAACGTATCGAACAGAAAATCTTCCATGCTGAAATTGTTGTAGACAATGATAAAGTAGCTGCTGAAACCAAAAACTATCAAAAAATACCGGAAATACTATCTTTCGTAAACGAAGCAGGAGAAGATATGATGAAGCAGGAAATCGAAGCTAATTACAGACAGATAAAATTGGATATTATTCAGGTAATTGAAACTGAATTGGAGCGTATTAAAAATGACCCTGATTTACAGCATTTGGTGCAAAAGGATAGTACAAAAAGAATCAGCCAATAAATGTAGCTTCTTGTTTTGTTCCAGATTTACATTGTTTTTAAACGCACAGAAGATTTTCCCTGAACATCATCTATTTTAATTGTACTTTTTTGCCCTTCAGTCATCTCATCTTTCGGTTCTGGAGCAATTGACAATTGTATCTTCCTATCGATGGCCGCCAGTTCGGTTTTTAGTTCGCTCAGCCTGCTTTCTTTTGTCCACGTCCCATTGACCATTTCCTGAAGTACAGGAAGATCTTTTTGCAATTCAGCAATTTTCTTTTGTTGCTGTTCGATATAGCCAGGTATTTTTTCCAAAGCATTAAGGAAGTTCATTGACGCAAGCTTTTCATCATTAGCAATCAAGCCATTATTGTAGGTGTATTTTATGTTGCCTTCACCCTGTACCAAAAAACGATTGACCCTAATATCAATACCCTCTTTTTCGGACATTTCGGTTTTAACTAACAATGCAAACCCATATAGGCTGCCTATTTCTTCATATTGACCACCAGTACGAGCTTTATCGGCAATCTGGTTAAGCTTGGTTCCAATCTGTTTCATATCTGCATTAGACGATAATCCATCAAGTTGGACAGGATTTAGTATCGTACCATCCTGTCGTTTTTGTAAGCGTTGTTCCAGGTTTTCCCTATCAAGGCTCATTCGTTCCAATCGTGACTCGGCAGAATCCAGAGTAGCGGAAATATCTTCCAGTTTGTATTTGGAGCTGAACTTGGAACGGTTGAATGCCTGCTTCTCACTTTCCAATCCGGCAACCTGTTTTTCCAGCTTCGCTTTTTCCAAAAGATCGGTATTGCCCGAAAGAATAGCTACATATTCCGAAAAGTTCATACCCGATTTTTCATCCATGCTTCCCTCGTCAATGGTCCGCTTTCCGAGATTGTTGGTTTTAAGCTGGTCAATAAAAAGCTGTTTATTGTACAGCAGATTAAACTTGTAGCTGTCCAGCGATTTTTCGACTGCATAGATAATTACATCCACCTTGTTATCGGCGAAAAATTTGGCGATTTCATTGCCTTTTCGGACAGCCCTTCCGTCACGTTGGGCAAGATCGCTTGGTCGCCACGGGGTATCCAAATGATGAACGACAACGGCTCTTTTCTGTGCATTTACACCAGTTCCCAACATGCCGGTAGAACCGAACAGCACACGGATTTTTCCCTCATTCATACCATTGATAAGTTCCTTACGCTGCTTATCATTTTTAGCTTCCTGTATAAAACGTACTTCATGTGGCGGTATGCGGTAGTCCTCTACAAGCTTTCGCTTGATCTCCCCATATACATTCCATTCTCCTGGCTTGTAAGTGCCTAAATCTGAAAAGACAAACTGTGTTCCTTTCTGCGCATGAAACTTTTGGTAATACTTTGCAATATTGGCTGCACAATGAGAAGCTTTGTTATCTGGGTGGTCATCATATTTACCGCTTACCATTCGCATATCGAGCGACATCTTACGGGCATAATCAGTAGCAATCAGCATCTTTGCTTTTCCTTCCCGATCTGTCAGCGGAGGTCTCCCTAATAGGATAGCATTACCTGATTTTGCAAACTCCATCAATTTCTGGATGAATACTTCCTGATCTGGTGTAGGCGGTATATTATAAAGCACCTCGTTCTTTTCCGGACGATCTATACCAATATCCTTAGCGGTTCTGTAATCTGTAATTTCCGAATAGAACTGTGCTAGTTCCGGCACTTTGATAAAGTAACGAAAGCGCTCTTTTGACACGATATTATTCGCTACCGAAAACTCATAATCAGTCGTTTTCCTTGCATAGATAGCCGCCCAAGCATCAAAGCAATTGATACCCTGTTTTTCCAATGCTCTTGGACGCAGATATTTGAACAATAGATATAGCTCGGTTAAAGAATTGCTGATAGTTGTTCCCGAAAGAAACGTAGCGCCCATATCTCCTTGTATGCGATCCTGAATGGTGCGGATGGCAAAAAGCAGATTCATAGCCTTTTGACTTCCCATCATATTGCCCAAACCTGCAACCCGGTCATGGCGGGTATTGAACATCAGATTTTTGAACTGGTGGCTTTCATCAACAAATAAGTGGTCGATGCCCATCATCTTAAAATCCACTACATCATCTTTTCGGTTTTCGATGTCATGTTCCAATGTTTTCAACCTAACTTCAAGGTTCTGCTTCCTAATGATTACACCTTTGAGCATTCCCCTTGAAATCTCCTTGCCCTGTGCTTCTAAAGCGGCAAGATTATCTCCCACGCTGTTGAGTTCGACTTGTAGGATTTCCTTTTGCATTTCTGCTGACTGGGGTATCATGCCAAACTGATCATGGGTCAATATCACGCAATCCCAATCGTTGTTTTTAATATCTCCGAAAATCCGTTGCCTTTTCTGTGGGGTAAAATCTTCTTTACCAGGATACATAATTTTAGCGTGTGGGTAGGCTTCACGGTACGTTTCTGTAATCTCATGAACATTGGCTTTCAATCCTATTATCATAGGTTTGTGTACCATTCCCAAACGTTTCATTTCCTGTGCTGCCGTACACATCACCAATGTCTTTCCTGCTCCAACTTCGTGGTCACAAATGGCACCGTTGTTCAGCTTGATCATCCATACTGTATCTTTTTGGCTCGAATACAAATCGTTAATACCTAAGCCTTTTCTGTCCAGTCCGGGAAATTCCTGATGACTTCCGTCGTATTGCGGTCGTACAAAACAGTTAAAGGTATCATTATATTGGTTGGTTAGTCTTTTTTTAAACTCATCATTTTGGGCGTGAAGCCATTCACTAAATGCTGTACGAATTTCATCAATCTTGGTATTTGCCATTTGTATGGCTTCCATATCCCGTACCTTGATCTCCTTATCATCAATCATGACCTTTTTGGTAATATCAGGAGTGGTGTTAACTAATGCATTTTTCAGCAGAGCAATCCCGTCAAATGTTCGACTTTCAGACTTGACAGCATATTTATCCCATATATGTACATTTTTCTGGTAGCATTTTATAGAAAAGTCATCGGAAGTTTCAGAATATTGAATGCGCACCTCTGTGTCGAAAAGATGAGAAGCGAAGCGAGCATAGATCCCTGTCGGTATCCAGCGTTCACCAAGATTGAAATCCAGCTCTTCAAATTCAATTCGTCTTGGACGAGCTTCTTCTAAAGAGGTAAGGCTTTGTTTGGCCTGCCTATCATAGGGATTGTTTTCGAGATATGTTTTTACAGCTGTGGCTTTCTCCACCACATTGCCTGCTATCCATCTTTCAGCTATTTCATATTCCTTTTCCAAAGGATTGTAAAAAATACGTCCTTGTAATGCCTCTTTCAAATTGTCGGATGGCATACCACTGATTTTGGACATATACCCCAAATCAACCCTGCCGTATTTGTTCAGCGATGCGGCCAAAGCCTCATCAGGATTATCAGCAGTCAATGTGATAATGGAGAAGCTTACCGGACGGTGGAAGATATCTGCCTTATGTACCACACCACCCACCACACGTTCCAGATAAGGGATTTCCTTACCTGAACTGTCTGTTTTGATAAGCTTGATATTATCAGCACTGTTTAGGTTGCCGTACCTTTTTACAAAGGCATCGTAAGCCTTATCAAATTTTTCTCTCTCTTCTTTATGTTCAATTTGCAGTTCGGCTTCCTTCTGATATAAATCGAGATAGCTATCCCGTACAGAAATATAGGCTTCAGCCCTTACTTTCTGCAAGGATGATAATTGCAGAGGATGAAACATTGCCTGCTTCTTATCACTTTCAAAATCTTTAAGATAACCTACCCAGCCGTTATCCACTGCAAGGCTATCGTTACGATGAAAAGACTGTATTCCCTTGGTATAAATTGCAGGTTCGGGAATAGTGTTCTCTGAGGTAATCTTTTCGATCACACCATTTCTGTTCACTACTGAAAACAAATCGCCAATGACTTCCTGCGCATTTCTTTCACTTGGAGTATTATTTACTGGAGAAATAGGAACAGGAGGTTGCTGCATCAAACCGCTGAACAGGTTTCCCTGATATCCGCTCACAGTTCTTTTTCTTTTGGCTGGTTGTTTTGTTGTTGCAATTGCTTTAACAGGAGTGGCAACAGCAGCCAGTTCTTCTGAATTTTCAAAGAGATCAAAAATGCTCAGTTGCCTTTCCTCTTTTACAATGTCCTTATTTGTTGTTGAAGCAGATAAAATCTGTGTTTCCAATGTAATTGATACAGGTCCGGAAACGGGAGGTGTAACCGTTGGTTTTATCGGAATTTGTACGACAGACGAATCGTTCCGTTCACCTTTATACAAGCCAATATCAAGATGTTTTCTAAAATCCTCCGTTACCATTTGTTTCAGGTCTTTGGCAATTCCCTCCACACCATTCGTGTGCGTATAGATAAATGCAGGTTGTCCGTACGGATCAGTACCAAGCACACGCGTAGTATGGACAATCCTTACGTTATCCTGAAACAAGGCATTGTTTGGTTTATTGTATTCCGCTATTTTGCTTTGACAAAACAGTTCTTCCGCTTGGGTCACACTTTTCTTTGTAGAATTTTTTTGCAGGATTATCAAATCGCTACCGACTTCCGTACCGGCATAGTCAGTAAACAGGTTGTTTGGCAATCGAACTGCTGAAACCAGATTATTATCCTTCATCAATGCCCTACGAATGGTTTCATTTTTAGGGCTATTCAGTACACCCTGTGAAGTTATAAAAGCCAGTATACCGCCCTCACGGAGCATATCGGCTCCCTTCAGGAAAAAGTAATTGTGTATGCTTCGAGCAGCCTGTACTTTTGCAGTATCCCTGCTTCTAGAATAGGAAAGATCAAAAACGGAAGTATCACCGAAAGGGATATTACTAGCAACCACATCATAGCTATTTTGTTCTCTTTCTGGTACTTCTTCAAAACCGTTTATTCTGACAGAACTGTCGGGATAGAGCTGCTTTAAAATTTTTCCTGTAAGCAGATCCTTTTCATAAGCGGTAACCTGAGGTGAGTCTCTATCGGCAAAAGATTTTATAAAAGAGCCGATACCGGCAGAAGGTTCTAGAAATTTTCGGATGTTTATACCGTTTTCTTTTAAGGGAGCAGAAATAGCATCAATAACCAAAGGCGGAGTATAAAATGCAGTCAGTACAGAACTCCGCATACTGTCCACATACCTTTGGTATTGCTTCTCGTCAGTTGCATTTTCTTTTAGAAGTTGATGGAGTTCTTGTGTAAGTGAAAAGAGTTCGTGTTCAGTTTTCCTCCAATGGTTAATGTCTATCGGTTTTTTGGCAGGGTTCAACACGAATTTAAGACCGCCAAATCCGCTGTATTGCATCATTAGCAGTCTTTCGCCTATCGTGGCTTTCCGTTTCTCCCTTTCCAGTTCAAAAGCAATTCGTAAGGCATCAATATTCCTTTGGAGATGTTGACGTTTACTGAAGCCCATTTTCTTCTATCCAAATGGCTATAGTTCCAGTCAGTTCGGTATAGAGCAGTTCAAACTCCGAAGAATAGGCAAAGTCATCCTCCAATTTGTAGTTTGTAAAAACAGGGTCGCAAACAGGCAACATCTTGAAGGCAAACGGTCGTAGTTCTTCGTCTGCCATTGTAGTATCAAACTCATTGCAAACCACCTGAAAAACGGTATCAAATCTGGAGAAGTACAATCCTTCAAATAAAACATAATCAGCAATATGATTGCATTGACTGACGGGGTTTCCTGCCCGAAATGCTCCTTCATAAGCATTGGAAGCCCAACTTGAACGCTGGTCAATAAATTTAACATCATACGTTTTTTCGGGAAAGCTTGTAGTCAATAATTCTTGTAGTCGTAACCTGAAATAAGACAGGTCTTTTTGATGTGTTTCCATACTATATTTTGTTTATAATTTTGCTAAACGGATAAAATTTGAAGCATTCTGCCAATCTCAATATCCATTCGTGAAAAGGCAAACCATTTTTTACCCAGATCTTTCAATGATACTCCAATATGATAGAGTTCGGTATTATCAATTATGAGAAAACGGTCGTGGTCATCCTTTTACGGCAGTATAGCTGCGGAGCACAGATAAGAGCATAGCGATACCTTGCTCGGTAAAAGCATAAGGCAGATAACGCCTTCCCGCATAATTCAAACTTGAGTTCACAAATTGTGACCTCAAGTTTATAGTATCAAATTCATCTTGGGTCAACTGGAAACGGAAGTTTTCAGGAAAGCGGTCTATATTCCGCTTTACAGCCTGATTAAAGACTTTAGTTTCTACCTGATAAATTAGATTTTTCAAATTCAAAGGAGCTTTCCCCTTTTTCATTCAATACAATATAGGCCTCGAATTTCTTTCCAGCTTTACTTTTCATTCCTCTTATAAGAGAAGTTTTGCCAGTATTGACAAGACTTTCTATATCAGTTATGCTTAAATGCACACCACATACATTTCGGAACTGTACCCAGTTGCAGACCTCATCAGAACATTTAACAATTTTATCTCTAATAATCAGTTGCTGCTTTTTGCATTTAGGACAAACAAGGCTAGGTAGGTTTTCTTGTACAATAGCCGTTTGCAGCAATTCATTGGTAATAGACGTGGCATAGATTTCCATTTCTTTTTGAAAAACTTCCGCATTACTTTCGTTGTTTTCAATTTTCTGCAAAGCTAGCTCCCACTCTGCGGTCATTGCTACATCGGCAATTTTCTTGTCTTTGACCAGTTCATAGACTTGCAATCCTTTATCGGTAGGTAACAGGGATTTATTTCCCCTTTGGATATAGTTACGGCTAAACAGGGTTTCAATAATGGAGGCTCTTGTGGCTGGTGTACCAATACCTACGTTTTGCATTGCTTTGCGTCCCTCTTCATTTTCAATCTCCTTTCCTGCCGTTTCCATAGCTGATAAAAGTCCGGCCTCAGTATAAAGCACAGGTGGTCTGGTTTTCTTTTCCAAAACCGAAGCATCTTTGATTTTGAGTTCATCACCTTTTTTTAGTTCGGGTAATTCCTGCATAGGTCCAGTATCATTATCTGAAAAACTGCCTTTGATGGACCGCCAACCTGGTTCCAATATCTTGCAGCCTTTCAGGGCAAAATCATAATGCAAAGCCTGTAAAGTAATATCGGTTATCTCTTTTGTACAGGCTTGTGAAATTGCTTCCAGTAGTCGAAAGGCAATCATATTGTAAACAGCATTTTCCTTGGCCTGTAATGCTGATGGGATTTTGTCCGTAATCAGCAGACCATGATGATCGGTAACACGAAGGTCATTTACGATACGTTTATTGAAATGCCCCCATTTCACTTTGGTTACTGCTTGCTTGAAGGCTCCCATATCCTGTAAAGCCCTTATCAGATTTGGAATCTCTGCCCACATATCTTCAGGAATATATTTACTCCCAGTACGTGGGTAAGTAATAAATTTCTTTTCATACAGGCTTTGGGCAATGTTCAAGGTTTCTTCAGCCGTCAGATTCAACTTTTTATTGGCTTCTTTTTGCAAGCCAGTCAGATCAAACAGCAAAGGCGGTTGTTCCGTCACGCTTTTGGTTTCTACAGTGGTAACCGTAACTGTATTGCCATTTCTTTCGATGGACTTTAATATATTTTCCACAAGCTTTTTATCTTGCCATTTGTTTTTGGAAAGGCTTTTAAAATCTATGAACTCTTTTGTATGGGACACCTGTATTTGCCAGTATTGCTGCACCGAAAAATTTCTATTTTCCAGATAACGTCTGCATATTAAAGCAAGTGTAGGTGTCTGCACTCTACCAAGTGAATAGATACCATTTCCTACAGCAATACTTAATGCCTGAGAAGCGTTGATGCCCAAAAGCCAATCAGCTCGGCTCCTGCCCTGCGCTGCCTGATATAATCCGTCAAAATCGCTACCAGGTTTTAAGTTGTCTAAACCCTGCCTGATTGCCTTTTCGGTCAGCGAATTAATCCAAAGACGATCAAAGGGTTTGTTGCTTTTGAGGTATTCATAGATATAGCGGAATATCAGTTCACCCTCACGCCCGGCATCGGTTGCGACAATAATCTCTTCACTAAGGTTGATAACATGTTCAATTACCTTTAACTGCTTTAACGCTCCTGTATCTGCTACATAGATTTTGTCTTTTTTGACTTTTCGGACGGTCAATAAAAAAGGATTTGGAAGTATCGGCAGGTATGATTTCTGAAATCCTGAAATTCCGTAATCTTCCGGCATACCCAATCCTACCAAATGTCCAAAAGCCCACGTAACATAATAGCCATTGCCCATTAGGTAGCCATCTTTCTTTTCGGTGGCTCCTAACAGGGCTGCTATTTCACGGGCTACGCTTGGTTTTTCTGCAATCACTACTTTCATAATTCAATACATTTTTAGTAATTACCTTTTTATGCCTTTAGATTTGGCCGGTGCTTTGGCTGCTTCTTGTTCCTCCAGCTGTTCCTTGCTGTCGGGATTTTTTTGTCCTGATTTTAAAGGCTCTTTGATATTCTTGGTCGCTTCATTAGTTTTCCCTTCAGAATTGACTGCCGTCTGTGTTTTATGAGCTTCGGTAGGTTTTGCCTCTTCTTTGATTTTGTTCGGGTTTTGAAAAGAAAAATCTGTTTTGTTTGTCCCCTTGTTGAAAGTGATGTAACCATTGTATTCTTTACCTTTCTTATCCACCAATCCACTAACATAGACAGTCTGACCGTCTTTGAACTTTTGATACTGCTCATTATCCAGTTCTTTACCTCTAAAAGTTTTCGGAGTTTCCAGCGATTGTTTTTTCTCATTACCTTGTACCTGCTTATTGGTATTATTCCTGTCAAACAAGAACTCTACAAAACGTTTGTCGGCATTGAATTGTACCTCTGCATCAAACGAAGTTCCTTTTTTGGAAGTCATACCCTCTATATGAAGCGGCTTACCCTCCATAAGGGTTTGCTTTTGTACATCATCCAGTTTCACGCCTTTGATCTCATCAGGGATTTTGATTTTGTCTGTTCGCAGAGCAATAAGCTCATTAGTCAGCCTATCCACGCTGACAATAGAGAGAATGGTCTCATTAGTTTTAGGATTGATCAGATTGACCACACGCCCCATATTGCCTGTTTGGAGCAGGTTCTCTTTATCTTCCTTACTGAACTCATGACCGAAAAAAGCAAAATTCAGATTAGGTTCTTTGCGGATACCATGAATAGCAACCACAACCGCTCCTTCATCATTTTGTTGTAAAGACAGTCGTGCATCCATCCGAGTAACGGCAGTGCCGAGATTAAGGCTTACTGGTACAAGCTCATTGGTTTTAAAACCTCTCAATAAAGGATCAAGGAGGTTCATCTTTTCAAGTTTTTCTTTATTCAATCCTAGATTGTTCATTGTTTCCCAGTCAATCTGTTCTGGTTTGTAACGGTATCCACCTGTTTCCGATGTTGTCTGTGTTGTTTCCATACTATTTCTATTTTCTTGTTTATTATTATTTTTATCAGGTTCTGCTTTCACTTCGTGTTGCTTCATCAGCTGTTCTACTTCGGGAGTTGGTCTATCCATCTGTTGTTTCATTTCATTTGCCATATCAATAGCGACAGGTTCAGTAACTTTGAAAAAGGAAAAACGAGTAGGATCCTTTAATTGGCTGAAAAAATTAGAAAAAAAGTTAGAAAATAAATCGCCATTCTTATCCACCCGCATAAACTGGTTCTGGTTTTTCTTTATAGGTTCAACGGTTTCCAGCTTGCCATTTTTATCAATGCCCTTTACAGCCTGAATTTTCTTTTTCTCTTTATCCAGTACCAATAATATCTCAGATAATTGTTCGGGAGATTTTGGTGTATCTAAAGTTTGTTCGCTCATAATCTGAATATTTTCTATTTCTATGCCGAAAGTAAAGAAGCTGCCACTGTTTCTCTTTGGTTGGCTTTAATTGACATCATTTGTCAGCCGTTGACTTTTGCTTTGGACAAGGGAGAGGTAAAGCTTTCTCTGATGAACTGGTGCACATCTGAGAGCTTATAATAAATTTTTCCACTAATAGTATAATAGGGTAACTTACCGGAAGAGCGGTAACGCTGCAAGGATCGTGGGCTTATCTTCAGTATTTGTAAAATATCCTGATTGTCCAACAGCTCTTCTCCATCAATAATCGCATGTTGATTTTTAGTCCCACTTGCCAATTCCATAAGGATGTCAAATCGCTCCATTATTCGCTCCATCCAAGCCATAAATTCTATTCTGTCGATATTCATAATCAAAAATTTAGGTTCAATACGCAGTATGTAGCAATTCTTCCAGATAGAGGTACTGTTTAAAATGCTTTTACAAAATTCAGTTGCTTTTGTTGGATTTTATCCCAATGGCTTTCGTAGTACTGAAAAATTTTAACATTTAAAATTCTTAAAGCCTTGGTTTTACTGGAAAATAATTCTCCATAAAATGATGATTTCTTATTCGATTTAAAATATTCTCTTTTTAGGCTCCAATTATTTGAGTGATCTTCTCATGAAAAATGAGTGAAACCATGATTTCTGTTTTTAGATTAGTACTGTTTAGTATGTTTTTATAAAATTCAGCAGCTTTTATTGGATTTTATCCCCATGGCTTTCGTAGTATGAAAAAAGTAAAAACCTTAATTTTTCTGATAATTGTTCTTTGATTGATTCTGGCATAAAAAAAAGCAGTATATCCTTTTAAAATCAGGATTTACTGCTTGTGGGCATAGTGGTTAAGGCTTTATTCTTGGTCTTCTCTATACATTTTTTGCTGTAGGTTTAGCGTTAATTCCTCCAGAAATTTTGTCTTACTGCTTTTACGTGCTTTAATTTCAGTATAGGTTTTATAAATGTTATCTAGTTTGATGTTGAAAAAATCTTCAAATGATGTCGTTATCATATTAATATCTGCCGCACCATGATTGATTGTTCCATTAGAAAACAAGGCGTAGATTAATTCTGTCAAAGCTGTTTTTGGCCCTGTCCATACCAATACTTTATGCTTTTTTTCTTCAAAAATATCAGAATCATCCACTTTTAGTCTTTTTAGTGCTTGTCGGATGTAATGAATAAATCGATACATCGCCTTTACTTTTGCCCAGAGCATGTCTTGCGATGTTGAAAATTCCGGAAATTGGTAATAATCAGTCATAGGTGTAAAGGGAAAATTATCGCGATGGTTTCGAGTAAAGAATTGATGATCCAGATAACTGTATCCTTGTTCCATATAATGCACAAAATCGGCATTTCTGTAAAAGAACTTATTAATTTTCCGCAATTCTTTTTGGAGGAATTCGACTTTATAAGTGTTACCCGCTTTTGGCATTCTTAGCTCGCAGGAACGCACTTCTGTAAAATAGATCAATAAACTCATAGGAACGGGTTTGATATTTTTGAAAAAATCGATCTCCTCCGGAACGGTGTTGAAATCATTTTTATCAACTATCTCTTTTAAGTTCGTTAATGTTTTATTACACAATACAATTCCATTACAAGCCTTATTTTGCATTGTATCGTTTGCCTCTAAAATTTCATTGCAGACAGCATTAAATGATTCGATCGCTTTTTCAAACATCTTTTTAAATATTAGTTGTCAATATCTATCGTCATTTTGCAATTGATTTGTAATCATTTTGCAAAGTATTCATAAGTTCCATTGCGTAATTATCTCTTGTCTGAACATAGGCTACTTTTGGAATTATCCTAGCTCCTAATTTTCTTTTTTCAAATGAGGCTGACACTCCAAAATCTATCTTTTGAAGTTGCAAATCATTAGCTCTTTTTATGGTTTGAAATAACAATTGCCTGTACAGTTGGTATTCTTTCGCCCATTTATAATCCATACCTATTAATTCCGGTACATAGGTATGATTGTCATTTTTGTAGCAAAACATAACTCCTACAAATGGATTTTCAGGCTCTACTTTCAGGGCTAATACTATAAATTCCCAGTTGGGACTTTCATTCATGTTTTCGAAAATTTCTTGGGTGTATCGGAATGTATTGATAGCGCAATTATTGTCTTTTACATTGTTGTAGAGTTGATATGCTCTTCCTATTTCTGATTTGCTCAATTTATCTTTTATTACAACATCATAGTACTTCTCATAAGGTTCTATCTCTTTATTGAAATGTTTACGGGAACGCAACGATAATGTTTTTGTAAACTCTTCGTGTGAATGCCAAACTTGATTTTCAATTACACAGGATTCCGGCATGTCTATTTTGAAATAACCTTGATCTACTATTATTTTGTTGTAGCTGTTGTCTTTTTCGAAATCTCTTAAAACTAACATGTCTGCATTTAAGTCATTGAATTTTTCTTCTAGCTTATCCAATAATAGTTTCAATGCTTTTTCTGCCAAAGGATGTTCCTGATTGATAAAGCAGTGTTCTCCTTCGGTAAATAGAGAGCCCATACCCAATACTCTTGAGGTGAGGTATAAAGGATTAGTCTTTCTTATTTCTTCCAAATGGATAGAAACCGACTCAGTAGCCAGCATGTCGTCTTTCCAAAGACCGTAGGTAACAAAGGTCATTAATACTATGATACCTTTGTTGTCTTTAATGATATAATAGTAAAAATCCCATTGGTTAGTCGGGTCTGGATGCTGACTAAATGTTTTTTCTAAATAAACAATTCCATCCCAATCGAAAATATTTTGTTTTCCCATGTATTGATTCCATGCTGATTTTTCAATATCTTGAATGGTATTTTTTTCTTCGATAAAAAGCTCCTGCTCTTTTGATTGTGAAATATTTTCTGCTTTTTTATTGTCCATTCCAAAAGCCCGTCTGATTTTGATTTCACTACTATTTGTTTCTTCCAAAGCTTTGGGAAAATGGTATTCCATTGCATCAGCTAAGGCTGTAATATCTTCTAGCTTATTGTGGCTCGATAATGTTATTCTGATTCCTGTATTCTTTATTGGAACTGCTGGATAAATTCCCAAGTTCAGAAAAAATCCTTCTTCAAATAGGCGATGCACAAACTTATAAGCTGTTGCAGGCGTACCCATACCCAAAAAGAACACTGGCGAATCATTTTTTGAAATTATGGGGAGGTTTCCGTTTGATAATAACTGGTTAAAATAATCGATTTTATCCGCTAGCACTTTTTGTTTCAATTCTATTTCAGGAGATAAATGAATGTCTGCCGAAGCGATTGCTGCTGCTACAGATGCAGGTTCTAACTGAGCGGAAAAGGTTAATGGTCCGCCAAAATTTTTGATTTTATCTCTTAGTTTCTGATTCCTGCAAAATACCGTCGCACCACTGGCTCCAAAAGTTTTGCTTAGTGTACTCACCACAATACAATTTTCGGGAAGTTCTTTTATTGCATCAAAAATAAAACCAGTTCCATTTTTACCTCGCCAACTCATACCATGAACATCGTCAAAATAGAGATTAAGCTGAGGATATTTTTGAGTTAAAGCCAATAATTCTGGGATAGGTGCATAATCACCAAACATGGAATATACTCCATCAGCCATATACCAGATTTTATTGCATTTGGTAATTAATTGTTTGATTTTATCTTCTAACATATCCAAATTGCTATGTCTGATCATTTCTACTGGAATTCCCCGTAGCTTTAAAAGCTGACACGCATTTTGTACACTCCAATGTACTTGATGATCCATTATTACGGCATCTTCATCTCTTAACAATGTCGGAATAACAGCTAAATGTCCTAATGTACTGTTCTTTGTTATAATTGGTGGTATGCCATACATTAATTCTATTTTTTGCTCTAGTTCACTGTAAAGCGGATGTGAAATATATGACTTAGAAAGTGGGAATTGTGTACCATAATTGTTTATGGCTGCTATTGCAGCCTGTTTCAACCGAATGTCTTGTTCGAGTCCCAAGTAGCCAGTTGTACCAAAATGAAACATTTCTTTTCCTTTAATTTTGATTGTTCTACCTGTCAATATTTTGTCTTCAGCATAGAGATGTAGTACTCCTTCTTTTTTTGCTCCTGATAAAACCTCATCGACTGTGTCTATGAAATTATTGTGCTTAATTTTTGCCATTTTTAAATTGTTTAGGTTGTTTTAAAAATTAGATATCTAAAATTCATCATAAAAATTGAAAGTTATTTCATCTAATACCTCAATACTCCCAATATAACAAGTCAAAGTCCCGAATTGACAACTAAAACATCCAAATTGCAACAAATAATCCCAAATTGGCAAGTGACTTATTAATAGATGTTTATATTTTTGTTAAATTAGAAAAATTAAATCCATAAAACATGATTGCAGCACATGATTTTTATGAGAATGATTTTGCCAGGTTTTGGATCTCTGGGGGCATTCTCTTTTTTGAATACAAACCTAACACTACTATTGATTTAAGAGTAGCCCAGTGCGTTGTAACCGATAGAATTCATTTTCAAAACGAATGCACTTATCCTATTTTATGTGATATTAGAGGTGTTGTTGCTACTGAGAAAGCTGGAAGAGATCATTTAGCACAGTCGGGCTCTATTTTGACGCAAGCAGTAGCACTTATTGTACATGAAAAACTTTCCTTGATTATTAGTACTTTTTATGTAGAGATTAGTAAGCCCTCTGTACCTACTCAAATTTTCACGAAAGAAGATGACGCTTTAATTTATCTAAAAGGGTTTGTTTAGCGTTTAATTTAAGAAAAAAGAATTAAAAGTTGAATCTTATGAATAAAACATACAACGAAGAGCGTATTGTTACAATTCATCAAATGTTATTTGAGATGGCACGTGGCAATTTCAACACTCGCATTCCTTTAAGTTCAAATGATGAAGAATTGGAAACGATAGTTGTTTTAATTAATATGGTAGCGGAAGAAATGAAGGAGTCGGTTTTTCAAATTGGTTACATTAATACACATAAGACCTTTCAAGTTACAGCTCTAAGTACATTTGTTTTAGATTTCTCTTTTTTAATCAAGAGCTTTACTCCTGAAGTTACTTCCTTTTTGGGTCATTCCGAATCTGAGTTGATAAACCTATCTTTGGCGGACATTATTACTACAGTTTCTTTTGAACAACTTCAAGAAGTACTTGATGCAAATAGTACTTTGCCTATAACTATTACATTAGATTTTACACCTAAAGAACATTTACCTATTTCGATTGCCAGTAACATTGTAAGGTTGGTTAATCGTTCGGAAATTATAATAAATCTGGTTACTCCTGCACGTCAAGATACTTATAGTCCTTTACTGTATGGGAATGAAAACGAGAAACATAATAAAACTCGAAAGGCAGATGCATTATTGATTCAAAAACTTTATGATTATATTTTAGCACACCTTGAAGAACCCCTTCCCTCCTTAAAGGTACTTTCTTCTAAATTTGGTACTAATGAACATAAATTAAAAGATGGTTTTCGCCATTTTTTTAAGACTAGTATTTATCAGTTTTATAATCAAGAGCGACTCAAAAGAGCTTTCTTTATGATTGAACATACTGGAATACCGTTAAAAAACATTTCTGTCATGAATGGTTTTAATAATTATCCCAATTTCTCAAAATCTTTTAAAAAACAATTTGGTTTTTCTCCGAACGAATTAAAGCGAAATGAAGTTGATTTTATTTTGGTAGACGAGGATTAAATTTATCCCTTTTAGATATCTCTTACTCCCAAAAAGACAAGTGTTGTTATTTTATAATTCAGAATTTTGCTTTTAAATATAAAGCAATATGAAACTGAATATTAAATTACAAAATGTATTTTTAGAAATGGTGTGCTTCCTGTATATCGTTTTATTTACTTATGCTGCGATCAGTAAACTAATTGATTTTGAAAACTTTCAAACACAATTAGGCCAGTCTCCACTTTTAAGTGCTTATGCTGCTTCTATCTCGTTTCTTGTAATTTTTGCGGAATTGGGACTAGTAGTTGCTTTATCTCTGCGAGTAAGTCGAATAAAGGCCCTTTATTTATCAGTGGGCTTAATGACTGTTTTTACTACATATATTATTTTGATTTTGAATTTTAGTTCGTTTATTCCATGCTCTTGTGGTGGAATTTTAGAAAAGTTAGGATGGACTGAACACTTGATTTTCAACCTTTTTTTCATTTTCATAGGTAGTTGCAGTCTGTTGCTTCATCAATATGATAAAAAAGGGATTATCTCACTGTTATTAATAGTAGTATCAAGTGTGCTTTTCGTTGTTTTTTTATTTCTATCATCAGAGGATACTATGCAGAAGCAAAATCCATTTATTCGTCGATTTACTCCTAACGTTGTATCAAGAACTCTAACAAAAAATTTAAATAATTATGGATTTTACTTTGCCGGCCACTCTAAAGGAAAGATCTATTTAGGAAACACCATTTCTCCATTAACTATCATTGAGTTTAACAGCACATTGCAACATAAAAAACAATATTCTATTCAACTTATTCCGGATACTTTACCTTTTAGAGCCGTTAAAACAAAAATTGTGGGTGCTCATTTTTTTCTTTATGATGGTTCTATTCCTATCATTTATCGGGGTTTAGTTTCAGATTGGAAAGCTACCATTTGGGTTACCAAAAAACCTTACTTTACTACATTACAACCAATTGATTCTACTCTTTGTGTATTTAGAGGGCAACAATTAGGTACTTACGAAAATATATTGGGTACCATAGCTTTAGATGATTCTTTAAAAATTAGAAAGCAAAAGCACTTATTGCAAAAACAAATAGACGGTATTTTTGACACGGACGGAACCCTGACTTACAGTGAGGGTTTAAAGAAAATCGTTTACACGTATTTTTATCGAAATCAATTTATTGTAGCCGATACAGCTTTACAACTTGTCCATCGCGTTACGACTATTGATACCACTACCAAAGCTAAATTAAAAGTAGTCAGAGTCAAAAAATCAGGGGATAGTAAACTTGCAGCTCCGCCTTATACTGTTAATTTAAGAAGTGCTGCCTTTGATCAACTTTTGTTTAATCAATCAGGGCTTCGTGGTCGTTATGAAAGTAAAAAAAATTGGAACTATGCTTCTATAATTGATGTTTATGATATTACGAAAAAAATCTATCTATTCAGTTTCTACATCTACCACGAAAATAAAATGAAAATGAGTGATTTATTGATAACTGAAAAGGCCTTGTATGCAATAGTAGGACATCAAATTGTAAAATATACTTTTGGAGCCCCAATTTTAACGCAACTAAAAAAATAAAATTAAAGATATACTGGCCAGTATCAGGGGTAAGATCGAAAACCTGTAGAAAAGAGTAGATCGAAATAATAATTATTAATTTTTTTATTATGAAAACAGATTTTTTAAAATTGATGGTGCTTCCAATGGTAGCATTCTCATTGGCTAGTGCTGCTGCTGTAACCACTAGTACGGCTACAGAAAGCCAAACGGCTACTGCAATTATTAATGGTTATATCCATTCACCACTCCCTTCCAGTTGTAAACTGGTAAACGTAGATTGCGATGTTACTGGAAATGCTTTTTGTATGAGTGGTTCTTCACAAGTATACGATAAAGATAGTGAAACGAACTGTGCTACGCCGCTTTTTAGAACTGTTAATCCGTAGATTAACGAATAAGTGCAGTTTATTCAAACTGCACTTATTTTTTTATTCCTTTAAATATTGGTCAAACCAATCGGTAATTCGTTTTGTAAGGTCCATTTTATTCTCCTTGATTACAATTACATGCTGGTCTTTTGGGTATACTAATAATACATTCTTTTTCTTGGCTCTCCTCAATGCATTATAAAAAAGTAAACTCTGTTCGTAGGGTAAATTAGTCTCCATTTTACCCACCCAAGACAGTAATGGTGTAGTAACATTATCTGCATAAAGTATTGGTGAATTTTTTAGGTACAACTCTTTGTCTTCATAAATAGATTTTCCTATTCTCCATTGTTGCGATTCACTTCTCCATAATTCTGGAATATTGAGACTTTTTGAGTTACTAAAATACCAACTTACCATGTCTGAAATTGCTGCACCCGATACTGCCGCTGCGAAAATATTCGATTTTGTAATAATGTAATTTGTTTCATAACCTCCGAAAGAATGCCCTATTAAGCCAATATGCTTGGTGTCAATCATTCCAGTTTTTGCAACTGCATTGTTTGCAGCAACAACACAATCCAGTGCACTATTTCCGGTTTCTCCTTCATAATATTTCACATCAGGCATTAGTACAAAATAATTCTGTTGCACAAAATGTTTCACATTAAAACCGGTATCGTTGTATAAAGTCGGAATGCAATATTCATGCAATGAGTTAGTGATTTGGGAGTACACATTGATTATCATCGGATATTTTTTACCTACTTCATAATTTACTGGATAATATAATAATCCTTGCAGTTTGTCTCCTTTTGAATTTGAAAATGAAATTAGTTCTACCTTTCCTTGATTAAAGTTTTTATCATGGGTATTGCTTTCAAACAGAACTTTATTTACACCATTTTTAAAAGATACAATTCTTGGAGACTGATTATGTGATTGTTCTCGATAGACATAGACTTCATTATTGGCTCTTCGCAATTCATCTGATTTTGTATCATTGTTAGCTACTGGAATTAAAATATTGGATGTCGAAACTAATTTGAATTGTTGTGCTTTGGTGGTTGCATTTCTTGATGAGACGATTAAATCATTAGTCGCATTAATTTCAGTAAGAGCCCAACCGTTGTAATTATCATTTCCTATTTGCTTGATGTTCGAACCATCTACAGTGAAGTGAGTACCGCTTTCTCGTCCGCTTGTAATCCGTTTTAGTTTACTTGTTTTTATATCAAATTTAAAAATATCAAACTCATCTTGTACCAAAAGATATTCTCCATTATCACTCCATCCTTTCATTCCAAAAACATGTGGTCTTGTTATGTACTTTAAATCATTTGAAACCCATTCGGAACCTGCAGGTGGAACAATTGACACCGTAGATTGTGTTTTTATATTGTACAGCCACCAATTTTTATCTTTAAAATAGCATATGTACGCTCCATTTGGGGAAAAAGACAATAAGTAATTTTCGCCAGGTTGCTTTTCTAAAAATAACTTTTTGGTGCCATCAGCCAGATTGTACAAGAAATAGTCAACCTCACCATAGCGCTTAAAATGAGGTGCATATGCAGTTGGATTGTAAAGTAATGCAACTGATTTACTGCCGTTAAGCTGTACAAAAGGGAGTTCTTTACTTGTAATCCTATTCCAGCGATTTTCTTCAATAAACCAAACCAATAAAGTGGAATACCCTTCTAAATTTTCCCTGCTTGCTTTTGGATAAATCCATAAATCTTCTGTATCCCAAACCTCGACATCGTCTTTTTTTGGTGTTGTCTCTTCTTTGACTTTTGCGATTCCAAAAAATACCCTTTTACCATCACTTGAAATTTTGAAAGATTTTGTGGTAACAATTTCATGCTTTTCTGGAAAATTTAAGAATGATTTTGGTTCAAAGGTTTGAATACTGTTATCTTGGGTTTTGTAGAAGTTCAGTTTTGTGTATTTCCCGTTAATGCCCTCTTCGAGCCAAAAAACACCTTTTCCATATTCTGCTAATATCAGACCAGATAATTTGTTTTGCGTTGTGTGATATTCTGTTTTTTGGTTTGTCCTAAGATTTATTGTTCCGAAATTACTTTTCCCTTCATGGCTAGTGTGATAAAACAGGATATTGTTAGGCTGATCCAATTGGTATTCCGTTACATTTGGAACACGGATGATTTCTTTGTTTTTTATTGTTCTCATGATTAATTGCCCATCATTGGAATAGCTCACAATAATTTTCCCACTATTTGCAAATTCAAAAGCAGCACTATTCGCTATAACATAACTTTCACTACTTTCTAAGTTGGTTACTATTACTTTATCTCCTTGAAAGGCACCAAATGCAATTTCACCGCCAAATTTGCCCTGTGTTCCTAGTGGAAAGCTAAATCCAATATTTTTCTGCGTATGTTTCACAAAGAGTGTATCTGAACCATTGCTGTACTGCATATCAAATGATATCCAGTTTCCCTTTTGGGAAATAGCTCTGTTTTCTAATTTGCCCCACCTTTCATACTCTACTTCAGCAATATTCTTTTTGGAATGATCCTGCCCGTAAATAGAGCAGGATATTACTATGCAAAATGATAGAATTGTTTTTTTACAAGAATAACTGAAAGCGGTAGTACTATTTTTTTTAAATAGTTTCATAACTTTAATAACCTGTGTTTTGTGGTTGTAAATTTGGATTTGCATTCAATTCTAGCTCAGGGATAGGCCACAAAATATCGGAACTGTTCCAGCCTGGTTTTGAAACAGATAGTACTTCATCGACTGATCCAGTGCGCTTTAAATCAAAAAAGCGATGGCCGTGTTCCGTAAAAAATTCAAATCTTCGTTGTTTTTGAATTTCAGATAAAATTTCAGTTGCAATAGTTGAGGTAATTATTGGTAAACCAGCGGTCGTTCTTATCTTATTTAAATCCTCTTTTGCGCCTGTTAAATCGCCTAGTTTTGCTCTTGCCTCGGCTCTAATTAAATATTGTTCTGCTAAGCGCAACACAATAGAAT
Organism: Flavobacterium caseinilyticum; assembly: GCF_004349085.1. Classification (GTDB taxonomy): domain Bacteria; phylum Bacteroidota; class Bacteroidia; order Flavobacteriales; family Flavobacteriaceae; genus Flavobacterium; species Flavobacterium caseinilyticum. Next base: position 130,273 of record NZ_SMFM01000009.1, on the reverse strand, counting down.
ATTCCTGCGAACTTGTTGTTGCGGTGCGTAGTTTGTATTTATTGGGATGATACCAAGTATTTAGTCCGGTGTTAACTGACTTTGTCCAATTCACTTTGCGTTGGTCGCCTGTTTCAAATGCATTTATAAAATCGGTACGAAGCGCACAAACTGGTGGCGGTCCTGATACGAAAATAAAAGTTGTACCTTCATTACTGTTTCGTACCGCTGTTGCTGATGCTAATTGCCAAATAGTAGTTTTACTATTTCTTAGAAAAATCTTGTTTAAATCCGTTTCCCAAGCATAAATCGGACTATTGATAACAGTAGTTGCTTCATTTGCTGCTTCTGTATTTTTATTCATGTATAAATATACTCTCGCCAGCATGGCTTTGGCCACCATTTTATTGGGTTTGGCACGATCCGAAGAACTATAATTTTCAGGCAATCTAGTACTGGCACTTTCTAAATCCTTCGCGATTGCTGCATAGACTTCATCAGCAGAACTGCGAGTAACTTTTCTATTAATTTCATAATTGGTTCCTGTAATATAGGGGATGCTACCATAAATTTGTAACAGATAAAAATGTACTAGAGCACGAACGAATAGTGCTTCACCCGACACTCTGTTTTTAACCGAAATAGGTAAATCAGTCGAATTTTCAACACCTTGAATAACCGAATTTGCGTTATATATTTGACTATAGCTTGAAGTCCAAAGTGACGCCACAGTAGCATTATCAGCCGTAAGCGCATTGTTGTAAATAGGTAGGGCAATTGTAGAGTTGGTATAATCTTGTAATTCATCCGCATACAATCCCATTCTAACAGATGCACCAGTAGGTAATCCAGATAGGATGCCGCCGTCACGAAGTTGTGCATAGATTTGTGCCATTGCTGCATTTGCTGTCAATTCACTTTCAAACACTGTAGTTCCTGTAAGCTGAGAATTAGGCAATGGAACCTCCACAAAATCACTACAGGAACTTGAAGACAGTATCAGTGCCAAAACTAAAAGAATGCGATACACCTGAAATGGCTTTGTTTGTACCGTTATAAATTGTAAATTTTTCATATTACTATTTTTTGAGGATTAAAAGTTTAATGTCATTCCGCCACTGATCACTTTTAGCGGAGGGAGGAATCCTGAGAATTTAAACTCGGGATCACCTGCTTTGTAGGATGTAAATGTGAGTAGGTTTTGACCTTGAATAAAAAGTTTGCATTTTACATTAGTGGTCGCTAGTAACGGAATATCATAGGAAAGTGAAATATTTTTTAGTCTGATAAAAGAGCCGTCTGTAATAACAGCATCACTTTCTATGTACCTGTAATACGTGCTTACCGCTGCACCATTTAGTCCCGTAGTGTGCAGTTGCGAACTGCTTTGATCCCCAATTTGCTGCCAAGCATCACCACTAGTGTTGCTTTGGTTTACTTGACCACCTCCCGGAACATTTGAAATGTAATCGTAATTGTCTCTTTTTACGAACTGCAATAAAAAATCCAATTGCCAATTTTTATAGTCCAATTGGTTTTGGATGCCTCCAAAATATTTAGGAGATAAGTCCTTGCTAATTTGCTTGTCGCCTGCTGTTATGCTTCCATCCCCATTTAAATCTACAAAATCGTATAATCCTGTTTGTGGATTAACACCTTTGCTTTGGTATAATTTTACAATATCAATTGATTGTCCAATTACATACCGATTTGCAAAAGTGGAACCTGAAAGATTCGGAAAAGAAAGTAGTTTATTTTTTGCAACGGCCACATTGAAGTTCGTTGACCATTTAAAAGAGTTTGAATCAATATTTAGGGTTCTTACGGAAAATTCAAAACCTGAATTTTCAACGGTAGCATCAAGATTCGCATTCAATGACAAGAAACCTGTTGTAGCTGGCATAGGAATACCCACCAATTGATCCGAAGAACGATTCCTATACAACGCTAGCGTGCTAAAAATTCTGTCTTTAAAAAAACCAGTTTCTAAAGCTAATTCTAGTTTACGATTGGTTTCCCATCCAAAATCGGCATTATAAAGTCGTGTAGGTTGTAACCCAATTATGCCCTGATAATTTGTACCAGTTGTTCCGTAGGTATCATAAAACTGATAATCTCCAATTTGATCATTACCTGTAGTTCCATAACTAAAACGGAGTTTTCCAAAACTCATTTTACTGTTTTCTGGATTGAATTTTTCTTTGCTAAAAATCCATGCAGCACCAATAGCCCCAAAATTAGCATATTGTTTGCCTGGTCCAAATCGGCTGGAGCCATCCCGACGACCTGTAAAGTTTAAAAAGTATTTTTCGTTGTAACTGTAATTAACGCGACCAAAAAAAGCTTGATAACGGTATAAAAAGATATCGCTATTGGTTGTGTTTTTTGTAATTGCAGATGCTAAGTTATTAATCAGATTGTTGTTTGCAAAACCAATACCCGATTGGAATAGGCGTTCTGTGCGTTGTTGCTGGCTTGTCATCCCCAGTAGTACATCAAATTTGTGGTTTCCAAAAGTTTTGAAACCTCTTATTTGTGGCTCAATAATCCATGATTGTCTGCTGGTATGGTTTAAGTATAGTAAGGAATTGTCACTCCCAACTTCGTAAACGGGATTGTAAATCGTGGATGGTATCGTTCTGACTTCTTTGGTTTTTAAATCGGTAAAACCAAAATTTGATTTTATTTCTAACCCTGGAAGTAGTTCATAAGACAACACGCTGTTGGCTACTAAGTCATTGGTGTTCGCACGGTAGGTACTTTTTAGAGGTGCCAAAGGATTTTCGAAGGTATCATTTTCCCAATTCAGATTTCCATTTGAATCGTAAAGTGCGGGAGCGTTTGGTGCCAAATAACGCGCTGTTAACGTCAAATCTGTCGCTGCTTGTAGATTATCTTGTGCCGTATAATTTCCCGAAAAAGAGATTTTAAATCTCTTATCTAAAGAAGTATGGTTTATTGAGCTAAGAATCCCTCCTTTAATGTACCTGAAATCTCCCGGAAGGACTGTTCCCTCGGTTCTGTAATTCCCACTAATCAAGAATTGCGTTGTTTCACTACCACCAGAGATACTGGTTCTAAAGTCATTGATTGTTGCTGAACCACCTAATAATTCCTTTTGCCAATTGGTATATCGAGTTTGATCCCAAGCTCCATTTACATCATAATCGGTATCCGAGATTGGAATTCCATCATTGATAAATGCTTGTTTACGCATCGACAAATACTGCTGCGTATTCATCAGCTCTACAAATTTAGTCGCTGTACCAACGGCTGTTGAGGCAGTTACTGAAATGTTTGTTTTGCCTGATTTTCCTTTTTTTCTGGTAATTAATACCACACCATTTGCTCCCCTTGAGCCGTAAATTGCAGTCGCATCGGCATCTTTTAATACTTCTATGCTCTCTATATCATTGGGGTTAATACTGTTGAGCGGGCTGGCTTGGCTTGGTAATGCTGTTGAAGTGTTCGTACTTCCTATAGACTCGTTTGAATAGGGAACTCCATCAATAATGTATAATGGCTCATTTCCATCAAGACGAATGCTGTTGCGACCTCTAATTTTAATTTGGAAACCACCGCCGGGAGTTCCCCCATCTTGAATGATATTGACACCTGCCATTCTTCCTTGCATTGCGGCTAATACATTTGTGACAGGTTGCTTGTCGATGTCTTTTGCAGTCATTCTTGCAATGCTACCGGTTTGCTCTTTTTCTTTAATAGAATAATATCCGGCATTTATTACGATTTCTTTTAAAGTCGTTGCATCTTCAGTCAATTTTACATTGATAGTTGCTTGATCTGCAACTACAATTTGAATCGTTTTATAGCCTAGATAGGAAAAAACCAAAACATCATTCTCAGCTGCTAGTATTGTGTAATTTCCATTTTCATCAGAAAATGCTGTTGTTGGCTTATTGTTAACCTTTATGGTTACGCCAGGAACTGTGCTGGTATCATCGGTGATTTTGCCTTTAATAGATCGTGTTTGAGCATTTAATCCTGCAAAGAAGCACAGGAAAAGGATGCAGTACAGTTTGGACAGTTGTGTTGTTGTCCAAAACTTCAAAAATGATTTTTTTTTCATACTTTTGAATTGGTTAAATGAGACTTCGGTTTAGTTTGCTTTGGTCCTCTATTCGTCCGCCAAGAAGAGTTAGAGGGCCTTTTTTTGTGATTAGCCTCGAAAGCGCTAAGGCATAGATTTTTATTTTTTAAGTCATAGGCGTTATCTGAATATTATTAGGTGTTATTACATCTAAGCACGCTGTGTGATGTGAAAATAAATAGTTATTTTTCTTAGTTATTGCTATTTATATAAAAGCATCGGAACCATAAAGCCAACAAATTATCAGCGTAATGAAAGCTAGAATTAAAGTAACTTTTATAGTTTTATAGTATTTCATCTTTTCGTTGTTGTTTGCTGTTTTTCAATTTATTATTTCGATTTGCACTATTGCTATTACCACAGATCTTGAGAGCACTCTTTTTTGGATGCAAAGGCTTTTGAATTTATATTGTTTATTTAGGAAAGTACACTGCCGTTGCCAGTTGCAGCCCAACTCAGGCAGTGCGTTTCCAAACAAACTAATTCAATTAATTGATTGATTTACGATACTGTAAAAAAGAAGATTAGCTAAGAATAAAAGGGAGTAACTTTTGCGCATAAAAAATGGCATGGAACTCAGCTTATTGCATCAGAGGCATTGGCATACCTTAACCACAAATAAGTGAGCCCACGCCATGGGACGTGAGCATCTTACTTATCATCTCGTGGTTATAAAACGCCAATTTTCTGATACGAGATTCTAAGCGAATGCTTCAAATATTTTATATGAAGAATCGCAAATATATTAATTATGTTACAAATATAACAAAGTTATTCAAAACTAGCACTATCGTGCCAATAAAATTCATGAAAAATATTTTCTTTTGCCGTAATGGTTAATAATAAAAGTAATAGCAACAAAAGTAATGAAGCAAAAATATTTTTGCTCGATAGATTTGTTTGTAACTACATTAAAAAAGAATGGATTTCAGATGAAAAATCAAATCTATCTCAAAGTCAAGAACTCGGAATACATCCTCATGTTCTAACTAAGATTAAAAATGATGATGGCTACCGAATACCTTTATCAACACTGGCAATTATCTGCTTTTACAAAAAAATTGAATTATCTGAATTTTTCAAATTGATTGAAAAACAATATGGTTCTAAGATTAATGACGATTTTGTTTTAAAAACGAACACAAAAAAAGATGCTTAAGCATCTTTTTCTGTTTTATGGCGGTATGAAAAACTTATCAATTTGGCATTTAAACTTATCAGAAACTGAAGAATTGATTTCATGCTATAAGTGTAACTCTCTAAACATATTGTAAGCTTTAAAATATTAATTTGCAAAACTTCCTAAAGAAAGTAAAAGTACTACAAATTACAAAAAGTTATTAGATTTCAGCCTATAAATGAAAAGTAAATTTTTATGAATATGGGCAAGAATGGTAAAACCGCAAAATATCCTTTAACTCATTTCAGTCTAACGGTTAAAAAAAAAATTGAATAAATCGATTTTATTTCTCATCGTGAATAGAATTCTCTCTCTCCTCTACCTCCTTTACTGTGCGTTTAAAATTAAACTTTTTTGGAATAATTAGATTAATGATGGTATAAAAAAAGCTCATAAGTAGAAATAATATTCCTGTTTATATTTCTGTATGTCAACACAGAAAAAGGACAATTATTAAAATTACCCAACTTAATAGAACATTTCACAGAACAGACCACGAAGTGAAAAAACTGAAACTGTCTGCGCTAGTTCCTAATAAACAGGTAATAAAAACTATACAAGAGGGGACATTAACTTTCCACTTGTTTTACAAATATGGTAGATAGTGTTTTGGATATGCCATGAGTTATCCCACACAACTTATGAATACTATAAAGGTGCAGCGTTCGGCGCGTACAATGCAGTCACTGGGTATTCCCAAAATATCCAAAATTAACAAAAGATGATGAAGCCAAACTAACCTCTATTTGATGGTTAGCACAGGACAGATAAGCACGCAATCGACTTTTAATCTTTGTTTGGAATTTTTCAATAAAGTTTCGGACGCACTAATCCTTAAATTAAGCAACCAGAGGCTGTCCGAAAATTACTTTTCGGACAGCCTCTGGTTTATATTATTTATAATTGTCGATAGATAGAATTAGTCTATAAAAATCCCTAAAAATAAGTTGAAACTCCAACACTAAATCCATCGGTAGTAGCCGGTGGGTTTCCTAAAATATCGGTTTGTTTCTGAAAGCGATAATTTAGTCTAAAAACAGTCTGTGAGGTAGGACGGAAACTTAACGCAGGCATGATGCTCCAAATATCTTCTGCAATATTCCCACTAGTTTCGTTAAAGGTTCCAACGTTCCAATCAACATATTCCAGTCGACAAGCTAAGTTTAACACAACATTTTCCCAACCTAAAACATTTTTTGTAAGTAAAGGTTGAACGATATCGATAAATCCTCCAAATTGCTTATTGCCAAATTGTTGGCCATACGTTTCCGGAACATCTACTTTAACCCATGCCAATTCTGAAGTTATAAACGTTTTAATTTTAGGAAGCGTTGTGTTAAAGTCTAATGCATAAATATCGACACGTCGTTTTTTGTCTAAAATTATTCCTTCATCTTGAAATTTATTGTAAACGCCCCCCATATAGGAGAGTCCTAATTCACCAATTTTACTGTTTCGAATAGCGATTTTACTAGTAAATAAAGGTAATCCGCTATTTATTTCTTCAAAACGTTCTGGATTGTTTTTGGCAGCTGGCAGAAAAGTTTTGTTCTCTGTGTTTTCAATTATCGAGTTATCAAAACTTCCTGAGAAATAAGCTTCATAGCCAATCATCCAATTCTTCGAGTATTTTTTTCCAAAAAGCCCAGCCCCAGCATTACTAAAAGTACTCGGTAACATTTGTGTTGCTGAAATGGGTCTGTCGGTAAATTCCCATTTTGGACCATCATGATTCTGATTGAAAGCCCCAATAGGATTCATGATTATTCCTCCTCTAAAATTAACCAAGGGATTAAATTCAACATCCACAGAGGCGAATTCTATAGCGATTTCCTTTCCACCTTCTTCAAATTCGATCTCGCTTAAAAATTTCACACGTTTGCTGATTGCCGATGACATAAAAATGGTTAATCGTCTGGCTTGAAATTGATGTCCTTCGGAAACGCCATCGGTGGAAAGGCGTTGCCAATTAGCTTCCAGATAACCTCCAACGGCTATGGGTGTTTTTCCAATATTTAAAAAAGGACGATTATAAACAGCATCCATATTTAAAGCTTGTTTTGTACTGTCTTTAGACGTCCTTTTTAGTAAAACAGGGTCGATTTGTGAATAGAAATTTATAGAAAATAAAAATGTTATGCATAGGAGTTTTAGTCTCATTTTAATGATATTTTAAGGGTGCCGTTATCTATTATGATCGGAAAATTTCGTAAATTTCTATCAGCCGGGCCGTTTTCTAAACTTCCTTTGTTGCTAAATTCACTTCCATGTGCCGGACATTGTAATTTATCTCCAAAAACCTGCAGTTCTGCTCCTTGATGAGTGCATTGCATAAATAGTGCGCTATAATTATTCGCGTCAAAACGATAAACACAAATAGGATGGGTCAGTTTTTCGTTTTGTATGATTACGTATTTTTTATATTCTATGATTCCCTTATTTTTGATTTCAAAATCAGTCAATGGAACTAGAATATCTGAACCTTTTATCTCTTTTTCCAAAATTTTAGATGTGCTGCAGCTTTGTAATAAAGTAAGAGTTGAAATTCCTGCTAAACAACCAAAACCACATGTTTTTAAAAAATCTTTTCTGTTCATAATTACAATGATTTTATAAATTTTAGTAATGCCTCTCTGTCTGATTGTGAAAGATTTTGATAGCCTGTTTTACTGTTGTTTGCTTCGCCACCATGCATTAAAATGGCACTTTCAATACTATTTGCTCTACCATCGTGCATTAAGAAATAGTTCCCTCCTTGTGCGTCTTCAGAAAGCCCTATTCCCCATAGTGGTGGTGTTCTCCATTCGTAAGTTTTTGCGCTTCCTTCAGTATAACCATCGTCTAAACCGCTTCCCATATCGTGTAATAACAAATCGGTGTAAGGAGCGAATGTTTTATTTGAAAGGGCCTTAATAGGTGAATAACCTGTTTTCAATTCAGATTTATGACAGCTTGCGCAATTAATTTGGTTAAAAATGGTTGCTCCTTGTTTAACAACTGCATCACCTTGATTGCGTTGAATTGGTGCTTTTAATGTTTGCAAGTAAAAAACAACGTCGTTTACGGTACTTGTCGCAATTTCAGGATCAATTTCCAGATTAGTATAAACGTCAATAGGATTGAATATAGAGGTAATTCCGATGTCTTGGTTGTAAGCATTTACGGTTTGGTGCAATAAATCAAAAGCCGCGGCTTTTTTGCCAAAACGGCCTATATATTTTCCGTTTTGTGAAACAGCATTTGATGTTGGGATTACAAAGTCAGGAATGTCTATCCAGTTTGGAACACCCGATATTCCATCGCCATTAACGTCATTAGGATCTGCCATTGCCAGGATAGTTGCATCTGTAACAGATTCTAAAAATCCTAAACCTGTATTTGCTGGTGGCGTAAATTTAGCAAAAGTAGCTCCAGATGGGATTTGTTCGGGTAAAAATCCGGGTAGCGATCTATTTTGTAATTGTGGGCCACCTTGGTTTAGGAACAAGTTTCCTGTTTCATCAATTTGTCCAAAACGGGTAAGTGTGGTAGAGGGGTGTCCTTTACCGTCGCCAGCATGACAACTGATACAGCTTGACGCAACAAAGGTAGGACCAAGTCCTGTTTCACGGGTAAAAACCTCATTGAATGCCGCATCACCTTTTAAGAAACGTGCTAACTCTTCATGGGAGAGCCCTTCAACGGTTCCATCTAAAACTTCATCATCAGCAGGAATTTCAGTATAATTTTCATCACAAGATGTGAATAACAGGATCAAGAGTATTGGTATAACCCAAAAAAAAAAGTGTATTGTTTTCATTTGCATAAATTAAATTTTAGGCAAAGCTAACTAAACCACTATGGACTGAAAGTCCATAGATTTGGTTTGGCAGACTGAAAGTCTGCAAGGTTGCGAAACCTTTAATCTTCTATTATGAAGTTGTCATTACCATTTTCATTTGGATTTCTATGATGTTCCAAATATTCATTTACCATTTCATCTGTTATATTACCTGTACTCCAACATCCGAAACCAATTGCCCAGAAATGACGCCCCCAATATCTTTTCTTTAATTCTGGGAATTCCATTTGCAACTTCCTTGAAGAACGGCCTTTCATTAGCTTTACCAAACTACTTACATCTTGAGAAGGACGATATTCTATATGCATGTGAACATGATCTTTAGACACAACTCCTTTCAAAATTTGAAGCCCTTCTGCTTCACAAATTTGTATCAAAATTGTTCGGCAACGAACTTTTATATCTCCTTGCAAAACTGCATAACGATACTTGGTAGCCCAAACTACATGAACTGTTAAGCGCGAAACTGTATGCCCATTTGACCTTTGAAAATCCATACTCCAAAAGTACATTTTTAGAAGCTAAAAGCGAAATGCACTAAAGTGCATAGTTTTAACTATTTTTGAGACCAATAAATATTTCGTATTAAATAAAAATATAATAATAAAAATTAATTAATCCCTAAATCATATAAATTTTATTGTTACTTTTGTATTAGTGAAATGGATGAACCTCATACTATCAATTTATCTAACAGCACTTTCATTTTTGCCTTGTGCTGATTTGGAAGTAAATAGTTTGGTACATACATCAAAGGAACTTTCCTCCTATAAAGAAAACCATTCCCACAATAAAGAAAAAGATTTGTGTTCTCCTTTCTGCGCTTGCAATTGTTGTGGAGTGCAAATATTAAGTCATTTTCCAATTAAATTCGATTTTCCTTTAATTTCTGCGGTTATAAAAACCAAAGAGCCATTCTATAAATCTATTTTTGCTTCCAATTTCTTCGGAAGTATTTGGCAACCGCCTCAAATAGCATAATGATGCCCGAGTAATTTCGGGTTAGAAAATTGTGACCTTTTCACAAATAATGGCAAATATTCTATTTGCTGATTTCTAATTCATTATAATATTTCAATGTTAGACAAAATCATACAATTTAGTATAAAGAACAAGTTCATTATACTCTTATTTACCCTTGTGCTTATAGCCTGGGGAAGTTATTCTATTAAAAATTTACCGCTGGATGCCTTGCCAGATGTAACTAATAATCAAGTACAAATAATTACTACTGCCCCTACTTTAGCAAGTCAGGAAGTAGAACAATTAATTACCTATCCACTCGAACAAGCTGTAAAAACGATTCCAAAAGTAATTGAATTACGAAGCATTTCTCGTTTTGGATTATCTGTGGTAACTGTTGTTTTCAAAGACGATGTAGATATATATTGGGCAAGAGAGCAAATTTTTCAACGCTTAAAGCAAGCTGAAGAAAACATACCTAAATATGCAGGTTCTCCAGAATTAGGACCTATTTCTACAGGTCTAGGAGAAATATATCAATACGATGTATATGCCAAAAAAGGCTATGAAGATAAATACGATGCCGTAAAATTACGAACCATTCAGGATTGGATTATCACTCCACAATTACAGGGTATTGAAGGTGTTGCCGAAGTCAGTACCTGGGGAGGAAAATTAAAACAATACGAAGTGGCTATTAATCCAAATAAACTAAATAGTTTAGGAATAACCATTACCGATATTTTTGAGGCTTTAGAAAAAAATAATCAAAACACAGGCGGTGCTTACATTGAAAAAGACCAATACTCTTATTTCATTCGTGGTGTTGGTATGGCTACAGGCATCAAAGATTTAGAAAATATAGTGGTTGCCAATAAAAACGGTGCACCTATTTTAATTCGAAATGTAGCCGAAGTTAGAGAAGGTGTAGCACTACGTTATGGGGCATCTACTAAAGACGGAAAAGGAGAAATTGTATGTGGAATGGCTCTTATGCTAAAAGGAGAAAATTCAAGTGCAGTTGTCAATAGAGTAAAAGAAAAAATGGATCAGATCAACAAAACTCTTCCAGAGGGAGTGGTTGCTGAAGCTTTTATCGATAGAGGAAAATTAGTAGATAGTGCCATAGGAACTGTTACTAAAAACCTATTGGAAGGTGCATTAATAGTAATATTTGTATTGATCTTATTTCTTGGAAATCTTCGTGCAGGACTAATTGTAGCATCTGTAATTCCATTATCAATGCTTTTCGCTGTGATTTTGATGAATACCTTTGGAGTAAGCGGAAATCTAATGAGTTTAGGAGCAATCGATTTTGGAATTATTGTCGATGGTGCGGTTATAATTGTCGAAGCAACAATGCATCATTTGCAAAAACTCAAAAGAAAAAAAGATTTATCCCAATCTGAAATGGATGAAGAGGTATATCAATCGGCTTCCAAAATTAGAAACAGTGCCGCTTTTGGGGAAATAATTATCTTAATCGTGTATTTGCCAATCCTGGCATTAGTTGGCACAGAAGGTAAAATGTTCCGACCAATGGCAATGACAGTAGGATTTGCAGTAATAGGTGCATTTGTTATGTCTTTAACTTATGTACCAATGATGAGTGCGATGTTCTTATCCAAAAATACAGAACACAAAACCAATTTTAGTGATAGAATGATGGCTTGGTTCGAGGGAATATATACCCCGTTTTTAGAAAAAGCATTGCGTTTCAAAAAAGCAGTTTTGGCAATTTCATTAGGTCTATTTGTATTGGCGCTAGTAATTTTTCAAAATATGGGTGGCGAATTCATTCCAACAATTGAAGAAGGAGATTTAGCCTTAAATGCTACAATTATGACCGGAAGTTCGCTTTCGCAAATGGTAAAAACAACCACAGAATATGAAAAAATTCTAAAAGCTAAATTTCCCGAAATTAAAACCATAGTAACCAAAATTGGAAGTGGTGAAATTCCAACGGATCCAATGCCTATAGAAAGTGGGGATATGATTATTGTACTTAAAGACAAAAGTGAATGGACAGGTGATTACGACAATTGGGAAGATTTAGCCAATGCAATGAAAGAAGAAATGGAAGCCATTCCAGGTGCTAATATTGAAGTTTCACAACCAATTCAAATGCGATTCAACGAGTTAATGACCGGAAGCCGAAGTGATATAGCCATTAAAATTTTTGGTGATGATTTAGAAATTTTAGATACTAAAGCCAAAGAATTGATTGCTAAAGTCAATAATATTGAAGGCATTGGAGACTTAAAAGCAGATAAAGTAACAGGCTTACCGCAAATTACTGTAAAATACGATTACAATAAAATTGCATTATATGGTTTGAATATTACCGATATCAACCAAATCATCCGCTCTTCATTTGCAGGAGAAAGCGCAGGTAAAATCTATGAAGAAAGCAAACGATTTGATGTAGTGGTGAGAATGGATGCAGCTAGCCGAACAGATATTACAGATGTGAGTAATCTATTTATTCCTTTACCAAACGGACAACAAGTACCACTATCACAAGTAGCAACGGTTTCTTATGAGCAAGGCCCTGTTCAGGTTTCTCGTGAGAATGGTAAACGTAGAATTACTGTTGGATTAAACGTTCGTGGTCGAGATATAAAAAGCGTTGTCGAAGAAATTCAGGCTAAACTTGATAAAGATTTCAAACTTCCCCCAGGTTATTATGTTACTTATGGAGGACAATTCGAAAACTTGATTGAAGCTACTAAAAGACTTTCGGTTGCTTTACCTATTGCATTAGCATTAATAATGGTGCTGCTATATTTTACTTTCAATAGTATGAAACAATCTTTGCTAATATTTACCGCCATCCCATTATCAGCCATTGGAGGTGTTTTCGCACTATGGATGAGGGGAATGCCTTTCAGTATTTCGGCAGGAATTGGATTTATAGCCCTTTTCGGAATCGCAGTGTTAAACGGAATTGTATTGATTTCTTATTTCAATCAATTGAAATCTGAAGGAATAACCGATCCATTACAAAGAGTTTTAATGGGTACAAAAACACGGTTACGACCTGTTTTAATGACAGCTGCTGTTGCGTCTTTAGGATTTATGCCAATGGCATTATCCACCAGCGGTGGAGCTGAAGTACAAAAACCATTGGCAACGGTTGTTATTGGAGGATTATTATCGGCTACATTATTGACGTTGATTGTTTTACCAATACTTTATTTATTGTTTGAAAAAGGAATTAAAGCAAGAAGAAAAATAAAAACACCAATCGTTACCCTAATAGTTTTATTGATAAGTAGTTTTTCTTTTGCTCAAAATAGCCAGCCTATTTCATTACAAAAAGCTATCGAAATTGCAAAAACCAATAATATTGATTTAAAGATTGCTGATAAGGAAATTGAGAAACAAACGGTTCTGAAAAAGACAGCATTTCAAGCAGATCCTTTGCAAGTGCAATATCAGGGTGGGCAATTCAATAGTAAATATTATGATAGCAATGTTTCGATACAGCAGTATTTTCCAATTGGAAGAATTACAAAAGCCAATCGTCAATTGCAGGAAGAATTGGTGAAACTAGCTGAAAAACGAAAAGCATTATCCGAATATGAAATCGAAAAAGCAGTAACAATCGCCTACTATCAATATTTATATGGTGTTTCTGTACAAAAACTAAATGCAGATTTATTGGAAATTTATTCTAAATTCCTAAAGAATGCAGAACTACGTTTTGAAACAGGCGAAAGCGGAAAAATTGAAGTAATCAGTGCCAAAGCAAAGTCAAAAGAAATAGAAACACAGCAAGCGCAACTCGAATTTGATTTGGCAATTTACCAAAAACAATTACAATTTTTTATTCAAACGGAAGAGAATATTGTACCCGATAGTACAACGCCAATGCAATATTCATTTCAACCGAATGAAAACCAATCCAAAGTAGAAACGTTGGTAACCGATTATTATACACAGCAAATTTCGGTGTATCAAAAAGAAGCCAATACTTTTAAAGCATTGCGAACACCAAAATTAGGATTAGGTTATTTTGGACAAACCATTGATACCAAATCTTATTTTCAAGGGTTTACGGCAGGTTTACAAATTCCTTTATTTGGTGGGGTAAATTCAGCTAAAGCTAAAGCATCTGCTATCAGTATTTCGCAATCCCAATTAGAATTAGACAAAAATAAATTGACTTTGAAATTACAAATGCAGGAATTGAAAAATGATTTCGAAAAGCAACAAAAAGCATTAGATTATTATCAAAAGGAAGGTTTGCTATATGCAGAACAAATAATTGCAACGGCTCAAAAAAGTTATGCCAATGGTGATATGAGTTATTGGTATTACATCAGTTTTTTGAATCAGGCTATCGACATCAAAAAGCAAAATGCCGAAGCTACCAATGCTTATAATCAAAGTGCTATTCAATTGCAATTTCCATCTATTTCTAACAAATAAAATTTCTCAAAATGAAAAATATAAATTCAAAATTCAAAATTTTCTTAATACTTAATACTTTATTCTTACTACTTCTCACCTCTTGTGGAGAAAAGAAAACAGAAGAAGCAGGTCACGAAGAAGAAAAATCAGAAAACGAAGTAGCATTAACAGCCTTACAATTCAAAACAGTTGGTATTCAAACAGGTTCTGTAGAAAACAGGAATCTTAATTTAGTGATTAAAGCCAATGGATATACGACAGTTCCACCACAAAATATGGCTAACATTTCAACCTTAATTGGAGGAACGGTTAAGGATATTTTTGTTTTAGAAGGCACGTATGTAAACAAAGGAAAAGTACTGGCAACTATTCAAAATTTAGAAGTAGTTGGAATGCAGGAAGATTATAATTCGGCTGTTGCCAATATTGAATACCTGCAATTAGAATACAATCGCCAGAAGACATTAACTGATGAAAATGTAAACCCTAGAAAAGTACTTCAGGAAGTAAAATCAAAACTAGCTGTTGAAAGAGCCAGAGCAAAAGCTGCAAAAAACAAATTGCAAGCCCTGAATATGAGTACAAGCGGATCAAGTTTGGTACCGATAGTTTCACCAATATCCGGTTATGTTGGAAAAATCAGCATTGCCAAAGGAGCATTTGCCGAAACAGGAATAACCCTTTTTGAAGTCGTGGATAATAGCCAGATGCACTTGGACTTAAACGTTTATGAAAAAGATTTGGAATCAATTTCTGTGGGGCAAACGATAGACTTTATTTTGACTAATCAAGGAAACAAATCCATTAAAGGAAAAATATTTGGTATCAATAAATCCTTTTCAAATGAAAGCAAAACCGTTGCTGTTCACGCCAAAATTAATCCAGCTGATTCCAAAGATTTAATTTCTGGAATGTATGTTTCTGCCAATATCAATATTAAAAATGCAACCGTCCCTGCCCTACCCAAAGATGCTGTTGTAAAAAATGGAGATAAATACTTTGTCTATATCCAAGAAGAACACGAAGAAAAAGCCACAGGTAAAAAAGCAGAAGCTCACGAACACAAAGAAGGCGAAGCACATTCTGAAGAAGCTGTTGGCGAGGAAGAAGGACACAACGAAGTACATTTCAAAGCAATAGAAGTTGTACCAGGAACAACAGATTTAGGGTATACCGAAGTGAAATTTGTTGAAGCAATTCCTGCCGATGCAAAAATTGTAATTAAAGGAGCTTTTTATTTACTGTCTGCTATGAAAGGTGGCGGTGAGCATACACATTAATAAGTAGTTTAAGAAGCATTAGTAAATTTTATTCACAACAATAGCTCGAATCGAACGAAGTGTGATAAAAAATATCCTAAAACGTTATGGGCAATTAGAAAATTTAAG
This sequence comes from Flavobacterium caseinilyticum, assembly GCF_004349085.1. Lineage (GTDB taxonomy): Bacteria > Bacteroidota > Bacteroidia > Flavobacteriales > Flavobacteriaceae > Flavobacterium > Flavobacterium caseinilyticum. Next base: position 114,398 of record NZ_SMFM01000009.1, on the reverse strand, counting down.
ACTATCTAAAACTGCTAGTATTATTTGTATTGGCGGTTGTGATAGTAAATTAATTGATGAAGACTATGCCCCCAAAATAATATTAGAAAAATCATTAATTGCTGAATATGAAAACAACAAAATATAGTTTTCTGCGAAATACTAGCGGAATAAAAAAGATAATAATTTGTCTTACCTTATCATTATTGTTGTATTTCATTTTACTGTTTTTTAAAATTGATATTAAAAACAGGATAATTTTATCCTGGGATATCTTTTGTCTTTCTCTAATTATATTTAGCTGGGCATTGTTTTTTACTACCACAAATAAAGATCTATGTGAGGTGGTAGATCGTCAGGATGATGGACTTAAAGTGATTTTTACGATAGTGCTCATTGCTGTTTGTGTTAGTTTGTTTGGTACTTTACTTCTTTTAAAAGGTACAGAAGAATCGTCCTTTAACAGAATATTTGATGCAATCGTTTCATTATCGCCCATTTTAGTGTCGTGGACATTGCTTCATACAATTTTTACAATTCGGTATGCACACTTATATCACGACCATAATCAATTAAAAACGGGTAGTAATGTTGGAGGTATCAAATTTCCTTGTAAGGAGGAGCCTGATTATATTGATTTCGCCTATTTCTCATTCGTAATTGGTATGACATTTCAAGTTTCAGATGTCCAAGTAAGCTCAAAGGTTATCAGAAGATTTGTTTTGTTGCACAGTCTAATTTCATTTGCGTTCAATACAATTATTGTGGCACTGACTATTAATAGTATTGCCAGTTTTAAATAACTATTTAATATAAAAAATTTAGAAAATGAACAAAAGACTCAATTGTTGGAAGTGTGTATTAATGCTTTCAGGTTTGCTTGGAATGGCTACCATTTTTTCATAATAACATTAACGAAGGATCAAATTAGGGTTTTAAATAATTCCTATTTGCACTCTCTTTTATATAATTTAAGAAACATTTTAAATCTAATTTGATGAAAAAATTAATCATACTAGGAATTATAAATATTGCAATAATGACGATTGTTTTTTCCTGTAAAGAAGAGAAAAAAGTACAAAAGGTTCATATTCACAAAAAGGCAGAAGCCCATAAGATAGTCTACGAATGCCCTATGAAATGTGAAAAAGGGAAATTTTATGACATTTCTGGAAAATGTCCTGTTTGCAAAATGTCATTAATAAAAATTGAACACGAAGAAAATAAAAACCATTTAGAACATAATCATAAATAACTAAAAAAGAAACACCAACACAAATATGATGCAAACAGTAAACAGCTTTGGTGCAGACAGGAAGAAAAAATAAATCACCAAACAAACAATCAGGTTGTTCTATTCACAATGATTCAGAAAATCATTCTGATGATGTTCATAAACGCTAAAGCGAAAGAAATGTCTGCCGAAGATAAATAAAACGGCTGTTCGCACGATCTAGAGCACAAGCATTAAAAAGTAGAACATAAATGAGTATTGTTTTCTGTATCCATTTGCATTATAAAAATTTTGATTAAAAAGACAGAAGAATGAAAAACAAAATAAATTTGTTACAAATAACCAATTTAGCGGTGTTGTTTTTTTGCATAAACTTTGCAAATGCCCAGAATTTAGACATTGATGTTTTAAGAAACATAAATCATAATAGGAACAAATCACTGGATCCAGCATCAAAAGGAATTACAAATAGTCTAGCTCCTGTAAGTATTGGAACTCCAATTATTATGTACTCTGTCGGATTGATAATGAAAGATAGTACAGTCAAAAAGAAAGCTATTTTTATTGGAGAAGCCTTTTTGGCTTCAGGATTTATAACATTTGCTTTAAAAAAAACAGTAAATAGAGAACGACCATTTGTAACTTATCCAGATATTGAGCAAGTTACAACAGCAACCGGACCTTCTTTCCCATCAGGGCACGCTTCTTTAGCTTTTGCAACTGCCACTTCCTTGAGTATGGCGTATCCAAAATGGTACATTATTGCTCCTTCGTTTGCGTGGGCAAGTGCAGTAAGCTATTCTCGTATGGTATTGGGTGTTCATTATCCAAGTGACGTGTTAGCTGGCGCAATCATAGGAAGCGGATCAGCTTATCTTTCCTATAAATTGAATAAATGGGTTAATAAAAAACAGAGGAAAAAAATCCCACAACTTTGGGAATAAATAGTTCTTTTTATTTAAAATCAAATACTTATGTTTTATATATAGTAAAAATAAAAAGGTTACAAACATTCTAAAACGAAAGAAATACCCAACATCTGCAATGAAGTCTTTAAAAAACTTAAACCTATCCCAAACTGCCAGTATCATTGATGATTTTGAAAACTATTTCAAGGCAGTAGAACCGATTAGGCAATGCTTTTAGGAAGTACATTTCTTTTAATAAAAGATGAAGGAGAAATGGTCTCTGGATTCTCATAACTAAAAATACAATTTAAAAAAATGAAAAATATATTTAACAAACGATTTTCATTACTATATTCATTTATATCAACTTATGTTCTGATTTCTTTCGGGATAAGAATTTCCCTTTATGCTTTATCATTTGATGATATTGATTTTTCTCTTATTTCAATTATCAAAATTTTCAGTTTAGGATTTTTCTTTGACCTATCAGTAGCTTTGTTTTTTTCTACAATTTATTATTCATATCTACTTGCTTTACCTTCAAAACTTGTCGGTGGCATACTTGATAAGGTAATTACTTATTTTTTAATGGGTATTTTACTATTCATTAGTATTTTTTCTTTTGTTGCGGAATTTCCATTTTGGGAGGAATTCAATACAAGGTTTAACTTTATTGCTGTTGATTATTTAATATATACTTACGAAGTTTTTGAAAATATAAATCAATCCTATCCAATCCCATTAATAATTTTGGTTCTATTTACTTTAATCTTCATTATATATGTCATTTATAAGAAGAAAAATGTTTTTAGGGAAACATTCACAGAAAAACCAAAATTTAAAGAAAGGCTTTTTAATGTTTTACCTTTATTACTAGTAACATTACTTTTCGCTTTTTTTGCAAAAAATAAACTTGCAGAATGGAGCATCAATAATTATGAAAATGAATTAAGCAAAAATGGTGTTTTCTCTTTTTTTTCAGCATTGCATTCAAACGAGTTAGATTATACAACATTTTATAAAACATTGCCTAACAAAGAAGCATATAAAATAGTAAAAAAGGAATTGCTTCAAAACAATCAAGAATTTACAAATCAAGAAAAAGATGCGATTACAAGAAACGTAAGTGGCTCAAAAGAACAAGCCCCTAACATAGTTTTAATTGCTATTGAAAGTTTTAGTGCCGATTTTTTAAAACAATTTGGAAACCAACAAAATCTAACACCTAATTATGAAGCATTAGCAAAAAACAGCATATTCTTTACTAATATGTATGCTACAGGTACAAGAACTGTTCGAGGTATGGAAGCACTCACTCTCTGCGTTCCACCAACACCAGGAAACAGTATTGTAAGAAGACCAAATAATGAAAGTATATTTTCAATAGCTACGATATTAAAAAAGAAAAATTATGATTTAAGTTTTATATATGGAGGCGATGGCTATTTTGATAATATGAACACTTTTTTTGGCGGTCAAGGGTTTAATATAATAGATAGAAACAGAGGAAATCCGCTATCTGATAATATTAAAACAAAACGATTTGCAATAGAAGACAACGAAGTAACATTTGAAAATGCTTGGGGAATTTGTGATGAAGATAGTTATACTCAATCTATAAAATATGCCAATATAAATTCAAAAAAAAACAAACCTTTTTTTCAATTTATAATGACAACATCTAACCATAAACCCTATTCATTTCCTAATGGAAGAATAAATATGGTACAAGGAAGTAGAGAAAGTGCAGTAAAATATACTGATTTTGCTTTAGGACAATATATCAAAAAAGTGAAAACAAAACCTTGGTTTTCAAATACAATTTTTGTAATTGTTGCTGACCATTGTGCCAATAGTGCTGGTAAATGGGAAATAAATATTGAAAATCATCATATTCCAGCAATGATTTACAATTTGAATAATCAAAAACAAAAAATCAATAAACTTGTATCGCAAATTGACCTAATGCCAACAGTATTTGGATATTTGAATTGGAATTATCAAACAGAACTTTATGGCAAAGATATTAATATAATGAAACCTAATGAAGAAAGAGCTTTAATTGGAAATTATAGAACATTAGGATTATTAAAGAATAAATATTTTACAGAAATAAATGACCGAAAAAAAGTAAATAATTATATATGGGATGCAGAAAAGAAAATAATGAAAAAAATAGAAAATAAAAATTTAATTGATTTAGAAAAATTAACTGTTTCTTATTACCAAACTGCGAGTGAACGATTCAAAAATGGTAAGATGAAACAAAGTAATTAATTATAAATGATTATGTTTTTGTTCTAGATGGATTTTGTCTAAATAATTAAAAAATTAATTTATGCTATTAAATAAAAGAATATCAATATTCACATTTTTGAAACAAATAAAATTTGACATAACTGCCATTCTAATCTATGCTATAGTAGTAGGAATTGCTGACCAGTACGGTTTTCTGTCAAAAATAGAAATACCAATTGCTATGAGTGCCATAATCGGAACTGCATTATCATTATTACTGGCTTTTAGAACAGCCCAAGCTTATGAAAGATGGTGGGAAGCAAGAATAATTTGGGGTGCAATAGTAAACGATTCAAGAACTTTAATACGTCAAGTAAAGCAATTTTTACCAGAAAAAGACACTAAAATTGTGCAGGATTTTGCGTACCGTCAAATAATTTGGTGTTATGTTTTAGGAGAATCGTTGCGAAAATTATCGTATTCAAAAAAAGTATACGACTATGTTAAAGAACATAAATTATCAAAAAACAACATCCCAAATGCAATAATTAATCAACATAGTGAAGCACTATCTAAACTAGAAATTAGCGATTTCAAGCAAATACAGATTGACAGTACTTTAAGTCGCTTGTGCGACTCTATGGGAAAATGCGAACGTATTAAAAACACCGTTTTTCCAAAATCATACAGCTTATTGGTACATTTTTTTATTTATGTTTTTGCCACGCTTTTACCATTTGGGTTAGATGATAAATATGTTTTAGTAGAAATATTTTTAACAGCTTTGATACCTATAATATTTATAGCCATAGAACGAACGGCAATTATATTACAAGATCCGTTCGAAAATGTAACAACCGACATTCCAATGACAAGTCTTGCAATAACAATAGAAATAAATATTAAAGAATTGATAGGCGATACAGATTTACCAATTGTAGAAAAGCCAAAATCGTTTTATATAATGTAATATATAAATTATGGATATAAATGCAGAATTAATTATTGTTTCCAAACTGATTGTCTCCTTTTTATTAGGAGGATTTATTGGTTTAGATAGAGAAAAACACTGTCAAGATGCAGGAATAAGAACGTATGCAGCCGTATGTATTGGCGCAACTTTGTTTACAGCTATTACAGCCCATTTGGTAAATAACCCAGCGGATACTTCAAGAGTAATTGCAAATATTGTAACAGGCGTTGGTTTTCTAGGTGCTGGAATTATTTATCGCAATTCTACTGCAGGAACATCACACGGATTAACAACAGCAGCAACCGTATGGTGTACATCAGCAGTTGGTGTTGCGGTAGGATTAGATATGTTTATTATAGCTATAATAGGTGCTTGCGCATTGTATTTTCTACTTTCATTACACCATCAAAAATGGTATATAAAATGGAAGCAAAATATGATAATAAAACACGGTAAGGAAAACGAAAATGATTAAATAAAATATTCTTAATTAATTTAAAATGATTAAAAAATGAAAAATACAGATCCAAAACACAAGCACACTTATGATGCTCAAGGTAAAATGACTTGCTGTTCACAAGAAGAAAAAATAAATAAAATGGCAGATAAGCAGGTAAAAAAGAAAACTAAAAAAGAAAGCTGTTGTAGCAACGAACACGATGATACAAAGGCTAAAAAAATAGTAAAGGACCAGCACAATCACGATGAGCATTCGGATGATGACGGACACGACCATTCAGGCGGTAATCAAACGACGTTTCAAATGTTCTTGCCAGCAGTTATAAGTTTTGTGCTATTACTCATTGCTATTGGTTTTGATAATTATTTTCCACAAACTTGGTTCACTGGCTGGGTCCGTATTTCTTGGTATGTAGTAGCTTATGCTCCTGTTGGTTTTCCGGTAATAAAAGAAGCTTTTGAAAGCATACGTAAAGGCGAAATCTTTTCAGAATTCCTATTAATGAGTATTGCTACAATCGGAGCATTCGCTATTGGTGAATATCCCGAAGGTGTTGCCGTAATGCTATTTTATGCCGTTGGCGAAGTATTTCAAACACTGGCAGTTCAAAGAGCAAAAAACAACATCAAATTATTGTTGGATCAAAGACCAGATACCGCTACAGTTATCAAAGAGGGCAATACTATTGATAAAAAAGCAGCTGAAATTGTCATTGGAGAAATAATCCAATTACGCCCAGGAGAAAAATTAGCACTCGACGGAAAATTACTTTCAGATAATGCTTCCTTAAACACAGCAGCATTAACAGGAGAAAGCAAACCAGATACAAAACAAAAAGGAGAAACCGTTCTTGCAGGAATGATTAACCTGAATACAGTTGTTCAAGTCGAAGTGACAACGGCTTACACTGATAGTAAGTTGTCAAAAATCCTTGAGATGGTGCAAGATGCCACGGCTAAAAAAGCACCTACCGAACTATTTATTCGAAAATTTGCTAAAATATACACCCCAATAGTTGTGTTTTTGGCAATCTGTATTTGTTTAGTTCCAATGATATTCATAGAAAATTATATCTTCAACGATTGGTTATACCGAGCTTTAGTTTTCTTGGTTATTTCCTGTCCTTGTGCGCTGGTAATTTCTATTCCTTTGGGATATTTTGGAGGTATTGGTGCAGCAAGTAAAAATGGAATTTTAGTAAAAGGCTCGAATTTTCTAGATATAATGGCATCTATTCAAACAGTAGTTATGGACAAAACTGGAACGCTGACCAAAGGCGTTTTTAAAGTTCAAAAAGTGGTAGCCGTTGATATTCCGGAAGCTGATTTAATAAAATTCACAGCAGCATTAGAAACCAAATCCACACATCCGGTAGGAACTGCTATTATTGAATATGCCAAAGGTTCAGAAAAAGAGGTAACAGTTACCGATGTCGAAGAAATTGCAGGACACGGATTGAAAGGTAATGTAGAAGGAAAAGAAATATTGGCAGGAAATGTAAAATTAATGAAGAAATTCAATATCAGTTACGATGCTGAAATCGACAACACACCATTTACAATAATAGTTATTGCCATCAATCAAAAATATGCAGGATACTTTCTAATTGCTGACGAAATAAAAGAAGATGCAAAAACAGCTATCGAAAGTTTGCATAAAATAAACATCAAAACCGTAATGCTTTCGGGAGATAAACAAGCCGTTGCAGATGCTGTTGCAAAAGAATTAAATATCGATCAAGCCTATGGCGATTTGTTACCTGAAAACAAAGTAGAAAAAGTAGAAGAATTGAAAAAGCAAAACCTTAAAATTGCCTTTGTTGGTGATGGTGTAAATGATGCGCCGGTTGTAGCCCTTGCCGATGCCGGAATTGCAATGGGTGGTTTAGGAAGCGATGCCACTATTGAAACTGCAGATATTGTTATTCAAAATGACCAGCCTACAAAAATTTTTACAGCTATAAATATTGGTAAAAAAACAAAACAAATAGTGTATCAGAACATTGGATTAGCATTCGCTGTAAAAGCAGTTGTTTTGGTTCTTGGTGCAGGAGGTTTAGCTACAATGTGGGAAGCCGTTTTTGCAGATGTTGGTGTGGCTTTATTAGCTATTTTGAATGCAGTTAGAATACAGCGAATGAAGTTTTAAATCTGATATTAATAAGAAGCGTCCATTAATAGGGACGCTCTTTAAAATATTTATGATTTTTTTGGAGGTGCTTTTCCTCCTGCACAACAAGAACCATCTACACTACAAGATTTTTTCTCATTAGAGACTAGAACCATTACCCAATAAAATCAAAGTATTTTAAAAGTTATTATTTTTAACCCTAAAAATATTGCGTTATAAAAAAAGCTGTCCAAATCATTTTTAGACAGCTTTTTTCTATTTTTGAAACTGTTTAATGCCATATTTCAGCCATTGTTCATATTCAGTAATGTCTGGCATATATCCAACTGGTTGGTTTAAACTTTTCTCTTTTGTATCCAATATGATATAATACGGCTGAGCGTTTGCCTTATAACGAGTGATTTGGAAATCACTCCATTTGTTTCCTATTGATTTTATCTTTTTGCCAGTTTCTTTAGAGACATATTGTTCCTCGATAGGCAATTCTCTTTTGTCATCAACATATAGTGAAATAAGAACTACTTCATTATTTAAAATAGATAAAATGCGAGGATCCGACCAAACATAATCTTCCATTTTTCGGCAATTTACACAAGCAAATCCTGTAAAATCCAAGAGAATAGGTTTGTTTACACTTTTGGCATAAGCCAATCCTTTTTCATAATCGGTAAAAGCCATAATATCATGTGGTCCTTTATGTGCTCCGTCTGGTAATACTATTGCTGATGTAGATTCTCTGTTTGAGCCGCCTACACCGTATGGAGATTCACTATAGGTCATAGGTGGAGGAAAGCCACTTATTAATTTTAATGGAGCACCCCATAAACCCGGAATAAGATATATTGCAAATACCAATACCACTAGTCCAACAGATAATCTTCCTACTGAAATTGAAGACGAAGGAGAATCATGTGGCAAGGTTATTTTTCCGAATAAGTAGAATGCCAAAGTTCCAAATATAGCAATCCAAATGGATAAAAATATTTCTCTTTCAAACCAGTGCAATTGCAATACTAAATCGGCATTAGACAAGAATTTAAATGCTAAAGCTAATTCTATAAAACCTAAAAATACTTTTACTGTATTTAACCATCCGCCAGATTTTGGTAATGTATTTAACCAACCTGGGAACATGGCAAATAACATAAAGGGTAATGCTAAAGCAAAAGAAAAACCTAACATCCCCACAATTGGTGCTATACCACCTTTGGAAGCTGCTTCGACTAATAATGTTCCGATAATTGGTCCTGTACAAGAAAAGGAAACTATTGCAAGAGCCAGCGCCATGAAAACGATTCCTAAGATTCCACCTTTATCTGCTTGACGGTCCACTTTATTTGCCCAGGAATTAGGTAACATAATTTCGAAAGCGCCTAAAAACGATAATGCAAATACAACCAATAACACAAAGAAAATAACATTGAACCATACATTGGTTGATAATGCATTTAGTGCATCGGCACCAAAAATTAAGGTAATTACAGTTCCTAGAAATACATAAATCAAGACGATTGAAATACCATAGATAATGGCATTTTTAATTCCTTTGGCTTTGTTTTTGCTTTGTTTTGTAAAGAAACTTACTGTCATTGGGATCATTGGAAACACGCAAGGAGTAAGCAATGCCGCAAAACCAGATAAGAAAGCAATAAAGAAAATCATATATAAACTAGAATCAGATTCATTAGATTCTGGTTGTTTTTCTACCGCAGTATTTGCATCAGCTTTGGTAGTTTTTTCGTTTGCAATATCGGAAGCCTGGATTTCTTTTGCTTCAAGCGTTTTAAGATCAAACTCAAAATATTTTGTTTCGCTGATACAGTTTTCCATGCAAACTTGGTAAGAAAGCTCCACTTGTATAATTTCCTTTTCTGGATTAATCTGTTTGATTAATTGGGTAAAAGTAACTTTATCGGAAAAGAAGATTTCATCGACACCAAAGATTTCATTAAACTCTCGTTTGGTTTCACTTTCGGTTGCTTTTCCAATAAATTCATAATTGCTTTTGTTATCATGAAAAATGAATTCGGCAGGAAGAGGACCATCTTCAGGTGTAAATTGAGAATATACGTGCCAACCTGCTTCGATATTACCATTAAAAGTAAGTACATATTCTGAGGTGGATTTCTTCTCGATTCTAGGTTCCCATTTCACAGGATTTATAATCTGTGCCTGGACTTTGACAAAAACAAAGCCCAAGAGTAATAAATAAAAGATTTTCTTCATTTTATAAGTTTAATCAGAACGATTTGTTCTGGTGATAATTTGATTTTACACGTGTCATTTCCCGATAAGCCATAGGAAGTGTTTCGATGGTCTTTTGCCATCGAAACACTTATTTTATGAACTTTAGATTTAAATTAAAATCTTGGCGAAGTAATTTATTTGGTCACATTAAAAAAAGTATATTCCAGTTTTAAGAAAACACCATCAGATGTGGCACGTTGCATCGAGCTATACAATTCTTTTTTGTATGCAAGGTCAATTCTCGCCTGACTGTTAATGATAAACTGAATCGAAGGAACTACATCCAGATATGATTTTCCGTTTTCGGTTATCGTTTGTCCAGTAAATTCCAGCATCGCATTGATGTTGGTTTGTTTAAAACTTGTATAATTTTTTGGATACATTAATTTCCCTACTGAGAACGTATAATTTACTGCGCTGTTACCCAAAAAATCCGGAAAGCTATAATCACTGTTATTAAGTGCCCGCGCGTAACTTACAGAAGAACTTATGGCAACTTTATGGATTAACTGAGTAGCTACCAGACCAGCTTCGTAACCAGAGTTTCCTCCCATTAAGTCTATAGCTTCCTGATTAATAAAAGAGTTATTATAACTGTATCGTCCAAAGGCAGCCATCCTAAAATGACTTTGTAAATCATCTACAGAAAAGAAACGATATTTAGCATAAAAACCACCACCTTTAAGTCCCAATCCATTTTCTTGGTTACTAAGAAAAGCTGAGGTACGAACCATGATATTTTTATTTATTCCCCAAGTAACTTCGGGCGTTAAATTATACATAGACCCACTTTCCAGTTGATTTTTCATAAGAGATTGACCAACCCGAACCCCAATAGAACCCGCCGGAACATTACTAGCGGGTTCGGTTACTACAAATAATTCCTGTGCATCTATTTTGAATGAAACAAGTAATAAGAAAACAATTGATAGATATTTCATTTTTATAAGGCTTTTAAATAATAATCATTTTCATTTTCCGTGGCATAACCAGGATATTTTGAATATGATTTAATTAGTTTTTTATACTCTTTTTGGGTTACAAAACCTTTATCCAAAACTCTGAATTTTGCTTCTGTATCAGCTACTGCGTTTTTAGTATCTATAAAAGTATACGTAACATCATCGATTTTTACTGTTGCATTATCTTCAATTTTTGGAGTATCAAACTTTGCGGTCAAGACCATAGAACCTACAAAAAAACCAGCTTTCTCAACCGCATTTTTCAACACTTTAGGTTGTAATGTATTGTTTTTCTTAAAGTAAACAGTAAAGGTATTGGTGTTTAAATCGGTACCAATACTATCAACTTGAGTTAAGGATTTTAACTGTTTGTTTATAGCATTAGAACACATAGAGCAAGTTAATCCTGTTGCCATTATTTCGGCTTTAGTGATTTGAGAATATGATTTTACACCAGTTAATAATACTAAAAGTGTAGCGGCTACGAATTTTATATGTAATGTTTTCATTTTATTTTTTGTTTTTTTTGATTTGAGCAATTATTTGTGCTTCGGTTGGGTTTATGGCAATCAGTTTTCCTGATGCATCAAAAAGATAGGTTTCAGGCAGTGCTTCAACTCCAAAAGCCACAGCCGTTTTGGCATCAAAACCTTTCGGGTCGATTAATTGCTGGTGTTTCATTTTGTCTTTTTCAATGGCTTTTAACCATTTTGATTTATCGATATCAATTGAAATTCCAACAATTTCAAAATTCTGACCTTTGTATTGGTCATACATTTTTACCAATTTTTTGTTAGCCATTCGGCAAGGTGCGCACCATGATGCCCAAAAATCTACCAAAACTGTTTTTCCTTTAAAAGTATTTAGTTTAACTGTAGCGTTCTTATTGTTTTGAAGCTGAACATCTGGAAAAGAATCTCCTATTTTTATTTGTGCACTTGCTATAGAAACAGTTGCTATCAGGGAGAGTAATGTGATTATATTTTTTATTTTGAACATGAAATTTAATTTAAATGATTGATTATGATTACTCCGCTTTTTTAGGACTTGCTTCTCTATCATATTGGCAACATCCATGCAATTCATCGTAAACAGCATTTGGGGCACTAAATTTTTCATTGTCATATCCAGCATCTGCAACACGTTTTAGTATGGCATCAAGATTGGTTTTCTTAGTATCGTAGGTAACTGTAGCGGTTTTGGTGTTCGTGTCCCAATTTACTTTGGCAACTTTATCAATGTTTGCAGCCGTTTCAATAGTTTTTTTGCACATGCCACAATTACCATTGATTTTTACGGTTTCAGTTGTTTTGTTTTTTATTTGCGCGCTGGCGAAAGTGACTGATAGCAATAGAGTCATTGCCATCAATAATTTTTTTATTGAGTTCATTGTTTTTATAATTTTGAATGAATTAATCCTAGAGCATGACAGAAACCATAGTATTTAGAGCTATGAATAGCGTTGATTGGATTAATATTTAATGATTTTTTAAGCCATAAAACAGGCTTTGGATTAGACAGATTTGTAACTGTCAGGAAATGAATCTAGCTTATTTTAGGTGGAAGCCAGATAGAACGGAAATCTGAAGAAATAAAGATTTCTGAATAATAGTAATTTTGTTTCCTTTCTGAAAAACTAAAAAGAGAATTATTTTCTGTTTGGAAAGAAAGTATCGAGGAATAACCGCAGTAAGCAGTTGGGCAACCACAAGAATTACCTACACAGCTATTATCGCAATTGTGTTCTTTCTTATTAGAATCTTTTTTCTTGCAACAGTCTTTTACTGTAAATTCTTTTTTACAACATGGCATTTCTTTTTTTGTCCCATGCGCATAAGTAAGCGTTGGTCCCAAAAGAAAACCAAGCATAACGAGTAGCAATATGTAGAACTTTTTTGTCATACTGGGCACAAATCTACAATTTTATTAGCTGACTCGAATGTTAATTTTTTTGTAAATGTTCTATTATAATTGATTCTTCAATTATGTTTAGTGACACCCCGCTGAAATAAAAACAGTTTAATTAATTGATAATCAGTATTTTTGTTTTTAGGACTAAAAGATCGTTTTTAATTTACTGAACACTTGTAACATGTAGATTAGTAATTTTTACAAATTAAAAGAAATATAATTGTTGATTATGAAACCAGTTAATTGATAACGTATCCCAACTGAAGAACTGGAAATTCATCGCTTTTATTCCACAAACGGAAAGAATTGATAAAATTATCGATGGATTTGAATAGTCATATATCTTCCATGAAATTACATTAAAAGCTAGTGAATTCAAATTTCTAACTTTAGATTATGATGAGAAAACTCAAAATTTCGATATAATAGTTTTCCTGAAAAACTAAAATTTATATCAACTGGCTCAAATACCAGATAATAATGAGGAATTAATCCATTTATATGATTTAAATTTTTACATAGATGAGATTAACACTCATAACAAAGATTTAAGTAGTTTAGTCTTCATCTATTTGCTTCCCTAATAATACTTTTAATGAGAATATAAATCAAAACAAAATAGTAGTGATGAAATTTTTTTAACAAGTCTTTATTGAAAATTAAGATTATTTCTCTAACTTTGTCCAATATTAGATTTTCTATACAAATGAAAAAGTTTCACATTTTATTAATCGTTGTACTTGGCTTCTTCTTGATGCCAATGGTAACTTTTGCGTGTGGAAACAATTCAGAAAAACAATCTTGCAAAAAAGAAATCTCTTCTAAAACAGATAAAAAAGATTGTTGCGAAGGTGATAATCATTCGAAGAATAAAAATCATAAAGGTTGTGGAGGAAAATGCAGCCATTCTAAATGTGGTTGTGCTTCTTCTTGCAACACATCTGTTTCTATTAATGAATTGAACTTTAATAAAAATATTTTTAATTTCTTTTCAGAAAAACAAAATTTTTACAATTACGAAACCTCCATTTCTTCTGGTTTCAATTCTTTATGGCTTATACCAAAAATAGGCTAAATTTTAAATTTGATAGCCATAATTGTGTCAAATCAAAAGCAATTATTGCTTTAAATCATTTACTTTCTCAGTTAATTTCATTTTCAAAAGGCTGGCTTTGTTGTGCTGTCATTTTGTTCTTGTTTAACTAATTCAATTTAAAATTATTTTACAATGAAATCACTAAAAAAAATAGTGATGGCAATAACTCTATTGCTATCATTCACAGTGTCTAATGCGCAAATCAAAAACGCTAAAACTGAAACCGTAAAAATATTCGGGAATTGTGGAATGTGCGAAACCACCATAGAAAAAGCAGGAAGTCTCAAGAAAATTGCCAATGTTGATTGGAATAAAGACACCAAAATGGCTACGCTTACTTATGATGCTAAAAAAACCAATCAGGATGAAATCTTAAAACGTATTGCACTTGCGGGTTATGATAGCGAAAAATTCCTTGCTCCAGATGCTGCATATTCAAAACTTCCGGGATGTTGTCAATACGATCGTGAAGCAAAAGTTGCAGTAAAAACGGAAACAAAATCCGAAGAAACTAAAATGGAAATGAACGACCATTCTACAATGACTGAAAACCAAGGAACAGACCAACTAAAACCAGTTTTCGATAATTATTTTTCATTGAAAGATGCCTTGGTAAAAACAGATAGTAAAACGGCTTCTGCAAAGTCAAAAGATTTTTTAACCGCAATCACTGTCGTAAAAATGGAAACATTGAAAATGGATGTACAAATGACTTGGATGAAAGTTTATAAAGATTTAACTGCTGATGCAAAAAATATTTCTGAAACACAGGATATCAAAAAGCAAAGAGAACTTTTCAAATCATTATCTAAAAATACGTATGAGTTGATAAAAGTTTCAAAATTTACTGAACCGGTTTATTATCAATATTGCCCGATGCAAGATGCCAATTGGTTAAGTAAAGAAAATACAGTTAAAAATCCTTACTACGGATCACAAATGTTGAGTTGTGGTAAAACAGTAGAAACAATAAAATAATAAAATTAAAACTTTAAAAAATGAAGAATATATCTTTTACCGCATCAATAATTGGAGCAATACTTTTATCATCTTGTAATAAAGATGATAATATGGATATGACAAATGCAGCATTAAACGTTAATTATCCAGCAGCGTATGTTGTCAATGGTGAAGATGCAACAATTTCAGTAATCAAATTATCAACTAATGAAGTTACAGGTACTATTCCATTGATGGGAACCGGTACAGATATGATAATGTGGCCACACCATATTTCTTCACATTCAAATCATCTTGCAATTGGAGTTCCGGGAATGGATTTAAGCGCAGGACACGCAGTGACAGGAACTATGTCGGGTAAACTTGTTGTTATTGATGCAACAACTGGTTCAATTGTTAAAAAAATGGGTTTACCTGTAATGAACCACAATACTATTTATTCTCCAAATGGTGCAGAAATTTGGGTGCCTCAAATGGATATGAACGGAAAAGTATTGGTGTATGACGCTACAACTTATGCGTTGAAAAGTACAATTACTGTAGGTATGATGCCTGCAGAATTAACTTTCTCTTCGGACGGGACAAAAGCCTATGTTGCTAATGGCGATGATGATAACGTTTCAGTAATCAATGTAGCATCAAAATCAGTAGTTGCAACGGTTACAGTTGGTAACAATCCTGTTGGAGCTTGGACTGGTACAGATGGTAAAATGTATGTTGATAACGAAGACGGACAATCTATTTCTGTTATAAACGTAGCTACAAATGCCGTTGACCAAACTATTATTTTAGGATTTATGCCTGGAATTGCCTCACACAACGGAACAAAAAGCGAATTATGGGTTTCAGATCCAATGAATGGAAAAGTACATTATTGGACTTGGGATGCTGGTATGATGATGTGGATGCACGGTGGCGCTTTTAATACGGGTGCTGGTGCTCACGCAATTTCTTTCACTATAGACGGAAACACTGCCTATGTAACCAACCAAACAGCAAATACAGTTTCTGTTGTAAATGTTACCAATCATACCGTTACTAAAACAATCAATGTTGGTAAAAAACCAAATGGGGTTGTAATAAAAATGTAAACTATTAATTTCTAAAATATCAAATGTAAATTTGATAAACGATTAAAATGGCTTGCAATTGATCAGTGTTAATATTATAAACAATTAATTAAAACTGTAAAAAATGAAAAATCTAATTATCGTACTAAGCGTATTCTTAGCAGTTAGCACAGTAGCATCAGCTCAAGAAGCTACAAAATCTTCGCAAAAGGAAGCTCAAAAAACAACTTATACTTGCCCAATGCATCCAGAAGAAGTGAGTTTAATAGAAGGAAAATGTAGCAAATGTGGAATGACAATGGTAAAAACCACTGAAAAAATAGATACTCACGCTACAAAAGGCAGTCAACCTAAAACTAAAATTGTAACAAAATATGTTTGTCCAATGGACGGCTCAACTTCTGATACCGAAGGGAAATGTTCTAAATGTGGAACTAGGATGGTAAAAATTACCGAAAAGATCGATACTCACGCTACAAAAGGCAGTCAACCTAAAACTAAAATTGTAACAAAATATGTTTGTCCAATGGACGGCTCAACTTCTGATACCGAAGGGAAATGTTCTAAATGTGGAACTGGAATGGTAAAAATTACCGAAAAGATAGATACTCACGCTACAAAAGGCAGTCAACCTAAAACTAAAATTGTAACAAAATATGTTTGTCCAATGGATGGCTCAACTTCTGACAAACCGGGGGAATGTCCTAAATGTGGAATGGAAATGGCTAAAACGGAGGGAAAGAAAAAATAATCCAGTCGCATAAATTTTAAATTTCCTTTTAGTTTAATTCAATGCACATGATACCAATAATAAGGATGCAATGATTTTAATGACCCTATAAAATGAAAAAATTAATTTCTATATAAAAATGGGTTTTCAAAAAAATATTCATCAAAAAATGTTGCAAATACCAACAATATCAATTAAAAAAAATAATAAAATGAAAAATCTAATCCTTTCAGCCATAGCGATGGCATTTGTACTAGTTTCTTGTAATCAAAAAAATAAAGAAGCTGCAACAACTAATTCGGAAACAACAGAGAGTACCTCGCAATTATACGCGTGTCCAATGCACCCAGAGGTTACAGGAAAAAAAGGTGAAAAATGTTCAAAATGTGGAATGGAATTAACCGAACCAGTTGTACAAAATGAAGCAGCTCATGATCATACTGATGGTAGTCATAGTCATAATGATACAACAACAGTTGAAGTTAATACTGAAGCTACATCGGTTACCCAAACAACATTTTCAACAAGCGAAATAATCTCTGGTTATTTAAAACTCAAAAACGCACTCACAAAAGACGATACAAAAGGAGCAGCCAATGCGGGTAAAGCATTATATGCAACTTTCAATAAAGTCAATACTAATGCAATAGATCCAAAATTGAAAACAGAATATATTGATATTGCTGATGATGCTAAAGAACACGCAGAACACATTGGTGATAATGGTGGGAAAATTGACCACCAAAGAGAACATTTTGCGATGTTGAGTAAAGATGTGAATGATTTGATAAAAATATTTGGAGCAAAACAAAAACTATATCAAGATTTTTGTCCTATGTATAATGAAGGAAAAGGGGCTATTTGGATAAGTGAAAGCAAAGAAATAAAAAATCCTTACTACGGTTCGAAAATGCTTACTTGTGGTTCTATGAAAAAACAATTATAAAATGAAAAAAATCATCAAGAAAATACTCATAATCGGGTTTGTT
Source organism: Flavobacterium caseinilyticum (assembly GCF_004349085.1). Classification (GTDB taxonomy): domain Bacteria; phylum Bacteroidota; class Bacteroidia; order Flavobacteriales; family Flavobacteriaceae; genus Flavobacterium; species Flavobacterium caseinilyticum. The sequence goes on along the minus strand of NZ_SMFM01000009.1, from coordinate 96,511 downwards.
ATTTTTTTGTTGATGCAGTTATATCAACCTGCTCGTAATGAAAGTTATGAGCAGGAATTAACTGCAAATTTCACAAAAATGTACGATGTTCCTAAAAATGTTGAAACTATTTTACGGACATCTTGCTACGATTGTCACAGTAACAATACTAATTATCCATTATATTCTTACATTCAGCCAGCACGGTTTTTTATGGAGGAACACATTAAAGATGGTAAGAAGGATTTGAACTTTAATGAGTTTGGAAAGTACTCCAAGCGAAAACAAGAAAACAAATTAGAAGCTATCATCAAACAAATAAAGTCTGATGAAATGCCCTTAGCGTCTTACACGTTACTTCATAAAAATGCAATAGTAACACCTGCTCAAAAAGAGGAAGTAATCAATTGGATAAATAAAATAAAAGATAGTCTTTCATTAGAAAACTAAATGTCATGGTAGAAAAATTAATATCATTCTCTTTAAAGAATAGATTTGTTGTCCTTCTCGTTTCGGCCTGCTTATTAGCTTGGGGTATTTATAGCGTACAACAAAACCCCATAGATGCCATTCCGGATTTGTCCGAGAATCAAGTTATTGTATTTACAGAATGGATGGGAAGAAGTCCACAGGTTATAGAAGCTCAAATAACGTACCCTTTGGTTTCAAACCTGCAAGGAATACCAAAAGTTAAAAATATCCGCGGTGCATCTATGTTTGGGATGAGTTTCGTATATATCATCTTTGAAGATAATGTAGATGTGTATTGGGCAAGAACTCGAGTGTTGGAACGGTTGAATTATGCCCAACGATTATTGCCTCAAAATGTAGTGCCCACATTAGGACCAGATGGTACTGGAGTTGGCCATGTTTTTTGGTATCATTTAAAGGCTAACGGTATGGACTTGGGAGAACAAAGAGCTTTACAAGATTGGTACGTGAAATTTGCATTACAAACGGTTCCCGGCGTGGCTGAAGTAGCATCATTTGGGGGTTTTGAAAAACAGTACCAATTAGTGTTAGATCCCTTGAAAATGCAGTACTACAATGTGAGTATGATGGAAGTGATGAATGCAGTCAAAGCAAATAACAATGATGTTGGTGGTCGAAAATTTGAGATGAGTAATATGTCTTACATAGTAAGAGGTTTAGGGTACATAAAAAACATAAAAGATGTAGAAGACATTGCCATTAAAAATTATAATTCAGTTCCAGTAAAGGTAAAAGACATTGGTTCGATACAAATGGGTGGAGATTTACGTTTGGGAATTTTTGACGAAAATGGAACAGGTGAAGTTGTAGGAGGAATTATAGTCATGCGTTATGGTGAAAATGCAGATAAAGTTATAAAGGCAGTTAAATTAAAAATGAAAGAAGTTGAAAAAGGATTGCCTGAAGGCGTTACTTTTAAAACGTCATATGACCGAAGTGAATTAATAGAAAAAGCAATCGCATCTGTTAAAGGTACTTTAATAGAAGAAATGATTGTTGTTTCAATTGTTATACTACTTTTTCTTTTTCATTGGCGAAGTGCTTTAATTATCTTAATACAATTACCTATATCTGTGGCTATTGGCTTTATTTTGCTTGAAGCCTTTGGGATATCATCTAATATTATGTCATTAACTGGAATTGCATTAGCTATAGGTGTTGTCGTCGATGACGGAATTGTAATGGTGGAAAATGCGTATAGGACAATTTCGGAGAAACAGGAAGAGATGGAGAGTAATCAAAATAATTCAGAAATAAAATGAAAGATAAAATAAAAAATATATTCAAAAAAGAACATGACCCCTTATCTTCTGAAGAAAAGTTACAGCTTATAGAAAAGTCTTCAAAATTAGTTGGTCCAGGTGTCTTTTATTCAACACTCATTGTGATAGCTTCCTTTTTACCTGTATTTCTTCTCACGGGTATGGAAGGTAAATTATTCAGCCCATTGGCTTGGACAAAATCGTTTATACTTATAGTAGATGCTTTTTTAGCCATTACCCTTACTCCTGTTCTAATTAGTTTTCTGCTCAAAGGCAAACTTCGTCCAGAAAACAAAAATCCAATTAACAAAAAACTGGAAAGCATCTATACTCCTATTTTAATTTTTTGTTTAAAATGGAGGAAAACAGTATTAGGCATTAATATAATTGCGCTCCTGATTGGTGTTTTAATGTTTACCCGTTTAGGCACAGAATTTATGCCACCTTTAGACGAAGGTTCCGTACTTTTTATGCCTGTAACATTGCCAGACGTATCCAATTCTGAGGTGAAAAGAATTTTACAAGTGCAAGACAAATTGATAAAATCGATACCCGAAGTGGCTCATGTTTTAGGAAAAGCCGGACGTGCTAATACAGCAACCGACAATAGTCCAATAAGCATGATTGAAACGATTGTTTTACTAAAACCCCAAAACGAATGGAGAGAAGACAAAACGAAAGCCGATATTGTTAATGAAATAAATAATAAACTTCAAATTCCAGGAGTTACGAATGGTTTTACACAGCCCATCATTAATAGGATTAACATGCTTTCTACTGGTATTAGAACCGATGTAGGAATAAAGATTTACGGAGCAAGCTTAGACACTATCAATGTTTTATCTCAAAAAATAAAAAAAGCCCTTGAAGGTACTTCTGGCGTAAAAGATTTATATGCGGAACCGATTACTGGCGGAAAGTACATCGATATCGAGGCAAAAAGAGAGGCCATTGGCAGATACGGACTTACAATAGATGATATAAACAATGTGGTAGAAGCGTCTATTGGTGGAATGAAACTTACTACAACCATTGAGGGAAGGCAACGATTTTCTGTAAATGCAAGATATGCTCAAGAATACAGAAATAGTATTGAGGCCTTGAAAAAACTCCAAGTTCAAACAATGGAGTTTGGTCCTATTCCATTAGAAGCCGTTGCCGATGTAAAAATAAGCGATGGTCCTCCAATGATAAATAGCGAAAATGCAATGCTACGAGGCAGTGTCCTGTTTAATGTGCGAGAGCGTGATCTAGGAAGTACGGTAAAAGAAGCGCAAAAAAAATTGAATGCAATGATCACTAAAATGCCAAAAGGCTATTATGTGGAGTGGAGCGGACAATGGGAAAACCAAATCAGAGCCAATAAAACATTAAGCATGATTTTACCTATAGTTGTCATCATTATTTTCCTCATTCTGTACTTCACCTATCATTCTATGAAAGAAGCACTGATTACAATGATAACCGTACCGTTTGCTTTGATTGGAGGAATTTTTATGGTCTATTTTTATGGAATAAATTTATCCGTAGCCGTTGCAGTTGGTTTTATAGCATTGTTTGGAATGGCAATCGAAACCGCTATGTTAATGACTATTTATTTGAATGAAGCGATGAACAAAATGGTAGAAAAACACGGGAACAGTGCAGCAACAATCACAGAAGCAATTTTGAAACAGTACATTATTGACGGTTCTGCCAAAAGATTAAGACCAAAATTGATGACCGTTTCCGTTTCCCTATTTGGATTAATCCCTATCCTTTGGGCAACAGGAACTGGAGCCGATGTGATGTTGCCAATTACGGTTCCACTCATTGGGGGTACAATTACCTCAACAATTTATGTATTATTAGTAACTCCTATAGTTTTTGAGATGGTAAAACTTCGAGAATTAAAAACAAAAGGCAAAATAGAACTTATAGATGTTAAAGAATAACTGTTATATCGCAATAAGCTGTTTGATTTTAAGTACTGCTAATATGGCGGCGCAAACACTTTCGTTGGATGCTGTTTTGACGAATATCAAAACAAATAATCCACAACTAAAAATGTATGATGCTGATATTCAAAGTATGGATGCAGCAGCAAAAGGAGCAAAAAGTTGGATGCCTCCGCAAGTGGAAACGGGTTTTTTTATGACGCCTTACAATAGTAAATTATGGAAAGCCGATGAAATGGGGCCTGGTATGGGATCTTACATGGTTGGTGTTACACAAATGATACCGAATGCTAGAAAACTTAAGTCTGATTTCAATTACATGAATGCAATGTCATCTGTTGAAAAAGAGAATAAAGGTTATACAATTAATCAATTAAAGGCACTGGCAAAAACGAATTATTACCAATGGCTGGTATTAAATAAAAAAATAAAAATTGCGGATGATAATTTATTGCTCTTAGACTATATGATAAAAAGTATGGAAATACGCTATCAGTATAATATGGATAAATTGCCAACCTATTACAAAGCAAAATCGCAATACGGTGCATTACAAAGTATGATTGTAATGTTACAAAACGATATTTCCCAGAAGCGAATTATGCTAAATACCTTGATGGCTAGAGATAAAAACACTTTGTTTGAAATAGATGAAACCTATAAATTAAATGATTTTGATACCATAAAAGCAGATACAACCTCACTTTCCCAAAACCGAAGTGATGTTAAAGCTATTGAAAAAACAATGGTATTAAATCAATTAAAAATTGAAACCGAAAAAGCAAAATTATTACCAGAATTTGGTGTCAAATATGACCATATGTTTGCCTTTGGAGAACAGCCAAAACAATTCTCTTTAATGGGAATGATTACTATTCCCATGCCTTGGTCAACAAAAATGAATAAAGCCAATATCAACAGTTTTAAAATCAAGAATGAAGGTCTCAACTGGCAAAAGCAAATGATTTTGAATGAAGCAGCAGGAATGATTTCGGGTATGAATACAGAATTGATAAACCTAAAAAAACAATATGATATTGCTGAAAAAAATATCATTCCTGCCTTAAAACGAAACTATGATACTGCAATATTGGCTTGGCAGAATAATACGGGAGATTTATTTGTAGTATTGGATGCTTGGGAAGCGTTAAATATGGCACAAATTGATGCTCTGGATAAATTGCAAAATATTTTAAGCACACAAGTAGAAATCGAAAAACAACTAGAAATCAAATAATTATGAATAAATATTTAAAATATAGTTTGGTTTTAATCGTAATTTCTAGTATAGGATTTGCTATCTATTTCTTTCCAATAAAATCAGACAATCACTTGGAGAATTTACATCAAAAAGAAGTATACACCTGTTCTATGCATCCCCAAATTATTCGCGACAAACCTGGCAATTGTCCTATTTGCGGAATGACTTTGATAAAAAAAATAACAGAAAGCCAAGCTGAGGAAGACAATTCTATTGATAATCTTTTGAAACCTACTGATAATTTTATCGTCGGGAATTATCAAACTACAACAGCTAAAGACACGACATTAAGCAGTGAGGTAGACTTACCTGGAATAGTGTCTTATGATCCAAATTCATCAGTAAATATTGCTGCTCGAATAAGTGGAAGAATAGAAAAAATGTATGTCAATTATAAGTACCAAAAAGTAGCTAAAGGACAGAAATTATTTGATTTATACAGCCCTGAATTATTGACAGAACAGCAAAATTTTATTTATTTAGTTTCCAATGATTCCGATAATACCTCAATTATTAAAGCCTCAAAGCAAAAATTATTGCTTTATGGAATGACTAAAAATCAGATAAATTCATTGTCTTCCTCCAAAAAAGTAAATCCTCAAGTTTCAATTTACAGTCCAGCTTCTGGAATTATTCAAGGAACAGAAAAAATGGATAATACAAGCAATTCGACGATGCAAAGTACAAGTAATAATACAGAAATATTAAATATAAAGGAAGGTAACTACATAAAAAAGGGAGAAGTCGTTTTTAAATTAGTAAATACAGATAAAGTATGGGGTATCTTTAATGTTAGTCAAGGGTACAATAGTCTAATCAAAACCAATCAAGCTATCAAAATTGCTACAGAATTAGACAAAAATGAATTCATGGATGCAAAAATAAATTTTATTGAAACTCAATTTAATCCAGCAGATAAATCCAATAGAATTAGGGTATACCTAAACAACATTAAACTAAAATTCCCAATAGGTCTGCGATTACAAGGAATTGTGAAAACAAATTCAGTACAAGGGGTTTGGCTGCAAAAACAAGCATTAGTGAGTATTGGCAACAAGAGAATAGTTTTTATAAAAAAGAATAATGGCTTTAAAGCAACTGCAATAAAAGCAGGAATTGAAATAGATGATTTTATTCAAATTATCAGTGGAATTTCCGTTGAGGATACTATTGCTAAAAATGCACAATATTTAATTGATAGCGAAAGCTTTATTAAAACCGAATAATTATGAAAACGATAAATATAATAGGAATTCTATCAATACTACTTACTGTATGTATAGCTTGTAATACTAAAAACAAAGAAGACCATAGCGCACATAAAAGTAAAGAAACTGTTTTTTACACTTGTTCTATGGATCCTCAAGTAAAGGAGGATAAGCCTGGGAAATGTCCCATTTGCCACATGGAGTTAACTCCAATAAAAAGTGACGACACAGCTGCAAACGAGATAAGCTTGAGTAAACAGCAGCTCCAATTGGGGAACATCATCACGCAAACTGTCGCAACAACTCAAAGCAGTTTAGAACAAAATTATACAGGGGTTTTAACAATTAATCAAGAAAAAATTAACACCATTTCTGCTAGAGCAATGGGGCGAATTGAAAAGTTATACTTCAAAACGGTCGGCGATTATGTGGCTAAAAATCAAGCCGTATATCAATTGTATAGCGAAGATATTGCCATTGCTAAACAGGATTATTTCACGGCATACAAACAACTATCAATGCCTGGCGATTTTGGAAAGAATGCCCGAAATATGCTCAATGCAGCAAAACAAAAGCTGCTATTCTTTGGTTTAACCAATGCCCAAATTGAAAGTTTAAAAACCAGTAAGGAAGTTTCTCCTTATACCATTTTTTATAGCACTGCCAGTGGAACAATATCGGAAATAAGTACCACAGAAGGCAGTTATGCAATGGAAGGTTCTAGCATCATTAAATTGGCGGATTTAAACAGTCTTTGGTTAGAAACACAAGTAAACGTAAACTATGCCAAGAATCTAAAAATAGGACAAAAAGCCCAAATAACGTTTGCCGATTTTCCTGATAAAACCATAAATGCGCAAGTTTCTTTTATCAATCCGGAAATAAATCCAGATACTCGTCTACTTTTAATTCGATTGGAAATATCAAATCCAAATTTGCAACTAAAACCCGGGATGCAGGCTATGGCAAAATTAACACAATCTAATCTAAAAGGATTGTATATTCCTGTCGATGCAGTTATCAGGGAGGAAAACGCTTCCTATATTTGGGTTGAAAAAAGACCGGGAGTATTTGAAAACCTAATGGTCGAAACTGGAATAGAAACCAATGGGATGATAGAAATCAAATCTGAAATAGATAGTACAAAAAAAGTGGTAATTACAGGCGCCTATGCTATTAACAGTGAATATAAATTCCGTAAAGGCAGTGACCCGATGGAGGGAATGAAAATGTGATATTTGTAAAGAATAAACGACGAAAATATCGTAAATTTAATAAAGAATTCTGATCTGGTTTCTGTGACTATAAATGCTTTAAAATTTAGAAAATAAAAATCGAGCAACAGCGAAACTGAAGACCGAGCAACAGCGGAACTGAAGAATAATTAAATACAATTTATTATGAAAATTCAAAGATTAATTTCGACAAAAACAGTTTCATTACTAACAATGTTTTTAATGATTATCTCGTTAAGTGCCAATGCACAAACTAAATCGGACTCCAACCCTACTGAAAAAATTTACATCAATAAAAAGGGTGAAATTCACGATCACGGTTGGAATAAATTAGGATTTATTACCAAAGACAATATCGTGAAAGATAACAAAGGTAAAACTGTCTATTTTATTGATGGAAACGGTAATGTTATTGATTCCAATGGAAAAAAGATGGGAATGGCTAAAAAGAATGGTTCGTATTACAACATAAAAGGCGAAAACGTGGTTAATATTGGAAAAACAGAAGGGGAAAAGTGCGAAATCCTAGATCCACAAGGTCACAATATGGGTACCGTGCATAAAAATTACAAACTCCACGCCTGTGCCGCCCATTGCTTATTGTTGGAGAAAAAGATGAATGATGAAAAATCGAAAAATTAATTTTTCAAACAAATGGTTCGATTTGCCGCGAACCATTTGTTTTATAGCACCATCAACAGCGAATATATTTTCAGAAAAGGAGCCGACCCAATGGAGGGAATGAAGATGTAAAAAAACAAAAAGAAGATCAATGGAATTGTACATAAAAAATATGGTTTGTAATCGTTGTAAAATGGTAGTAAAATCCGAGTTAGAAAAACTTGGACTTACTATTATTACTGTTGATTTGGGAAAAGTAGAAATTTTTGAAGAAAATATTGAAAATCAAAAACAAAAATTAGAAAAAAGTTTGCAATTACTTGGTTTTGAATTATTAGACAATAAAACAAGTAGAACAGTTGAACGAATTAAAAATTTAATTATTGATTTGGTTCATAATCAAAATACAAAATTGAAAATTAATTTATCTCAATATTTATCCAAAGATTTATTACAAGATTACAACACAATGAGCCATATTTTTTCGGGAGTTGAAGGAACAACAATTGAACATTTTTTTATTATCCAAAAAATTGAAAAAGTAAAAGAATTATTGCTTTACGACGAATTTTCAATAAGTCAAATTGCCCATAAAATGCAGTATAGCGATATAGCACATTTAAGCAATCAATTTAAAAAAGTAACAGGTTTTACACCAACAGCATTTAAAAATTTAAAAAACAAAACCCGTATTCATATAGAAGATTTATAAATTATACAAATTAAAACTAAAGTTGTATAACAATCTAAGTAAAGTAATCATTGAATTTTGTTAAGTAGAAATTAATCTACAACTAATAAATAAATACAATGAAAAATGTTCAAGTAAGTATCGAAGCTTGTTTAGCCTGTATGGTTGAATGTGAAAAATGTGCTGATGGTTGTCTAACAGTTAAAGACCATTTAGAATGTGTGAAATTGTGTCGTGATTGTGCCGACATTTGTGCCCTTTGTGCAAGATTATGTGCGAGAGGTTCAAAATTTGCCGATGCACTTTGTGCATTATGCGTAAAATGTTGTGAAGATTGCGCCAACGAATGCAGTAAACACGATATGGAATGTTGCAAAAAATGCGCCGATGCTTGCAAAAAATGTGCAGAAGCTTGCAAAATGTAAAAAGTAATCAATTTAATACTAAATGCTTATCAAAAGCATTTAGTATTATTTTTAAAAAAGCAGAAAAAATGAAAAAAGTAATTCTTTCAACCGTAATAATGGCATTTGTATTGGTTTCTTGCAATCAAAAAACTAAAGAATCCACAACAGATCATTCAAATATGATGAGCAATGACACTACAATGATGGATAAAAATGATGCTATGATGAGTAATGATACTACAATGATGAATAATAAAACTAAAATGATGAACAATCAAACAAACATATACGCCTGCCCGATGCACCCGGAAGTACAAGGTAAATTAAACGACAAATGTTCTAAATGTGGGATGAAACTAACCGTTCCTGTTACTAAAAAAAAGGAAGAAATCAAATAGCACTTCATCTGGGCAAAAAACTCTAAATTAACCTTGCCATTGTGTTAGCAGGGTTAGTTTATCTTTAATTAAATCGTTTACTATGAAACTTTATATCAAAAATATGGTTTGTAGCCGTTGTAAAATGGTAGTAAAATCTGTATTTGAGAATATCAGAATTAATCCAATTTCAGTTGAATTAGGTGAAGTCGAATTAAAAAATGACATTAACGAAAATCAAAAAAGCGAATTGTTAAAAAAACTTCGTGCCATTGGCTTTGATTTAATTGGCGATAGGAAAAGTAAAACAATAGATAAGATTAAAACATTGATTATTGATTTGGTTCAAAATAAAAACAATGATTTGAAAAGTAACCTATCCAGTTATATTTCACAAGAACTCCATCAAGACTATAACACCTTGAGTAATCTGTTTTCGGAAGTTGAAAATACTACTATTGAGAAGTATTTCATCAATCAGAAAATTGAGAAAGTAAAAGAATTGATTATTTATGATGAATTATCTTTAAGTCAAATTGCCTACTCTTTAAATTATAGTACTGTTTCGCATTTGAGTAATCAATTCAAAAAAGTAACTGGCTTTTCGCCAACCTACTTCAAGAACATAAAAACCATTAAAAGAAAGCAAATAGAAGATTTGTAAATCTTGCATATCATACACAAAATTGTGCAAATGCAAAAAACAGTTATGATAGAAATTTGTATTAAAATAATATAAAAGATGATACATACTTACAACATTACCGGAATGACTTGCGATGGTTGTCGAACCAAAGTCGAAAAAACATTGAATTCAATTGATGGCATTGAATCTAAAGTTTCATTAAACCCACCAATAGCAACTATAACTATGGCTAAACACATTCCAACTACACAATTGCAAGAAGCATTAGCAACAGCTGGGAAATATACCATAGAAATGACCAATGGTAAAGTTTCACAGCATTCTACAACGAATGAAACTACTGTAAAATCGTGTTGCTCCGCTCATTCTCACAATGATAAAAAAACAATCGAAGTGACTAGCAATACCAAAGGAAAATACTATTGTCCTATGCATTGTGAAGGCGAAAAAACGTATGATAAAGCGGGGGATTGCCCTGTTTGTGGAATGCATTTGGTAAAAGAAGCAGAAGTTGAGGTAAATAATACATTATATACTTGTCCAATGCATCCCGAAGTTATTCAAGACAGACCTGGTTCCTGTCCTATTTGCGGAATGGATTTAGTAGCGATGGAGCCGAGTGATAGCGAAGACCAGAAAACCTATAAGGATCTGGTAAAGAAAATGAAAATCGCAGTAGTATTTACAGTTCCCATTTTTGCCATTGCAATGATAGAAATGATGCAAAACAATCCGCTAGAAAAAATAATGAGGGTTCAATATTGGAATTGGGTACAACTTATTTTGTCCATTCCAGTAATTTTTTATGCCTGCTGGATATTCTTTGTTCGTGCATTCAAGTCTATTGTTACTTGGAACTTGAATATGTTTACCCTTATCGGAATTGGAACTGGAGTTGCTTTTTTATTCAGTTTAGTAGGAATGTTTTTTCCTAATATTTTTCCAAACGAATTCAAAACGGAAACTGGAACAGTACTGCTCTATTTTGAAGCTACAACTGTAATATTAACTTTAGTTTTATTAGGACAGCTATTAGAAGCAAGAGCACACAGTCAAACTAGCGGTGCCATAAAAGAATTATTGAAATTAGCGCCCACCGAAGCGACTTTGGTTATCGAAGGAGGGGACAAAGTAATCTCGATTCACGACATCAAAAAAGGAGATTTATTACGAGTAAAACCGGGAGATAAAATTCCAGTAGATGGAAAAATTACTGATGGAGAAAGTACTATAGATGAATCTATGATTTCAGGAGAGCCTATTCCTGTTGATAAAAAGATTGATGATTCAGTTATAGCGGGAACCATAAACGGAAATAAATCCTTTGTTATGATTGCCGAGAAAGTTGGTTCGGAAACCTTGCTTTCGCAAATTGTTAAGATGGTAAATGATGCGAGCCGATCCAAAGCACCCATTCAAAAACTCGCGGATAGCATTGCAAAATATTTTGTACCGATTGTAGTTGTAGTTTCTGTCTTAACCTTTTTTGTTTGGGCAAAATTTGGACCGGAACCTGCCCTAGTCTATGGTTTTATCAATGCCATTGCAGTATTAATAATTGCCTGTCCTTGTGCTTTGGGATTAGCCACACCAATGTCGGTAATGGTCGGCGTAGGTAAAGGAGCACTATCAGGTGTTTTGATAAAAAATGCTGAAGCATTAGAGAATATGAACAAGGTAAATGTTCTGATAACTGATAAAACAGGTACCATTACCGAAGGAAAACCTTCTGTCGAAAAAGTGTTCTCCTTACAAAATGACGAAAATGGGCTATTGCAAAATATCGCTTCTTTAAATCAGTACAGCGAACACCCATTGGCGCAAGCCGTAGTCAATTTTGCAAAAGCAAAAAATATTTCATTAATCGAAGTCAACGATTTTGAAGCCATTGCTGGAAAAGGAGTTATTGGGACGGTAACCAATAAAAAAGTGGCCCTCGGAAATAAAAAACTAATGGAACAAGTGAACGCCACAGTTTCTGATGAATTGGAAAATAAAATTGTAGCCGAACAAAAACTAGGAAAAACAGTTTCTTATATTTCCATCGATGGGGTTGCTTTGGGTTTTGTAACCATTACAGACAAGATAAAAGAAACAAGCAAAGAAGCAATAAAAGAACTGATGCGTCAGGGTGTTGAAGTAATAATGATAACGGGCGACAATGAAAACACCGCAAAAGCCGTCGCTGCCGAACTCGATCTTAGTTCATTCATCGCAGGAGCCCTCCCCGAAGACAAACTAAATGAAATTAAGCGCCTCCAATCCCTCGGAAAAATTGTCGCGATGGCAGGAGACGGCATCAACGATGCCCCTGCATTAGCACAGTCAGACATCGGAATTGCCATGGGTACCGGAACTGACGTGGCGATAGAAAGTGCTAAAATAACTTTAGTAAAAGGCGATTTACAAGGTATTGTGAAAGCCAAAAAATTGAGCCACGCAGTAATGAGTAACATTAAACAAAATTTGTTTTTTGCCTTTTTCTACAATGTTTTAGGTGTGCCAATTGCAGCCGGAGTTTTATATCCATTTTTCGGGATTTTACTTTCTCCTATGATAGCAGCTTTGGCAATGAGTTTTAGTTCAGTATCCGTAATTGTAAATGCGTTAAGATTAAGACGTTTGAAACTTTAGAACATGTGAATAGAAATTTATATGGTAAATTAAAATGAATAACCTTACTCAAATAGTCCAACAATACAAAACCGATGCCGAAAGTGTTTATAATACTTGGTTTGTCGATAACGACCAAAGGCTAAAAGCATTTCGAACCATTCGTAGAGGAATTTTACAAGTCATTGACGATATCAAAGACAAGACTTTTCCAAATGATTTTAAAGGGAGTAGTTTAGAATTTGTGTTGAGTTGTATTGCAGAACAAAAACAAATTTTTGTAGGTGTGGCACATCCTTTTTATTGGAAACCAAAATTAAGAATTCCAGATATTTACGAAAATCCAAACAATAAAATTGCTTTCGGCCAATTTCTCGAAAACTGCATCAATGCCAAAACCGAAGAACAGATTATAAAAGAGATTGTTAAATTGGATGAGTTAAAAATAAAAGGTTTAGGTCCGGCGGTAGCCAGTATTTTATATTTCTTGCACCCCACTTGGTTTCCGCCATTCAATACGGCAATTCTCAACGGATTTAATTTTTTATTCAAAGACAAAAAGAAGTTAGGAAGTTGGACAGAATATTTAAAAATCCGAGAAACATTAATTGAAACTAACAGCAAACACAAAGCAGAATTATCTAACGATTTAGGAGCGATTGCCGGATTGTGTTTTGAGATTGGAACACAAAAAATGCTAATTGGTAACGATGAATATTTAAGCGAAGACGAACGCACAAAGTTCGAAAAGAATATACTAAAACGCCAAAAAGAAATTCAGGAAGAAAAATTAGCAGAAAACCTTCATAACGAAATGCAATACCATTTGTTAAAAATTGGCAGTTCATTAGGTTACGATGTTACTCCGGCCAGTAATGATAAAAGCAAAGCATTCAATGGTCAAAGTTTTTCGTTTATATCAATTAGTAAATTTCCTGAATTACCAACAGATAAGGACACCCAAAATACGATTAAACTCATTGATGTACTTTGGTTTAAAAAAGGAACAAACAAAATCATTGGAGCATTTGAAGTAGAAAAAAGCACCAGTATTTATTCAGGTATTTTACGTTTATCCGACTTGTATTTTAGTATTTCCAATGGCGAAGAGGTATTTTATATCATCATTCCAAACAGTCGCGAAAAAGATGTGATACAACAATTGAATAGACCTGTTGTTAAAAATTCAAAAATGAATATCAAATACATACTATTTTCAGAATTGCGAAGTCAATGTGATGCGATTTGCAAGTTTGGTTCAGATTATTCCATTATGGAAAAAATAGCAAAATCAACTTAAATAATAAAAAAATGAAAAATCTTGTAGTACTCAAAAAATTTCAGATTATGGTAGTATTAGTAGTGGCTGGCTTAATAATTGGCAGCTGCAATAATCCTAAAAAAACAATGCAATTAGCAAAAGTATACGTAGCTAATGAGGATGGAGGTAGCATTTCTGTTATAAACCTTCAGGACAGCACAAAAAATACAGAAATATCAATTAGTGACTCTTCAGGAATGATGTTTATGGCTCATAACGTACAAGTTGCACCTGATGGAAAATCTGTTTGGGTGACGGCAATACCTATGGATAGTACAGCAACAAACCAATTGATAGTAATCGATCCAAACACTAATTCAATAAAAAAGCGTATTGAACTTGGTAAGGATTTACATCTGGCTCATGTAGTTTTAGATAATAAATCTGAATATGCTTATGCAACTGCAAATGAAACAAATCAGATATTTCAAGTCGATGCTAAAACATATAAAATAACTCAAAAATTTGAGTTAGGAAAAGGATATTTACCACACGGTTTTAGACATCAAAACGGAAAACTTTATGTTGCAAATATGGATGCAAAAAGTATGTCGATTATTACTATTTCTGATGGCACAATAACAGACATTCCACTGGGAGGAGTGGCTGTGCAAGTTGCAACTACACAAGATGAAAAATTTATTTTTGCGAGTTTGTATGATACTAAAGAAGTAGTAAAATATGATATTAAAAATGCTCAAATAACAAGAATAAAATTGCCAAATGATGCGCAAGGTCCAATTCAATTATATGCCACGCCAGACAGTAAATTGTTATATGTAGCCGATCAAGGGGAAACAATGGGTAGACCTGTTTCAAATAAAGTTTTTGTAATTGACATAACAAGTAACAAAGTTATTAAAACGATAACCGTAGGCAATAAAGCGCATGGTGTAGTGATTAGCAAAGACGGAAAAACAGTTTATGTAACCAATAGTGGTGACAATACTGTTTCAGTAATAGAGGTGGCAACTCAAAAAGTAATTAATACAATTGCAGTAGGCAAAAAACCGAATGGTATAAGTTATTTGTCCGAAACGGGCGGAATGGAATAGAAAATTAAGCTATGAATATTCAAATATATTCTGTTTTAAATAAGTGAAATTTTAATGCGATTTTTAAGGTTGGTTCAGTTTATTTAACAATTAAAAAAAAAATTAAAAGGTAAATGATTAAAGGAAAAAAAGTAAAATGGATTAGAAAATCTCACCGATATTTAGGAATATTTTTAGGTCTTCAATTCTTAATGTGGACCATTAGCGGTCTGTATTTTAGTTGGTCTAATATTGATGATATTCATGGAATTCAATTTCATAAAAAAGGAATTGTTGCCGAGTCGTTTTCAGGTTTAATAAGTCCTTCCCTACTTCATCCTTCGATAGCAATTCAATCTATAGAATTAAGGGTAATAAATAATCAACCTTTTTATTGGGTTAATGACAAGATGCTTTACAATGCCAAAACAGGAGACTTAAAAAAAGGAATCACTAAAGAAGAAGCATTAGCAACTGCGGATAAAAATATTGTATCAGGTTTAAAAGTAAAAGAAATACAACTTATTAAAGAAGTAGGGAAACACCATGAATATAGAGAGCATTTACTACCTGCCTATGTTATTTCATACCAAGAACCAAATAATTTAAAGGCTTATATTTCAGCAAATGATGGAGCTTTTCAAACGATTAGACACCGCGATTGGAGATGGTTTGATTTTTTATGGATGACCCATACCATGGATTATGAGGGTAGAGACAATATGAATAATATTGTTTTGCGACTATTTTCATTATTAGGGTTAATAACCGTTTTAAGTGGTTTTTTACTTTGGTATATCTCATCGCCTACTATTAGAAAAATTTGGAGGAAAATAAAAAAATAATTTAAAATAATAAAAAACAGTAAAATCAATTTAAAATCAATTTAAAATCAATTTAAAATCAAAAACCATGAAAAAAATAATTCTAATACACTTCTTTATTTTACAAGCTTTAATAATTTCGGCACAAGAAAAAGTTCAAATAAAACTAACTTCTGCAAGTCCATCTGCATCATTTGAACAAGAATTGGGTAGCACAATAATCAAAGTTTCTTACAGCAGACCACTAGCAAGAGGCAGAAAAATATTTGGTGAATTAGTACCTTTTGAAAAACTCTGGCGAACTGGCGCTAGTGATTGTACTTCAATAACTACCAACGAAGATATTGTATTTGGAAATACTACTTTAAAAATGGGTAGTTACTCAATATTCACAATACCTTCTAAAAAGGAGTGGACAATAATTGTAAATACAGATACTACATTACATGGAGAAACCGGATACGATGCCAAAAAAGATGTTTTTCGTTTTACAGTTCCAGTAGAAAGCATACCCAATTTATATGAAACATTTACAATCGAAATAAATGATGTTAACAGTAAAGGGGAGGGATTTCTAAAAATAATATGGGAAAATTCGATGGTGAAAATTCCATTGAAAAGCAAAGCAGATGAAAATATTTTAGCAGTAATAGATAAAAACATCATTAAAGAAAAAACTCAAGATGCTAATTTATTATTTCAAGCAGCAAACTATTATTACAGTACAAACAGAGATTCCAAACAAGCAATAGCTTGGCTTATTGAAGCCGAAAAATTAGATCCACAAAATTTTTACTATCCTAATTTGAGACAAAAAATAGCAACGGAACTAAAAGACTATCCAAGTGCAATTGAAGCAGGTAAAAAAGCTTTATCAATAGCAGAATTAAAAAAAATGAAAAGTGTTGAATCACTTAAAAAACAAATTTTAGAGTTGGAGTTACTATTAAAAAAATAAATTAATTTTAAATCAAAAAATTATGGCAATGAAACACACAACAGAAGAGCATTCAAAAGAATTAAGTTTGACTATGTACAAGAAATTAGCGATTATGATAGTGTTATCATTTATAGCTATGTACATACTAATGTATGCAATGGTAGATGTTTTTGCCAATGTAATACCCAATATAAACCAATTTTACATGGCTGGACTGATGACCATGCCGATGCTCATAATTGAACTTCTAGTGATGGGTAGCATGTACGGAAATAAGAAATTAAATATTTCACTGCTTGTCACTGGTTTTATTGCTTTGATTCTATTTTTTGCAGGTATTAGGCAACAGACGGCAGTTGGGGATAAAGAATTTTTAAAATCAATGATACCACACCATGCCGCAGCAATATTAATGGGAAAAGAGTCATCGGTTACCGACCCTGAAATAAAGGAATTAATTAAAAATATTATTACCAGCCAACAGGCAGAAATTGAACAAATGAAAGCAAAGCTTAAAGAATTAGATAAATAACTCCAAAATAATTTGTAAATCAATTTTAAACTTAAAAAAATGAAAAAAATTATAGTATTAATATTCATCATGTCTATTTATTCCTTTGCCCATGCACAGGATATGAAAGGTATGGATATGTCAAAAAAGGAAAAGGCGCAAAAGGTGCAGCCCACAACGTATACCTGCTCAATGCACCCCGAAATTCACGCTGACAAACCGGGAAAATGTCCTAAATGCGGAATGACGTTGATAAAGGAGAAAGCTAAAACGGGTAAAAAAACGGTGGTGAAGAAGCATGATGAAATGCAAATTCCCATGAAAAAGACTTCTGAAAAGAAGGGTAGCATGGACAATATGAAAACGGATGCTAATGCTTCACATCAAAATCATAATATGAGCATTATGGATATGACAAAAGCAACTCTAGAAACCGTAACTAAAATTGAAAACAACACACCACCAAGAACAGTGCGTTACGATTTATATGTGCGAGACACCATCGTAAATTTTACAGGTAAACCTAAAAGAGCCATTGCTGTAAACGGACAAATACCGATGCCTACACTTACATTTACCGAAGGCGATACCGCTGAAATTTATGTACATAATGAACTGGATGAAGAAACATCGTTGCATTGGCACGGTTTGTTTTTACCTAACAAAGAAGATGGTGTGCCAAACTTAACACAAATGCCAATAAAGCCCAACACGACACACAAATATACATTTCCGATTATCCAACAAGGAACACATTGGTACCACAGCCATTCAGGATTGCAAGAACAAATCGGAATGTATGGTTCATTTATTATGAATAAAAAAACGGATGATCTAACTTTTAGAAAGGGTATTGATGATTTGCCAACCGTTCCTATAGTATTGAGCGAATGGACAGATCTAAATCCAAAAAATGTACATAGAATGTTGCACAACGCAAACGATTATCCAGCAATCAAAAAAGGAACAACCCAAAGTTATACAGAAGCCATAAAGCAAGGTTATTTAGGTGTTAAATTAAAAAATGAATGGAAAAGGATGAATGCAATGGATGTAAGCGATGTATTTTACGATAAAATCCTTATGAATGGTAAGCAAAGTACGGATGTGAAAAGTATTGATGGAAAACCTTTAAAAGCAGGTGATAAAGTACGTTTACGCGTATCTAATGGTGGGGCTTCTTCCTATTTTTGGCTTACTTATGCCGGTGGAAAAATAACGGTAGTTGCAAATGACGGTAACGATGTAGAACCTGTAGAAGTAGATCGATTAATTGTTGGTGTTTCTGAAACTTACGATGTTCTAGTTACTATTCCTGCCGATAAAACTGCTTTTGAATTTTTAGCCACCACCGAAGATAGATTGTATTCAGCTTCTTATTTTATTGGGGATGGTATCAAACAACTTATTACACCTCTTCCCAAGCTTAAATATTTTGAGGGAATGAAAATGATGAATGGGATGATGAAAATGAACGGCGATTTAGACGATATGGGAATGAATATGTCCTACAATCAAATGGATATGAATGTAGTAATGTACCCAGAAATTACCGGAGAACAAAAAAAGAAAAGCGATAAAAAAATGAAGGATATGAAAATGACCGAAGCCGATTATAATAGTAATGCGCTTTCGGATATTACTACCTTAAATTATGCAATGTTAAAATCGCCAACTAAAACGATACTTCCTAAAGATGCACCAGTAAGAGAATTAAAATTTGAATTGACAGGAAATATGAACCGTTATGTTTGGAGTTTAGACAACAAAGTGGTTTCCGAAGCGGATAAAATATTAATTAAAAAAGGCGAAAATGTTCGCATCACAATTCACAACAATTCTATGATGCGACACCCAATGCACTTGCACGGTCACGATTTTAGACTATTAAATGGTCAAGAGGATTATGCTCCTCTAAAAAACGTTGTGGATATAATGCCAATGGAAACCGATGTATTCGAATTTAATGCCAATGTAGAAGGCGATTGGTTTTTCCATTGTCATATTTTGTATCACATGATGAGCGGAATGGGCAGGGTTTTTAGTTATGAAAACCAAGCACCAAATCCCGAAATACCAGATCCTAAATTAGCACGACGAAAATTGTTTGCTGACGATAGAGCTTTTCACTTTATGGCAGAAAATGATTTTGCAACAAACGGAAACGATGGAGAAGCTATGTATCAAAGTACACGTTGGAGTATTGGAACAGAATGGAGATTAGGATACAATGATATGCACGGTTATGAAACCGAAACTCATATTGGAAGATACATTGGAAAAATGCAATGGTTAATGCCTTTTATAGGTTTTGATTGGAGATATAGAAAAGGGGGAATAGACAATCAAGAAAGAAATCTTTTTGGGCAAACCAATACCAAAGACAACAGAGCTGTTTTTAGTGCAGGGGTTAATTACACATTACCAATGCTTATAGTCGCTCAAGCCGAAGTTTTTACCGACGGAAATGTACGTTTACAGTTTGAACGAAAAGACATTCCAGTTTCAAAAAGACTACGAATGAATTTAATGTGGAATACCGACAAAGAATATATGGCAGGTTTACGCTACATTGTCAAAAGAAACTTTGGAATCACTACACACTATGATAGTGATATGGGAATGGGATTAGGTGCTACTTTTAATTATTAAGAAACTCAAATTTCAAATTTGTATGGAGGATGCTTGTTCTAAAAGACAAGCGTCCTTTTTTTGCAATTACATTTTTTACAAACCAATATACATTCCTGATAATGTGTGAATTATATAATTTTTATTAGAATTTCACAATACTTTTTCAAGTTAAAAAGCTACCTTTAAACTGCGAAAATTAATTCGCAATTTAAATTTAAAAAAGATGAGTCATCAAAAATTTAAAGATTGTATCGATGCATGTTCAGAATGTGCAGTAGAATGTTCGCATTGCGAAAGTGAATGCTTGAATGAGCAAGACGTAAAAATGTTAGCGCGTTGCATAAAACTAGATCATGATTGTGCAGCTATTTGTTTATTTGCAATGCAGGCTATGGCAAGCGGAAGTGAGTTTACGGAAAAAATCTGCAAATTATGCGCCGAAATTTGTACAGCTTGCGCCGAAGAATGTGAAAAACATGCACACATGGAGCATTGCAAAAATTGTGCGGAATCCTGTCGAAAATGTGCTGTTGAGTGCAGTAATATGAGTAAGTTAAGCACCGTAAAATGAGTAAAATGTGAGTATTTCAATCTCTTAAATAAAGTTTCGTTTAGAGGAATTATTTAAGAGATTTTAAACAATCAAAATTATAAACTATGAAAACATTACAAAAAATCACATTAATTATTGTATCGATTGGTTTGTTTACATCGTGCCAATCCAAAACTGATGTAAATCAAATTCTTTCAAATTCAGATACAAAAAAGGCAATTATGGATACTATTGCTAACAATAGCGATATGTCTAAAGATATGATGCAAGCAATGATGAACAGTAGTAAAGGAAAAATGATGATGACAAATCACGAAAATATGATGAAAATGATGAAGGATAATCCAGCTATGATGAAAGGAATGATGACCGAAATGATGGAAGCATCTAAAACAGATACTACGATGATGTCTGAAATGTGTAAATCGATGATGGATAATCCTAAAATGATGGATATGATGAATGATAAAAAAATGCAATCACACAAAATGACTGGAATGGATAAAAATATGGATATGTCCAAATAATACAAATACAAACAACATTAAAATATAAAAAAAATGGAAACTCAAAAAACGTATACCTGCCCCATGCACCCAGAAGTTACTTCGGATAAACCCGGAAAATGTCCCAAATGCGGAATGAATTTAATGGAGAAAAAAGAATGAAAATTCTACTAGCAACCGATGGTTCAAAATATAGTAAAACAGCAATTAATGAAATTGCCAACAGGCCATTTCCGCCCAAAACCGAAGTGTGCATTCTTGCCGCATATGAAATTACCTCCATTTTAAACACTTTAGAACCAATGGGTGTTTCTCACGAATACAATGCGAAATTTGATGAAAACGCATTTAAAAATGCAGAAAAAAATGCAAAAAGTGCAGCCGAAATTCTTGAAAATAAAAATCCAAATCTGTTAGTAACCACAAAAATAGTTGCAGGTTCACCAAAAAGTGTAATACTTAACGAAGCCGAAAAATTTAAAGCCGATTTGATTATAGTTGGTTCACACGGATATGGAGCAATCGAGCGTTTTGTTTTAGGCTCTGTTTCGCATTCAGTTGCGTTACATGCAAAATGTTCGGTAGAAATTGTTCGTAAATAAAAAACTTAACAATGGACAAACACATTTCCATTTTGTAGTACGGTATTATTGAACTTACTGTTAGATTTAAGAACCTAATGTAAGTTCGTTACTGAAAATATATTGTGAAAAAGATTTATATTCATTAATTTTTCTTGGTCTGTTGTTTAATTCATTACCAATAGAGAATCTAATTTTTTTTCGGACGCTTGTGTCCATTAATAGGTTTTATGGGATAATTATCAAGAATGTCATACACAGCAGGATGTAAGTTATCCCCAATATAAGATGGGTCATATAAATCCCCTTTAGCAGTTCCTGTCCATACAAGTTTATTCAGTTTCCTGTCAATTATATTCAGCGTGATTGCGCCTTCTGTATATTCGACCTTTTGGGTTACATAAGTGGTATAGTTGTAATTATAGTGATGGAGGTAATAGTGATTGCTGGGATAATGATAGTAATAGGGGTTGTGATAATACCAACCCGAAGGATAAGTGTAACCAGGAGTACTGACTGATTTCTCCTTTTTAACGGCAGTGATAACTAAGTCAAGAAAAAACATCCGGTGTATCAATGCTTATTTTGTATCCTCTCTCTCCCATGCAATGAGTGAAATAGTTGCGTGTATTGTTGCGAATAATCTGATTATTGTATTCGCCTTGAGCTGTGTCTTTATTCGGTAGCCACGCAAACGTTTTGTATTTTGTAAAATCAACACTGCGATCATAATCGGAAGTGATTTTCGTATAAACCCCGCATCCGGCAATAGCGAGGAAAAGAAGACCAATTAAATAGTTAAATAATTTTCTATGTGTTTTCATGTTTCTATTTTTTTATGCAACACTTTCTTAGTGAAGCTATTGTTATTTGATTTGAATGGATTTCATTAGTTTGATTTCTTAAGTACAGTCTGAAAAATTTGTATCGTTATTTCATTGTTCCATCCTTCTGGCAAATCGATCCCAAAATCACTTAAACGCAATTTAAAGTTGAGTGTAAGTAAACAGGAAATGGTTTCGTTACTTGCAATGTGTATAAGCAATCCGTTTATATATATTCTTTTCGCCTTTCCATTCAAATGCAACTCAGCTTCAAAATTTAGTTTGTGATCTGGATGTTGTAATGTCTCCACGTAAGGAATGTTCAGTTGTCCTTTCAGGACTACCTGCCCCATGTTTGAGTTGATAAGCTTCACATTCAATGAATCTGTTTTAGTACGTAAAATAGCTGGATTAAACGTTAGTTCCATTACAGCAGTTTCATAATTGATTAAAACAAACAAACGATTGCTATAGGCTATTATTATGGAATCTCTGTACGAGCCAATAACCTCTATACTTCCTTCCCGGGTTCGGTATCTTTGCTGTGCCTTAGCTGAAAAGCTCCATAGTAGTAATACTATAGTGCATATCCATACTGTTTTTAGAATTTTTGCCATTACTTTTTGCTTAATTGCGAAATATATTTGTATGTAATTGCTTTTCTGAATCGGTTATTATCATTTGAATTATTTATGTTTTTTTCATTCATTTTCCTAATGATTTTGCCCTTGGTGTTCCATCATTTCGCCTGAATTTTTCAGAGAATTTACATAAACATAAACCGAAAGGATTTCTTCTTCGCTTAAAATGTTTTCCCATGCTGCCATTGCAGTTCCCTTCATTCCTTTTTTTATGAGGTATATTCGCCCCTGATCTGAATAAAATGATGAATGTTCAGGGTCAGTAAAATCGGCTGGCTTTGGTTGTAATGTTGCTGCTCCAGGACCATCGCCTTTACCGCCACTTCCATGACAAGTAAGACAATATTTTGTGAATATGTCTTTACCTTGTGCAAGTTGTTCCTCTGTGCCGAGAGATACGGACTGATTATATTTTTCGCCCAATTCCTGTTTTAACCATTTGCGCGTTTCATTCATTTGTTGTGAATGCCCACTATGTCCATAGTTGTCATTTTCTTCTCCCTTTTGTTGAGGGTGGTTCTGTTCAATTTGTTCTTGGTTTTTTTCGGAATTTCGGCAAGAAGTAAGCATCAGCAGTGCATACATCAATGCGGTAATGATTACAAACTCGATTTTGGCAGTTCGGAGCAGTTTACACAGAGTGTGACTGAAGAACTCACCATATTGTTTAGATTTTTTCATAGTTCTGTTTTAGTTTTTAAATTAAACCATCAACGAAATACAAATTCTCGATACTTTTTACTAAAAAACACTTGAATTAGATATAAAACACTATTCTTCAGTGATTTAATATAAATTTACGATTTATTTAAGTATGTAACTTGGAATTTTTTATTTTTTTATTTCCACAAATAAATAATATATATCATGCTGTAGGAATGATTAACTTCATAAAACGATTACGAGTTTTAGGATCTTTCCATCCTGCCATTACCGTCACCTCTCTCTAATAACACTTTGTCAATGCTTATAATGACTCAAGTCAAAGTATTTACCGATGGTAATTTGAGTACAGTTTGAATGAAAAGCAATACTAAATCATTTACTTTAAAAATTGAAGTATTCATTTCAAAGTAAAATGTTAAACTTATTTTTATTATTTAAGCATTTGCTTAAATAATAAAACAATTAACTACATTTGTTTAGTATTCAATTTAAACAATTACAACAATGGACAATAATCAAACGTGTATAAGAGTTTTGGCTGATAAAAATCAAATCAATACCTGTAAAAACAAATTAGAAAATAACAGCAACGCTTTTGAACAATTGAGTGGTTTATTAGCATTAGCTGGCAATGAAGTACGACTAAAAATAATGTTTCTTCTTGAAGAAGAAAATGAACTTTGTCCTTGCGACCTTGCCGATATTTTAGAAATGAGTATTCCTGCCGTTTCACAACATCTACGCAAAATGAAAGACGGAAATGTTATTGAAGCAAGACGGTCTGGCCAAACTATTTTTTATTCTCTAAAATCAGAACAATTACAAATACTTCGTCCCTTTTTTAAATACATTATTAGTCAAAATTCAAATTTAGAACTCATATGAACACAAATTCAAAATCAGGAAAACTTGCTGTAGCAAGTATTTTATCAGCAGTGACAGCATCACTTTGTTGCATAACGCCCGTTTTAGCTCTTATTTCTGGAGCTTCTGGCGTAGCATCAACGTTCTCGTGGTTAGAACCTTTTCGCCCTTACTTAATTGGAATAACTGTTTTGGTATTGGGCTTTGCTTGGACTCAAAAACTAAAACCACGAACGACCGAAGAAATACAATGTACTTGTGAAGAAGAGGATAAAATACCATTTGTGAAAACTAAAAAGTTTTTAGGCATTGTAACGGTGTTTACTTTTTTAATGATGGCTTTCCCATACTATGGACAAGTTTTTTATCCAAAAGCGGACAAACAGCTAATTGTTGTTTCTTCTGATAATATACAAGAAGTAAAATTTAATGTGAGTGGAATGACTTGTGCCAGTTGCGAAGATCACGTTAAAAATGAAATAAACAAATTACCGGGAATTGTAACCGTTTCTGCTAATAGCAACGAAGGAATCGCAGTTGTAAAATTTGACAATAGTAAAACGAACAAAGAGGCTATCATAAAAGCTATTAATACCACAGGTTACAAAGTATCAGGAGAAGTACCAACATCCGTAAATCCTCCACACTGACAAACTGGACACGTTTGTGGTCTAAACGGTTGCAAATAATTTTTTTGACTCTATTATTAAGCATTTAATTAAAATAAGAAAATGAAAACAGAAAATATAAAACTCGATATCGCAGGAATGACCTGCGACCATTGTGCCACAGGCATTGAAAAAATGCTTACCAAAAATGAAGGAGTAACAGAAGTAAAAGTGAGTTATCAAAACGGCAGTTGCGAATGTTCTTTCGACCCTTCTAAAACTAGTAAAGAAGAAATTATCAATACTATTAACAGCACAAAAAATTATAAAGTAGCTCATACTGCTGAAACTAAATGTTGTAATACAAACGCAAACCACTTCGATTTAATTATCATCGGTGGTGGTTCGGCGGCATTTTCGGCAGCTATAAAGGCCGAAAGTTTAGGATTATCGACCTTAATGGTAAACGGTGGTTTAGACTTTGGCGGAACTTGTGTAAACGTAGGTTGTGTCCCTTCTAAAACCCTTATTCGTGCAGCGGAAACAGCTTATCACGCAACACATTCCAATTTTTCGGGCATCAAACCCAAAGGTGTTGCTATAGATTTTGCTCAAGTAATTAAAGACAAAAAACAATTGGTAGCCACGCTCCAGAAGAAAAAATATATGGACGTGGTAAGTGATTTTCATAACCTGAAAATGCTAACGGGTTGGGCAGAATTTTTAGATACTAAAACCATTGTGGTCGATGGTAAAGTAAAATATACGGCTCTAAAATTTATCATTGCCACAGGAGCAACTACCAATATTCCAATTATTGAAGGGCTAAACGAAGTAGGTTTTCTTACCAACGTTTCGCTTTTTGATTTAGAAGAAAAACCCGAAAGCATGACCATTATGGGGGCTGGTTATATTGGTTTAGAAATTGCTATGGCTTACAATCGTTTGGGCGTAAAAGTGCGTATCATCGAGTTTACTGATCGTGTGTTGAGAACACAAACGCCCGACATCAGTGAAGCCTTGGAAACACAAATGCGTAACGAAGGTATAGAAATCCTGCCAAATTTTAGAGCAGTAAAATTTGATAAAAAAGGAAATGAAACCATTATCCATTGCAAATGCCCTGACGGTTCTTTTACACAAATTATCGAAAAAGGAAAAGTTGTAGTGGCATCTGGCACAACACCCAATATGCAAAAATTAGGATTGCAAAATATTGGTTTGGAACTTGCTAAAACAGGGCACATTTTGGTTAACGAAAAAATGGAAACCAATTTACCTAACATCTATGCAGTAGGCGATGTTACCAACACGCCTGCATTTGTTTACACGGCAGCCTTTGAAGGTAAAATTGCCGTAGAAAATGCTTTTACGGGAGCCAATAATGAAGCCGATTATTCTTCCTTGCCTTGGGTAGTTTTTACCGATCCACAAGTAGCAGGAGCAGGATTGGACGAAGCACAGGCAGAAGCCCAAAACATTCCTTTTGAAGTAAGCAAATTAGAATTAAATAACGTTCCAAGAGCTATTGCAGCCAATGACACAAGAGGATTTATCAAATTAATACGAAATACCGAAACCGATAAATTGATTGGTGCTAGAATTGTTGCTCCCGAAGGTGGCGAACTCATTCAGCAATTGAGTATGGCTATCAAGTATAATATAACCGTAAAAGAATTGGCAGAAAGTTTTTATCCTTATTTAACATTAGGCGAAGGCATAAAACTAGCAGCCATCACTTTCGGAAAAGATGTTGCCAAATTGAGCTGTTGTGCTAGTTAAATTTTAATATGAAAAACGCGACTACAATTCTATATGATGCACAAGTAATCGCTTTGGTCGATGCAGGAATTGCCAAGGGAGATTTAGGAAGCGATGCCACTATCGAAACTGCCGACATTGTTATTCAAAACGACCAGCCCACGAAAATTTTTACAGCAATAAATATTGGTAGAAAAACAAAACAAATCGTTTGGCAAAACATTGGGTTGGCATTCACAGTAAAAGCAATTGTAATGGTTCTTGGTGCCTGAGGTTTAGCCACCATGTGGGAAGCTGTTTTTGCCGATGTTGGTGTGGCTTTATTAGCTATTTTGAATGCAGTTAGAATACAGCGAATGAAGTTTTAATTTGGTATAGCTATTTTACAATTAATTATTAACATGAATCAAGGATTGAATCTATAACTTAAATTCGAAATACTTACTTGGAAATATTTTCTAATTTTTCCAAATCTTCAATAAAATAGTTCGACATTTGTTTGGACGGGGCTACTTGACCGAACAGTTCGAACCAACATTTCTCCTTAATGGATTAGATTTCTTATAGTCCTTTAACCAGTAATCATTGGAAATTAAAAGCCAAACTCCCCCTTTAAAGGACATGTATTATCTCCAATGTTGGTATTAAATACTTTTACATGAGATTTAAATAACAGATCGCCATGAAGCCATTTACTTTCGACCAAATACCCGTAATGATGAACAAAATTCATGATAAATTAGAGCATTTGGAAAAACTTATTATAAGAATCTCTAATGTAGAAGAAAATAAAGAAGAAGTTCTAAACATTCAAGAAGCATCAAAACTTTTAGATCTATCGGTATCAACAATCTATAGTAAAGTATGTAAAAGGGAAATCCCAGTTAATAAACAAGGTAAACGTATTTATTTTTATAGACATGAGTTAATGAAATGGATTAAGTCAGGTCGGGTAAAAACTTATTTAGAAATCCAAAATGATATTGAAAAAAGGTCAAAAATCTAATATTTAGATTTTTGACCTTTTACTTTTTAACCTCCATCTATAAGTACTCTAATCATACATCACTTAGTTTTTTTTTATGTCAGTGTTATAATCAATATTCAAAGTTTATAACTATTTTTGTATAAACAACTCCCATGAGTTATGTTATCTTGATAAGGATATCTTTGTTTTATTTTGCGATATTTTGCTTTAAATTGTACCATAATTGTACCACTGAAGTTTAAAACTCTATTAAAGTAAGGAAAGTTATTTTCTGCATCGGCAAATAGCAAAACAAAACATCACTAAACAACAATAAAACAATCGAGTTAAAACATTGATAATAAATGTGTTAACTCGTTTTAATTTGTATTTACTTTTGGAAATTAGATAGATTTCCGTTATTCTAAATCACCTAAATTTATGCTATCTTATTCAAAGAGCCAGTAATTGGTAAGGTGAAATAAAAGGACGAACCTACACCTTCTTCACTTTCAACCCAAATTCTGCCGCCATTTTTTTCTAAAAATCCTTTTACAAGTAACAATCCGATTCCGGCTCCTTTATCGTGTTTTCTTTCTTTTGACAACGAGTCCATCTGAGGAGTAAAAAGATTTTTCTGTATTTCTATTGACATGCCAATTCCGGTATCCTTTATTTCAACAATAATTTCATTACCGCTCTGTGTGGCGGTGATTATGATTTTTCCATCAGGGCGGGAATGTTTGATGGCATTTGAAACGATATTTTGAATAATAGAGAGCAGCATTTTTCCGTCAGCAAATACGGTGGTATTTTCTTCAATTTCGTGACAAAGGCTAATAGTGTGCATTGCAGCCGTGTCCTTTAAGTTATCAAAAACTTGATTTACATAGTTTGCTAATTTGATCTGAGCGGGAGAAAATACATCCGATGCATATTTTATTCGGGCCCATTCCACAAGGTAGTCCAGCATATTTAACTCTTTTATTGCTGCTTCATACAAGAGTGTCAATATTTCCTTTCTTTGATTGGGATTCATTACTTCTACATGGGCTTGCAGATGTTTTGCTGCGCCTATAATTCCGGTTAATGGGCTTCGTAAATCGTGTGAAAGGATGGCCAGGATACCGTCTTTGTGCGCGATTAGTTCTTCTTTCTCTTTGAGATCAGTATTTGCAGTCCTGAGTGCCGCGTCCTTTTTTTCTTTTTCTTCAATTTGAAAAATTAGTTCTATGTTGGCTATACTTAACTGGGTGGCCCTTTTTTCGCTTTCTTTATTTTTAAGCGCTAGTTCCTGGTTAAGGAGTTCCAACTCTCTGGATTTTTGCTTTACCTTCTCTTCAGCAATTTTGCGTTCTGTGATGTCCTGATAGGACGTTATCGTATAGCTTTGATTACCAATTCTGATCGCCTCATAAAAAAGAATGGCATAAAATGTTTCTCCGTTTTTTCGGGTATACTGAATCTCCAAATTGTTCATGGTATTCCCTTGCTTCAATTTTAGCAGCAATGCTTCCGTATCTTCAACAGGCAATGCCTGCAATTCATCAAGAGTACGTTTTTCACCAAGAGATTCCATGATGACAGCTATTACTCTGTTGTACTCATCCGGCGCTATCAAGCTTAATTGCTCTGAAGTATGACCGATTACTTCCTGCTCAGAATATCCAAAAGTATCATAAAACAAAGTATTAGCAAAAGCTATTTTATTGGATTTTACCTCGCTCAAGGTCGTGGCAACCGGGCTGTTGGCGAATATTTTTAAAAACCGTTCTTCGCTTTCTTTTAGTTTATCTTCTGTAATTTTACGTTCGGTAATATCTTTTAAAAAGCCTATAAAAAAATCCTTTTTCTTGAATTGAAAATGTGAAATACTTAATTCTACCTGTATTTCGGAATTATTTTTTAGAAGAGCAGCCATCTCAAGGGGCTTATTTAAAACAGAACCTTCTCCCGTGGCCAAAAAATGTTTCATTCCGTTGCTATGTGCTTCACGATACCGTTCGGGAACAATTAGATTGTGCAGAGGCTGCCCTATTGCTTCCTCAGCGCTCCAGCCAAAAATCTCTTCTGCTCTGGGATTCCATCTCGTAATATTTCCGGCATCGTCAATAACAGTCACGGCATCAGGAGCCCTTTTGAAAATTGTCTGGATTTGCGTTTCGCTGTCCTTGAGTTTTTCTTCTGATTGTTTTCTTTCGGTAATATCCCGTGTAATTTTTGCATAACCCCGAAAATTATTTTCGGCATCATACAAAGCACTAATAATAACATCGGCGAAAAAAGTAGAACCATCTTTACGCACACGCCAGGCCTCACTTTCATACCGCCCAAGCTTTTTAGCCATTTTCAGATTCGTTCCGGGCTCATTGCCCTCAATTTCCTCTTTTGTGTAAACAATAGAAATATGTTTTCCAATAATCTCACGGGAAGTATATCCTTTAATACGCTCGGCTCCTTTATTCCATGTCTTAATATTTCCATCGGGATCAAGCATAATAATGGAGTAATCTTTTACATTTTCTACAAGAAGCCGGAAACGTTCCTCACTTTCTTGTAATTGCTGTAGTTTTTTTTCCAGTTCTTCAGCCTGGACCTTCATTACATTTCTATTTTTATTACGGGCAGAAACATCAGTAAGAATAACACTTAACATCGTTTCATCCCCAAGGTCAAAAGTATTTGTGGAAATGATTACCGGCATAACCATGGTAGCATGATCATTTAAGTGAATTTCGTTGTTTACAGGACCTCTCAGACTTTGCTTGTACAAATCATCAAATTCAGCTTTTGAAATTTCCGCGATATAATTATGAAGTTTTGTTCCCAAAACCTGATTCGATGGCAGACTTACCATCTCTGCAAAACTCGGATTACAATAGAGAATAATACCTTCCTCATTCACAGTAGCAATGCCTTGGGGCATTCTGTCAACTAATATGGGATACATTTCCAATTGATTTTTTATGTGTTGCGATTGCTTGTTTCCCATCTTCTCTGAATTAATATTATATATGATAAAACGATCAAAATCTATGATTAAATCAATTTTATCGGGACGGAAGGTACATTGACCAACTAAGGAGACCGAGCGATTTAACAAAATATTATGTTAATTTTCGGGAAACTTAGTTGTAATTCTTATTGAAGTGGCGGGTTTCAACAGCGAAAATAAATAGCAATAACGGCCACATTTTTATTATATGACCGCTGACACATTGATCAATTGAATGCTTTTTTTCTAACTAAAAAAGGTGTTTTTAAGGTTTGATATTGCTATAATATCGCATGTTCGCGTAAATTTTATAACTTTCGCCTCTATTAAAACCAAATATTATAATCAGGCAATTATAATAGATTATAAATAGCAGCCTTTTTCGAAAGTCTTACAAGAGTAATAAAATATTTTTAAAGTACTCCAGGAAGCAATGACAAGTTTTACTTCCAACAAAGTGATGTGGCTAAGCTTAAATAGTTTAAAGTTTACTCTTATAATAGAATACTTAAACTAATTTAAGCCTCACACATCTTATAATATCTTAATTTATCTGGTTATGAAAACCAGAGATAAGGTTGAAAGATCTAAACTAATGCCAATTATTTATCTACTTATCACTACATTGAACGGTTGCAAGTTTAAATTTAACACGTTCAAAATCAATAGGTGAGCCTTTGACGAAATAGGAAGCACCCATAGTGGTTTGTATTTTTCCATTGCCTAAAATAAGTTCGTCTCCTCGTTTTAGAAACGCCATAGGATTTTTAAATGTTATTTTTTTATTATCGCCTTCAATAAAAGTATAGCTGGCAAATAAAGTATCTCCTCGGAATTCTCCAGCAATTTTTCCTGTCTTTTTAGGCATTTTGAAAAATTTCATATCCATATCACCGGTTATTTCTCCGTTTTTTAACGTGTTCAATTTTAATTCAATGGTATCTTGTTCATACAAGGCCCTGTAGCATTGGATACTGATGGGTTTTTCAGCCTGGACTTTAATTTTATCTTTGACTTTTACATTTTGATTTTCTTTACAGCTTTGAAATCCTAAACAAGCAAACAGCAAACAAAGAAGAACTGGATTTTTCATAATAGTAAGTTTTTAATTAATAATTGTGGTAATACCTATTGCTAATTTACGCAAAAAAAGCGATTATTCGTTGCGTTTTATTTACATTTAAATTATAAATCATATAATTTCATCATTCTTACCAGCAGTAAACATTGCTTGAAGTGCAGGTTAAGTTAGTAAAACGACTCCAAATTTAAAGCTGAATATTTTGCAGGCGTTGGCAGTTTCGCAAAATCCTGAAATCAGCAAAAGTATAACGTATAATAATAGAAATAATCTGATTTTAATTATGCGGCAGAGAAATTATATGGGTTCTTCCCCTCCATCTCGAATGCACGCCTTCACTTTTCCGTTGTATTTTTCAAGTAGCCTTGTTCTAACAGTTTGAAGAATAAAGAAAATTTTATCGGTACGTTTGCTTGTTACCGGATTGATTTTTATTGATCTATTTTGCATTTGAAACCATTTTAAGTGATTTTCCAATAATGAAAAGAGGGAATAAGCCGTTATATTGATATTAGAAAAAGACAGTTTTACTTCTTTGGATATCATAAACGAAAAATTTTTTATCAACAAATTTAACACTCCGTCAAGACCATTAAATGGACTACAGAAATCCTATGCGAAGATGGAAAAAAAACTTATTTTTAGAAGCATTTATTGTTTCTAGGGTTTATTCACTTTCTGACAATGCTTACTTAGGATTGGTAATTTAAATTAGAAGTCAAATGCTTAACCAATAAAAAACAGTATATTTAAAATATGAAAAAACATCACACTATTATTATAGCAGGAGCCGGCGGTATTGCCGAAGCTGTTGGTTTGATACTAATGGAATGGAGCACCGTAGCGCCAACTATTTTCATTGGTGATCGAACCCATTCAAAAGCAAAAAAAGTCGCTCAATGGATTCAAGAAGGAACAACAAAAAATGGATCAGTCCAGGATTTTCATCTTGCAGAAAATGGTTTAACTGAGGAAATGAAAGCAATACTGAGTCAAGGAGACATTATTCTTGACTGCTTGCCGGGTAGCCAAGCACCTAGAATAGCGCAATTTGCCAAAGATTACAACCTGCATTACGCCAACCTAACTGAATATGTTGCTGAAACCGAACAAATAATAGCTTTGGCAAAAGATGCCAAAACTGGTTTTGTACTTCAAACCGGCTTAGCCCCAGGATATATCGATTTACTAGCCAATGGGCTTTTTCAACAATTTTGCAAGGATTTTGAAGTAGATGCTGTAGATAAGCTGGAATTTAAAGTTGGAGCGCTGACCAATCATGCCGTTGCACCACATTATTATGGTTTTACCTGGAGCCCCGTGGGTGTTGCTACTGAATATGTAAAGGACACTATTGTACTTCGGGATTTCAAAAAAACAAATCGACCATCATTATCTGAAAGAGCCGCAATCATTATTGACGGAATCACCTACGAGGAAGATCTCACCTCCGGTGGCGCTGCGGATTTGCCAGATGCGTTGTCGGGAAAAGTACGTTCACTCGATTACAAAACATTACGTCATCCCGGACATTATGCGTGGATACAAACGCAACTAGATGATTTAGAAACAACAGATACAATTAAAAGCCTACAAGAAAAAATGGAAGCCATAATTCCACATGTTGAGGATGACCAAATTATTTTGTATGCTGCCGTAGAAGGGAAAGATGCATCAGGAGTTTTACGACGACGAGAAATTGCCAAGCGCATTATTCCGCAAATTGTTGGGAAACATCAATTACGGGCAATACAAACTACAACTGCAGCGCCATTAGCCCAAGTCGCACAACTTTTGCTGGAAACATCTCTTAGCGGAGTGATTCTCCAAAGCCAAATTGATCCGATAGCATTTTTGAATGGTAATTATATTGTACCCGTTTACGGTAAAGTGTAAAAATACAGAATGATTCCGTAAAATTAAAAACATAAAAAACATCGATTTTATGCATTTAATTTTATGGGATTTTTATTCGCCTTTAGTACCAATTTTAAGCTGATACTTTAAGAACCAGCGCAATCAAAAATCAAAATTTATTTAAGAAAACTGTTATAGCGACAACTTGTCCTTTAAATAGTCTGCGAGATTACGATTAAAATAATCGCTAGTAAAGCCAGAAAAAGTCCAGCGAAATTCATTTTAGATAGTTTTTCCTTAAAAACAAAAATCCCAACAAGACTTCCAATCACAATTACTCCCATGTTCATACCGGCAAAAACCGTTGAAGGATTTTCCGCGAAGGCTTTATGCGCTTTTAGATAAAAAAGTATGTTTCCAAAATTGAAAACACCTACTAAACCTCCAAAAATAATATTTTTGAAGTTTAATGGAATTTTAGTTATTATCACGTCATAAATAACGGCGCTAATCATGGTCAATAACGCGATTCCAAAAACTACAAATAATGACGTAGTATATGGCAAAGTAGTGTGAAGTGCAATTTGCTTGAAAAGGATGTCTATAATTCCAAATCCAAGTAAAACTACCGCTGGATAGATCCATTTATTTTCTGTTTTTTCGGAAGGTTTAGCAAGAATTAGTAACAGTGCCGGAAATGCTACCAACAGCGCAGCTATTTTTAGTGTATTAAAATCCTCTTTGAATAGCAGCCAAGCAGCTAAAATGGGAATAAACAAGGAAAGCCTTTGGGCAGCATCTGTTTTTACAATCCCTACTTGTTTAATTGAAGCCGCCAAAAAAAGAAAGATAGCAGGCAACAAAATCCCAAGAGGGATATAAATTCCCCAAGGTGCCA
The DNA here is from genome assembly GCF_004349085.1 of Flavobacterium caseinilyticum. Classification (GTDB taxonomy): domain Bacteria; phylum Bacteroidota; class Bacteroidia; order Flavobacteriales; family Flavobacteriaceae; genus Flavobacterium; species Flavobacterium caseinilyticum. The sequence goes on along the minus strand of NZ_SMFM01000009.1, from coordinate 61,716 downwards.
AGGTTACTAAGTTTGTTACATCAGGACTGAAGAAAAAATAACAAAGAATAAGCGCAAATACATAATTCCAAGCAACAATTTGAACAGGACTGATTTCATATCTGCGAGCCACTTTAAACAACACTCCAACGGTGACACTGCAAATAATACTTAAAATAAGAAATAACATAGTAAATTTTTAGAGCGCAAAATTACCATATATTGTCCTTTCAAATGCTGCTTTTATAAAATTTTAATATGAATTTCCGTTCTTCATCCCAATTATTGCTTGCACTAAATGGTTCAATGAATAACAAACATTTAGATTCGTGTCATTAAGATATTCCATGATTTCCACTACTTTTGCATTATGGATTCTTTTACTCAAATCGCTTTAGGAATTGCAGTTGCCGAAGTTTGTGCTGGCAAAAAACTTAAAAACAAAACGGTTTTATACGGTTCAATTCTGGGAACAATTCCAGATTTAGATATTGTTGTGGGATTAATTTTAAATCCTGTAGATGCAGTCCTGATTCACCGTGGCATCAGTCACTCCCTTTTTCTTTTTCTATTTTTATCGCCTTTATTGGGTTGGCTTATTTCAAAAATAGAAAGGGACAAAATCAACGTCATGCAAGCAACAGCAATGGCATTTTGGTGTTTGTTTACCCATGTTTTATTGGATATGTTTACGTCTTGGGGCACACAAATTTTATGGCCATTGGACTATCGGTTTGCTTTAAAAACCATTTTTGTAATTGACCCGCTGTACACCATTCCGCTTGTCATTGCATTGGTTATGGTCTGGAAACAAAAAGACACCATACTTCGTAAAAAATACATCATCAGAGGGTTATTCATCAGCAGTTCCTATTTGCTTTTGTCCTGTTTTATAAAAATATACGCCTTGAACCAATTTGAAAAAGCGCTATTAAAACAAGGAATCCACTATTCTGAAATTATTGTAAAACCCACCGCTTTCAACGTCATTTTGTGGAATGCTAACGTAGCTACTTCTGAGAATTACTTATTGGGAGACTACTCTCTTTTTGACACACAACCCATTTCGTTCACTGCTTACAGCAAAAATAAAAATTTAGAATCCCAGCTAATAGGCAATTCGGATTTCGAAAAACTGAAGAAAGCCAGTGAAGGCTGGTATATCATTTCTCAAATAAATCAATCTTTATACTTCAATGATTTGCGCTTTGGACTGCTAAATGACAACCCAAAAAACCCACAATTTGCTTTCAGTTATGAATTTATTGCAAACAAAGCTGAACTGAAAGCAATAGAAGTTCCAAAAAGTAAAAGAGACGGGAAGCGATTGCTTCAAAAAATAGTCACGCGGATGAAGGGAAACTGAGTATTTATTTTTTAAAATATTAATCACTCTTCAACCATCCTGTAATGCTCATTCGGGTATTTTGGGTAACCAAAACTTCATGAACTAATTCATCACTTTTAAAGAAAACGGTTTTGCCCTGAGTGGGTGAAATTTTTTGATTGTTATCCAATTGATGAATCAGTAATTCACCGCCGTCACTTTCTTGCCAATTGCTATTCAAATAGCTAATCATCGAGTATTTCCGACTGGGATTATTTTTGAATTGATCCAAGTGCTTTAGATAAAAATCACCCGATTCATACAACGAATAATGAAATTCATAACCCGTTATTCCGGCATAACAACTCTGGTTCAAATAAATAATAAAAGCTTCTATTTGGGCAAAGAATTCGTTTTCGAATGCGTTGTTGTGCTTTTTATCCAACCAATAAATAGAATCGCTTCGTATCGCGCCATCATAAGAAACCTTCTCCGAGTTGCCAATTCCAGCTTCCATCAACAGACTTTTTTGATTTAAAACAATTAAGTTTTGCTTTAGATTATTAGCCAATTTGGTGCTCAAAAAATGTTCAGATATCCCCACTTTATTTTCAATGTAAGAGGCAATTAAATCCTCAAAGCTATTTTCCATGACATTTGCATTGACTGAAAATACCGCCAACGGGACAAGGTAGACTAATAAAAATCGTTAAAGACTGATTCTGAAATAAATAAAAAATTAAATGGTAATTTTTTCCTTTGCTCATATAAATTGAAAAAGCACGATTTCAATTTTAAACAATTAAGTCATTTAAGAAACTACAAAATAGAATTACTTAAATGACTTATATGGTTGGGTCTAGGTGCCTAAATCAAAACTTCAATTTACGCTACATAATTTTCCTGCGAGTACTTTTTAGGCATTTTGGATATTGTAAATCAATCTTAAATGATCAAATGACAGTCCGTGGTAAAAAATAAATAAACATAGAAGTCATTTAAGAAACTACAAAAAAGGAATTTCTTAAATGACTTATATGGTAAAAAAACTATGTTCTTTATAGTTTACTAATAAAACTTCCGTAGATATCCTTGAACTGATATCCTTCAGAAAAGCGGTCTTTGCTCAATTTTTTATATTCCACCAATCCCCAAAGAATAAATTCCTTCATGAAAAATTTATCTTCTTTTTCCAATTGCGGTTGGTATTTCTTGATTAAAATTTCAAGCGGAACAATACTTCCCAAAATTCTTTCGTATTCTTCATCAGAACAATCATCTAATAATTCGAAACCGCTTTCGGCAAAAAACCATTCGATGATATCCGTATAGGCATTTTTGACACCTTCTTTTTCTAACTTTTCAATTTTCGGAAAATAAGCCGGGAAAAAAGTATGAATCGCATCGCCCAATAAATGTTGCGCTACAGCGGCAGCTCCCTCCTGCTCTCCTTCATAAACTAACTCTACTTTTCCGGTGATAGCAGGAATAATTCCCATAAAATCGGATAAACGCAATGTTGTTTTATCAGCTCCTGATTTCAGTGCTCTTCTTTCTGCGGTACTTAATAAGTTTTCAAAAGCAGTAATACTCAATCGAGCACTCACACCGCTTTTATTATCAATATATTCGCTTTCTCTTGCTTCAAAACTAATTTGTTCCAATAAATCCCTTGCTAATGACGGCACGTAAACCATATCATTTTGCGTTACATCCAGTTTTGCTTCCTGTTCTGTAATCGTTCTGGCAATTTTAATAGTTTCTGGATAATGCGTCAGGATTTGAGAACCTATCCTATCTTTTAATGGCGTTACAATACTACCACGATTGGTATAATCCTCAGGATTTGCCGTGAAAACAAATTGCATATCGAGCGGCATTCTTAATTTGAACCCGCGAATTTGGATATCGCCTTCCTGCAAAATATTAAACAACGCTACCTGGATTCTCGCTTGCAAATCAGGTAATTCGTTGATTACAAAAATACAACGATTCGCTCTTGGAATCATCCCGAAATGAATCACACGATCATCTGCATAGGACAGTTTTAAATTTGCCGCTTTTATAGGATCAACATCTCCAATCAAATCCGCAACGGTCACATCTGGCGTAGCTAATTTTTCAAAGAAACGATCACTTCTATGCAACCAAGAAATCGGAGTTTCATCGCCTTTGGTTTCAATAATATCTTTTGCAAAACGGGAAAGTGGCTGCAATGGATCATCGTTAATTTCGGAACCTGTCACAAACGGAATGTACTCGTCTAGCAATTCAATCATTTTGCGTGCCAATCTGGTTTTGGCCTGACCACGAAGCCCCAACAAATTGATGTTGTGGCGTGACAAAATAGCGCGCTCCAATTCAGGAATCACCGTGTTTTCAAAACCGTGAACTCCTTCAAAGGTTGGTTTTCCCGATTTGATTTTTTCTCTAAGATTAGAACGCAACTCATCTTTAATGCTTTTGCTTTCGTAACCTGATTTTTTTAATTCTCCGAGTGTTTTTATATTTTCTATTTTCATATTGCTTTTAAAATTGTTATTGTTATTTATTGTCAATTTGTTCTCGACTGCGCTCGAACTGACAACTGAGACTGTAAACTATCTTCTATTTAATTCTCTTCTTTCGATTGGTTTCATAATCTTCAAAAATCATTTCTCCCAGTCCTTTTAATCCGGTATAAAATGCTTTACCTTGATTTGACTCCGTGAATTTATTTACGAATTTTTGCAGATACGGATCATTCGCAATCATGAAAGTGGTGATTGGAATGTGCAGTTTTCGGGCTTGTTGTGCCTGATTGTAGCATTTATCTACAATATATTCATCGAGTCCGTTACTGTTCATATAATAGGAACCGTCTTTTTCGCGGACACAACTTGGTTTTCCATCGGTAATCATGAAAATTTGCTTGTTTGTATTTCTTTTTCGACGCAAAATATCCATGGCTAATTGTAAACCGGCAACCGTATTTGTGTGATAAGGACCCACTTTTAAATACGGCAAATCCCGGATCGCAATTGTCCAGGCATCGTTTCCAAAAACCAGAATATCTAAAGTATCTTTTGGATAACGGGTCGTAATCAATTCAGCAAGAGCCATTGCCACCTTTTTAGCAGGCGTAATTCTGTCTTCTCCGTACAAAATCATACTGTGACTGATGTCTATCATCAAAACGGTACTCATCTGAGATTTATACTGTGTTTCTTCGACAACCAAATCATTTTCGGTCAACATAAAATCCGCCACTCCATTATTGATTTGCGCGTTGCGTAAACTTTCAGTTAACGAAATCCGTTCGAGACCGTCACCAAAATGAAACTCCCGAAATTCACCGGTATGTTCGTCTCCGTTTCCGGAATGTTTGGTTTTGTGATTACCGCTTCCAGAGCGTTTTAGATTACCAAAAATGTTGTCTAACGCTTGTTGTCGAATGGCGCGCTCCGTCTTGGCAGTAATTCCAATTCCCGAGGTTCCATCCTCTTTGAGTTCGTCGCGGATGTAGCCTTTTTTCTTTAAATCTTCGATAAAATCATCGATGGTATAGTGTTCATCGGTGAGTTTATATTCTTTGTCTAATTCCCTCAACCAGTCGATTGCTTCATCAAAATCTCCCGAAGTATGCGTAATTAACTCTTTGAAAATACCAAAGAGTTTATCAAACGGAGTCTGGAATGGCGCTTCGTATTGCTTGAAATAAAATCCTTTTTTATTATCATTTTTCATAGACAATAAAATTACATCAATAAAAATGTACTGAATACAAACGTTTATTAATTTTTAGTTAAAACAATACTGTGAAAAGGATATAATTAAGCTAATTAAAAAATTGTCCATCTACGTAGAACCAACTTCCATTTTCGAATTTGAATGTCGAAAGTTCATGATGAATTTGTTTTTGACGTTTGCTGTCCAAAAAATAAGCTTTGAATTCCACCGTATTTTCTGTAGCATTTATAATCTCTAATTGAAGCCATTGATTTGAAGTTGCCCAATTTAGAATGTCGGATTTCGAATAGTATTTCCGTTCTGAAATATGAGTGGTTTCCAACAAATAATCGGCTTGATGAGTTGCATAAGCCGAATATCGGGAACGCATCAAGGATTCAGCTGTTGGCGCTTTTTGAATGCCTTTTATAATTGGTTCACAACAGTCCTGAAAAATTTTATCGGAACCGCAATAACACTTATTTGCCATTATTTTTTGATGAAAATCGTTTAAATTGGATTCGTTGCCTGACCATTAAGCCCTACTATTCGTTGATGTAGCTGATTCAATAACACTTGATAACGGCTTATTTCCATCAGATCTTCATCTTCCTCAGCAAAATCAAGGAGTTCATCTAATTCCTCGCTGACGTCCGCTAATTTATTGTTGGCTTCTTTGGCATTTTTTTCGGCAATAAAATCAATTATTTGCTGAACTCCATCTTTCACTTCGTTAAATCTATTTTTTTCCATGACACGAGTTTTATATTATTCTTCTGAAGCTTTGTCTTCATTAAACTTTTTAGTAATTTGTTTTAGCTTTTCCTTTCGCAGTAACACGGATTGTTTGGCCTTGTCTTGCGCTTTGTGTAACTTATCGTTATGTTTTTTTATATTTCTTTCGTTATTTCTGCTCATGACTTTTATTTTTAAAGAATCAAATCAATTATTTGATTCCTAAACTGCTGCAAAGTTCGGATTTATTATTGAAACTAAAATAGTTTTAGTTTGGTAGTTTTAGTTTGCTAAAAAATTGCAGAAACAATTTGGTAGTTATTCACAACGTTGATAGAACTAATTTATTTAAAATCAGGTCTATTATTTTATAATGCGTAAGGTTGTAAACCTTAATGCTCATTGCAATATGTATTACAAAGTATTTTCGAATTAAATTATAAAGAATAGGACTGTACTTAATAAATTATTTTGCTAATTCATTTTTTTTTATATCTTTATTTTTTGAACCAAGTTGCCTCCCAAATCTGCTATTACGATAAATGAAGTCCAAAAATAAACACACAAAATTCATTCACTGGTTCTTAAAAAGGCCAAAAACAACTGGCTTCATAACATTTTTATTCTTAAGTTATGTGGCAGCCTTCATAGTCTCACAGCAGTACAAACTAATAAAAGAAGATGAACAGCGGGAAATGAACAACATATTGCAAGTTGTTCATCAAAATATCGAACAGGCACTTAAAAACTGCTATACGACCACTTTAACCCTGGCATTAACAATCAACGATAAAGGCATTCCTGAAAATTTTGATTATGTAAGTGAAAAACTAATGGAATCAAATCCCAATATTGATGCTGTTCAATTGGTTCCCAATGGAATTATTAAATATACTTACCCTCTTGAAGGAAATGAAACAGCGTTAAATTTAAATATTATAAAAACGCCTCATCTTAGGGACGAAGCCTTAAAGTCGATCGCTAAAAAAAAGATGTATTTTGCAGGCCCATTTGAATTAAAACAAGGCGGAGTTGGAATCGTAGGAAGGTTACCCGTTTTTCGAAATAATAAGTTTTGGGGTTTTTCAGCAGTTATTATTAGGTTAGAAACTTTTTTAAATACTTCGGGAATTAAAAACGTAGATGATTCTAAATATTATTTTCAGTTTTCAAAATATGATATTGAAAAACAAAAAGAGATTTTCTATCTACCTAATAAAACTGACTTTTCAAAAAATTATAGCATTAGTACTCTTATACCGGATGGCGAATGGAATTTATACTTAATATCAAAACATCAGAATTATCTTTATTCTCAGATAGTAATTCCTGGAATTATTGGAATTATTCTGGCAGCACTTTTTGGGGTTTTAATATTTACACTTTTAAAAATACCCGAAGAGTTACAATCTTTAGTAAATACTCAAGCCACTAAATTACTGAATTCAGAAATAAAATTTCAAGCCATATTTGATCAGGCAGCGGTTGGAATTGCACACATAAACTCGTTTACAGGAGATTTTATTGAAATCAATAATCAATATTGTCAATTACTAGGATACTCTCAACAAGAAATGAAAGAGAGGAATTTTCAATCTGTGACGCACCCAGAAGATTTAGAGGAGGATTTAATGAACTTAGAAAAACTTAGGGATGGAAAAATCAATGAGTATTCTATGGAGAAACGGTATTATACAAAATCAGGCGGTATTGTGTGGGTAAATCTTACCGTATCACCACTTTTTAAAAAAGACAAAAAAGTTACCACCCATATTTCCATTGTTGAAGATATTTCAGCAAAAAAAGAAAGTGAAAAATTAATCAAAAAAAGTGAAATTAGATTCAAAAGTTTGTTCGAGGACTCTCCTATTCCTTTATGGGAAGAAGATTTCTCTGAAGTGAAAAATTATTTGCAAGATTTAAAACTTGTCGGTGAAAGTCTTGAAACTGTTTCTCTTTATTTCAAAATGCATCCTGATGTTGTTGAAAAATGCATTTCCTTGGTAAAAATTATTGATGTCAATACGATGTGCCTGGATCTTCATCAAGTCAAAACAAAAAATGAATTAATTTTAGATCTTGCACAAATAATTGATAAAAATTCTATTACGGATTTCACAAAACAATTAATTGCTATAACACAAGGCGAAAAAAAATTGATTGTAGACACCAAAATAAAAAATAAAGACGGCGAATTCCGAGATGTGAATTTAAGGTGGAACGTCATTCGTGGTTATGAAAAAACATTAGAGCGTATCATTGTTTCAACGGAAGACATAACAGATCGTAAATCCTCTGAAAATATAATTCTCAATTCGCAACAAAGAGTCGAATCGCTTATAAATACTATTGACGGAATTGTTTGGGAATGCGACGCAGCTACTTTTAATTTTAATTTTATCAGTCAAAAAGTAGAGAATATTTTGGGATATACTCCGGAAGAATGGCTGGGAAATCCAACATTTTGGCGTGATCATATCTATTCCGAAGATAGCAAATGGGTTCAGGACTATTGCAAAATAAAAACAAATGATGTTTTAGATCATGATTTTGAATACCGAATGGTTGCAAAAAACGGTTCAATTGTTTGGCTGAGAGATATTGTAAATACTGTAATTGAAAACGGCAAAGCAAAAAGTTTACGAGGTATAATGATTGATATCACGAAAACAAAAGAAGCAGAAAAGGAACTGCATAACTCGTTCAACCTGGTTACCGAACAAAACAAAAGACTGCTAAACTTCTCTTATATCGTTTCTCATAATTTAAGATCGCACACCAGTAACATTGCCTCTATTGTCTCTTTGATTGAATCCTCGGAAACTGAAGAAGAACGAGAACAAATGATGGAATTATTAAAAACAGTATCAAGTTCGCTCAACGAAACCATGCTTCATTTAAACGAAGTAATCAACATTAGAACAAATATTGGTTTGGTATCGGAACCTTTAAATTTAGAGCAGTACATCACTACTGTAAGAAACGTACTGTCGGAACAAATCACAACCAATGAAGTAACGATTTTAACAAAAATACCCGATGAAGCAATGATTAATTACAATCCTGCTTATCTGGAAAGCATCCTTTATAATATCATTTCAAATTCTATCAGATACAGACATCCTTCACGTAAACCAATCATAAAAATTAAATTACTTGTCGAAAACGATATGAAAGTTTTACAAATTTCGGATAACGGCATAGGAATTGACCTTGTCAAAAATGCGGACAAAATTTTTGGAATGTATAAAACTTTCACTAATAATTCTGATTCAAAAGGAATTGGATTGTTTATTACAAAGAATCAAATTGATGCCATGGGAGGAAATATTACCGTGGAAAGTGAGCCAAATATTGGAACTACATTTAAAATCTATATTCAATGACAAAAAAAGCAATCTGGATAGTAGACGATGATGCTATTTACCAAATCATCGTTAATAAAATAATTCAAAAATCTGACATGTTTTCTGTCATTTCCACTTTTAAAAATGGAAAAGAAGCTATTGATGACCTTCATACTTCATTAGAAAATAATGCAGATCTTCCGGATATTATTTTATTGGACATCAATATGCCAATTATGGATGGTTGGGAATTCATGGAAGAAATGGGATTGATAAAACCTAAATTTCCTAAAGAAATCGTAGTATACATTGTCAGCTCCTCTATTGCCGTTGAGGATAAAAACAAATCAAAGTCTTATCAAAATATTTTAGGCTATTTATCCAAACCAGTTACAGTAAATGATTTAGTATTGATTGCTTCGAATGATTAAAAGTTTAAGCTGAATTTTGAATCGCAAAGAGACTGAAATTAGAAATCTCAGATGAATTCTTTTTTTATTTCCTCCAAAGTTTTATTGGTGAAAATTAGTTGCTGGATGATTTTTTTTCGCAAATCATCTATATCATCATATTCAAAATACTTGGCCCAGGAAGTAAGACTGAATAGATTCCGAACTTGTTTGATGCGTTTAGTGGTTTCAAAGCTCGTTCTTAAAATTGCCTTTTTATCGTAGTTTGGATTATTCTTGTGTTGGTAATTGACCGTCCTCTTTTGGAAATTTGCCTCTAAATAATAGAGTCCTTCAACAGCATTATCGGGATAAAAATTTTCCCAAGAGGCGAAACCCAATTTAATTTTAGAAATAGTTTCAGGTTCCAAGGGTTCTAAACGCCATTTACTATTAGCCAAGCGACCCCAATGATTTGACAAGCGATACATACCTATTTTAGTGTAGTAATATTTACTTCCAGATTTACTGTCGTACTGGATTTTCAATCCATTTATAGACTCAATAGCTACTTCATTAAAAACACAGAACGTATTCTTGAACGAATTAGGGTTTGGTCGAAAATTTTTTTCCATGATACAAAGGTAATCAGAATGCCCAATTCGTAGCAAGACAAACAATATTTGATTAACTTTGCCAACTAGAATTTTTAAAATAAACGGATTATGACTAAAGCTGCTGAAGAAAGAATGTTACAAAAAGGTGTTTTCACCGGAATTATGGAAAAAGATGAAAATAACAACTTTTTTTGTGGTGTGTATCTTTTAGATTATAAAATGGCACAGAAACACGCTATAGGAGATTACATTACGATAAAATCAATTATTGAAAATCCAAGTGATATCAGTTATAACAAATATCCAAAAAAATCGAAAAACTTCGATAAAGCAAATAATAAGCCACAACAATAGTTGCTTTTAACTTCTAAAATATTCAAATAAGAACATTAAAAAGTACTTTTTTAGGAAAATTTATTGGTGTGAAACCAAAAAAATAAAAAAAAGTGTACCTTTGCAAAAAATTTGTCGATTTTGAAATCAAATTACATTGATTTTATAGTAAAAGACAAGTAGTTACCTTATTTATGAAAAAAATAGTTGAATACCGCAAACTGCTAAATGTAGACAAAACTGCAGAGCTAAAAGATTTGAAAACGATTTATCGTAATGCGATGAAAGAAGCGCATCCTGACAAATTTTCGGGCGATGAAGCTGGATTAAAAGCTGCTGAAGAAAATAGTAAAAAAATTATTGAAGCATATCACTTTTTGGTAAGCATCAATCCTGAAACTATAAAAGCAAACTTACCTGAGTATACTGAAACCATAGCTACATCCACAATTACAGATTATAAATTTGTTGAAGGAAGATTAATCATCAATTTTTCAAACGGAAGTGTTTACGAATACATCAGTGTTCCAAAAGCAACTTATGTAAAAATGGTGAACGCAGATTCTCCTGGAAGATTTGCAAAAAGACATATCCTGAATTCATTTACTTGGAGAAAAACGATCAATCAAGATTAGGTTTTTTTCAAAATTAAAAATACCAAAGCATCCTTCTTAAGGATGCTTTTTTTGTTTTAAGCGGCTTTTAAAAAATGAGTGAAAAATCAGTAAAATTACGGTTGTTTAATCAGCATGTTTTTAGTACTTTAGCAGTCCTGAAAAATCAAAATTGATATTAATAATTATGGAAGATCCTTGCATTAGGTACAAATCGCAATTTAAAAAAGCAAAAGAAACACTTGATATTCTGGAAAGACAAAGAGCAAAAATAGATTTGAGTCTACTTTCAAACCCTATTTGCTCGGTATTACACAAAGAATTAAGGACCGTAAACTTAGATATCAAAATTACTGTAAATGAATTAGAGCATGCCGAAGCGGACATTGAAAAATGCATAATGAAATACAATTCAACCAATAATTAAACAAAGAAACCTTCCTGTTTTTTAGTTTTCTTTTTTTATTAAATATCTCCTTTTTAATAGCTTTACAATTCTTGGCGGCGTAGATAACATTCAGTCAATAGGCACTTTTCTGATAAAAACTCCCTTTATCAAACGGGTTCATCTTTATAAAAACAGCATTAGCAATCACAAAAAATCGGTGTTGATCTACTTACAATTAAAAATTAAGGAACAATAACAAAAATTTAGGGAATAAAAGTATTTATAAATTATAATTTTAAATACTTTTGCAGACTTAACTCAATTAACTAATTTATAATGAAAAAAATAATTTTTTTACTTTCTGCTGCTGTTGTTTTAATTTCTTGTAACAAAGTTGGCAAAGACGAATACATCATTTCAGGTACTGCAACAGGAATTGAAAATGGTAAAACTATCATCTTAGAAACCCAAGATGCAACAGGAGCGATGCTGCCAAAAGATACGGTAAAAGTTGAAAATGGTAAATTTGAAATGAAAGGATCAATTACAGAGCCTGCTTTTTACGCAATTCAGTTAGAAGGAGCACAAGCTAAAATACCTTTTATATTAGAAAATGGAGAAGTTACTATTGCCATAAACAAAGATAGCATCTCAATTTCTAAAGTTTCAGGAACATATAACAATGACGAATACACTAGTTTCAACCAGGACATCACTAAAGTTCAAAAGAAGTTAATGGATTTCCAAACTAAAAACATGCAGGCAATGAATGCAGCACAGCAAGCTAAAGATACAGTAGTTATCAATAGTTTGATGAAAGAATTTTCTGCGATTCAAGAAGAGGTTGCTACTACTTCAAAAGCTAAATACATAACATATGCTGAATCACATCCAAAATCTTTTATCTCAGCTTTAATCATTCAAGGAATGTTAAATGATCCAACTGCTGATGTTGCAAAATCAGAAAAATTATACAATAGTTTAGATGAATCATTGAAAAAAACTAAGCCGGGAATAGCAATTAAAGCTAAATTAGCTGAGGTAAAAGGAATGCCAGCAGTTGGAGCGCCAGCAGCGCCTACCACAGATGCAAAATGAAGAGCAGATTTTTCCGGACCTAATCCTCAAGGTAAAATAATTTCTTTGAAAGAAAGTTTAGGGAAAGTAACAATAGTAGATTTTTGGGCTTCCTGGTGTGGTCCATGTCGTCAGGAGAACCCAAATGTTGTAGCTCTTTACAATGAGTTACACGGCAAAGGGCTTAATATTATCGGTGTTTCTTTAGATAAAGACGCAAAAGCATGGAAAGATGCAATTGCAAAAGATAAGCTAACATGGAACCAGGTTTCAAATTTAAAATTTTGGGATGAACCGATAGCTGCTCAATACAATGTTCAGTCAATCCCTGCCACTTTTATTCTTGATGCGTCAGGAAAAGTTGTAGCAAAAGATTTAAGAGGAGCTGAACTTAGAGCTAAAATTTTAGAACTTTTAGCCAAATAATCTCCATTTTTGGAAAAATAAAAAAAATCTCCCTTGTGGAGATTTTTTTATTTTATTCAATACCAATACATTAAAAATAATACCAAAATTAAGTGCAAATATTGTTTGGAAAACTCAAAACTGTTTCTATATTTGCACCCGGTTAGCACGATAAGCAATGCTTATTGAGACTTGGGGAGATACTCAAGCGGCCAACGAGGGCAGACTGTAAATCTGCTGTGTAAACTTCGCAGGTTCGAATCCTGCTCTCCCCACCAAAAGGGTAAAAGAAGCAAAAAGGCAACTTTTTCAATCTTTTCAAAAACCCGCAAAAAACGTGGTAAAACCTGCAAATCCAAGGATTCGCAGGTTTTTTTATTTTAAAGCACTTTTCAATATTTATAAAAACGCTCAAAGTTTCTATGGCAAAATCGTGGCACATTACCGTGTTCACAAAATGTGCCACAGAATACCACTTAAACACTAGTAAATACAGAGGTTAACGAGGTTAACGACTTGTTTTTTTGATGCTATAATTCTACATTTATTAATCTAAAAAGTTGAATTATGTTAGAGAGCAGCTTTGGGTTGGTTTTCTTTTTGAAAATCCCCCGCAATGAAAGTAAAATTAGAACAGTTTATCTTAGAATAACTGTAGATGGAATCCCTAAGGAAACATCCACCAAACGAAAATGGGACAGCGCCCGCTGGGACCAGAAAACCGAAAGGGCTATCGGCACCAAAGAAGATGCGAGATCCCTTAACTTTTTTCTGGATTCACTGATTTTAAAAATCAATGAATACAAGACCGACATCATGTACAGCGGAAAACCAATAACTTCCCAAAAGATCATGGATTACATATTAGGAAACGTTACTCCAAGGGTTAAAGTACTGGAAGAATTTCAAAAACATAATGATGAAATGACTGCCTTACTGGGAAAAGGATATGCTAAAGGAACTCTTGATCGTTTTACTATTACGATAAATCATTTAAGGTCATTTATTAGATTTAAATTTAATGCTGATGATATTGAATTTACAGATCTAAATCTTGAATTTATTAAGGACTTTGAGTTTTACCTGAGAACAGTTCGAAATTGCAGCAACAATACCACGCTTAAATACATTGCTAATTTCAAAAAAATTGTCATTCGTGCAATCGATAAGGAAGTCATCCTAAAAGACCCTTTTAAAAACTTTAAAAGCCGAAAAACCAAAATAGTTAAGAAACCTCTTTCCACACAAGAACTGTATGAATTGGAACGGCATTATTTTACCACAGAAAGACTTAATGTTGTCAGAGATGTATTTGTATTCCAATGTTACACGGGATTGGCTTATATCGACGCATATCAATTAAAAAAAACCGATATCAAAGATGGTATTGACGGGAATTCTTGGATAATGTCTGAAAGACAAAAAACGGGTTCTCCTACCAATGTCCCACTATTGCCTCAAGCACTCAAAATAATTAAAAAATATAAAGAACACCCTCTGTGCTTACAGCGTGGCACAGTTTTACCAGTTTCTTCCAACCAGAAAATGAACGAGTATCTTAAAGAGATTGCGACTCTATGCGGTTTTCCCTTCACATTAAATACACATATGGCACGTCGAACCTTTGGAAGTACAGTTACATTAAACAATAATGTCCCCATTAATGTAGTTAAAGAAATGCTAGGCCATGCGTCTGTTAAACAGACGGAAGCCTATGCCATTACAGAACAGGCAACCATTGGACGCGAAATGTCACTGCTCAATAAAAGACTGTCTAAAACGTCCTTTAAGATGTCCAAAGTAGATCTGGCTGTACTTTCAAGATTAGAAAAAGATATAAAAACAATTAAGGAAAAATACAATATACCCTCATCTTAATTCATATTTGGAAAAAAAATAAATAGTAAAACAAAGAGGTTATCTCACTAGTTATGAGATAACCTTTTTTCATGTAATTCAACTTCACTCCTATAGTCTGGATGGTATGAGGGGCTGTACTTGAAATATCCAAAATCTTGAAGCTGTTTAAAGTATTTATGGTATGTTGGCAGTGTATTTATGTGCGACAATGCCATTATTTTACTACGACTAACTTTGATTCTCTGCCATTGTCTCTGCCTGTAACCTAAATTTAGAATTGCCGCTAAAATGGCCAGATGCCAAACATTAAGCCTTGGATCGTCCATACAAATGGATAAATAGTTCATGATTTGGTCTTCACTTGGTTTATTTGTCTGATTCATCATTAAAAAGTTTCTGAAGATCTTCTTTATTGTAATAATACGAGCCCAGAACTTTTTTAAATCGGACTTTCTGTGTCACTCTGAGATTCTGCACTGAACCTGCAGAGATATCCAGCAGCTTTTTGACAGCCTTACTTTTGAGCCATTCTGGCTGTACTAATTCCGTTTGCGTAGGAGTGGTCTCTTGAACTATAATGCGCATTTTATCTAATAATTGCAGACCAAACTGCCTTAAATCTTCTTTTGTTATAATTTCTTCCATAACATTTTTTTAAAAATTTGACTGTTGCATATTTTCATTTACCAAAAAATAAATTCTGCTTTTTTGATTTCTTTTTTTTAATCGGTACAACTACTAAATTATTAGAATGATACAGAAATAATCAATCTTCGGCTTTAAAAGGAGATTCTTGGCTATGATTGTCTGTTCATCAACTCTTGGCAATTAATCTATAGTAAAGGCTACTTCAAAAATACTTTCAAAAACGAGCCTTAAGCAAACGAATCATCCTCGGGTTGAAGAAAACCTTCAGCGATAGTATTTTGTAATTTTTGCCGAGAGTTTTTTTGCAATTTTCTGTATTGGCAAATAACAGGACAAAATAACGCAAAACAAAACAAAGAATCCCAGTTAAAATGTTATAAAATAACATTTTAACTGGGATTTATCTTTCTGTTTATTTAGTTTTATTTACAGAGAGTTTGTTCTTTTTTGTACCATTATTGTACCACTTAAAAAAAAATCCAACTTGGGAATTTTTTAGGCGAAATTATGACACAATTAGAGACGCTTAGACACAATGGGACACAAAATTAGTCATATTATGAGTTCTAAAATTGAGGTTATCAGAATTTGCGAGTACTGCAAAAAGCAGTTCACAGCCAGAACAACGCGTACAAGATATTGTTCACACATTTGCAACAGCAGAGGATATAAATCAATCGTGCGCAACGGAAAACTAGAAAAAAGCAATAGCGAAACAGTTCAGCTATTAAACACAGATTTGGAAAAAATAAAGCCGCTAGAGTTTCTAAAAATTACTCAGGCAAGCCTTCTTTTTGGAATCAGCCGGAGTACTATTTATAGGTTAATTAACAATGGACATTTGGACATTGGAAAGTTCGGCAAAAGAACAGTTATCCGACGATGCGATCTTGAATCTTTTTTTGCTATTCCCATACAGGATGTAACCTTGAGTACTGGTCACCAATTTCCTGGATTTGACAATTGCTATACAATAACAGAAATTCAACAGAAGTACAATATTTCTTCAGGGGCACTCTATCTTTTGATTCAGCGACAGGGCATAGTTAAATATTCCGTTGGAAAATTTAACTATGTAGCCAAACAGGATATTGATATAATTTTTAATGACGTGAGAAGATGAAAAATGTAAATGTTACGCTAAGAAAGAGAAAGCTGCCTAGTGGAAAGATCACATTATATCTTGATTTTTTTCCCGCAGTCTATAACCCTAAAATCCGTGAATTCTCACGAAGAGAATATTTAGGCTTATATCTCGTTTCAAATCCCAAAAGCAATATGGATAGAGAAATGAATTTAGAGAATCTGTGCAAGGCTGAAATTATATGTGCAAATAGGCTAAATGAACTGAACAAGTTGCAAATCTATACTCCGTTCGAGCAGGAGCGTCTTCGTCTGATTGAGATTGGTGAAAAATCATTTCTTCAGTTTTTAAAAGAGACAGCAGAAAGTAAAATTGGAATTAACAGTGATATCTGGAAGTACGCGATTATTCACTTTGAGATGTTCCTTAAGAATGAGGATATAATAATGCGGGAAATAGACGTAACCGTTATAGAAGATTTTAGAGAATATATCTTGAACGCAAAAAGTCTACGGAGAAAAAACCAGTTCTTAGCCCAAAACACTGCCCTATCTTATTTTAACAAGATCAAAGCAACTCTTAAAAAAGCGTACAAAAAAGGATTATTGCAAACAGATGTTAATGCAATGGTTGAAAGTATCAAGGAACAGGAGTCTCAAAGAAATTTCTTAACAATGGAAGAAGCTTCAAGGTTGTTCAGTACGCCGTGTAAAAAAGATATTGTCAAGCGCGTCAGTATGTTTTCTCTACTAACAGGAATGCGATATTCTGATATTTCTAAACTTACATGGGATGAAGTACAGTACAGTAAAAATGAAGGATATTATATACGATTTAAGCATCAGAAAACTAACAGACCATCAACCAATCCCATTTCCGAGGAAGCACTTGAATTCCTAGGAGAAAAAAGAGTGGATCAAGGCAAAATCTTTTTAGATTTAAAGAAATGGGATTTTGATCGCTTGATACCTATTTGGGTTAAAGATGCAGGTATTGAAAAACATATAACATTTCACTGCTTTCGCCATACGTATGCAACATTACAAATGGCAGCAGGGACAGATATTTTTACTGTATCTAAAATGCTGGGACACAAAAATATAAAGACAACGCAGATATATACAAAAATAATTGACGAGAAAAAGCGCGAAACAATAAATAAAATATCATTTAAGTAAAAATTTTAATACTGAATAAATCAAGAACATTAATGTTTTATTTTTACTTTATAGCTACCATTTCAAACTCTTTAAACTTCGAAAACAGATGATTTTATATTGTAGAATTTTTAGAAAATGGAAAAAGCCTTTACTTAAACCATTTGATATTTAGAATAACAATGATTGTAAGCAGAACTTAACGGTTCTGCTTTTTTTATGCCCACACTTTTTATCCCCAAAGCACATTTATTTCCTTTACTCACCCCCTTCGCATAAAAGAGCTTTGGTTGGATATACTGAAAAACATATTCAAAAATTTAGAAAAAACCCTAGTCAAAATTTTCCAATATCTTTTTAGTGGCTTTCATAGCCACCAACACTTAAACATAGTTAAAAATTCTGCCAGATAAATGCTGGTTTTGTAATTACATAGACCATTTCTTAATGCCTTTTCCATTGGCTTCCACAAGGTTTTTATTCAATAGCCAGTATGCTGTTTTGTCCCATTTCAAGAGCAAAGGTATTTCCGTGTTCTTTACGCAACATCAAGGTCAAGCCCTGCGGGTTTGCCAAAAAATCTCCACCCATTCGGGTCGTATTTTTTGTCAAAACCTTGCTGCTGCTAAACACGAACCTTTTATGCTCGTGAAACGAAACAAAGCATACTCCGGCTCTTTAGACGAATAAAAAAAATGTCAGAAACGAAAATATACAGCATTAGAAATGGTAAAAGAGAAACGAAACTTCAGAACCTCCTCTCATTACCGAATAAATTAAAAAAAATAAAATCAGTACAAATTTAATAACTCAAAAAAGTAGAAATCATGAACATCACAGGACGATTGACGAGAGATGCGGAAGTACGCACAACGTCACAGCAAAAACAAGTAGTAAACTTTTCAGTAGCAATCAACGACAGCTACCGTAACAAACAGGGCGAACGCATAGACCAGACGACCTATTTCGACTGCTCCTATTGGATAAGCCCAAACGTAGCCTTGCTACTCACAAAAGGCACTTTGGTAGAACTATCGGGAAGAGTAAGTACAAGAGCGTGGACAGGTAATGACGGAGAATTAAGAGCAGGACTGAATTTTCATACCTCACAAATCAAACTACACGGAGGCAGTAGAAAGACTGATACCGTACAAGCTACTGTGCAAACTGAAAGTAACAAAACTACAAAACAAGGTACGGAAAACGACCTCCCATTTTAACAACGAGTATTTAATCATTTTTCAAACTATAAATTTTAAGCATTATGGCACATAATATCAATTTCAACGAGAGAACAGGACGTTATTCATTCTTTAGCGTTCAACAAAAAGCGTGGCACGGTTTAGGGCAAATCGTAGAGCAGTACCCAACGAGCGAGGAAGCTATAAAACATGCAGGGTTAGATTACGAAGTTGTAAAAAGACCTTTATATACTAATGGCTCAGGAATTATTCAAATAACCGAGGGTATTGTTATGCAAGATACTGAAATTGAAGTTCCTAACTATTTTGCCAACATCCGTAACGATAACAACGCAGTATTGGGCGTGGTGGGTAAAGATTACCACATCGTACAAAACCGTGAAGCATTCAATTTCTTTGATGCTATTGTAGGAGGTGGCGAGGGTATTCTGTATGAAACCGCAGGAGCGTTAGGCAACGGAGAGCGCATATTTATCACAGCCAAATTGCCCGACTATATCCGTGTAGGTAATGGCGATGATGTAACAGAAAAGTACATTTTCTTAACTACTTCGCACGATGGTAGCGGAAGTATCACAGCCGCATTTACACCTGTTAGAATAGTTTGCCAAAATACGTTGAATGCTTCGCTACGTAGTATGACCAATGTAGTTCGTATAAAACATACTTCGGGAGCAAAACAACGTATCGAAAACGCCCATAAAATTATGGGACTAGCGAACACTTTGAGCAACCAATTAGAGAATATTTTTAATGAGTGGGCAAGCGTAAAAGTTACAGACCGAGAAGTAAGAAAGCTAATCCAATTGGCACTTTGCCCGAATAAAGAAACGCTTGAGTTAATTAAAGAAGGTGCAGAAGATGAAATTTCAACCTTATTTAAAAACACCGTTGACGATGCTTTTTCTTACGCAATGATGAGCGACACGCAACAAATGGACACTACAAAAGGAACATTGTTCGGAGCATACAATGCCGTTACAGGATACTATCAGAATGTACGCAATTACAAAAATGATGAAGCCAAGTTGCAGAGTATTGTATTGGGTGGAACAGCTCAACTCAAATCTCAAAAAGCATTTGAATTGTGTACCGCCTTTGCATTGGACGGTGCGGAAATCTTAAACCTCAATTAAATAACTATAGGCTACCGCCTTAAGCGGTGGTAGCCTACCATAAAACAGCTATGAACGTAACAGACATAAATGGTTGCCAAATCGAAGTAACAGATTTAAAGGAAGCTATAAAAATAGCAAGGCGATACAAAGAATATAACCACCAGGACAGCAATTTTTCGGAGTTTGACAAAAGACAAATAACCTATTGGTCAGATATGTACGAAAAACTAAGAGCAATCAATACGCAATTAACAACATCTTAAATTTTATAGCAATGAATACTAATTTTTTCAATCAGATAGCACAGTTGGACTTTACAGGAGTATTACAACTGAATATTTCAAAAGGAGCAGAAAATAACCTAATTGTTTCGGTTATCCTCAACAACGAACAATGCGGAGATAACGCCAAAAATCTAATTCCGCCATTGACATTTAATGCAACGCCCCAAGAGTTTGACGATGGATTTTTTGAGCAAATTACCGCACCTATCCAAACCGTTTCGGGTTTAATGGTGGATATGGAGAAATTTCTAAAACAAATGGAAGAAGTCAGAAAACAATCGGCTATGGAGAAAGAAAAAGCCGATAAACAGAAGAAAGAACAAGAAGCCAAAGACAAGAAATTTAAAGATGCAATGGCAAAGGCGGAAGAACTAGAAAAAGAAGGCAAATTCCGTGAAGCATGGATGAAAGTACCCGAGATAACAGAGTTTCCCGAAAAAGCGGACGAGATACGCAAACGTAAAAACGCATTGTCTGAAAAGTTTGTAACACCGAGCCTTTTTGGAGCAATGGAAGAAGTAAAACCCGAACTGCACCAAGAGGAAGAAGTTACAGTAAATTATCCTACCGATGAAACGGACGAAGAACAAGAATATTAATCCAAAAAATCAGAGTTATGTTAGTAGCAACGCAATTAAAGCGAGTTTTTATACTCAAAGATAAAGGACAGGACATTAGACTAACCGAACCCGAACCACGTTGGAGCGTGGAAGCCGTAATGAATTTTTACGCCAATTTGTACCCGATACTTACAACGGCAAAAGTATCTGCTCCGCAAATAAAAGACGATGCAATTGAGTACAAATTTGAAAGCGTAATGGGTACAAAAGGTTAAACCAAAAATCAAAACGATGAATTATGCAACCACATATCCTATCGGGAATTATCAGCATACCCGAACAGAAAAGACAACGGCAATTGCACCGACAATTCGGCGAGTTCGCACA
This sequence comes from Flavobacterium caseinilyticum, assembly GCF_004349085.1. GTDB lineage: Bacteria > Bacteroidota > Bacteroidia > Flavobacteriales > Flavobacteriaceae > Flavobacterium > Flavobacterium caseinilyticum. The sequence goes on along the minus strand of NZ_SMFM01000009.1, from coordinate 40,497 downwards.
ATGGATGCAAAGACCAAAAGATGCAAACCAAGTACAAAAAGACAAGCGGAAAGCCGTACCAATAGCAATGTTGCCAATGGTTTTCTAAAGTGTATATTCCTGCCTAAACTGAAAACGCAACAATCCTTACAGGCTTGTAAAGAAATAGCAAAAACAGAGAGGGATTTTTATCAATCCCTTTCCAAACTTGCCGAGCAATATGGCATAGAACCAATGCAAACACAAATTTATGGCTATCCCTACAATATAGCGTTGGCGATGTGGGATATAGAAACCAAGTTAAAACGCACCCATTTAAATTGGAATAGTTTGAGATTGGTACAGGACAGTAAGAAAACATTTTTTGTAAGTGAGGAACGATACGATACAAGAACGACCTTGTATTATATTCCTATCGTTCCGCTCTTTAAAATGCTCAACGACAAAAGGCGTAAAAAGACTGCTCAATTATTGGTTTCCGTATGCAGTTATCTGTATCACATTGTTGGTATTCCGTATTACAGACAAGAAAATAGTTATCTGTATTGGATGTATGAGATGATGACCGATTGGGTGGAACAGGACAATGAAACGGACGAAACGGAGAAATATAAAAGTGAGTTAAGGCAAGCCGAACAAATTGGCGACAAAATAGAACAGAAAATATTCAACCGTATCAATTTACAACTATTTGAAGAGCGTTTAAAAAACTTCAAAAAACTTGATGAATTTGACCAAGAATGTTGGCAAGTAGCTTGTAAAGTTTTTGAACTTTTTACGGAATATCCAATAACAAGTATTTTTAAAAATGCACCCATTTCCGAACAAGACTCTTACGACAATGATTACGACAATGAAATCCTTGGAATGGAAAAGTACATTTCATTTGTAGCAGATACCAAAGGTTGGCTGTATGAACGTCTTTCGGATAGCATTAACAATGAATTTAATGAGTATGGAGCAATGGCAGAACCAACAATTAGCAAACACTTTGACGGAAGCGAGAAAACATATACTAACCTTGATTTTGAAAACCGCTTGTTTCCGATACTAAATGATTTATGCGGTTTATTAGATGAATATAAAACAGCAGAAAAATGAATAATACAAACGACATAACCGAGAATTTTGGCACATTATACCACCCGAAATCTGCTTTGGTTTTTTATGAAACCAAAGGTATAAATACAGATATGTATGTAGAGCATTTCGATATGGACAAGAACGGTAATCCAATTAATGCGCATCCATTGACTGTAAAAGAAGCCAATCTATTGGCAAAATCATTACAGACGGATGAAGAAAAAAATAAAGCTTTTTTAAAACCAAAAGGGATTTTACCAACCAACATTTTACAAATCAACCCGAGCGAAAAGGGTACGGTACTTTGGTACACCAAATCACAGCAAAGACAACTGTATTTTGTAGATGGTTTGGGCATTCCTAATGGAAAAGCACAAGTACCGCCAATGCTTTGGTTTGCTAATAAAAATAGCCTGGCAGTATTTGCTTTGTCAAGCGATAGAAGACCGACACAAAAAACGCTTTTGCATTACGCACCATTTTTCAATGTGTATGAAAACGGAAATGTATGTATGGGAACGGTAACTATTGATATTCAAAATTCGGCTACGGTGGAGGAATTTATACAGGCTTGGGAAAGTTATTTTTTTAATAGTTATTTCAGTCACTTATTAGGCGAATACAATCCAGTAAAAGGAAATTGTGTAACTATGTGGAAAGACCTAATTGGTACAGACAACCCCTTTCCAAAAGAAGTATTGAAACCAAATAACAAAACACTTAAAAATCTATTGTGATGAAAACGAAAATACATTTTACAGATATTGATTTAATTAATCCGACCAATCCGATTTTAGTAAATTTAATTGGTGCAGGTGGAACAGGTTCAAAGGTTTTGACTGCCTTGATGGAAATGAACCACAGTTTAATTGAGTTGGGACACGCAGGACTACAAATCCGCCTTTGGGATGATGATGTAATTACCCAAGCAAATTTAGGCAGACAGCGTTTTGCAGAATGTGAAATTGGATTGTACAAATCCGTTGCATTAATTAACAGAGCCAACCGATTTTCGGGGACAAATTGGAAATCGGAAACGGCAAAATTCGAAAAAGACTATTTGGATAAATTACCCGAAAAAGCTGGTTCAAGTATTTATATTTCTTGTGTGGACAGCGTAAAAGCAAGATTTGAGATTGCAGACATTTTAAAAATTTTAAACAACGGTAAAGCCTATTCAAATCGCCCACGGTATTGGTTGGATTTTGGCAATAGCCAACATACAGGACAAGTTTTACTATCTACAATAGGAAATATCCAACAACCCAATTCAGAGAGATTCGAAACGGTGGCAAGCCTGCCATTGGTTACCGATGAATTTGGCGAACTTTTAAAACAGTCTGAAGAGCAGGACGACACGCCAAGTTGCAGTTTAGCTGAAGCATTGGAAAAACAGGATTTATTTATTAATTCGTCATTGGCGCAAATGGGTTGTTCTTTGCTTTGGAACTTATTTCGTTATGGAATGACGGAATACAGAGGATTTTTTCATAATCTGAAAGACTTCCGCACCCACCCGGTAAAAGTCCCCTGACCCGAAAAATCGGGTGGCAAAAATGCAATTCCTCACTATGGTCGGAAACGCATTTTTGCATCTAATAAGGTGCAACCACTTTGTCAAAAATCTTCCATTTCATTCTTTCATTTCCCTATTTTCGCCAAACAAGTTGCGAGATATTTTCGTGGGATATTCAGTATCCCATTATTGATTTTAACGGACTTCTTTTCTTTTCACATCTGCGACCAAAGAAAAGATTCTGTGTTATAAACCAAATATATTTTTTAAAAATGATAGAAATTTAATACTATCTCTTCTCTAATTCTCGCTATATATTATTTAAAAATAACAGTTGATGTTCTAATTCTTTATTACTGTGTGAAATTGAGCATAAATTTATACATTTGCCAAATGAAAAATTTATCATTCATATTAGCATTAATGGTCTTGGTCTTATCGATCTTGCCAGGCTTTATGGAAGATAAATGCTTTGACGTCATACATCAAACAACAAATAATCAGGAAGAAGATAGCGACGGTTGCGGTATGGAATGTTGCTCGCCTTTTTCTAAATGCAATACCTGTACTGGATTTGTAATTACTTCTTTTTATGCTTTAACATCCAATTATGTCCAACAACCTAAAAAGAAATTAGGTGTAATAACTGCGTCAGCTGTTTCAGACTTCTTCTCTTCCATTTGGCAACCGCCTAAGATTAATTAATGTTTTTAGTGTCTTCGGCACAATAACAAATTGCGGTGCTACAAACCGTCAATTCTTATTTTTCAAACATTAATAATTTTTCATATAATGAAAAAAATACTCTTTATGTCATTTTTTATGACACTAAATCTCTGTGTATTTGCACAAAACAATTTAAATGCTGTTATTAGAAACAGTGAAAACAAAGATCCTTTGATTGGTGTGACGGCATCTATAAAAGGAACCTCGCTTGCAGCGACATCCAACGAAAATGGTCAAATCATAATAGTAAATGTTCCTGACGGTGTACAGGAAATACATTTTAGTTACGTAGGCTTTAATGAACGTATTGATACATTGGAATTTCCATTAAAGGACACCAGCGTTATTGAAATCTTACTCAAAGAAAGTTCAGAGGAGTTAGAGGAAGTGGTTATATCTTCTACAAGAAGTACAAGGAGCATACAAAATATTCCTACCCGCATTGAATTTATCGGAAGTGAAGAATTGGGCGAAAAAGGCAATATGAAACCTGGGGATATTCGTATGCTCTTGGCGGAAAGTACAGGTATTCACGTACAAACCACTTCGCCCACAAGTGCCAATGCAAGTATCCGTATTCAAGGACTTGACGGAAGATATACGCAAATCTTGAAAGACGGCTTTCCTATTTTTTCGGGTGCTTCAAGCGGATTAGGTTTGTTGCAAATTCCACCGCTTGACTTAAAGCAGGTTGAAGTTATCAAAGGTTCTACATCTACGCTGTATGGTGGTGGAGCAATAGCAGGTTTGGTAAACCTGATTTCCAAGACACCAACGGAAGAAAGGGATTTGCGTTTTCATTTAAACGGAACATCAGGTGGAGGTTTAGACATCAACGGTTTTTACGGACAGAAGTTTAAGAAAATCGGAACAACCATATTTGCTTCGCATAATAGAAACGGAGCTTACGACCCAGCAAAAATTGGTTTTTCTGCCATTCCAAAATTTGAACGTTTTGTACTGAACCCTAAATTGTTTGTTTATTTCAATGATAAAACAAAAATGAATTTCGGTGTCAATACAACTATCGAAAACCGTTTGGGAGGTGATATGCTTTACATCAAAGGTAAAGGAGATAACACACATCAATATTTCGAGAAAAATAAAACACAACGCTATTCCACACAATTTGTTTTCGACCACTTAATTGATGAAAAAAGTTCTTTTCAAATTAAAAATAGCGTGAGTTATTTTAACCGAAATACAACAATTCCCAACTATCAGTTTGAGGGAACACAAACCGCAACTTTTACAGAAGCAAATTATACCAACAGTACAGAAAAATCGGAATGGGTAGCAGGGGTCAATATTTGGACAGACAATTTTAAAGAAAAGCAGATTACTGCATTTCCGTTGAGGGATTACAGCCAAAACACATTCGGAGCTTTCGTTCAAAATTCTTTTAAGGCTACTGATTGGCTTCAATTAGAAGCGGGTTTAAGAACGGATTACGTGATAGATTACGGAGCTGTATTTTTGCCAAGAGTATCTGCATTGTTTAAGATTGCAAACGGATTGACTTCACGTATTGGAGGTGGATTTGGGTATAAAACACCAACCATTTTTACAGAAGAAAGCGAACGCCTACAATATCAAAATGTAATGCCTATTGACAACAAAATCAATAAATTGGAAAAAAGTTATGGAGCAAATGCAGACATCAATTACCGCACCTACATTGGGGAAGATTGGTCATTTAGCATAAACCAATTGTTCTTTTACACCTATCTGGATAATCCCTTGTTACTTGAAAACCCCTCTGCAAATCTGTATCAGTTCGTTAATTCTCCAGGTTATATTCATACTAAAGGAACAGAAACCAATATTAAAATTGGTTACGATGACCTGAAATTATTTTTGGGATACACTTATACAGATGCTCGATTAAACCAAAATGGAATGACTGTAGAAAGCCCGTTAACGCCAAAGCACCGCATTAATTCCATCCTGATGTATGAAATAGAAGACAAATGGAAAGTTGGTCTGGAAGCCTATTATTTCAGTCCTCAAAAACTGAATAATGGAACTACGGGCAAAGGTTACTTTATTACCGGGTTTATGGCTGAAAAGATTTGGGAAAGATTTTCTCTGTACATCAACTTTGAAAACTTCCTTGACACCCGACAAACACGCTTTGGTAGCATTTATACAGGAACAATAACCAATCCGGTTTTTAAAGACATTTATGCACCTTTGGACGGATTTGTGATTAACGGAGGAATAAAATTCAAGCTTTAAAACAAATGGAAAAAACCATATTCAATATAACTAAAATGGATTGCCCAAGCGAGGAGCAATTAATCCGTATGAAACTGCAAGACTTTGATACGGTAAAAGGATTGGAATTTGATATAGCCAATAGAAAATTGGACGTTTATCACAATGGAAACCCAGAGCCAATTTTTTTGGCTTTGGGAACACTGAACCTAAATACGACATTGGTTTCAACTGAAAAAAGCAATTTTGTTGTTGAAACAGATACAAGCAACAAGCAACGGAAATTACTTTGGATCGTGTTGATTATCAACTTCCTGTTTTTTGGACTGGAAATGTTGTTCGGTATTTTTTCAGGTTCAATGGGATTGATAGCCGATAGCTTGGATATGCTTGCAGACAGTGTCGTTTACGCATTGGCATTAATCGCTGTTGGTGGAACAATCGCCCTAAAAAACAACATCGCCAGATTTGCAGGATACTTCCAAGTCTTACTTGCTATTGTAGGTTTCGTTGAAGTGATCAGACGTTTTATGGGAATTGAAGCTATGCCCGATTTCAAAACAATGATTGTCGTTTCAGTTTTAGCATTGATTGCAAACGTATTTTGCCTTTATCTCTTACAAAAGAACAAAAGTAAAGAAGCGCATATGCAGGCTTCGATGATATTCACATCAAATGATGTCATTATCAATTCGGGAGTTATTGTTGCTGGTCTTTTAGTTAATTGGCTCAATTCAAGTTATCCCGATCTTATTATTGGAGCGCTTGTATTCCTAATTGTGGCAAAAGGTGCGTATCGCATTCTAAAACTTGCAAAATAATAATGAAGGTTAACAGAATTGTTCGTGAGAAAGCATAACACTGCGGATGAATTTCTTACTGAGAATTCATCTTGTTTTGCATATTTATTATTGGGTAGCATATAAAACAGCTACCCTTTTTTCATTTTATTACATGGTTATTGTTTCTGTTGTAGTACTCTGATTGTGATAATTTGGGCAATAAGACGTATTTGATTTCCATAGGATATACGTTAGCTCCAGAAGCTTTCTTTGAATGGCAACAATTGCTTTCATTTTAATGCCATGCCTTGAAGCCAATCTTAAGAAAATACATTTGAAGTTTTCATCGGTTCTGATTGCAGCCAATGCGGGGAAGTGCATTACTTTCCTTAAATTCCGATTACCCCGCTTGGATATTCGGGGTTTAGATTTCACAGAAGTTCCAGATGTTTTTTCCCTTACATCCAATCCAGCATAGCTTACCAACTGTCTTTTATTTTTTATTAATTCAAATCCGTTGGTTTCAGCGATAATGGTGACAGCAGTCAGATTTCCTATTCCTGGTATAGAAGTTATTACTTTCATCTTTTTAGCTATAGCTTCATCTCCTTTGATAAGTGCAGCAATTTCCTCCATTATTTCCTTTTCCTGCTTATCAATCATGGCAATTCTTTTCTTGGTACGTTTTATTGATTTTTCGCTAGATGTTGCAGAAGTACGCTCAGCATGTAGCTGATTTTTTAACATAGTCCGTTCCTGTACCAGTTGTTCTCGTTCTCGACAAAGCTGTCTCAAATCATTGAATATTTTTAATGGAGGTTGCCATACTTCTAATTGCCTTTCCAAGCCAAATCTTGCAATGGCTTGTGAAGCACTCTTGTCGGTAATAGTTTTTATGTCAAGTGTCCTTACATAATTACTGATTTTGTTTGGTAAAACGATACTAACTTGTTTTTGATTAGTGCAAAGGTAATAAGCTAAGGATTCATGGTAAACTCCGGTAGCTTCCATCACATACCGTACCTCTACATTAGTTAATGTTTGCTTATTTACCCATGATACAAGACTGGAAAATCCTTTTTGTGTGTTGGGAAATACTTTATAGGCATAAACTTCTATGCTTATCTGTTGATCCATTCGACCAAGCGATACAACTAATTCATTTTGTGCGACATCAATTCCTACTGTCTGTTTTAATAATACCTTCATCTTATCTGGTTTAGGTAAGTGATAACCTTTCTACATCTTTTCTCCTGAATGGATATACTGGCTATACAACCCAATGTTTGTGGGTGAATTCCTTACATTCTGTTCAGATTCTAAAAGGTAAAAGAAGAGGAGGCAGTTTCTTTTCTTGAATATACTATTAAGCTATTTAAAGCAAAATCTGCTCTCACTCTTCCTCACTTAGATTATATTATACAAACATAGGAGGTAAAAGAAGAAGAGGCAGTTTCTTCGCTTGAAAATACTATTAAGCTCTTTAAAGCAAAATCTATCTCACTTTTCCTCACTTAGATTATATTATACAAACATAGGAGAAGCAAAAGAACGTCGCTGGATTATGTTTGGTTTTTGACTTAGCACTTTTTAATTAATATTTTTAATTCATTAAATTTGTTGCTATTTCGATGGCTAGAAATCATTTAATATACCATGTCCCTAATTGATAACCCCTTCAACGACTTTTCTAAAATCATCTTTACCACTTCCGATAAGCAAATAACTCGAAAAACCAATATCTAACAAATCTTTACCGACTTTCTGATCATCAATATCACTATGAGCAATAAGTTTTATTGTTGGATATAGTGCTCTCAATTCTTGAAGTTCTGCCAGCACATTCCTGTTGTAAAAATCAAGATCAATAATACATACTTTGGGAAGTGTTTTTAATGTTAATAACTGAGATAATCCGCCTTCGATATTTTCTGAGCGGAATAAAACATCCATTCCTGAGGCAACTAGGTCGTTGCAAGTTATATCCAAAATTGGACTTTTGTCATTTATAAAAGCTAAGGTAATTTTTTCTTGTGTTGTACCAGTTTCCATATCATCATACTTTTGTGAAATTGATGTAGCCCTGCACAAAAAATAAGGCGCAGACCACTACACTTAACGCACATTGAGGTACTGGTATACCCGACAACGAATAAGCGAGCACCTACGCCTATGGCATAGGTGTTCTTTCTTATTGTCCCGTTGTCTAAAAATTACCAGTTTTCAATGTGGGACTTAAAGTAAAAACACTTTAAGATTTTCTATATTTCGTTACAAAGATACTAAACTGCTTTAGATACTCATCATATCTTTAAAACCAATTGGGGCAAAAAACCTATTAGTTACTGGCTTTATTGTTTAAATAATTATGCTCTAGTTCAGTGAGTATATCTGTTTGTTTAAAAATGATCCCCCCCTATTTGGATGTATGGCAGTAATTTATCTTCTCTTTTCGCCATTCCTAAAGGCTCTTTCAGTTCATTTTTATTTCCATCCAATGAAGATTTCTGTATTGCGATTACTTCCATTTCTGCTCAATTTTGGTATGAAATCTAATTTATAAAGGCTTTTAAAAGGATTGATAACGTTTGAATTTGTTGGCATTTAAAAGAAATATGTGGCTTTTACTAACCGGCACAAAAAAAATCGGATACCCTTTGGGGTTATCCGATTTTCTTACAACCGTATTTTAAAAATCACTATCTGCGTTGGTCGGTTGGTTCGGTTTCTATCTCCACTTTCTGTTTTTCATTATCATTTTTTTCGCGTGAATAAACCCATAACGACAATAGCCCAAAAATAATCAGTGCATAGGCTACCCATTTGCCAACTCGTTCAATGAATTTAATGCCAATCGATTTTTCGTAAGAAGAAAAACTTTCGGCACCCATAGGACTACGCCTGTAAAACTTTCTACGATTTATCCAATAGCGAAGTGCCAAGCCTAAAACCAAAAATAGTATCCCTATAACTAATGATGCAACCATAATAATAGCTATTACATTTATAAATATGAATTTACAAAAAAAATATTTGTTTCACTACATCACAAAAATATAAAATGTGAGCGTGGTAGTATAAAAAAATCCTGTCTTGTGGACAGGATTTTATTTGTTAATCGCTACTATTGAATTGGAAAGTGAGTTTCTTCTCATTTCCAAAACTATCAGAAATCCATACATCAAATGATTGCGACACAGTGCATGAAGAAGTGTAATACAATCGGAACTGCTCTGTTGGTAAAGGATATAAATCGTTTGGTAAGTACGCAAGTTCATTAGAATATCTTAAAGTTCCCTGACCATCAAACTGAAAATAACGGATAAAATATTGCGTATCGCTGTAATTACCGCTTCGCTTTATCGCCATCCTTATTTCTACGGTTTGCCCATTCGATACATCTTTTTGAACAGGCATAACCTGCACTTCAAAAGGAAAATCGTTCTGTATTTCGAGTTCATCATCTTTGCTACAAGATACCAAAGTAACCGAACTTGTGAGGATTACCAGCAATACATATACTGGCAGTAATCCTCTTTTGAATTGTTTGAAAAATGTTGTCATTATTATACGTTTTAAAAGTTAAACCTTAATCCCACACCTGCGGACGGTCGGAATTGTTTCATATCCGTACCCCATAAAACCTTTGTACGTCCTTGCAGGACTAATACAAATCGGTCGGACAGATACGTTTCAAAAGTCAACCTACCGCCAGCTCCGTAAATGAAATTGTCTTCACTCACTATTTTCGCTCCGTCATCCAACATTGCTTCGCCTCGGTTGATGGTTTCATAACCGATGACGCCAGATATTCCAGTATTAAGCGTTATGTTTTTTCGGGCATCGCCTAAAAGGAATAAACTGTAACCGCCTTCAGCAGTATAAGTTTCCTTCGGAATGCGCAAGTCTTTATAAGAATGGTATTGGTGCGTATATTCCAACGCCCAAAATTGGTAATTGCCGTTTTTGCCATTTACGGTCATTGCTACATTGATGTAATAATCGTTTCCGATTTTATCATTAGACAATACACCAGCACTTACTTCCAAGCCTTTTTGCTTAGGTAACATTCGTTGTGCCTGTGTAGCGGTAATGCCCATTAACACAAGCATTACGGTATGGATATACTTTATCATCTTATTGTTTTAATAGGTTATTAAAATTTCAGGTGCATATCATTAACCAAACGAGCCTTGATTAAATCCGAATTTTCTACCTGAAGCGTTTGGTGTCTGCCACCGTTTTTCTCAAAGATTTCAATCAGCAAAACCTTGTCATCGGCAATGGTAAACTGGTCTAAAAGGAATACGTTTTGTTCGATTGCTTTCCCGCCAATCTCATTCAATGGCTTATAAGTACGTAATGGTATCATTGGTCTTTCCTGCACTACGGTACGCTTGGCTACTTTTTTATCTACTACTTTGAAATTGATAAAATCAATTCCGAAAGGCACATTGGTACGGTTTCTCAATTCTGTATGGAAATAGTATTTGCCATTGTGTATGTAAATTCCTTTTAGGATAAACTGAATACCGAAACTTTTAGCACCGATATGCTTTACAATTCGCTGGTCTTTTTTGTAAATCGTTTCCAAAAGCAAACCTGACAATGATGGCGAATTGTTACCCAATTCTTCAAAAAGCACATCATTTCCATTTTCCTTATCCACTGCTTTTTGCATTGTCAGCAGATCGTAACTCAACGCTTCCGGATAAGCACTATAATATACATTGAAGCTGTAAAAGCGACCGTCATTTGTAATGACCGAAAAATTGGTTTCCGTTTCGAAATCTTTTACCGATGCTTTTACACGAAGTACGTTTTCCGCATCTTCTGCTTTTCCTGCAATCAGGTATTCGCTTCCCAAATCCACATAACGTATGGCGGTTGGGAAAATCAAATGAGTAGTCTTGTCATAAGTTACTTGCATTTGGTACGGTTCTATCTTGCCTAAATTTAGCGGTGCTTTTATACTGTCTTGTGCAAAAGTGTTTACGGCAAAGCCGATGATAAGGGCAAAAGCCCAAAAAGTTTTTATATGATTTTTCATTTTCTTAATTATTTGAGTTCAATATTATTTTTTAGAAACAAGGAAAACTTGATGTCCTGCTTTTAGCGTAACTTTTGGTGTTCGTATTTTTTTGGCGAAATAACCCGAAATACCTTGTACGGCACTTTTACTGAGGTCGGAACCAATCTGTTGTCCTGTTGACGAGTTCATACTGAAGCTTGAACCTGTGGCATTTCCCATATTGGCTACGATGTCGGTAACTGCATTACGTTCTGGCGAATAGGGAACGTACAAACCCTGCTGACCATCGAGGTCGTAGATGGTTATATCTACTGGGATAATATTGCCCTCAAGCTCAATAGATGTAACTTTTAACTGTAACCTGCCACCTTGAAACTTTCCGATTGCCGTTAAAATTGTTCCCTGCGGAATGGTACGGTTTGGCGTTTGTGCAGGTTCTAACAAACGCAGTCGTACACCGCTTTCGCCAATAATGGTCTGTGTTTCCTGTATGCTGGCTTTTACGCTATTTTTTGGTTGAGCGACTTGCTCTACTGTTCCAGCAGTATAGAAACCTCGGTTTTTTTTTTCGCTCCAGTCGGCTAAAAAAGCACTATCCGTAGGTTCTCTGTACAAAGCCGATACAGCTTTCTTTCTTGTAGGTGTGAATGCTACAAAATATTCTTTCTGAGAATTTGAAGAAGAACCTCGGCTAGCACTGTCGGTGCTTACAGGTTTTTCGGTATTTCCTCCCGAAGGCAGATACTTTGAAGCCATCTGATACGATTTTTCCATCAACGTCAATTGGTCATTTACAGTTACACCGACAGGTATATCTTTTTCAGCCAATTTTTCTTTTAGTTCGTCCAATTGCCTGCGTAGTTCTTGTGTTTCGCTGTTATTATCCTGATAAAATGAACCTAATGTGCTTTGTGCATTTCGGTAACTGTTTAGTGTAGAAGTGCCCGATTTTCCAGTCATCATACCATTGTTTTGGTCTTCTTCGGGCAATTCTTCTTTAGTCTGCTGTGTGCTATCGGTATTCCAATAATCCGATAGCGTAGTTAGGGCATTTCGGCTTTCCTGGTCTTTCTGTTCCAGCATATCTTGCTCATAAGCTTTTTGTTTATCATCCTGCATTCCTGCTTCGGTAGCCTGTGGAAAAGCATCGTTTAGTCCGATGTTTTCCATTTCTTTTTTATCTGCCGAGGGTTTAAATATCAGGTATAAACAACCAATAAAAACAATCCCCATTAAACCAAAAATGAGTGGTTTTTTAAATCGTTCAATGGCACTCTTTTTATCCTCCGTAAGGTTGGATACTTTGTTTTGGTCGCCTTCCTCAACCAGAATGCTGACCCTTTTTTCATTTTCTTTCATAAAATTTATTTTTAAAAATTGTTGTCAATGTGTCCTTCAGTTTTTCAGGACTTTCTTTCTTTTTGAGAACAGGATTTTCGATATGCTCAATGACCAAATTGTTATCGGCTTTGCCTGCATCATACCATACTTTTAAAATAACTCCTGCGGTAAGAAGTAGATAGCCTATAAAAAAGTATAAGGTGTATTTATGCTGTTTTCCAACGGGTAATGCCAGCCATCGTTCGTCCAACTTGTTAAAATACCTATCCATATTTGCTCTTAATTTTTTCATGTCTTAAATTATTATTGGCTATCACATTTTAAACCCTCTTTTTTGGGAAGAAATGTGTTGTTTAGGATCTTCAGACACTTCGGCTACGGCTTCCTTTAATATAGGAACCGAACCTGTTGAAAGATTTGTTAGTTCTGATTTCTTCAATAGTTGTCCGTAGCGGTCTGTCCTTTCAATGTCCATCTTTTGTACATCGAAAATGCCGTTTTCATGTCTTATCCACATATTACATTCAATCCTCGGCTTGTCATCTCCATTCCATTGGAGGTAAGTCGATAATAAAAAAAGTTCGTGTCTATTCGGTTTTTTTGTACCGTTGTGAGAGGCTTCCAAGTATTCACTAATGCTTTCTTTTAACTTGCCAGGATAAGATGCTTCCGTTTGGAAGTAACCGTTGTATCCTTTATCTGTCAGTGTTTTCACGAATGTGTCTAAATCAAGTAACTGTTTCATAATCTTTGATTTTAACGTTGAATAACTTCAATGTCCTTATTCTCTACCACGGCAAATTTTTCAATATTGAAACCTTGCGGGTTATTGTCTGAACGGACAGAGTTTACAAGGAAACAGGACGTTACCAAGCTTCGCTTTGTCACATTGCTGGAACGGATGATGAATTGCTTAGCGTAAGTACGCACTGCATAAGGATGATTGTCGAAATTGCAGACCACACTATCCACCTCGATACGTTGCTGTACATTACCCGATATGATACGGTTATAATAGCCTTTTTCGGAAAGATCTTTGTAATAATCAAAGGCACTTTTATCGGCAAGATTGAACGCCCGTTTCATATTGCTTTCAATGGCATTTTTGTCGGGTGCAAGTGTAAAAAAGAGTTCGTGAAAACGTCTTACGTGTTCCCTTGCCTCAACCGGGCGGTTGATGGACGCATCTTGCGAAAGAGCCAACATCAATGATTTTCCATTGTCCAGTACATAAATTTTTTGGCGTTGTTCTGTTGCAAAGCTGTAGGACTGCCATACGGCATATCCTACAACGCTAATGCATAGAACGGCAAACACAATGGCATACAACCTTATCTGTCTAAAGCTGTTTTCGATATTTCTGAGTGTTTTAAATTCCATTTCTTAAATGATTAATTTTGTTTACTTATTGATTAGCCTGCCACCAATATTTCCTGCAACTGAACCAGCTCCGGCTCCGGCAAGATTTCCCGATTTCATTGCAGCTTGGTTAACATTACGGGTAAAGTTTCCGGCACCCCCTGCCTGAATAATCCAGCCCGTTACCGTTGGAATTGTAAAATACCCCACGATACCAATTATCATAAAAATGATATACACAGTATTGGAAGTATCGGGTATATAGGTTGGGTCGGCAAGCATTTCGATGTCCCGTTCCAATATCAGCGATTGTATCCTTGCCAACATTGAACTGAACAAATCTGAAACAGGAAGCCAGAGGTAAACACTTATATACCTTGTAAACCATTGCGAGAGCGTGGATTGAAAACCGTCCCACACGGAAATAGCAAAGGCAATTGGTCCGAGTATGGACAACACTATCAGAAAAAATGTTCTTATAGTATCAATAACCAATGCTGCCGCCTGAAAAAGTATTTCCAGTAAATTGCGAAACCATTCTTTTATTGCTTTCTCAATCTTGTAGGCTTGCCTGTCCATATACATTCCTGCCATTGTTCCCACATCAGAAGGCGACCAGCCCAATTCCTCCAATTTCTTATCGAATTCCTCATCCGATGCCATATATGCGGTTTCGGGATTTCTTACCATTGCTTCGTATTCCAATTGGTCTTTCTGCTGTTGCAATTTATTGAGGTCAAGTACCTGGTCTTCGAGAATGGAATGGGTTCCTGTTACTATCGGATTGAGAATTGCATTGATGGTTCCCAACACGATTGTTGGGAAAAACATAATGCAAAGTCCCAAAGCAAACGGACGTAACAATGGAAACATATCAATTGGTTCGGCTCGGCTTAAAGCCTGCCAAACCTTTAATGCCACATAGAACAAAGCGCCTAATCCGGCCACACCTTTAGCTACTCCTGCCATATCACCGGCAAGTGGCATCATATCATCGTACAGCGAACGCAGTACTTCGTGAAGATTATTCCATTCCATTTTTACCAGTATTTTTGGTTAGAAGTTCCATACAAGTCAAGCACTCGTTTGGCATCGTTTTTCTTTTTCGCTCTCAGGTAGCTTACAGATATGTTCTTGTTGGTGTAATAGCGAACAAGACTGTGATAATCCTTTACCTCTTTGTACACACGGTCGATAACATCCATACGCTCTTTGTCATTTAGCGAAAGGCTGGACGACGTTATAATCTGCTTCAATTCCTTTAGCAGTTCCGTACTTTCATTTAGCAATGAAGAATAACCGTTGCCGATGGCTACCAATTCCTGTGGCGAAAAATTTGGATCGTTCATCATCTTGCCAAAATTCTGCACATACATTTCCGAAACATCACCTACCAACAAAGCAGTTTGTTGCACTTTACGAGCATCTTTTACAAGGTTGTTTATAGCCTGTAGTTTGTCGTAATACTCTTTGCCTTGCTTATACACTTTTTCCACTTCCTTAAAATTCTTAACCACATTGCTTACAGTGGAAGAAGTCTGTATAATTTCGTTCGCACTATTGAGGATGCCTGAAGCCAGATTTGCAGGATCTGTAACCACGAATTGTGCTTTTGCGGACGGTGCTACGGCAAGCGTTAATGCCATACACACCATAGAAATGATTTTTTTCATTTTCTTAAATTTTAAATTGTTAATGAATTATTGATTTGCACTATCACGCCGTTGCATAGCGATGTGTTTAATGGCGAGTTCTACATTGCCATCCAGTTCAGATGCGAGTTGCATCACTTCCAGTTTTTCGGTTTCTTCGGTGGTGTATGCGAGATATTCCTCCAAACTAACTTCTGTGGCATATACCGCAGAGTGTGTTCCACCCAAGCCAATCCATACTTCCTTGTAAAGTCGTGATGGGTCGTTGTTCATATTGATAGAAAGTACTTGCGCTTTTTCCTTATCTGTAAGTCCTAGCATTGCCTGTATATCATCGAACTTGTTCATATACTTTCGCTGGTCGAGCAGGATTTTACAATCGCTGTTGTTTATGATACTTTCCTTTACAATGGGCGATTGGATGATATCGTCCACTTCTTGTGTTACCACAATGGCTTCGCCAAAAAACTTCCTTACCGTTTTGAATAAATACTTGATGTATTCAGCCATTCCTTCTTTGGCGATGGCTTTCCAGGCTTCTTCAATCAGGATGAGTTTTCGGATACCTTTTAGCCTTCTCATTTTGTTGATGAAGACTTCCATAATGATGATGGTCACAATTGGAAAGAGGATTTTATGGTCTTTGATGGCATCAATCTCAAACACAATAAAGCGTTTGGAAAGCAGATCTAATTGTTTATCGGAATTCAACAGATAATCATATTCGCCACCTTTGTAATAAGGTTCCAAAACATTGAGAAAATTGGCAATGTCAAAGTCTTTTTCCCTTACTTGTTTTTCTTCCAATACCTTACGATAATCGCCTTTCACATATTCATAGAAACCATTGAAGGATGGAAAAATATCATCTTGTTTAATGCGTTCGATGTAACCGCTTACGGCATTTGATAATGCAACTTCTTCCGAACGGGTCGGCGGTTCATCATCACGTTTCCAAAGGGTAAGTATCAAGGTTTTGACACTTTCTCTTTTTTCAATGTCAAACACACCATCATCGGTGTAGAAAGGATTAAAGGCAATAGGATTATCTTCGGTATAAGTAAAGTAAACGCCGTCTTCGCCTTTGGTTTTGCCTTTGATGAGTTCGCATAAACCCTGATAAGAATTGCCAGTATCAACCAACAAAACGTGAGCACCTTGCTCATAATATTGGCGAACCATATGGTTAGTGAAAAACGATTTTCCACTTCCCGAAGGACCCAGTATAAACTTGTTCCGGTTCGTGATGATACCCCGTTTCATCGGTAAATCCGATATATCCAAATGAATAGGCTTTCCGGTCAATCGGTCAGCCATCTTAATGCCAAATGGCGATGGCGAATTGTCGTAATTGGTTTCTTCTGTAAAAAAACACAAAGCAGGTTCAATGAACGTGTAAAAACTTTCCTCACTCGGAAAATCGCCTGCATTACCCGGCATTCCTGCCCAATATAGTGTTGCTACATCCGTAGTGTTGTGGCGTGGTTTGCATTCCATTAATGCCAAAGCGCTACCACTATCATTTTTTATTTGTTTTAGTTCGTTGGCATCATCTGACCAAGCCATAATATTGAAATGCGCTCTGATGGATGACAGTCCAAAACTATGTGCCTCATTCAGGTATTTTTCTATCCACTCTTTGTTGATTTGATTTGCCCGACTGTAGCGAGCCAACGAGTGCATATTTCTTGCAGACTTTTCAAACTTTTGCAGGTTGGCTTCGCTATTATCCAAAAACAAATACTGGTTGTAAATATGATTACAGCTTAACAGCAATCCCACAGGTGCAGCAAACGACAAACGGCAGTCGCTTCGGTCGGTAGATAGTTTTTCAAAACGGGTATCAGCAGATACTGTTCCGGGTAAATCGTCGGTATCAGATAAAGTGTGCAGGCACAATCTTTTGTTACCAATACGAATTTCTTCGCCACCCAATGCAATGTCTTGCATCGGTGTTCCAACTTCTCTTGATAATGTTAGGTATTGCTCCAATAATCCCTGCTTTCCATCTGTACCTATGATTTCGTCTTCGGTCAACCGTTGCAGTTTGATAAACCCGCTATCGTTTACGATACGTTCAAATTGTGCTATGGCTTCCATAAAGCGATGTATCACTTCCTTATCCCTGATTTCCTTCGGTATCAGTGTTCCTCTGCAAAGCGAACTGAAATTACTCTGCATTCGCATACGCTCTTTGCTCGTTTTAGTTATGAACAGATAACAATAATGGTTCAGAAAAGGACGTTCATTGAAATGGCGTTGGTAGGATTTTGCTAGAAAACTTTGGTCATCTTTTGCCAGATCTGGCGCATAATTTTCTTTGATGTACCAATCCTGTTTATGGACTATCGTGAAATCTGGCAAGGTTTTGATAGCCTTATGCCAAGCGGAATGGATAGCTTCATATTCAGCAGAAGCCACGGTAAACAGCTCCGGCAGATGTACTTCAAAGCAGGCAGTAATGTCCGCATCTTTTGACAGAATACAATTGTTCTCTACCGCCAATAATGGAAACTTGCTTTCCAGTGTTGTTGATTTTGCTGTATTTATCATCGTACATTAGGTTTAGTGGTAAATTTTAAATAACGATGTACAGGCTTGCGACAAATGATGTAGCGAGGATGCCGTTTATTAGCCGCTATTTTCATTAATCCGTATTCGCCATATTTTCTGTTCAGCGAGAAGGTTTGCCACACAATCAGCGAAGCACCACCTGCTCCAAGAAAAAGACAGATGTAAGAATTAACCCCGATCATATATAGTATCATCACCAGGATTAATGTGCCGAGCAATCCACCTGCGAAAATGAACAAGTATTGCGCTTTCAACCCTTTAAATTCCACCGTTCTTCCAATACCCTTATTGATGTTATAATTACTCATAAGGCAGGGGATTAAAGAAAGAATGAACGAAGGACGGTTGCCGCTACGATGAGGAAAATACACGCACCGAACCACGAAGCCGCCGTTTTGCTCGTATCAGGATCACCCGAACTGAACTTGTTGTACACTTTAACACCTCCGATGAGACCTACTACGGCACCAATGGCGTAGATGAGTTGTGTGGCAGGATCGAAATAAGACGTTACCATTTGGGTTGCTTCGTTGATACCGGCTGTACCATTTCCTTGTGCGAAGGCACCAATTCCCGACAGCATAGCCACGGCTGCCAGCAAAGCTTTTTTTCTCTGTTTTTTCATAATTGAAACACATTAAATTGTTATTCTTTCCCACACCTTGCGGGCTTTCGTGACAAAGGTGTTTCAGAAATAAAGGCGTTATAACAAAGTGACAGTCAAAGGAATTGTTTGGCTGTGGGTGGCATAATTGGGAAACTTAAATCCTTATTTTTTTAAAGTTTTTTTGTTATATTTGACTTATTTAGACAAGTCTTATAAATTCAAAATGACATTTGGAAAACGCATAAAAGAATTGAGAGAAAGTAAAGGTTTATTCCTTAGAGAAGTTGGCGCAGCTTTGGAGTTAGATAATGCTTTTATCAGTAAGGTAGAAAACGGGGAAAGGTTGTTGCCAAGAAAACATATTGAAAAACTTGCAAAATTTTTCAATACCGATATTAATGAACTATTGGTTTTATGGCTGTCAGATAAAATAATTGAATTGCTACTAAATGAACCTGTAGCAGAACAAGTTTTAAAAATATCGCAAAAAAGATTAAGAAAAGATGAGAATAAAAACTAATCAAATACTATAACCAACTATTATGAAGATAAAAAAAATAGAAGTTGAAAATTTTCGATTACTGAAGACTTTTTCAATGGACCTTGAAAATGAACTTTCTCTTGTTATCGGAAAAAACAATACAGGAAAGACTTCTATTCTGTCAGTTCTGGATAAATTTATAAATGAAAAAAGTAAATTTTCTTATGATGATTTGAATATTGATTTTAAAAACGAATTAGAAAGTTTAATCAAATCGGCTGATGTTCCCGATGAATTCTCTCCTAAAGGTATTAAACTGAAAATCTATATTGAATATAACGATACTGATGATTTATCTAATGTTAGCAGAGTATTGATGGATTTAGATCCTGACAATAACAATATTGTTTTAGGTTTTGAATACACTGTAAGTTATGATGCTTTTTTAAAAATAAAAGCTGACTATGCAATCTTCGCAGCCAGTGAAAATGCGAAAAATGCTAAGAAGAAAGAATATAAGCCACGGGAACTAAAAGATTTTTTAAAGCAAAACATAGAAGCTTATTATAAAATTCATAAATTTTCTTTTGAATACGATACGACTGCAAATAAGATTACCGAAACTAAGCCAATCGACCTTGTTAGTGAAAACATTAATTTAAAGGATATTATCAACTTTAAGTACATAAGTGCAAGAAGAGATGTAACAAATAAAGAAAAAGAAAACACACTCTCAAAACAAACGTCAAGTCTCTATAAAAAACAAGAAGACAGTAGTGATAAGGATCAAGCTACTGAAGATTTTAAAGACCAGCTTTCAGAAACAGATAGTACGTTAAGCGACATCTACAAAGATTTATTTAAAGACGTAATAAAAAAAGTACAAGATTTTGGTGGCGTTAAGTTGAATGATACTGATATAGCAATTATTTCAACATTACAACATCGAGAATTACTTGAAGGAAATACTACAGTAGTATACACTCACGATGACCATAAGTTACCAGAGCATTACAACGGTTTAGGTTATATGAACCTAATAAGTATGATTTTTGAAATTGAAATTTTGGTACAAGATTTCAAAAAAGATAAGGACAAGAAGCCTGCCGATATTAATTTACTTATTATAGAAGAACCGGAAGCTCATACCCATCCCCAAATGCAGTATGTCTTTATAAAAAATATAAAAAAACTACTTGGAGAAGGTATCAAAAGAAATGATGGTATAGATAGAACATTACAGTACTTAATTACAACGCATTCATCACATATTGTTGCAGATAGTGATTTCGATGATATAAAATATTTGAAAACAATAGCAACGAATAATGTAACTGCGAAAAATCTTAAAGATTTAAGAACTCAATATGATGCCGACCCAAAACAATATCAATTCTTAAAACAGTACCTAACAATTAGCAGAGCTGAAATCTTTTTTGCTGATAAGGCTGTTCTTATTGAAGGAGATACAGAAAGGATTTTAATACCAACTTTTATGCGAAAAGTTGACTTAGAAGAAGCTGCACGTTTAGAAGTGGAAGGAAACGAGGATACATTCTTACCGCTTCTATCTCAAAATATATCAACTATCGAAGTCGGTGCATATTCACAAATCTTTGAGAAGTTTATTGACTTCTTGGGTATTAAATCATTGATATTAACAGACATTGATGCAATGAAGGTCGTAGGGAAAAATGACAAAGAACAAGATGTTTGGGGAGCGTGTCCTGTTAATGAAGGTACCAAAACAAGCAATTCTGCAATAAATCATTTCCTAAAAGCTGTAACGTGGGACGATTTAAAAGCCTTGGCAGTTGGCGATAGAACAATTACTGTTGGGAGTTCTACAATTTGTATATGTTACCAACAGGAAGAAAATACTTATCACGCAAGAAGTTTTGAAGATGCTTTTATACATCTTAATAGAGAATTTGTAAAAGGAAATAAAGCTACTTTTCAGGGAATAAAAAATGCTTCTTATTTTGATGATGACACGAAAAGCCCCTATGTCTTAGCAGATAATTGTATTAAAAAGAAAACCCATTTCGCTTTAGATATTTTATATCACAGTGATGAAAAATTTAATAATTGGAATATTCCGGCTTACATTAAAAATGGCTTGTTATGGTTGAAGAAAGATTAAATTTAGAACTCGAAGTACAAGAAATATTTCAATCAATTGATGCAGGTAGAAATTTCCTTCTTAGTGGTGGAGCTGGTAGTGGCAAAACCTATTCTTTAGTAAGTGTAATTCGTCAGGCAATTTTAGAAAATCCAACTGCTAAAGTTGCTTGTATGACTTATACGAATGCGGCTGTTAAAGAAATTGAAGAAAGGGTTAATCATAAAAACCTAAACGTATCTACAATCCACGATTTTCTTTGGGATAATATAAAACACTTTCAAAAAGAGCTTAAAGTAGCTATTATCGCATTGGCTAATGATGAAGAGGTTAGTAGAATTTCCATTGATGATGCAAACCCTATTCCTAATACTTACTATGAGGGTCTAGAAGATGGAATACAATACAAGGAATATGTCAGGTTAAGAGATGGTATTATATCCCACGATGAATTGCTTTTGGTTGCAAACTATCTTTTTGACAAATACCCAAAGCTTAGCAGTATTGTAAAGGATAAATTCCAATTCATCTTTATTGATGAATACCAAGATACAAGCAAAGCTGTTGTAGATACCTTTCTTACTCATTTCAAGAAAAGCGAAAGGAAGAATATTATTGGTTTCTTTGGCGATGCAATGCAATCAATTTATGAAGATGGTATTGGTAATTTAGATGAATACAAAGGTCAAGATGCAGATAAAGTAAAAGAAATTCTAAAGAAACAGAATAGAAGAAATCCTCAGCTTGTTATCAACCTTGCTAACAAACTTCGGACAGATGGTATTATACAAGAACCCTCAATCGATATTAATGCACCCAATATGGTTGAAGGTTTAGTAAAACAGGGGACAGTTTTGTTTTTATATTCAACTGATGGCAATATTGAAAAAGTAGAGAAATCCTTAAGGGAAAATTATGGTTGGGATTTCAATAATACGAAGCAAACAAAAGAACTCAATCTTACACACAATTTGATAGCTAGTAAGGCAGGGTTTAGAGAATTAATGGATATTTACGATAGTGACCCTATCATTGGATTAAAGACGGATATCCTTAATAAAATAAAGGATAACAAGAAAAATAATAGACCGGAAATTGCAATAGATGATAATGACACTTTTGATGTTGTAGTCGATAAATTTCAGTTGAAAAACATACAAAGAAATTTAAAGAAAGATATTTTATTAGCAGACCCAATAAAGGCAGAATTATACAATCAATTAAAGGACAAGCTATTTTCTGAGGTAAGGAAAATTTATATGAATAAAGACGCTCTGACTGACGATAAAAAACAAGATAAAGATGATGAAAACAAGAAAGGGTCAAAAAGAGATAATTTGATTAAACATTTGTTCAAAATCCAGAATAGTATATCTCTTTATAAAAACAAGCAGTATAATGAATTTTTGAGAGTAACGGATTACAGAATACACATAAGAAGTATTGCCAACAAAAGATTGTTGAAAGAGAATATCGATAATCTTATAAATGTTGGAGAAAAAACAATTGAGGAAGTTATTACTGATGCTCACGAAAAAGGTATTTCCTTGATAGATGACAGATTACTTGTATTTAAGGAGAAGAACCAATATTTATATAACCGTGTAAAAGATGTCAAATTTAATGAGTTTCAAAAGTTGTATGAATATTTAGAAGGTCAAACTCCATTTTCTACGCAACATAAAACTAAAGGTGCTGAATTTGACAATGTCTTAGTTATTCTCGATAATGGAGGATGGAATAATTACAATTTTGAAAAAATGTTCTTGGGCACAGCTACCCCAAGTGTCTTAGAAAGAACTCAAAAATTATTTTACGTTTGTTGTACACGAGCTAAAGAAAATTTAGCCGTATTCTTTCATAATCCAGATGCACAAGTAATTGCAAAAGCAAATGGATGGTTCGGGAACGATAACGTAATTAATATTGATTAAGCGGCTATTGTTAATTAAAAAATGATATCGGGGAGTTTGCTCACACAAACTCCCCGATATCAAAATCTCTCAAATCATTTTTCCGCAAAGTGGAAGAACTGGCTTCCGTTTCAGAAGAAAGGCTACTGTCCAATAGCTCTGCTATTTTACGAGAAGCGCCTTCCATAGAATTTTCCAAAAGGCTGAATAATTCGGTTCCCTGTATTTTCTGAACTATAGTTATCGCTGTTTCCTTTTGAGACGGCTCCAATTTTTCTTTTTGTAGCAACATCCCCACGGAGCTTAGTTCTTCAAAGGTAACCCCTTGGGCAAAACCGTTATCGTCACTGGATATTCCGTACCTGTTCCATTCTTCTTCCTCATCTTCAAAATCAGGCATATTTCTGAAAACTTCATCCAGTTCTTCCTGCGGAATTTGAATACCTACGTTTTCATTTTCGTCGTATTCTATGTCAAAATTATCTGGATTTATTTCCAGTTCTTCAACTTGGCTTTCGGTGGCATTGTTTGGCACCGAAAGGCTTCTCTTAGGTCTAGGTTGCCCCATAATATCGGGCAGTTTAGGGTTGCTTTTTTCCTGTATCGGTTTTCTTTCTGAATTTTTTTTGATTACAATCTTGTCATGCACAAGCAGGGCAATCACAATCAGCAGGCATATCACAATTACTATTTCCATAACTTATAAAATGGGTTTGTATTTATCATCATAACTCTTGGTAATCTGTTTACCAAATTCCTGAAAATGGTAATCCAGTAAATTGTCTAAATAACCGTAAATTGATATTTTGTCTTCGCCTATCACTTGTACAATACGTGACAATTTTTCGTGAAAATCTGGTCGAATATATACCGTTTTTCCATCTCGGGCATTCGTGTCTGTTCTTTTGAAAAAGAGGCTTTCGTAATCTGTTTCGTTTGTTTTTTTAATTTTGGTCTTTTCCTTCACAGTAGGTTTCTCCAATAGTAATTTTTCGGGCTGAACATATTCCTTTTCGAGGGTTGCAACAGTTTGTTCTATGGGTAACTGTAATCCCTCTTTTTTTACGCCATCTACCATCAGGCTCATCATCAGTTCCTCGTTAATATCGGGCGTATGTTTTTTTTTATTTTCTTTTTCCATTAGACTATAATTGAATGATTTTTAAAAATTCATTTACAAATTGATCTAACTGACAGGCTTTCATCAAGCGTTCATCAGGTGGCATTACCGTAGAGCGGAAAACGGCTTTGCTGTTTACTTCACTTTCTTTGCGAAAACGGGTGCTGTTTTTGATTTGGCTCTGCATCAGGCTTAATCCTAATTGGTCGATGAGTTGGTTATAAACCTCATATAAAGGTGTACTTTCCCTGCCATCAACCTGGTTCCAAAACAGATTGATGGTTTCTATGGAAGTTTCGCCTTTTTTCATAATCACATCCTGCAAAAGCTGTGTAAAAATCAGTGTGCTTTCCATTACCACTCGGTCTGCCGTGATAGGTGTAAAAATGTGGTGCATTCCTGCCAATGCATTCAAAATACCAGGCGTGTTAACCGTTCCGGGCAGGTCAAAAAAGACCACATCAATCGGCACTGAAGAACTACTTAAAAATTCGTGAGCGGTTTCTAATACACTATCAGCTTTGGATTGCATAATCGGATAGGCTTTTTTGTTGATGGTGGTAAATTGTTTGTAAGCCAGCTTTTTTAAAGCTTCGTTTTCCATTACCATCGCCAAATCACGAGCCTTCATTTTCATCAGACTGTGCTGGGGAAAATCGGCATCAAATACGGCTATATTATAACCCAACCGATAGTGCATCGTACTTGCAACCAATGTTGTAAATGTACTTTTTCCCACACCGCCTTTTTGAGATGAAAAGGCGATAAATACTGTTTTGTGTTTTGCATTCATATTTTAACTGTTTTTAAAATTTATATTCTCAATTACTTAGGTGCGTATATAGGTTTGTAGCTCTATACAGAATTATAGAGATAAGCAGGTAATTACGTACTAGGCTATTTATGTACTTGAATACATTTTTATGGCTGTAGACAAATAGATTTGTACAACCATAATTACTTATTTATGTATCTGCTTTTTTGCATACGCAATTGCATATTTAAGTATTTCAATAAGCGCTTTTTTACATCTGCACATTTGTATTTATTTACATTGGTAATGATGTACTTACGTTGTTACCTCCATAGCTAACTATGTCCCTATATGTGTTTGTAAGTACAAATAAATGCAGATAAATAGGTGTTTACATTATCGTGGTAGTGTTTGGCTTCCAAAGGCAGAATTTGTCCTAGTATCACATTGCAATACTCTTATCAACAGTTGGTTACTTTGTAAAATGAATTTTACTAACGGATTTATACAAAGCATCTTGATAAAATGGACACGAAGCAGAACGGCATCGAGCCGTTTTTCCCTGCTACATTTAATCCGTCCCGAAGGGCGGATTTTTGTGTTCATCAGAACACGGCAAGTTGTGTTTTGAGCATCTCGAAACGATTTCGGATGCTCAAAACAACTTGCCCTGCCGGGGGCTGAAAAACACCTTCCGAAGTCAGGGTTTTGTGTAAATTATAAATGGATTTGTGATGAACGAAAACAACAGAAAACAATTAAAGAAGACCGGACGCCGACCTAAAGAAGACCCGGCAAAGATTAGATATACAATTTCCTTTAATGAAGAAGAGCACAGCCGATTTCTTTCGCTCTTTGACCAATCGGGAATGCTGGTAAAGGCACATTTTATAACGTCTTGCATCTTTGAAAAAACGATAAAGACCATTCAAATTGATAAAGGAACAGTTGATTTCTATATGCGATTGACCTCGTTTCACAGTCAATTTCGCTCGGTCGGTGTAAATTATAATCAAGTTGTAAAGCTATTGTACAAGAATTTTTCGGAGAAAAAAGCCGCAGCATTTCTCTACAAATTAGAAAAACAAACGGCTGAAATGGCGATGCTATGCCAAAAAATCATTCAAATGACCGAAGAATTTGAAGCAAAACATCTGAAAAAGCAGGTCTAAAAATGATAGTAAAAATTGGAAGGAGCAGTAATTTATATGGTGCTTTGGCATACAATAATCTTAAAGTGGAAAAGGAAAATGGACAAATTCTGTTTGCCAATAAGATAATTGAAACACCAAGCGGGCATTACTCTGTAGCACAATTAAGCCAATCTTTTATGCCTTATCTTATTGCAAATCGAAATACCGAAAAACATACGTTGCATATTTCGCTCAATCCCGACCCGAAAGATAATGTTAGTGATGAAAAATTTAGGGAGTTGGCAGAACAGTATATGCGGGAAATGGGCTACGGGGAACAACCTTTTGTAGTTTTTAAGCATACTGATATTGACAGAACGCACATACATATTGTTTCGGTTTGCGTGAATGAAGAAGGCAAAAAGATTTCAGATAAATTTGAGAAAAGGCGGTCTATGAATGTGTGCCGAGAACTCGAAAGGCAACACGGACTGATACCTGCAACGGATAAAGAACATAAGCAGAACAATAAGATTTTTAGCCCTGTGAATTACCAGAAAGGTGATGCAAAAAGTCAGATAGCTTCGGTTGTCCGCCACCTGCCGAATTATTATCAGTTTCAAACTTTAGGTGAATACAATGCTTTACTCTCGTTGTTCCATATTACTACGGAAAAAGTGGAAGGCGAGCTGCAAGGTAAATTCCAACAAGGACTATTATATTTCGCATTGAATGATAAAGGTGAAAAAGTAAGTCACCCCTTCAAAGCTTCCTTATTTGGAAAAGATGTTGGAATTTCGGCATTGGAATTACATTTTGAAAAATCGAAAGAAACCTTAAAAAACCACCCAACTAAACAGACTTTAAAATCAGCTGTTACTACGGCTCTGCAAGCTACAAAGGATGAACAAACCTTTAAAAAACAATTAGCCGAACAGGGCATTAATGTTGTGGTTCGTAGGAATGATACTGGTCGTATTTACGGAATAACTTTTATTGACCACAATTCTAAAACGGTTTGGAACGGTTCCCGTTTAGACAAAGAACTTTCTGCCAATACCTTTAATGCTTATTGGAACAATAATATCAAACCCGAATTTAAAGATCCTAATCAACCTCAACAAAAAGTATCACAGTCCAACGATATAGAAGATGTCCCAACGGAAAAACCTCATCAATTATTTGACTTCTTAAATACTGAAAAACACGAAGATGGACTGGTTGAAGCGTTAGGAGGATTGCTACCTGAAACCCAAGGTGAAGATTATGAAGAAATGGATTTTGCCAACAAAATGAAGAAGAAAAAGAAACGCATAAGAGGTCAGTAGTAACTGATAGCCAAACGCTTCCTTTCACTGCCATCGACTACCACTTTTCCAAAGTCAGTCTTTACAGCCTTTAAATTCACGCCCGAACATTAAAAATTAAAATAATGCAGGGAGAAGATGATTTAAGAGGACTTGCCAAGATTATGGCTTTTATGCGGGCAGTAAGTATCCTTTTGGTACTAATGCATCTTTATTGGTTCTGCTATGGTTTCTTTTTAGAACGTGGCTGGACGTTGGAAGTCATCAATAAAATACTTGGCAATTTCGACAGAACAGCAGGTTTATTTTCACATACCTTATATACTAAAGCATTCGCTTTGGTTTTGCTTGCTTTGAGTTGCTTAGGAACGAAAGGCGTAAAGAACGAAAAGATAACGTGGGCTAAAATCTATGTTGCTTTGGGAATTGGTTTTGTGCTGTTTTTTCTGAATACGTCTTTATTAAAACTAACTCCGGTAATAGGCACTTTTTTGTATATCCTTACTATTTCATTAGGTTATATTACCTTGATGATGGCTGGTGTTTGGATAAGTAGGTTATTGAAAAATAACCTTATGAATGACGTTTTCAATATGGAAAACGAAAGCTTCATGCAGGAAACCAAACTAATGGAAAATGAATACTCTGTAAACCTGCCTACCAAATTCTGGTATAATAAAAAGGAACACAAGGGTTGGATTAACATTGTAAATCCTTTCAGGGCAACGATTGTTTTAGGAACTCCAGGTTCCGGAAAATCTTATGCCGTCGTAAACAACTATATCAAGCAGCATATAGAAAAGGGCTTCTCAATGTACATCTACGATTTCAAGTTTGACGACCTTTCTACTATTGCTTATAACCATCTTTTGAAACACGGCGATAAGTACAAAGTTCAACCCAAATTTTACGTCATCAACTTTGACGACCCGAGAAAGAGCCACCGATGCAATCCACTCAATCCAGATTTTATGACGGATATTTCCGATGCTTACGAAGCGGCTTATACCATAATGCTTAACCTCAACAGGTCGTGGATACAAAAGCAAGGCGATTTTTTCGTGGAAAGCCCAATTATCCTATTGGCAGCCATTATTTGGTATCTAAAAATCTATGAGGACGGCAAGTATTGTACATTTCCACACGCTATTGAATTGCTGAACAAAAAATATTCGGACGTTTTTACAATTTTAACCTCCTATCCCGATTTGGAAAATTATCTATCGCCTTTTATGGATGCGTGGCAATCCGGAGCACAAGACCAATTACAGGGACAAATTGCATCCGCAAAAATTCCGTTGTCAAGAATGATTTCGCCACAATTGTATTGGGTAATGACTGGCGATGATTTTTCACTGGACATCAACAATCCCAAAGAGCCAAAGATTTTATGTGTAGGTAACAATCCCGACCGTCAAAATATTTATTCAGCAGCATTGGGATTGTATAATTCGAGAATTGTAAAACTCATTAATAAAAAAGGGCAGCTCAAAAGCTCGGTTATCATTGATGAGTTGCCCACGATATATTTTAGAGGATTGGACAATCTTATTGCAACTGCCCGTAGTAATAAGGTAGCAGTTTGTTTAGGATTTCAGGATTTTTCTCAATTAATAAGGGACTATGGAGATAAAGAGGCAAAGGTTATCCAAAATACCGTTGGTAATATTTTTAGCGGTCAGGTAGTAGGCGAAACAGCAAAAAGTTTATCTGAACGTTTTGGAAAAGTATTGCAGAAACGTCAAAGTTTATCAATCAACAGAAATGATACCTCAACTTCAATATCGACACAATTAGATAGTTTAATTCCGGCTTCTAAAATCTCAACATTAACCCAAGGTATGTTTGTAGGTGCTGTTTCGGATAATTTTGATGAACGCATCGAACAAAAAATATTCCACGCTGAAATTGTAGTGGATAATGATAAGGTTGCTGCTGAAACTAAAGCTTACCAAAAGATCCCACAAATCCTATCCTTTGTTGATGAGCAGGGTGAAGATAAAATGAAACAAGAAATCGAAAGCAATTATCGCCAGATAAAAAAAGACATCGTTCTAATTATTGCAACGGAATTGGAAAGGATTAAGAATGATCCGGATTTGCAACATTTGGTGCAACAGGAATAAATACTGTAAGTAATCTGAGTAATTAAACTTAAAGCGTAAATTTGTCCATTAAATTAATTGTGAGTTTATAATGTGCAAATAAATATGACAACACTCTTTATTAAAAATATGGTTTGCAACCGTTGTATTATGGTAGTGCAAAATGAATTGGATAAATTAAGTTTGGATGTAAAAAACATCAAACTTGGAGAGGTAACATTGGGCAAAGAATTGACCGATGAACAAAAGAAGAATTTTGAGGAAGTACTTACCTCATTAGGGTTTGAACTAATTGACGACAAAAAAAGCCGTATCATCGAAAAAATAAAAAACATAATCATAGAGTTGGTTCATCATCAAGACAACGACACCAAAAACAACCTTTCAGATGTGCTAAGCAGTAAACTGCACCACGATTATAATTACTTATCCAACCTATTTTCAGAGATTGAAAACACTACTATTGAAAAATATTTTATTGCTCAAAAAATAGAAAAGGTCAAGGAATTATTGGTGTATGATGAATTGTCTTTAAGTGAAATTGCTTTCCGGCTGAATTATTCAAGTGTTGCTTATTTAAGTAACCAATTCAAGAAAGTAACCGGACTAACACCCAGCCATTTTAAACAAATTCGTGAGGATAAAAGAAAGCCTTTGGATGAAGTTTAAGTAAATCTTACAAATCAATTCCACAAAACTACAATAACCCTCATTCTAATTATTGCCAATTTTGCATTGTAAAGTAAAACAAGCGAAATATGGCAACAAATAATAATAAAGAAATCATTTATCTTCCTTTGGAAGATGTTGATAGTGAGCACTGTGCTTTAATAGTAGGAAAAGGGCTTGCACAGGTTAAAGGTATCCAGAGCTACAAGGTGGAACTGAATAACCGAAGGGCGGCCATTACCGTAAGTAATGCGGAGGTTGTAACCGATGCAGTGAAAGCAGTAAAAGACCTTGGATATGGTGTTACAACAGTAAAAGGCACTTTCCCAGTTTTGGAAATGACTTGTGCTTCTTGTGCTGGAAGTGCGCAAAGTATTATACAGCTCCAACCTGGAGTGGTAAGTGCATCGGTAAACTATGGTACAGGAAACCTTGTTGTGGAATATCTTCCCAATATGACCGATCCTTATATCCTACAAAAAGCAGTGCAAAGTGCCGGTTACGATTTACTGATTAAAGAGGAAAGCGCACAGCAGGAAACACTTGAAGCCATTCACGAAAAGAAATTCAAAAAACTAAAAACCAAAACTATTTGGGCAGTGCTATTGTCGCTACCCGTTGTGGTTATTGGTATGTTCTTTATGGATATGCCTTACGGGAATGAAATTATGTGGGCATTTTCTACTCCTGTAGTATTGTGGCTTGGAAGGGATTTCTTTATCAATGCGTGGAAACAAGCCAAACACCGTTCTGCTAATATGGACACTTTGGTTGCGTTGAGTACAGGTATTGCCTATATTTTTAGTGTATTCAATATGCTGTTTGCAGACTTTTGGCATCAACGAGGATTACACGCACACGTTTATTTTGAAGCGGCAGCTGTTATTATTGCATTCATTCTGTTAGGTAAACTGTTAGAAGAAAAAGCCAAAGGAAATACCTCATCAGCCATTAAAAAACTAATGGGCTTACAGCCTAAAACAGTCATTGTATTACATTCTGACGGAACTGAAAAACAGGTAGCCATTGAAGAGGTAAATGCAGGTGATGTTATTCTTGTAAAGCCAGGTGAAAAAATTGCGGTGGACGGTATGGTAACATCGGGTAATTCGTATGTGGACGAAAGTATGCTAAGCGGAGAGCCTGTCCCTGTTCTCAAAAAAGAAAACGAAAAAGTATTTGCGGGTACAATCAATCAAAAAGGAAGTTTTCAATTTAAAGCCGTTAAAGTAGGCAAAGAAACAATGCTTGCCCAAATCATTAAAACCGTTCAGGATGCACAGGGAAGTAAAGCACCTGTACAGAAATTGGTAGATAAGATTGCAGGTATTTTTGTTCCGATAGTGATAGTTATTGCTATTCTCACATTTATTTTATGGTTCTTTTTGGGTGGCGACAATAGCATGGTACAGGGATTATTAGCGGCAGTTACAGTATTGGTTATTGCCTGTCCTTGTGCTTTAGGTTTAGCGACCCCAACCGCTATTATGGTAGGTGTTGGTAAAGGTGCTGAAAACGGTATTTTAATAAAAGATGCTGAAAGTTTGGAATTAGCCAAAAAAGTAAATGCCATTGTTTTAGATAAAACTGGAACCATTACCGAGGGAAGACCGCAGGTAACAGGTATTCAATGGCTGAACAATAACGATGCAACCAAAGATATTTTATTAAGTATCGAAAAGCAATCGGAACACCCGTTGGCAGAAGCAGTAGTGAAGCATCTTGATGGCGTATCAACCACTTCAATATCAATGTTTGACAGTATTACAGGTAAAGGTGCAAAAGCCAATCACAATAACGAGAGCTATTTTGTAGGTAATAAAAAGCTATTGACAGAAAACAACATCAATATTGCGGAGCCATTACAACAGCAAGCCGATGAATGGGGCAAACAATCCAAAACCGTAATATGGTTTGCAGACAACAAACAGGCTCTTTCGGTAGTTGCTATTTCCGATAAAATCAAAGAAACATCGGTACAGGCAATCAAAGAAATGCAAGAAATGGGAATTGACTTATATATGCTCACAGGCGATAATGAAGCGACAGCCAAAGCCATTGCACAGCAAACAGGCATCAAACATTACAAAGCAGAAGTATTGCCACAGCACAAAGCCGACTTTGTAAAAGAACTGCAAAAACAGGGCAAAGTAGTCGCAATGGTTGGCGATGGTATCAACGATAGTACCGCATTAGCAACGGCAGATGTAAGTATTGCGATGGGTAAAGGAAGTGATATTGCAATGGACGTAGCCAAAATGACCATCATTTCATCAGACCTGACAAAAATCCCACATGCAATACGCTTATCCAAGCAAACAGTGGCAACCATTAAACAAAATCTGTTCTGGGCGTTCATCTATAACCTTATCGGCATTCCTATCGCAGCAGGTATTCTTTACCCAATCAATGGTTTCTTGCTTAATCCGATGATTGCAGGTGCGGCAATGGCATTGAGCAGTGTAAGCGTAGTTAGCAATAGTTTGCTTTTAAAATGGAAAAAGTAAATCAGTAAATATCACAAATCAAATAAAAAATAGTACAACAGTCGCATTTAAAAGTATCATCAACTTTGTACTATCAAATAAATATAAAAAAATGGAAAATAATAATCAAAATCTACAGTTCAAGACGAATATTAATTGTGGCGGTTGTGTAGCCAAAGTAACCCCCTTTCTGAATGATGCAGAAGGTGTTTGCCATTGGGAAGTGGACACAAATAATAAAGACAAGGTGCTTACCGTAAAATCCGAAGGAATTACCCAAGAACAGGTAATTGAAACGGTACAAAAAGCAGGGTTCAAAATTGAGCCGTTAAGCAAGGATTAACTTCTTTATCCGAATACCTATTTAATTATTTATTGTATAAGAAACAAAGTCGATAATTAAACAGGTATTTATTTAATGAGCATAAAAAGGACTATGCAGATTGGTCATTTAGACATTTTATCTGAAATTATATATTTGCGGTTCACGAAAGTGCAAAATATAGCAATTAAAAGAAATAATTTCATAATTTTGTAGTGTTGAAAAATTTGAGTAAACATATCAGCTTTGTTATCTTACTGTGTTTGGGGGTTTTCCTTACGCCAAGCATAAGCTATGCTTGTGCAAAAAAAACAGATAAGACAGAGCAAAAGTCTTGCTCAAAAGAAAAATCTGAAAAATCGCACCATAAAGACAGTTGCAAGGACAAGTCCTGTAAAAAATGTAAGGATGGTCATGACTGCGGGGGCAGTTGTAAACACAGTTCTTGCAGATGTAGCACTTCTTCATCTTCTGTAAGCTTCCCAATACCACTTGATTTAAAAGTAACAAACCCTTTTGCTGAAATTAAAAAGCAAAAATTTGGTTTCAAACAAGCCTATTATTCTTCAGGTTACTCTTCCATTTGGCAACCGCCTAAAATAAGCTAAAACGATGGCTTGTTAGCCATACGTGTGTCTTGTCGAAAACTAAATCAAGTTTTCGCAAACCTTTCGTATATCTTATTAAATTAAAAAAAATCAAAATGAAATCAATTTCAAAAATATTGATGGTAATCACCGTATTACTATCAGCCGTAAATGGTTTTGCCCAAATCAAAAACTCAAAAACAGAAACCGTAAAAATATATGGCGACTGTGATATATGTAAAACAAACATCGAAAAAGCAGGAAACGTAAATAAAGTAGCAAAAGTAGAATGGATTAAAGACACCAAGATTGCTACGCTTACTTACGATAGCAAAAAAACAAATCGGGATGAAATTTTAAAACGTATTGCTTTGGCAGGTTATGATAACGAGCAATTTTTAGCACCTGATGATTTATATTCAAAACTACCCGCATCTTACCAATACGAAAGAACGTTAAAACCAATAACCAAAAGCAAAGACGCAGGAATGGATATGAAAAATGAACACGAAAACCATGACCACAGCGAAATGGTTCAAGCAAATACAGCTACTACTCAAAACATATCACAACTAAATGCTGTTTTTGACAATTATTTTTCAATAAAAGATGCGTTGGTAAAAACCGATGCGAATCTAGCCTCCTTACAAGCTACCAAATTAGTCGCAGCTATTAATGCCGTTGATATGAATAAACTTGCTATGGAAGAACATACTGTTTGGATGAAAGTAATGAAGGATTTAATGTCAAATGCAGAAAATATTTCTAAATCCAAGGATGCTTCAAAACAAAGAGAAACATTCGCACTACTTTCTAAAAATATTTATGAATTGACAAAAGTATCTAAACAAGATACCCCTATTTATTACCAACACTGTCCGATGTTTAACAACGGCAAAGGAGCAAACTGGCTGAGCAAAGAAAATGTGGTTAAAAACCCATATTTCGGCTCCAAAATGCTTACCTGTGGTAGTACAGTTGAAACAATTGGCAACAAATAAGCACTCTTTATTATGGAAAACATGGAACACAAACAAGGAATGCAACATACCTCAAAGAATGGAGAAAATAATTCTAAAGATTCTTTAGCAATGTACAAGCGCTTTGTAATTATGGCTGTTGCAATGTTTGCCGCGATGTATTTTATTATGTATGCGATGATTGATGGATTGTACAACCTCATACCTAACGTTAATAATTTGTATATGACTTTGCTGATGATTTCTGTAATGTTACTTATCGAATTATTGATAATGAAGAGCATGTACAATAACAAAAAAATCAATTGGGCAATTATTATAATTTCAGTTGTTATTGGTGGTTTCTCGTGGTTTGGCATTAGAGAACAAATAGGTGTTGGCGACAAGCAATTTGTAAAAGGAATGATACCTCATCACGCAGCAGCAGTCCTAATGGCAGAAAAAGCAAACCTTACCGATCCTGAACTCATACAATTGCAAAAAAACATACTCGCAACCCAAGCAGAAGAAATAGAATTTATGAAGCGGAAGCTGAAAGAATTTGAAAAAAAATAAAAAGAAAGAAAAGATGCCCTACCAGCTTGGTGAATGCATAACACATTAACATTAAATATTCATAAAATGAAAAATATATTTTTCTCAATCATTACATTGGCAACAGTTGCGGTAATAACAGTTTCCTGTAATCAATTTTCCAATAAAAATAACGATCAGCAAGCTACTGATAGTACGGTACTATCTGAAACGCAAACTTTACCATCATCAGAACAAAACGATACAGTAGCTTCAACAGCGGATACATTAGCTAAACAATCAAAAAAAATAGACGTAAAAGAGCAGGTACAAAATTTTAGTATCGCACCAATTGTAAAAGATTACTTGGTTTTAAAAAATGCACTTGTTGCAGATAATGACAAAGCAGCAGCCAGTGCAGGCAAACAACTATTAGCTACGCTAAAAGCAGTGGATATGAAAGCCATTCCTGCCAACAAGCATAAAGACTATATGGAGATTGCAGATGATGCAAAAGAAAACGCAGAGCATATAGGTGACAATGCTGGAAAGATAGACCATCAAAGAGAGCACTTAGCACCATTAAGTAAAGATGTTAGCGATTTAATAGCATTGTTTGGTTCTCCACAAAAACTCTATCAAGACCATTGTCCTATGTATAACGATGGCAAAGGGGCAATTTGGATAAGCGAGAGTAAGGAAATCAAAAACCCTTATTATGGTAGTCAGATGATTTCGTGCGGTTCTGTAAAAAAGACATATTAAAATGAAAAGTAAATTAAAGATAATAGCAATGGTTTTGCTATTTCTTTTCATTGCTATTCAGGTTTATCAGCCTACCCTAAATGTAGATAAAGGACAGGTTTATCAAACTGATTTTATCCAATCGTCTAATGTGCCTATTGAAGTAGGAAATATTTTAAGGACTTCTTGTTATGATTGCCATAGTAATAATACAAATTATGTATGGTACGATTATATTCAACCTGCAAGGTTCTTGGTAGAAAATCATATAAAAAGTGCAAAAGAAGACTTGAATTTCAACGATTGGGGAAAATACTCAAACCGAAAACAGGAGAGATTATTAACGTCTATAAAAAAACAAATTAAAACAGGCAAAATGCCTTTACCATCATATACTTTGATGCATAAGGATGCTGAACTAAATAATGCACAAATAAAAATACTGACAAGTTGGTTAGAAGAGCAAGAATAGTATCTGTTAATAAAAATATCAAAATGAATATACAAAAAGAAATATCAAAAAAGTTGCTACAAGTAGTATTGATACTACTTTGTACGCAATCTTTATTTGCACAAAAAGTAGTCCGCTATGATTTGTATGTAAAAGACACGCTTGTCAATTATGCAGGTAAAGAAAAAAGAGCCATTGCCGTAAACGGGCAAATACCAATGCCCACCCTTACATTTACAGAAGGTGATACCGCTGAAATTGTAGTGCATAACCAGTTAAAAGAAAGTACATCCTTGCATTGGCACGGGGTATTTTTACCTAACAAAGAAGATGGAGTGCCCTGGCTTACGCAAAAGCCAATTAAGGCAGGTACAACATATACCTATCGTTTCCCAATTATCCAACACGGAACACATTGGTATCATTCACATTCAGGCTTACAAGAGCAGATTGGGATGTATGGCAGTTTTGTAATGAAGAAAAAGAATAACGATAAAACCTTTAGAAAAGGAATAGATGATTTACCAACTGTACCCATCATTTTAAGTGAATGGACAAACCTAAATCCCAATAACATTAACCGAATGTTGCATAGTGCTAATGATTGGTCGGCTATAAAAAAAGGTGCAACACAGTCTTATGCAGAAGCTATTAGAGAAGGTCATTTTAAAACAAAAATAAAGAACGAATGGAAGCGGATGTTAGCAATGGACGTAAGCGATGTGTATTATGACAAAATATTAATTAACGGAAATCATTCTACTGATTTAAAAACGGTTGATGGCAAAACACTAAAAGCAGGTGATAAAGTAAGGTTAAGGGTGTCAAACGGTGGTGCATCTTCTTATTTTTGGTTACGATATGCAGGGGGAAAAATTACCGTAGTAGCCAATGATGGCAACGATGTAGAACCTGTTGAAGTAGATAGATTAATTATTGGGGTTTCGGAAACCTACGACCTAGTGGTAACAATCCCTGAAGACGGTGTTGCTTATGAATTTTTAGCTACAACCGAAGACCGAACGCAATCTGCAAGCTATTTCGTAGGTAACGGCATTAAGCAATTAATATCGCCACTTCCCAAATTGAAATATTTTGAAGGTATGAAAATGATGAACGATATGATGAAGATGAATGGCGATTTGGACGATATGGGAATGAAAATGAGCCTTAATCAAATGGATATGAACGTAGTAATGTATCCCGAAATCACAGGAGATGCAAAACAAAAGCAAGACCATAGCCAACACAATATGAATATGGATAATGACCCTAACCGTTACAATGCAAATGCGTTAGGCGAAATTAAGACCTTAAATTATGCAATGTTGCAATCGCCCTACAATACTTCACTTCCCAAAGGCGCACCCGTTAAGGAACTCAATTTTACCCTTACCGGAAATATGAACCGTTATGTATGGAGTATGGATAATAAAATCCTTTCAGAAGTTGATAAAATCCCTGTAAAAAAAGGAGAAATTCTACGCATCACCATTCATAATAACTCAATGATGCGTCATCCAATGCACTTACACGGTTTCGATTTTAGAGTGATTAATGGGAAAGGCGAAAAATCACCACTCAAAAATGTTTTGGATATAATGCCAATGGAAACCGATACGATAGAATTCCTTGCAAATGAAGAAGGAGATTGGTTTTTTCACTGCCATATCCTATATCATATGATGGGTGGAATGAATAGAGTTTTTGCAGTTGATGATTATCAAAACCCCAATTTACCTAATAAAAAACAGGCATATAATATGTTGCAGAAAGAGAGCAATATGCCTCATTTTATGGCACAAAATGATTTTGCCACCAATGGAAATGATGGTGATGCAATGCTTCAGAATGCAAGATGGAGCTTAGGCACAGAATGGCGTTTAGGGTACAATGATATGCACGGTTATGAAATAGAAACACACTTAGGCAGATACATTGGTAAAATGCAGTGGCTTATGCCCTTTATTGGTTTTGATTGGCGATATCGAAAAATGGGAATAGATGAACACGAAACCAATTTATTCGGACAGAAAAATGAAAAAGATACACGCAGAGCCTTTAGTTTAGGTTTTATGTACACATTGCCAATGTTGGTTAATTTCCAAGCAGAAGTATATCACGATGGTATTGTCCGCTTGTCTTTAATGCGTGAAGATATTCCTGTTTCTAAGCGGTTAAGAGCAGGATTTATGGTAAATACTGATATGGAATATATGGCAGAATTGAAATATATTATCAATAAAAATATGGGTATTCGTACACATTATGATAGTGATATGGGTTTAGGCATAGGACTATCTTTGAATTATTAGTGTATATAAACAGGTGTAATTAATCAATTTAAAGAAAATTGTAAGGAGATTATTTAATAATTATCTATGCTAAGAAGCTGTTTAAAAATGAAATTTTTGTTTACTATATTGTATTTGGTGTACACTAACCACTTTTCGATCATAAACAATTTATAAAAATCGTTTTTTTAACAGCTTCGAAGGCTAGAATCTTTATCTTTGTGCGTTATAATATGAAAAAAGTATTCATCCTTTTCCTTTCCTTAATTTATTTGGTATTGTCTTCTGGCTTTACCCAGTACTCGCATTTCTGCAAGGGAACAGCAACAGAAAGAATAAGCCTAACCAATACGGCACATCAAGATTCAGATAAACCATGTCCAATTTGTTCGGCGAAGGAAAAGAGTTTAAAAGACAAAAAGAAAGATTGTTGTAAACACGAAAGTAAAATTATCAAAGTTGATGATGCTGCCAAAAAACAATCCAATTTTGAAACCTCGGTTAAGTTTTTAGGAGAGGCTATTCCGAACAAAATGTTGGGAACTCTTTTTGATTTTCCGATTGCCTCTGATACTGAAAAAATTCCCCATTACCTTTCTTCCAAAGTCCCCATTCGGGGCAATCCGCTCTATATTTTACATTGCGTATATAGAATTTGATTTTAGCGTATTGAATTGATTGAAAGTAATCCAATGATTTATTGGAACTACTTTAATTCTTTATGTCTAATTTTTAAATATACGATACAATGAAAGTAAAAATCATTGCTATTTTAGGTTTAGTATTGGCACTTAACACGAATAGTTATGCCCAAATACTTCACTTAGAAGACGCACTACAACGTTCTGTAGTCAGTTACGATAGAATAAAATCTAAAAAATCTATTGTTTCGGCAGCAGCGCAGAACACCTCATTTCAGAAACAACAATACCTTCCAGATGTAACTTTGGCTGCACAACAAAGCTTTGGAACTATCAATGCGCAACACGGACCAATGTACGCTTACGGCGGATTGGCTTCTGCGGCTTCTTCGATGCCTTTAGCAGAACAAAACTGGAATGCCGCGTTTGGATCTTTATATTTTGCGAATGTCAATTGGAATCTTTTCACCTTTGGAAGGATTAAAAATCAAGTTGAATTAGGTCGAAAAAAAGAACAAATTG
Organism: Flavobacterium caseinilyticum; assembly: GCF_004349085.1. Lineage (GTDB taxonomy): Bacteria > Bacteroidota > Bacteroidia > Flavobacteriales > Flavobacteriaceae > Flavobacterium > Flavobacterium caseinilyticum. The sequence continues at coordinate 485 of NZ_SMFM01000009.1, read as the reverse complement.
CCTCGGCAGATTTAGACCAGGAAATTTTTAATCATCAAATTAAAGTAAGTGCTTCCTACTTTAATTTATTGGCAAGTCAACGAATCCAATATGTTCAGGAAAGAAATCACGAACGTGCCCAAGTGTTTTTCGAGATGACCGATTCGCGTGCTAAAAGTGGGTTAATCCCTGAAGTAGATGCTTCTTTGGAAAAACCGGTCAAATTGACCACCACTTTCCAGTGTAAATTGACCACCAGTTCCGGAGCAAACTGACCACCACTTTCCAGTTCAAATTGACCACCTAATTTTGGGGTAAATTGATTATTAAAAACTACTGACTTTTTCATGTTGTTAGCACCATACATTCGTTAAAAAAATACGGATTATGGCAAACAAAATAACAGACATGAGTAAAATTAGAAAAGTAATTAAATTCTATTGTGAAGGAAAGAGTAAGTTGTTTATAAGTAGCTACTTATCCCTTTCCAGGAATACGGTAAAGAA
>NZ_SMFM01000008.1 GCF_004349085.1 Flavobacterium caseinilyticum | reverse complement strand
TTGTCACGCCAGTGGCATCGCAGAGTAGCTACGTTTGGAAGGGATAAGCGCTGAAAGCATATAAGCGCGAAACCCACCACAAGATGAGATTTCTTTTAAGGGTCGTGGGAGATGACCACGTTGATAGGCTATAGATGTAAAGGCAGTAATGTCATAGTCGAGTAGTACTAATAACCCGTAAGCTTATGTACGCTTTTCCTGCCGAGCAATCGGCAGGAAGAAACTTTCTTTTATCCTGAATTTATTTCAGGAACTTTAATACTTTTTTCTTTATCTCAGTATGTTAAGATATTATGTAATTGATGTTTATAAAACAATAAACAACATTACAGTAATTGCCCAAAGCAATTATAACCTCTTAAGGTGGTTATTGCGGCGGGGCTCACCTCTTCCCATCCCGAACAGAGTAGTTAAGCCCGCCTGCGCAGATGGTACTGCAGTTATGTGGGAGAGTATGTCGTCGCCTTTCTTTGAAAAGCCTATCTGAAAAGATAGGCTTTTTTTTTTTGTATCCAAAACTGGAAATTCGCTGTTCTGAATTAAATTTTTTTTAAATTTCAATGGATCAGTCCTAGAACCTATGTAGTGATAAAAATTAAAATATGTAAGAATTACTTAATTATTATGCATCTATATTTATTGAGAGTTTGTTAAAATTGTATGTATCGCTTTTGTTAATTTGTAAATGGATTCATGCATATAATTTCTTAAAATGATTTATTTTTTGAAATTTCTTAAGATTTTACTTAGTGATTTTGATCTTTATTTGTTTTAATATTTGTACTTAATATACTTTTGATTACATAAAACTAATGAACAAAAAAAGCAACAAAATATTTTGTTGCTTTTTTTAATAAAAAAATAAATATACTATTCCGTCAAAATTGATTCTGCTGTTAGAATGTCTAATTCCATCATACATTTCTTCATCATCTGATACGTTCTCTCAATGTCATTATCTAAACCTATAGAAAACCGAATCAAACCATCAGTTAATCCCATTTCTATTTGTTCTTCCATCGGAATCTCACTTGAAGTTGAAGTTCCCGGAGCGCTGAATAAGGTTTTATAAAACCCTAAACTTACAGCAAGATACCCAAGATTTTTTGCTTGCATCAGTTCCATTAAAGCATTAGCTTTCTCCAAAGTTCCCACGTCTAAAGTCATCATTCCGCCAAAACCATATTCAGGATTGATCATCGTTTTATAGATTTCGTGGCTTGGATGGCTTTTTAAACCTGGATAAACTGTTTTTAGACCGTCTTTTTCAAAACGTTCCGCCAGATACATCGCGTTGTAACTGTGTTGTTTCATTCTGATGTGTAGCGTGCGCAAGTTTTTCATCACACTCGCCGAACGCAAACTGTCCATTGTTGGACCCAATAACATACTAGCACCGCTGTTCACATTTTTTAAACTGTCGATAAATTCTTGTGATGCACAAGTTACACCACCCACAGTATCACTACTTCCATTAATGTATTTTGTCAAACTATGAATCACAATGTCAGCTCCTAATTTTGCTGGAGAAACAGATAATGGAGAGAAAGTATTATCAACCACAAGAGTTAATTTATATCGTTTTGCAATTTTTGCCAAACCTTCAATATCAGCAACTTCCAGCAAAGGATTACTCACCGTTTCACAGTACAAAACTCTAGTTTCTGGAGTAATTGCTGCTTCTACAACGTCTAATTTTGTGATGTCGACAAATGTAGTTTTGATGCCGAATCTTGGTGTGAAATTCTTCAAAAAAGCATACGTTCCGCCATAAATAGTTCTACTTGAAACGATGTGATCACCCGTTCCGCACAATTGCAATAGCGTAGGCGTAATCGCTCCCATTCCTGAAGCCGAAACATTTGCTGATTCTGTTCCTTCCATCGCTGCCATGGCTTTGTCTAAGTATAAATTACTTGGTGAAGAGTGACGGGAGTACAAGTAGCATCCTTCCATATTACCTTCAAATGTATCGAACATGGTTTTCGCCGAAAGAAAAGTGTAAGTTGAGGAGTCTGAAATTGATGGATTTACACCACCAAATTCACCAAAGTACTGTAAATCCTGAATATTGTCTGCGGGATTGAAATTTTTCATAATTTATATTTAATAGTTTATTTAGGAGCTATTTCCAGCTATTCGTTTCAATCTTTTCTTTTTTAAAGAAAAAAAGAAAAGGATTTTCACTGCTATCTGGGCTAGAAATCCCGGATAAATCAAGAAATCTATTTCAAAATAAAATCATTCTAGATTAATAATCAATCATATTGCTAAATATTAGATTTTAAAACTATTAAAAAATAAATATCTAATTTAATTTTCTAAATTAGCTTTCTAAATAGGATTTATATAGATTTTATTTCACTTCAAATACTTCATCGGAATGATATTAGACGCTACAGATAAAAAGCTACTTTTTTTATTACAATCAGATAGTAAGAAAACAACTAAGGAACTTTCCTTAAAACTCAATCTTTCGGTTACTGCCGTTTATGAGCGCATTAAAAAACTGGAAAGAGAAGGTGTTATCGATAAATATGTCGTCTTAATTAATCGTTCGAAAGTCGAAAAAGGTTTTGTGGTTTTCTGTCATCTTAAATTAATACAACACACTAAAGAGTTTATCGCTAAATTCGAAAGTGAAGTGATACAACTAAAAGAAGTGATTGAATGCCATCATGTGAGCGGTGATTACGATTATATTTTAAAAATAGTTGTAAAAGATATGGAAGCGTACCGGGAATTTTTGGTTACAAAACTGACTACATTACAACATATAGGAAGTACGCACAGTACATTCATGATTAGTGAAGTAAAAAACACGACCGTTGTTGATGTTTAGAAGAAATGTGAATTTAAAGCAGCATTTAAGCATAATTAAATGTTAATTACTAAAAATTCGTACCAAAAAACCTTCTGAATTAAACTTTAAACAAAACTTAATTCCTTAATTTTGTACAACATTTTATAAAAACACAATAAAAAAATATACTATGAGTTCATTTGACGTAGTCATTATAGGTTCTGGACCAGGCGGATATGTATCAGCAATTCGTTGTGCACAATTGGGTTTCAAAACAGCAATTATCGAAAAATATTCCACGCTTGGAGGAACTTGCTTAAATGTAGGTTGCATTCCTTCAAAAGCATTGCTTGCTTCTTCTCATCATTACAGTGAAATTGCTCATTTTGCAGATCACGGTATTGAAGTTTCTGGTGAAGTAAAAGTAAACCTTGAAAAAATGATTGCACGTAAACAGGCTGTTGTCGATCAAACTTCAGGTGGTGTGAAATTTTTAATGGACAAAAATAAAATTACAGTTCTAGAAGGATTAGGTTCATTTGTTGATGCGACACATGTTGCTGTTGCTAAAGCGGATGGAACTTCTGAAACTGTCGAAGCTAAAAATATCATTATTGCTACAGGTTCAAAACCTTCTTCTTTACCTTTTATCAAAATCGACAAAGAAAGAATCATCACTTCTACCGAAGCTTTAAAACTTAAAGAAGTACCAAAACATTTGGTAATTATTGGTGGTGGAGTTATCGGAATCGAATTAGGTCAAGTGTATTTACGATTAGGAGCACAAGTTTCTGTTGTAGAATATTTAGACCGAATCATTCCTGGGATGGACGCTTCATTGTCTAAAGAATTGACTAAAGTATTAAAAAAGCAAGGCATGAAATTCTACGTTTCACACAAAGTGAAATCCGTAGAAAGAAATGGAGAAGGAGTTGTAGTTCAAGCTGAAAATGCAAAAGGAGAAACAATTACGCTGCAAGGAGATTATTCATTGATTTCTGTAGGTCGTCGTCCGTACACTGATGGATTGAATGCTGATAAAGCAGGAGTGAAAATCTCAGATAGAGGAATGGTTGAAGTAAATGATCATTTGCAAACTAATATTCCTAATATCTATGCCATTGGTGATGTAGTTCGTGGAGCAATGTTAGCACATAAAGCAGAAGAAGAAGGAGCTATGGTTGCCGAAATATTAGCAGGTCAAAAACCACATATTGATTATAACTTGATTCCTGGAGTTGTCTATACTTGGCCAGAGGTGGCTGCTGTTGGACAAACAGAAGAACAATTAAAAGCAGCTGGTGTAGATTTTAAATCAGGAAGTTTTCCTTTCAAAGCTTTAGGTCGCGCAAGAGCTGGTGGAGATTTAGACGGATTTGTAAAAATTCTTGCTGATGCAAAAACAGATGAAGTATTGGGCGTTCACATGATTGGTGCTCGTTGTGCGGATTTAATTGCTGAAGCGGTTACTGCAATGGAATTCAAAGCATCTGCTGAAGATATTTCAAGAATGTCTCATGCGCACCCAACATTTGCGGAAGCAATAAAAGAAGCAGCTTTAGCAGCAACTGAAAATAGAGCTTTACATGTGTAATTAGTTAATTACATTTTCTATAAAATAAAGAAACCCGTTCAAACTAAATTGAGCGGGTTTCTTAGTTTATAGTATTTTTTTTTTTAGCCTTTTGCTATAAACAGACCTTTATAATTTTCCCAATGGCTGTAAATTAAAAATAGATTGCCTAAAAAGAGAAATACAGCAATCGGTATTCCTTGAGGGGATAAGAAAAAATTAATAAATAATATGTTTAAGGTTATAGGTAAGATTAAGAGATTAGCTAATGTTACATAACGTCCGGTAAGAAACGATAGTCCACAGAGGAATTCCATTGATTTTGCTAATGGCAATATATAAGTAGAGGCGACTAAACCTATATTAAAAGCTTTGAAATTCCCAGTAACTTCTGGTTCTGGTGCTAGTTTTAGAAAAAAACTAACGGACGCATAAAGTAATATAAGTCCAATTAAAGTTCGGATAATAATAATTGCAATTTTCATAGTATATTGTGTTAGAGGTTACATATTTGAAAACTATTATTGTGGAATTGCATTTTCATCCATAAACATAATTTCCCACTGATGCCCGTCTAAATCGGCAAAACTATGTCCATACATCCATCCATGATCTTGCGGCTCCATATAAATTGAACCACCGGCATCTTCTGCAGTGTTTACCATTTCATCTACTTTTTCTCTACTATCAACATCTATTGCAATTAATACTTCAGTATTTTTATGGGCGTTGCAAATTTCTTTTTTGGTAAAGTCTTTAAATCGTTGCTCAGTAACTAGCATTACAAAAATATTTTCTCCAATAATCATACAAGTGGCATGCTCATCAGTAAATTGTGGGTTGAAAGAAAATCCAAGTGTAGTAAAAAAATCAATCGATTTTTTAAGGTCTTTAATAGCTAAATTGAGGAAAATTTTGGAAGCCATAACGGGAAAGATTTAATGATTTGAAAAATCTAAAACGGATCAAGCACTATCAAATTTACAAAAAAATAAGCTAATTTTAGTAAAATCGGTTATTGAAGGTTTATTTTTTGTTGTAATTTTGAATTTTAAATACCAATGCTTTTTGAGAACTTCTATTTACAAGTCTATTTCTGATCCAAAACTGTTTAAAGAACAGCTTTTATTTTGGTCTCAACATTTTCGAGAAATCATTTATTTGGACAGCAATGATTATCCACAAAATTATTCCAGTTATGATTGTGTTCTTGCAATCGATGCATTTACTTCAATAAAAACAGATTATCACAATGCTTTTGAGGATTTAAAACAATACCAGCAAAATACCAAAGATTGGCTTTTTGGATATTTATCCTATGATGTAAAAAATGATATTGAACAGTTACAATCTCAGAATTTTGACGGATTAGAATTTCCGGATTTGTATTTCTTCCAACCTAAAAAGTTGTTTTTATTGAAAGGAAATCAACTTGAAATTCAATACCTCAATATGTGTGACAATGAAGTGGAGGAAGATTTTGAAGAAATTGTCGAAAGTCTAAAAACAAAAGTCGAAATAGAAGCATTAGTAACAATTCGACAACGCATTCCGAAAGAAAGTTATCTTGAGAAGGTTTCAAAAGTTTTGGAACACATTCATCAAGGCGATATTTATGAAGCTAATTTTTGTATGGAATTTTTTGCTGAAAATGCAACGATTGATCCAATAGAAAAATTTATCAAACTCAACGAAATTTCTCAGCCTCCGTTCGCCGTTTTTTTTAAAAATAATAAACACTTTTTACTTTCGGCGACGCCGGAACGTTATTTAAGGAAAGAAGGAGAACGTATTATTTCGCAACCCATTAAAGGAACTGCGAAACGATTTTCAGACCCAATCGAAGATGAAAAATCAAAAATACAATTGGCTTTAGACCCAAAAGAACGAGCCGAAAATATTATGATAACGGATTTGGTGCGGAATGATTTGTCTCGAACGGCACAAAAAGGATCAGTTGAAGTACAAGAGTTATGTAAAATTTATTCTTTTTTGCAAGTACATCAAATGATTTCTACTGTAACGTCAAAATTAGATGCGCAATATTCGGTTGTTGATGTATTAAAAACCACTTTCCCGATGGGAAGTATGACTGGAGCACCAAAGATTTCGGTAATGAAAATCATTGAGCAGTTGGAAGAAACAAAACGCGGGTTGTATAGCGGTGCCGTGGGGTATTTTACGTCAAACGGTGATTTTGATTTCAATGTAGTTATCCGAAGCATTTTGTATAATCAAGAAAAACAATACGTTTCTTTTTCAGTTGGAAGTGCCATCACTTCGCAATCAATCCCTGAAAATGAATATGAGGAATGTTTGCTTAAAGCAAAAGCGATGCGAGAAGTTTTAAGTTAAATCCAAACGAATTAATTAAATTTGAATATGCTAAAGAAATTCCAAAACCACCTTCTTCATAATTTCCAGTTATTAAACGGAAAAAAAATACTTCTTGCCACAAGCGGCGGGAAAGATAGCATGGTAATGGTGCATTTGTTTCAGCAATTGGATTATGAAATAGGAATCGCACATTGTAATTTTCAGTTGCGTGCAATGGAAAGTTTTGAGGACCAAAATTTTGTGCAGGAATATGCTGCCGCAAATGATATTCCGGTATTTATAACACAATTTGATACCAAAGCTTTCGCAGAAGATTATAAAGTTTCTACGCAAGTTGCCGCGCGTGAGTTGCGATATAACTGGTTTTATGAATTATTAGAGACTGAAAATTTCGATTATATTCTTACGGCACATCATGCCGATGATAATCTGGAAACTTTTTTAATCAATTTGAGTCGAGGAACAGGATTAGAAGGTTTAACTGGAATTCCGGAACAAAACGAGAGGGTTATTCGTCCGCTTTTGGCATTTAGCCAAGAAGAAATGGAAGAATATGCCAAATTAAATAACATTCAATGGCGCGAAGACAGCAGTAATGCCTCTGATAAATACCTTCGGAATAAAATTCGCCATCAGCTAGTTCCGATGTTAAAGGAATTGAATCCCAATTTTCTTTCGTCGTTTCATAAGACGCAAACGTATTTGCAAGAAGCGCAAGTTTTGGTTGAAGATGCATCAATTATGATTTATCAACAAGTGGCTAAACAAGAGGAGGATACTATTTATTTTGACTTAAAAAAATTAAAAAAATTACCCAATTATAAATCGTATTTGCATCAATGGCTGAAAGAATTTGGATTTTCGGCTTGGGATGATATTTATGATTTGGTCGAAAGCCAATCTGGTAAACACGTGTTTTCGCCCGAATATAGATTATTGAAAGACAGAGATTCTTTAATCCTAAGTCCGATAAATTTTGTAAATGAAAAGGAGGAATATTTTATTACTGAAAATCAAAAAGACGTTAATTTTCCCTTAAAACTTTCATTTTGTAAGGTAACCGACATTAGTATCGCTTCAAATAAAACTATATTTGTTGATACTGATAAATTGCAATTTCCTTTAGTTTTACGCCATTGGAATGAGGGCGATAGTTTTCAACCTTTTGGGATGAATGGTAAATCTAAGAAAGTGAGCAAGCTTTTTAAAGATGAAAAATTATCCTTGCTGGAAAAAGAAAATTCGTGGCTTTTATTTTCGAATGAAGACATAGTTTGGATTGTTGGACTTCGTCAGGATGAACGTTTTAGAATAGAGAATACAACAAAGAATATACTTAAAATACAATTAGAATAATGAAGAAACTACTATTTATACTTATTGCTTTTTTGACTTTTGCCAATGGTGACGCTCAAATTCTTGATCCTGCAAAATGGACTACCAACATAGAAAAAAAATCAGAAACAAATTACATCCTTACTTTCAATGTTGTCATAGAAAATGATTGGCATTTGTATTCTCAATTTACTCCGGATGGTGGTCCGTTGCCTTTGGAAATCATTTTCAAAAATCAAAAAGGGAACTTTACTTTAGTTGGAAAAGCCAAAGAAAGCAAGACGAGAACTGCTTTTAATGATATATTTGAAGTTAACGAAACATTCTTCGAGAAAAAAGGTCAAATTCAGCAAGAAATTACAATAACAAATCCAAAGCTGACTGAAATTAAAGTTGATTTTAATTATCAGGTGTGCAAAGAGGTTTGTATCAATATAGAGAAGAATTTCACGTTTGCGATTCCTGCGGCTTCAAAAACAGCTGAAACAGCTCCAATAGCAACTGATTTAACGTCATTAGATTCGGCTAAAGTTGATACTGCGGTTGTAAATTCGGATGTAAATAAAGAACAAACCGTAACTCCTGAAAAAGTGCCGGTATTAGATTCTAAGTCTGACAAACAAAGAGGATTATGGTCTATTTTCTTCATTGCTTTTTTATCTGGATTTGCCGCATTGCTTACACCTTGTGTCTTCCCGATGATTCCTATGACGGTAAGTTTCTTTACAAAACAAAGTAAAACAAAGGCAAAAGGAATTAGAAATGCCATTATTTACGGAATTGCAATCATCTTCATTTATGTAGTTTTAGGATTCTTAGTGACTTGGATTTTTGGTGCCGATGCACTGAATGCGTTGTCTACGAATGTTTGGTTTAATATTATTTTCTTTGTTTTGTTAGTCACATTTGCAGCTTCATTTTTGGGTGCTTTTGAAATAATGTTACCTAATTCGTGGGCTAACAAAGTAGATAATCAAGCGGATAGAGGCGGAATAATTGGAATTTTATTCATGGCTTTGGCATTAGCGATTGTATCGTTTTCTTGTACTGGACCTATTGTAGGAACTCTTTTAGTTGAAGCTGCGTCTAAAGGCGGAATTGCGCCAATTGTTGGAATGTTTGGATTTTCATTGGCTTTAGCCTTACCATTTATGTTATTTGCGATGTTTCCGGGTTGGTTGAATTCTTTACCAAAATCCGGTGGATGGTTGAATACGGTTAAAGTAGTTTTAGGATTTTTAGAATTAGCTTTGGCATTCAAATTTTTGTCGAATGCGGATTTGGTTTTACAATTACATTTCTTGGAAAGAGAAGTGTTCTTGGCAATATGGATTGCTATTTTTGGAACATTGGCCTTTTATTTATTTGGGAAAATTACGCTTCCGCATGATAGTCCGATGAGTCATATATCAGTAGGGAGATTGTCTTTTGGATTAATGGTTTTGGCCTTTACCATCTATTTGATTCCTGGAATTTGGGGAGCACCATTAAAATTAATTTCTGGTTTCCCGCCTCCAATGACGTATAGTGAAAGTCCGTACGGAGTAGGAAATTCAAAAGGTGGTTCGAGCACATCAGCTCAAATTTTGCCGGAAGGTGCACATTTAGGACCGCATGATCTTATCGCTTTTGAGGATTATGAAAAGGGATTGGCTTATGCCAAATCAGTAAACAAACCCATTTTACTTGACTTTACAGGATATGCTTGTGTGAATTGCAGAAAAATGGAAGATTATGTTTGGTCAGATCCTGCAATTTTAAAAATATTACAGGATGAAGTGGTATTAATTTCTTTGTATGTGGATGACAAGAGAGAATTGCCAAAAAGTGAGCAATATGTTTCTAAAGAAACGGGTAAGGAAATTGTAAGTGTGGGGAATAAATGGAGTGATTTCCAAATCACGAGATACAAAGCCAATGCGCAACCGTATTACATTGTTTTGGATACCGAAGAAAATATGTTATCTGACAAACCAGAAAGTTATAATTCGGATATTAATGCTTATAAAGGCTGGTTGAGAGAAGGAATTGATCGCTTTGAAAAGGCTAAATAAAGCGAAGCATCTGGACAAAATAGCAAACGTAAATTGCACTAATTTCTAAGAAGCAATCTTTGGAAATTAGTGCAATTTGAGTTTAAACTTGGCACATATTGGTATATGAAATCATTGTTAAATCCGTTAAAATATTTCATTAGCAAAAAAATATTAATGTGTTTTATTCTATTGTTTTTTCGATGTAATCAGAATTTAAAAGATATAAAGCTCCCATATATCGTATTTGAAAAGCGACTAAGTCTCCAATTTTATACGTCTTTTTAGAATTAGAAATATCGATAACCAACATATCAGAACTGGCATCTACAATCGTAATATCGGTATCATCAGATTCGATATATTGTGGCTGCATATCTAGCAATCCAATATCTAGAATGGCTCGTAGCGAAGTAATTCCTAAATCCGTGACATCGTCTATCGAAAACGAATTTCCGGCCACGTTCTCGCCTAATTCACCTGTTGGTGTATTCGGTTTTTCGGTAATTTCGATGATTTCAGCATACAATTTGAAAACATCATGGTGCATTCCTTCAATGGTATTTCCGGTAAACAAATCTTTCCCGAAGAATAGCGCTTCTCCTATTCGAAAATGATTCACAGCCATTGGTCGGGCGTTTTTGAGAAGTAACGGTACCGTAACAGAAGTTCCTCCGGAAACAAATGGAATACTGATGTCAAATTTGGCTTCAATTAATTGTTTATATAAACTTAATTGAATCAATTTATCCTGTGTTGGCATCACACCGCTGAGGCAATTAAAATTGGTTCCAATACCAGATATTTCAACATTAGGCATTTTTAAGATAGCACCATAAAATTCTATTAATTCTTCGCCCATAACACCTTCACGAAGGTCGCCCATCTCAATCATTATGATGATTTTGTGTGTCTTATTCTGCTTCACTGCTTCATCTGAAAGTAATTGTATGGTGTAGATTTCAGTATTAAAACTGATATCAGCATACTTAACAATGCTTTCAATGCTTCGTTTTGCCGGTGGCTTAATGTAAACGGTTTGAATTTCGGAATCCAACTCTTTAATTTTTTTCAAATTACTTACTCTGGAATCATGAATTTCCCGAACTCCTAAAGCAATGATTTCTTTAAGATAAATTGTATTTCCACATAAGAGTTTTGAAACTACGCCCCATTCAATATTTCTGGATTTAAATGTTTCATCCAAAAAATGATAGTTTTCCTGTAATTTTTTTTGATATAATTTTATAAAAGCCATTTCTGATAATTTAAAACAAGTTTTTTGAAGATAGAACTATTTAATTAGCCTCATTTCCAAGTATTTATTAGTAAAACCTAAACTTTCGTATAATTTTTTGGCAGGGTTGTTAGGTTCTACATGCAATGCAATATTTCCTTCGGTAATGGATATGGCTTTTTGCATCAATTGTTTTCCAAAACCTTTACCGCGCTGACTATTATCCACAGCGATATAAACCAAAATATTTTCTGGAATGTAATCTTTCATTCCAGTGTTATTTAAAATAATAACACCTACCATTTTTTGATCGTCTATTCCTACTACAATATTTCCTCCTTTGCTTGGATTCATGACGTAATCAATACATTTTTGAATGTCTTCAATGGTATCGCCGTACTGCTCTAAATGGGTATGAAGGAATAGTGTTATAATTTGATTGGTGTAGATTGTATCTTCGCCGGTTCTGTTATTAATTTGTTTAAATATCATTTTTAAAGTAATTTATTATTAAATAGAAGTAATAATTAAGTTATTGATTTTTCTAAATAGAAAATCAAAAAGTATTATTTTTCGGTTATTTATTAGCCTGTAAATGGAATTCTTCCAAAAGACAAAAGATGCAGAAAACTGCAAAAAAAAGATGATTTTTTCAGAATGATTTCTGAAATAAAGGAATCATATTTTGGATTAAAAGTTCGTAAAAAGAAACTTTAAGAACCACAAAAAATAATTTGGTATTTACAAATATAAGGTGAATTATCTGAAAAGAGCTCTTAAAATGGGAAAAACGCCGTTTTTGTAAGTAAAAACTATCTTTTTAGGAGTAGCTTTTGTAAATAATTCAAGGTAAAGATAAAATATTAATTAGTAAAAAAAGTACTAATTTTAATAGTTAAGTGAATAATTGGTATTGAATATTTAAATAATTCAAGAACTACAAATAGTGAGTATTTCTACATTATTTTATCAGCAAAGATGATATGCAAATTTAAAAATATTTAAAATAAGGATATTATATTCAAAAGAGATTTTTTACCTTTAAAAACTATTTTTAACTTAAAAAAATTCATGAAAAAACTACTCAGTATTTCGCTTTTTTTTATTGGAGCTCTGTTATTTGCCCAAGACAATAAAGCCAATTATGTTTCGGAAAATTACACTAAAAAAGAAGTGCATATCAAGATGCGCGATGGTGCCGAATTATTTACAGCAATTTACACTCCCAAAGACGTTTCTAAAAAATACCCGATTATAATGCAAAGAACGCCTTATAATTCCGGTCCTTATGGAGAAGGTCAGCTCAAAAGAAGTATTTCTCCAAGTGAAACGATGATGAAAGAAGGATATATCGTGGTTTATCAGGATGTTCGCGGCAGGTTCATGAGTGATGGATTATACGATAATATGCGCGGTTTTATTCCAAATAAAAAAGGGAAAAAAGATATCGATGAAGCTTCGGATACCTATGATACTATAGATTGGTTGGTGAAAAATGTTGCTAATAATAACGGAAATGTAGGTACTTGGGGAATTTCATATCCTGGTTTTTACGCAACCTATTCTTTGTTGAGCAATCATCCAGCTTTGAAAGCGGTTTCGCCTCAAGCATGTATTGCTGATTTCTTTTTTGATGATTTTCATCATAATGGAGCATACTTATTGAGCTATTGGAAAGTGACGCCATTATTCGGTCCACAAAAAACAAAGCGAACTACAGAACCTTGGTATAAATTCACGAATACAGGAACAAATGATGATTATCAGTTTTTCTTAGATGCAGGACCATTATCGAATCTGGATAAATATTATGGTAAAGACAACGAGTTTTGGCAACAGCTGAAAGACCATTCCAGTTATGATGATTTTTGGCAAAAACGTGGTATTTTACAGCATTTAAAAAATATTAAACCAGCGGTAATGACAGTAGGAGGTTGGTTTGATGCAGAAGATTTGTATGGGCCATTAAACACTTATTCTACCATTGAAAAGAGTAGTAAAAACTACAATACAATCGTTATGGGGCCATGGAGTCACGGGGATTGGGCTAGAAATTCAGCAAAACAAGTGATTGGTAATATTAATTTTGGAGACAGTATTTCGGGTTATTATCAAAAAAATATCGAAGCTAACTTCTTCCGTCATTTTCTAAAAAACAATGGTAAAGGTGAAAATAAATTACCTGAAGCCTATGTTTTTGATACTGGAAGAAAAGAGTGGAAAACCTATGAAACCTGGCCTCCACAAAATTCCGCTAAACAAGATTTCTTTTTGCAAGGAAATCAATTGGCAAAAATGGCGAAGAAAAATATTTCTTTTGAAGAATTCATCAGCGATCCAAAAAAACCCGTTCCCCATTCTGAGGATATCAAACAAGCAGGGCTTACGCCAAGGAAATACATGACGGATGACCAGCGTTTTGCTGCAAGACGTCCGGATGTGATTGTTTTTGAAACAGAAGTATTGAACGATGATACTACTTTAGCTGGAGAAATATTGGCTAAATTGCAAGTTTCCACTACTGGAACTGATGCGGATTGGATTGTAAAAGTAATTGATGTTTTCCCAAATGATGAACCGGAAACGAAAGAAATTGCTCCTCATTTAAAGATGAGTAACTATCATATGATGGTTCGAAGTGAAGTAATGCGAGGCCGTTTCAGAAACAGTTTTTCAAAGCCGGAACCTTTTGTTGCCAATGAGAAAACGGCAGTAAACATCAAATTGCAAGATGTTTTTCATACATTTAAAAAAGGACATAAAATCCAGATTCAGGTTCAAAGTACTTGGTTTCCATTTATTGATTTGAATCCACAGACGTTTGTCGATAATATTTTTTATGCTAAACCAGAAGATTTTCAAAAACAAACTCACAGAATTTATAATGATTCAAAAATTGAGTTTACAGTTTTGAAATAAAAAATCGGAAACGAAATAATTCGATTTTAAAATCCCAATCTATTTTTTAGATTGGGATTTTTTTGTGTTCGATTTTGAAAATTAAAAAAAGTTCTGCTAAGAAAGAAGTAGCCGGAATATAAGAGATTTTTCAGATTTTCATGCGGCTTAAAAGACAGTTTTTTGATCCATTAAAAATATATGCATGGTACATCTTATGTTTAAACACTATTGAATTTTTTGTGGTAAAAATTAGAGAAATTCACTTTTATTCGTTGAAATAAAACAACTTTTTTTATTGTCTACTCCTTATTATTTGATCGGTTTAAAACCGAAAAATGGGGTTCAGCTGTGGCAATAATTTTAGTTTTCCAGTTTTAATTAACTAAAAAACAATCTATTGTGCAGTTGATAGTTGTTTTTAATCCTTTCATCGAAAATATTAAATAAATGTTAAAGGAGTTATAAAATTAATATAATTTAGTGTTTAAGTATTTGGAAATTACATGATCGAAGCACGTTTTTTATTTTAAAAAGCGCTTTTATTTTGTTTAAAAAATCCCTCTAAATTGATCAAAAAATTGCGATAGAAACTTCATTCTATCGGGTTTGCATTTTAAAGTTGAGCATACAGTATCCGTTATTTTATCATTTTAATTTAAGAAATATGAAAACATTTTTACTCAAATCAGGATTTTTAACTTCTTTATTTTTAATTGCCAATTTGTTTTTTACCAGTGTTGCTTTCGGGCAGGCTGTAGTCACAACTGACAAAATAGACTATCAGCCTGGCGAGTATGTAATTATAACTGGCTGGGGCTGGACTCCAGGCGAAACGGTTGATTTTCATTTCGATGAAACTCCCATACCTGCGACTTGCCTGCTCCCCCATGACCGCACTGTGATTGCGGATTCAAACGGAAATATTTATTATGATCAATTTCTAATTAAAGAAAATCACCTCGGGGTTTCTTTTGTACTCACAACAACGGGCCTAACCTCCGGGTTAGTGGCTAAGGCTGAATTTACTGATGGTTCAATATCCATATCCCCTAATCCTTCTTGTGGAATCGGAGGTTCTGCTACTATAACATTATATACAACTGGAGGTGGTAATATTGACGTTACTAAGCCAATGCTCCTGTATAAAGGATCAGCCACGGGTACTCCAATTTATACTTTTACGGAAACAAATCTTGTTTATACTATTCCTAACGTTTCAATTGCAGATGCGGGACTATATACTTACACTGCTACTAAAACTAATAACCAGTCAGAAACAGGAACAGCAACACTTACTATTAATACAGTATCAAACAATACAATTTCTGCCAACCAAACAATTTGCTCAGGAAATTCCACAGCTTCATTAACCGGATCAGTAGCTAGTGCTAGTACAGGAACTATCAGTTATAGGTGGAGCAACAGCACAGACGGTATCAATTTTTCTGATATTGGAAATGGTTCAGGAGGGAATAACCAAAATTTTATTCCTGGCTCTCTCACGGTAACTACATGGTACCAACGAAAGGCAACCTCATCTGCAGCTGGAAGTTGTTCAACATTATCCAACATTATCAAGATTACAGTAAATCCAACACCAACAGCTACTTTAACTTCACCAGGCATTTCCGGTATTTGCCCGGGCGAAACTGTTACATTAAATATCGCATTAACTGGCTCAGGGATTGTATTCGGAGTTTTAAGTGATGGCACTACATTTAGCGGTACAGGAGGAAGCACAGTTTCCATAGTCAAAACTCCAACTGTTGATATAACTTATTCAATATCATCTTTAACTGATGGAATTTGCCCCGGAACCTTCACTGGTTCAAAAGTCGTTACAATAAAAGGAAAATATACTGCAGATGCAGGACTGGATGAAAAGATATGTCCAGGAACAACGCTCACATTAAGTGGTGTAGCAACAGGAACAAGTCCTACTTATTTATGGTCGAGTTCTGGTTCTGGAAGCTTTTCAAGTACATCTACTCTTGTAACGGTTTATACGCCATCAGCTGCCGATATTAGTACAGGATCAGCAACAATAAGCTTTGCAGTCAGTGGAACAGGGGCTTGTGACGCAACAGATGAGATGATTTTGACTATTGGAGATATCATCAATCCAACGATAACAGCACCGGCAGCAGTTAGTGCTTTTACCAATACCACATGTACGGCTTCAGGAGTTGCTTTAGGAACACCAGCAACAGCTGATAATTGTTCTGTTGTCAGCGTAACCAATAATGCACCAACAGCATTTCCTCTTGGAAACACAACCGTAACTTGGACAGTAACGGATGGCAGCGGAAACATTTCTACCGCCACACAAATAGTAACGGTAACAGACAATCAAAATCCAACCATTACCGCACCAATAGCAGTAAGCGTAAGTTCAGATTCAGGATTATGTACTGCTTCAGGAGTTGATTTAGGAACACCRGTAACAGATGATAATTGTTCTGTTGCAAGTGTAAGCAATAATGCCGTTCAACCATTTGCTTTAGGAAATACAACCGTAACTTGGACAGCAACTGATGGAAGTGGAAACATTGCCACAGCTACTCAAATAGTAACGGTAACAGACAATCAAAATCCAACCATTACCGCACCAATAGCAGTAAGCGTAAGTTCAGATTCAGGATTATGTACTGCTTCAGGAGTTGATTTAGGAACACCGGTAACAGATGATAATTGTTCTGTTGCAAGTGTAAGCAATAATGCCGTTCAACCATTTGCTTTAGGAAACACAACCGTAACTTGGACAGYAACTGATGGAAGTGGAAACATTGCCACAGCTACTCAAATAGTAACGGTAACAGACAATCAAAATCCAACCATTACCGCACCAATAGCAGTAAGCGTAAGTTCAGATTCAGGATTATGTACTGCTTCAGRAGTTGATTTAGGAACACCGGTAACAGATGATAATTGTTCTGTTGCAAGTGTAAGCAATAATGCCGTTCAACCATTTGCTTTAGGAAACACAACCGTAACTTGGACAGTAACTGATGGAAGTGGAAACATTGCCACAGCTACTCAAATAGTAACGGTAACCGATGATCAAGACCCAATATGGACAACCTCTGCTTCTGCTTTAAACACTAGTGTTTATTGTGGCAACGCAACAGCATTGGCTGCAGCACAAGCTCTTGCTCCAGCAGCTAATGACAATTGTTCAGGAGATGTTACCTACAAAAAAACATCAGGAGAATTAATTGGAAATACTTATAGAAATATTTGGACTGCAACAGATGTAGCTGCAAATGAATCAGTGATCTTTACGCAAATAATAACAATATTAGCGGTATCAATAGACGCAAGTGCCAGTAGTGCTCCTGTAGCCATAAATACAGCTGCGACATTAAGCGCTAAGGTTACAATTCCAGACACAACTACGCCAATTGCTGGAGTCACAGTTACTTTCTATCTTGATGGTGCGTTAAAAGGAACTGGCGTTACGGATGGATCAGGTATAGCTACATTTCCAGTAAGTGGATTGCCTGCTGAAGTGTACAGTGTAAAAGCTGTTGCGGGTGATGGATGTTCAGAGTCCGATGCTTATCTGGCAGTATACGACCCAAATGGTGGTTTTGTAACAGGCGGTGGCTGGATCAATTCTCCTCTAGGGGCACTTACAGGTTCATCTCTTGTAGGAAAAGCCAACTTTGGATTTGTTGCCAAATACAAAAAAGGAAACAATGAGGTGGATGGAAATACGGAGTTTCAATTTCAGACTGGAAGTCTAAATTTTAAAAGCAGCTCTCATGAAGCTATGTCATTGGTGATTGCTGGAGCGCAAGCCACATACAAAGGCAAAGGAACAATAAACGGTGTGTCGGGCTATAACTTTATGGTTTCTGCTATAGATGGTGATAAGAAATCAATTCGTGTCGCAGATAAATTTAGAATCAAAATTTGGAATGGATCAGGTGTTGTATATGATAACCAAAAAGAATCACTTGATAACGCAGATGCAACAACAGTGCTTGGAGGAGGATCCATCGTGATACACGAGGTGAAGAAAACAAATAGCAAAACTGCTGAAGTTGTTGAAGTCCCTACAGAACCAATAACTTTCAATGTTATAGCATACCCCAACCCGTCAAACCAATATTTTAATTTAGAGATGAAAGGCGGCAGCACAGGAAAAGTGGACATAATGGTGTATGATGTTCTGGGAAGAACCATAAAACACATAGAAAGTAGCGATGGTCAATTTATTAGGTTTGGCGACGACCTGCCAACTGGTGCTTATTTCGCTAGAATAAGTCAGGGAATAAACCAAAAAACGGTAAAATTGATAAAACAGTAAACAACATTCAAAATAATTAGAATCAAATCCATCCCATTTAAAATTGGGGTGGCTTTTGTATTTAGCAGTAGTTCGATAATTATTTACTTCTCATTGATGCCCCTGAGTTTGCGTACAAATTTTGAGAATCGTCAGCACCCAACTTTAGTATCATCTTGATGATAAAAAATAAAGATGTATATCTTTTACAAAAGTGCTGTATATCTTTACTATAAAAGATGTATGGAATTTCGACGGTTTCTGTAGATCTTTTTGTAAATTTATCAAGACAAAATTATTATCTAATCCTGAACTATCTTTTTTTATGTCAATATCCTTCAAAATGGTACCCAAGAAAAACAATTTGGTGTCTCCGCCACAAATAAAATATTATCCTTGCGCGATACATGAGGGTGAAGATGATTTAGAAAGTCTGGCCGACATAGTGTCTTCCCAGTCTACTATCAGTAAAGCAGATTGTTATGGTGTAATTATGGCGCTTACCAAAGTTATAGGCGAGTCATTGGCCGATGGGCGCATCGTACGAATTGACAGTCTGGGTTCGTTTCAAATTACGGTACGGGGATTACCGGGTGAAAGTCCCGATGAATTAGGTAAGGCCACTATTAAGGGAGCTAATATAATTTATAAGCCGTCAAAAAATATGAAAAAGATGTTAAATGGATTAACTTATAAAAGGATAAGATAAAAATTATAGTTGTAACCAATAACGAAAAAGTAATCCCGAATTAAAAAAAAACTAAAAGCGTTCTGAAATTGATTTCAGAACGCTTTTTACTTTTGGTTTATAAAATTGATTTATAGAAATTCACCATGTTGTGAAATATCCAAACCTAATTCTTCTTTTTCTTCACTCACACGAAGCGGAGTAATTTTATTTACAACAAAGAAAAGGAAATAGGAAGCTGTAAAAGCGAATATTGAAACGATTACTAAAGCAGTTAATTGGTTTAAGAATAATGTGGCATCGCCAAAGATTAGTCCTTGATTATCACCTACTACTGAGTTAATTGATTTTGAAGCAAAAACTCCGGTTAAAAGCATTCCGACCATTCCACCTACACCGTGACAAGCAAATACGTCTAAAGCATCATCAATTTTTCCTTTGTGGAAACTTCTAACCACTAAATTACTGACGATACTTGCAAAAGCTCCTATGAACATTGCATGCGGTATACTCACAAATCCTGCAGCAGGAGTAATTGCCACTAAACCTACAACCACACCAATACAAGCTCCCATTGCAGAAAGTTTGTGTCCAAGAATTTTGTCAAGAAATACCCAAGCCATTCCTGCAGCAGCAGCAGCTATAGTTGTAGTGCCTAGCGCTTGAACTGCCAAGCCGTTAGAGCCTAAAGCCGATCCGGCATTGAAACCAAACCAACCAAACCATAGTAAACCAGTTCCTAATAATACATAAGTGATACGGGCAGGATTAGGTTTTTGTGCTTTTCTTTTTCCTAAAAAAATGGCTCCGGCTAATGCAGCCCATCCAGCACTCATGTGAACAACCGTTCCACCGGCGAAATCCAGTACTCCCATTTTAAAGAAGATACCATCTGGATGCCAAGTCATGTGCGCTAGAGGTGTATAAACAAGTAATATGAATAAAACCATAAATAATAAGTATGCCCAAAAACGGATTCTTTCTGCAAATGCTCCAGTAATTAACGCCGGGGTAATGATGGCGAATTTTGCTTGAAATAAAGCAAATAACATAAAAGGGATTGTAGGAGCAAGACTCCATGCTATATTTGTATCTACACCTTGAAAAAATAAATTCGGGATAGGATTTCCTATAACACCTCCAATTGTTGGACCAAAAGATAGTCCAAAAGCAATAACAACCCATAAAACGGTTACAATTATCATGGCCATAAAACTTTGAAGCATGGTACTGATAACATTTTTTTTGCCTACCATTCCACCATAAAAGAAACCTAAACCAGGAGTCATTATTAATACAAGTGCTGTAGCAACAATCATCCAAGCGGTATCGCCAGTGTCAAATTTTACAGCTTCTGCTGGAGCAGGGCTATCTGTTAGAAAATAATTTGAAAAAAGGGTTAATACCAAGACTGTGATTAATATCACACTTAAAATAATTTTTCTCATTGTTTTTAGTTTTAAATTTCGATAAAAATATAAAAATCATCAATAACCCCCTTTAAAAAAGCTATTGAATGTTTAATTTTTATAATTTAAACAATGCGAACCCCTTTTTATTATGGGTATAGTATAATTTTAAGTAAAAATTTATAATTTGTTAAAGTTAGGTTAAAGGAATGTTATGTTTTGATGCCTAAAATTGCCCATTGTCCAAAAAATTACAAATACGATTCTGATTTTCGCTGTCTTTTTGCAGTGATAAAAGAGATTAAACTAAAAAAGGCACTAATTGCATGGATTGCAATTAGTGCCTTTAAATTATAAATGTTATGGTTATTTCAAAGTGTGCATGCTTAAAATTTTGTAAACTTCATTGATGTTGTTTCCACCTTTGCCAAATTGTTTCACAATGGGATTGTTATCATTGTTTAACCAAATTTTTAATTCGGCATCCAAATCTAATATTCCGGCGCTTTCTTTAGAAAATTTCTTGATACTCGAATACGGTATTGACATATAATCAACTTTGCTTCCAACCAATTGCTTTTCGACCAAAATCAGTCTTTTGTTGGTGAAAATAAACATATCCCGAATAAGTTTATACGCTTTTTCAATTTTTTCTCCATCAATTAAGATTGGCTCAAATTCATTCGAAACATTTTCAATATTTACTTCAGATGCATTGCCTAAAATGGCATTAAATAGTCCCATTGTATTACTTTATTTTTGATTGTATTTTGTTTTATATCGGTCGTTCATCTTAGTTTGGTGTGTTTCCAAACTAATCATCCTGCCTTGGATAAAAGCGTTTGTTAATTTATTTGTTCTCATATCCAAAGCATCACCTTCAGAAACAAATAATGTAGCATCTTTTCCCTGCTCTAAGGTACCACATTGCGCATCAATTCCCAATATTTTAGCAGTATTTGATGTGATTAATTTTAAAGCTTTTTCTTTGTCCAATCCATAAGCAGCACAAGTTCCTGCTAGAAATGGTAAATTTCGTGTATTCATTCTTTCATGGGCACCGCTGTTTTCTAAACCTACCAGAACCCCTTTCTCAGTTAATAATTTGGCTGCTTTGTAGGGTAAATCAATGTCATGATCATCATTTTCAGGCATTTCATGAACGCGTTTAAGCAGTACGCCAATATTATTTTTTTGTAATAATTCAGCTGTTTTGTAGGCTTCATATCCGCCTACAATCACCATTTTTTTAATACCATTTTCTTTGGCAAATTGTACCGCATCGATGATTTGTTTTTCTTCATTGGCATGAATAAATAGCGTTTGGCTTCCGTCGTACAAACCTTTTGTAGATTCTAAAACTAAATTTCGCTCTTTCGAACTATCACCTAAATACGCTTTTGCATTGGATAAAAAGGCTGATAATTCCAAAATTTGTTTTGAATAATCCTTGTTGGCCTCAATGTTCCCAGGGTCAAAGCGTGAGCCACCTCGTCTAAAAGTAGTAGGAAAGTTGATGTGAATCCCATCATTTTCTTTTACAAGTGCATCTTTCCAGTGCCAAGCATCCAGTTGAACAATGGAAGAAGAACCAGAAATTACTCCGCCTCTTGGCGTGATTTGAGCCATTAAAATACCATTAGGTCTTACGGTTTCTATTACTTTCGAATCAGCTGTATAAGCAACAATACTTCTTACATTTGGATTCATCGCACCAATTTCATCTTCATCATCAGAAGATTTTATGGCATCAATCTCAACTAAACCTAATGTCGAATTGGGAGCTATAAATCCCGGATATACGTGTTTTCCGCTGGCATCAATTGTAACATCGTATGCACCAGCGGCTA
This sequence comes from Flavobacterium caseinilyticum, assembly GCF_004349085.1. Taxonomy (GTDB): domain Bacteria; phylum Bacteroidota; class Bacteroidia; order Flavobacteriales; family Flavobacteriaceae; genus Flavobacterium; species Flavobacterium caseinilyticum. The sequence continues at coordinate 141,379 of NZ_SMFM01000008.1, read as the reverse complement.
ATCGGATAACTCTTGCATCTGCAACCAAAGTGATTTTTCCGTCTACAAATCCGATGGCGCTGTTCTCAATCACTTCACCATTACCTAAATGTGCTGTGCCATTGAGAATCAAAACAGATTTTGATTGTTTAGCGGCTGGCGTTTGTTGGGCCTGTGTAAATATAGATACACTAAAGGCTGCTATTAAAAGATATATTTTTTTACTAATCATGTTTATAGGTTTTTTAGAATTGCTTTGCTTTATCATAAAAGCACGGTTTTTGAAATTTAAATTCATTGGATTATTCTTCTAAAGTATCGCAATGATATTCTTTTTTCTCCGTTTTTTTAGGTTCTTGCGTGGTCATGCCTTTATTTTTTTCTTGCAATAACTGCCCTATTAGCTCACTTCTTTCTTTAGCAATTGCTACTCTTTGCGCTTCATCTTTTTGAGCATCGTAATACACAACACCTTCAATTAAGGTTTTTTCAGCTTTTGCATAAACGGATAACGGATTGGCATTCCATAATACGATATCCGCATCTTTGCCTACTTTGATACTTCCTACCTTGTCATCAATATGCAATAATTTAGCAGGATTCAAAGTCACAAATTTCCATGCATCTTCTTCAGAAATATTTCCGTATTTCACTGCTTTCGCTGCTTCCTGATTCAATCTTCGGGACATTTCAGCATCATCAGAGTTGTAAGCTACTACGATTCCGGCATTATGCATTATTGGTCCATTGAAAGGAATGGCATCATTCACTTCAAATTTATAAGCCCACCAATCCGAGAAAGTAGAGGCTCCAACACCGTGTTCTTTCATTTTATCGGCAACTTTGTAACCTTCAAGAATGTGAGTATAGGTATTCACTCTGAAATCAAATTTTTCGGCCACATTCATCAACATCAAAATTTCAGATTGCACATAAGAATGACAAGATATGAAACGTTCTTTGTTTAATATTTCGGCTAATGTTTGTAGTTCTAAATCTACTCTCGGTGCTTTTCCTTTTCCTTTTTTATTGCCAGAATTGTAGTTTTTCCAAGCTAAGTCATATTCTTTGGCACGTTGAAAATAATCAGTAAAAACTTGTTCGACACCCATTCTGGTTTGCGGAAAACGCGTAGGGCTTACATTCCCCCAATTGGATTGTTTTACATTTTCACCTAAAGCAAATTTGATGAATCCAGGCTGATTTTTGTATAACATTTCATCCGCGGGTGCTCCCCATTTCCATTTTACAATTGCGGAACGTCCACCAATTGGGTTGGCTGAACCGTGCAGTAACTGTGATGTTGTAACTCCTCCTGCCAAATCTCTATAGATATTAATGTCTTCAGAATTCACTACATCTTGTATCGTTACTTCGGCACTAGAGTTGTGTCCTCCTTCATTCACACCATTAGAAATCGCAATATGCGAATGCTCATCAATAATTCCGCTGGTCAAATGTTTTCCTTTAGCATCAACAATTGTAGCGGATGCATCAGATATATTTTTCCCTACAGAGGCTATTTTTCCGTTTTTGACCAATACATCTGTTTCTTCTAAAATACCATCTTTTTCATTGGTCCACACTGTAGCATTTTTAAAAAGTATTGTTTCAGCTGTAGGTTTCTTCAGATTTCCATAAGCAACATTTGGAAATGTTGTTGGGATAATCATATTGTTCTTTTCAATTTTAGAGGAATCAACTGCTTTTATAAATGGAGCCGTTTTTACCGCTGACCATTTTACTTCATTACCATTGAATAAAACTGCTTTTCCAGAAAGATTTTGTGTGTCTTCAATGTATCCAATTAATCTTGTGAAACTGGTTTTAGTAGAATCATTTGGTTTGATTACCGTAGAAATCCAATTATTTGTCATCGTCAGTTTCGACTTGATTTTTTTGGAATCTACTGTTGTGATTTCTGATTTTGGTGCAGTAATCTCCCCATCAATTTTCCATTTGTATTTTTCAGCATTAATAGTCAAATCATAATTTCCGCGAATGTCCTTCGTTTTAATATCGTTGACAACAAATTTATTTCCTTGAACCCAGTTTTCATAAAGAATCGTTTTTTCTTCAAAAATTTCTCCAGAAGTAATCACAAAGTTGGCTAAACTTCCTGTTTTCAAAGTTCCCATTTCATTGCTTTTCCCTAAAAGAGCAGCAGGAATTGTGGTCAATGCTTCCAATGCTTTGGTTTTATCAAAGCCATATTTAATGGCTCTCAAAAGATTGGGTCTGAAATCTTCCATCTTCTTTAACTTGTCTGTTGTCAAAGCGAAAACAATTCCATTATCCGATAAAACTTTAAGATTGGTAGGCGCTTGGTTCCAAAAACGCAAATCTTTCAATTCCATTTGGTTCGCTTGGTTCGGATCGGAAACATCATACGCTTCAGGGAAATTGATTGGAATAATAAATTTCGAATTCGTTTTTTTGATTTCCTCAATGCGTTCAAATTCGTTTCCGTTTCCTTTTAAAACATAATTTAAACCAAATTCTTTTGCTATTTTGGAAGCGCGTAAACTGTTTAATTTGTCTTCAGAAGAAAATATTTGCACTAACTTTTCATTATTTGCCAAGGCTTCTAATGATAAATCTTTAGTAGTTGAATTTCCTTTTTTGTACCAATCCAAATCATAATACATTTGACGTAACAATGCCATCATTCCCATTAATGAACTTGGATACGATTGGTTTGTAGTTACGCTTTTAGTAAATGCAAAATGATTGGTCACTTTATCGGATAGCAATTGATTCTTTTTTTCGAAATTATTCAAAGCGATTAAAGTTCCTGATCCACGAGCAATTCCGTCTGGAACGTGAGTTCCCACAACACCAAATCCGGCTTTCAATAATTCTTCGGCTTTAGTTTGGTCGTATTTAAATGCTTCGTAGGCATTCACTTCGGAACGAATGCTTTCATTCCAATAAAAACCGGATCTTTTGGTATCATACAAAGGATTTCTTTCGGTAGCTCCTTTTGGTTTTTCGATTCCAAAGCTGGTGTAAATGTCAATAAAAGAAGGATAAATGGATCTTCCTTCTAAGTTGATTGTCGTGCAATTTTTAGGAATTGAAATGTTAGTTCCAACACCAATTACTTTTCCGTTTTGTATCAGTAGAATACCTTTTTCAATAACTTGTGTTGGTGTTACATAGATTTTTGCATTGGTAAATGCAGTAAAATTGCTGGTTTTGTTTTGAACACTTTCGTTATTCGGAAAGTATTCCTGTGCGTAGGTTTTTGGCAGTAAAAAACTAAAAAAGAGTAGGAGTAGGATTTTTTTCATAGTGTGGTTTCTAATTATTTTCTAAAAGTAGAAAAATGCTTATAGTATACCTTCAATTTTTTAAATTTTAACATTTAGGTTATGCGAAAAATGGATGGTATTGGGCTGTGCGCCAAAGTATTTTGCGTATTTTTTGAATAAATTTTTGTTATTCATTATTTTATTAGAAGTTATGTAGGATTTCTTATAATAATAAGAAAAGTTTTCTCTAATTTTAGAATAAAATAAAGACAGATGCTAGTTAAAGTTTTTGGAAGTGCAGTTTTTGGAGTCGAAGCCACTACAATTACCGTCGAAGTAAATATTGATAAAGGAATTGGTTATCATTTAGTTGGCTTGCCAGATAACGCCATTAAAGAGAGTAGTTATCGGATTGCGGCAGCGCTCAAAAATAATGGTTACGCCATGCCTGGCAAAAAAATCACCATCAATATGGCTCCTGCTGATTTGCGCAAAGAAGGTTCTGCCTATGACCTGACTTTAACGATTGGAATTTTGGTAGCTTCCGGACAAATCAATGCCGAGGATGTTGATAAATATATCATTATGGGGGAACTTTCCCTTGATGGCAGCCTTCAACCGATACGAGGCGCTTTGCCAATTGCTATCAAAGCTAAAGAGGAGGGTTTCAAAGGTTTTTTTCTTCCAAAACAAAATGTAAAAGAAGCCGCAATTGTTGCCGGATTAGATGTGTATGGCATCGAAAATGTGCAGGAAGTAATAGATTTTCTGGAAGGGAAAGGAACTCTGGAACCAACAACTATTGATACCAAAGCTGAATTTTATAAAACCTTAGACTTTCCAGAATTCGATTTTAGTGATGTCAAGGGACAGGAAAGTATCAAGCGTTGCATGGAAATTGCCGCAGCCGGAGGACACAATATTATTTTGATTGGACCGCCGGGAGCAGGAAAAACGATGCTAGCCAAGCGATTGCCCAGTATTTTGCCACCGATGACGTTGCGAGAAGCACTAGAAACTACAAAAATTCATAGTGTTGCCGGCAAGCTGAAGGAAGTAGGTTTGATGAATCAACGTCCGTTTCGCAGTCCGCACCATACCATTTCAAATGTTGCATTAGTCGGGGGAGGAAGTTATCCGCAACCTGGTGAAATTTCGATGGCGCATAACGGTGTTTTGTTTCTGGATGAGCTGCCGGAATTTAAACGCGATGTTTTGGAAGTGATGCGTCAACCACTGGAAGATAGAGAAGTAACGATCTCCAGAGCTAAATTTACGGTTACTTATCCGTCCTCGTTTATGTTGGTTGCGAGTATGAATCCGAGTCCGAGTGGTTTTTTCAATGATCCGGATTCGCCACAAACTTCTTCGCCTCACGAAATGCAACGGTATTTGAGTAAAATTTCTGGACCATTATTGGATAGAATAGATATTCACATCGAAGTAACTCCGGTTCCTTTTGAAAAATTATCCGATGACCAAAAAGCTGAAAGTAGTGTTGACATTCGCAAGAGAGTGACTGCAGCCCGTGAAATTCAAACGGAACGTTTTGAGCAAATGGAAAATATTCATTACAACGCCCAAATGAATACCAAACACATTCGGGAATATTGCGCCTTGGATGATGTTTCGAAACAATTACTAAAAACCGCAATGGAACGATTGAATTTATCGGCGCGGGCCTACGATCGTATTTTGAAAGTCGCACGCACTATCGCCGACTTGGATGCTGCTCCAATAGTTGTTTCCAGCCATATTGCTGAAGCCATTCAGTACAGAAGTTTGGATAGAGATGGTTGGTTGGGTTGATTATTAATTCCCTGTTTAAGAAAAATATACTACGCTATTAGTTATTTAATATATTTATATGTCTTTTTTCTGCAAAGATTTTCCTCTAGGCGCATCGCGCTCATGAAGCACAATTTCCGAATGTAGGAATTGTGCGGCTGCTGCTGAATCTTTCACTTTGGTAGCAGAACGTTCTAACATTTCTGATTCAAACTCTTTTAATACATTTTCCCGAACTCCATATTTTTTCCACTGGGATAAAAGTCTACATCCTTTTGAGATTCCACGAGCCAAGGCGAGCGCATCCAGCAGCCCCTGATTTGCGCCCTGTCCTTTGAATGGACTCATTGGATGAGCCGCATCTCCAATCAGAGTTACAGGGCCAGCTTTCTCTAGTAATTCAGATTTGAGTAATTCTCTATCATACACGGGGTAGCCGGAAATCTGAGCTTCAAGGGTAGCCGCTAGAATCTGAGGAATTGGATCGTGCCAATGTGTCCTGCGACAGGCTTCTTCCTTAAGTGCTTGAGGTCCTTGAGCACTTAATAACTTAGCCTCTTTTTCTGACAGCGGGAAACTAAATTGCCACATCACCGCATCAGATGAGTAAGGCATCATGTAGATCCGTTCATTTCCATTAGCGGTTTGAAATACAGTGGCCGAGTCCAGCAAAGGACTATTCAGACCTTCGAGATGCTTTAGAGGACAAATCCCCAATATCACAATACATCCTAGGTAACGTAAAGGAGTAGTATCCGCATCAATCAGCAACCCACGCACTGAACTGCGAATTCCATCGGCTCCAACCACCAGATCCGCCTTGGCGCTCTTAATTTCGCCGTTTACTTCAAAGCTTAATTCAACACCATTACCCGTAGATTTCTCAAGATTGACTAACTGATGCCCCCATTGGAGCGTATCATGTCCGCCCAGTTGTTCCAGTAAAGCTAAGCGTAAAGATTGCCGTGCGATATGGACATTTATACGTTGGGTAGGTTTTTGCGCAGCAAGTTGCATCCGGTTTCTGATTCCCCATTCACCGATTACTTTTCCTTCAGTATTATGAACCACATGCCTTGTTGAAATCACTCCTTCCTTTAACGAGAAAATACCCAATCCCTCGATTGCTTTACTAGCTTGTTGTAAAGTGAGCCCATAGCCCTGAGATCGAGCATCGAAGTTGTTATCGCGTTCATACAGGGTAAAAGGAATTCCGCGATGTAAACAAGCTACGGCAAGAGCGACCCCTCCGATACCACCGCCGATAATGGCAACCTGTGGGTAGTTTTCTTTATCGGCTGTTGGTGGGTAAGCAGCATGTTTTAACCCTGATCCTTTGCAGTTCAAGCAGGTGTATAGATGTCCCTTTGGAAGGACAGGAGCCCTTCCATCACCATTCATTTTTTCATACTGAGTGACTTCTAGCTGGTATCGGATTTTTACTTTTTTACTAAGTCCCCGACTTTTTTTGCCAATCCCCAAACATTCCTGACAAATAGTGTAGTTTGTGACCGGATTTTTTTCATTTTTCACTTACTTTCATTTAATTTGATATTGCCTTCCGGTTAAAAAAGAGTATAATTGATGATTTGCCTAACAGTAAACTAGTTGTTGTAACTATGTTTACTTTTTTCTAATTTAACGCTTGACAATTATATTTTTCTGGTTTTTGCCGCATTTCGCAGTACGCAAATTTAAGACAAAAGAGTACTGGAAAAACCTGCAATTTAAATTCCCAAATAAAACTCCAAACACAAACTAATGTTTAAGCCAAATTGTCGAAGTAATTCAGTATTGAAGTTAAGATCATGATGTAATGTAAATTATGTTTCAAATTTTTTTTTAACGATTTTTGATTTCAGATTTTTAAACTCTGCAAAATCGATAATACGATTGCTAGCGCGTTTTTGCTAGCGCCAATTACAAATTTATTAGTGATTTACTTTTGTTGATGTTCACGAGCGGGAAAGAAGAAAAGTATAGAAATAAATACGTTAAAAAAGAGATTTCGATAAAAATCTCTTTTACTTTTGCCAAATGTTAGAAATTCTTTACCAAGACGATTATATTATTGCAATTAATAAACCAAGCGGACTGTTAGTCCACAAATCATTTTATGCGCGCGATGCAAAAGTGTTTGCTATTCAAGAATTGAGAAATCAAATAGGAGGGCAACACGTTTATCCTGTTCATCGGTTAGATCGTAAAACATCTGGTGTATTGTTATTTGCCTTGGATAAGGAAGTTTTAAAAATTATGAATGATCGTTTTGCCACACGCGAAGTCGAAAAAAAATATTTAGCCATTTTACGTGGTTGGTCACCCGAACAACTAACCATTGATTATGATTTAACCAATGATGATGGCATTATACAAAATGCTATAACCTACTTTCATCGATTGCAAACTACCGAAATTGAGTTAGAATTTAACAATAAACCTACGTCACGATATTGCTTGGTGGAAGCGATTCCTGAAACGGGACGGATGCATCAATTGCGAAAGCATTTCAAACATATTTTTCATCCCATTTTAGGAAGTCGTCCACATGGTTGTAATAAACAAAATAAATTATGGTTGGAGAATTTTGAACTGAAAGGAATGATGCTTCATGCACATCAGTTAATTTTTAATCATCCGATAACAGATGAACAATTGATCTTGAATGCAAAGATTAATGAAGAGTTTAGCAGAGTAGGTAGTATTCTTAATCTAGATTTGAAGAAGTATGAGTCGCATACTAATTTGTAAAGTAATGCTTTAAATTAGTGTTGTATTTGTAAACAACTGTTTTCAGTATAAAGAGGAAAAGATTTCAGATTTTTGATTAACGATTTTTGATTTCAGATATTTAACCTCTGCATAATCGATAATCCGATTGCTAGCGGGGCGCTGGCTTTTTATTTATTTTCGTAACATTAATTTTGTTAAATCGATCTTTCCGCACAGAATTTCTTTATCGTTAACTCTATAAAATAAATTTTGCCCTTTTAAGCTAAATCCTGTTCGCAAAGTTCCGCCTACTCCATGATTAGAGACAGTCACAACATAAAAAGCACTTGAAACTTTTGGATTAATAGTTCTTTTTAACGAGGACGATTTATGACGATTATTATCTAAAAAAGATTTTATTGTCAGACCGTAATCATTCAAGGGTTCTTTATCAATTGTCATTGTGTCGGAAGGAAGAAGTAATTTCATATAGTTGCCCGATGAAGATGGAATCTCAAATGAATCTAAAGGAAAATCAATTGTCAATTCAATAGGATTAATTGTATTATTGGTTATGCGAGTCCAAAATACAGCATAAGCATATTTCTTACCATTGGGATCAGTGTAGTTTATTCCACTTTTTGGAAAGCTGTTTTGTATTATTAGGCGTGCGCCGTTAGACTCAGTATATTCATATTTAGTGTAAAAATTATTTTCATTATGCTTAGCCGATAACTTTTTAGTTTGGACATTTTTTTCCAAATATAAAGTTTTAATATCAACAGTGTTTGGTGTTGATTCACTGCCTTGTTTACAGGAAAAAAGTCCTGTTATTGCCAAAAATAATATTAATATTCTTCTCTTCATTTTTTTTAGTAAACCTATTTTAGGTCGATACATTTTTTAAGCTTGTGCACAACTTGCATATGTATGACAAAATCATACAAAGCAACCCAATTTAGGGTAGATATGTATGACAATGGTCATACTATTAACTTCAAATATATTTATTTTTTCTTACAAATCATTTGGCAATTGTAAATTTATAAAATCTATTTGTAAAATGATATTGTGAAAGTAAAAACGCTCTAAATAGCCCCGATTACTTCACTTAGCTTTTATTTTAAGTGGAGTTCAGTGAACTACGTTTGAAATGAAAAACCTAGTAAGAGCTATTGTTCAGCTCTCACTAGGTTTGTAATGTATAGCGGGAAATACGTTCTGAAAAAACGAAATCATTCTGCTCCTAAAAAAGAATAAAATTTATTATCTGTTAGAACGTCTGTCATTACTTTGACTCGGACGTCTTGGACCAAAACTGTTATTGCTGCTTCGGTTTGTGGTTTCTGTTTTTGGTTTTCGTGGAGTTGAATCGCGTTGTTGTCTTCCTTGTCCTTGTTTGATTGGTTCTTTGGAAGCGTTAGGATCGGGTTCGAAACCTTTGATGTTTTCTTTAGGCAAATTCAAACCTACTAATTTTTCTATATCACGCAAAAAGACCGTTTCATCCGGACTGAATAACGAAATAGCTTCACCATTGGCACCAGCTCTTCCTGTACGACCAATTCGGTGAACGTAATCTTCAGGGATATTAGGCAATTCAAAATTGACCACATGCGGTAACAATGGAATATCCAGACCTCTGGCCGCGATATCCGTAGCGACTAAAGCGGTTAGGCTTCCGTCTTTGAAACCCGCCAAGGCTTTGGTTCGTGCGCCCTGACCTTTATTTCCGTGAATGGCAGCTGCTTTGATTCCGGCACTAATCATGCTTTCTGTCAGTTTATTGGCGCCTTGTTTGGTACGGGTAAAAACCAAAATCTGTTTCCAGTTTCCTTCTGTAATCAATTTAATGATCAGTTCCGTTTTTTTCTCTTTCGCAACAGGATATATTATTTGAGTAATAGCATCGACGGTGGTATTTTCCGGCGTAGCTTCAACGTGAACGGGATGGTGTAAAATGCCCATCGCCAATTTCTTGATGTCTGTTGAGAAGGTTGCCGAAAACATTAAGTTTTGCCTTTTTGAAGGCAATACTTTTATAATGCGCTCAATGTCTCGTACAAATCCCATGTCTAACATACGGTCTGCTTCATCTAAAACCAAGATTTCAACTTTGGCAAGTGATATTAAACCTTGGTTTTGCAAATCGATTAATCGACCTGGAGTGGCGACTAAAATATCGACACCCTGACGCAATTGTGTAACTTGAGGATTTTGGTTTACACCTCCAAAAATAACGGTGCTTTTTAAGTCTAAAAACACACTGTACTCTTTGATATTAGCCAATATTTGTGCGGCTAATTCTCTTGTTGGAGTTAATATTAAAGCTCGAATAGGTCTTTGTCTTAAGTTCTGACCCTGCGATAACAGTTGTAAAATAGGTAGTGTAAAACCGGCTGTTTTTCCTGTTCCTGTTTGTGCGGATGCTAAAACATCTTTACCTTCTAATATTGGGGGAATTGCTTTTTGTTGTATTGGAGAAGGAGTTGTATATCCTTTTTTGCTGATGGCTTTAAGTAAAGCATCAGATAAACCTAATGAGTTAAATGACATAAATGGTGTTTATAAAGTAAACACTATAATTTAGGTTACTTTTTTAATTGGGCGCAAAGGTACAGTTAATTTTCCGATGTGCTTTTGATTGCCGCGATTTGTTTAAATGTAAGTACAAAAAAAATCGGGAATATATCCCGATTTTTAAATTCTTATTGCTTTTTGATTTATCTTATTTCTGCAAAAGTATCACCTTGAGTAATGTCTCCTGATTTATACCCTTTCAAAAACCAAGCTTTTCGTTGTGCCGAAGTTCCGTGTGTAAAGGATTCGGGAACAATGTGTCCTTGAATTTTAGCTTGAATCGCATCATCACCAACCGCATGTGCCGCACTTAAAGCTTCGTCGATATCACCTTCTTCCAAGAAATTATTCATCTTTTGATTGTAATGCGTCCAAACGCCCGCATAAAAATCAGCTTGTAATTCTAGAGCAACTGATAATTTATTGGCTTCGGCCTGGCTTTTACCTTGTTGCATCTGTCTCATTTTAGCGGAAGTTCCTAACAAGGTTTGTACGTGGTGTCCAATTTCGTGAGCAATTACGTAAGCTGTAGCAAAATCGCCTCCTTGTGCACCAAATTTAGTTTTCAGTTCCTCAAAAAATGTTAAATCCATGTATACTTTTTGGTCAGCCGGACAATAAAAAGGTCCTGAAGCAGATGTGGCATTACCGCACTCTGTTTCTACAGCTTCGCTAAATAGTACTAAGTTTGGTCTTTCATACTGCATGTTATTTTCTTGAAATATTTTTGCCCATACATCTTCAGTATCTACTAATATGGCTTCAATGAACTTGCCTTCTGCAACTTCGTCAGCTGTTAAGGCTCTCTGTTCAGTTGGAGCGCCATTTCCTTGACCCATTTGTTCCAAAATCGGTGTAAGCATTTGGACATTTTCTCCACCAAAAGTGTTTAGTAACAAGATAATAATCCCAATAATCCCACCTCCTACAATTGTTTTTCCTCCAGAGGACATCCCTCTTCGGTCTTCAAAATTTTCACTTGAACGTCTGCCACTCCATTTCATATTCTACTTTTTTAGTTGTTAATTGTCTTTAATTATATAAAATTACATTAATTAAAACGATAAACAATCGTTTCTAAATTGCTTAGTTTACCCATTTTAAAAATGTTTCATCAACAATTCCCTTAATTATTGGTTTCGGTATATAATCATTCATACCAGCTTTCAGACATTTTTCTTTTTCTTCTTTTTCGGTACCCGCAGTGATTGCAATTATAGGTACATTTTTACCAGATATTAATTTCCTTATCTTTTCAGTGGCTTCATAGCCGTTCATCACTGGCATTTGGATATCCATGAAAATGATATCCGGATTAATTGCTTCAAACTGCTCCACAGCTTGCTGCCCGTTTACAACTTCGAAAATAGTAGCATCTACAGGTAGATTTTTGATTATCGTTTTAAGCAAAAGCATATTTACTTTGTTGTCTTCCACAATCAGCACGGTAACTTTTTTCGCCTTATTTTTCGTTTTCACAACTTTATAATTAATAGAATCAAAATCTGTATCAAAAAGGCTAATTGTGTTTGGAGCTTCGTTGCTAGTTTTCAGTTCCAAATCAAAATAGAAAGTACTGCCTAAATCTACTGTACTATCCAATTGTAGATGGCTATTCATCAAGCCTAACAATTGGTTCGAAATCGTTAAACCCAATCCTGTTCCTCCAAATTTTCTCGTTGTTGAGCTGTCTTCTTGCGAGAATGCCCGAAATATTTTCTTTTTATTTTCCTCCAAAATTCCAATTCCGGTATCAATAACCGCAAAGCGGATTTTCGCATTGCAATCATCTATTTTATTGATGACTGAGATTTCTAATTTTATCGAACCTTTCTCCGTAAATTTTACGGCATTGGCCAAAAGATTAATCAAAATTTGCTTCAGTCGAACGCTGTCCAGCCAAAAATATCTCGGAATATCAGCTGCAATATTCAGTTCCAGCTTTAATTTCTTTTGATTTGATTCGTAGAAAATCAAATCGATAACCTGAATCAGCATCTCATTAATATCATATTTTTCAAGGTACAAATCCAGTTTGCCTGCTTCAATTTTTGAGAAATCAAGAATGTCATTGATAATGTCTAGCAAGGAGTGTGCCGATTGGCTTACTGTTGTCATATATTTCTGCTGAGTAATTCCGAGGTTCGTTTTCATTAACAAATCAGTGAACCCGATAATTCCATTCAAAGGTGTTCTTATTTCATGACTCATATTAGCCAGAAATTCAGATTTTGCTTTGTTGGCAGCCTCTGCCAATTCCTTTTCCTGAACAACAGATTCGGTTTGTTTTCTTTCGGTAATATCAATAAAAATTCCTTCTAAGAACACAATTTTTCCATTTTTATATATGGTGTCACCAAATTCTTCCACCCATACAATACTATTGTTTTTATGTATAATTCTGTAAATTAAATGAATGGGACTTTTTTCATTTATTGAATTCTTTTGCGCATTAATGGTACTCATTTTATCATCGGGATGAATTAAATCAATGAATGATAATTTATTGGTAAGAAAATCCGCTTTTGGATAACCAGTTAGCTTTTCAACTTCGTCGTTAATATAAATCTTAGTGTTATTTTCATCGTAATTTGATAAATAAACTGTTCCCGGAATATTATTAGCCAGTAATCTAAATTTCTCTTCACTTTCATAAATAGCTGTCTCGTTTTGAATGCGCTCAATAGAGGACGAAATATTGCTGGCTAATGTTTGTAAAATATTAACCTCATCATCAGACCATTTTTTTTCGTTCTGCGTGTCATCAAAACCCAAAAAACCGTGAAATTTGTTTCTGACAAAAATTGGAAAAAGAATAATCGATACAACCTCAAGATTATTCAATTTATTTTTAACAGAAAGATTTTCAATTTTTGGTATTATTGCCTCGTAAATTTTATTGTTCAATAGCGGGGACAATAAATCTTCAAAAAATGAATGTGGCAGATTTTGAAGTTTAACATTGTTTTCCGTTAAGTAAATATTATTAATGATCCAACGGTATTTTTGACTTATTAATCCCGTTTTTTCATCATTTTCATAATAATAGGCGCGGTGCGATTTGGTGGCTTTTCCCATAATAATAAGAACATCCGAAAATATATCCGTAATGTCATTGCTATTCAGTAATTTCTCCGTGCAACGTGCCATTGCGGACAACAGCTCACTTTTGTATTCTAATTTCTTTTCGGTCTCATAACGACTGTGAGAAATCATAGTCAGCGATATAATATCCGAAATAGATCTGGCGAAAATAATATCGTCGTTATCCCAAGAACGCTGTTTTTTTACTGTTTCAAAGCTGATGGTTCCCGATAAATCACCATTAATAAAAATAGGAATGTCGAGTTGTGATTTGATATCATTTTTCAAGAAATAGCTTTCTACAAATTCTGATAATTCCCATTTATTGAAGACGTCCGGAGCGCTAATTTGTGTTTTATTTTTTATCGATTCAAAGTATATGGGATAGTTTGTTTTTTCTAAAACAAAACCTTTGCGATACGAGTTGGTATCTAAATCGAATAAATTTTCGCAGGTTATTAAATCTTCTGAATATTTCCAATAACTTACCCGATTACAATTAGAAACTTTAGCAGCGGTTTCGATTATTTGCATCAAGCTTGCATCCAAATTTTTGTAATTACTGAAGTTTGTCGTGGATAATTGTTTAATCACCGTGTTGTACTTTTCTACTTTTTCCTGACGTAATGTATTTTCAACTTCTATATCTTTAAATTTGGTGATATCTCTTGCTATACCGGAATATCCTACTATTTTCCCTAATTCATTTTTGCGAATAATTACTTTTTGGGAAATCCATAATGCTTCACCATTCTTCTTTAATAAAGGAATTTCAGTAGCGGGAAAATTTTCATTGTTTGTAACTAAATTGAGGTAAAAATCATTAATCTTATCACTGTAATCCGTTCTGATAAATTCTGAAAAATAACGCGATAGAAATTCATTTTCCGAGTAGCCTAGAGTATTTATACTAAAATTATTGACAAATGTGAACTTGCCATAGGTATCTAATTCAAATATAAGATCGACGGCATTTTCAACCAGATCTTTATATTGATTCTGAACATGAATTTCATTGGTCACATCCTGGCCAATCCCAATAATTAAATCATCGGAAAATCTTTTATCGTTCCATTGAATGTGTTTATATTCTCCATTTTGACATTTTAGTTTCCGTGTAAAAATTCGGTCATCTTTGAATTTAGTTTGGTATTCTTCACCATAAAATTCTGTATCCTCAGTGACTTTCCAATATCCCAATCCCATAATTTCCTGTACTGAGTAGCCCAGAATAGTTTTTACATTTTCGCTGCAAAACACAATTTCACCCTTTCGGTTTGTAGCCAGAATAAGCGAGTTTCCTTTATTAATAATTTGGTTATTAAAACGCGTTTCGATTTCAACATTTAATAACGAAATGTAATTAATGTAATTGATAATCAATATAATAGCTGAATATACAGCAAGTGCAATATTAGTTTTTAATGGCACCAATTCTAATAAATAAATAACGACGTAGAATGTAAAAACCGACGTTACAAAATACCAGTACAATTTTCGGGGTTTTAAAATGCTGTAAGAAAAGAAAAAACTAACAATAAAACCTACAATAGGGATAGTATCACCGGGAGAATATATTAGATTTCTGCAAATAAAACAAAAATAGAGTAGAAATAAAGTGATGAATATTGCTTTAATATTTTTAAAAATAAAGCTATTTTTAGTACTTAGATAATAAAGTAGAAGTAAAAAGAACCCAATGCTGCAATTGGGAATTAATAAACTGATAGGTCTAATTTTAAAAATCTCAAAGACAATTTCAATGGAAGGAAGTATGATACCCAAAAAAAGGAGATAAAGTTGGTATTCTTTGTTTTTGCCAACTGTTTCGGCACCATTTTTTAATAATGTACTCTTTAACGCAGATTTTATTTTATAAACCTCGTAGATTAAGAATATAAATAGAATTGGTATTATAATCAGTAAAAGATTATTCCACGTAAAAAAAATAAAATCCCAAAATAAAATAAATTTTGGGTTGAAAATAGTCAGTAGGCTACAGTACAACACCATAGAAAAATTTTTATTAAGTTTTGAAAGAGTAGATTTGGGTTACTATCTTTTTGGTGGTCAATGTAGGGAAAAATTTCAAATAAAAACCAAGACAGAACAGAATTTCTATCTTGGTTTTTATTTTAAAAAAAAAATATTTTCTAGATTTTTTCTTCAAATTCATCTTCACTTTCAAATCCGATTATTTCGTTGTACATAGCGTAATATAACGAGTACATAAATGGAATGGTAAAGACGATTCCAATACAACATCCAATGAATCCTACCATCGTTGCTATGATTCCTACAACAAATAATCCCAATAAAATAGCAGGTTGTTTAGAAACAATTATGATACTGGTTTGTATCGCTTCGATAGCTTTTAGATTTCCGAAAATAATTAACGGAATCATGAAAAGGGTGAATAATGTTACCGTAATCGAAACAATTGCATTAATAAATGGAATTTGGGCATAATTAATAACCGATGACAGCACTGAAGTCAAAACCGATATCAGGAATGTTGCGGTAAATAGTTCCTTGAAATAGGGTGCTTTGTAGTACTGGAACATCGTTGCTACATGAAATTCTTCGTCTCTTTCAGCGCAGTACGCCATTTTTATCAGTCCGGCCGTTAACGGACTTAATAAAGCAGTTACTACTACGGAGATTGCTGATAAAATCAACAGAAAATTTAAACTTAAATCCTCCGGTTTTAAATTTTCAGGTTTTAAAAATTCTAAAACCACAGCTCCGCCAAAAATGGCCATCAATATTCCGATTGCAAAGATACTGAACAGAATAAAAAAGACAAAAATGATTAAACCGCCGTACAGCGCAATTTTTTTGTAATTTCCAAAGGCGTGGTTGAAAACATTTCCAAAATCTAAGGCGTACCCATTTTTTTTAATTTCGTCAATTCGGTATTGTACAGTTTTATTCATTTGATTTAATAATTGGTTGGTTATATTTTAAAATAGGTTTCTTCAAAAGGGATTCGGAATCGTTCTCCATAAATACCATTTTCGTCTCTAATTCCGCAGCCTAAAATCATATTTATTTCTGCGGAAGCGGGCAAATGTAATATTTTTTTAATTCTCAGCGAATCAAAACCTTCCATTGGACACGTATCGTAATTTATGGCTGCCATGCTGATCATAAAATTCTGTGCGGCAAGTCCCGCACTTTTGTGGGCTACGATTCGCATATCGCTTTGTCGAGCCTGTCTGTAAATGGGTTTGAATAGACCAATGACTTGAAAAACAAGGAATTTTAGCATTCCAATAATTCCTAAAAAATCAAAATACAGTGTTGGAATAATTTTCTGATAATAATTTAAAGCGAATTTTTCTCTTTTTGAATATTCTGCTGCCGGTTTATTGCCATATTGCGTTTTCAGATAATCAATATTCGATTCTACTCTTTTGCGCCACAAATCTTTCCTCGCTACAACAACGACTAATTGTTGTGCTGTTTTTGCTGCATTCTGGTCAAAACTGGCTTTGGCTATTTTTTGTATGATTTCCGGAGATACTATATGATAAAATTCCCAAAGTTGCATATTACTGCTTGTGGGCGCCAGCATTGCTAATTGAATGCATTCTTTTACTTTTTCCGTATCAATAGCTTCATCTTTAAAAACCCGGACAGAGCGTCGGTATTTTATGGCCTCGCTTACTGTTTTTTCATTGGTTACAACCATTTTAATACTTTTTGAATAGTTTTCAATTTGTCTTTATACGGTGCATAACGCAACGGTAAATCAAGCCATGTTCCTCTTTTTACAATCGATTTTTTGTGTGAAAAAATATCAAAACTCAATTTTCCATGATACGCTCCCATACCGGAATTTCCAACACCTCCAAAAGGCAGGCGATTGTTAACCAAGTGAACTACCGTGTCATTGATGCAGCCGCCACCAAAAGAATATTTTTGCAGCACTTCATCGATAAAAGATTTGTTTTGGGAAAATAAATATAGTGATAACGGTTTTTCGAAGCTCGAAATAATTTTATCAATGTCAGCTTTCGATTGATAGGACAGTATTGGAAGTATTGGTCCGAAAATTTCTTCCTTCATCACTAAACTATCCATTTTTGGTTCGTCAAGTAAAGTAGGAGCGAGGTATAACGAATCTCTATTTGATTGTCCTCCAAAAAGTATTTTCTGATTTTCCAATAAACTCAATTGACGTTGCCAGTTTTTCAAGTTGATGATTCTTGCAAAATCCGGAGATTCTTCAGGATTTGTTCCAAGTGCTTTTTCGATTTCCTGAATCAGGAATTTCACGAAAACAGCTTTCATTTTATGGTGTACCAAAATATAATCTGGAGCCACACAGGTTTGTCCGGCGTTTATGATTTTCCCCCAAACAATGCGTCGGGCACTTAATTCTAAATTGGCTGTTTCATCAACAATGCAAGGGCTTTTTCCTCCCAGTTCCAGTGTTACTGGCGTTAGGTTTTCGGCAGCAGCTTTTGCCACTATTTTTCCAACAGCGACACTTCCTGTAAAGAAAATATAATCCCAGCGTTTACTTAACAAATTTGCAGCAATGGTGGCGTCTCCAGTAATGACCACAACATCTTTCACGGGAAAAGTTTCAGTAATTATTTTCGCTATAATATTCGAAGTATTCGGTGTTAGTTCAGATGGTTTTAAAGTCACTTTATTCCCTGCGGCAACAGCGGCAACAAGTGGACATAAAGCCAATTGAAACGGATAATTCCACGGAGAAAGGATTAAAACATTACCGTAAGGTTCACTGTATATATAATCTGAGGAAGGGAAATTTAAAAAGGTTGCCATAACTTTCTTTGGCTTAGCCCAAGAATCAATGTTTTTTATGGTCTCTTTCAAGTCACTGATGACGTAGTTAGTTTCAGTTAAAACGGCTTCAAAAGCTGGTTTTTTAAAATCATCGTACAACGCTTTAATAATTGCATCTTCATGTTTTGTGATGACGTGTAATAATTTTTTAAGAGATTCTTTTCGTGATTTTATATCGGTTTTGTAATTCATAAGATGATTTTAAATTAAAATTACATAATTATTATTTTAATCCAACTTTCTATGCAAGCTAAAGAATAAAAAAAAACAGGATTTTATTCCTGTTTTGTATGGTATAAGTCTGTAAAGTATTGTTTTTGTTACCATTTTAATTAAAAAACAGGAAAGTATTAGACTGCATTCCAAATCACATCATCTGGTGTTGGTGCGATGATTTCTATATTTTCTTTGGTAACAGGATGTAGAAAAACCAATTTTCGGGCGTGCAAATGAATTCCTCCATCCGGATTGCTTCGGTCAAACCCATATTTCAAATCGCCTTTTATCGGTGATCCAATCGCCGAAAGCTGTGCCCTGATTTGATGGTGCCTGCCCGTATGAAGATTGATTTCCAATGCAAAATAATTGTTGAGTTCTTGAATGATTTTATAATCTAAACTGGCTATTTTACTATCAGGAACTTCTTTTAAATGTGCTTTTGATGTGTTATTTTTTTTGTTTCTTTTTATAAAATGAACCAATTTGTCTTCAGAATTTGCAGGTTTGTTTTTCACGATACACCAATACGTTTTTTGAGTTTCACGGTTACTGAACAACTCATTCATTCTTGTCAACGCTTTACTGGTTCGGGCAAAAACGACTATTCCGGTTGTTGGTCGGTCTAAACGGTGTACGACGCCCAGAAATACTTCTCCGGGTTTGTTATACTTATCTTTAATGTATTCTTTTACCACATCAGATAGTGGTTTATCGCCGGTTTTATCACCTTGCACAATATCGCCTACGCGCTTGTTAATCACAATAAGATGATTGTCTTCGTGAAGAATTTGCAGGTTATTTTTATTGGAAACTATTTTCATTTTTCAATTCCCCTTTAGGGGGTTAGGGGGCTTAATATTGTTCACTTGAATTAGGAAAATCTCTGGATTTCACATCGGAAACATATTGACCGATAGCTGTTGTCATTTCGTCGTATAAATTCATGTATCTTCTCAAGAAACGCGGATTAAATTCATTGTTCATTCCCAACATGTCATGAATTACCAAAACTTGTCCATCAACTCCGCCACCAGCACCAATTCCAATTACCGGAATCGAAATGCTTTGAGCTACTTTTTCGGCTAAATGGGCCGGAATTTTTTCCAAAACCAATGCAAAACAACCTAGTCTTTCCAACAATTTAGCATCTTCTATTAGTTTATGCGCTTCCTCTTCTTCTTTGGCACGAACGGTATAAGTTCCAAATTTATAAATAGATTGCGGGGTTAAACCCAAATGTCCCATCACTGGAATTCCTGCATTTAATATTTTCTTGATAGAATCTTTAATTTCTTTTCCGCCTTCCAATTTCACGGCATGTCCACCGCTTTCTTTCATAATTCGGATAGCAGAACGCAACGCTTCTTTAGGATCTGACTGGTAACTTCCAAAAGGCAAATCTACCACAACCAAAGCTCTTTCTATTGCTCTCACTACAGAGGAAGCGTGATAAATCATTTGGTCCAATGTAATTGGCAACGTTGTTTCATGACCAGCCATCACATTCGAAGCAGAATCACCAACAAGAATTACATCAATTCCGGCAGTATCAACGATTTTTGCCATGGTGTAATCGTATGCGGTAAGCATAGAAATTTTCTCTCCATTGGCTTTCATTTCAATCAGTGATTTTGTAGTAATCCTTTTATAATCTTTTTTAGCGACAGACATATTTGTTATTTTAAGATCGTAAAGGTAATAAAATGTATATTTTTAACTCAAAAATGTAACAGTAATGTTTTTTAAGGACCCAATTTATTAAAAAAAGTAATTATGCGTAAAATACTAATAGTGATAGTCTTATTTTCATCGTCATATTCTCAAGCTCAAAATCAAGAAATTCAAAAGGTAATTGAAACTTTTTTTGAGGCATTTCATGCCAAAGATACTTTGAAACTACAGACACTTTGTGATGAAACAATGATTTTACAATCTATTAATGAGAATGCAAAAGGCACTCGATTATCCAATGAAAAGCCCGAAGTTTTTTTTAAATCGATAGCTTCTATTCCTGCCGAAATAAAGTTTCAGGAAAAAATTCTGAGTTACTCCATCCAAGTCGATGGAAGCATGGCGCACGCCTGGACACCTTATGAGTTTTACGTCAATGGTAAATTAAGTCACAAAGGAGTGAATGCTTTTACGCTTTTTAAGAAAGATACTCCCGAAAATTCGGGATGGAAAATCGTTCATTTAATTGATACGAGAAGAAAGTAGTTTTTGATTCTCATTTAATGAAATATTCTATTTTGTTGCACGAAAAATGAAATGATTTATAAAGGTTTTTAAGAAACGGAAACCATATAAATCAATACGTATCGTCATTCAAATCTGACTCTTCTTCATCTGCTTTCTTGAAATCATTGTTTAAAAAATCGGTATATTTTTTTTGTTCTTTTTGATTTTTTATTATCAGAAATACAATTAAAATGAGCGCAAAAATGATTACAATTCCAACTACTATCCAATTAATTTTCATTTTATTTTTCTTTTAAAATAGAGAATAAATCTACTGTAAATAGTTGAATTTTAGATTGTCAGTGTTTTAAATTTGTGTTATGAAATTTAACAATCCGCCATATTCACGGCAATGGCTAATCCGCCCTCAGATGTTTCTTTGTATTTATTATTCATGTCTTTGGCCGTTTGCCACATCGTGTCTACCACTTTGTCCAAAGGCACTTTTGCATTTTTAGGGTCGGTTTCCAAGGCTAATTCAGCGGCATTTATGGCTTTTATGGCACCCATTGTATTTCGTTCAATACACGGAATCTGAACCAGACCGCCGATAGGATCACAAGTCAGTCCCAAGTGATGTTCCATCGCAATTTCGGCAGCCATCAAAACCTGTTCGGGAGTTCCGCCCATCAATTCGCATAAAGCCGCGGCTGCCATCGAGGATGAAACGCCTATTTCTGCCTGACAACCGCCCATTGCTGCGGAAATGGTAGAACCTTTCTTGAAAATACTACCTATTTCTCCGGCAACCATCAGGAATTGTTTGATTTCTTTTTCTCCGGCGTTGTGGTTTTCAATCACTAAATAATACATTAAAACAGCAGGAATTACACCTGCGCTTCCGTTTGTTGGAGCAGTAACCACACGACCTAAAGCAGCGTTTACTTCATTTACCGCAAGGGCAAAACAAGAAACCCATTTCAGTATTTGGCGAAATTTAACTTCTGTTTTTCTGATTTCTTCAAGCCAGGTTTGTGGCGAATCATAATTGGCTAAACCGATGAGGTTTTGGTGCATATCAAAAGCACGACGACGCACGTTTAATCCTCCTGGAAGAATCCCTTCGGAATGGCAACCTATGTACATGCATTCGAGCATTGTTTTCCAAATACGCACTAATTCATGATCGATAACAGCTTCGGTACGCATCGATTTTTCGTTTTCATAAACGATTTCTGATATAGATTTATTCTCTTTTTTGCAAAAATCTAATAGTTCAACTGCTTTCTCAATTGGATAAGGAAAAGCACATTTAATTTTTATTTTCTTCTTGGCGTTGATGCGTTCTTCTTTGACTACAAATCCGCCACCAATTGAATAAAAGGTAGAAATATATTCGCTGTCATCCGTCATATACGCGGTAAAAGTCATTCCATTGGCATGAAAAGGAAGAAAGTTTTTATTGAAAACAATGTCTTGGAGGAAATAAAAAGGAATTGGTTTTTCGTTTCCTAAATTGATTTCGTTTTTAGATTCAATGGATTTGATAATAGCATCAATATTTTCCACGGGAATGTATTCCGGATCTTGTCCGCTCAAACCCAGCATTACGGCCAAATCCGTTGCGTGACCTTTTCCTGTTAAGGAAAGGGAACCGTATAAATCTATTTTTACCCGATTTACAGCAGCAAGTAATTTTTCGTTTCTTAATTCACCAAGAAAGCGTTCGGCTGCTCTCCAAGGTCCAAGAGTATGTGAACTTGAAGGTCCAACACCAATTTTTAGCATATCAAAAACGGAGATACATTCTTCCATCTATAGTGTCAATTTTGTTGGTTGCAAATATAATAGAATGTTTAAACGATAAACGTTAAATTAAATTATTAATGATTCTTTTAAAACAAAAGTCTCGCTAAAGAAAATAGACTTTAATCGAAAAAGATTTTCACGTAATAATTATTTGATATTTTGATGTTGCAGAAATTAACAAATACTTTTAAATTATAAATTTAACTATTTATAACTTTGTTATCGAATTGGTTATATAATACTTTTTAAGGGATTAATTTAAAATTGGCAGTACAGTGTTGTTACAAGTATGTAACGAAGTTCTGGGAACATCACGTTCATTGAAGGAGGAAAATAAAAAAATCTCTATCCTAAATTATGAATAAAATGATAAAAGAGTTAATTAATTTAAATTGAATTAAAATGAAAAATATAGTTTCAATACTATTAACGATTGCATTTGCATGGACCGGATTTGCACAAGTGGTTGAAAATAAAAATCCTGAAAAATTAGTGAAGGAAAAAAGGCTTTTTATATGCCCGATGCATCAGGAAATGATGATGGACACTCGGGGGAAGTGCTCTAAATGTGCAATGGAATTAACAGAAACAGTTGATATAAAAAAAGCATATTGTCCCAATTGCAAGGACGAATTCTATATCAAAGAAGGAAAATGCCTTAAGTGTAGCAAAAAAATTATAAAAGATTCTAGAAAAGGCAATCAGAAAAAATAAATAGATTTTGGGATACTAGATAGTATTTAAATTTAAACTCCGAAAGTATCTACGATGCTTTCGGAGTTTTCACATTCAAAATAAACAGTTCAACTATTTATTAATCTAAAATCGAATCCAGATCAACGACGAGATTTTTAAAAAGGATAACCAATAGCCAAGTTAAAAACTAAATTTTCTCTTCTCCAAGGACTACTTCCAAAATTAATTTTATCTAATACCCAACGCTCCCCGTCCGGTAAATAAGGTTTACGAATTGGGAATGCCAAATCAGTTCTAAGCACTAAGAAAGAAAAATCAAAACGCAGTCCGGCTCCGGCACCAACGGCCATTTCGCTCCAGAATTTTTTCGAAAATTTAGCACCGGGCTTATCGGAATTTTCGTTTAATAACCAAATGTTTCCGGCATCGACAAATAACGCACCTTTTACCAAACCGTAAATTTTAGCGCGGTATTCCGTATTGAATTCCAATTTAATGTCTCCGGATTGATCTGGTAAAAAAGCACTTGTATTTACTGCTGCGCCATCAAAACTTCCAGGTCCGATGGAGCGAGCTCTGAATGCTCTTAAGCTATTAGTTCCGCCAATAAAAAACTGTTTAATAAACGGTATTTCAGCTGAATTGCCGTAAGCAAATCCGGCGCCGGCAATAATTCTACTAGCGATTTCTGAATCAGGACCCAATTTATAATAATGTCTAAAATCGTTTTCTAACTTAATAAATTGGCTAAAGGGAACATTAAAGAGTTTAATGGTATCACCTTTTCGAATATTTGCTCCAGTAACTAAACCGGCTACGTTTCCTGCCAGATCTATTGTGCCTTTGTAGTAAAAAGTGTTTTTCTTTCTCCGCTCCAAAGTATTAGTAAAGGTAAAAGAGTACGTTGGTCCAAAGATTAATTGTTTCTCGATTACTTTGCCCAACGAGGGATTTGCCAGAATTTGCTCCTGATATAAGGGAGTCACATTTTGCGGACTGGCATAAGTGATTTCAGTGATATTAAATAAGTGTTCTTTTTGCTCACTTTCTTTCCATAAATAACCAAAAGAACCTTTGAATGTTTGTAGCGAATATAATTTGATTCTGTTTTGGAATTCATAGCCTAGTGTAGCTTTTGTTTTTGGAACAAAGCCACCGGGAGGATTCAGTTTAAAAGGACTAACTAATCTTGGCCATACTAAATTTGCCTCGGAGCCAAAACGATATACATTGAATCCTTTATTCTGGCCAGAAACCTGAACTTCGACACCTCCAAAACCTGTAATCGTTAACAGTTCAGCCCCTCTAAAAGCATTTCGATTGCTCCAGTTTAAATTTAATTCTGTTCCAGTATAATTGGCAGAATTGGTTTTAGCCAATAGCTCCAGACGAATTGATTTTTTGGGTAATGGTGTGAGGTAATAATAGGCGTCCAGATAATTGCCTATTGTATCAGAAATCCTAAATTGATTTTTCACGAATTTGAAAGTTCCCATGTTCACCAATCGATTCAGCGATAAATTATGGTCCGCACGATTGTATAAATCCTCTTTTTGGAAGTACAACGCTCGGTCAAAAATTCGGGGTTTGAATAAATTTTCAGGATCAATGATGGTAAAATCATTGTATTTTTTGATAGAATCCATCGTGTTTTTCACACTGTCCATTCCGATGGAGTAATTTGGATATACAATGATTTTATTGATTTTATACTGGGTTTCTGCCTGTTGCGGAGTTTCGTCCTTAACTTTTACTATAAGATCAACTTGGTGATCTGCAACAGTACTGTCTACCTGTACTTTGAGATAATCAGGATTAAAAAAAAAGAATCCTTTTTCTTTCAATCTGGAGTCAATCCGGGTTCTTTCTAATTTGATTGCATCAAGGCTGTAGCCCTGGTCTTTTTTCAGCAGACTTCTGCGACTCGTATTGCGAACTGCAGTGCTAATCAGCGAAGAATCTGTTGGAAAAATTACATCTCTAATTGTATATTGTTTTCCTGTCGTTACGATATATTCTGCGCTTGCTTTTTTTCCGTTTCGGGTAGAATCGGCTTCACTTTTTGTTTGGAAATACCCACTATTTTCGGTAAAGTTTTGTAAGACGCTTTTGCTGTATTCTAAATCGACTTGGCTGTAGAGAACCGGTGGTTCACCTACTTTGGTTTTTAACCAATGGCGCCATCCTTTTTCTTTTTTTGGCGTACCAGCCAAATTATAGATTAACAATTTAGGTTTCAAACCCAGAAAAGAGGAATTCGGTTTTGGTCTAAGAATGCTTTTTAATGCTGTTTTTAATGCTTTTTTTTCTTTTTTAGAGGTTTCGTCTCCTTCTACTTTCACAGTTGCACCAGTATACAGAAGTTCGCCCTCAGGTAAGTATTTTGTATTGCTGCACGACCAGGCAAACAATGCAAAAAAAAGAAAATATAATAAGTGCTTCTTATTCATTCGTTTTATTATTTATTAGAAACAGTAAAAAATTAAGCTTGATTAAGAAAATAAACTCATCAAATTTCGTATTCCACTAGTGTTTCAAAAATGTTTATTTATTTTTTTTAGCTTCTTTGCGTGCTTTACTTTTTGCAAACAATTCCCTGAATTTATTGTAATCCATAGTAATTATGAAGGCGATACCGGTTTCAACTACTTCGCCTTGCAACGCTACTTGATATTTGTTCAGTCTGTACACTCGCATTCTATATCTTCCGTCTTTTGAAATTTGATAATCCAAAGAAACATCACCAGCAATATTATTTGCATTTTGATTAACTTGTTGCGGACCTTCTATGCCAAAACTACTTCCCACAGTGACTTTCAATCGGTCATTCAGCAATTTCTTGGAAACACCCACGCTCAATTCTGTTTTGTTTTCGCGCTGGCCTGTCGTGTAATCATCAGAGGTATTCAAATCAAAATTAAGGTCTACCCCTTCTATTAAATCACCGGCAAGATTATTTAACTGCTGCGATAAAATTTTACTGGCACTTTCTCTGGCCAGTGAAGAAACATTTGTTCCTCCTGTTTGACTGGCGAAAGGGTTTTCACCAATAAAGCGATTTAGCAGAAGTAAGGCAAAAACCTGTTTGTTCATCTCATCCGGTTGCTGGCGCAGTTGCGTCAATTTAGCTTGAGTAGTATTGATGATTTCAGTTGAAACGCTATTATTTCCATCAGGCAGCACGATATCAAAAGAAATGATTGGTTTTAATAACTCGCCAGTCATTTTTAATCCGGTTTCAAAAGGAATTTTTTGCTTATAGGTATTTCTCACTTGTGCAGTGACACTTCCTAACTGGTCATTCACTAAATCAATTGGCGCAGCTTCAGTTTTATAGATGGCGGTAATGTTTATGTTGGCGGTTGTCGGTTCTCCGGTCCATAGAATGTAACTGCCTTTTTTGATATCAAATTTCCTTTTTATGGAATTAAAATTCATCTCATAACTACCCTCGGATAATTCATATCTTCCTGTTAAAGTTGTTTTTCCGGAAGGATCAATTCCACCGTTTAATTGGGCTTCTCCTTTTAATTTTAAGAAATCCCCGTTTGCTTTATCAATAACTAAGGATAATTCGGCTTCTTTAGCTATTTCAATATTTACCGAAGCATTTATTCCTCTAATCGCGGATTCGCTGCTGAATTCATCAACAACAACAGTTTGTACTACCTGCGGATTATCTTGATCAATGAATTCCACAATTCCTTCTCTAGCGGCAACTGACGGATCAGACTGCGGTATAACAACTGTAAATTTAGTGTCTTCATTGATTTTGATACTTCCTTCAACAACGGGATTGTCAAGATTCCCTGATATTTTTAGATGATTGTCTAAATATAATTCGCCGTAATACAATTTATTATCTTTGGCCGTTGAATTAATCGCTTTAAAATTATCAGCATCCAACGCTAAATCAAAACCGAAATTCCTAAAATTCTTACTGTTTATTTTTCCGTTGATTGTTAAATCATTTTCCATTTCATCTTTGATGATAAAATTATCGAAAAGGATAGCATCGCCAGTAAATACAATTTTATCATTTAATGACATGAACTTTGAATTGAGCTGGGTTGCCGTGAAACCAATGTCATTAAATTGTAATTCTCCAGCCACTTTAGGCTGAGAAGTATTTCCGGTTATTTTGAAATCCCCTGTAAAAAAACCGGTACTTTCTTTTAAATTATCCAAAGTAAAACCCTGAATACTCTTAAGGTTCAATTTGCGGATCGCCAGATTCATATCAAAACTGCTGTCGGTTGTTTTGTAATTTCCGTCTAAATTAACGTCATTTCCTTGGCCTGTAATAGCAACAACTGCATCATATCTATTAGCAATTGCATTGTTTACTTTTACGCTAATGTTACCGACCGTGTCTTTTTTGAAAGTAAAGTTTTCAATATTTAAATCGGCAGTAAAAAGCGGAGTGGACGTTACATTTTTAACTAATGCATTTCCATTGATTTTACCACTTAATTGTAAATCATTTTTTTCAACCATACTAGTAATGGTCTTGATGTCGAAGTCAGTGAAATCAATTGTTATTGGCGCATTGACAGACTTGTTTTGTGATTGTATCCGGATGCTGCTTCCATCTTTACTCAGGTCGAAATTATCGGCGTAAATTCCTTTGTTGCCAAAAATAATTAAATTATCCTGTGCTATTTTCCAAGATTCATAGTTCAGCAATAAATTATTCGGGCCAAGGCTTAGTTCGTTATTTCCATTTACTGCCTTCAGCGTTCCGGTTATCAAATAACGTTCTACATCTTTTGCATCTTTCAGCTGCACGGTATAATCCAAAAGATTTTTTGCCATTTTTCCAGTAATGCTAGTGTGTGGCAGCTCAAATTCTTTGTTTTGAATATCGTCTACAATAAAGCTGTAAACCAACGCATTATCTTGAGTGTCTACTTTTAAAGTAGCATTTGTAATGGTATTTGCACCATAAATTAACTTCGGAACACTGCCGTTCAAAACAATAGAGTCATTAACAGAATTATATCGTCCATCAATGTTGATAGGCTCCAAGCTTTTCAATTCTGGAATCAGTTTTAATAAAATGGGACTATCTTTTATGCCAATTATAAACGCAAATTCCTGCTTTCCAACGATTTTTTTTCTGGAATATGGATCGCTGTCATAATACTTGGCAACAGAATTTGTTACTGCTGTTGCTATTTGGGACAATTTATATTTCCCAATTACTTCCGCGTCCATAAATGGGGATTTCAGTACTAATGTATTCTTTTCTGAAGTTGATGTTGCAACCACATTAATGGAGTCAATCACAAATTGTCCTGCTTCATTAGTAATACTTATAGAATTTGCCCGCATTGTTCCGTTGAGGTAATCTAAATTCGCTGATTGAATGTCAGCATCGACAACGCCTCTTATTTTCATTGGACCGGCATGTAGATTCAGTTTTTCTAAATCAGCAATATCCACATTAAGTTTTAATTTACCAGTTGGGTATTTGTCTTTAAAACTTCCGTTACTGACTAAGTCAAATTTTAAATTTGGATCATTTGCCAAAGCGGTCGCATTGAAATTTCCATTGCGGATATTCCCTTTTACGCTCAGATTTTGATAGGTATATTTATTATAATAGGCTTTTTGAATCGTTCCATTCAATGAAACCGTAGCTGTTTTGAGATCAGTTCCATTGCCTTTTACTGTAGCTTTTGCGGTGACTTTTCCAACTGCATTATTTTTAATGAATTTTCCTAAATCAAAATTAGTAAGTTCCGTCTGTGCATCAAACTTATCGTTATTTTTTACTCTACGATCGTAGTTTCCTTTTATTTTTGCATTTCCAAAACTACTTACCAGATTCATATTAGTATAAAAATTGGTGATCGTACCTTTAAAAGTTCCCACTGCTGTGAAATTCTGCGGGAGTTGAATTGAAGTAGGAATAGTTCCCGCAGGCAAAATTCCATTGAGATCCTTTGAACCCGATTGTAGTTGCTTAACATTCAAATCAAAGTAGGCTTTATCAGAATCGGGTAAACCGATAATCCTGCCGCTTGTCACTACTTTTGTTGTTCCAATACCACTGATTTCAATATTTGGAATTGAAAAATTCTTTAATTTTCCCGTTATACGTCCATTTACCCGCAAAATAGCATTGGGATAACTCATGAACGGATTGGTTTTTACTAAAATGGGAGCAAAGAGCAAAATGTCTTTAATACCCAATTTACTTTTTTTCAGATTAGCGGTAATACCTAATTCACCCGGATTTTTAGACAGCGATTCAATCGAAGGATATCCGATCAGAATTTCATCCCTCAATTCTGTTTGAGGTGTTTTTAAATACAAATTTTTGAAGAAAGCATTTTTTTTACCGTAGAAAAAATCAGCGGTAAAGGACTGAATGTTTAAACCGCTTTTATCCTGAAAGGTTAATGAATTTGCCTCTCCTGAGATATTGTCAGAACTATAATGAAAAGCGTCAACATCTAAGTTTAATTTTGTGAAAGTTAAGTGGTTGTAATCGATTCCGTCTGGGATTGTAACCGCATTATTATTGTCAAAACTGAAACTAACGCGTTTAAAATTGGTTTTATTTACTTTTACCTCCCAAGTATTTCCTTCCGCAGCGACTTCTTTAATTATATTTCTTTTGTCAATTTTTCCAAAAGCCAATGCTGCTTCTGCACCTGTAAGATTTATGCTTTCCAGTAAAAGTAATTTGTTGTTAAGGTCAATTTTATCAATTTTAGCTAACAATTTTTTTAAATAAAAAGTAGCAGATAACTTGGTTTCATCACTTTGATAATCAAAATCGATTTTTGAGAGATCAATTTCGCCCAGTTTTAATTTTAGAATGGATTCCGGAGCATTTATAGCCGCAGCAACTTCAGTTTTTTTGGATAATTCGACAACACCCTGCTTTAATCTGAATTTTAAACCATTAATTTTAGCTTTGGGAATTTCGAAATTCATTTTGTCTAAATCAAAGGTTTTGATTTTAGTATCAAAATGATTTAAATTAGCATAAACCTCGTTTTTTGTAACGAAATCATTGTATCTAAATTGGATTCGATCCAGCTCAATTTCTTCAACTGAAAATTGCATCGGTGGTGAATCGCTCTTCTGTTTTTCAGGCGAAGCAAAAGCTTTTACAATATATTCAAAATTAAAAATTGCGTTTGAGTCTCTATTCAGATGAGCAGTGATTCCTTCCAGTTGCAGGGAATTTATTTCGATTTTATTGTTTAGCAATTTCAATAAACTGATGTTGACCGCTAATTTTTTTCCAGCAAAAAGGGTGTCTTT
This sequence comes from Flavobacterium caseinilyticum, assembly GCF_004349085.1. Taxonomy (GTDB): domain Bacteria; phylum Bacteroidota; class Bacteroidia; order Flavobacteriales; family Flavobacteriaceae; genus Flavobacterium; species Flavobacterium caseinilyticum. The sequence goes on along the minus strand of NZ_SMFM01000008.1, from coordinate 110,978 downwards.
TTTTTGATCTTCAAAGTAAACTCCTTCAAGAATTACTTTTTTTGGAAGTCCAATTTCCAGTCTGTCAATCGTAACTTTAGTTTTGATTTTTCCCTCTAGGTACGTTACTGCTTTTCCTCTAGCATAATTCTGCACCGAAGGAATCTGAATAATGACAACAAGAAGTAAGAATAATAGAATTAGGGATCCTATTATCCAAAGGAAAATTTTTAAACCCTTCTTTAAATATGTTTTCAAATGATACGTTTTTTTTGGTTAAAAATAACCAATTTAAATCACAATTGCAATTTTAGGTATAAACGGAAATATCTGCAAAGGTTGAAAATTGGAAGTGTAATACCTTATAAAATTTGAAAATAATGTTGTAAAATTTTTGGTTACAAGAATGGTCTTCCCGCGTTTATTTAGGTTTTATAAATTGGAATTTCATTAAAATTTTCGGCTTGTTTTTCATCTAAGTCAATTTCTTTTATGGCCATGAGCAACGCCTTATTAGAGGTAAAAAGTTCCCTGTTAAAGTTGATAACTGTAGTGATATCGATATTCTCAATTGCTGCATTTTGTGCCTCAGTGTAAAAATTATTTAGGGCACTGCTGTAATTTTGCTGAATAGCATCAAAAATTTCCTGTAGCTGTTCAAAATTGGCTTTTTTATTTAAACCAAGATAATTATCTAACTTGATGTATAGATTTTCAATTTCTTTTTTGTGGTGCATGAAAAAATTGTGCTTAATATCTTTAGATGATTCCCGCAGATTTTTGATATTAGTTCCAATGTCTTTAACACTTTTCACGGAGTGCATCGCGCTGCGAACGGCAGAAATCATCTGGTTAAGTTCCGCTTGCTGCTGGTCTTGTAATTTTGCTCTCAATTTTAGATAAAAAGCCTGAAGTTCACCTTGCAGTTGTTTGAGAAATTCATATTTTTCGTCTTTGGTTTGAGACAAAAAAATCTTAGTCCCACTTACTTCTTTAAACTCACTGTTTTCCTCAAGTGATTTTGTTTCAATATCAAATAACTCGAGATTATGCAGCATTGAATTATGGATAAAATAAATGGTTTCTCTCTGAAATAAATCTAGTGCAGTTTCGGTTTCAGCGATAGAGGCATGGCTAATAAAAGCTGTAATCGAACCATCGGTATTTTTAAAAAAGCGTTCTAAAAATTTAGTAAATAAATCGAGAAGAGGAAGGAAAACGATGATGGCAAGAAGGTTGATCAGTGTCGAAAATGATACCAATCCAATGAGCGGATCTTTGATTTTTATGATATCCGTTATCAGATATAATATTGGTTTCAGCAATGCAAAGACAATTACAGTAATACATATATTGAACAGTAAGTTGCCAAGTGCCACTCGTTTTTTAGTGGCATTTCCACCAATTGCGCTTACGATAATTTTAATGATGGTGCCTGTTTCACCGCCCAACACAATTGCGGCAGCCATGGGAAAGTCAATAGCTCCAACATGGAGTGCGCTTAGAGTAAGTATCATGGTTACCGAACTGGACTGCAAAATTAAGGTGACTAAAAAACCTAGAAATAGAAAAGCGATTAACGGCATATCGGAATATTGCGAGAAATCAACGTGCTGTACCTGTGATTCCATCGCCGTTTTCATGAAGGAAAGGCCAATGAACATCAGGCCAAATCCCAAAAGAAAATAGGCTAAATATTTTGTAGTTTTTCGATTCCCAAACATAATCAGAAGAAAGCCACCCACACAAACCGCAGGATAGGCAATGATTTCAATATTCGTTTTAAAACCGAGTGTGGCCACAAGCCAGCTGGCAACTGTAGTACCTAAATTAGCTCCGAGAATGATAGCCATCGCATTTTTCATAGTAAATACACCCGCACCCACAAATGCCAGAACCATTAATGAAACCATCGAGCTGCTTTGAAGAATTGCAGTTATTATCGTCCCACCTGCTACTGCACCAATATTGTTCTTGGTTATTTTTTGTAAAAAAAGTTTAAAACTTCTTCCGGAGAGATTCTTTAGGGAGACCTCGACCAAATAGATGGCAAATAGGAACAAACCTATTCCGGCTGAGAGTTTTAATATTGAGTTTAGGATTTCCATAAGTTTGAAGATGTTTAAATTTTATAGGTGACGATTTTCCAAAGAATTACATCTTCTGTTTTAACGGAAATAAAATGATGAAAATTATTTTGATGCGTAATTGCAAAACTACAACCTTTTTAAGGATTTTACTGTCGTTTTCTTTAAAGTAAGAAAGGGAATGTCATAGGTCAGACAGCATTTTTTCCAAGTTAAAAAATCTTAATTTTTTAATGGAATGAAAATGAGAAGCGGAAAGATTAGAATGCAATTTTTAGATTTTTTATCGCTGAGTGTCTTTGTTTGAAAAAGTGAGATAAGAAATATAATGTTGGAAAATTCAAATAAAACGTACAGCTTACTTATAGCTGTTTAATCCAAAAAACAAAAGAGATTTATTTAAAAAAAATCATTTACTTTTCTTCAAAGCATCCATTAATTCCAGCATATCCACAGTTGCATAAGTAGAGGAATAGTCAGATACAGCATAGGGCAAAATTAAGGTGTTGTTGTGAATAATCGAACCGCAAGAATACACCACATTCGGAACATACCCTTCGCGTTCATCTTCCAATGGTGATAACAAGGGTTCTTTTAGTCTTCCAATTTCCTTTGAAGGATCATCAAGATCAAACAGTGAAGCTCCCAAACAATATCGTCTCATTGCACCTACGCCATGAGTTATGACCAGCCAACCTTCTTCGGTCCAAAGTGGCGATCCACAATTACCAATTTGTGTAAATTCCCATGGATAGCGAGGTTCTTGAATCATAACAGGGTTGTTCCATTGGTTGGCTCTGTCAGAATACATCAGGTAATTGTTTACACCATCAATTCTTGAAAGCATTGCAAACTCCCCTTTTATTTTTTTTGGAAATAAAGCCAGGTTTTTATTTTGAGCTCCGGCTCCTTGCAAAGGCATAACGCGAAAGGTGTAAAAATCTTCAGTAGCAATCAATTTTGGAAGAATCGTGTGACCGTTGTAAGCGGTATAAGTTCCAATTATTTTTTCGGATTTATCATCATCTGTAAAGCGAACGAAACGCGCATCTTCAATACCGCGACTCTCAGAATCGGAAATCGGAAATATGACTCGTTCAGTGATGTCGGAATCATGTTTAAACTGAATATCATAAAAGGAATCCGCCAACCAGAGAATTTCTTCGAGTGAAGTTCTTCGCTCCAGACTAATCTTTTCATCACTTAAAGCTTTCAATACTAAATTTTTCAAGGCAGAATATTCAAATTCATCAGGTAAATCCTTAGTTATAGTAATAAAGTATTTATCAGGCGTATGCATCTCTGCCAATTTCATTATAAATCTATTTTTGTTGAATATTTTTTTGTGCACAATCTCTGCTTTATCAATGTTGTCACCAACTTTTATCATGTGAAGATCGTTATTCTTATCCAGTACTCCTCTTCTAAATACAATAGAGGAGATATGACCTTCCCCAGTAGCCCGGAAAGAAATAATAACACGCTTTTGTCCCTTCTCTAAACTAGACTGGTCGAAATCTTCAACGATTGATGGGTTGAAAAAGGCTGCAGATTCTATCGCATATTCCATGGTGCAATAGGAGCCGATAAGCATTTTACGTTCAACTGACAGGTCATCATAATTGATTTGCATTGCTTCAATTAGTCCCTTGATTTTTTCACAATGTCTAAAAAATATGTTTGAAATATTCCGATGTCTTCTGGCAAATTCACGAAGGGTATGTTCTAAGGTTTCGGCCACCTGTTTTTCATTCATCATCATGATATGGCTCACCATTTTTTGGGTTCTTTGATCGCCATTCATAAAATACCTTGTGACAACCCTGCTGCAATCAGGGGTAAATTGTACATTTTTTCGAACGACAGGAACTCGCATAGATTTATTTTTAAATTATAATAAAACAAGTACGCTTTTAAAGTATCGATTTGCTACTGAAGAACACAAAATTGCCATTGAAAGTAATTTTCCAGAATCATTTTGGTGAGCTCCAGGTTTTAAATTATTTCAGAAAGTATCGCTTTACGAAGTTCGAAAGCTTTAATGGTTAAACTTTTTAGAAACTTTAATCAAAATTACAAAAAAATAAATAAAATGATGTAAAGATATGGTTCACAGTTAAAATGCTTTTTTTGCAGAACTGAATATTAAGTTTTAAGGAAACTAATTTTAGATAATGAATTTGATGAGCACCACTTATATAATTATCAAAAAAGGAGCTCGTTTTAAAAGTCAAAATTGTGAAAACAAATTCTAGTACATCGCTTATTTGGAATATAAATTTCATGCTTAATATTAAATAGGCACGGAAGTAACATTTTTTTTATTGCGGCAACATACAATAAAATTCTTTTTTTGTCTTGAAATTAGTATTTAATTTTTTTCTCTAAATCCTCTAAAGTTGCATTGGAGAGTACTGATTTATTTTTTTTTAAAATATCGATATCCGTCGCATACGAGTCATTTTTTTTAATTAAAAGCCATGAATTGTCTTCTTTGTTTTTTAGTTTAATCAATGAAAATTCACCTTTTAATTTTTTTCCGTTTAACGTAAAGCTGACATGTCCATTCTCTAAATCTGCTTTTAATTTATTTTCAGTAGCTACTTTGGATTGTTCTTCAGGTATTGTATAAGTTCCATTATCCCAAACAATAACAGTTCCGGCACCATAATTTCCTTCTGGAATTGTGCCCTCAAAATCCTTGTAAGCATAAGGATGATCTTCCACTATAATTGCAAGTCGTTTGTCGTCGGGGTTCATTGAAGGACCTTTTGGGATTGCCCAACTTTTTAAAACGCCATGTAATTCTAAGCGAAAATCATAATGCAAATGTGAGGCAGCATGTTTTTGAATAACAAAAATCAAATCGTTTTGTGAATTTTCGACTTCACCTTGGGGTTCACCAGTGGAATCAAAATTACGTTTCTGGTTGTATTTATCCAATGTCATTGCAAGATGATTTAGTGATTTATCAAAATTAAAAAACTTTGGTAAATTTATTAATTTAAATAGAATAAATACTGCTATTATGTTGATTTGTTGATTCTTATATCGTAAATTAACATATGAATCGGCCGAAGCAACTCTAATTTAAAAATCATAAAAAATGCTGCAAAACATACTATTGGAACGAAAGATTTATGCCTCCGAAGAGCATAAAATGATGCAAGAGATGATTCAGGAATTCATTTCAAATGAGATAATGGATCGTTTAGACGAATGGGAAAAAAATGGGATGGTATCCCGTGAAATATGGAAACGAGCCGGGGAATTAGGACTGTTGTGTCTGGACATACCAGAAATATATGGGGGCGGAGGATTGGATTTTACATTTAATGCGTTGTTAATTGAAGCTTTTGCCAAAAAAGGAATAACTGGTCCTGGCTTTTCGTTGCATTCCGATATTGTAGCTCCTTATTTATTATTTTATGGAACGGAGGATCAAAAGCAAAAATATTTGCCAATGATGGCCAAAGGGGAAATCATTACCGCTATTGCAATGACGGAGCCTAGTTGCGGGAGTGATTTGAAAGCCATTCGAACAACGGCCGAAGATAAAGGTGATTATTATTTGGTGAATGGTCAAAAAACCTTTATAACCAACGGTTTTATGTGCGATATGGTTATAGTGGCCGTAAAAACCAATCACAATACAGATGAAGAAGGCGTAACCTTACTTATTTTAGATTCAGCAATGGAAGGGTTTAGTAAAGGTGTTCCTTTCAAAAAAATTGGTATGAAATCTCAAGATACGGCACAATTATTTTTTGATAATGTAAAAGTTCCAAAGGAGAACAGACTTGGAGACGAAAAAACAGGATTTAAAATCATGATGCAGGAATTGGCCCGGGAAAGACTGACAGTCGGGATTATGGCAGTCGCAACTGCTGAAGGCGCCATCGAAAGCACCATCACTTACACTACAGAACGAACTGCTTTTGGTACGGCTGTTTCCGGATTTCAAAATACCCAATTTAAACTGGCGGAATGTACTACCCAAATGCAAATACATCAGGCTTTTTTAGATCGATGTATCGAATTATTAGTGGACCATAAATTAACAGCTGAAAGTGCGTCGATGATTAAATATTCGGCGACCGACATGTGCGGACACGTCGTTGATGAATGCTTGCAATTATTTGGAGGCTATGGTTATATGTGGGACTATCCAATTGCGCGCATGTATGCTGATAATCGCGTGGCACGCATTTATGCCGGAACGAATGAAATTATGAAAATAGTGATTGCACGCGGGTTGTTTAAAAATCTTTAAATATTGTTAACTTTCGCTAGTACTTAAAAGAGCTTTTAAGCTTTTAGTGATTTATTTGTTATAATGACCTATCAATCTTTCTGAAAGTAAGGTTAATGCGTGGCAGAATATCTTTTGTTGTTTTCGGAACCTGATGTTGCCAAAAGCTTTGGGTAGTTCCTGCCATCAATAAAAGTGAACCATGATGCAAAGGAATTTCAACCGAAGGAATTTCTTTCCTGAATTTATGTCGTAAACGAAACATACGGGTTTCGCCGAAACTTACTGAAGCAATAATTGCATTGGGACCAAAATTCTGTTCGCGGTCGCTGTGCCATCCTACGCCGTCGTTACCATTGCGATAAAGGTTTAATAAAACACTATTGAATTTTTTCTGTGTTTCTTTTTCTACTCTATCTTTTATAGAAAGTAATTCCGGAGTCCAATTAGGTTTTTTAAGGTCAGCACCCAGATTGTTGTTGTCTTCATACCAAGAAATCATTCGTGGGACAGTAACTGTTTTATCATAAATCTCCATAGCGTACTTCTGCCATGGCGTGGCCTGGAGAAGGGTAGTGTAATAATGATTGGACTCTTCTTTGTTAAAAAAGTTGTCATGTAGCAGCAGTTCTGTATCGGGAAGGTCAAAAACCTTTTTGCCGGCAAGGCCTGAAGTAAATATTTCGGTATCATTAAAGAGTGTCATAATTCACTATGGTTTTGTAAAAAACAAACTTTATCCGGATATTTCTCGGCATAAGTAAGGATTAAATGCATACTGTATTGATTGCTCTTGTACGGTGTGACATGATCCTTTATCTCAGAGGAATCCGTAAATCCAATGTCAGAAGCGAAATATCCCATACCATAAAAGTGACCGTTTTCAACCCAAATGCAACTGCGTTCTTCAGCAGTCCTGCCTTTATCAATAATGGCAAAGCTTGGCCTGTTTTTTATTAAAAAAGTAATGGCATTTTCGACTTGCTCGTTGTGTTGTTCCATTTCAGGTAAATCGTTCCGGCCCGGTTTTAGGGTAAATTCACCATGATCCTCCATACCATAGTTACAAAAGCGGTTATCAATGCCAAATTGTTCGGCCAGGCTGCGCAACAGATTAATGCCTTTATACAAACTATTGAAAGATTCTATGTTTGCCTGAAATCTGCCTAATTTTCCAATTGCCAAGTATCTATATCCGCTACGGGCTTCATATTCAAAAAGTCCATATTTAGGATCAAAGCGTTTGAGTGCCCTGTTATAAGTCGGCCATAGCTTCTTGATTTCGGTACATTCCAGCAACAGCGCCATTAATTCGGTAGCACAAACCTCAAAGGATATACCGTGAATATCTCGCAGGAAATTTTGCCTTTGTGGCGTGACATTATGACCACTGAAATGGGAGGCGACCCGTTTCTTTAAGTTAATTGCCTTTCCTACGTAAATTACTTTCTTTGTCTGATCATAAAAATAATATACACCTGCTTTTTCAGGTAGCTCCTCAAAATCAGCAGGCGGTAGGTTAGGAGGGAAGCGCTGGTCTTGAGATGTCTTTTTTATCATTTTTTCGATTACTCCTTCAACGTCCCATTCTAGCAAACGTGAAAATAGTATGGTCGTTGCATCCGCATCACCGCCGGCACGGTGTTGGTTTGTTAAAGGAATGTCTAATGAATGGCAAAGTCTACCCAAGCTGTACGAAGCCAGTCCCGACTTAATTTTTCGTGCTGCTCGAACGGTACACAATTTTGGCGCAGTCCATTTGAATCCGCTAGCTTCGAGTTGGTGGCGAACAAAGGAATAATCAAAGTTTACATTATGGGCAACGAAAATGCGCCCAGTAAGCATTTCTAAAACCTTTTCAGAAATGGCATCAAAAATAGGGGCATCACGTACCATTTCATTATTAATGCCAGTTAGCGAAAAAATGGCAAGGGGTATTTCCTTTTCTGGGTTGACGAGCGTTTCCCATCGGTCGATTATGTTAGTTCCGTTATGGATAATAATGGCAATTTCTGTAATGCGGCTGTTACTTGCATTACCGCCTGTGGTTTCTATGTCTACTATTGCGTATTCCTGTTTTTTCATCTAATATATAACGTGAATGGTATTGATAATCTTGTGTAAAGGTTTAAAGCACTGCAATTTTAGTTACTAAAAGAATCAAACAGACTCTTTTTTTGGACCCACCTCCATTTTGTGCCTTGGTAAATTAATCTCATGCTCCTGTGGATATGGTGCCCGCTGCGTCATGCTGACATCTTCCCGAATCAGTTCGTGTACTTTATATTGTCGGTCGCTAGTATTGGAATACCTTGGATCTGGGATGAACGGCATTTTTGCCATTTTGGAAATGGTTATAGTCGGAAAGTGGTAATCCACTTCCACGGTTCCCAAAAGTAAATAGCAGCCGCCGCCTTGAAACGGATATTTTTCCAAACTTTTAGTAAAATGTGCGGTATCGAAATATTCGCCCTCTATGTCTACCCAAGTACTAAAATACATGGTTCCCATTTTGGTAGGCACATGCTTTCTGGAAATAAGATACGCAAGCATCTTCACCGTTTTTTTATGGTGCTTTAGTAAATCTTTCGCCATTACGTCGCCCCGATAATTAGTCTGTAATAAATCGAAAGGAGTACAGGAAACGGGAAAACTCAACAGTTCGATTTCATCAAAAGCATCTTCAAAAGGAGAGCGTTCCAATACAGGTAACGTATATTCCTTGATTGGTTCCTGAAGCAGCATTAGATTTCTATTTTCGGGTTTGAAATTGACCAGAATGAGTCTGGCAATCACTAATAATTGATTTTTTGTTTTCCCGGTAAAGCGGAACGCTCCGATAAAAATCAAAATTTGGATCCCTTCAATACCTATTGGAATGCGGTTGATGAAATCTTCTAAAGAGCAAAATTCCCCACGTTCCTGCCGTTCTTTAACGATGGCATTCGCTACTTTACTTTCCAACCCTTCCAAATGCATGAAACCCAAATATACATTGATGCCATATACCGTAGTTTCAAAGTCGCTCTTGTTTACACATGGATTCTGAATGGTTGCACCCGACATTTTGGCTTCATGCACGTATACTTCGGTACGGTAAAATCCACCCTGATTATTTATGACCGCTACCATGAATTCAATAGGGTAGTAGACTTTTAAATATAAGCTTTGATAACTTTCCACGGCATAAGAAGCCGAGTGCGCTTTACAGAAGGAATAACCAGCAAAGGACTCAATCTGTCTATATATTTCTTCACTCAACTTTACTGGATGTCCTTTTTGGGCACAGCAGGCAAAGTAATTGTCTTTTACTTTTTGCAATGCGGCTTTGGAGCGTCCTTTCCCGCTCATGGCCCGACGCAGAATATCACCATCGGCAGCGGGTAGTCCAGCATAATGCAAGGCAATCTTGATTACATCTTCCTGATAGACCATCACCCCATAAGTTTCTCCAAGTTGTTCCTTAAAAACGTCATGAAAATATTCGAACTTATCGGGATGATTGTGCCTGAAAATGTATTCCTTCATCATACCGGATTGTGCTACACCCGGGCGAATAATAGAGGAAGCCGCAACAAGGATTTTATAGTTGTCGCATTTGAGACGGCGCAACAAGCCACGCATGGCCGGACTTTCGATGTAAAAACATCCAATCGTTTTACCATGACTCAAAAAGTGATTTGCCTTAGCTTCATTTTTTGATATGGCAGTATCTCGGATATCGACTTTAATCCCCTGATTTTTTTCGATTAGCTTCACGCTGTCATCGATATGACCAATCCCGCGCTGACTAAGGATATCAAACTTTTCAAAACCAATATCCTCTGCAATGTGCATGTCGAACAAGACAATAGGGAACCCTTTTGGAGGCATTTCCAAAGGCGTGTAATTGGTAATGGGTTCTTCCGAAATCAATATGCCACAGGAATGCATACTACGTTGGTTGGGGTATTTTTCGAGTAGCATTCCGTATTCCTGCACTAGCTTTACGATTTGATTGCTATCATGCAACTGCATTGGGTTTTTAGCCAGTGCATCCAATTCTTCCTTTGGTAAACCAAAAACCTTACCCACTTCCCGAAATATGGAGCGGTATTTAAACTCAACGTTGGTTCCGCAAAAAGCGACATGATCGGTACCATAGGTATCAAAAATGTATCGGAGAATGGTATCGCGCTCTTTCCAGGACCAGTCAATGTCAAAATCAGGGGGACTCTTGCGATTCACATTCAGGAAACGTTCAAAATACAAATCGAGTTCAATGGGGCAGATGTCCGTGATGCCCAGGCAATAACTCACGATACTATTGGCTCCGCTACCCCGACCGATGTGCAAAAAGCCCTGACTCATACTGTATTGAATGATGTCCCAAGTGATCAGGAAATAGCCGCTAAATTCCAGTTGATCAATCACCTTTAGTTCTTTTTCCACTCTTGCTGTTGCTTGCGGATTATCGATACCGTATTTTTTGATTAATCCTTCATGAGCGAGTTTTGTCAAAAGCTGCATGTCGCTTTCTCGGCTTCCGGAATAGTATTTTTTGTTTTTGGGTGTTTTGAAGTCGAATTCAAAATGACACTGATCCATCAGGTTCTGCGTTTTTTCAATAATTTGTGGATACTCCTCAAATTTTGAAAGTAGTTCCTCCAAAGGAATCATTACTTCAGACGTCTTGCAATAATCGGCTTCAGTAAGTTTGGACAAGATAACATTGGTATCAATAGCTCGAAGAATTTTATGCAAATTGAATTCTCTTTTGGTACGAAAGGTAACGGATTGCAAAACCACCATTTTATCGATTAAAGCCTTCCATTGTGGAAGAAACAATTTAGCAAGCTGATCGGGAGAAATTCCTATATATTCATGGTCTTTTAATTCTGCTGGTCTATTTTCATAAGGATAAATAATAATCACATCTTTAAATTCAGGAGCTGCCAATGGTAAGGAAGTTCCCTCAAAATTATGTTGGGTCAAAAAGCGGTTCATTTCCGCTAAACCATTCGCATTTTTAGCCAAGCCGATATACCGCAATTGATGGTTGCAGCGAAATTCGATACCTACGAGTGGTTTTATTCCAACATCGTGGCATGATTTTGTAAAATCATAAATACCGGTAACCGTATTAATATCAGTTAATGCCATTGTTTTCACCCCACAAACAACAGCCTGCTGGATAAGATCCAACAGTGGAATTGTGCCGTAGCGCAAGGAATGAAAAGAATGGCAGTTGAGGTACATCGTGTTATATTTTGCGTTTTAAAATTTCCGATTTGTTATTTGGTTTGAATGTGGCTCCGGCACACCGCATTACGGCATCAAAGCCATAACGCGTTTTCATTTTATCCATCGCTTGATACAACGACAGCATTTCTTCGGTGTCCTCAAATAAATTGATTTGATAAGTTCCTCTAACCAATCCGCTGAAACGAATTCCAATCAATCTTAGCCTCATGCGACGCTGATATACTTTGTCAAATAAATCGGTAACCGATTTAGTCAGCATATGATCGGCGGAGGTATAGGCTATTTTGCATTGTTTGGTTTCCGTATCAAAATTGGAATACCTAATTTTAATGACCACAGTGGAAGTCAGCCATTCTTCCGAGCGTAATTGGAAGGCTAGTTTCTCCACCATTCCGATAAGTATTGATTTTAATTTTGGAATATCAATGGTATCCTGACTAAAAGTATGCTCCGTTGAAATGGATTTCCGTTCCGTGTAGGGTTCCACCGGATTATTGTCGATGCCGTTGGCTTTTTTCCAAATGTCGATGCCGTTTTTCCCGATCATTCGTTGCAATACTTCGGCAGGCATTTCTGAAAGCGTCTGAATCGTGCGGATTCCAATTCTGGATAACAGCTGAAAAGTCACATCGCCCACCATGGGTATTTTTTGGATCGAAAGCGGATTTAAGAAAGACCGTACTTTATTTTCGGGTATTTCTAAGTTCCCTTTTGGTTTGGCTTCTCCGGTACCAATTTTGGAAACGGTTTTGTTTATTGATAGTGCAAAGCTTATTGGTAATCCCGTTTCTTTGGTAACTGATTGTGCCAGTTCGTTAGTCCATTTATATCCTCCATAAAATTTATCCATTCCGGTAATATCGATGTAAAATTCATCGATGCTGGCCTTTTCTAAAATTGGTGCTTTTTCTTGGATGACTTCGGTTACGTCATGCGATAATTTGGAGTACAGTTCCATATCACCTTTCATTACTTTTGCCTGAGGGCAGAGGCGGAGTGCCATTTTAATAGGCATTGCGGAACGCACTCCAAAAGTCCGGGCTTCATAGGAACAAGAAGCCACAACGCCACGATCCCCACCGCCAATAATCAAAGGGATTCCCTCCAGTTTTGAATTTCCCAGCCTTTCGCAGGACACAAAAAAAGTATCCAAATCCATGTGTACAATTGCTCTTTCCATGCTCATTTCATTTTTTATACACTGCAAAATTAGTACAGATTGTAACAAAAATGTTTATATTTGCTGTTACAAATTGTAACAAAATAAATATGTCTTTATTTTCCGATAATATCAGAAACCTTAGAATGAGTAAGAAAATTTCGCAGGAAAAGCTAGCCGTGTCATTAACCATAACCAGAGGAAGGTATGTCAAATATGAGGACGGGACTTCGGAAGCCCCTTATGAAATACTCAAGAAAATATCGCATTACTATCACATCAGTATAGACCTGTTGCTTTCTGTGGATGTGCGGAAAATACCTTTAGATGATTTATTAAAACTTGAGGATAACCGAATATTGTTACCGATTACTGTAGATAATAAGGGAGAAAATTTTATCGAAGTTGTTCCTCATAAAGCCAGAGCCGGTTATCTTACGGGATATTCCGACCCTGAATTTATTGAAAGCCTGCAGCATATTTCGTTACCTTGGTTGCGCAATGGCAAATTCAGGGCTTTCCCTGTGGAAGGGGATTCTATGCCGCCCCATAAAAGCGGATTTTTTATCGTAGGGCGTTATATTGAAAAATTGGGGGATGTTATGGATGGGAAGACGTATATCTTGCTGACCAAAAACGAAGGAATTGTTTATAAAAGATTAAACAAAAACGGAAAAAACGCATTAGTACTTCATTCGGATAATGCCTATTATAAATCGTATGAAGTAAAAGCTTCAGAAATCCTGGAGATTTGGGAATTTGCCTGCAGTCTGGCTACCGAAGAATTTAGGCCTGATGATTTGAATCCGGAAAGTTTGAAAGACATAATAATGGAATTGAGAAGGGAAGTGAAGGAAGTAAAGGATAAGTTTTTGTAAACTTCTCACGCACTTTTCCATTTTTAATAATACAATCTAAAATCGAGTAGCTGACAAAGGGCATAGTGTTTTTTATATAATTCTTCTACATTTTCTAAGACATTATCTTGTTCTTCAAATAAGCTAAAGAAAGCTTTGTCGAGGGTACTGCTGGTTAATTTATGGAGTGCCGCGCCATAGCCGGAAACAGCTCGGGCTCCTGTAATATCTAAAAAGTATTGCGCTTCTTCATCGCTTAAGTCTAATACTTTTGAATTGGCAAAATGCAAAATTTTACCTTTCATTTTCCCTTCAAAGAGCTCGGCTATTTCTTCTAAACTATAGTAATACTCATTCAGGCAAATATTATTTCCTTCGCCTTGCACTACTAAATAGATTATTTCATAATCCTTAAAATTATGGTCCTCATAAAGCAAAGCATTTAAACTTTCTTCCAATCCTTCGATGGTATCGCAGGTTTTATAAATGCTTGTAATGCCTTGTTCAAAGGCCAATAGCTCTAAGTTTTTTACCACTTCGGTGGCGGTGATAATTTCTACATCAGCAACGGCTTCGAGGCAGAAAATAAAAGTATCTGAATCCATAAAATTTGGTTTATGTAGATGATTACAACAAATGAATACGATTCGGTAGACCCTCACAATGCTGGACTTCGTAATTTGATTTTACAAAATTATGTCATAATCTGTATTTTTATCCTGTTGAGAAGTGTTTTTTAAAGAATCTTTATTTTTCATTATTAAACAAAAAGTTTCAACATAGATAACAAATGAACAAGTAGCGCTATTTTACCACACTTATACTGCTTACATAACACCTATTACTTTTGCTTGTAAAACAGCGTACTATTTGCCCACTCTATTAATTATTATCTTATTATTATGTTTTTTTAATTACATTTTAAAGTATTTCCCCTAACTACTTCTAAAATTAATTCTGCCTATGAAAAACTAAAATATTAATTATTGAACATGATTCCAATGACATGGAATTGATTCAAGATGAATTAAAAAAAGGGAAAGTCAATTTTATTGGTGAAATTGTTGAAACAAAAAAAGTATACAGAGGCACTTCATACGTTCAAACCTGACATCATTTTTTCCAATTATACTTTTCTTGCTTAAGATGGTCTTACGGTCTAACTGTCGCCCGCTTTAGAAAAACATTATAAAGCGTTTATAATTTCCTCCAGCATTGACAACGAAGACATAATCAGATCTCGCAATGATAAGAATGTGATTTCCTTTCAGGTAAAACCAATTACCAAAGAATTTCTATACCGTATTGAAGGAAATTAATAACTAACTGGCGAATTATAATTTACATCTACAAAATCAGTTTTCATTTGTTAAACCATTTTTTCTAGCCCGTACATAAGAAATAAATAATATTTTTTAGAATTGTAATAGTACTGTAGAACCAAACGTTGTTTTTTAATTATAAAATTTAGCTGTGACTTACTGATTTGCTCCACAAAATCTCGAAGCTTGGGCAGAACTGACTTTTTTAATAATTTTACCCTACGGGTTTATGAATTTAGTATTCTATAAAAATACTTTTGTCAAAGTCTTAATTATAGTAACTAATCTTAAATTAGACAGTTAAATCTTTTTGCTTAACTGTTATTTTTTTGATTGAAAGTAATGGCAATTTTAATTGATTTGCCACATCTTTAGTGTTACTAATGATAAAAATTTTGGATAACCAGGTTTTTTCTTCAGGAAACATAACTAAAATTTGCGGTTTATGTTCTGCCAAATAATTTTTTATTTGATCGGCCATAGTTTGATCGAGGGCAGCTATTTGTTCAATAAATTTAATTTTTTTATAACTAAGCGATTTTATTTTCTTTTGTATTGTTTGTCTCTCATCATCGGTATTATTGTACTCATAATTCAAATTCAGTATTTCAATGGTTGCATCTAATTGTTTTGCGATTGGAATGATATGTTTCAGTTCATTAAAAGTATTTTTTAAGTCGGAAGCATAAACGATGGTGTCTATTTTACTGAAACTATAATCCTGAGGAACAGCAAGCACAGGAATGGTTGATTGTGAAATAATACCCACGGTATTACTGCCAAACAATATTTGTCTTAAACCACTTGCACCATGAGTTCCCATAATAATTAAATCAACCTTGGCTTTTATGGATACATCTAAAATCGTATCAATGGGATCGCCTACTGTAGCCAAATTTTGGCAAGATACATCAACATATTTTTTGCACAAATCATCTAAATTTTTATGAATTTCTTTTTTTATTCTGACATTTTCTTCGGCAATTACATCGTAAATCCTGTTGTAACTTCCTAAAATTGGAATATAGGTATGGAGCAGAAGTATTTTGTGGTTTGCCGCCCGAGCAAAGGCATTAGCATATTTTAATGCGTTATTTGCATTGGATGAAAAGTCTGTGGGTACAAGTATTGTTTTCATGATTATATTTTTTATTATTATAAAAACGCACATCAATTCTATTTTTTTTACATCTACTGCTATTTGAACGGAATTCAATAATTATGGTAAATTTAGCTAAAAATAAGTTGATTTTCTAGTGTTTATTCTTGTTTAAAATTATGAAAATCAATCAATTAGTGCTGTTTCTGATCATTAAATTCATTTTAGTTTAATGTATTACTCCTGATATTTCTCCAATTGGATTTACAAATGTTATTCAGTTGGAAAAAAATTTTTGCGTTTAATTTTAAATACACTTACACTGTTTCCAATTTTTTGAATAATCGGGCATCACCGTTGAAATAGTATAAAAACTTATTTTAAAGCATTACAGCGGAAGTAAATTTTTATGTAGGAGGGAATTTAGAAGTACATAAAGTTTGATAATTCACGGCAAATAAATGCTATATTTGATTATTTATTATGGCAGAATAATGAAAATGAGTAAGTTACGGTCGGTTTTAAAGACTGCCGAACATGCAGTTGCCATGCTTTTGGCGTTAAACAGAAAGGTGATGTTAAGGCAGTACGCTCCAGCACGCAAATACAAGATAAACTGTTTGAAAAATTAGGTTCATATGAAGATGTTCTGATTACAGGACTTCAGGAATTTTTGACTAACGAAGCATTAAGCGGTATTGCCGCCACAACTATTGGCAATCTCGACCAATGGTCTTTAAATGGTATTTCATTGATAACATTATTGGATGATGGAAATCTATAATCTGTTGGGTTCTCTTTTCATTTTAATATTTTGCGGATTATTCCTGCGCAAGGTATGGCTGGGTGCTGCAATGGCATTATTGGTATATGTTGCTGTAAAATCATTTTATCATATTGATTATAATTACATTATCTCCCCGATAATTACTGGCATTATCATTTCTGTGGAGTTGTCTTTTTTGTTGTTTGGAGCGTACCTCTTTTACACATTATTGCAAGCAAACAATTATTTTGAAACTTTAAACAAAATCATGTCCTCCTTTTCGTCCAAACTTTCTGTCGTGATAATTTTATGCTATTTTTTAGGAAGTTTTATGGAAGGGATTGCGGGATTTGGAATACCCGCCATGCTCATTGCTCCAATGCTTTTATCTTTGGGTTTCAAACCACTAACTTGCATAATATTACCACTTGCAGCTAATACAACAGCCGTTACTTTTGGTGCGTTAGGTACACCGTTAAAAGTAGGCTTAGGAATTTACGAGCCGGATGCCGTTGTGAAATATACGGTTCTGCTTAATTTTATACCCGCAATTGCATTACCCTTTTTACTCGCATTTCTATACGAAAAAACAGAAGGAACAAAACTTAATTGGTATAAAAGTTGGAAAATGCTTTTAGCAGCCGGAGTAATATATGGCGTGCTGTACCGGATAACAGGGACATTCACAATAGAGTATGTATCGGTTATCTCAGGGATTATAGGACTACTGATTTTTGTATTTTTAAATGTGCCCAAAAATGAGAATCCGCCATTGTTTGTTTGGTTGAAAACATTTTACCCCTACCTTGCATTCATTGTTTTTCTTTTGATTGCAAAGTTTTTTCTTTCCGACTCTTATTGGATTATAAGTCATCATGCAAAACCAGTTTCATTATATCAGCCAGGTGCTATTTTTATCCTTACAGGTTTTTTGTATTATTTTTTTATAGTGAAAAGCCAATTCTCATGTTATTACCAATGCAAGGAAACACTGCATATAACTTTAAAACCAATTATTACAATTCTATTACTTGTGTGCTATGCACAGTTAATTCGGAACGAATTATCAGTAGTTGCACAAGCATTTCTCAATAATTATAATGACACTGCAAAATTATTTATTAATCCTTTACTGGGTGTTTCCGGCAGCTTTTTAAGTGGCAGTGCAACCATGAGTAATATTATTTTTGGTAAAGCAATTCAATCTGCAGCAATTATCTCAACCAATTTACCGTTATTAATAGCATTGTTTCATACAGGAAGTGCAATTGGAAACGCTATTTCCTTACAGAATATTCTCATGGTACAATCAGTTGTTAACGAGCAATTGGTAAATTATTCAAAAATTTTAAAACTCAATTTAATAATTGTTGGAATCTATCTGCTTATTGTCATCATTTATTCATTAATTTTAATAAAATAAATTAAAACTGACGTCAGCTGCAAGCGCAAAGAACAGCCTCCAACTAAAGTGATAAATTGAACTTTTATTGATTATTTGCTACGAAAACAAATATTTATGATGACAATAATCGCAAAATGGATAATTATACTTTTTGGAATATTCTTTAGCAGTGTTGGCTTTATGATGCTCTTAGCACCAAAGAAAGCAACACAGATTTTAAGGAAAGCAGGCAGCACTAATTTTATAAACTATGCCGAAATAACAATAAGAATGATACCGGCAACTGCTCTAATCTTAAATTCAGATTTTTCCAAATTCCCGGATTACTTTAAGATTTTTGGATGGTTTATGCTTATTACTTCGGTAGTTCTTTATTTTATTCCAAGACAAATCCATCATAATTATTCATTAAAGTGTGCCGATGTCATTAAGCCTTTATATTTTCAAATTATTTCTCCTTTTGCAATTCTGATTGGAATGCTGATACTTTATTCTGTTTCAAAATAAATTATAATAAAATTTTTCTCATCAGACCCAAATTATCTCAGGCAACATGCAACCATTTTTTATAAAAAGTAAATTTTTTTATTGCTTTTTAAAGTAAAAATCATTAAATTGGTTACTTATTATTCGATAAATCAAGTGGTTGTGATTAAAACGCTTAAACGCATTAAGTAAACCAGCAGTTGTCAAATTTCAGAAAATTATCATTAATACCCTCCAAAATTAAATAATGTATGAGTGAATATATTAAACTTAAACGGGGATTGAATCTTAAATTGATAGGAGAAGCTGTGAAGACTGTTCAGGACATGCCCATCGCTGACCTATTTGCGATAAAACCGGCCGACTTTACTGGTCTCACCCCAAAATTACTGGTCAAAGTAGGTGATAATGTATTGTCAGGTACTCCCTTATTTTATAATAAAAATATGGAAACCGTTAAAGTAAGTTCTCCGGTTAGTGGCGAAGTGGTCGAAATTCTTCGAGGAGAAAAAAGAGTGATCCTGGAAATTAAAATACTGGCAGACAGGGAAATTAAATATGCCTCATTTGGAAAATTAAATCCTACTAAAATTGATAGAGAAAAAGTTATTGAACAACTATTGAATAGTGGTGTTTGGCCATTTATTTGTCAACGTCCATATGGAATTATAGCCAATCCGAGTGACAGACCAAAATCTATTTTTATTTCTGCTTTTGACAGTAATCCATTGGCTCCCGATAATGATTTTATCATGTCAGGTAAAGAAATTGATTTTCAAACCGGGCTGGATGCATTAAAAAAATTAACCGATGAAAAAATACATTTGAATGTAAGGGACAATCCCGCTCCTGCTGCCATTTTTGCAAATGCAAAGATTGTGCAACTCAACAAAATATCAGGTCCCCATCCTGCGGGAAATGTGGGTGTACAAATACATCATATTGATCCGGTAAATAAAGGAGAAGCAGTTTGGTATATTAATCCACAAGACGTGTTAATCATTGGTAAATTATTTAATGAAGGAATATTTGATGCGGCAAAAATGATTGCTTTAACCGGTTCACAGATTAAAGAACCAAAATATTATAAAACCATTGTAGGCTGCTCGATAAAAAAAATTATTGCTGATGGTGGCTTGCATAAGGGAGAAAACAGAATCGTCAGCGGTACTATTTTATCCGGTAATCAAATTTCCGCCGATGGTTATTTAGGTTTTTACGATTCACAAATAACCGTTATTCCTGAAGGCAATGAATTTGAGTTTATGGGTTGGTTGACTCCGGGCTTTAATAAATTCAGTTTGTCCCGTACTTTTTTCTCTTGGCTGACACCCAATAAAAAACACATCCTGAATACCAATCTGCATGGCGAAGAACGTCCTTTCGTTATGACTGGCCAATATGAAAAAGTTTTCCCGATGGATATTTACCCGGTACAGCTTCTAAAATCAATATTAATTGAAGATATAGATATGATGGAAAAATTGGGTATTTATGAAGTGGTGGAAGAAGATTTTGCACTCTGTGAATTGGTCTGTACATCAAAGATAAAATCACAGGAAATCATACGCCATGGACTCGATATGATGCGCAAAGAATTCAGTTGACAGCAATTGATTTATATTTTATTCAAATCAATTTTAAAAAAGAAAGCTGGTAGCTATCATTTATTCAAAATAAATAGAACAAAAAGTTAAAATAGTATTAAGGCGTTGATTTGTAATGTATATCTGTCATCGCAAATAGGTAGATAACTGAATTTATCATCAAAAAAATTTGAATTTGAAGCCACTTAGGAAATTACTCACCAATATAAAACCCAATTTTGAAAAAGGGGGAAAACTGGAAAAATTTTATCCGGCATTCGATGCATTCGAGACTTTTCTCTTTGTTCCCGATCACACCACGGCAAGCAAAGGTGCTCATGTACGTGACTCCATAGATTTAAAACGCACCATGATTTTGGTTGTACTTTCCTTAATTCCCTGTCTTTTATTCGGTATGTGGAATGTCGGATATCAGCATCATCAGGCTCTGGGAATTATAGACGCTTCATTATTGGATAATTTTTTTTTCGGCGCCATCAAAGTGTTGCCGTTGGTTGTTGTTTCATACGTTGCCGGCTTATCAACAGAATTTATTTTTGCCATCATAAGGAAACATACTATTAACGAAGGGTTTTTGGTTTCCGGGATGTTAATTCCATTAATAATGCCTGTCGATGTGCCATTATGGATGGTGGCAGTTTCAACAATTTTCGCGGTGATCATCGGAAAAGAAGTTTTTGGAGGTACTGGCATGAATATTTTAAATCCGGCACTTACGGCCAGAGCCTTTCTTTTTTTTGCTTATCCAACCAAAATGTCGGGTGATGAGGTATGGATCAACACAAGTTTAGAAAAAGGGCAGACTTTAGTTGATGGGTATAGCGGAGCGACCGCATTGGGAAATGCCGCGGCGGGTCTGGCTGATAAAATTCCCAGAACTATGGATGCCTTTATTGGCGCCATTCCCGGTTCTATAGGCGAAACATCTACAATTGCCTGTTTGATTGGTGCGGCCATTTTATTATACACGGGTATTGGCTGCTGGCGGATTATGTCGTCCGTTTTTGTAGGCGGATTTTTAATGGCACTTATTTTTAATCTGTTTGGATTGAATACGCTCATGCAGATAACGCCACTGCATCATCTAGTTTTAGGAGGGTTCGCATTTGGTGCCATTTTTATGGCCACCGATCCGGTCAGTGCTACACAAACGAATACAGGAAAATACATATATGGTTTTTTAATAGGAATGTTTGCCATCCTGTTCCGGGTTTTTAACCCTGCCTATCCCGAGGGGATGATGTTATCCATTTTATTTATGAATGTAATGGCACCGTTGATAGATCATTATATAGTTGCAGCAAATATTAAACGAAGACTAAAAAGGGTAAAGCCGATACAAAATCAAAATGCATAAAGACAGCAATAAAGCCACATTTCTTTTTTCTTCCGGTCTGGTAGTGTTTATTGCCATACTGTTATCTGTAGCGGCTATTAGTCTTGCTCCGTATCAGGCAAAAAATATTAGGACAGAAAAAATGAAAAACATTTTGACCAGTATTTCCGTGCATGCTGAAACTGGAGAGGCTGAGCAATTTTTTAACCAATATATAACCAAACAAATTGTTTTAAATAATAAAGGGAAAGAAGTGACCGGAAAAGTTGCTGCGTTTGATATAGACCTTAAAAAAGAACTGGACAAAATTAAAATTGGCAAAACCGATGAACAATTATATCCGCTCTTTATTTGTAATAAAGGTGGAAAATCTTTTTATATCATTCCTGTGCTAGGTAAGGGATTATGGGGACCAATATGGGGATATGTTTCTCTTGAAGGCGATATGAACACGATTTACGGCGCCAGCTTTGGTCATAAAAGTGAAACACCCGGGCTTGGCGCCGAAATTGAAACAGAAAAATTTCAGCAGCAGTTCATCGGAAAAAAAATATTTGATGAATCGGGAAATTTCGTTTCGGTGACCGTTATTAAAGGTGGTGCCTCTCCAACTAATCTGCATGGCGTGGATGCCATTTCAGGCGCAACAATAACCAGCAATGGTGTTACAGAAATGTTCAAAAGAACGTTTAGCAATTATATACCTTATTTTAAAAATAAAAGGTCATAGCATTCATAAACTTAAATAACAGTGTATGAGCACAGAAATAGCGACTCCAATAAAGCCGAAAGAGCCAAAAGAAGGTTTGTTTTCTCCAAAAAATAAACGGCTTTTGTATGACCCGTTAAACGATACTAATCCAATTACAGTGCAAGTATTGGGCATCTGTTCAGCATTAGCGGTTACAGTGAAAATGAAACCCTCTATTGTTATGGCTCTGGCAGTTATTGTGGTTTGTGCTTTTTCAAATGTTATCATTTCATTTCTCAGAAATAGTATTCCAAACCGCATTCGAATTATTGTTCAGTTAACGGTAGTTGCCACCATGGTTATTTTGGTAGATCAATTTTTAAAAGCTTTTGTGTTTGATGTAAGTAAACAACTATCGGTTTTTGTTGGGCTGATTATTACAAACTGTATCATCATGGGCAGGTTGGAAGCCTTTGCAATGGCAAATAAACCTTGGCCTTCATTTTTAGATGGTATTGGCAACGGATTTGGTTACGGAATAATATTGGTAATCGTTTCTATGATAAGAGAATTACTAGGCTCCGGTGAATTGATGGGTTTTCGCATTATACCGGAATCCTTTTATAAGATGGGATATTTTGATAATAGCTTCTTCATTATGCCACCGATGGCGCTCATCATTGTTGGAATTATCATTTGGGTGCAACGAAGTCGTAACAGAAAATTAATAGAGTCAAAATAATTATACGGAAAACAACTAAAAGATAACGCTATTTAAATATTTTTTTATGGAACATGTAAATATTTTTATAAAAGCAATTTTTATTGAGAATATGATATTTGCCTATTTCCTGGGCATGTGTTCTTACTTAGCCATTTCCAAAACCGTAAAGAGTGCCGTAGGATTGGGGCTCGCTGTGATATTTGTTTTATTGATTTCGGTGCCGGTTTGTTATATGCTGGAGAATTATGTTTTAAAAGTCGGAGCTTTACAATGGTTGTCCTCCGACTTTGCAACAATTGATCTTAGTTTTTTAAGTTTTATCATGTATATCGCAACCATTGCCTCCATTGTTCAGTTGTTAGAGATGATTGTCGAAAAATACGCACCTGCTTTGTACACCACCTTAGGCATATTCTTACCACTTATTGCTGTAAACTGTTCTATTTTGGGAGGCTCACTATTTATGAAGGAAAGGGAATACGCCACAATAGGAGAGGCCGCCGTTTTTGGATTGGGTTCTGGAGTGGGATGGTTTCTGGCAATAGTTGCATTATCAGCCATTCGGGAAAAATTACGGTACTCCAATATCCCCGGACCTTTAAGAGGTTTGGGAATTACTTTCATCTTAACCGGATTAATGGCTATTGCATTTATGAGTTTTATGGGGATTTCGTTATAAATCGATAAACAAATAAAAAATGATAATTCTAAGTATTGATGGTATGACCGTTATTAGCAGCATAGTTGTTTTCTTAGGATTCAATTTGCTGCTGGTGTATATTATTCTGTATTCAAAATCTAAACTTACGCCTTCCGGATTAGTTAAAATAATTATCAACGGTAAGGAAGTACTTGAAACTAAAGCGGGTTCAACGCTGCTTACCACATTGTCCAATCAAAAAATATTTTTACCATCAGCCTGCGGTGGTAGTGGAACTTGTGCCATGTGCAAATGTCAGGTATTATCAGGTGGCGGTGCAATTTTACCCACAGAAACGCCTTATTTTACCAGAAAACAACAGCAATCAAACTGGCGGTTAGGTTGTCAGGTAAAAGTGAAACAGGATATGGAAATAACCATTCCACAAAAAGTTTTAGGAATTAAAAAATGGGAATGCGAGGTTGTGTCAAATGATAACGTGGCCACCTATATCAAAGAGCTTGTAGTAAAATTACCTGAAGGAGAATTTCTGGAATTTGAGCCGGGATCTTATATACAAATTGATGTTCCCATATGTGAAATTGATTTTAAAAGGGATCTTTATAACATTGATGATCGATTTAAGGAAGATTATGATAAGTTCAAGATCTGGGATCTAAAAATGAAAAATTCTGAACCAATTTTTCGTGCTTACTCGATGGCTAATCATCCTGCCGAAGGAAACATCATCATGTTGAATATCCGCCTTGCTACACCTCCATTTGACAGGAAAGCAGGGGGATTCATGAAGGTAAATCCGGGTATTTGCTCCTCCTATGTATTTGCCCTAAAGCCGGGGGATAAAGTAAATATTGCAGGTCCATTTGGAGATTTCCACATCAAGCCAACAAAAAACGAAATGATTTACATTGGTGGTGGTGCAGGAATGGCACCGTTGCGTTCCCATTTATTTCATTTATTTCATACCTTAAAAGAAAGAAATAGAAAAATTTCTTTCTGGTATGGAGGAAGGTCATCTAAGGAAGTTTTTTATACCGATCATTTCCGAGTTATTGAAAAGGAATTCCCGAATTTTCAATATACCATTGCACTGTCGGAACCGTTACCTGAGGACAATTGGACAGGTGATACAGGTTTCATTCATAATGTGCTTTTTGAAAACTATCTGAAGCATCACGAAGCACCAGAAGACGTTGAATATTATATCTGCGGACCACCTATGATGAATGCTGCGGTTTTTAAAATGCTTGATGATCTTGGTGTACCGACAGAAAATATTGCTTTTGATGATTTTGGAGGATAAAAAAAATAGATATGATGAAATTCCTTCTCGCTACCCTTGGATCCATTCTTTTGTTTACAGGCTGCAATTCCAATAAGAAATCTTTAATTAAGGTCGAAGGAAACGCGCAGGGAACAACGTATCACATTTCTTATTTTTCAGATGATCAAGTCAATCACAAAATAGTCATTGACTCATTGCTAAAAGAAATTGACGCATCCATGTCCACTTGGCTTCCCGGTTCAATTATTTCTAGGATAAATAATAACGATACAAGTGTTACTGTTGACCAATATTTTATTGACGTGTTTAAAAAATCGCTTGAAGTTTCACAGAAAACCGATGGTCTTTTTGATGTAACGGTTGGTCCTTTGGTAAATTCCTGGGGATTTGGCATTACAAAAAAGAACACTCAGGAATCCACTACCATTGACAGTTTACTTCATTTTGTTGGCTACAAAATGGTAAATCTTGAGGGTAACAAAATAATAAAAGCCAACCTAGAGATCAAAATTGATTTTAATGCATTAGCACAAGGATATACAGTTGATGTTTTGGCTAATTATTTTGAAAGCAAAGGAATAAACAATTACTTAGTAGAACTTGGCGGAGAGCTAAAAGCAAAAGGAAAAAAAGAAAATGAGAATTGGAAAGTTGGTATTGATAAACCTGATGAAAAAGCAACGTATGAAAGAACACTTGAAGCCATAATAAATTTAAATAATAAAGCACTGGCTACTTCCGGAAACTACCGAAAATTTTACGAGGAAAAAGGCCAGAAATTTTCCCATATTATAGACCCAAGAACCGGCTACCCCGCCAGACAGAATTTATTAAGCGCCACGGTAATTGCTGATGATTGCATTACTGCAGACGCTTATGCCACCGCTTTTATGGTGATGGGGTTGCAGAAATCGATTCAGTTTTTAGAAAACAACGAAGATTTAAAACTAGAAGTGTATTTTATTTATGATGATAACGGAAACTTGAAAACACATGCATCCGAAAGTTTAAAAAAAGAGATACAGGAATTGCACTAAGAGTTACATTTTTCCTCAGGCTTTGCACCGCAAATTCCACAAGTACCTTCCTCGTTTTGTACTAATGGATTGTTACTGCTGCAAGTGCCGGAAAACCTTCCGTTTTTTTTTACCACTATTTTAATGGCAATCCCTGCAAAGGCAATCCCTAAAAGAACAATTGAAAAGATGATGGTTTCCATAAGTAAATATCAATAATGTCCAGCGTTGAGATTTTGGTTTTTTTCCAAATTTTTTAAAACTTCTTTCGCTGAAAATAATTAAAAAGATAAATTTTGCAAAAATTAACCCAATTATAAAAAGTCAAACGACCGCTTCGTGTTTTATTATTAGGTTTATAAAGACTACTGCTCAGTGTTTAATAATTTCATTTCAAATTTTCTTTGTTCCAGTGATGTATGAATCCAAATGATCAATGGTGTTTTTTTGGATATCGATAATTGCCTTCAGTACATCACCCATTGAAATAATACCTACAACCTGATCATCAGACAAAACAGGTAAATGTCTTATTCTTTTGGTTGTCATCAAATCCATACAATAATCTAAATTATCAGATGGTTTTACAGTAACTACATCCCGATCCATTATTTCATGCACGGAAGTATCTCTTGAAGATTTATCTTTTAGAGCGATTTTTCGAGCATAATCCCTTTCAGATATAACACCTTTTAAAACATTATCTTCTATAATTAAAAGAGCTCCAACATTTTTTTCTCCCATTATCCTCAGTGCTTCATATACTGTGATAGTAGAATGTATCGAATGAACTTGTATTCCTTTCACGTCTAATATTTGATTTACAGTCATAATAGATAGATTTAAATGAACTTAAATTTAATAAAAATTAAAAGAAAAAAGAGTTAAAACTTCAATTATATTTTAAATTTTAAAATTTAAACACCTAGCAATTTTCATTGCAATTTGCTTTAATTTAAATTTAATTTGCTCATTTGTAATAGTTTACTTATTAGGGGTGTTGTAATGAAAAAAAATAGCTGTCCCGTTCTTCATTAATTGTTATTTGTTTATTGCGCTGTGATAGAGGAGAAGGAAGAGAGGACTTTTTTGTACGCACAACTTACTGGAGCTGCCGACGGAAATAAAAGGATGCAAGGTATTAATGATTTATTGGCAGAAACATTTGACTGGAGTTTCCTGCGAAAATAAATAGTATTATTTCACCGGCAGCTTTTTGTTTTTAAATTTGCGATTCGCTGAGTAGTGAACGCACTGCGTTGATAGTAAATTTAGCGTAAAAGGAGCAATAGCATTACAGCGTTGGACTCCGGCGTGGCCATCAATGATGTTACTGAAGTGTGAGAGCACTGCTGTGGCTTATAGACAAAACTTTTAGTTGTAAATTGTACTAAATTATTCCTGTCGTATTTCGTCAAAAAAAGGCGTTCTTTTTTCTTCCACACATTTCACTGCATATAAATACATGGCGGCACTCCAAGTTTGCCAATTTTGACCTTTAGGTTCGCCGTCTTGTGCTTTTATCCATTCATTAAAACCAAATTCCTTATTTTCGGTAGTTATATATTTAATGGATTTATTATTGTTTTTAGCCGCAGATTCAGTCGAAAGATTCGTCTTTTTCATGCATTCAGTTAGTACTATTAATTTCTGTTCTGCTAATGTAAACCTTTTAGCGGCAACTAATGCCGCAACATAAAAACCGCATATAAATGGCCAAATACCGCCATTATGGTACTCACCCGGGTTATTAAATTCGGAATATCTTTCGTGCCAGTCAGGATCGTCCGGATTGGTAAAAGGGAAAAAATTAGGTGGCAAATCAACTGCCAACAATCCGCTGTTTTTCATCGCTTCGCATTCGGATTCTATCCAGGAAACCATTTCATTCGCTCTTGTAGGTGAAGCCATTCCCGATAAAATAGCAAGAGAATTTCCTAACAGATCAAAACGTTCACTGCTAAAAACTTTGTACGACCAAAAGGCATAATAAGGTTTATGTTTTAATACTAAACCTTCGTGTACATGACGGTGAATTATACCTCCCGTAATGGTAAAGCGATTCATTTCATCATGTATTTGATCGGCTCTTTCAGACTGATTTAAAATTTTTAAAAAACTATAAACCAAAGTATTAATAAATAATCCATAGCCCAGGACCCATTGTTCATCACGCCAGTCACTGGTGGGTTGTTGTGCAACCAAACACATGTCGGACGGACTTTGATATTCCATCCAGACTAATGCTTTTTGAACGGCTTCTTTTAGAAAATCGGGGTCATTGATCACTTTTCTATAAATACCCACTCCGAGCAAAAATAGAGGCGTTGTATCGCTGGCTCCTCTGTCATCAGCATCGTGAACCAACGATGAAATATGCCCTCTTTCTGTTTGGTTTTTCGCCAGAGTTTCCAAAACCTTCCGAATACTTTTTAATAGTTTTTCATTTCCGGTAACGGCAATTCCGAGAATCGAAATTAATAAATCTCGTGTGTATGGTTCCGGATAACCCCAGGCAGCCGTTCTGGGAAGTCCGTGAAACGGACCATGCATATTGTGTAAAAGCACTTCCAGAGCTGCCTTTTTGGCCGCATTTATTGCTGAAGTTTGTTGAGGATTTTTCATTTATTTGATACCTAATTTATCATGCATAATATCTATAAATCTTTGGGCAACAATTTTATAATCAAAATTTTCAACCACCCGTTTTCTGCCCGCTTTCCCCATTTTTTGTCTTAATTCGGCATCATTCATCAGAGTTGATAATCCGGTGGCGATATCTTGAACATTTGCGCGATAATCGACCGTTCGAGGTTCTTTAAATTTAACTTTATAATTGTTTTCAAATCCTGATTCGTGGCCAAGGGTCACTTCATTAACCACAATTTTTTGTGCAACATTAGCTAAAAATGCGGTTTCACCATCAACCAGAGTGTCGAGCATTCCCATTGCTTTAATACCAATAACAGGTTTTTCACAGGCACCGGCTTCGATCTGCGGCATTCCAAATCCTTCTAATCGAGATGGAGCAGCGTAAATATCGCAAGCAGCAAGGAAGTAAGGCATAAAATTTCTTGAAATGGTATTTGTTTCATAGGTAATATTTTTTTTGATTCCCAAATCGGATGCCATTTGTAAATCCAGAGAATTTTGAAATGTGGTGCGTTGCTGAGGCCAAACTTTGCATACATATTTCCAATCGGGTACTTCAGTCTTTATGATAGCCAAGGCTTGCATGACTTCCTGGGCACCTTTGGATGCAGCATCGCCACCAACTGTTAAGATCATCAACTGGTCTGGAGAAATGCCTAAAAATTCACGAACAGCCAGTATTTTAGGATTATTTTTATCGTACGGTTTGAAAGAATTAGTATCGCAACCCACAGGTAAAACTTCAATTTTATCTCCACTGATTCCGTCTCTGACATACATTTCTTTTACCCAATGTGAGGTGACTAATATTAAAGGAAGCTCATTTAAAACTTCCTGATAATTGGCAATATAGCCATCTGCAACCAACCAAGGAACCGGCTGAATACTAAATTTTTGTGGATGTAAAATCAACTGAGGTGTATGTCCCCAGTAGCCAACACCGACCACTACATCGGGTTGAAACCAGCGATAATACCATTCTTTTTCCTGCGCTGATCCAAAATGGGCGGCGCGCGCATCCACTCCTAATTCGAGCAAACCTTTGTATAAAAGATCCCCTTGTGTAGCCAGTCCGCCCGGTGATGGTGGATAATCATAGAGTACCAATACTTTCATAATATAATTTTATTTATTCAAAAACATAGTTGCTTCATTTGGGTTGTTGAAAACCCAAAATGCTTCTGCTTTTGGAGTTGTTTTCGCTTCCCAACTGTTTTTCTCGAAGCCATAGATTTCTGTTATTAGATTGTATTTTTTAGTCCAAATCTGTTTTGTGAGCGTTTCAAAATAGGGGGTATTTTCAATTGCTTTTGGAAAGTATTTATTATTTCCATCCTCATAGGCGAAAGCCCAAAGTTTATTTGTGTCAATTTTACCTTTGTTCCAGAGCTTAATTACTGCTTTGCCTGCTTCCTCGTGTCTTAAGTGTTTGGTATATTCTCCAAATGGACTATGAGATATAATTAAATCAAAATGTTTATTAGGTAATAAATCCAGAATTTTTTGCTCCACTTCTGCAGAATCTAAAGGTTTTTGTTCAGGTTCATCATCTAGATTGCCCATAATCCCCTGCGCATTAAGAATTTTTAAAACCTTGTAAAATTTAGAGGAACGGACTTCGTCATTTTTTCGGCAAAGACTGGTAATGAAATAGTGCCATTGGGGATTATTCATTATAATTCCGCCGGCCCAAAGGACTTCATCATCAGGATGTGCAACTATTATGGCTACTGTTCTAGATGTTTTACTTTTCATCTTTAAAATTGTTTGTGGCAAACTGAATAATTATACTAAGTAATGTGAATCAAGGGCTGATATTTTTTCAAGAGATATCACCATTGGTTTTTCCTGAAATCAAATAGACCTCTAAAATTTACAGGTTGTAGTCCCCTAAGATTCAACCTAAATGTACTGATTTTCAGCATGTAAAGCAATTATTTTTTAATATTATAATGAAATTAGAAAGAGGTGACACCAGCGGAAGGCTCGAGCCATCTTTCGGCATAACATCAGAAATTATCTTATTACTATTTATTGAGAGATCGTTGGAAAACCGGATTGGTTTTATTTAAAATTACTAAACAAGTTCATTCAGCACTTCAGTTTTTATTTACCGATAATTCCAAAGCTGCTTCGTCATTTATTTCAAATACGCTTTTTCGATTTCAATCAGTTTTTTTATTAAAATTGAATGTTTTAGATATTACATAGCTTCCTCTTTTTTAGATGGCATAATGTATATTGAATTCACTGAAGTCCATTCCTGCTATTTTAGAAAAAATGAACCACAGCCAATTAGTTCGTTTTCTGCCGTTTGTTAATTCGGATAATTCATCATTAAAGGTTATTTCCATCACTTCTAAAAAACGATTTTAGTGAAGTAAAGACCTTAAATATTTGAGATAAAAAGAAAATCGATGTTATTTATTGCTTGGAGAAGGAGCACAACGCAATTCTTCAAATAGGGTTGCTGTTGCCAAAAGATTGTGATTTTTATGCTATGTTAAAAGCCTTATTTTTCCCGTAAGTCTTGTCTTATTTCAGTATCTTTATAAGGATGTCAGTGAACAAAGAAATTGTTCTTTGTCCACACCCAGCCGTTTATTTTATTTAACCGAACGTTTGTCGTCAATCTTCTTACCAAACTCAAATTAGCATAAGTAGTTTGAGAAATGATGGTATATAACACTTATTTATGCATTAATCTTTAAAGAACAGAAATGAAAAAAACTATGAAAGGCCTTGTTTACGGAGGTCCCGGAAAAATTGAATTGAAAGAAATACCAGTACCCACAATTGAAAAACCAACAGATGCCTTGGTTCGCGTTTTAAAGACCACTATTTGCGGAACAGATTTGGGGATTCTGCATGGTAAAACTCCCACTTGTAAACCCGGTACCACTTTGGGTCATGAAGGAGTAGGTGTTATTGAAACCGTTGGCGATGGCGTTCGGAATTTTAAAAAAGGAGACCATGTAATTATTTCCTGTATTACTTCGGATGGGACATGTGAATATTGTAAAAAGCAAATGTATTCTCATTGTGAAGATGGTGGTTGGATTTTAGGTCATCTTATTAACGGAACTCAGGCCGAATATGTTCGTATTCCGCATGCCGATAACAGTTTACACCTAGTACCTGCCAAATCAGATCAAGAGGCTTTGGTCATGTTGAGCGATATTTTACCCACAGGACATGAAATAGGGGTGCAAAACGGCCAAGTTAAGCCGGGAGATACTATTGCGATTGTTGGTGCAGGTCCTGTTGGAATGGCTGCATTAATGACATCCTTGTTTTATTCTCCGGCTAAAATTTACATGATCGATTTGGATGAAAACCGACTGAAGTTGGCGAAGGAACTAGGGGCAACTGATACCATTAATTCTGGTGATGAAGATGCTGTCAAGAAAATCCTATCGGAAACTAAAGACGGGGTAGATGTTGCTATTGAAGCTGTTGGTATGCCTGCTACTTTTGATGTATGTCAGAAAATCATCAGACCGGGAGGCCACATTGCCATTGTTGGAGTTCATGGTAAAAGCGTGGATTTTCAACTGCAAAATCTTTGGATTCAGAACATTACTCTGACAACTGGTTTGGTTAATACTAACACCACTCCAATGTTATTGAAGACTGTCAGCTCAAAAAAAATAGATCCTAACAAGTTGATTACGCATCATTTTAAACTGGATGAAATTGAGAAAGCCTATGAAGTTTTTGGGAATGCTTCCGCAGAAAAAGCAATGAAAGTAATTATCGAACCTTAACCAAACTTAAATTTCGGTTTATTTTTGCTGTTTCAAACCCGTCTTTTTGTATTTGCAAAAGGCGGGTTTTTTATGAAAAAAAATATAGACGATTACGGCAGTCGGTTTTAAATTTTTAAAAGGCTTTTATCGTATTTGAGCTCTTTATAGAGCATTGCATATAATTTCAAAACATTATAAGGATAAATCCGGGTGAAATAATGGAATGGATACGTTAGTCTATAAGCCAACCTTGTTCAGAATAAAAGTGCATTCATTAGTTCTCAAAAGTATTTTTTTAAATAGAGAAAATTTCAAGAAATTAACTAAGTTCTTTTATTAATGCAAACAAGATAATATGTAGTAGCGCTAATTTGATTGTTTAATTTATATTCTAATCCTACCTCAAAATCAGCATATTTTGTAAACTTTTATATTCAAGTAATTTCACTTGAAATTGTTTTTGGTATAAACGGAAAAATAAATATATTTTGGGCTAGGTATTCTGAATATCAAGGTAATTCAACATACCGGAATAGGAAAGGGCAGTTCCTCCAGAAAAGCATTAAAAAAGCTAGAAAGTTTGGTTTATGCCGCTTTGGAGCGAAATGAAGTAGTACAAATAAGTATTTACTGTAAAGAAAATGATTATGAATATAATTGAAAGGGCAAAAGCACCCACACCGAAGTTTTTTAAAAGTCTGATAATCATCGGCTTAGATTTGCTGTCTGTAAGTGGAAGTTTAATGTCTTCTCCTATTATTTTATCTGCAGCAGTTGTTACGGTGGCGGGATATGTTGCCTTTGCCGGAGGTGTTTTATCAGCGATTAGTTAAGTACTTTTGGATGAAGCGGCCCTGAAACAAGCCCGTGGCAAAGAACAGCAAGTTGTAAATAAACCCCGTGCTGGAGGCTAATATCTCACTTAAAGTGGGTACCGCGACCGGCACTTTGTTGAGTATTTTTGGTAACCTATTTTATGAAGATATTTTAAGAACGATTATCTTAGCAGTTGTCGGAGTCACAGTAAGTTTTATGGTTTCGCTACTTTTAAAATGGCGGATAAAATTCAAAAAGAAACACTGAGACACTGAGACAGTGAGACACTGAGACACTGAAACAAGTTCAGTGTAAAAGTTCAGTGTAAAAGTTCAGTGTAAAAGTTCAGCGTAAAAGTTCAGTGTAAAAGTTCAGCGAAAAATAAACCGGTTATAATTGGTAACCTTTTCCGCCATACTATAAAGCCTGGTCGTGAGATCAGGCTTTTTTTGTTGTAAGTCACAAATAATAATTTTGATTGGGTTAAAAAAACTGTTTTCCCCAATTAATACTCATATTCTCCTTAGTTAATTTGTTCGGAAGCCCAATTTTCCATATAAGTTTCAAACACACTTAAAGGTACGGAACCAACCTGCAAAATAGCATCGTGAAACTTTTTGATGTCAAACTTGGCACCCAAGCTTTTTATATATTTGGCTTTCAATTCCGATATTTTCAATTCTCCTGTTTTATAGGAAAGCGCCTGTCCTGGAATTGCCATATACCTTTCCGTTTCAGAAACAGAAGCCTTTTGTTCTCTTCCTCCTTTTTCCATCATGTATTGGATTGACTCTTCTCTTGTCATGGTTCCGGTATGCAATCCAACGTCTGTTACTAATCGTATCGATCTAAACAACTCCGATTTGTAGGCAGCCAATTTTTGATAAGGATCCGTGTACAATCCTAATTCTTCACCCAATGATTCGGCGTACAAAGCCCAGCCTTCAGAAAAAACGGAATACGAGGCAAATTGTCTGATTTTTGGCAAGTCCTGATTTTCTTGTTGTAAGGACAATTGAAAATGGTGTCCCGGAATAGCTTCATGGATAAAAAGGTTGTCCATCCCCAACTTATTGAATTTGGTAGCGTCAACGATTGGAACATTAAAATAACCGGGTCTGCTGCCGTCCGTGGTGCCTCTTTCATAATTGGCGGCCGAAGTCGCCGCTTTAAACTTTTCAATTGCCTTTACCTCGAAGGCTGTTTTGGGAACAATATTGAACAATTTTTTCAGCTTCGGTTCTATAATGGGCAGGATGGCTCGGTAACTTTCCAGTATTTCTTCGTCAGTGGTGAAAGGGAAAAAGGAGGGATCAGTCAGGGCATAATTGAAAAAGGCAGTTCGGTCGCCCTGAAAGCCAATTTTAATCTTTAGATTTTCAATTTCTTTGGTAATTCGTTCCACCTCCCGAAGTCCGGTTTGGTAAATCTCTTCAGGGGTTTGATTGGTTGTGGTACTCATTCTAACCAAATAGGCATACATAGCTTTTCCATTAGGCAAATCATTAAAGCCCGATGTGGTTCTGGCTTTTGGTAAATAAACATTTTTTAAATAATCGGCCAGTTTTTGATAAGTAGGGATGATTTTTGAACTGATTGCGTTTTGATAGGCCAATCGAATCGTTTTTTTTTCTTTTGCTGAAAAGGAGCTTGGCATATTCCGAACGGGTTCATAAAAGATATTTTTGAGCGTATCTGTTGCAGTTTGAGCTTCCAGTTGCGGGATCATTTTAATCACCAAGGCTCGGGGAAGCACCATTTTCATTGCAATACCTTTATTAAAATTAGCTATCGCAGTATCGGCCCATATCGTAAAACCGTCAATTCGTTTTAGCCAGTTTTCATAATCTTTCGCTGTTTTAAAAGGTTGAAAACTTTTTCCTGAACCTAGAGAAGGTAATGAACTGGGATAGCCTCTAAACTGGCTAAAGGGCATGTATTCAAAATTGAATTTTTCTCTTTCCAGTGCTTGCTTTATTTGGAGGCTCACGATATCAAAAGAAATTTTATCAAAGGAATTCAGCTTGTTTCTATCAAAAGAGGCTAACTGTTTTTGATACATGATCGTAAAATCGTGTTGTTTTTTAAGGTAGGATTCAGCGATATCGTTCGGAAATAAATCGTTGTACCTGTTGTCGCCTCTTTGCGTCGCTGTCAATGGATTTAATAGTAAGCCGTCTTCGTAATAATTATCCAGAAATTTGCTGAATTTAGCATTGCCGGGTAATTTTTGGGCTAATAAAATAGCGCTGCTAAAAACAAACAGGAATACTGCAGTGTTTCTAAAAAGGATTTTTAATTTATACATATGAAGGATTGTTTAGAAAATGATTTAATACTATACGATTGCTTAATCTTTCAATTAAATGGCTGCTATGATGGTATTTATGTTAAATAAATTTTTTTTCAGTATGCTAATTTATGTTTTATTTTTATAACTATTGTAATTATTTAGCTTGTCCTCAAAGTGTTACTGTTTATAGAATCGGTTCAACAATTCTTTCCTCATTTCATTAATAAGGACAATATTCTTATGGCATTGATCCTCTTTTTGTTCCAACAACCTCAACGCATGGACCTGTTTTATATGCAGGTCATGTTCCTGCAGCATTACATTTACTTTTGAGTTTAAATCTTTTTTGAAATCTTCAATACGTAAAAATGGAATTCGGTATGGTTTATTAGTTTTAAAAATTCGACCTTAATTTTTTGAAAAGGAAAAAGAGAAAAAAATAAAGCCGCTAAAACAGCATAAATGACGAATGAAAATGGAGGGATACCCTGAAACTAATATTGGAAGAGACCCTGAAACAAGTTATGAATTGTGAATTATTAATTATGAGTTATGAATTATGAGTTATGAATTTATGGGGATGGTATTGTAAGACGCACAGAGAGGGAGCGGAGCCAACCCCGATGGCTGCGCGAAGAGCACCACCGCTGAAAAAATAAAGGGCGAAAGACATGATACTGCTTTAATGCAATGGAACGGAGCCTGGGGTGTATAATTCAATGAAGCGGTATTGTGAATG
This sequence comes from Flavobacterium caseinilyticum, assembly GCF_004349085.1. Taxonomy (GTDB): domain Bacteria; phylum Bacteroidota; class Bacteroidia; order Flavobacteriales; family Flavobacteriaceae; genus Flavobacterium; species Flavobacterium caseinilyticum. The sequence continues at coordinate 74,753 of NZ_SMFM01000008.1, read as the reverse complement.
TAATAGCACTGACGAACGCAGGAAGTTAAAGTGTGAAGATGAGGAACGTAACAGTGCAAAAAAAACAGCTGTCCAGCCTTTTCTTTTAGCGGGACTGCTGTTTTTTTAGTGCTGTGAAGTGTCAGCGGAATGGAGGGAAACCCGAAAGAAAATCGCTATAGGGACCTGAAAAGAGTTCAGGGGAACCCGACTGGAGCTGCCGAACGGAACAAAGAGAGACCGCTTGATTGTACCTTATGTTTAGCGATTAAATATTCCGGATAGGAAAATAAATTTCTATGTTGCATTAGAAAACCTATTTTTTGATTTGATTTTTTTCTTCCAGCATCATGTACTTTCTGATTGCTACATTAGAAATTATTGGGTTAGCTCCTTCGTGACCAGCCACTAATGCACCAACTGCGCAGGCATAATTCAAAGATTTTTGAGGGGATTTTCCTTTCAGTAACCTTAGTATTAAAGTAGCTAAAAAAGAATCGCCTGCACCAACAGTATCAATCACATTTATAAAATAACCACTGTTATAATAAAATTTATCGTTGCTATACAAAACAGCTCCAAAAGCTCCCTTGGTTACACAGACTTGTTTTGTGTTTGTTTTTTCAGCTATAAACTTGATGTTTTGTTCAAAAGAATTGTACGGTGATTCTAAATTTTTGCTGATTTCCCATAATTCTTCATCATTAAGTTTGATGAAATCAGCTTTTAACATCAATTCATTTAGAACGTCCGTAGTATAATATGGAGCTCTTAGGTTGGCATCAAAAACTTTATATTTAGCTTTTTGCAATAAGCTTAACAATGTAGATCTGGAAATTTCATCCCGACAGATTAAGCTTCCAAAAACAAAAACGTCAGATTCCGAAACCTTTTGCTCCATTTGCTGGGTCAAGTGTATTTTATCCCATGCAGAAGGATACGAGATGTCGTAGGAGGCGTTGCCTTTCTCATTGACCATAACATTTACAACCCCCGTTTTATAATCATCCGCAATTTGTATAAAGTCAGTACTTTCGTTTTTGCTCTTTATAAATGAGATAATTTCATCCCCCTTTTCATCAGGTCCAACGCTACTTATAATAGTTGTCTTTGCCCCCAAAGAACTCATCCTTAATGCCACATTTAACGGTGCTCCTCCAATTTTTTTATGAGTGGGAAAAACATCCCACAATACTTCCCCAAAAGCAACTACGCTCAACGTTTTTTTTGTTTTCATACTTCTCAAAATTAAGAGCTTGCAAAATAAACTGCAAGCCTATATTATATTATTTTATGTTTTGATTTACATCAAATTTACGTCTTTCCCGTTTATCCAAATACGGTGTAAAAAATAAAAATGAATTACTATTTTGATTATTGCACCTCATTTACCTCAAGCAATACACTTGTTCTTTTTAGGTTAACATTAGGATTGATTCCTGCTTTCATCAAGAAATCTCCTGTGTACACTTTATCGGAAGCAATTGATGAAGTCTCGCCTGGATACAAATTAATTTCTTTTACGGTGTATTTTTTCTTTGAATTTAATCCATTCAATACCACTGGCCGTTTCGTTGCTGTTATGTTAAACCTGTTATTTACCAGATAGTTAAAAACTATCGCTTTGCTTTTGTCTGGATTTACATACATTAAAGCAGCAATATCATTTTCATGTGGATTGACCAAACGATACATATCGCCATGCCATACTATATCTTTGAAAGAATTGTAACTAGTTATGGCTTGTTTGCAGAATAATTTGTCCTTTTCATCCAACTTTCCTGCAACAATATCAAAGCCTAATTTACCCATACTGGCAACATCGACTCTAAATTTTAGCGGTTGTTTCCCCCAGTCAGTAACGTGATTATCTGTAGCGATGGAAGGGAAGAAGTAAGAGTAATCCCATTGAACAAAAATTCTTTCTAAAGGTTCTGTGTCATCTGTTGGCCAAAATTCTGTAAAATATTTGAGTAATTCGTAATCACCACGACCGCCACCTCCGGAACACAGCATCATTGGAACTTTTGGATATTTTGCTCGAATTCGCTGGAGCACTTTATACAAACCTTCCGTATAATCTACATACAAATTAGATTGCGGCAATCCTTTTTTGTTAAGGTATGATGAATAGGCGTTGTAAATTACCGCATTACAATCCCATTTTATAAATGCTAATTCTGGATTTTTCACGAATAGATTATCCACAATCCCATAAACGAAATCCTGTACTTCGGGATTAGACATATCCAAGACCATTTGATTTCTATAATAAATTTCAGGTCTTTGCGGTTGTTTTATAACCCAATCCGGATGCTTTTCATAGAGTTCACTTTTTGGATTTACCATTTCAGGTTCAATCCAAATACCGAATTTTATTCCTTCTTTTTTTGCTTCTTTTACCAAATAACCCAAACCGCTCGGCAATTTCTTTTTATTTTCCTGCCAATCGCCAAGACCGGCGTCATCATTGTTTCTTGGATATTTATTCCCAAACCAACCGTCATCCAATAAAAACATATCTACTCCTAAATCTTTAGCGTCTTTGAATAAGTCTACTATTTTATTTTCATCAAAATCAAAATAGGTGGCTTCCCAATTATTCAATAAGGTAAGTCGTTCGCCTTGACCATCAAGAAGTCTGTATTTTCTTGCCCAATCGTGAAGATTTCTGCTGGCTTCGCCTGTTCCATTATTAGATAAGGCATAGATGAGAGAGGGTGTTTTAAAAATTTCATTTGGAGCCAGAGAATATTCCGAGGCAAATGGATTAATACCTGCGATGAGTCGAAGGTTTTTATGAGAATCGATTTCAAAATCAAGCTTGAAATTACTACTCCAAGCCAATTGGCCTAACATAACACTTCCCTCATTTTCTGAGGCGGGCTTTCCAAAAGACAATATAAAATTAGGCGTTTGCAAAAGCATCGATCGTGTTCCCAATTTAGAATCTAACGTTCTAATGCCTTGAATAAGTTTAGTTTCTGCAGGCTGCATTTCTTTTAAATATTCTCCCTGAAAGCTGGTGAGATAGAAATCTTTACCTGCAAAGTATAAATTAGCCGAAGCATATTTTTGCAACAGCACAGGTTTTTTCTCCTTGTGTTTTATTTCGGTCCACTGTTCTATTATATTTTCTTTTGTCCAAACTTTATAAATTAAAGTAACCTCAAACGGGTAAACAGGATCTTTTAAAAGAATGCTTGTAATAGAAGTATTTTCATCAATTATTTCTTTTTTATGACTCAGATACTTCAGCTCCAAAGAAGGATTTCCATCTGCGTGTTTGACTTGAATAGCAGGTTCTGACAGATTCCACGTTCCGGCAGGCGTATAGGATGAATTATAAATCCCTGCGTTAGATTCATCATAATTATAGTTGGCAGAAACCCCAGCATATTCAGTGTCGTTTTCAAGGGGCTTGCCAAAATAAATGGTTCTAAGTCTGTTGTTGCTATCTGTTTGCATTAGTACGACGCTATTTGCTGTACTAATTGGAATCGTTATTATTTGTCCTGATAAATGCGATACCATCATAATACAACTCCATAGAAACATCAGCTTTACTTTCGTTGAACATGTATATTTTTCTTTCATTTGTAGATATTTATTGTTTTTATTGGTCATCTGTAATTCGCATATCTTCATTTGTGTTTGCAATCAATTTCAGGTCATGTTCATTTCATAATTTTTGTTTTCTATCCTATTCTTCTACTCAGTAAGCATTAGAGCTTTGATATAAAAAAGTTAAAGGCAAGTAAAATACTTGCCTCCAACCGAATTTACTAACTAAAACAAAACCTTTTTAAATCCTGTTATTAATACCCAGGATTTTGTTTGTATAATCCACCTGTAAAATCAATCTCTCTTTGAGGTATCGGATAATATTCATCTCTACCTGCAGTAAATCTCGCATTAGAAAGAAAATCTCTTTTAGTTTTTTCTACAGTAAGATAGGCGTTCAAAACTGACTCAGCTTTACCCCATCTTACAAGATCATAAAATCGAGGACCTTCCATACCAAACTCCAAACGTCTTTCAAACATAAGTGCTTTGAAAGCGTAATCTTTAGAAGGAAAAGAAGCGTAAGGCTGAACTTTATAAACATCTGAAGCTCCTGCTGCTAAAGGCATTCCAGTACTGGCTGCAGCTCTTACTCTTATTTGATTAATTATTGGCAATGCTTCTGTAAATCTGTTTAATTGTATTAATGCCTCCGCTTTGAATAACAAAACATCTGCATATCTAATAAAATCAACATTTTTCGAAGTACCAATGAATGGCCCGTTTTTCACGTAGCAAGAACAGTCTGGTGATTGTTGCTCTTTCATATTCCCAAAGTATCCATAAACACCTGGATCTCTTGCCCAGCTGAATTTGTAAATCATGTCTCCGGAACTTTTCAAAGTGTTTTTATATTTAAAAGGTCTTCCTGGAACTCCTACTGTATGATCAATTCTTGGATCAAGTGTTACTCCGGCAACTAATGGCGCAACACCATTGGTAATTGTATTAAAAATATCAGAATTATTGAACGTATCTAATAAAGGCAATCCATTGGCATCTGTTTTAAATGCATTCACCATATTTTGGCTTGCCATATGAAAACCGCAACAACCGTAAAGAGGTGTTCCATGAGGTGAATTTAATCCTGTAACAAAACTAACTCTTCCAATATTTGTACCATCATTAATCGAAAACTGAACAGCCCAGATTGATTCGGCGCCATTATCACGTCCATCCAAAAAATCAAATCCATAATCTGCCTCTAAAGCACCCGTTACTTTATCCGCATAATCTATTACTTTTTGTAATTTTGCCGCATCTATACTTGTAACCTGGTGTGACTCGTTTTGCTTATAAGCCTGATATAAATTTAATTTTGCCAGATAAGCAGCTGCCGCATTTTTATCGGCTCTTCCTACCTGATCCTGACTTTGTGCCAAATTATCGAATGCAAAAAGAAAATCTTCAGCAATTTTGTCCCATAATGCATCACTTGACAAATCATTTGATGTTTTTAATATATCTTCTTGAGTAAGTTCTTCTGTGATATAGGGAACTTTATTAAACAACAATTTAAGCATAAAATGAGAATGGGCTCTCAAAAAACGCAATTCCGCTTGTCTCACTTTTTTTAGTGGATAATCTGCATCTGGAATGGCATTGATAACGGATAAAGCAAAATTAGCTCTGGAGATGGCTTTGTAATGATTTGTCCAGGTTCGTGGCAACATGAAATCTCCATAATCTGCAATAGTAGTGTTGTATTGCTCGTAACGGTCAATTACATCAACATCGCCACGACCTCCTCCTCCTTTATAGGCATCATCAGATCGTACACTTCCGTAAACCCATTGGTTTGTGATAGGCCCTACCATTTCGTCATTCCCAATTGCAGCATAGGCCGCATTTACAAGAGCTTCAGCATTTGCAGCTGTCGCCACATTTCCAGACGACAATACTCCTGTAGGTTCATATTCTAAAAAATCTGAGCTACATGATGCCAATAAAAGGATTGACAAGAAGCTGATAACTATATTATTATATTTCTTCATGATAATTAATTAAAAATTAAAGTTTACACCTAATGAGAATGTCGTTGGTACTGGTATTCTGTTAACATCTGTTCGTTCAGGATCGGAACCAATATATCCTTTTGGAGTTATCCAAAATAAATTTTCCCCTTGTGCATATATCCTGCAACTAGTAATGAATCCTGATTTTTGTAACAACTCATCTGATAATGAATATCCAATTTGCATGTTCCTAAGTTTGAAATAGGAATTGTTTCGTAAGATATAATCTGACATCTGTGTGTCATTGTTTGCTAATGAAAGAGATGGTACCTCAGTATTTGTATTTGTCGGTGTCCAAGCATTCAATGTTCCTGGCCCTGCATTATCTCTTCCTTGAACAAAATTGTTCCAAAAAATATACGGATCAACACCAACTCTTCCAGCTACACCAGAACCAAAAATGGAGAAATCAATATTTCTATACCCTAAACTAATATTAATACCATATTCTAATTTTGGAAGTGTTGTACCGATAAAAGTTCTGTCATCCGAATTAATAACGCCATCATTATTGATATCTACAAATTTGATACCTCCCAATCGAGAACCTACTTGAGTAGCATGTGCATCTATTTCAGCTTGATTTTGGAATAATCCATCCGTTTTAAACCCAAAAACTTCAAACTGTGAATGACCAATTATCGAGTTTAAAGCAGTCCCTGGATAGGCTGCCCTAACTTCTGCCGGTAACTGTGTAATTTTATTTTTTGTTGCTCCAAAATTTGTCGTAACATTAAAAGACAGTCCATTATCTAATTTATCTGCATATCCTACTGTAAGTTCCCAACCTTTATTTGCAGTCGAAGCACCATTTACAAAACGTTGTTGTCCTTCTCCTACAGCAGATGCTACTGGTGGTTTAATTAAGATCCCAACGGTGTTTCTTGAAAAATAATCAAATGAACCTGATAATTTATCTGCGAAAAAACCAAAATCCAAACCTACGTTAACCTCTTTGGTAGTTTCCCATTTTAATCCTGAATTCGCTGCTTGTATAGACACAAATCCAGATGGCAAGTTTCCTGTATTAGTTCCGTTCAAATCATAGGCAGTTCCAACATTATAAAAAATATTGAAAAAATCAGGGAAAAACACATTTTGATTCGGTCCATAACGGGCTTCATATAGCCCAAAACGAGCATTATCTCCAATAGACTGATTTCCTACTTCTCCGTAACCAGCACGTAATTTCAGGTTGGAAACGGCCGTAACATTTTTAAGAAACTCTTCATTGTTGATTCTCCATCCTGCAGTAACAGCTGGAAAAATACCATATCTATTATCTTCACCAAATCTTGATGACCCATCTCGACGAATAGTGAATGAAGCTAAATATCGGTCAGAAAAAGAATAATTAAATTTACCAAACTGAGAAAGTAGTCTACTACCAGTTGAAATTCCATTGTTTGTTCTAATCCCAGTAGCTGCAGATAGTGTAAAATAAGATTCTGATTCAACCGCAAATCCCTCTGCACGTGCAAACAACGAATTCAAATCCGTTTTAGTTGATTCAGTACCAACAAGGATTCCAAATTTATGCTCGGATGCAGTAAAATTATAGTTTAAAGTATTTGAGATTGTTAAACTAGAATATTTATTGGTGTCAAAAGTTAAACTATTGTTGCTTCGGTTGACAAATCCATTTCTCACAATCGGTTCAATGTCTTTTCTGTTGTAATCATTAAAATCCATTCCAATACTATTTCTAAAGGTTAGCCCTTTTATAATGTCAATTTCAGTAAAAACATTACCGTATAGAGCCATTCTTTTATTATTATCCCATCTGTTCAAATATTGCATTAATAATGGGTTGTTTCTGTCAGAATATCCGGATCCCAATGGGCCTGCATAATCACCAGATGCTGTGTAAACAGGAATAGTTGGCGCTAAGGTTATTGCTAAACCAGGTGTAGGTGCGTTTCCTACATCATTAGCGGCAGTTCTTTCATTTGATTGTGTGAATTGAGAATTAATACCAAATCTTACCTTATCGTTAAACAACTTGAAATTGGCATTAAGTCTTGCAGAATATCTCTCATAATTAGTGTATTTTAACATCCCAGAATTATCTAAATACCCAAGATTTAATACTGCATTTGCTTTTTCAGATCCTCCAGATACAGATAAATCATTATTGATAAGAAGTCCTGTTTTATATACAGTATCCTGCCAATCAGTATCCCCCGAAGGAACATTAGTATCTCCACCTACATAAGGTTTTACAGTTACACTATTCAATACTGGATTGTTATAATCGTTATTCCAATCAAAATTATAGATTTCACCATATCCACCAGATGGACTTGCTCCATCGTTAACAGATGCTTGCCATAATACTTTTCCTCTATCAACGGCATTGAGCATTGTATATCGTTGTTTTTTCTCCGAAAGAACAGAAACGTTTGTACTATATGATACTGTAGTCACACCCCCTTTAGCAGCATTTTTAGTGGTAACAATGATTACCCCATTGGCAGCTCTAGAACCATAAATAGAGGAAGCCGATGCATCTTTTAAGACTTGAATAGATGCAATAGCACTTGGACTCAAACTAGCAAAAACCTCTGGCCTTGTTGTAGGAACACCATCAATCACATACAAAGGATCTGTATTACCAAGTGTACTTACCCCCCTAATTAATATTCTACTATTGGCTCCACTTGGATCACCTGATTTCTCTATAGTCAAACCAGCTACCCTTCCTTGCAAAGCTTGCATAGCATTTCCAGAACTCATGGTTTGCCCAGTTATAGGTTTTAGTTCTACTACTGTAACTGCACCAGTTAAATCAGCTTTTTTCTCTTTAGAATAACCAGTTACAACAACCTCTTGCAGATTTAAGGATTCTTCTTTCAAAGAAACATTTACAATAGTTTGTCCATTAAGTTTAACGGACTGAGATTCGTATCCCGTAAAACTAAATATTAAAGTTGCATTTTTATCTACATTATTAATCGTAAACTGTCCGTCCAGATCAGTTGACGTTGCAGTATTTGTCCCTGACACCAATACTGATGCACCAGGAAGCGACATGCCGTCTGCAGATGAAGTTACAACTCCTTTGACACTTATGTTTTGAGCCGTTAATGAAAAAACGGACCCCATTAAAATTAGGTAAAGAATAATTTTGTGTTTCATAATTTGTTGGGTTAATTAAAATTTAGTTGGTTAATTATTAAATTTTCAACGGAGAAATTGAAATTTGCTTTAGATACCGTGAATGTTTCCATAGGTTTTTCCGGAAAAAATATTTCAGTCATTACTGTCTTTCCATTATTGTAAAATACTTCAATAGAGGTTTTATCAACTATGACCTTGACTTCCATTGTAGCGAAATCTTCGGTAAACGGAGCTTTTGAAACTGTATTTGCAAAAACATCTGAAAAGGATAAATCACCCGAGTTTTTTCTGTCTATAAAAAAGTATTTGTCTTTAGTATTGATTCCAAATCGTAATGTATTCTTAGATTTATTCGAAAAAGAAAAAGTATAAACATCCTTTTTTAAACCTTTTAGAGTAAAACGAATTTCTACTTTTGATAAATCCACCAGCGATTGATCTGTGATTATTGTTTCCTTATCTATTTTGAGGGTTTCTTTTTTGATGGTCTTGGAAATATAATTGTTTAATTCTCTAACCGGCTGAAAAGCAATTCGATAGCGACCATTTTCTTTTACAAGTGATAATTCTCTTGGAATGGTCATACTGCTTCTCCACTTTTCGGTGGGTACTTTTTCCGCGTATTGCCAATTTGACATCCATCCTATAAATAATTTTCTTCCATCAACTTCAGAAATATTTGCCCAAGTAACGCCTGCATAATTATCTCTACCGTAGTCAATGTAAAGTGCCTCTTGCTCTTTAAGGTCTTGAGAAAAGGTTTTGTCCAACGTAAAAGTTTTTCCATCAAAATCACCTACAAAATATTGGGTTGCTGAACCACCATTTGGTCCTCCAGGATTGATGCTTAATAGCATTACCCATTTATAATCATCGCTACCTTCAACAAGTATCGGGAAAAAATCCGGGCATTCCCAAACACCTCCATGAGCTCCTATATCTTTTCCGAAATCTGAAAGCAATTCCCATTCTTTCAAGTTTTTAGACCTATAAAACATCGTTTTATCACCTGCTGCCAAAACCATGATCCATTGTTGATGTATTGCGTCCCAAGTCATTTTGGGATCTCTAAAATCTTTAATATTTGGATTTTCAATAATTGGATTCGCTTCATATTTCGTCCAAGTCAAACCTTCATTTAATGAATACGCGATTCCTTGCGACTGATAATTTGTCTCCCCAGCCTTTTCTTTCTTCATATCATGATAGGTAAACATGGCTACCATCGGTGGGTTTTTTAAGCTCCCAAATCCTGAAGTGTTTTTTACATCCACAACAGCACTTCCTGAAAATATATATCCTTTTTCATCTGGATAAAGAGCAATAGGTTTCTCTGTCCAAGTTATTAGATCTGTGCTAATAGCGTGTCCCCAGTGCATAGGTCCCCATACATTTGAATCGGGATAATACTGATAAAAAAGATGGTAATACCCATTGTAGTAAAACATACCATTAGGATCATTCATCCATCCTTTTTTAGGAGTGAAATGAAAATTTGGGCGATACAAATCTTCTTCAGAATAAACTTTTTTATCTGAAATAGTACCGTTTTTACAGCTTACTGCTCCCGAAAGAATCACCATACAACTTAACATTCCAACATATTTTTTAATTTTTATTTTTTTCATAATTTTATTTATTTATTAAATTTTTACTTAATTCTTCCAATGAAATTCCTTTGGTTTCCGGCATCATAAAAGCGACAAACAACAGTTGAAAAACCATCATTATTGCAAAAAACAAGAACACTGCTCCAGCTCCCACTGTAGAAAATAAATATGGAATTAATGATGGAATGATAGCTGCGAGAACCCAATGTGTGGTGCTTCCAAATGATTGACCCGATGCTCTTAAATGATTTGGGAAAATTTCAGATATAAAAACCCAAATTACAGCACCTTGTCCTATTGCGTGTGCTGCAATAAATAGAAATAAGAAAACTGGAACAGCAATTCCTCCCCATTCAAAAAAGAAAGCCATAGCAACAAGAGAGAGAGAGATAATATATCCTACTGAACCGATGTACATTAATATTTTGCGTCCTAATTTGTCAATTAAGAAAACACCCACCAGAGTAAAAATTAAATTTACTACGCCAATTCCGATACTACTAAGTAAAGCGGTGCTTTCTCCAAGACCTGCCTCTTGAAATATCCTACTTGAATAATATAAAAAAGCATTAATACCAGATAGTTGATTAAAAAATGCCATTAAAAAAGCTAATACTAAAGGTTTCTTGTATTTCTTTAAAAATATGTTATCATTTGCAAGTGATGCATTATCATTGTCAACTTCTATTTCTTTTTTCATATTTTCATAATCAGCTTCTTGACCCATCAACTTCAAAACTTTTCTCGCTTCTTCATTCCTGAATTTAGACAATAGCCATCTTGGACTTTTAGGAATAGAAATAATTAAAGAAATATATATTACAGACGGAATTGCTTGTACTCCCATCATCCATCTCCAAGAATTTTCACCTACATCATTTAAAAGATAGTTAGACAAAAAAGCCATAAGAATACCCAAAACGATATTAAATTGATAAAAAGCAACAAGTCTTCCTCTATCTTTTGCCGGAGCAATTTCAGAAATATACGCTGGAGCAGCGATGGTGGATGCTCCAACGCCTAGACCACCTATAAATCTAAAAGCAGCAAAAACGAATGGATTATTGGCAAATGCTGAGCCAATTGCTGAAAAGAAAAATAATATACCTATCCATAGTAAAGTGTTTTTTCTTCCAATCTTATTTGTTGGAATTCCTCCAAATATTGCACCGATAACAGTACCCCACAATGCCATTCCCATAACCACTGTTCCATGAAATGCATCGGATGAATTCCAAAGTTGTTGTAATTTTTTATCTGCTCCTGAAATCACTACAGTATCAAAACCAAAGAGAAAACCCGCCATTGAAGCAATCAACGCCCAAACCACTATTTTTTTCATTATGTAAAATTAAATTATTGAATTGCTAAATTATATGTAATAAAGCAGATTCAATTTTAAGAATGTTACAATTACATACAATACAAAAAAAATATGACTCAACTGCGTCTAAAGCCATAAAAACCATAGGACTAGGTGTTGAATTGAAAAACAACTACAAGGTTATAGTTTAAATTATGTTACATAAAGTATAATGATGTTACAAGTAAATAGTATTTAAATTAAAGAATTAAAAGTCTTTAAAAATTATCTGTTTATGTTTTAGGCTATTAAAAGAATTTGCAAATATAACCTTCATTAGTAGAAATTATATTTGATCAACTGGTGTGAATGAGCACAAACAAAAAAACCACCAAAAGTTTATTTTGATGGTTTAAAATGATAAATAATATTGATAACATTATCTACAATTGGGTAAAACATTGAATCAAATTTTCCATAGAAACGGGGACAATTTTGATACGTTTATTAAATTCTTTTCGGATTTACTTTTTATACTCTTTCGGAGATACACCATATTTGTTTTTAAAGCTCGTGGAAAAATAATTAGGCGAAGAAAACCCAACTGAATAAGCAATTTCAGAAATATTTTGATTGGTATTTAGTAGAAGTTCTTTTGACTTCTCTAATCTAATATTGTTAACATGATCACTAACGCTAATTCCTAATATTGCTTTTACTTTGCGATACAACTGTACCCGTGAAATATTTAAGTCTTTTGCTAAATCCTCAACAGTATACAATGATTTGTCAATGTTTTTATCTATCAACTCATTTAATTTTCTTAGAAAATCTTGTTCGGATATTCCAAAATTAACACCGTCATTATTGACAATATTTTCAATATTATTAGTGTAATAAAAGCGTACCTTCTCTCTATTAAAAAGCAAACTCTTTATAGATTGTGACAATGATTTCAAATTAAAAGGTTTCGTCAAAAATATGTCCGCACCACTCTCCAGTGCTTTGGAATACGATTCCGTATCATCAGAAGCCGTTAATATAATGACAGGAATATGGGAAGTCCTTAAATCTTTCTTGAGTATCTCACAAATTTCGAAACCACTTTTTACTGGTAAATTTAAATCACATATAATAATATCGGGGATTAACTCCAATGCCCGTTCGATAGCATTGGTTCCGTCAGAGGTATAGATGGAGTATTCCGTTAAGAGCTTTAGGGAAACAAAATCTAATAATTCTCTATTGTCCTCAATATACAGAATAGAATATTTGTCCTCGTTGTTTTTTGGTTCTACACTTTGAATATCCTCTGAATCTAAATAATCTGAATTATGAACATAACTTAAAACAGAATCATTTAAAATTTCTTTTTCTTCCAGATGCTCTTTCCCTAATTGAAGTGTAATTATAAATTCAGTTCCGTTTTTAGAATTAATTTCGATGCGTCCTCTATGCAACTCTATAAAACTTTTTGATAGATGAAGTCCAATTCCCGAACTGTTCCTATAATTATTAGAACCTTGATAAAAAGCATTAAAAACTTCCTTCAATTCATTAACCGGAATACCAATGCCAGAATCTTTAAAATAAATTTTAACTATATTGTTGGGTTTGTCTTCTTTAATCGATACCGAAATTTTGCCTTTATCAGGAGTAAATTTAAAGGCGTTTGACAATAAATTAAAATAAACCTTATCCATTAAATTACAATCAATATAAACATCAAGTCCAGGATTGTTTGTAGTTAATGTAAAATCAATATTTCTCTTTTGGGCTTCTCTTTCAAAATCTGAAATGATACTCTTGGAAAAGTCTACAATATTGGTTTTAGAAGCCCTTAATACAAACTTATTATCTTCTGCTTTTCTATAATCCAGCAATTGATTAATTAAGCGGAGTAATCGTATAGAATTATTATACATCAGGCTAATTTCTTTATTAACAGAAATTCCCTTATTCTTGAATTCACTACTCAAAGATTCTACAGAACTTAAAATTAGAGTCAGGGGAGTTTTGAATTCGTGGGATAAACCCATAAAAAAATTTAATCTTGCCTCATTTCTTTTCTTTAGTTCTTCGGAAAATTTTTTAATTTCATTTCTTTGACTCTTGATTTTTTTATTTGTCTCTTCTAATTCTTTCTTTTTCCTGCTTATTGTTATACGGGAGTAAATACTGAAGATAGCTAAACCCAATGTTACTATAAATAAAGAAAACAACAGTTTTAAAAGAGTACTCTGGCTGGAGTATTTCTCTTCTTGTCTTCGGATAACGCTTTGTTGTTGCTCAATGTCAGATTGTTGAATTGTTATCTTGTCAAATTGATTGCTCATAATATCTGCATTAAGCGAATTTATCAATATGGTATTGAGTTTGTTATTTTTAGGAACAATCTCCTTATTCGCTATTTTCATTGCCAATTTGATCGCTTCACTTCCTCCTGTAGGATATAAAACTGTAGATTCCAATATACCATCCTGAACAAGCTGAATACCTCCAAATGGACCATTTAGCCCATCAACTCCAATAAATTTAATTTTGTTTTTTGCCTTTTCCCCCTTGGTCGCTTTCCAAGCCTGATAAGCAATTACATCATTATAAGCATATACATAATTTATTTCGGGAGAGTTTTTCAAACTTTTTATAAACAAATCCTTGGGCAATTCATCTTTTTGTGCATCTATAGTAATTACTTTAATATTAGGATATTGATTTATAATTTGGCTAAATCCCATACTTCGTTCTAGACCAGGTGATGTATAAGAAGCTCCTTTAATTTCGATTACATTCGCATTCCCTTTAGATAACGAAACAATATGTCGCCCGACAATTCGCCCTACTTCAACATTATCTGCCCCTAAATATGCTGTATAATTTGAAGTGTTTACTTTTCTGTCTACTATAATAACAGGAATCCCTATTGCTTTTGCTTTTTCAATAACAGGAATTATAGAATCTGATTCAAAAGGAGATACAATAATTACATCCACTTTATCAGCTATAAATTTTTCGATGTCTTGAATTTGCTTTTTAGCTTTACGATTCGCATTATAAATGGTCAGATTGACCTCCGGATGAAGTGCTGCTTCCACCTCCATCGCGTGGTTCATTGATTTTCTCCAAATATCATAATCTATACTTTGTGAAAATCCAATAGATATCTTAGCTTTATCATCATCCTCAAATTTACAGGAGCTTAGCAGCAAAGTCGAGCTCACAATAAGTATGTAACTAATTTTTCTTAACATTAATTTGTATTAAATAGTCATTTGTATAATTCACAACAAAAACGGATAAATTTATAAAATCTTGAAATGAAGTGTTATTTTTCAAAACTATTAATTTTTATTTGTGGTTAAAATTAAATAATAACTACAAATTACGCAAGTATAGTGACAAGCAATCTTTGGTAAAAATAATCTTTTTGTGTGAGTAAAATTTTTATTTATTTGCCATTATATTATCTATTAATAATGAAAATTATAAGACCATGTTAATTAATTTATCAACCATAATCTTGAGAGATTGGTAACATAAAATAAGGAATTTGTATTAAACAAGTATAAATTTTTGACATAAAGAAGGCTATTGTGAATTGATCAGTCAAATTAAAAGAAAGTGCCAGACCATTATAATCAATATATTTAATATTTGAACCAAGTTCAATTAAACCCGGAATTTGAACCTTTGGAACTATTCAAAAAATCTCAAAAACGAATTGACCGCTTTTTATTCTTGTTCTTTGGTTAGTAAAGGCATTTATTGCCACCCAATTCCGTAAGACTTCTACTGAGTGACTGGCTAGATTTGCAAGAGAAATGAAGATATACCATTATACAATCGATTCAAAAAATACTTTGAGCACCTCAACACGGGTTACAAAGGAAAACGCTATGATGTATTTGTTTTTAACGGAAGTCTTTTTAAACCCGATGAAGTACTAGATACCATCAAAATTGATGATAAATTACTGTTTAGGCACACCTTAAAATTGGCAGAATATGACTTTGCCAGTGAAGTAAATGTCAATATATAAGGACAAAGTGGAAAATATCGGATATTATTGAGTTGCTACAGCATGATACCGAAGCGATAAATTTTTTTGGTTTAGATCCTGATAATGGCACTGATGGGATTGATGAGGTTCTGTTTCCATGGTGTTTTATTCCGTTTCGATGCTCCTCAAGCTGTTTTGTGGATCGATGTGAGGGCGGAACCGCATTTAGTGAGAAAAGCTTTTTTGAATGTTGTAGAGAACATACCCTTTCGGCAATACTGTTCTTGAAGAGCGTGGGGCAACCAGAGTAGAAACGACAGTCGTTTTTGAATAGCACCATTTATAATTTGACAGCAATTAAATCTGCAGAATAAGGAAATGCAAAATGCTCAATTGCTTCATGATTTAACCATTTGGATTCCTCTTCTCGTTTTAAAACTACCGGCATTCTTTTTTTATGATTGTGGATTTCTGCCAATAGGGGATTGGCTTCGGTGGTGAGTATGGTGTAGGTGTTTTTGATTTCTCCGGTTTCTTTATCTACCCATTTGGAATATAAACCCGCAAAAGCAAACAGTTCTTCGTTGGGCAAGCGCAATTCGTATTTTTGTTTTTCTTTCCCTTTAGGGTCCAACCACTGCCATTCGTAATAGCCATTAGCAATAACCAGGCATCTTTTATAAATTGAATTTTTGAAGGACGGTTTTTCGTTGACCGTTTCTATTTTAGCGTTTAGCGTGTATTTTTTTATTTCCTCATCCAAAGCCCATGCTGGTATCAAACCCCAATTGTAATGGGTAATGATGTTTGGTTTTTCATCAATGATTACCGGAGTTTTAGGATATTCAAAACCATTGATGTGAGCAGTTGGTTTGAATTCCACCGGATTATCAATAGTTGCATTGAATCTATTTTGTACTTCTAATGCTAATTTGGATTGTTTGGTGTGAAAACACATAGTATCTGGGTTATTTATTAATCGAGTTACTTACTTAAAGATTAATATTGAGCCTTATAAACATAAACTTAATTACAGTTTTTAATGACTGTGAATACTTTAGAGTACATTACCAAAATAAAACACTTCAATTTTAAAATAAAAACACACCCATAACCTCCCGTTCTAGAAACGAGACAAGCTCTCTGGAGAGGGGAATTCACCCCTGCTAACATTTAACCTTTAGTTGTTTAGTAGGTAAATATCTCAATTTATTAATTTTCGAGTTCTTTTAAAATTGCATTCACGTCTTCTTCGGTTGTGGTTAATTTTAATTTGCAAAATTTAATTAGTGCTGTTGCTCTTTTTACTTTTGCAGAGAGTTCATCAACAGAGATTTCTCCTTGCTCTATTTCGGAAACAATTAGTTGTAATTCCTCAAAAGCATTCGTATAATTCATTTCTTCTTCCATTTTATTCTTTAATTTTTGTGATTATACTGTCTAATGTACCGCTAAATAGCACTGTATTTATTACTTCTCCTTCTTGTAATTGGGAAACGTCTTTGACAGCTTTGCCATTTGAATGCGTGATGCTGAAACCTCTTTTTAAAACATTTATGGGATTCAAGATCTGGATGTTTTTTTCAATGTTTTCCAATGCAAGTTCGGAATTTTTGAGGTAAAGTATGGGTTGAATTTCTATTTTTCCTTGCAATTGAGTTACTGCTACTTTTAATTGATTCAGATTGAATTTAGTTGCAATGCGTGTTTTGGCTTGCAGTACGTTTAACTTTTCGTGGTTGTTTTTTACTATAAATTTTGATTGCTGCTGAATTGCGTAGCTGGCATTTTTGATTTGGTTTCCATTGGTGTTCAGAATATTAATCGTCATTGAGCGAAACAATTTAAGTTCGGATTCAAGTTTTGTATTTTCCTCGCTTAGCAATCGTCTTGATTTGTCCACAATTTTTTCTTTGGCGTTTTGGATTGGAACCGAAAAATCATGGAATTTCTGTATTAGGTACTCGGCAAGTTTCGTTGGTGTTATTGCATTAGTATGGGCAATCATTTCGCATACTGTTTCATTTGTGACATGGCCAATTCCGGTGATTACCGGGATAGGAAATACCGCAATAGCCTTGGCCAATTCGTAATTGTTATAGCATGACAAGCCCACATCACCGCCGCCACCCCTGATAATGGCGACTGCATCGAAATGATGGATTACTTTTCTAATTCTTTCTAATTGTGAAATGATGCCGTGAACTGCTTTGTCTCCCTGCAATATGGTTGGAAATAAAAGATAAAAGAATTTGTAATTCCACGAATTTTTATCAATTACATCGAGAAAATCACCAAAGCCTTTGCTAGTCGCTACCGAAATTATCGCAATTCGTTGGGGTAAAAAAGAAAGTTGTAAATTTTTGTTTTTATCATAAATTCCGTCCAGCTGTAGTTTTTTGATTGTTTCCCGCTTTTCATTTTCTAAATCTCCTAACGTGTATTGTGGATCAATATCTATTATTTGAAGTGAAAGGCCAAAAGCCGGATCGAAGGATATCTTAGCAAGGAATAAAATTTTGATTCCATCTTTGAGCGGCTCCTTCAGTATGCGTAGAAAATTGCGATTGATATTTTGGTAATCGTCACGCCATATGGTAGATTTAATTTGCGCGATTATTTTCCCATCTCTTTTTTCTACTAATTCCGGAAAGCAATGACCTGATTGACTGTAATGATTTAGTTTGTTCATTTCAGCTTTAATCCAAAACGCGCTTTTATACCTTTCTTCCAGCGTTTTTTTGATACTGTTTGTTACCTCCAGCAGCGAAAAAATAGTCTTATCGTTGATTTTTTCAGGCATACTAATTTTAGATTTATGCTTTAAAGGCGTGCCTTTTATAGTGTTTCAAAGATAAAGTAGTTTTTTTACATTGATATTATCGGATGGAGTTAATTTTTTTAATCTGTTGGCCGATGATAGGAGGAAGATCGTTTTTGTCTATTAACAGGAAAGGGCTCGAAATAAAATTTTATGATAACGGGGGGAAGTTCGTCTATTGTCTATTAATTGGAAAGGGCACGGAATGCAATTCCGCGCGAAATGACTCTGTTTAGCGAGCCGCGTTGCAAACGCTACGACTTGTTTTTATAAGTAAAGTAGGCACTCGTTACATACGAGCGCCAGTGGGTATGGTTTATTTCTTAATATATAATTGCCAAACCAAGTTGTCACACTTCTTCAAACGCTTTTATATCCATACTTGTGCCGAATGCAATTCCAATTGGCATTCCTATACCTATAAAAGCCATATTCACGAGGCTTGGCAGGTCAGGTCGCATGATTTTCAAACTATGATTTTGCCTGTAGATCTTTTATTGCAGCTCTTTTGGCGCTATGAAGCATTTTTGATACTGAATTTGTTAATAATACATTTCCTGATGCCTTCAATACTTTCTTATTGTCTTTTGTATTTATCCGACTGGCAATTAAACCAAGGATAGCTAACGCGACCGTACTTATTAAAAGTGTATTTTTCATCATGTTTTTATTTAGTTAATTGCATAAATAGTTTTTACTAATTATAGCCTATATAGAACGAAATCTAAAGAGATCAGTTGAGCAAATCTTGTGACGCTACCATTCATAGGCAAATTTGCCTGTAAAGAAACCCTCTTTAGAATTTCCCTCTTTATTCCGCTTTACTGATTTGCCAAATACTGACAATAAGAAAATGAGCTTTGCCGCTCTATCGCTATATTTTATAGGATGTTTATTCTTCAGAAAAAGCTGGTTTATATGATTCCTTTACAGAACTAAATTTTGCCTGAATTTCTTTAACGGATGCATTCTTAGCATACTCAAGTATATCCTGCATAGCTTCTGACGACAACCCGGCTTGCACCGCTTGAGATACCATATTTTTTAATTTCTCATTTTTTCCTAATACGATTAGTCCAACTACCAATAAGGCTGCGGAACCGATTAAAATTGAATTTTTCATTTTGTTTATTTTTAAAAGTTATTGTGAATCTGTTTTTTAAAATTTTAGATACTATCAACTAGAGAACGATGCCTTTCATAGAGCTTGGCGGGTTTGAAGGCAGTATTCTTTTTTTTATAAAATTAAAAAGACTTAGGAGAATAAGATTTATGTTATTTCTGTAAATTTCTATATAATTCCCACATGCAGTGCATTTTTTATACCTCAAGCGGGAAGCTCACTGCTTATTAAGCGGGGCTATCTTCGGAAGTTCCTTTATCGTTTGCCTTGATTATTTGACGGATGCGATCGATATGTATTTGAGACTGTGCCGCTCTTTCGCGTACTATTTTTTCGGGTGTTCCGCGACGGGTTTCCGCCAGAGTCAGTAAAAGATTTTTTCGCTCTTCGAACATCCGCAATGCAACCCACATTGTTTCTTCGATTTTTTCTGTTTGTACCGCTAAAAGGGCTTCAGCAGTATAAGCGTGACCGGTATGGCAGCGATAGCGAGGCGGAACGCCCTTATCTATCTTCCATAGCACACCGCCGCAGCCCGGACAGTTAAACGGTACCTGTTCACCCAGCGTATTTACAGCGGGCAAATCGCTTAACACTCTTTTTGCAATGTTGGCTTCAAGGATTACGTCTTTGGGAATGGTTTTGCGTGCGGATATTTTCTTCGAAATAAGCTGCTCGATCTGTGCTCCCATTTCTTTCAGCGGCAGGACATAATCGATTTTTACGTTATTGATTGCATTTTGCGGCATTTGCGGATAATCTGCATCTGCGGGATCCTGAACGATACAAATACCACCACATTTTCTAACGGCATCCATACCTGAGGTTCCGTCGTTAAGGAATCCTGTGAGCAGGATTGCAATCAGCGAATTGCCGAAAGTGACAGCGGCAGATCGAAACAACGGATCAATTGCAGGACGATTTCTGTTTTCATGGGCACCCTTTGTGATCAGTATTTTAGCATCATCGCCTACCAAGAGGTGATGTCCCGAGGGCGCCAGGTAAACATGCCCGGCTTTGAGTGTTTGACCCGAGATTGCGTGCGCACAGTTTAAAACTGTATTTTTGGTAAGTGCATTAAGCAGTACATTACCTGATGCATCTTCTGAAATGTGCATAACAACCAAAATCGGAAGCGGAAATTCGGATGGTAGCTGGGCGATTACATCGACAATCGCTTTGAGTCCACCTGCTGAGGCTCCTATAACCACCGCCTGATGCTTTGATTCTCTGGGTTTGGTTTTTATACTTGTCATTATTCCTTTCTTTATCGGTTATATACTCTATTTAACGCGCGCACTATTGTATGTATTACTTTTGTTGAAAATAGCTTTTACAATCTTATAGCAATTCCGCCTGTCACAACTACATGAGTTGTATTAGTCTGAGCCATTATTGAGCGTTTAAAAGTTCTTTTTGATACACTTCCTGACGCAGGTTGGTACTCGAAAAACGATGATCTCTGGTATTATAGTACAGTTCGATCCCTTTTTGCTCACAATAAGCTCTTCCGGTAAAATCCTTTTCTTTATATTCATCACCAACGATGCGTACATCAATTTTAAAAGACTTCAAAACATCTTCTAAATCTTGTTCCGTAGCATAAGGAACTACCTCATCAACAAACTTACATGCCTTTAATTGTATATAACGTTCAACAACAGTTTGAGTAGGTTTGTTTTTTGTTGGACGATCTAAAGTAGGATCGGTCTGTAAACCAACAATTAAATAGTCACATTGTAATTTTGCTTCCTCAAGCATTTTAACATGCCCTGCGTGTAGCAAATCGAAGGCACTAAAAGTGATTCCTGTTTTCATCGGTCTAAAGTTTTAAAATTAAAAAAAACGTTTTTATAAGTAGCTGATATGTAAAAATCATGATAAACCTTTTTACCTTAATTCAGATTTAGTTTTTTGTAGCGAAACCTAAACTCATCATAAAATTTAATCTATTAAATTAAAAGCTTTTCTAATTAAGTTGTACTCCTGTTAAAAGCCATATTAGTTACTGTATATCTAACGCAGAATACAAAGTTGCGCTAACTTTTAATTAATTTGTTGCGTTATATTTAAAAAATGTTTCAATATTTACACATCCATACTGGAAATTTAAAACCGAGGCCATTGCCGAAATATCATCCAAAAAAATATTTTCATTATTTGAAAATTATTTAGAAAAGAAAGATTTTATCGCTGCTGATATGGCGCGGAAATTTCTTCAAATGGGTTTTACAAGAGCAAGAAGATACGCTAACCACAAGAGCGGGAGAAAATATGAAAGCGGCGAAAAAAAAGTCGACAAGGAAGTCTATCCATTTTCTTCAGGCAGCAGTAATAAAGACAATACAGTACTAGAGCAAGAAACGGACGCACTAACCAATGAAAAGGCCAGAGCAGCCGCTATTTTTAAACATTATTGGTTTTTAGCAAAAGATTATCCTCAGTTTATACAACAAAAAGATGAATTTAAAAAGATGTATTACCATTAAACGTGAATGATGATGTGCGGAAGAACCCTGCAGAAAAATGGAAGTAAAAACCGAGTTGTTGAGTATATTTATAAAATTTAAGATACAAAAGTTAGTTATTATCTATCCTAATTTTGTAGCCAGCAAATTAAGTAAACCTCGAGGGTTATTGTACATCTATATATAAAAACATTTTTAGTTTACTGCAGATGAGATCTATGAAAGTCTAAAGCATTTTCTTTTAGGTTAGGTATTTGTAGAAACAATTTTTTTTCGACGTCCGTAAATATTTATTTGTATTTTTCAATTAGCACCATTGCCATTTCATAAATATCTTTGGCTTCATAGGTCGGTTTATCCGAAAGGGAATACAACGATTGGCCTTCACGTGCAACAAAACCGGTTTGCAATCCAGCATGTATAGCGCCGGCTAAATCCCATCCGTGTGCCGCAATCATAATTATATTTTGTGGTTGCTGATTTAATTCAGTTGCCGCCCATTTATAGGTTGTAGGGTCTGGTTTGTAAATTTTAAGAGTATCAATACTTAGGACAAGCTCAAATATATCAGTCAGATTTGAATTAATTAATTGTTCTTTCAGTGTGTTTTCAGGCGAATTTGTCAAAGTGGCTAATCTAAAACCATTTTCTTTCAACAGTTGTAATCCTTTCAAAACATCGGGATACGCTTTCAGATTCCGAATTATTGAAAGAGTTTTTTTAATTTCATCTTCGGTTACGGTTTTATTTAAAGAAGTTGCCGCCATTCCAAGCATCGCAGCACCTATCGCACTAAAATCATGATACTGATTCGTGCAATTATCCACTAGCGAATAATGCAATACCATTCCAAACCAAATTTTGAACGCCAGTGGTTCCTCCAGTAAAGTGTTGATCGCATTCTTAAGCGGAGTCATGTCTAACAAGGTTTCATTTACATCAAAGAGGAGTACGGGTTTTGTGTTTTTTGAGTTCATAGTTGGGGATTATTTTTATCTTATTAAGAATAATTTAATGAGAATTTATAATTCTTCTTATTGTGTTAGCAGTTTGTTTTTAATAGAATAAACTAGGTTCATGAATGTTCAAATTTAAAGGTAATGATTTTAAACACAATTTTTCGCTAAAAGATTTTTGATCTACTGTTGTTTTTCCATCATAGGATATCAATAATTCGGGTTTTACAATTTTAGGTACAGGTCTAATAATTACTGTTTTGATTGGCTTTTATATTTAAAGGTTCCAGATTTGATTCTTTTATAAAAAGGACTTTATGAGTTCCCAAATTACTGAGGTGATCAAGTACTTTAGAGTAATAAGGATCCTTTATGAATGTATCTTCAAAATAACCTGTGAATAAAGTATCAAATTGTTCTTCCGATGTGGGAATAAAAGAAATCATGTCTTTGTAAATGATTTTGGCTTCTTCACCCAGCTGAAGTATAAAATCATAATTAGAAATGGTGTCGTTTTGCAAATTGTATAGCGTAATGAAGATAACGATTTCGATCTTGGTAATCGTTCCTAAAGAAATAAAATTATGACCATTTTGTCCTTTACCGTACTCTGCATACTTAAAATTGCTGATTGAGTTTAGTAAGATATATCATAAGCCAGTTTTTGTATGCTGGTTAAGTCTAAATTATGTCTATTGATGATTTTTGCTTCTTCATTCATGACGATAGGGTT
Source organism: Flavobacterium caseinilyticum (assembly GCF_004349085.1). Lineage (GTDB taxonomy): Bacteria > Bacteroidota > Bacteroidia > Flavobacteriales > Flavobacteriaceae > Flavobacterium > Flavobacterium caseinilyticum. The sequence continues at coordinate 51,061 of NZ_SMFM01000008.1, read as the reverse complement.
TCCTGTTTTTTTGTTTTACAAAATTGCAAAAGACCAATTATATTTGGTGGTCAATGATTCAAAATAGTATTTAACCATTATTAGTTTGTTTTGTTATTGCAGATAAAAAACACTTCTCAATGACAAGACTGAGGAAATCGTTATTGTATATTAATTGGAATGGTAACAGAATGCAATTCCGCGCCGTATAGTGAGCCGAGTTGCAAACGCTACAGCTTGTTTTTAATAAGGAAAGTAGGCAGTCGCTGAAAACTAGCGCCAGTGGGTTGCGCGTGATGTTAAACGCGATTAATGTTGTTAACCTCTATTATTTAAATTTTATCTAAATAATTTAACTCGTTTACGTAAAGCCGTAATAGATGTAATTTTTATAAGGTTAAGTTTGAAAATTATTACTCTAAATCTTGAAGAAATGAAAATAAAACTGTTAAAATGTTTGGCGGTTTATTATTTTGTTCAAGTTTATTCATCTACTGTTAAACCAATTTCTCCCCAATTTGCCTTTTAGTCATTAACGTCCAAAATAAATTGTAAATTGGGATGGCGACTGCATCGAAATGATGGGTTGCTTTTTTAACTATTTCTAATTGCACGATGTTGCCGTAAACTGCTTTGTCACCTTTCAGTATGGATGGAAATAAAAAATAAAAGAACTTGTAATTCCACGAATTTTTATCAATTATATCTATAAAATCACCAAATCCTTTACTGGTTTTATTGGATACTATTGCAATTCGTTGTATTGGGTTGATGAAATAGTTGTTTAGTATTTAGCTGCTCATTGACACGGGTTCGGAATGCAATTCGGTGCAAACGGGTCTTTTTTATTGTTAGCCTTGAGTTAGAGCCTTTACTGAAAATCCAGGCAATGTGTTTGGAACAATTAGACTTCCCATTGCCCGATACAATGGTTTAATAGGTGTATATTTGACTCCATCATTGAAAACATTATCAAAATAATTACAAATGTTTGACGTATTTTTTTCTCATATTCTTGAGAAGGTTTCGTTGACCGAGCGGGAAAAGGAACTGCTAAAAACTTATTTTACCTATAAAAAACTTCGAAAGAAACAATTTCTTTTAGAGGAAGGTGAAGTGTGTCATTATCTTTCCTTTGTTGAACGAGGTTTATTAAAATCGTATAATACTGACGAAAAAGGGATTGAGCATGTCAGCCTTTTTGCATGGGAAGGATGGTGGACGTCCGATTTATCCAGCTTTTTCAAAGAGGAAAAGGCTATTTTCACAATCGATGCAGTTGAAGATTCTGAAATTCTGATGATTACTTTGGCTGATTTTGAAAAAATGACTATTGAAATACCAGTGATGGATCGTTACTTTCGAATTTTATTCCAAAATAGTCTCTTTACCAAAGAGCAGAGACTGCTTAGTTCTGTAACGTATTCGGCAGAAGAAAAGTATCTCCGATTAGCAGAAAGTAATGCTCAACTTTTGCTACGTGTTCCTCAAAATTTGATAGCCTCTTATTTGGGTATAACGCCAGAGACTTTGAGTAGAATAAAGAAAAATATATCTCGACGCTAATAGTCAGCGTTGATCTATATCAAGTTTGTTTCTTGCTTTATATCAGGTAAAAGCCAGCCTAACTACGGTATTTTTGTTTTTATTATTTTATATCTTATTCACTATGTCAGCTAATACACTTCCCAGAATATTAATAACAGGAGCTACCGGTCAGGTTGGCAGCAAAACGATCGATTTTCTTTTAGCAGATAAATCCATAGTTATTGTTGCTGCTGTTCGCACACCAGAAAAAGCCACGGCCTTTACCGCTAAAGGTATTGAGACAGTCATTTTGGATTTTGATGATGAAAGCACCCACAGCAAAGCTTTTGAAAACATCGACCGCGTTTTTATGGTCACCGGTTATACAGTAGACATGTTGCGTCAAAGCAAAGCATTATTGGATGCTGCCAAGAAACAGCAGGTGAAGCACATAGTACATCTTGGAGCATGTGGCCCAGATGACACCAGCATTGGTCATTGGGCTTGGCATCAATTGGTGGAGCGTTATATAGAGTGGGGCGGATTTACGTATACACATTTGCGGCCTCAAGATTATATGCAGAATTTATTGGGATACGGTGGAAAAAAAGCAATAGTGAATGGCGTAATCTATAATTATGTTGCCAATGCCAGATTGAGTTGGGTTGATTTGGAAGATGTGGCACAAGTTGCTGCATTAGCTTTAGCGCATCCCGAGCAACATGCCGGAAAAACCTACCGGTTAGGGTATGATGCCATGACTTTTGATGAGATTGCCGCGCTAATGACCGCTATAGTGGGCAAGTCTTTTCATTACGAACCCCTTTCACCAGAAGTATTTCGTGAAGCCATGGAAAGTGCCGGTGCAGAAATGGCTTATATGAATTGCGTATATGATCATTGGAAACGTCATGCGGCCGGAACTATACCTGGCGCCGCCGATACCTTTAATAATTTTTATGAACTCACGGGCAAGCAACCTACAAAATGGAACGGTTTTATTGAAAAACATAAAGCAGAATTTAACTATTAAGTTTTTGAAATAATCCGAAGACCATGGTCTAAAAGATACCGACGGCAAGTTCTACCCAAATGAGAAGAAGGACAGTCATTATAATTAATAAGGCGGCGAAACGATATTGTGGTTTTTTTATTTTTCTGATTGCAAGTTCACAAAGTATACCCGTTCCGAATAATAGTATGCCCGCGACAGTAAAATCGAAAAGAGTCCAATTTACGTCCTCCGTGAATTGCATTGCAATTAATGGTATCATTAAAAGAATTGCTGTAAGGGAAATGATAAGTAAAAGCCGATTGTTTTGCATCATGAAAATTGTTTTTCTTAGTTAGTCATTTTTTTTACATATTCTTACAAAAGCAATACATTGCCTAAAATTTAAAGATAATATAGACATACGTTCAGAGCGTGGAGCAATAGTGTAGATGTTTCATTAGTTGCTGATTGGAGAGGGCATAGTATGCAATTCTGCACGAACAGGTGAACTAGTGTTAATCTCTTTTCAGTTGCTAATTGGAGTAGGCACAGAATGCAATTCTGCACGAACGGGGTAGTCAGCTCAAAGAAAAATATTCCATAAAAATAACCAAGTCAGAAACAGAACTAAAAGAAGAAGTTTTACATATTGGGTATTTAAAAATATCCGTAATTAAGTTAATTATTCCATTAAAGGAATTCTTCTATCAAAACAGCTTGAACAAAATTATGTTTATTTTAATACCTATTTGTGAATTATCCCCTACTATAAGTTGTAATTTTATACTGTTAACAGAAATTAAAATTACAAAATTATGGAAAAGAGAATAGCTATTTTAGCCACAAATGGATTTGAAGAAGTTGAATTAAGCTCACCTAAAGAATATTTAGAAAAACAAGGTTGGATAGCCGAAATTGTGAGTCCAGAAAGCGGAAGCATAAGATCATGGGCTTCTACTGAATGGGGGAAAGATTATAAAGTTGATCAAGAATTAAAAAATGTTAAAGCTACTGATTATGATGCTTTAGTGCTACCTGGGGGCGTTATTAATCCAGATAAATTGCGAACAAATGAAAATGCTTTAGCTTTTATAAAAGATTTTTTTAAAGCTGGAAAGCCTGTTGCAGCAATTTGCCATGGACCACAAATTTTAATTAGCGCCGATCTAGTTAAAGGACGAAAAATGACTTCCTATCCTTCTATAAAAATTGATTTAACGAATGCTGGAGCCGAATGGCATGATCAAGAAGTTGTTGTAGACAAAGGATTAGTTACAAGTAGAAATCCTGATGACTTACCAGCTTTCAATAAAAAATTAGTAGAAGAAATTAAAGAAGGGAAACACCAGCAAATAGTTTAATTTTTACAAAGTATCTTTTTTTAAAAGAAATCAGCTCTTTTGCTTAAAATAATCCCGAGAAAGAAGTAGTCACTATTTCTGCGCTGTAGCATAACCTTTTTTTAAATATTGAATCTATTTTAACTTAATAGTAGAAATGAAAAAACCTTCCATAAACTAGACTGTCCCCAAAAAGTTAGACACTATTTGGGGCAGTCCAATCGGAGAGCGGGTTTTTTTTTCTTGAGGGAACAATTTTCTATCAAAAATCACTTGAAATGACTAAAAATTATCAGAAAAAAATAAGTACACCCAAAGGCAACCTCGTTTTATCAATTTTGCAATAGCAAGCTTAAATCAAAAACAGCAATAAATGACTAAAGAAAATACAGTTGTTGATTCAATTCTGGTTCAGGATTTTAACGGCAACCAAATCGATCTTATAAAAGAGTACCAAGGGAAAACTATTTTAGCCATAATATATAACAACCAATGTTTGGGGTGTACAGGACGTGCGATTCCTTTGGCATACCAATTACAGAAAGAAAATTTAGGAATACAAGTAGTGGGTATTCACAGCAACTTCACGCATACAAAAGTTACCGAAAATGATATTAAGAGCATTTTTACAATAGAGGAACTTCCTTTTCCTATTTTTTTGGATGAAGGGCATTTGGTTTATGACCAATTTGATTCAGAAGGAACTCCGCAATGGCTTTTAATTACAAAAGAAGGAAGATTATCTCGCTCCATATTTGGCTCTCAAGAAGGGGCACAAAATCGATTGTTCTATGCACTTGAGCAGCTGGATTAAAAACACTTTCAGAAATAGTGACCTTTGTCCTGGAACGACCTGTTCATTTTCAGCTGGAATCGGTACAAGCTATTTAAGAGTCACTCCAGAAAACTTAAGTAGTGTTAGGAAAACAGTTAAATCTATCATAATTGATATAGGTCAATGATATTTGCGTTTCGGTAATGCATATTTGCGGATATTAATAATTTTTTTAAAATAAAATGAGCAAACAAGATTTATTAACACCATATAACAAAAATATTAACCTCAAGAACAGAGTTGTTATGGCGCCTATGACACGAGGTAGAGCAGATAATGAAGGCAACGTTCCAACGGATGAGCTACATGGCTTGTATTACGAGCAACGGGCGTCAGCAGGTTTAATTATTACAGAAGGCTCGCAAGTGTCTCGTGATGCTGTAGGTTATATCAATACGGCTGGTATCTACACAGATGAGCAAGTAGAAGGTTGGAAAAAAGTAACCAAACGTGTACATGATAAAGGAGGGAAAATTTTTATTCAATTGTGGCATGTAGGACGTATGTCTCATCCCGATTTTCATAATGGAGCATTACCATTATCCTCTTCAGCTATAAATCCTAACGATAAATCATTTACTCCAGAAGGATTTAAAGATACTGTTACGCCTAAGGAAATGACCAATGAAGATATTAAAACTACGGTACAAGATTTTAAAAATTCAGCTGCAAATGCAGTAAAAGCTGGTTTTGATGGAGTAGAAATTCATTCGTCTAATGGCTATTTGTTTCAGCAGTTCTTTAACGGAACGTCTAATCACAGAACGGATGAATATGGTGGAAGTATTGAAAACAAGGCCCGTATATTTTTTGAAGTTCTAGACGCGATTAAAGAAGTCATTCCGCAGGAAAAAATTGGAGCTCGTTTTAATCCATCATTACAGGGCCCATTTGGAACGGCTATGGATGAAGAAACAATCCCAACGTTTGAATACATCATTAAAAAATTGAATGATTATAATTTAGCATACGTGCATCTTTCTGAGCCATTTACAGATGTTTCAGCAATTCCATACGCTGTTACTGAGATAGCTAAACATTTCCGTCCTCTATATAATGGAACATTGATGATTAACTCGGCATTTGATCAAGAAAAAGGAAATAAAGTAATTGAAGAAGGGTATGCAGATTTGGTAGCTTACGGTAAGCCATACATCTCTAATCCAGATTTAGTAGAACGTTTTGAAAATAACCTAGATTTAGCAGAGTGGGATCAAAGTACGTTCTACGCAGGAGGAGCAGAAGGGTATACAGATTATCCAAAAGCTTCTAAATAAAATAATACATAAATCGAATAAATAACAACTTAAAAACAACGTAATTATGGCGACTACAACAGTAAAAGCATATGGTTCAACATCACCAAAAGAAGATTTAAAACCGTTAGATATTGAAAGAAGAGCTGTAGGGGCAGATGACGTAAAAATCGATATCACTTACAGCGGTGTTTGTCATAGTGACATACATACCGCAAGAAACGAATGGAACGGATCAACCTATCCTGTGGTACCTGGACATGAGATCATTGGTCGAGTAGTAGAGGTTGGAAATGGTGTTAGTCGCCATAAAGTAGGTGATTTAGTAGGAGTAGGATGTATGGTAGATTCTTGCCGAACATGTTCTTCTTGTGAGAAAGATTTAGAACAATTTTGCGAAAAGGGAGTAACATTTACTTACAACAGTCCAGATAAACATCTTGAAGGCAAACAAACTTACGGAGGTTATTCAACGTCAGTAGTTGTTGATGAAAAATTTGTACTACGCATTCCAGAAAATTTAGACGAGGCAGCAACAGCACCGTTATTATGTGCAGGAGTTACTACATGGTCACCATTACGTCATTGGAACGTAAAAAAAGGAGATAAAGTAGGAGTAGTAGGTTTAGGAGGATTAGGTCATATGGGCGTTAAATTTGCCAATGCATTAGGTGCACATGTAGTTATGATTACAACATCGCCAGAAAAAGGAAAAGATGCTAAACGTTTAGGTGCTCAGGAAGTTTTAATTTCCAAAGATGAAGAGGCTATGAAAAAACACCAAAATAGTTTCGATTTTATTTTAAATACCATTCCTGTAGGTCATGAAATGGATCCATATTTAGGATTACTTAAAATTGATTCAACAATGGTTTTAGTTGGTGCAGTAGAACCGTTAAAGCCATTTCATGGAGGAAATATCATTGGCGGACGTAAGCGTATTGCCGGTTCTTTAATAGGAGGTATTAAAGAAACACAAGAGATGTTAGATTTCTGTGGCGAACATAATATTACTAGTGATATTGAGCTTATCAATATGCAAGATATTAACACAGCTTATGATCGTGTCACAAGCAATGATGTTAAATACAGATTTGTAATTGACATGAAATCGCTTAAATAAAAACAAATTTTTTTATAGCGGATTAAATAAAAACAGCATCTAAAGTAATTTTAGATGCTGTTTTTATTTTTAGTAAACTACCGAGATAAATTAAGTTCTGTTTCTTTTACCAAAAATGGCTCAGATTTACAGCCTGTAAATTTTTATTATGATATAGGTCTAACGCTTCAACCATTTTGAGCCTTATTTGCTTTATGGCAAGGGTACGGCCATCATGGCTCCAACTAGGACGGCCAAGAACTTGTAATTCCACGAATTTTTATCAGTTACATCTATAAAATCACCAAAGCCTTTGCTGGTTTCTACCGAAATTATTGCAATTCGTTGGGGTAAAAAAGAGAGTACTAACTTTTTATTTTTTCATAAATATCCTCCAACTGCAGTTTTTTAATCGTTTCCCGCTTTTGATTTTCTAAATCTCCTAACGTGTATTGCGGATCAATATCTACTATTTGAAGTGAAAGGCCAAAAGCAGGATCGAAGGCTATTTTAGCAAGGAATAAAATTTTGATTCCATCTTTGAGCGGTTCTTTTAGTATTTGTAGAAAATTGCGATTGATATTTTGGTAATCTTCACGCCGTAATGTTGCTTTTATTTGTGCAATTATTTTACCATTTACTTTTTCTATTATTTCGGGAAAGCTATGACCGGATTGACTGTAATGATTCAGTTTGTTCATTTCAGCTTTAATCCAAAACGCACTTTTATACCTTTCTTCTAACGTTTTTTTGATACTGTTAGTGACATCCAGCAGCGAAAAAATAGTTTTGTCATTGATTTTCTCAGGCATACTGTTTTTGTGTTTATGCTTTAAAGAAAGAGGGCCTTTTATAGTGTTTCAAAAATATAGTAGTTTTTTCAGATTGTTATTATTGGGTCGAAATGATTTCCTTAATTTTTGTGGTGAAGGATGGAGATAGTTTTTCTGGTTTAGTATGTGTTTTATTATTGTTGGAATTTTTGGCCAGACTGAATGCTATTTTTATTCGATGCAGTTTCATTTTTTTACAGCATTTCATTTTCCACTGAAGGTCGGGAGATTTGGAGTAATTCTTCATTTGATAACAGGAATGGGCACGGAATGCAATTCTGCGCGAACCGGTTGTTTCATTTTAAATCTAAAATAAGGAATAATGCTTTTGTTGAAAAAAATAATTTCACAATAAATCATTAAGGTGGTATTGGCATTCCATTTGGCGACTAAGTTAGCAAACAACTCCGAAGTCAGGAGACCCCGGAGAGTAGGGGACTTGTGGTGACAACAGTCTCTTTTTTTGCCAGTAATTCAAGTCTTAATTTTTTATGCCGATAAAGCCCTCTTACTGTTTAAACCCGTAAATAGAACAACTTATTTAAATATTTATATAACACATTTAACGGATAAGAAATTGATATTTACATTCTCACTGAAAATATAATTCCTCAAAAAATATAATTTTCATTTAAAAATAATTAAATAATTTTTTTACAACATTTGTCATGGTAACAGTCAAAAAAGAGGGTGTGATCATTCAAAAAACATTACACGATTTTGAAAATGAGGGCGTCCTAAATCCAGCGTCGATAAAAGATGGAAATAATGTCCATCTCTTTTACAGGGCGGTGAGAAATGGGAATTTTTCGAGTATTGGCTACAGTAAATTAGCCGGACCGCTTCATGTTGAAAATCGAAATGACACACCTATTATCATTCCCGAATTTGATTATGAATCTCATGGCGTCGAAGATCCTCGGATTGTAAAAATCGATGATTTGTATTATCTTAGTTATACTGCGTTTGATGGTATTAATGCTTTAGGTGCATTGGCTTTATCCAAAGATTTAATAACATGGGACAAACAAGGCGTTATAGTGGCGCAAATAACCTATGAGCAATTTGTCAAATTTTCTAAGAATGATAAACCAAAAAGCGAAAAATATTTTCATTATAATCGACAAAAAGGTGTTGAAAAAGAAGACGGCGGTGAAGTTCTCCTTTGGGATAAAAATTTAGTATTCTTTCCAAGAAGAATTAATGGGATGCTTTGTTTTTTGCATCGAATAAAGCCTGATATCCAAATCGTTGTTGCCGTAAAGGAAATCGTTGCACTCACAGCGGACTTCTGGGAAGATTATTTTATCGGATTTGAAGACACTATTGTTTTAGGCCCCAAATACAAACATGAATCATGTTACACCGGAGGAGGATGCCCACCTATTGAAACGGAATTCGGCTGGCTATTAATTTATCACGGGGTAGAACATACTGCAAAGGGCTTTGTTTATTCAGCCTGTGCCTCATTACTTGATCTCGATAATCCTCAGAAAGAAATTGCGCGATTGCCTTATCCCTTATTTAAACCTGAACTAAGTTGGGAATTAAAAGGAGAAGTCAATAATGTGTGTTTTCCTTCTGGTACGGCTTTATTTGGAGACCGACTGTACATCTATTATGGTGCAGCAGATGAGCGTGTAGGATGCGCCTCAGTGAATCAGTCAGAATTAGTGAAAGAATTAATGCTAAACAAAATTAATCATGCTTAATAAAATAATAGTTAAACACCAAAACATACCCTTGGCCAGTATTTTCAAAAAAAAATATTTGAATGAGTCAAATCAGATACCTCGCCTAGAGATCAAAAATGACTTGCCTGAAATCTTATTTATCACCACCTATCCTCCTCGTGAATGCGGTATTGCAACGTATTCTCAGGATTTGATTAAAGTGCTGAATACTAAATTCGAGAATTCTTTTAAAATAAAAATTTGCGCTTTGGAATCGAATGATGAGCAACATACTTATCCTGATGCCATAAAGTACTTTCTCAATACAGACCGTCCGAAAGCCTTTACCAATTTGGCCACGCAAATTAATACTAATGTCAATTTGCAAATGGTTTTGATTCAGCATGAATTTGGATTATTTAAAAATAATGAAGCTGATTTAAAACAGTTCATAAAAACAGTTGAAAAACCTGTTATCATTGTTTTCCATACCGTACTACCGCGACCTAATTCGTCATTAAAAGCAAATGTTAGGGAAATAGCCCTAGAAGCGCATTCTATAATTGTAATGACGCATTCCGCTGCGGAGCTATTGATGAGCACATATGGTATAACAGCAGATAAAATCAATATCATTCAGCACGGAACCCATTTAGTTCCACATTCCGATAAAGAGGAATTAAAAATTAAATATAAATTAAGTGGAAAAAAAATACTTTCGACTTTTGGATTATTAAGCTCGGGAAAAAGTATCGAAACTACTTTAGACGCATTAGTTGAAATAGCGGAAAGGAACAAAGATGTACTATTTTTAATTATTGGAAAAACGCATCCATCAGTAGTTAACCACGAAGGCGAAAAATACCGTTCGATGTTAGAAACAAAAATTGAAGACTTAGGACTTCAAGAACATGTTAGGTTTATCAATCGTTTTTTACCATTAGCGGAACTATTAGAATTATTACAACTTACTGATATTTATTTATTCACATCCAATGATCCCAATCAAGCGGTAAGTGGAACTTTTGCGTACGCTATGAGTTGTGGTTGTCCCATTATTTCAACACCTATTCCCCATGCATGTGAAGTTTTGAAGAATAATGCAGGAATTATTATTGATTTCAACAATTCGAAACAATTGGCTAAAGAAACAAATAGGCTATTGTCTGATGAACAATTGAGAGAGAAAATGGGTTCAAACGGCCTGCACAGGATTGTTCCCACAGCTTGGGAAAATTCAGCTATTGGTCATGCCATGTTATTTGAAAAACTGGGAGATGAAAACTTCCATTTGTATTATAAACTTCCAAAAGTCAATCTTGATCATATAAAAAAGCTAACTACTGCTTTTGGAATGATTCAATTTTCAATCATTAATCAACCTGATATTGATTCAGGATATACTTTAGACGACAATGCCAGGGCCATGGTAGCCCTATGTCAGCAATATGAATTGACAAGAGATGATAATGATTTAAAATACATTCAAATCTATTTCGATTTTATTAAATATTGTTTGCAACCTAATGAGGTTTTTCTAAATTATATAAATGAAGAATATAATTTTACAAAACAAAACTACAAAACAAACTTAGAAGATTCAAATGGAAGAGCTATTTGGGCTTTGGGCTATCTAAATTCAATTAGCGACATTCTTCCAAAAGAGTTAGCTAAAGATGCTGCTATTGCCATGGAAAGTGCTCTTGTAAATGTTTCTGAAATCCATTCCACGCGGGCAATGGCTTTCATAATTAAAGGGGTTTACTACTACAATTCAACAGGAGTATCCCAAAAAAACCTTACGATTATTAAAACACTAGCTAACAGGTTAGTACAAATGTACCAACACGAAGCAGATAAGGAATGGAAATGGTTTGAAAGCTATCTTACTTATGGCAATAGTATTATACCGGAAGCGATGCTTTGTGCCTGGATGGCCACAGATCAATTAATTTATAAGGAAATTGCAAAATCATCCTTTGACTTTCTTCTTTCCAAAATTTTTACAAAAAACAGCATACACGTAATTTCCAATAAAGGATGGCTAAAAAAAGAAAATAAATCGGAGCCAAGTCCTATAGGTGGTGAACAGCCTATTGATGTTGCGTATACTATTCTTGCATTAAATAAATTTGACGAGGTTTTTAAAAATGAAAAATACTTTAAAAAAATGGTAGCGGCATTTAATTGGTTTTTAGGAAAAAATCATTTAAACCAGATCATTTATAATCCTTGTACTGGGGGATGTTATGATGGATTGGAAGAGGATTATGTAAATCTAAATCAAGGTGCCGAATCAACTGTGAGTTATTTGATGGCCCGCTTAGTATTGGAGAAATCATTGCAAAGAGCACCTAAAAACATTCATAAAGCTGTTGCAAAGCACAATAAATCCATGAAATTGTAAAAGATATTTATTGATAATAAGGTAGTTGATGCGATTATTCAAAACCTAAGATCGCAGCCGGTTCTTGGAATTTGATGATACAAAGTCAAAAAACGGACCCCGAACCGGAACCGTTTCAGGGATTTTTTTTAGTGTCTTGGCTCCATATTCTTTCGGAAGATATCGCAAAATCGATACTCTTTGCGTTTATGGGAGCCATGTCGAGTTTTATGATTTCGCCGGTGTTGAAATGGCTGATCCGTTTTAGGAGATAATAGAATAGGGTTAATTTTTTATCAGAAGCCTGGTCCGTTTGGATCAGGCTTTTTTTCGTGCATGATTTGTGTTTCTTTTTTAATTAGTTAAATATTTTTTTATTTTAATGATTTTAAAACCTGTGCCAAAATTCATATCATATCTATACGGGCGTTTGTATTTTAATACTGATTGAGGTTCAAAACATTAACCGTCATGGTGAAATTTTTATGACAACGGGGGAAGATCGTTAATTGTCTATTAATTGGGAAGGGCACGGAATGCAATTCCGCGCGAATGGGTTTTTTTGGCGTTCTCCGGTACCTAACTGTTCATTCTTTAAATTTTCCGAAGTTAAAATGATGTCTTTTTTGAACAACTTTTTCTCAGCTTCCAAAACCTTGCTTTTTATATTTTCAAGATGATTATTTATTGAACGGGCATCCTCAGTGGAACCCTTTACTTTCGACCCTTCATTAGACCATCTTTCTGGATTAACAAACTTATACTGCTAAACTCAAATCGTTTGGTTAGAATTGTCACACGGACATAAAAAGGGCAGATGCCATCATTGTTGGCTTTTGATCTCTTGATGTAAAAGAGTACGGATACAGCTGTATTCATGGCTGGTAACCTTTAAGTTATTATTAAATTTAAACTTTAAAATATTTTCATACAAGATGTTTAGATTATGAACATCTGATTAAACAGCTACCTGTTCAATAAATGAACAGTAGCGGAATATGTCTTTTTTTTTTGAGAGGTGTCACTAAAAGATTTAATTTTTTAGTGACACCTCAAAAGACACCTAAGTTTTGAGATTTAATGAATAATTTGATATACCGCAAATGAAAAACCCCCCTAAATCATAAAATTTAGAGGGGTTTGCTTTGTTTTGTATTTCTACCAGCGGAGAAAGAGGGACTTTATAATCACTTGTAAAGCGCCTATTTTCAATGTCTTGTGAATTGAATTATATTTGGGTAACCGAATTTACCCCCTATTAAGTCGTTATGAATTCTATTAATTTGTGCACTGTAAAAGTACGGAATAACGTAGACATATCCAATAAAATTTGGGACAAACATCATCAAAAAATGAACAGGTTACTGAACATGTAGTGGTTCATTTATTGATAGAGAAGGGTTTAAAAAATGAACTGGTTACTGAAAAAATACTATTCCGATTATGAACACTTAAAAAGAATTTTCATCCAATTATCAATGGTTCTACCTGTTCAATTTTTAGGCTAGTGTATTGACAAAACTCCTCGATTGACACAAACTCATTTTGGAGCTTATTGAGCTCCTTTCTTATTTTTTGAAGTAGTCTAATGCTTTGACGATAACTCTTTCCGGTTATGCGTTGTATATCTTTCGGGTAGATACACAATCTCTTGTTTTGGGTTTTCATACACTATCTATGGCTTTGATTGGGCTTTGATTTACTCTAAAGTACTACTTGTCAAACTTTAGTGAAGCCTAAATTTATGAAAAAAAGTGTTTGCTTAATCAGTCTCAAACAATCTATGGTATCTTTCTTCTAGCAACACTTTGTATTTTTCTTTGAACGCATCCGAGAGGAATGAATTTTCGATCCACAGAAGAGCGATAGGTTTGTTTTTTTGGAATCGCTTTGCAATTCCTTTTATTTGTTTTTCATTTAAGCCAAGGTTAATACCCAGCTTTTTGAAGTGCTCCCATTTTAGTTTTTTCTTTTTTCCATCTAAGGTCAGGGCCAATTCTTCAGTGTCGTCTGGATTAACGATGGTCACATTCAATAAATCATAGGCTGGTGCCAATGTCCAAGTTTCGCCGAAATGAATCATCGAAAAGTTTTTCAAGTGCATATCATTATTACCGGTCAGGAAACTGAAAATACCCAGTTCGAGAAAGTACACTTTGTCGAGCAAGGTGTTGTCTGAAAATTCATCTAAGGCTTTGCCTATTTTTTCCATCGAGCTTTTGTATTTGTCAAAAGCTTCTGTGATTTGGAACATGTCCAACATGTGAATTTTTTCTCCAGTTTCTGTTCTGTCGATGCGTTTGGTGATATAGGATAGTTCTCCAGACTGTAATCTTATTAAGCTAGATTTTACGGTATTGATTCCGAAAGCTTCCGCAATACGCATCGTTACATGCTCATTTTCCGGCATTTCAGGAAATTGTTCGGAGGGTGGCTTGAAAATATAATTTCCGCCCAAGGCTCCAATAACGGTAAGACGTCCTTTGCTTCCGTCTTGTATCGTATCGTTTACAATAGACAAGGACAACTTGGGTTGTACTCCGGGCACTGCCACACTGCGCTCCACCACATTTTTGGCTAATTCTACCATTTGCTTTAGCGAATGATCGAATGCCGGCTGTTGTTTGGTACCGAAAAATTCGAAACTGCACCGCTCATGGAAATCACCAACGCTTTTATCGTTTAATGATTGGTAACAATATAAACATTTCTTAGACATCTTCAGTTGGAATTGGTTGAACACTTACTGCTCCGATACAATTTTGGCAACAAGCCAAAAGGAGTCCCATGCGATCGTTAGGATTGATTTTCCAGTTTTTGGCGGCGATATCCAGTAACCATCCTTCGGGTATGAGACCTTCAAAAAATGGGAATAACCGTTTTTCCGTGTATGGTTTTGTTCTCACAGGCATGTTCAAAGTGATACTTTCTTTGGGATGTTCTGAAACATACTTTTCGTCGTATTGAAAGTTATAATCCCCATCATCTGTTTCTGTGAGTATTCCTGAGAGAAACTCTTTATAATAGATAGCTGCTTTTCTCATAGAATCTAATCTTCACTGTTGGATAAATCTCTGGCATTTACCGGAGCTAATGTATGTCCGAACATTTTAAGTACCTGGTTTACTTTTTCGAGATTCAGGTTTTCTTTTCCTTGTTCTATTTTTCGTATCACGGTAAGGGCTACTCCGGCACGTTCCGCTAAGGCTTCCTGTGTGAGGTTTACCTCATTTCTTTTCTCTTTCACAAAATCTGCTATTGTTTTCATATCCGGAAACGTATTTTTTAATAGGTCATACTATAATTGACTTTCGATGCATTAGTTTTTCCTCATGCGATGTCATGATTATATGCTTTTGCAACGATTTTAAACAAATGTATTAAATTATATGTAAAAGCATATAGTTTCGATTAATTATTTGTATTTATATGTAAAAGCATATAGTTGTAATTGATTGTTAATTTTAAATGACAACTGACATTTAGGTCTATTTCTGCCATTGATGTCAATTTATGACATATGGAATACCTAGCTATTTTTTATCTGATTTAATAGCTTAAAATTTGTTTCATAATCAATCGAAAGTGTTGCAACAGGATGATGATTGAAGGTGTTTTAAAGGAAAAATTAATTTAAAATTTTAGAAATTATGGCAAGGCAAAAAGGCATAATTAAGTTGAAAGGTACTATCGGAGATATTACTTTTTACAAAACCAAGGACGGGCATCTGGCTCGCGAAAAAGGAGGAATTGATGCAAGCAGAATCAAGAATGATCCTGCGTTTCAAAGAACCCGTGAAAATGGTTCGGAATTTGGTAGAGCCGGGAAGGCCGGAAAGATTTTGAGAACGGCTCTGAGGGCTTTGCTTTTGAATACTGCCGATGGCAGAATGGTGAGCCGATTGACCCAGAAAATGGTTGAAGTGATTCAGGCTGATGTGACCAGTGTGAGAGGGTTACGAAATGTGATTGATGGTGAGGCAGAATTGCTTGCCGGCTTTGAATTCAATATCAGGGGAAAATTGGGCACCAGTTTGTTTGCGCCATTTGTGGGATCGATTGACCGTGCCTCAGGTGAAATCACCGTGTATCTGGAACCGTTTGTTCCGGCAAACATGATAGCCGCACCGGGTGGAACAACCCATTTCAAAATTATTTCTGCGGGTGCCGAGATTGATTTTGAAACTGAAACGTTTGTCGAGGCGCATTCTGAAACTGCGATTTTACCTTGGGATGCAGTGGCTACGCTTGCCATCTCCCAACTGAATGCAGTTACTGCTGCAAGCACAAAACCGTTGTTTTTAGCTTTGGGAGTGGAGTTCTACCAAGAAGTTAACGGACAAATGTACCCATTGAAAAATGGCTCCTACAATCCCTTGGCATTGGTTCAAGTGAGCGGATTGTAAGATGGTCCTGATGTTGAAACGGACGTATTTTCCGGAGGGAACGCAAGGGGTTTTAGAATGGAACGGCACCATAGTTTGTTATACCATCGAATTGCCCTGGTTGGGAAACCAAAAGCGTATTTCTTGCATTCCCGAAGGAGAATATATCTTACGGCAGCGGTTTAGCCCCAAATTCGGATGGCACTTGCATTTGATGAATGTTCCGGGAAGAGATTTAATCTTAATCCATCCCGCCAATGATGCCAAAAAAGAGTTGTTGGGCTGCATCGCTCCTGTAACTCAACTCACCGGAATAGGGAAGGGCAGTTCCTCCAGAAAAGCATTAAAAAAGCTAGAAAGTTTGGTTTGTGCCGCTTTGGATCGTAATGAAGTAGTAAAAATAAGTATTCACTGTAAAAAAAAAAGATTATGAATATAATTGAAAGGGCGAAATCGCCCACCCCGAAGTTTTTTAAAATAATCAGAATCATTGGCTTAGCATTGCTGGCTGTAAGTGGAAGTTTAATGGCTTCTCCTATTGTTTTACCTGCAGCAGTTGTTACGGTGGCCGGATATGTTGCTGTTGCCGGAGGTGTTTTATCAGCGATTAGTCAGGTAACTGTGGATGATTCTGCCCTCAAACAAGTTCGCGGCAAAGAACAGCAGCTTGTAAATAAACCCCGTGATGGAGGCTAATATCTCACTTAAAGTGGGTACTGCGACTGGCACTTTGTTGAGTATTTTTGGGAACATTTTTTATGAAGATATTTTAAAAACCATTATCTTAGCAGCTGTTGGAGTCACAGCCAGTTTTATGGTTTCACTTCTATTAAAATGGCTAATAAAATTCAAAAAGAAACACTGAGACACTGAGACACTGAGACACTGAAACAAGTTCAGTGTAAAAGTTCAATGTAAAAGTTAAGCGAAAAATAATCCGGTTATGATTGGTAACCTTTTCCGGATGAATTGAGAAAGCCTGGTCGCAAGATCAGGTTTTCTTTGTTAATTCCTATACACTTCTGAATTGTGGAGCTCTTCTGAATAGAGAATATTCTGTTCACCTAATATTTATGTAAATAGCAAATTTACTACAACGGCACGATATCAAAATGCTTGTTGTATACTACATTTTCATCTTACATCATTGGGTTGTTTGTATGTCGATGTTCATTTGTCTGCAGTGGTTAATGAAAGTTTTGATATTAAAAATCCCCCATTGAGTGCTTACTGCAACTATTTCGTCAGCCAAATGAATTAATTCGTTTGGCTTAATAAAATTTCTTCTATCACTTTTTAGTGCAGCGCTATTTTCTGTTGTAAATGTTTCTTGACCTTGCAAACGATCTGGGAACATTGATTTTAGTTGATTAAAAGATGTTGCTGGATTTTTCTCAATATAATCCTTTATTACTGCTAATACCAGTCGATTTTTGCCGAGCGTTTGCCCGTTGAATAAATATTTTGTATAATCTTTGTTATTTACATTATCTACTGTTCCAGGAGAATATAATATTTTTGGTTGGGAATGTTTCTGATTTTGTATATTTGAATTGATTGCAGATTTGTATTTCTCAGATATTTCTATTTTCAATTCTGTAAGAACAGAGTCGATTAACTCACCGTCGTAATCACTAATAAAATCTTGCTTAATTAATTCATTTAATCTTTCAAGGAAATCAACGGAAACTATTTTCTTTGTAAGCTCTTTAAAATCTTGTTTAAGGTTTATTTTCTTTAAGGATTTTAAAGTAAATTCCTTCAAGACTTCCTTGTTAAAATTCTCTTTATCAAATAGTTCAACAAAAGCCAATCCTCTTTCATTATTGTGTTCAAATTTGATTGTTTCAAGTAAAATAGGATCGTCTTGTTTAACCAAATCACCATCATAGAATATTTGGATGCTTTGCCCGATAAGAATCCCATACTCTAATTTTAAATATCTCATGTATGAGAATAATTGTTGTTGGAAATTTGAACTAATAGGGATATTTGGTTGTTTGATCTCAATAACAAACAATTTATTTTGGTCAATTGATTTTATTACAAAGTCTGGTGTGATCCTGTTGGAAGCGCCAACTTGAAATGATGGACGAATGTCAAAATCATTTAAAAATTGTTTCCAATTTAAAACTCTTAAAGCTTGAATAATATTTTTTTCGAATGCATTCTCGCTAACATCCGGTTTTATACTGTCTGATAGTAAAAAGCATATTTCGCTCCATTTTTCGTTATTCATAAATTTCTCTTTTAAATTCCTAATCAGTCTTTCAGTGCAAATGCTAACTTAGCCATTATTATGACTTTATTTATAATAATACCTTTTTCATAAAAAGGACTCAAATATACATAATTATACTACAAGTCTTATTTTTTATTACTTACAGTATTTATAGAGAATTGCTCTTCGCATTTCATTAATAAGTATAATATTCTTCTGGAATTGATCCTCTTTTTGTTCCAATAATCTCAATGCCTGGACCTGTTTTGTATGCAACTCGTGTTCCTGCAGCATTTCATTTACTTTTGAGTTAAAATCTTTTTTAAAATCGTCAATACGTAAAAATGGAATTACGGACCCAACTAAGGATTGGTGCCAGAATCTTGCTTTCCATAAACTATAAGCCAACCAGTAAACTGTTTCAGCATCTTGCTCGTCTTGAAATAGAATCACAAAACTATTTGTAAAGGGTTCTTTTTGTGGCTTTACCAACGCGCTGTTATTGTTTTTTTGGTATTGGTGAATTTCACTATGCTCCATTTCCACTATTTAATCCTTTGTTAAGAATAAAGATTTGGTTAGCTCTGTAAACTGCATTTTTTTGGTGTGTTTTAATAATGAAATTCGGCATGACGGATTGGTATTAAAAATTAAACATTAATTTTTTGAAAAGAAAAAAGAGAAAAAAAGAAAGCTGTTAAAACAGCAGAAATGACGAACGAAAATGGAGGGCGACCCTGTAATAAATTTTGAAAAAGACCCTGAAACAAGTTCAGGGTAAACCGACTGAAAGTGAGGAATGGATGCTATGTTTGCTGGATTTTTTTCTTTTTCTTTTCAAGAAATTGCACTATCGTCTTGTTGAGGTTTTTCTGGGGACGTTTTTATGAAAACGGCAATCAAACACCCCCAAGCACCGCAGAAAATGATGATTGTAGCGATAGCGGAAATTATTGTTTTTCGAGGAGCGCAGTTGGCGGGGTTGCGGCAATCGAACAGCCGCTGCAGGACGGGAACGCACCGTAGTCCCGCCTTTTGCGGGACGAAGTAGAGTGTAGTACTGCATGCGTGAAACGGCGGGGAAAAAATATAGGACAGCCTATGGCGTTCCTTGATTTAGGGCAAAGTGCCGTTTTTCACGGTGCGGAGCCAACCCCGATGGCTGTGCGAAGGAGCAACCGCTGAAAAAATAAAGGGCGGCAGACATGATACTGCTGGAATGCAGTGAAACGCAGCTTGCGGAGTGTAACGGAATGAAGCGGTATTGTGGATGTAATAGCCCTGCCGAACGCAGGAAGTGATCGTGTGAAGATGAGGAACGAAAAGCAGAAAAAATAAGGCTGCCTATTTTGGCTGCCTTATTTTTTTGTGCTGTGAAGTGTCTGCGGAATGGAGGGAAACCCGAAAGAAAATCGTTGAAAAGACCCTGAAACTAGTTCAGGGTGAACCGACTGGAGCTGCCGAACGGAACAAAGAGAACGACCGAAGAGAGACCGCTTGATTGCACGTGATGTTTATTTAGAATATTCTTTTTTCGATTACATGATTTCAAAACTGTTCTGGTATACCAGTAATGTTTCCTTTTTCCTAAAGAGTACTGTTCTATTTTGATAGCTTGGTTTTTGCAAAAGCTGCTTGTTATTGAATTGCAATAAGTTGAATTGCAACTCTTCTATAGTAAATTCTTCCATTTTTATTTCATAACTCGCAATAAATCCAATAGCTTTTTGTTCTATATAAATTCCGGGAATATACTGTTCTGTAATTTCAGTTTTATGTATGTTGTATAACGGAAAAAGTAGTTGTTCCTGGTTTAAATCATTGAAGTGTAGTTTTTTTAGTTTCTTCCCATCTAACAGTATTTCGATTTGGTTTCTTGGAGTGTTCAATAGACCAGTCCACTTTATACCCGGTAAGTGTTCTACCGAAGGGATATAAGGAATTTTTAAGTAATAATAGAAAAATGGATCTACTAATGCTTTAAATAATGGAACTTTCATTTTATCCGCTACTTTTGAACATTCCTTTAAACTCTCATCATTACATTCGAACTTTTTGAGCATCCAGCTTTCCCCATGAAGATTGATTTTGAGAGTTTGCATTGAAATTATTCACTTGATTTAATCTGTTATCTTGAAGTTTAAAAAGGCAGATGTTATATAATTTAATTCCATCTGGTTTAATTCCACGAAGCTCTGTTTCGGTGAAGGAAAGTTTTTCACCTTCTGGAGGTTGGTTAATATTGTAGACATGATCCAATTGCCTGGTTTCTTTATCAAAATTCCCCAGAAAGCAAAATAAACTATCAAATAAATTAACTTCTTTTGTGCCAACTTCATCCATTGGTGGCCGAATAAAAAAGCCCCTTGGAAGTGTTGGCTAAAACTTCCTTGCTGTTGTCTGTTAAGTCAGAAAAATTACCATAAGAACTCCCGGAATAGTCGGTATGCCAAGATTTTACAGAAGTTTTTGAGTATTCAATTTTGTGACTGTTGCTAGGATTAATTCTAATTAATTTTTCTCGTATGTTAATCATTTGTGACATAATAGTTTTTTTTAGTCTGCCTTCTCGAATTGGTTTATAATTTTCCCACTCAGCGAATTTACTGAGTAGTTAAGACAAATGATGGCGCAGTTAAATTTTTTGTTTATAAAAAAATGACACTTTTTTTTGCTGTAGTTTAGAATTTATTAGACAAGAAACAATATTGTTTTACAGAACTTTTGTTGGGGTATTAGTGCAACTTTCCATTAAATGGTTAGAGTGCCATAGCCATGCAATTTGATTATTTAACTAGGTATAGCAATATAATCTATATGTACTTTCGAATTGTTGACTGAATTATCAAACTTAATGTTTTTATTTTCACTATTTGAAATATACAAATTTTCCAGTTTTTTATTTAAAATTATTTTTTCTAGTTTATTATCTAATGCGTACAGATCTTTTAAATTTTCATTCAATTCAATTACTGTTAGATTATTAAATGAAACATGTAATTCTTCCAGTTTTTCATTTAAGATTATTTGCTCTAATTTATTATCAGAAGTATTCAGTTGGATTAAGTTTTTATTTAAAACAATTTCGGTTAAATTATTACAGCTAACCTTTGATTTTTCCAACTTTTCATTTAAGATTATTTTTTCTAATTTATTGGACGATGCATTCAGTATTTTTAAATTTTCATTTAATTCGATTTCGATTAGATTATTATTACTGATATCTAATTCTTCCAGTTCTTCATTTAAGATTATTTTTTTTAATTTATTCCCTGACACATCTAGTTTTTTTAAATTTTCATTTACTTCTATTTCGATTAGATTATTACACGATATATCCAGTTCTTCCAGTTTTTCATTTAAGATGATTGTTTTTAGGTTATTACGAGTTGCTTTCAATTTTTTTAAATTTTCATTTAATTCTAAATTAATTAAGTTGTTAATACTACAATTAAGTATTCTTAGATTTTTATTGAGTTTTAAATTTGAAATTTCATTATGAGAACAATCTAATTCAATTAAATTTTCGTTTAATTCTAATTTTCTTACTTGACTATAATGACAGTTGAGTTTTTTTAAGTTTTTATTCAGTTTTAAATTCGAAATTTGGTTAAAAGAACAATCTAATTCTTCCATTTTGTCGCTGAGAATCAATGATTTTATAGATATTCTCTCAAGTTTTAAGTACTCCAGGTTTTCATTAAGTTCAATTTCAATTTTCCGAAAAGGTTCTAAATCTCTATTTTCCAAACATAATTTCTTAAGATTTCCATTGCATTTTATGATAGTTAGATTATTTGACTGGTCTATAACTAAATTTAAATTTTCTAAATTTGGATCTAATATATATCTTCTGTTGTTCGAAATGTAATATCCTGATTCCATAACTTTTAATCAAAAGCATTTTGCATGATTCCTGAAATCGGGTTTATTTCTTGTTGAATGTATTTAATTACATTTTCGGCTTCCGTTTTAATGGTGCCGTGTTCGCCATGGGTGACAATTCCGTTTCCTGTAATTTTTAACTTAATGATACCGTTTCCGAGTTTTTTCATTTCAATCTTGTCGGCTTCCAACACGTGGGTATTTGTTGATGGTTCTAAAATTAGTGCTTCTTTTTGCATGGTTTTTACGATTTAAGATTATGTTTCAATGGTTAAAAAACTAAAATACTGTTCTGCTGTTAGCGGGATGATTCTGCCTTGTGGTTCAATTTCTTTTTTTAATTCAACTAGCATAATGTCTCCTTGTCTTTTTAATTCTTTTATATGTGGAATCACATTTTTATGGAAACGGAAAGTGCTGGCAATAGCTTCCAAAGGTTCGTCTTTATAAGCTTCATCAATCCAGATCCAATGCGCTTTATTAGTCGATGTACACCAGCATTTTACAGTGTAAGCAAAACTTTTCACCTCTCTAAATTCAGATTTATTAACTAGTTTTGTGCAGTCAATTTGATACGTTTCATAAACAGCATGATAGCTTTTGTTTGGCAAAGTATTCCCTAGTTTATCGAAACACTTTCGGCTTACTTCCTTGCCATCAACTTTGACTCTGGTAGCTCCTAAGTTTTCAATCAAGTCGTTGATGTCAATAGTATTAAAAACTATCCTTCTGAAGTTTTCGTCTTTTATTTCGAAAGCTTCTTTATATGTAAACGGAACTGTTTTCTCGTAATTTTCAAGAAAGTAATTATAGATTGGTTTCAGTAATTCTATATTTTCATAAACTGATAAATAACGTTCTATAAATCTCTCTTTGTTGGTATAAATACCTTTTAATAGGCGTAACGCATTTTTATTCCCAATAGATTTTATACTATGTGAAGACACTAGATAAGTTAGGTCGTGTAGGATGCCGATTTCTATTTTCATACTTTAATTTTATCAAAAGTAAATCCGCGCTATGTCAAACAATGTCGGTGTGAAATTGTTTTATATAAAAAAACGACACTTTTTTGGAGTGTCGTTTCGGATATCTTAAAGTTGCTTTCCTATGGATTTATTTTCCGATTTTATTCTATTGAAGTATTAAACCCTGTTGCAATTATTGTAATTGCAATTGATTCGCCAAGATTTATATTTTCACTAACAGACATAATTATATTGGCCTCGTAACCAGCTTCTGATTGTATGTAATCATTGATTTCGCCAACTTCATCAATTGTTGTTGCAATTGTACCACTTGTGACCAGTAACAAAACGTACTTGGCGTTGGCGATTTTGTCCTCTTTCAACAGCGGAGAAAATAATGCCGACTCAATTGCATTTTTAGCCCTGTTTTCACCGGAAGCTACAGATGACCCAACTAAAGCGCAGCCACTATTACCTAATACTGTTGTGATATTTTTTAATTCAAATCTTGGGTGTGATACCATTGCAACCATATCTTTTACAATGTTTGTAATAGTGCCATTGATACGCTGAAATGCCGATTCAAAGTTAAGATTTTCATTGAGGTGATTTGATTTGTTATTATCAATAACTATTAGCGAGTCAAATTGTTTTCGCATTTTTTTAATCTCTGAATGTGCTTTTTCATAATTTAATTTTCCTTCAGAAAGGAGTGGAATTGAAACAATACCTATTGTGATATTATCTCTTTCTTTTGCCAGATGTGCGATTATTGATGCAGTTTCCGTTTCTGTCGCTCCTCCCATTTCAGCAATTATCACAACCATTTTGGTGCCGTTGCCCAGCTGAGTTTTGTCTTTAATCCTCTTATTTTCGATTACTTTAGCATCATTACTGCAAACCATAAAATCAGCTCCTTTAATCTCTTGCTGAATCATGTAGTTTACACTATTACAACCCGCAGTCCCCATACCAATTACTTTAATCTTATTTGTACAATCCTGGGGTACTTCCATTGCAAAGTCTGAACCGGCTATGGAGTTAATTTTCCTGATAACATTTTTTGTAAACTCTAGCGTTATTTCTTTTTTATTAAGTTTTACTTCTGTAAGCAGATAATGTAAACAACCTTTAAGGTCTTTCAAATTTGACTTTATATTTCGGGCGATATAGTCTATGATTTCTTCGGGTATTTCTACATTCGTGGAAAGCAATAAATTTTTCAGGACTGCCATTCGGGTTACATAATCAAGTTGTTGCAGTTCTACTGTTAGTCCTCCTGTAAAACGAGACAATAGTTGGGGATTAATATCTAGCATGTCGATTAGTGGCCGGTCAGCTGTTATTATGATTTGCTTGCCCTTTTGACAAAAATTATTAAATACTTCTAAGATAACTTCCTGTCCTGTAGTTTGGCCGGATAGGCATTGAATGTCTTCCAATATTAAAATATCTATCGATTGGAGCCAATTGACAAATTTATCCCGATTATTGTTATTTACTGAATCGATGTATTGTTGTGCAAAGATTTCAGAAGAAGTATATAAGACACTTTTCTCAGGATACCGCTCTTTTATTACATTACCCATCGCATGGACCAAATGCGTTTTTCCAGAACCCATTCCTCCAAAAATAAATAAAGGATTGAATAATTTTTCTACCAAATTAGTTGTGACAAAGATTCCTGACAATAACGCACTTTGATTGGAATCGCCAACAATAAAATTATCAAAACTATATTTTTCATTTAGCTGAGATTCTATTTTAAATTTTCGGGTTATAAACGTTTCAATTGGTTTGTGGATTTTTTTTCCTGAATTTGACATTTTGTTATTTTTTAGGTTGCCTATTTTTTGGTTTTCTTCGGAACTATTTATTAAGCAAACTTAGGAGCAGACAATGTCAAAATGTGTCGGAGATAAATTATTGTATAAAAAAAAACGACACTTTTTTTGGAGTGTCGTTCTTGGCTTTATTGTCTATTCCCAAATATCATTTCTATTTATAATACTTTCAGAGATAAATTCAATAATATCTTCACTTCTTTCATTTATTTTGGAAACAAATTGTTCAGGATTCTCCCAGGTTTTTACTTGTTTAGCGGTTTTTATAAATCCACATTTTTCATAAGTATTAATGTGATCATTTGGCAATCCATTTGAATCAGATGAATTATTACTTGTTGTAGATAAAGCAAGGTTCCCAATGCCGTTAATTACACCCAATATTTCATTCCATAAATAATCTGCTTGTTTTATTTCTTCCTCAGATTCTCTTTTTAAACCTAAACTTTTCCAAGTTAATCCTCTAGCCACAATATGGTCTATTGAAACTTTATCGTCTTTAAATATATCTGTTCTTATTCTTTCAACATTTGCTCCTTTTTGAATTTCATATTTGTATAAAAAATATCCCGCTCTAGTCCATCCATAAGTATTTGATAGCCATTTGTTTTTCCCTTCCCCAAATAATTTTTTGGTGTTCTCGCCTAAATGTCCCCAATCTGCACCAAACCATTTGTTATTCGTAAAATATTGCAATAATAAATTTTTACATTCTTCAAAACCTAATTCAGGCTTTAGACTTGCATAAATGCTATCAAATTTACCTCGATATTGTTTTCCATAAAAAAAGCCGTTCCAATAGATTATATCATAACTTAATACAAAGTTTTCCCAACGTTCAATAAGTTTATAATCAATCGTATTACTCGCTCTGAATGCTCGAAGTAAGAAAGTTAGACTTTTGTTTTTATCTAAAAGCAAAACATCTCCTATTAAATGATTATTATCTTGTTTGTCAGCATTTGGAATAGCAACAGTTATAATCTCCATTGATCTAGCAAATTCTTTTGCGAGTGTTTTTGCATACGTTACAATTTCTTCCTTATTCTTTTGCGATAATGATTCTTTTACATATTCAAAAGAGCCTCTTTCTTCTTCAACCCCTTGTGGTGAACCAAAGTTTTCAATTTTGTTGCCGTCTTCAACAGCTCGTAAGTGATGCATTAAAATTGTATCTAAAGGCATATCTCCTCGCAACCAAACTTCGTTTGCTTTCTCTTCTAACTCAAAAATTCTTGCAAAATATTTTTGAATTTCTTGAATATTTTTTTCTGCATTTATAGGTGTTGATGAATGAATATAAATATTCTTCATCAAAAGTGCTTTTACTTTCTCTGTTTCGGTAAGTTTTACACCTCTTGTATTGTGCAATTCAAATATTTGTGAAGCAACAGATTTATCATTAAAAATTGCAACCGAGCAATATGCTTTGTTTATGATTTGGATATATTTTCCAATATCATCAGTCTTTAATAAATTAGTGCTTTTGGATTTATCCGTATCAGAAAAAGCTTTTTTAAATAGAGTAACTGCTTCAATCATTCTTTTCAAAGAAGATGTTTTAGAACTTTTTAGAAGATTATCTAATTCAATATCAACACAATTATTTTTACTTAAAATATTTTTTATTTCGTCTAAACCTAGTAAATCGTATGAAACTGGCTTGAAACTAATCTTATTTATATAATTTTCTTCTTGTAAATAGCCACAAACCAATAAAAACAAGTAAACAGTACTTATACGCTGTTGTCCGTCAACTATTTCAAATTCATTACTTCCTTTTGAGTTTTCTAAAATATAATGACCAAGGTAATATGTTGTATCATCTAAAGAATCATCGTTATCATCGCAATGTTCTAAAATATCATTGATAAATGGAATTAGCTGTTTTTCTCCCCAGGAATAAGCACGTTGATAATCAGGGATAACGAACGAGTATTTCTTTACAAATTCGCCAAATGTGTTTTGTTTTTCTGTCATATTAATTTTTATTTGTAATTAATTTAAATAATTACTTTCCCAATTTAACTTTTACAGCTGTAATTGTATTTAATATACTAAATAAGATACGATTTATTGTACTGTTCCAAAACTTTTTCGAGGATTTTTACATCAATCTTCTCCTTGGTTCCTATAGGCCCTTCTTCGTTAGGGTAATAAGTATTAAAATAGATAGTTTCATAAATATCAGCAAATCGTTTAAAGTTTTTCAGCTGATGTTTTTCGTGATACTCCCAGGCAGTCATATAGACATCTACTTTTTCAATGGCATAATTTATTTGATCCTCATCTTCTGAAATACCATATCTTGATTTTACATTTACTAATTCTTCTCCATAAACTTCTGCAAATTCCAATGCATACGCTTCACTTTTGCCTTCCTTTATAGCTTTATCATATGCATATGCATATTCTTCACAATAGATAGGGTTGTAATCTCCGCTGGATAATAAACGAGCATATTCATGTATATAAACCTCAGATTTCCCTAATACAAATTTGGTTTTATGAATTTCTGAATATTTTTTCGCCTGCTTTTCTATATCTTTAAATACCACTTCAATTTCAAAAAGATGTATATAGTGTTTGATGAAATTTTCATCACCCCCGAATGTTCCGCTATGAATTAGCAATTCTTGTTTTGCTAATTCGGGATTAGTTTTTTTTATATCATGATAAGTAATATGATATACAACTTCTCCATCTTCGACACAATTAGCTACTGCTAATGACCATTCGTCACCCTGTCCTTTAGCTTTTTCACATAAAAAGGTTTCGATAAACATCTCAGTTACAACCAAAGCACTTTTATGAGCAGAATCCCCTGTTTCTTCATAGTCTACATGGGTCCAGTTTATATATTCATGTTGATAAAGTTCTTCAAAACATTGTTTATAATAAGTATACAGATTTTGAAAGATTTTCTCCTCAATCCCTTTTTTCTTAAAAATCGATATAAGATGGGCATATGGATGTGGTGTTTTCTTGTCGATCATATTTTAGTAAAATGTTATTTATTTTCTTGTAAATCTATTCTATTAATACATAATAATTCCTACAATTTCAACAAACTCCTCAAATACAACTCCGCACAAGCCTTGGCATCGCTCAATGCATCGTGGTGATTTAGCGGAATGTTATGTTCTTGGCACAATGTAGCTAAATTTGACCTATAAATCTTATAAGTACAGTACTTATTGTAATCCGGTGCTGACATTCCATAATGTTCCAATGTTTTGCTTAAAACCGGGAAATCAAAACCAAACCCATTGTGCGCAATTACATTTTGGTTTTCTATAAATGGCGCAATCTTGTGCCAAATTTGATTGAAAGTGGGGGCATTTATGGTATCTCTTGCCGAAATTCCATGAATTTCTGTAAAACGCTGCCAGTAGTAGTTGTTAGGTGGTTGTACCAACAAATCGATTTCTTGGGTGATAATTCCGTTTTCGAGTCGTACCCAGTCCAACCTGGCAAATGCTCGAACGGTAGCCTTGTGCAGTTTCAAAATCTATAGCGGTAAAAGAATGGCCCATTAATTATATATTTTGATCATTTCTTCGATGCGGCTTTTTACTGCTTTGCGTAATGTTGAAGGTTCATATACTTCAACTTGATCACCATACTTAAGCAATTCCATGATGAAATCATTGGTTGGATGCATGTATAATTCAATAAGGAGCTCTTCTTCTGTATTGTGTACAACTTTTTGTGAGGAATGGAGCGGGAAAGATTTTATGTAATTTCCTTGCTGCCACGTAAAAGAAAGTACGATTCTTTGAACAGGTTCGTAGGTTTCTATGCCAAAAGCATGTTGGTAATTTTTATCCATATCAAAAACGATGGGCTTGAATTTGTCAGCTGAAATTTTCAAATCAGTGATTCTGTCGAAACCGAAATTTTTTATACTCCCGTTTTTGTTGTCTTGGGCTATCAGGTACCAGCGGTGTTGGGATTCTTTAATCGCGATGGGTTTTACCGTTCTTTGGGTAATTTCCATATTCCAAAATTTGGTGTGGGTAAATGCGATTTGGAAATTGTTTTGAATGGCGTATAAAATGCCGTTTATCAAGGCGGTTCCTGAAGATTTTCTGTTTTCCAAGTGAATACTTGGTGCTATTTTATTTCCTTCTTTAAGTGCCTGATGAATGGAAAATGCCTCAATCATTCTTGACACCGAAGGATCTTCAATGTCTTCATCTATATAATATACCTTATCCTTTCGATTGTACTGGATAAGAATACCGAACAAATCCAGTATGTCTTTTTTATCTCTATCGAAAGTACGAGCTGAAAATTCAAAATTAGCACTCAAATCCTCATTTTCAAGTTTAGTCATCACCAGTTTATGTAAATCCTTAAAATTACTAGGAGCAGATTTTAATCGATCCACGATGTATAAATAGCGTTTGTAAAATATTACTTTTGCCATAGGTTTCTTTTTTTATTTTGCTAAAGTATTATTTTAGTCTGACAAAACGTGACGGATAAAAAAACGAATAATTTTTATTTTATATCCATTCTAAGCGCGGATTTGTTGCAGATTTAATTTTATTTACCCACTTCTAGATTAATATATTGTAAAATTCAAACATCTCCTTAAGTACTTTGATGCTCAAGTAATCCTCTATTTTTTGAATTTTACGATTGTGATCCAATGCTGTTGTTCTAAAATCAGTTAATTGATGTATAGATATTTTTTGATTTCTCTAACTTAATGGATTTCATCCTAAATTATAAATTCTTTTGCCTATTTATCATCCGAAGGGGATAAATAGGCAAGAATTATAATATCAATTGGAATTGATGTAAGACTCCACCAGCCAAACTTACCCCAATAAAAATAACAAAATAAAATAGTTATTGTTAGGATAAAAATTACTGTTAAACCAAAAATATAATCTGCTCTTTCTTTCTCTCTCTCCTTTTCTTTTTTTGCCTCACAAAAGTTTAATGTCTCCAATATTTTCGCCTCATTTTTTGTTTCACAAAATTTTAGTGTTTCCAATATTTTTGAATCATTTGAAGTTAATAGATTCGCTTTCTCTAAATACATTTTCGCATCTGTATAAGAAAAATTATTAAGGGAATAAGTATAGTAATGCCCTAATTTATAACAGCAATCAGCAACGGCAAAGCCTTGAGAAATAAGTGTTTTAAAATCTTGTATAGCTTTTAAATCCCCACCATAATTACTTTTTATTCCCGTTACTGCATTTTCATAAGTTTTTTTTTGTGAAACATACGCTAATTCAATTTTTTTTTCTTTCTCATAACAACTTTCCTGTGACAATATACCATCTAGTTTATTTGTCGTTGATTTAACTTCGTTAGGATGATTTTTGTTTGTATTTTGAATGGATTTTACTCTATTTGCTTCTTTTATATGATTAGTGTCCTTTGAGACATCAAATGCTTTATTAAAATAAATGTAAGCCAATTCAAATTTTCGTTCTTGCTCATAACAACGTGCTTGTTTCAATAAAACATCTAGATTATTTGCTGTTTGTTGAACTTCTTTATGGGCCAAAAGCCGTTCTAAAATCCAAGCTAATTTAATTTTTTTTTCTTGCTCAGAACATCGTGCCTGTTCCAATAAATCAAGTTTTTTTGTCGTTGCGTGTTCTTCTTTATGAAGGGTATCGCTTACATTTTGAACTGATTGATCAATGCAATTTATTGTTTCAGGCACATTTTCTTGTTCTTCTTCCCAATCCTCAAAGGAAATTTTTTTTCTTCCTGACATTTTTTTCTATTTTTAAATAAATAAGAGTTCCTCAAAAAAAGACGGCTTTTATATAGTTATAAATTTATTTTGCTGAATTTTTCATTCCACTGTTCAGCAGCTACTTCTTTGATTTGAATGAGGGTTTCGTTTTTCCACTGTTGCAAGGTGGATTTCAATTTGGATTCAAAATCTCCATCTTCTGCAATCTGATCTATCTTGATTCGCCATTCTCGTGAATTTAATGTTAACGGCAGAAAAACATAGGTAAAATCAAGATTTTCATCAATTACACTTTGCTCTTTCTGACTGGTTTGAATTGTGGATTGTAAATCAGATTTAAGATTTTCCAATTGATTGTACCAGGCATTAACTAATTCCTCATTCGTAGTTAAAACCAGCTGAATGCAGTCTGATTTTGATTTTTCAAAATCTATACTCATTTTGGTCTCTATCGTACTATTTACAGTATTATCTGATTTTCTACGAGCGACTGAATACAGTAATCCGGCTATTATGACAGCACTACTTATTGAATACAGAGGGCTTTTTGTAATGTAATAAACTCCACCGCCAACAACGATTCCTCCCAAAGCAGGGACAAAAGATGGTTTTGAAGGATCTTCGGTATTATTTACCGCCTTGCTCAAGCCCGATTTTTGGGAGATGGCAGAAAAGCCTGAATATTTTGATTCTAATTTTGAATAAACCGCATTTGAAATCTGTTCCAATTGTGTTTGTAACTGTTGGCGTGATAAAATATTCATACTATTATTTTATTAAATGGAGGGCATTATTTATTGTATCGATAAAGTCTTCAAAGATTGGAATTACCCTCTCTTTTTCTTTTATATCTGTTTCCAAAAGGTCCAATTGTTTGCTAAACTCTTTCTCTAAAGTTAATACAAGATGTTTGTCAAGACGTGTTAATTCGATTTCGATTTTACCCATAGGCGAAGTGAAAAGTTTTTTAGCTTCAGCCTGAACTTCAGCTCGCAACCTTAACAGCGTACTTCTCATTTCATATTCTAATTTTTCGACTGTATTATGTACATCATTTATAACTTGACTACTATTTATAGATTCAGAAAACGTTGTCCAATTTGGATAATAAGCCTCAGTCAATCGACATGGGAATTTTAAGTTTGTGACGTCATAATCAAAATTTTGTGTAAATGTCAAACTATCAATTTGAATTGATGTTATATTTCTCAACACTTCCGCTAAAGCATTTTGTAAAATTTCAGGATCTAATTTTGGTTGTTTTTCAAGAGCGTTTTCAATTTCTTTTTCGATGCGTCTTTTCAAATCAAGTTCAAACTGACCTCCTTTTTTAAACTTATCGTTCCACACAGTAGTAACATTGTCTATATATGCAGTCCCACTTGTTTTAACAATTCTTCTTACCGCTTCACGGTCAATTTCATTATAATCACATGAATAACTAGCATTCGGAATTAACCAAGCGCCACTTTCAATTTTAAAACTATAAGGTGACCTACTACCAGGAATATTCGAAGGAACATTCCAAGATGTTTGTCCTAAGTTATGAGCAATATTATTTAAGTTTTGTTTAGCATCCTTAATTGTATTTGAAATGCCACCTTGAATTTTAGAAAACATATTTTGATAAGATTCTCTATCTTCTTTCAGTTTTTCCAAATCGCTGCTCTCTAACAATCTTTTTTGTTTTACAGCCTTTTCTTTCGCTGCCTCTATTTCAGTTTGAAGATTTCTTTTGTTTTTTTCTTCATAATTTGAAATTTTAGCACCTATAATTTTGTCTTTATTTTCTTTGAATTCCTTCTCTATATATTCTTCTCTTATGACTTCTATATTCGACAAACCTAAAAGAGTTTCTTTAGCATCATCATCCGAATTGAAATAATCGGGAAAAAGTTCCGATAAATTATCGTATACTTGTCTCTCTGTGGCATCCCACGTATTCATTTCTTTTAAGTACAATGAAAAACAAATACCGGAAGTAACGTCAAATTTTGGTTTTACGCCTTTGTATCCAGTGTTTTTCAAAGCATCTTCAAAGCTTTGTTTCAAATCACGTCCCAATTTACCATGAGCTCTTTCCAAGTCGGGTATTTTATATCCAATTTCTTGCAAAGCAGAATCGTATTTACTTGCCAATAAAACCACTGCATCAATGCCTTGACTATTGATCCTAGTTTCAAGAAAATCAATATCAGTTTTACTACATAATTGACCAGCATAACTTAACAGAAACACTCCGTGACAGGTTCTCAAAAAATCTTTTGTACGTTCCTCACGAGATACAACAGGATCGTTTACTCCTGGTGTGTCAACTATTTCAATGTTTTTCAGGCGTTCATCATTGAGATATAAGAATAAACTTTTAGTTACAGAAGTATATTTTCCCTCGGCACCCACATAATCAATTAAACGTCCCTGCATTTCGCTGATATTGGAAAATGGGACTTTTTCAATCATATTTCCAATTTTTCTTCTTGCATCACCTTTACATCGATCCACCAATTCTTTGGAGGAGCAGATTTCATCATTCAATTTTTCGCTAAGGTCTGCTTCAATATCTTTTGTTGACCAATCAGGGTTTTCTCTTTTTGTATCATCAAAATATTTTTCATAAACGGTCGCATTATCTTCAAAAACCTTAAAATCTTCCTGAGTATAGAACTCAATTTCGAAAGAAGGATTTTCGGCATAACGGATTACGGTCAGCCCGGCAGTCATAGGTGTTGAAGCCTTGGGCAAAATTTCCTTACCTTCAAAAAATAAGGCGTTAAGGAACGATGATTTACCAGCTTTTACCTGTCCAACGATACCAATTTTTAATATTTTTCCTTCTGTCAGGATTTCCTGTAAACCGTGACTTATTTTTTTTGCTTCGGCAATTAGGCTTCTACTGTCTTCAATCTTTAGGTTTTCGTGATTGAATCTATTTTGATTATCGAGGAACAATAATGCCTCATGTATTTTTTCAAATTTATTTTCCATTTTTTTTAATTCTAATTTTTTAATACCCTTTTTCTTCAAGGAACGAAATGATATTTCTGTATCCGAAATGTTTTGCGGATTCCATAGCATTTCTGTTGTGATCATCGGGAGTTGTGAAATCTGCACCTTGGTTATCAAAGAAACGCACCATTTCTAAATTGCCTTCATAGATGGCAGCCGTTAATGGGGTATAATTATCGAATTTTTCATATTGATCCACACCATTATCATGGGCGAAACAGTTTAAGAAATTATCGTGATTAGCTGTTTTAATAGCAATAAAAACATTTCCAGCGCTTACAGAAGATTTCACATCAACTCTCGATTGAGTCGATTTGTTTCTGCGAATATTTCGAACTTTTGTTTTTAAATCATCAATTAGATTACTGAATTCTTTTTCAGCTATTTTTTTATCATTGAATAGATAATCTCCTTCTGCTAATAATACATTTTTACGGTTTCTGAAATACTCTTGTTCATCTTTCGGACTTCCGTCTTTAATTGACTGATTTAAAAGTCGATTGATTGTTTGAATCTCAGTATCATGCAATTTTATTTTTGGATTAATATAGCTGATTATGATAAAATCTAACATTTTTTCTAAATATTCGACACATTGAGATTCAGCATTCGATTTTTTTGCGAATTGTTTTATCTCACCGTATATCGTATCCATATATTTTTTTCGATAAGAATACAATACTTGTTTTTTATGGGAAGAGTAGGCAATGACATCAATAATCGTATTATCATCATCTGTTTTCAGATCTTTCGCTACACGATGAACGACCTCTCTGATAGATACTAGATCTTTCTTATCTGCTTTGTTAATGATGATTACTTTTGGTTTTTTTTTATCAAATTTGGTTATAAACTCTTTATCGTCACGAGTCAATGAGCCCCTTTCAATATCAATAAGCCAGAAAAGAGCATCCCCTCTTTTAAGTTCTGCTTCAGCGGTTTCTCTGTCAGTTTGTGTGCTTCGCTGATCTGTTTTTTCTGCTTTGTCATATCCGGGAGTATCGATGAATGCAATGTCTGCCAGAGCCGATACTGTTGGAACATTCAGATAAAGTCGTTTAAGAAAACTTGATAACTGTATTTTATGACGGGTTTCGAAATCATGTCCTATCGCAGCTAACACATTTTTGTCAATAGCAACCATGTTTTCACTGTTGTTCTCAGCTTGTATTGATAACTCTGAGACTTTTCCGCAGTATAAATACGTAGGAACAACCGAAGTTGGTTTTTGACCGGAAGGCAAAATTTCTTTTTCAGCATCACCGAAAAGGATGGAATTCAAAAAGCTTGATTTTCCAGCGCTAAACGCTCCTGCTACAGCTATAGTTGCAAATTCATCATCTACATTTGAAGACAATTCCAATTTGACATCATTGATGCTATTCTGAATATCTTGAATATATTCTCCAAAGCCGTTGTCTGTTAAAATTTGCCTGATACTTCCTGCCTCCTGCTCTTTGTTCTTTTTGGTGAAATAGCTATCAATTTCTGTAAATTCTGCATCAACGCCTTTTATTCTTGTCCCACCATTTAACTGACCAATTAATTCTAATGCTTTGGTAGTCGATTCCAGATATATGTTTTCAATTTTTATAAAACTAGGGCCTGACGGTATTGATTCTGAATCTTTTTTTCTTTTAAATATAGCCATTTAAAATTATATTATTTATACGAAGAAAAGTCTTGGGATTCATTTGATGAATCCTAAGACTTTTCTGTTTTGTTATTGTTAAGCCGCTTGAATTTTCAATTCTTCAATTAACACTATTTTTACTTCGATTGCCTCTTTTTCGATATTAATTTGTTCTTCGCTTTGTTTTACCTCATTTGAACGGGCTTCAATACTGTTTTGAATTTGCATTACTTTTTCATTAATTTCATTTTGTAATGTTAAAACCATCTCATGATGTGATTGTGCCAAGGATTCCTCAATTTTTGGTCTCAAATGATTAACGATTCCAGGAACTACTTTATTGAGAAAATTGTCTTTATACATAGCTTCTTTTTCTTTTCTTGAATCCCCACCAATTCCAAAGAATTTAAGGATATCGGGGCCAAAGAAAATGAGTATTTCTACCCAAGGAGCTACAAATGCTGTCCCAATTCCTAACGCTCCAATGATTCCTTTGTAAACTTTACTGTTTTTGAACACGAGATCGGTCAGTGGCTTTATCTTGGTTTCGATTGTACCGATTACTGATTGTGAATCAAATCTTTCGGTGTTTTCGAATTGAGAGATACTTTCAAAAATAGTAGCTGTTTTGTCTTGTAAGTCTTGCCAAAGCGTTTCCTGTACTTTTCCCAATTCGCTTATCATTATTGGACGAACTGATTCGATTAATCTTTGATTAACACCAGTCCCATTATTCGGATTGTTGATCATTTCATTAACAAAATCAGTTTCCATCGAAACTAATTTGTTTTTAATCTCGTCTAATATTAAATCGGTTGACGCAGAAGATACTTTCTTAGTTTCGTTATTCTCATTCAACTTAAGGATTGCTTTTTCCTGTTCAGAATGAATTTCCAGTAATTCTTTTTTAAGGGATTCTACATTTTCTGACAAGGTTTTATTTCTCATTTTCAAAATGGAAATCATTTCATCCAATAATCCCATTACATTATTTGAGAAACGCTGTTTATACAATGAAAAACTGTCAAGATTTGCAATTACTTTCTCTAAATCTTCAATTTCATTTTTCACAGATGAAACAATACCGACAGATATAGCTCCTTTGACGTAACGACGCATTTGACTTTCGATATAATCCTTGATTTTCAATCGATCCTCTAATGGTTTTTTATCAGATTTTGTTACCAATACATGTGCATCAATATCATAACCCTGAACCTCTGAAATAAATCGCAAAGCACTTTGTTTCAAGGAACCATGCTCGCAATCTACCAAAGTGATAAAGGCTGTTCCTTCAGTAAGGTAGCTCATAATCGCTTTTTCGTGAGCTTCCAAACTCGAATCTGTACCAGGCATATCGACCAATACGATATTACGTTCTATTAATTCCTTAACTTTTTGGTTATCTACATATACTTTCACAATGTCACCAGCTTGAACATTTAGATGGGCTAAATCACCAATCCCTTTATCCGTAATAAGTAGACCTTTTCTATAATGTTCCACTGTTTCTACCGGGGCATAATACAATTCATAAGAAACTGCCGTTTCCGGTCTGATACTTGTTGGCAAAAGCTCAGGTCTATTTAAATAAGCATTTAAAAGACTACTTTTACCAGCACTAAAATCACCGATAAAAGGAACTTTGATATACAATTGATCATTTAAGTCATTGATTAAGCTCTGAGTCTTTATCTTTATATCTTCCGCATTTTTTTCTGGCACAGAAGTAATTGTTTTTTCCAAAGCTAGATTTAATACTTTCTTGAAATCTTCGCTTATTGATTTAATATCTTTCATTTTTTTATTTGATTTAATTTTTACAATCTATAATGCCGGCGCATGCTTCCCTTTCCCTGAACCATTTGGATGGCGGTGGCAGGAGTTGGCTGTTAATGATGTAATTTGTGAAGATGAAGTGCCACAATATTTACAGCTATATTGCGATTTCTCGCTTCCCTCGTATAATTTGTGTTTTCCTTTACCTGAACCCAGTGGATGACGATGGCAGGAATTAGCCGTTAAACTAGAAATGCTTGAACTTTTGGTACCGCAGTACTCACAATAACAATTTGCCATATTTAATTTTATTTAACTTTTCCATTTTTTATACTTGGCCAAAAAAACTCTCCTGTTTTATGGATTACGGACAAGCATTTACAAACCTAATGTCTATATAATTGGCATCCTTACGGGAAACCGTAAAGGGTGAAAATAAATTAAAAATTAAATTATGGTAATCGATGTAGTTTTTGAAGTGCTACTATTTGCTGCTTATTTAACCTCAAAACCATTCTGGTATGTCAGTAAAGTCTCTTTTTTTCTGAAACGCAGGTTTTGGCTGCAGTAGGTGGGTGGTTGCAATAACAGTTTATCATTAAATTGCAGCAAATTGAACTGCAAATCTTCCAAATTGAAGGATTCTATATTTAGTTCGTAGCTGCCCACAAAACCTATTGCTTGCTGTTCCACATAAATGCCGGGACTATATTCTTTATTAATCTTGATTTTATTCTTGTTGTAAATGGGGAAAAGCAACAAATCCCGATCTATATCGGCGATTTGTAGTTTTTTGATTTTCTTGGCGTTGTACCAAATCTCGATTTGGTTTTTTGGCGAGTCCAATAAACCAGACCATTTTTTGCCCGGCAGGTGCTCTGTCGAAGCAATAGCAGGTATTTTAAGGTAATAATAAAAGAATGGGTCCAATAAGGCTTTGTCTAACTGGAGTTTCATTCTAGATGCCACTTTCATACACTCCTTGAGGTCATCATCATTGCATTCAAATTTTTTTAGGGTCCAACTTTCGCCGTGAAAATTGATTTTTAGTTTTTGCATTGAAACTATGGGTTGAAAAAGTTGCAAGTTTATTGGTTATTAAGTCATTAGCATTTGACATTCTTCAATAACAGAGCTCCTCAAAAAAGTATTCAGCTTGCTTTTCAAAAATAGGTACTGGAATTTGGTGTGCCAATTCATTTATTATTTGAATTGTACACTCTTTTAACTCGCTAAAATTTTGTGACAGAAAAACCAAATTGTCTTTGGCTTTAATCACATCATCCTGACCGCCCAAAACTATTCGCATCAGGGGTGATCGTTTTTTTGGTAAATCTGAAGGAATGTTTTGTACGACATTATTTCTGTAGGGTAGGGCAGGATTGTACAATAATGCACAAATACCCATACTATTTGCCAGATGATAGGCAGCAAAACCGCCCATACTACTACCAATAATCACAGTAATTTCCTGACTCTTAAATTCGTCATATAAATTTTGGATTGTATTGGGGTTGGAATTATAATCCAAATCCGGGGCGATTACAATACCATATGTTTCGAGAATTACTCTTTTTGCTGGACTTAATTTGCTTTCGAGTCCGTGGAGGAATAGGATGTTCATGGTTTGTTGTTTTAAATAATCGCTGTAAGGATTATAAATTAGTTTTTTGTCAAATGACCTCCGAAATAATATTTTACTTAACTGTTTTATTAATTGATCGAAAGGTTTATAAAGTAACTTTTAGTTTTTTTTTTTAAAACTCTAAAATTCTACATCGTAAATATTTACTCTAATATATTCTAACAGGTCTTTTCTATAATCATCTTTTGTAATTTCCAAATCTTTCGAAAAAGTACAAGAATAAAAATATAAAAGTTCTAAAACATCATCTTTTGTGGTAGCAAGAATATCTAGATATTTTACGTATCGCCAGAAACAAAAATAGTCTTCATCATAGTATACGTCTGTTTCGCCCAAAATTCGTTTTTGAAAAGGGAATCCCTCCACTTCATATCCTTTGCCTTCACAATAGTCAATTATCATTGATCGCACTGCACTTTCATATATTTCGGCAGTTGTAAAATCCTCGATATTTCCCGGTACTAGTTTCCACTGCTGATATTGTTTTTCAATTTCTAATTTAATTTCGTCGATTTCCATATTTTATTCTATTTTCCAATTTACATCACCTAAGTTCAATGTTCCGTTCATTTCTACTTCGAGCCAATCTCCAACTTCACAACAACATAATTTAATACTACATCCTGAAAGGCTATCAGATGCTCCATTTATTTCCGTACCTCTTCTTTGGTGTGCTTTCAATTTGTTGTGTTGTTCTTCCGAGAGTTCTATTATAATTCTTTTCATTTCAGATTGTTTTTACTATTAGAGTCAAAAGTAAGTTTCCATAACGTCAAAGTGTGACATATTTAAAAAAAATAAACTGATTAAAGTAGAATTATTGATTCATTTTTAGAGTGGCTCTAATT
Organism: Flavobacterium caseinilyticum; assembly: GCF_004349085.1. Classification (GTDB taxonomy): domain Bacteria; phylum Bacteroidota; class Bacteroidia; order Flavobacteriales; family Flavobacteriaceae; genus Flavobacterium; species Flavobacterium caseinilyticum. The sequence continues at coordinate 11,194 of NZ_SMFM01000008.1, read as the reverse complement.
TTTATAATTGTTTGCCGTTAATTAGTAAAATAAACCATTAATAAAGGAATTGTTTTTTCATTTTCATTACTAAATGATCGTGTTACTACCTTTTGAGACCAAATTCATAAACTATTTTGGATTAGTTTCTATTAATGGCTCTGATGGTAGTTTTGTTGCTTTAATTAATGGTGTAACATTCCGTTTTGATGTTCCGCAGACTGTTTTGCGAATTGATGTGGATGCGGAACCGCATTTAGTGATGAAGAGTATCATTTATAATTTAACAGCAATTAGGTCTGCAGAATAATGAAAGGCAAAGTGCTCTACTGGTTCATGGTGTAACCATTTCATTTCGTCTTCTCTTTTTAAAACTACCGGCATTCTTTTTTTATTATTGTGGATTTCCGCTAAAAGTGGATTGGCTTCGGTGGTGAGTATGGTGTAAGTGTTTTTGATTTCTCCGGTTTCTTTATCTACCCAATGGGAATATAAACCCGCAAAAGCAAAAAGTTCTTCGTTAGGTAAACACAATTCGTATTTTTGTTTTGTTTTCCCTTTTGAATCCAACCATTGCCATTCGTAATATCCATTTGCAATAATCAGGCATCTTTTGTCGACTGAATTTTTGAAGGAAGGTTTTTCGTTGACCGTTTCTATTTTGGCGTTAAGCGTGTATTTTTTAATTTCCTCGTCCTTCGCCCATGATGGAATTAAACCCCAATTGTAATGGGTAATGACGTTTGGTTTTTCATCAATAATTACAGGTGTTTTTGGATAGTCAAAGCCATTGATAGTAGCACTAGGTTTGAATTCCACCGGATTGTCAATAGTTGCGTTGAACCTGCTTTGTACTTCTAATGCTAATTTGGTTTGTTTGGAATGAAAACACATACTATTTTCTTTATTTATTAATTTTCGAGTTCTTTTAAAATTGCATTCACGTCCTCTTCGATTGTGGTTAATTTTAATTTGCAAAATTTAATTAGTACTGTTGCTCTTTTTACTTTTGCAGAGAGTTCATCTACTGAGATTTCTCCTTTTTCTATTTCGGTGACAATTCCCTGCAATTCCTCAAAGGCATTCTTATAATTCAATTCTTCTTCCATTTTATTCTTTGATTTTTGTGATGGTACTTTCAATGGTACAGTTAAATAGCAATGTGTTTATTGCTGCGCCTTTTTCCAATTGGGAAACATCTTTGATAGCTTTGCCATTTGAATACGTTATGCTAAAACCTCTTTTTAAAACATTTATAGGATCCATGATTTGGCTGTTTTTTTCTATTTTTTCCAATGCAAGTTCGGAATTTTTAAGATATAGTATGGGTTGCAATTCTAATTTTTCTTGTAATTGAATAACAGCTACTTTTAGTTGATGCAGATTGAATTTAGTTGCAATGCGTGTTTTGGCTTGCAGTACGTTTAATTTTTCGTGGTTGATTTTTACTATGAATTGGGATTGTTGCTGAATTGCGTAGCTGGCAATTTTGATTCGGTTTTCATTGGTGTTCAAAATATTAACCGTTATGGAGCGAAACAACTTCAATTCTGATTCTAGTTTGGTATTTTCTTCACTTAGCAATCGTCTTGATTTGTCCACTATTTTTTCTTTGGCCTTTTGAATTGGTACAGAGAAATTATGAAATTTTTGTATCAGGTATTCGGCAAGTTTTGTTGGTGTTATTGCGTTGGTATGTGCAATCATTTTGCAAACCGTTTCATTTGTGACATGGCCGATACCAATAATTACATGGATAGGAAATAAGGCAATTGCTTTGGCCAATTCGTAATTATTGTAACAGGATAAGCCACATCGCCACCACCGCCCCTAATAATAGCGACTGAATCGAAATGATGGATTACTTTTCTAATTCTTTCTAATTGTGCAATGATGCCTGAAACTGCTTTGCCTCCTTGCAGTATGGATGGAAATATAAGATAAAAGAACTTGTAATTCCAGGCATTTTTATCAATAACATCTATAAAATCACCAAAGCCTTTGCTGGTTGCTACCGAAATTATTGCAATTCGTTAGGGTAAAAAGGAGAGTTCTAACTTTTTATTTGTTTAATAAATACCCTCTAATTGTAGCTGTTTGATCGTTTCCCGCTTTTCATTTTCTAAATCTTCTAACGTAAATTGCGGATCAATATCTACTATTTGAAGTGAAAGGCCAAAAGCAGGATCGAAGGCTATTTTAGCAAGGAATAAAATTTTGATTCCATGTTTGAGCGGTCCTTTTAGTATTTGTAGAAAATTGCGATTGATATTTTGGTAATCGTCACGCCATATGGTAGATTTAATTTGCGCGATTATTTTCCCATCTCTTTTTTCTACTAATTCCGGAAAGCAATGACCTGACTGACTGCAATGATTCAGTTTGTTCATTTCAGCTTTAATCCAAAACGCACTTTTATACCTTTCTTCTAACGTTTTTTTGATAATGTTAGTCACTTCCAGCAGCGAGAAAATAGTCTTATCATTGATTTTTTCAGGCATTATAATTTTGTATTAATACCTAAAAGGATTTTTCCTTTTATTTTATTTCAAAGATAAAGTAGTTTTTTTACATTGATATTCTTGCATGGAGATAATTTATTTGTTTTTTAAGGATAGGAAAAAGATCTTTATTGTTGATTAATTGGAAAGTGCGAAAGAAATTTTTATGACAATGGGGATAATCGTTAATTGGCTATTATTCGGAAAAGGCATAGAATGTAATTCCGCGCGAAATGGGTCTGTTTAGTGAGCCGCATTGCAAACGCTATGAATTGTTTTTATCAGTAAAGTAGGCACTCTTTGCAAACGAGCCTTTACTTTGTAATAGAGAAAAACACTAAATTTATTCAAAGGAAAGCAGAGGTGACATTAAGGCAATGAAAAAGCAGCAATGTTGAGACCGCTGTTGTGCGGCGATTTAATTATCATCCAATACTTCTACTTTAAGTTTTGCGCTTATGCCTTTATGATCAGAAAGATTCTTTTCAAGATTCCACTCAAATAATTCTATTTTCGCAAGTTTTAAAAACTCTTTCGTTATTGCAATGTGGTCTATATTCCAAACTAAATTTTCTGTTAGGTTCATCATACCGCTTTCTTTAAAACACTTATTTAATTCATTTCTGCCTGAATGTGTGAAATAATAATTATCAGAAAAACTTATATTAAAATCACCCGCAACACACAGGTTCTGATTATTAGAAAATTTCCTGTAGTCAACAATCTGTTTTGGTAAATCTGTTTTAAAGTTTTGGCATCTGTTTCCCAATATTCCCAGTATTGTTCCATAAACATTAAGTTTTCCAAACTCTGTATTTATTTCAGCGCAGCAACTTGTAAATTCATCGTAAGTTTCGTACTGTTTGGAAATTTCATACTTTGAATAAATCTTTACGCGTTTTTCTGTATGCTCATAATACTTTGCGTCCAAATCTTCTAAACTTCGCGTGGAAATTTGAAAAGGATAGTTTTTTAAATCAACGCGTTCATCATATTCAGTGAGTATTAATATATCTGCATTGACATTTTCACAAGCTGCGACTATCTGAGCGATTTTTTTAATATGTTTAAGTCTTTCAATGTTCCAAGTAGCGATTTTCACAGTTCAGATTTTTAAAATTAGCGCATAACGTTCCGCTACTACAGCGGGTTTGGGACTAAATTAAGCGCTATTTTCGGATTTGCCAAATCATCCCATATACACAACCATTTTCCCATTAAGCCAATTGCCCAAATCCATTGTAGTAGTTGTTGTGCGTTCGGTTTTTTAGGCACTTCCACTTATATTCAATTCTGAATAATTATGTTTTGTTAAATTAACTTTTAGATTTATATTACAATTTCCGCCATCATTCATTTGGATTATCGAATATTTATAATTGTCTTTTTCGTATTTATTTTTGCAATAACAACTTACCCAAACTTCTATTTCTTGTTTTGGGTTTATCACAACAATACATTGTTTGACATAATTATTTATATCTTTTAATTTAGAATTATTTTCTACAAAACATTTCTTCAACATTATATCTAATTCTTCTAATTCATTTTGATTTAAATCATATGCTTTTACTGTTTTTGGCTTATATCCATAATAAATGTTGCTGTGATATTTTTCATCGAATGTGAAAATGGCGTAATCTTTAATTTTGTCAAATTTTAAACTATTTTTTGAGTTTAATTTATTTCTCTTTATTTCGATTTTCAACGGAAATTCTCCATCAACTAATTCTATGAAATTATTTTTAATAACTGCTTTTGTTGAATAATTTAGTTTGAAATCAGATGGAAAAAAGTTTATTGTGTCGTTTATTATTTTAAAAACACCTTCAAATTTTTCAGTCTTTTCATAATTTGGACTTGTTTCGTATCGTACACAAGTGTAAGAACTGTCGGATTATATTTTTATATTAATTTTTCCAAACATTCCATAATCGTTTTCAGCATAAATTTGCTCAATTTTAGTTTGTTTTCCAATTTCAATTTTTTCTTTCTTACAATCTATGAACAAAGATAAAATTAGAAAATATAGAATTTTGTTTTTCATTTTTCTTTCGGTTTTCTGTAGCTCCAAACTGACGCACAACTAGCATATACTCGCTACAAACGAGAGCATATCCACCCAAATATGAGTAGATTGGCGAAGGATTATTTTGCTTTAGCGATTTTCAAATATATACAACTTTTAGTACACTATTATAATTGTATGGAGATAATTTCCTTAATTTTTGTGGTGAAGGATGGGGAAAGTTTTTCCTGCTTCATTTTCCACTGGCGGTCGAGGGATTGGGTGGCAAATTTGATTTTGTTGGTGCCGTAACTTTTATTCATTTTATCAATCACACTCATTAAAGGCTGGTGCTTTGGATTTGAAGTGTTGAATAAGGATAGTTGCGTTTCGTTATTTGGCGTTAAGCCCATTACGATTACACCTGCTTTTTTGTAGTGGTAACCTTCCCGGAATAATGCTTTTAGTCCTACTTGTGCATAGTGGTTGAGCTCGATGGTTGAATTGGTTGGAAAGTCGGTGTTGATGATGATGTTACGCGAATATTGCGGTTGGTCTTTGCGGAAATAGTTTGTTTGAACAAATACCATGATCATATTGCAATGGCTGCCTTGTTTGCGTAGTTTTTCGGAACAGGATGCAGTGAAGGTGGACACTCTTTCGGAGAGATCCTCAATTTTGGTGTACATTTTTTCGAAGGATCGCGTGGTGGCAATCATCTTTTTGTTTTTGGGTGCTTCAAGATCTAATGTAGGTTTGCCTTCTAGTTCGTGTTTTAGCCTCAACCCAACTACTGCCATTTCTTTGCGGACCCATTCATCGGACAACTGTGTGAATTGATACGCGTTAAAAATGTTTTTGGCTTGTAATCGTTTAGCATGCTTTCGGCCGATACCCCAAACGTCTTCTATTTTGGTCCATTTTAAGGCTTTAATTCTCTTTTCGTCACTATCGATGCTGTACACACTTTTAGTGCGTTCCGGGAACTTCTTGGCTATTTTATTGGCCACTTTGGCGAGGGCTTTCGTCGGTGCAAAACCGATACTAACCGGGATGCCGGTTCCCTTGGTCACTTTGCGCTGCATGTCTAATCCAATTTCGTTGAGGTCGAACATTTCGAAACCTTTGAATTTTAGAAAAGCTTCATCGATGCTGTAGATTTCAATTTCCGGAGAATACGTCGCCAGTATGTTCATCACCCGGGAACTCATATCACCGTACAGTGCATAATTGGATGAATAGACAAATACATTGTTGGCAATAAAAATATTTTTGTACTCGAATGCCGTAGCACCCATTGGAATTCCCAATGCTTTGGCTTCATTGGAACGCGCAATAACACAACCGTCATTGTTAGAAAGAATCACTATGGGCTTGTTTCTTAAATGGGGTTCGAAGACTCTTTGGCAAGAGGCGTAGAAGTTGTTGCAGTCTATTAGAGCGAGCATAATTTGGGTGTTGTGTTCATCCTCTCCCTAAATCCCTCTCCGAAGGAAAGGGACTTGAGAAGTGGAATTATGTATTTAATTTAGAATGTTTTAATGCTGTTCGTTACGATACCCCAGATCATAAAATCATTTTCTGGTGTTACTTTTATGGGTTTGTAATTTTCGTTTTCTGCAATGAGCCAAACGATATTCTCTTCGATTTTGATACGCTTTACGGTGAATTCGCCATCGATTTGGCAAACTGCTATTTTGTTGTTCTGAGGTTCTAGGCTTTTGTCGATAATCAATAAATCACCGTCATTAATTCCTGCATTTTTCATCGAATGCCCTTTTACTTTTGCAAAAAAAGTAGAATCCCGGTTCTTGATGAATTCCTTATTCAAGTCGATGGTTAATTCAATGAAATCATCAGCAGGCGAGGGGAAGCCCGCACTAATGCCCACATCAAAAAAAGGCAATTTAAGTGCTGTTGAATAATCCGGAAAGTAAAATTCCAGTGTTGGGGTTTTATGCAGGCTTCGTAATTTCATGATTATAGCGTTACTATTGTATTAACGCTACGATAAAGGATTCTTCTTTCTCTTGAATATCAGCACTATATTGTTCCCATGTTTGATTGGCTTTTATATCCAAAGTTTCAGGGTTTAATTCTTTTACAAATAGGACTTTATCAGCTCCAAAATCTCTGAGATCATCAAATACTCCTGAATAATAAGGATCTGTGATTAATGTACCTTCCAAATAATCTTTAAGCACTGTATCAAATTGTTCTTCCCATGGTGGAATGAATGAAATCATGTCTTTGTAAATGAGTTTGGCTTCTTCGCCTAGTTCCAGCACAAAATCATAATTAGAATTTGTATCATTTTGCAAATTGTATAAGGTACTGAAAATGCCACTTTCGTTTTTGGTTATCGTTCCTAAAGGAATAAAATTATGACCATTTTCACCTTTACTGTACTCTCCATATTCAACATTGCTGTTGAGTCTAGTAGCAATATCATTGGCCAGTTTTTCTGTGCTGGATAGGTCTAAATTATGTTTACTGATGATTTTTGCTTCTTCATTCATGACTGTAGGATCTCTCGTTTTTCTGTTTTACAAAATTACATAAGTCCAATTCTATTTGGTGTTAAATGGTTCAAAATAGTTATTAACTAAAAGTATCTGTGCTTTTTTTTAAAAAAAAATCCGAACTGAGAACAGTACGTAGCTGGAGTTTATTAAGGAAAATCTAAGAAAAAATATATGCGGAAATATAAAATATTTATTCAAAATCCTTTAAAATAATTTTTACAATTGATGGTTTCACGGTCTTAATTTTTTTTGCTTCATCTATTGAAATATTCATTTCTGTAGAAACTATTTGATTAATTGTCGATTTAATTAACCTTACACTGAAACCTTTAAGCAAATCTTGAATTTCTGCTTTTCTCCAACATATTCTGGTGTTTGCAATATCTGATAATGCCATATTTATTTTTTATAATTAAATTTATTTTTAAAGTAAGTTTTCATCACCTTGTTACATTTTCATAAGTTGGGCTGTTATCAAAGTGATATTTATCCGATGCAACTAACTTTATTATTCTAAATTATCATTCCAATCTCTTACTAAAAAAAATCTATTTTTGCTTTGTTTTTTCATATAAATAAAAGTAAAAGATACCTTTAACCTATTTTTGTTATTTCGAAATTACCATGACTTTTGTACGATTGTGATTGCTTGTTAAATCCCAATGTAATTATTTCCTTTTCTATATCATTTTGATTGCTCGAGTTGTTTAGACGATTCGTATGATGGAATTATTTTGAATAACCAAACTATTTATAAATTCTCTTTTCTTTAATACCGTCTGGCGCCAATACCATAACAAGAAATTTTTTCTCGCTTACTCCAACTCCAAAGGGTACTACTGTCAATTTTTAATAATTCACAGGTTTCGGATCTGGTTAACAGTACATCAGATTCTTTGACTGCCAAATCCTTTTTTAAATTTATGAGTTCTTCTTTAATAACTTCTTTAATCAATTGCTTTAGTTCATCTATTGAAAAAGAGTTTAGTAAAATTTGCTTGTCCATTGTGTATGATTTTAAAATTAATAAAAAGACAATTGAAGTTATGAATTCCTTTTTTTAAAATTTTAATTTATACGAGTTAAACTTTTCAAGACCTCATCTTTTTTATAAAAAACTCTATTGCCAATGCCGTAACTTTTTAGCTTACCACTTTTTGTATGCTTCCAGAGAGAAGTTAAATTTATTTTTAAAAGTTTAGCGGTTTCTAATCTTGATAATAAGATTTCACCATCATTCTGTGGTGGAGCATTGAGTTTTTGTATTGCAATTTCAATTCTTTCCAGTTTTTCTAAAATAAGTTCAAAAGGATTTTCCATTTTTAATATAAAATTAGTGAAATGGATGGAAAAAAAGGTTGAATATTTTACAGAAGTATTCGGAAGATAGGTTATCGAGGATTATGTTTTCTTATTAGAAATTTTTAATCAAGAAATGCAATTCTGTTTTAACGGATACGCGCCTAAACAGGGAGAGAATTACTAAAAGGTAGTTAGTAAGAAAATTGTACATGCCAATAGTATTGGGCACGGAATGCAATTCCGCGCCAACGGGTATAGATTACCGAGCTAGCGGGGTCTAGAATCGAATCAAAGTCCGAAGTCAGGAGACTTCGTAGAGCTGGGTTTCTTCTTTTAGTCTAACTCGCCAGGTATCGTTGAATTTAGACTATTTAATGGTCAGTTTATTTGGATAAATACCTGTTTGTTCAAGCGAAGTATAAATTGTTTAGGAAATAGCCAGTTTTGGTGATATTTATTTAAGATTAGTATTGAAATAACCTTTATGTTTGACGAGAACTTAATTATAGATTATTTTTACTAAATGGTTATTTTCAAATTGAACTCTAAATAAAGAAATCCGAAGTCAGGAGACTTCGGAGAGCTTGGGGAATAAAAATATAAAAAGATTCTTACGGTAGCGGGGTTCTGAACTAATATAATTTTACACTAATTAATGTACTATTACAGTAGTTTATTTTAATTTCATAAACTTATGTCTTGCAACTATTGCAGTTGTTAGCTTGATTGTTGAATTTCTCGTATTATTAGAGTTTTTGAATTCTGGAAAAAACATATCTACTACATCGCAAACTTGATTTGTAATATCTAATGTCATTTTATCAGTTAATAATCCATCTGATTGTTCGTCAAGTTCAATGCACATATTAGAAGAGTACTTAACCGCTTCTGCTTGAATATCTCCCAATACAACTTGTCTGTTAATTCTAGCCAAATTAGTAAATATTTTTGTTAAATCATTTTTGAAAGCTTCTCTAAAGTTGGGTGTATCCATATTGTATTTTAATTAATATTATTCAATTGTTTATAATTTTTTAGCTATTTCTTTCTCTATGACTTTACTGTAATCAGAACTATAATCCATCATTAGACTACATATTTCCAAAGTAAGTTTATAAGTTCTATTTACAATCACTGGGCCTACTGCAACTGCCGGTATAAGTTTATGTTCTACAAATGCTCCGGCAAGCATAATTATTGCTTGATATACTTTTAGCTTTTCTAGATTTAAATCTTTTAAAAGAAAAGATTGTTTAACATTATTTATCACTACCCCAATTTTATGTGGAAAGATTGAAAATTCCATAGATTCAGTAGGTGCATTAACAGGGCTGATGATAGTCATTACTCCATCTACCCCCATTACGACATTATGAATCATATCGTTCATTATTTTTTGTGTGTTTGTATTCATTTTGTGTGTGTTTTAGGTTTTGACTTATTAGAATTATAAAAAAGAATAATATTTTTTTCGTTTTAATTACTTCCAACGTTTTGCTAATTTGAGATGCACAAGGTTTGTAATCCTAGTATTTTCGGCTTACTGATATAAACTGTATTTCTTTACTTTTTCCTATTTATAAATCCACATAAGTACTGGTTTAGAACTTGATTTTAAAAAGGGGTCAATTATCTTAAAGCTATTATTTGATATTGTTGGACAACCCCAACCTTCAGGAGTCCCATTTGGATAAACTTCTTTATCTGAGATGACATCCCAGGAGTGAAACACAATAAAGCGTTTAAGAGCATTGCTATTTGTTGGTTCTAATCCATGCAACACATATTTTGTATTCACACCCCAACTACTATAAGCTCGCTCTCCGATTTTATATTTTCCAAGTGAAGAGCAATGACTATCATTACTATTACTAAATTTAGGTTTGTCTTTTGAAGAGTCGTTACTCCAAGGATTATCGCAACAGCCATGACCAACCAAAAAACTATGTTTAATTTTTTTGTTTTTAAAATCCCAAACTATAAATCTTTTTACACCAGAGTGTAAGCTCATATCAATTAATATACAGAAATCTGTATTGAAGTTTTTAGTATTACAAAAGGTAAGAGCCTGTTTTGCTTTATCTCTTGTTGATTCAATATCTATATAGGGCTTTTCAGGTGTCCTGGTACAACCAAATAAGAAGGTAAAAAATAGAATTATGATAGTCTGTAGATGTATCATTTTAAAATGCTTATATATCAATTAGTACTATTATTCTTTTAAACCGACTGTATTGTCTTCCTTGTTTTTTTCGTCTTTTCTTTGCAATAACTCGGAAAACACGAATACGGGATCCTCACCAGTTTCCATTAACCTATAGAATGACCATACGCAATCTTTGGTTAAATCATAATGGTCGAAGCAGTCATTTTCAATTTCTTGCGGATAAAGCATATAGGTTAATAAATCTCCTGAATAAACAAATGACACATAATTGTACTTTATATTAACCCTGACTAAACCAAAATTTAATAAGCCATTAAAATGAGACGCTAATACTAATATGTCGTTTGTTCTCTCCTCATCGAAACTTTTTAATATTATTGCATTGAATTCTAATTTATGATCGGAAACTGTATTGCAAATTCCAGTGATATTGACCACCCAATTCCAATTTAAAGTGAGCACCTGATTCCAATTCAAAATGACCACCTAATTCCGGAGCAAAATGACCACCTCCATTTTTCATTAAAAACTACTTTTTTTCATCTGTTAATTAGTATTCAAATATACTTAAATATTAGCTTTTGTTTATGCCCCTTTTTTTTCTCATAGATTCTCCGTGCAATTCGATTCGGTGAGATTGATGTATCAGCCTATCCAAAATTGCATCAGCTATTGTTTTTTCTCCAATGATGTCATACCAGCCTTGCACTGG
>NZ_SMFM01000007.1 GCF_004349085.1 Flavobacterium caseinilyticum | reverse complement strand
TTTTCCTGCCGAGCAATCGGCAGGAAGAAACTTTCTTTTATCCTGAATTTATTTCAGGAACTTTAATACTTTTTTCTTTATCTCAGTATGTTAAGATATTATGTAAGTGATGTTTATAAAACAATAAACAACATTACAGTAATTGCCCAAAGCAATTATAACCTCTTAAGGTGGTTATTGCGGCGGGGCTCACCTCTTCCCATCCCGAACAGAGTAGTTAAGCCCGCCTGCGCAGATGGTACTGCAGTTATGTGGGAGAGTATGTCGTCGCCTTTCTTTATCCTGAATTTATTTCAGGATCTATTAAGTCCTCATCATTAATTTGATGGGGATTTTTTGTTTTTGCCGAGGTTCGCCGTGTTCGGATATGAAGGATTCTCGGTTTGGCATTCTTGGTTAGTCCGAATCCGTTAGCCACTTCCTTTATTTTGTATCAATCGCAAAACATGTGGAACAGTAAAAATTAAGGATCAATCCTAAAAGTTGTGGAGTAGTAAAAATTAGGTATTAATATTAGTTAGCCTAAAAATTTAGTTCGCTTTAATTTTTACTTGTCTATTTCTTATTAAAACAAACTGTACATTATCGCTGTATAAATTTATTTTTCTAATATATGTTTTTAATGTTGATTATTTGGTACGTTTCTTCTTTTGTATGTAGTATTTTTAGCTAAAATATTCCATTTAATGAAACTAAAGGCAATTATAGTTGACGATGAATTTCATGCACGTAGTTTTTTAAAAAAATTATGTAACCATTTATATAACGATAAAATAGAGATCCTTGATGAATGTGATTCTGTTCAGAAAGCAGTTTCTTCGATTAAAAAACATAATCCGGATATTGTTTTTTTAGATATTCAAATGCCTGAAGAAAACGGCTTTGAACTTTTTAAATATTTTGATTCGATAGCATTTGAAATTATTTTTACAACAGCCCATAAAGAATATGCTATTGATGCTATTAAAAATAGTGCTTTAGATTATCTTATTAAGCCCATCAATATTGAGGATTTTAAACGAGCTATTGATCGAATCGAAAAGGTTAAAACAGATAAAATTAATTTTGATCGTTATAAATTGTTAGCTGAAAACCTTGCCAATCAAAATACAGGGAAAGAAAGAATAGTTTTTCCCTCAAAAATAGGTTTTGAAGTAGTTCAAGCCAATACCATTATATTTTGTAAATCAGATGGGGCTTATACTACAGTTTACACTTTGGACAAAAAATATTTTACTTCAAAATCGTTTAAGGAAACCTGTGAATTGCTTCATTGCTCTAATTTTTTGAGAGTTCATAGAAGCTTTTTAATAAATGTTAGTTTCGTAATTAGCTTTAAATCAGATGATTTTCTATTAGAAATGATTACTGGAGATAAAATTCCTGTTTCAGATAAATCATTTACCAAAAAAGAATTAATTGATGCGATTTCTAAATAAATTAATCCTTTTTTTGTGTCTATTCTCCTTTCCATATTTACTTTTGGGACAGTATTATCCGTCCAAAAATTATTCTACTACAGATGGATTACCTAATAATGCTGTTCGTTCTTTGTTTTTGGATTCAGAAAATATTTTGTGGATTGGAACTGAAAATGGCGTTTCCAGGATGGAGAACGGTTCATTTTCTAATCTTGACGAAACTGATGGTTTAGGTCACAACAGCTGCTGGGATATTAATCAAGACACTAATGGAAACATGTGGTTTGCCAGTTATGGTGGGGGAATTAGCAAATATGATGGTAAAAAGTTTACAGTTTTTACAATTAAAAATGGATTATTAGCTGATAAAACGCGTAAAGTATTTCCTTTCAAAAATAAGATGTATGTTGGTACAGAGCAAGGCGTTTCAATAATTGATATCAATACTAATAAATTAGTAACTCCAAAAGTTCCACCCCACAAAGAAGATTTTATTAGTATTTCTTTTTTCGAATATAATGATGAAGTTTATTTTGCTACTATTTTTGATGGTTTATTTAAAATTGATGAATCGGGTATAAAGCCAATAATCATTCCAATTCTTTTTCATATAAAAATCTATGGATTAGCTCTTTACGGAACTACTCTTTATAGTAGTAATGAAGGATTTATTAATAAATTTAATTTAGAAGATGTTTTAAAAGAGAAAATTTCTACCGTAAAAATTGGTAAATCTATGGTTTGGCAATACGCTAAAGATAAACAAAATACCATTTTCGCAGCAGCTTGGGGTGTTTACAAGCCAGACGGTGGACTTTACAAAGTTGAGAATGATAAAATGATTGATGTTTCGGAATATTTTGGAATTGATTCTAAAATTTTACTAAATGTAGTTTACGATAAATCTAAAGATATCTTATATGTAGGTTCCAATGATAAAGGGATTTATGAAGTACGATTGGATAATTTAATTGATTACAATTTATTTGACGCTAAATCAGTTATTGATTTTGAAAATTTTGGAGAGCAGAAATTTATTTTACACAACAAAGGTTTAACGATTAAAAATTCAGATAAGAAAATTATAAAAACTATTTCTTCTCTTAATTTTAAAAATTTTGAGCTCAATTTTTTGAAAAAAGGAAATAAATTTGTTGCTAAACAAGGGGTTGAGTTAAGAGATTTTGAATTGGATTTTACTATTCCTGCCAGTAGTATTGAGTTTTATGAAATTGTAAAAAACGAAAATTCTTTTTGGATAGGCAGTAATATTGGAATATTTGAAATTAACAGTTTAGGAAATATTATTAATTACTTACCTAAACACAGTTTGAAAATTGGTTTTACATACAACGGTAAATTCATAGAAACAATAACTTATGCGGGTACCAGACTATATGAAAATGTTCACAGTTTAGATAATAAGCATTTTTCAAAGTTCGAAAAAAACACTCCGCAGTACATTGTTAAGATTCTTACTAACAAGGATAAAACGTATCTAATTTCTGTTTTTAATGGATTATATGTCTATAAAAACAATCAGTTTCACTCTTATTTAGCGGAGGGAATTTGGAACGAGAAAAAGTTCAAACATATAACAGTTAATCATAAGGGGCAACTTGTTTTGGCGGCTGAATTTGGCAATGTTTTCATTGTAGAAGATTCAAAAGATTTTAAAATTATAAAAACGATTTCGAAAAAAGAGATAGTTGGTAACACCATACTGTTTTTGGAATCGTATAAAGATTTTATTCTTATAGGAACCGAGAAAGGAATTAACCTCTACAAAGATGGTGTTGTTCGATTAATAGACAAGGAGCAAGGATTGAAAGATGCAGCGGTTACCACTTCCAAAATTTTTGAAAATCAGTTGTGGTTAGGGACTAAAAAAGGATATTTTACCATTAATTTAAATCGATTAACAGCGCCTCAAATGACCGTCTCGGAGCTGGTAATTTCAACAATTGCTATTAATAATATTCCCATCAGTTCTACTAATTATAAATGGTTTCGCTTTAATTCAAAAGAATTAATTTGTGATTACAATGACAATTCGTTTTCTATTGATTTTATTCCAAAAGGACATGCCATTCCGAATAAATTAAAATTCAGATATCGTCTAAAAAATACTGATCGATGGAGTCCCTACAGCGAAAAAACAAACTTGTTTTTGCCTTATCTGCCATACGGTAGTTATGATTTAGAAGTGGAAATTTTTGATTCGAATGCAGGAAAAGCTACCATTTTTAAATTATTAAAAATCCACATTGAACCTCCATTTTGGATGACTTGGTGGTTTATTGCTTTAGTTGTATTGTTAGTATTTAATGTTTTAGTTTATTTGATTTTTAAATCTAAAAAGAAATCCAGAGAAAAAGCAGTTATTCAAAAACGTATCGCAGAAACTAAGCTGGAGGCATTGTTAAGTCAAATGAATCCTCATTTTACGTTTAATGCTATGAATGCCATACAGGATTATATCATCAGTAATGATATTGATAATTCGTTGAAATATATCGGAGAGTTTGCAAAGTTAATTCGTAAAACATTAGAAAATTCCTCTAAACAAACGATTACTGTTGAAGAAGAAATAGAGTATTTGAAGTCTTATATTATGATTGAAAATATGCGTTTTGATAACCGAATTGAAACCGAATTCAAAATCGGAGGCGATGTGGATGTTTATCATTCCAAAATCCCAACCATGTTGTTGCAGCCTTTTGTTGAAAATGTTTTTGTTCATGCCTTTAACGCTTCGCATCCTGCGCCAAAATTGATAATTTCTTTTGAAATGGTATCTAAAAATGTTTTAGAATGTAAAATTATTGATAATGGAATGAGCTTAAATGCCGCTAAAAAAACGAAATTTCATCACTCAAAAGGCATTCAGTTGACAAAAGAGAGGCTTTCCCTTTTGCAAAATTCAAATGTCAACCCGATAAACATTCAATTAACTGAAAATAACGGAACGACAGTTACCATAAAACTGTCGGTGTAATCTTTTATAATACAAAAAATAAAATGCTTTTATCCAATTTTGGATAGGAGCTTTTTTGCGTTTACAAACCAGTGATGCGCTTTCATAGATTAAAAAGGGCCTCCTATAAGATGATTTAATTGGACTTTATTTAATCCTATATTTTTACCGCAAAGGTGTTCAATCAAAATCAAAAACATATGCAAAAGTATTACTGTGAAAATTGTGGTTCCAAAAGCAACACTATTTCGAGTCTTACCGAAAAGTCGTGCTATCGGCATCCGATGGGAAGCGGTAAAGGGAAGCATATTCTATATCAGGGATCCGAAAAAGCGCAATATTTTTGTAAATATTGTGGTGCCATCTCTTCTTCGATTTTTAGTTTGACAGGTTTTTTATGTCCGAAACATCCTGATGGGAATTGTCGGGGCAGGCATTTACCGTTCTTTTAAAAATCTCATTATTACCATTTGAAATAATTCAATTCTGAGTATGGATTTTATTTTTTTGCCTGTGCAAAATTTTACGTTTGTTTCTTTTATCGCATTTGGTATTGTTGTGATGAGTTTTCTTGTCGAAGCTATGTCAAATTCACCGTATAAATCGCTTTTACTTTCTAATATTGGCTTCGGGTTATACTATTTTACCTTGTTGAACGGTTCCGAAATTGATTTTCCAATATATTTTATGCTGCTGAGCTTTTTGATTTGTTCGTGGTTTTTTGTTTTAAAGAATATTGAAGAGGAAGAAGACGAGGACAGAGGTTATTTAAGGAATTTTCATAATGATAGTGCTAACGTTTATGATGAAATTGAAGATGGAAATAGTAAGGAGAATACCTCACTTTCAGCATTTTCATTCTTACATTTCACAAATGTTTTGTGCAAGCAATTATCGAAATTATCTGAGAATAAATTCATGTTGTATTTGATTCATTTTCTAAAAAATGATGCTATTTATTACAAACATCCTCAGCGAAAATTAGTGCAGGCGTTTACATATATAATTTTAATAGCCACTTTAGTTTCTTTTTTTTATGTTTAGATAGGATGTTTTGTATTATAATTTATTTTATGAAATAAATTTATTAAGAGAAAAAAAATTCTATTCCCACTCTACGCACAATCTAAACTTTAACGTTTGTTCCAATTAATAGTTTACTGTATTTGGTGAAAAAAAACTACTTTAGTTTTTTGTTTAATAAATCGCTAACCAAATAACTTAACCTATGAAAAGAAGATCTTTTTTAACTACAGCCACTCTTGCTTCAGCAGGGCTTACCACACTTTTGGTTACAGGTTGCACATCCAGTACCAAAAAGAATGAAGATTCATTACCAGTCGAAGTTTCTAATGAAGCGTTTGAACTTAATGAAGAAACCATCGGCAGTTTAAGAGAGAAATTAACTTCTGGAAAATATACTTCGGAACAATTAGTACAATTGTATTTGAAACGCATTGAAGATATTGATAAAAACGGACCTAAATTGAATTCAGTTATCGAAATCAATCCGGATGCAGTTGTTATTGCTGTTGCAATGGATAAAGAATTGAAAGCAGGTAAGAGCAGAGGACCTTTACATGGAATTCCTGTTTTGATAAAAGATAACATAGATACAGCAGACAAAATGCAAACCACTGCAGGATCTCTGGCAATGGCAGGGAATATTGCTTCAAAAGATGCTTTTGTAGTGAAAAAACTTAGAGAGGCAGGAGCAATTATAATTGGTAAAACCAATTTGAGCGAATGGGCCAATTTTCGTTCCACGCAATCATGTTCCGGATGGAGCAGCAGAGCCGGCCAGACCAAAAATCCTTACATTTTAGATCACAATCCATGTGGTTCCAGTGCGGGTTCAGGTACTGCCGTGTCAGCCAACCTTTGCGTAGTTGCTGTTGGAACCGAAACGGATGGTTCTATTGTTTGTCCGGCATCGGTGAACGGCATTGTAGGTATTAAACCAACAGTAGGCCTAGTCAGTCGCTCAGGTATTATTCCAATTTCAAAAACACAAGACACAGCCGGTCCTATGGCGAGGACCGTAACCGACGCGGCTATTTTATTAGGAGAAATGGCCGATGTTGACCAAGACGATATTGTAACGCTAGAAAGTAAAGGTAAAGCTCAAAAAGATTACACGACTTTTTTAGATGCAAATGCTTTACAAGGCAAGCGCATTGGTATTGAGAAAAAACCTCAAGGGAACAATAAATACATTAATGCTCTTTTAGACGATGCAGTGAACCTTCTAAAAAAGCAAGGAGCTATTGTTGTCGAAATTGATTACATAGAAAAATTTGATGCTTTTGGTCAAGCCGAATTTGAAGTTTTACAATATGAATTTAAAGACGGTTTGAATACCTATTTGGCTACAGCCAATGCAAAAGTTAAAACTTTAAAAGAGGTAATTGATTATAATAGCAGTAATGAAGATAAAGCAATGCCTTATTTTAAACAAGAAACATTAGAGAGTTCTAACGCAAAAAAAGGATTGGATGATAAAGAATATTTGAAAGCACTTACCTTAAGTTTTGAAGGAAGTAAAGGGGTTTTGAAAGCTGTTTTTGAGGAAAATAAGTTGGATGCTATTTGTGGAATAACGATGGGACCAGCTTGCAGTATTGATATGATTTACGGGGATCGCTGGGGAGGATATTCTCTGACATCGCCTGCTGCGGCAAGTGGATATCCACATATAACAGTTCCTAATGGGATGGCTTATGATTTACCTGTTGGATTATCTTTTTTCGGAACTCCGTATACTGAAGGGAAATTAATAGGATTAGGGTATGCATACGAACAAGCGTCTAAAAAGCGACTAAAACCAGCATTCAAGCCTTCATTTTTATAATAGAATTATTCAATTTATAAAAATTTAAAAGGGTAAAAAGTGAGTCACTTTTTACCCTTTCAATTGAATACTATTCACAGATAGAGTTAAATGGAAATTCTGGAAATTTAGGTTTTGACTGCCAAATTTCTCTTCCCCGAAATTGAATAGTCATCCCGATTTCTCCCTAATTTTCCTTTGATAACACTACTATCAATTATTTTTTGACTTCCGTTTCATCTGTGCTTTCTGTTATTATCCTAGTTCTTGGATCTATTGCACAATTATGTAAATCTGTGATGATACTATCTGTAACAATTTATGCTTTGCTATGATTTAGGTTACCAAATTTTCTTCCAATACCTTTTGAGGCAACCAAACCTTCCATTGTAAGTGAATATTTTCATCTTTCTGGATGGTTTATACTAGTTCTTATAGCCAATTTGCTTTGGCACCAAAATTTCTAACTTTAGAGAGGTATGGCAATATTGCTTCCTCATTAGAAACAGCTTAGCTTTCCATATTTGGTTTTGTTTCAGGTAAGTTACTAACAATTTTTTGTAAAATTGGCATCGAAATCCTAAGCTGTAAGTATCTCAATCACAATTAATAAATAAAAATTATGATATACCAACGGATGTTTTTTTATCTTTTGTTAGAAAAGGCTCTAAATTTTACCCCAATCAGTTTGAATTTTCTTTAAATCGATAACATTATTCTTTAAAGTCCACTGATAAAGAGTTCACACAATAGCGTTGACCGGTTTTTGTAGGTCCATCATCAAATACATGTCCTAAATGACTACCGCAATTTGCACAAAGGATTTCGGTTCGTTTCATGCCGTGTGTAACGTCTGAAATATATTCTACTTTTCCGGGAATAGATTCATCAAATGACGGCCAACCGCAATGCGCATCAAACTTAGAATTACTTTCAAACAAAGGTTCGCCGCAGGCACCACAACAGTAGGATCCTTTTTCGTAATGCAAGTTATAAGCTCCCGTGTGTGGGTATTCAGTTCCTTTTTGACGTAGAATTCTATAGCGTTCCTCGCCTAATTGTTCCTTCCATTCTTGTTCGGTTTTTTCTACAGGGTATTTCATGATTTATTAATTTTATTGAAAAATTATTATTCTTTATTTATCTCTTTAAGATAAGACTTATTTTTTTTATTTATGTGTTTTAAATAGAGTTAATTACCCTTTATAAATTGAACTGTTTTATCAATTACTTTTGAGTTTCCAAGAATCTTTCGATGCCCTAATCCGTCTGTTAATAATAATTCTCCATTTTTTAAATACTTATGTATGTGAATCCCAGCTTTTACAGGAACTTCGGGGTCGTGATTATCGTGTATTACTAAAACTGGAATAGCAGTTTCCTTGGCGGCCAGAAAAGCAGAATAACTATTCATTTTTTCTCCATATTTTTTTTCGAAATGCAGGCGCAAAAGAGTGCCAACACTTGGTTTCAATTCTAATTTTGCTATAAAATCATCTATAATATCCTCCACAATGTCGCCGCTGCCAATTACTACGGCATGATTAACTTTTAAACCTTTTTTTATCGCATTCAAAACGGACATTCCTCCCAATGAATGACCAATCGCTGCTTCAAAGGGTCCAGCCTGTTTTTCTATTTCTAAAATGGTAGCGATAAAATCGACCATAATAGTAGTTTTACCGGGTGATTTTCCATGCGCTGGAGCATCAAAACTAATTGTGGAATATCCTTCTTTTACTAACTCATCGGCTATTTTGAATAATTGAGTTCCGCGTCCCGACCAACCGTGTACTAATAAAATTTTCTTCTCGCTTTTTCCATATTGATACAAAACAACCTCTTTGTCAATTGTGGGCACTTGGATTATTTTTTGAATGCTTTTGCGATCCATTTCTAATTCTCTTTTTGGAATTTTATGTTTTATAGGTGTTGTAAAGAGTTTAGCAGCAAATAATGTAATTAGTTTTGGAGAAATAAAAGAGATTAATTTACTGGTTAATAAAATAATCTTAGGAATTTTCAATGATTGGGTATGATTAGAAGTTTTTTTTGTCATTTCAATAAATTTTCAACCGGGTTATTATATTATAAATTTTTTACTAAATTTAGAAAAACATAAAAGTAGTATTTTTTATAAGGTCTTCATAGGTATTAACACAAAAGACTGAAATTTAAAATATTTCAATAAGAGTCGAATTAACTGAAAACATCAAAATTTCATAAATGGAAATATTTCATATCAGCGCAGAATGTTATCCCGTTGCAAAAGTAGGAGGTTTAGCTGATGTTGTTGGCGCTTTGCCAAAATATCAAAATAATGCAGGTCATCAAGTACGAGTTGTAATGCCTTGCTACGATACAAAATTTAGAAAAGAAAATGATTTTGAATGTGTGCATTGGGGTCATGTGAAGTTGGGGAATTTTAATTTTCCTTTTAATATTTTAAAAGAAAAAACAGATAGTTTAGGTTTTGAATTGTATTTAGTTGAAATCCAGGAATTATTTGACAGGAAAGATATTTATGGGTATCAAGACGATATCGAACGTTTTTTATCTTTCCAAATTGCAACATTAGATTGGATTACAGGCAGGAGTGAAATTCCAGATGTGATTAATTGTCACGATCATCATACAGGTTTGATTCCATTTATGATGTTGTATTGCCACAAATACGAAAAATTGCGAAATATCCCTTCCATGATTACCATTCATAATGGTTTGTACCAAGGTCAGTTTGGTTTTGATAAATTATATTATTTACCAGAATTTGATTTGGCTCATGTGAAAGTTTTAGAATGGGATAATTGCATTAATTCATTGGCAGTAGCCGTAAAATGCGCTTGGGCTGTAACTACAGTTTCGCCAAGTTATCTGAATGAAATCAATTATTATGCTAATGGACTTGAATCTTTGTTTAATCTGGTGCGATATAAATCCAGAGGAATTTTAAACGGAATAGATATTGAAGTTTGGGATCCGGCAAAAGATGCGATGCTGGAAAAAAACTATTCGGTTAAAACTTTCGAGAAAGGAAAACAAGAAAATAAGGAAAAATTATGCAATCTCTTTAATCTGGATCCAACCAAACCACTTTTTAGTTTTATAGGAAGATTATTAGAAGAAAAAGGAGGCGACTTATTGCCACATGCCGCAGCACTCGCACTATCTGAAAATTACCAACAAATTAATATTTTAATTTTAGGTTCTGGAAATAAAGTTATCGAAAACCAATTGAATAGTTTGTTACAAGATTACAAAGGAAATTACAATACGTTTATAGGATACAATGAAGAACTAGCGCACTTAATTTACGCCGGTTCTGATTTTCTACTAATGCCTTCCAGAGTAGAACCTTGCGGTTTGAACCAAATGTATTCGCTACGTTACGGGACAATTCCTATTGTGAGACGCACGGGTGGATTAAGAGATACGGTAATTGATTTTGGTGATGACGGAAACGGGATTTGTCATGATCAAGCCACAGTAGGCGATATATGTTATTCGATTCAAAGAGCAGTCGATTTATATGACGATAAAAAACATCTGAATAAAATTAGAAAAATAGGAATGAACACGGACCATTCTTGGGAGCGTGTTTGTCAGGAATATATAGAATTGTACAATCTAATAATAAACAAGAAATGAAAGCCAAAAAGAAAAATGTAATTGCAATAATTTTAGGTGGAGGACAAGGATCCAGATTATATCCGTTGACAGAATCAAGATCAAAACCAGCTGTTCCAATTGGGGGAAAATATAGATTGGTTGACATTCCAATTTCAAATTGCATGAATTCAGATATTTATAGAATGTTTGTATTGACGCAGTTTAACTCGGCTTCCTTGAATGCTCACATCAAAAACACTTATAACTTTAGTATTTTTAGCCATGCTTTTGTTGATATTCTTGCTGCAGAACAAACTCCTGACAACCCAACTTGGTTTCAGGGAACGGCTGATGCGGTAAGACAATGTATGCCTCATTTCTTGAATCACGATTTTGATTATGCGTTGATTCTCTCTGGAGATCAGTTGTATCAAATGGATTTCAACGATATGGTAGAGGAACACATCAAGAGAGAAGCTGATATTACCATTGCGACATTACCCGTAAATGCAAAAGATGCACCTGAATTTGGAATTTTGAAGACAAACTCAGAAAGTTGTATCGAGTCATTCATTGAGAAACCGGCTAAGGAATTGTTGCCAGACTGGGAATCGGATGTGAGTGAGCAAATGAAAAGTGAAGGAAAAAATTACTTGGCTTCGATGGGAATCTATATTTTCAATAGAAAATTATTGATAGATATCATGTCCAATAAAGAAACAAAAGATTTTGGTAAAGAGATTATTCCGCAAGCAGTAGGTCACAAAAAGATTTTAAGTTACCAATATGAAGGATATTGGACAGATATTGGTAATATTGATTCCTTTTTTGAGGCGAATATTGGATTGACAGATGACTTGCCTAAATTTAATTTATTTGATAACGATAATAAAATATTTACCAGACCAAGATTGTTGCCACCGTCTAAATTCCAAAAAACAATAGTCGACAAATCTTTGATTTCAGAAGGTTGTATTTTGAATGCGAAAGAAATCAATCGTTCAGTAATTGGTATTCGATCCAGAATAGGGGATGGAAGCATCATTCAGAATTGTTATGTAATGGGTAATGATTTCTATCAGAATATTGATGATATGAATGAGGATCTTAAAACAGGGAGACAACTAGTGGGAATAGGAGAGAGATGCTTTATAAGCAATGCTCTTGTAGATAAAAATTGCAGAATTGGGAATGATGTTTACATCAGTGGAGGCAGTCATTTAGAAGATTTCTCAAATGAGTTGTATGCCATAAAAGACGGAATTGTTGTTATCAAAAAAGGTGCAGTTATACCGGATAATTACATTATAAAGTAAACTTAAAAACTGTTTTTTTTCGTACATTAATATTCTGTTTTTTTATAAAAAGCAGAAGTATACAATTGCTATATGAGTAAAGTTATCTCGCATTCTCTTTTTACCGATTTTGACATTGATTTATTTAAGGCTGGAAAACATTTCCTACTCTATGAAAAACTAGGTGCGCATCTTATAACGGTTGACGGAGTAGCTGGTGTTTATTTTGCTGTTTGGGCACCAACCGCCCATTCCGTTTCTGTTGTTGGGGAATTTAATTTTTGGACACAAGGCGAGCACCTTTTAGAAGTTCGATGGGATTCCTCCGGTATTTGGGAAGGTTTTATTCCAAATGTTGAAAAAGGATCCACCTATAAATATAAAATACAATCTAATAATGGCGGAATCATAACTGAGAAAGCCGATCCATTTGCTTTTTATTGCGAGAAACCACCGCATACGGCATCAGTGGTTTGGGATTTAGAGTACAAATGGAAAGATGATAACTGGATGGAAACCCGTCAAAATCACAATGGTTTAGACAAACCATATTCCGTTTATGAAGTACATTTAGGTTCGTGGAAACGTCATACCGATGAAAATAGGTTTTTGACATATCTGGAATTTGCTGAAGATTTGGTGAATTACGTAAAAGAAACGGGTTTTACGCACGTCGAATTTATGCCTATAATGGAATATCCGTACGATCCGTCTTGGGGTTACCAACTAGTGGGCTATTTTGCACCAACTTCCCGTTTTGGGAATCCGCAGGAATTCATGCATTTAGTAGATAAATTGCATGAAGCCGGAATTGGAGTAATTCTGGACTGGGTTCCTTCTCATTTCCCTGATGATGCGCATGGTTTAGGCTTTTTTGATGGTTCAAATCTCTTTGAACATCCCGATCGCAGAAAAGGGTATCATCCGGATTGGAAAAGTTTGGTTTTCAATTATGGACGAAATGAAGTTCGTTCCTTTCTGATAAGTAATGCTTTATTTTGGTTACAATATTATCATGCGGATGGGCTTCGCGTTGATGCCGTTGCCTCAATGCTGTATTTGGATTATTCCAGAAATGATGGCGAGTGGGAACCAAATATTTACGGTGGAAGAGAAAATTTGGACACGATTAGTTTCCTGAAAGAATTCAACGAAGCCGTCTACTCTAATTTTGAAGGCGTTCAAACCATTGCTGAAGAAAGCACATCGTTCCCGATGGTTTCTAGACCAACATCAATTGGTGGTTTGGGTTTTGGAATGAAATGGATGATGGGTTGGATGCATGACACGTTAGAATATTTTCAAAAAGACACTGTATATAGAAAATACCATCAAAATGATTTGACTTTCTCGATGACGTACACTTTTTCGGAAAATTTCATGTTACCACTTTCACACGATGAAGTGGTTTATGGAAAAAAATCTATAGCGGGAAGAATGCCAGGAGACGAATGGCAGAAATTTGCAAATTTAAGATTACTGTATGGTTATATGTTTATGCATCCCGGAACTAAATTGTTGTTTATGGGTTGCGAATTTGGACAAAGTAGCGAGTGGAATTTTGAAGGAAGTTTAGATTGGCATTTGTTGCAATATCCGTTTCATGCCGGAGTCAAAAAATTGATTACGGACTTGAATAAACTCTACAAAACACAGCCTGCCTTGCATGAAAAACAATTCAGTGCGGAAGGTTTTGAATGGATTAATTATTCGGATCATCAAAACGCGGTAATGTCCTTTATCCGAAAAGGAAATGATCCAAAAAATGATGTATTTATCGTGTGCAATTTTACACAAATAGTACGTTCTAATTATCGTATTGGTTTACCCAAAAAAGGAAAATTGACAGAAATTTTTAATAGTGACTCTTCAAATTATGGAGGAAGCGGAGTTTCTAACGCTAAAAAAATAGCAATTGAAGCGATGCCTTATGATGGAAGGGATTATTCTGCTGAGTTGCTTTTGCCTCCTTTAAGCGTGATTGTATTTAAGATTTCATAAGTTAAAATATTCCTTTTTTACAAAAAATGTAATACTAAAGGCTTTTATTTATATTGGAAGCCATTTGTGTATTATACTTAATAATACATTGAAATGACTATAACGTTTTCGCGAATAAACTTCAGACAAATAACTCTTTACAAAGTATTTTTGTATGTTTGAATTCTAGAAAAAGATTAAAATTAATACCATAAAACATGATTACAAATACAGAATTAGAATACAAAGGAGATTTATATCCTACAAAAATAGTCTCTTTTGAACATGAAGTCGATTCCATAAGTTTCCACACTGATAATAGTGTCATATTAAAAGTAACGGTATTAAGAGACAGTTTAATCCGATTTAGATTTACCACAAAAGGGTATTTCAGTAATGATTTTTCTTATGCCATAGATAAAAGTCATTCACATGGATATAATTTTTTGGAGATTTCGGAAGTAGAAGACTATTATCAGATAAAAACCAGTAAAGTAAAATGCAGAATTCAAAAGATAGATATGAGATTATCTATTTATGATTTAGAAGATAATATCATTTTAGAGGATGAATTGGGGTTTCATTGGGAAGAAAGCTATGAGTACGGTGGGAATATCGTCAAGATGAGTAAGGCTTCAAAAGATGGGGAATGCTTTTATGGACTTGGCGATAAAGCAACTCAACTGAATTTAAAAGGAAAAAGACTGGAGAATTTTGCAACAGATCAATATGCTTTTCAAAAAGACCAAGAACCGTTATACAAAGTAGTTCCATTTTATATAGGACTGCACAACAAAAAATCTTACGGAATTTTCTTTGATAATACATTCAGGACTTATTTTGATTTTTGTCACGAAAGAAGAAATGTAACGAGCTTCTGGGCTGAAGGTGGCGAAATGAACTATTATTTCATTTACGGACCAGAAATGCAGGATGTTGTAACCACCTATACTCATTTGACAGGTAAACCGGAATTGCCGCCGCTTTGGGCACTAGGTTACCACCAATGTAAATGGAGCTATTACCCTGAAAGTAATTTAAAAGAAGTTGCCGCCAAATTCAGGGAATTAAAAATTCCTTGCGATGCGTTGTATCTGGATATTGATTATATGGAAGGTTTTAGATGTTTCACTTGGAACAAAGAATATTTCCAGGACCCAAAAAGAATGGTGGCTGAGTTAGCCGAAGATGGTTTCAAAACAGTGGTAATTATCGATCCGGGAATAAAAATTGACAAAGAATATTCAGTATATAAAGAAGCCTTAGAAAACGATTATTTCTGCAAAAGAGCGGATGGACCTTATATGAAAGGTAAAGTATGGCCGGGAGAATGTAATTTTCCAGATTATACAAACCCTTCAGTACGAGAGTGGTGGGCTGGATTGTTCAAAGAATTAATTTCGGAGATTGGAGTAAAAGGAGTGTGGAATGACATGAATGAACCCGCAGTAATGGAGGTTCCAAATAAAACATTCCCAATGGATGTGCGTCACGATTACGATGGAAATCCTTGCAGTCACAGAAAAGCACACAATATTTACGGGACGCAAATGGCCAGAGCAACGTATCATGGTGTGAAAAGATTTGCTTATCCAAAAAGACCTTTTGTAATTACAAGATCAGCATATGCTGGAGCGCAACGCTACACGTCCTCGTGGACCGGAGATAATGTGGCTACCTGGGAACATTTATGGATTGCCAATATTCAAGTGCAGCGAATGTCAATTTCCGGGATGGGTTTCACAGGCTCAGATATCGGTGGATTTGCAGAGCAACCTTCGGGTGAATTATATGCACGATGGATTCAATTGGGTGTTTTCCATCCTTTTTGCAGAACGCATTCATCAGGAGACCACGGAGATCAGGAGCCATGGGCTTTTGATGAAGAAGTGATTGATATTACCAGAAAATTCGTCAATTTGAGATATCAATTATTGCCCTATTTATACACCATGTTTTGGCAATATATTGAAGAGGGGATACCTATGCTAAAACCGCTGGTATACTTTGATCAGGAGGATATCCATACACATTATAGAAACGACGAATTTATTTTTGGTAATCAAATTTTAGTTTGCCCTATTTTAGAACCGAATTCGTTAGGCAGAAGAATGTATATTCCTCGTGGACAATGGTATAATTATTGGACTAACGATGATATTAAAGGTGGAAAAGAAGTTTGGGTGGATACAAAATTCGATCAAATACCAATTTTTGTAAAAGCAGGTGCGGTTATTCCAAAATATCCTGTGCAACAATACGTTGGGGAATTAGAATTTGATGAGCTGATATTAGAAATTTATTTTAAAGAAGGCAAAGAAAAATCAGTAGTTTATGAGGACGCTCAAGATGGCTATGATTATAAAAAAGGGAGATATAGCTTTTTATCTTTTCAAACAACCGGAAAAGAGAAAGAATTGATCATTCAATTGCATAAGGAAGGAAAATATGACACACCATACTCCAAATACAAAATAAATTTAATAGGCTTACCTTTTAAAATAAATGCGATCGAGGTTGACAATGTAAAAATTCCATTTGAATATCAATTATATCAAGAAAGTAATTATTTACTTGTGGATAAAGGATTTACAGAGTTGCACATTATTGGGGAATAAACAATAAAGTTGATACTTTTGAATTTAATTATATAAGAAAAAAATTAGTACCTAGTTGTATTTTTGTTTAATATTTAAAATCATAAAATTATGAAAAAGCATTTAATAGCTGGGATTTTTGCAGTGGGATTGGTTTATTCTTGTGCAACGAATCCTATAACAGGTAAGAAAAGTTTTAATATTGTTTCAAACAGTGAGTTGTTTCCAACTTCTTTTCAACAATATGGCTCTTTTTTGAAGGAAAATAAGGTTATATCGGGAACTGCTGATGCTAAAAAAGTAGAAACAGTTGGTCTTCGTATTAAAGCTGCGGCAGAAAAATATTTAATATATTTAGATCAATCACAATATTTGAAGGATTACCGTTGGGAATATAAATTGATAGACAATAAGGAAGTGAATGCCTGGTGTATGCCAGGTGGTAAAATTGTTGTTTATTCAGGGATTTTGCCAATCACGCAAAATGATTCTGGTTTAGCCACCGTAATGGGACATGAAGTTGCCCATGCATTGGTGAATCATGGAGCGCAACGTATGAGCGCAGCTCAATTGCAACAATTAGGAGCTGTAGGAGTTGCTGTTGCAACGGGAGGAAAAAGTGCTGAGAATCAACAAATTTGGCAACAAGCTTATGGTATAACAACACAATATGGTGCAATGCTTCCATTTAGTAGAAATCACGAAACTGAAGCTGATAAAATTGGACTTACGCTTATGGCAATCGCAGGATATAATCCTGATGAATCTATTAATTTCTGGTCTAGAATGGCGGCGCAATCTTCAGGTCAAGCTCCACCAGAATTTCTAAGCACGCACCCGTCTGATGCTACGAGAATTGCAAATTTAAAAATGTTAATTCCAGAAGCAAAAGCATTAGCGGCTAAAGTTGGGGTAATTTATAGATAATACTTTCAAATTTACCGTTTAAATAGAACATATAAGTAGGCTATTCTCTTTTGAGAATAGCCTACTTTTTTTTACAAGCTAAAAGGCATCTGTAATTGGCCACCTAGATATAATGTCGAAAAAATATTTTTTCAGAAGATGTTAAACAAAAAATAAATAAATTCGCAGGATAAAAAAACTAACATGGCAGATTTAGCAAAAGGAAGTAAAAAATTATTGAATGCTTGGGCTTTTTATGATTGGGCAAATTCAGTTTATACCCTTACCATTGCATCTGCCGTATTTCCAATTTTTTTTGAAGCTTTGTTTTCTGACCGAGATCATTACATTGATGTTTTTGGTTTAAATCTTAAAAACTCTGCGTTAATAAGCTTTGTTACTGCGGCAGCATTTTTACTGGTAGCTTGTATGTCGCCTTTATTGTCCGGAATTGCCGATTATGTGGGAAATAAAAAATCATTTATGAAATTTTTCTGCTACTTGGGCGCGTTATCGTGTATGGGATTATATTGGTTCAATCTCGAAAATATATACATCGGACTGGCATTTTATTTTCTTGGATTAATTGGATATTGGGGAAGTTTAGTTTTTTATAATTCCTATCTGCCAGATATAGCATTTGTAGAGCAACAAGATAAAGTTAGTGCCAAAGGGTATTCGTTAGGGTATATTGGAAGTGTCATTTTATTAATTATCAATCTAGCGATGATTATGAAACCAAAACTTTTTGGAATTACAGGAACAGAAGGTGAGGCAGCGATGAAAGCCATGAGATATTCATTTGTTATGGTGGGTGTCTGGTGGATATTATTTAGTCAGTACACTTATTATTTTTTGCCAAAAGGCAATAAAAATGGGGATAGTAAAATGACGCAGCACGTTGTATTTAATGGATTTAGAGAATTAAAAAAAGTTTGGTTTCTGCTCCAACAAAATATTCCGTTAAAACGATATTTAGGTAGTTTCTTTGTATACAGTATGGCCGTACAAACCGTAATGCTTGTCGCCACTTATTTTGGAGCACAAGAAATTGCCTGGTCATCTAAAGCGGAAAGTACGACAGGTTTGATTATTTGCATTTTAATCATTCAATTAGTAGCTGTTCTGGGCGCTTTTTTAACCTCAAGAGCTTCAGCAAAATTTGGAAATATTCCCACTTTAATTGTGATTAACTGTATTTGGGCGGTAATTTGCGGACTTGCATTTTTTATTACTTTACCTATACATTTTTATGTTATGGCAACAATTGTAGGTCTTGTCATGGGCGGAATACAAGCATTATCACGCTCGACTTATTCTAAATTATTACCGGAAACAAAAGATACAGCTTCCTTTTTTAGTTTTTTTGATGTCGCTGAAAAAATTGGAATTGTTATTGGGATGCTCGTTTACGGAATAATCGATCAAATTACCGGAAGCCCCAGATTAGCAATTGTTTTTCTTGCCGCATTTTTTGTTGTTGGTATCTTACTGTTAAAAAGAGTTCCAAAAAATAGCGCGTTAAATTAGAAAAAATTAAAACCACCCAAATTTAGTTTTTCATCAGAATAGTTTTTTGTAAGTTTTTCTAATTCTTTTGTGATAAAAAATCATTGATTCGCCTATTAAATTGGCACAATGATTGACTCTTTTACCTTTCAATAATTTAATCCTGTCAATCATCAATTTTATTTAAAATTGTAGCTATGTTACGCTATATTTGCTATGCAAATAAAATTTTTTAATGACAAAAAGACTTAAATAATATATGTCAAATCATAAAATACTTACTATTGACAATCTGTCACTTCAGGAATTTGATTCGGAAGCAGATTTAATTCCACTTTTGACTCCCGAGGACGAGGAGGAAATGAATAATGAGGCTTTACCAGAATTATTGGCTATTTTACCTTTGAGAAATATGGTTTTATTTCCTGGGGTTGTAATACCAATTACCGCAGGACGTGATAAATCAATCAAATTGATTAATGATGCAAATGCCGCTGGAAAAACGATTGGTGTTGTGGCTCAAATCAATGAAGAAGATGAAGATCCAACCAAAGATGATATTCACAAGATAGGAACTGTAGCCCGTATTTTACGGGTACTGAAAATGCCTGACGGGAATATAACCGTTATCCTTCAAGGAAAAAAGCGTTTCGAAATTGATGCTGTTATTGATGACACACCATATATCACCGCTAAAATCAAGGAAGTTCCTGAGAAAAGACCTAAGAAAAATGATACTGAATTTGTAGCGATTCTGGATTCTATTAAAGAATTAGCGATTCAGATTATTAAAGAAAGTCCAAACATTCCCAGCGAAGCAACTTTTGCCATAAAGAATATTGAAAGTCAATCATTTTTAGTCAATTTTGTTACTTCTAATATGAATCTTTCTGTTAAAGAGAAACAGGATTTATTAGCTATTAACGAACTGAAAGAAAGAGCTTTAGAGACGCTTCGTTATATGAATATTGAGTTGCAAAAACTCGAATTAAAAAATGATATTCAGTCTAAAGTTCGTTTTGATCTGGACCAACAACAACGTGAATATTTCTTGCACCAACAAATGAAAACCATTCAGGAAGAATTGGGTGGCGTTTCTCAGGAAGAGGAAATGGATGAAATGATGCAAAAATCTTTGACCAAAAAATGGGATGAGAAAACCAAAAAACATTTCGACAAAGAATTGTCAAAAATGCGTCGCATGAATCCGCAAGCGCCTGATTTTGGAATTCAAAGAAACTATTTAGAGTTGTTCTTGGAATTGCCTTGGAACGAATATTCTAAAGATAATTTCGATTTAAAAAGAGCACAAAAAATATTGGACAGAGATCATTTTGGTCTTGAAGATGTTAAGAAAAGGATGATAGAACATTTGGCAGTTTTAAAATTGCGAAATGATATGAAATCCCCGATTATATGTTTGACAGGACCTCCGGGAGTGGGAAAAACTTCGATTGGACGCTCTATTGCAGAAGCTTTGGGTAGAAAATACGTTAGAATTTCTCTTGGTGGCTTGCGTGATGAAGCAGAAATTCGCGGACATAGAAAAACCTATATTGGTGCGATGCCAGGAAGAATTATCCAAAGTTTGAAAAAAGCGGGAACCTCAAATCCAGTTTTTGTTTTGGATGAAATCGATAAATTATCAAACAGTAATCAAGGTGATCCCTCATCTGCATTACTGGAAGTTTTAGATCCAGAACAGAATAATTCATTCTACGATAATTTCCTTGAAATGGGATATGATCTGTCTAAAGTGATGTTCATTGCGACTTCCAATAATATGGCTGCGATTCAACCTGCGTTGAAAGACAGAATGGAAATCATCAAAATGTCAGGTTACACAATTGAAGAAAAGGTAGAAATTGCGCGTCAGCATTTATTTCCAAGACAATTGAAAGAACACGGTTTGACTACCAAAGATTTAACCATTGGAAAAAAACAATTGGAGAAAATTGTCGAAGGATACACACGTGAATCTGGAGTTCGTGGTTTGGAAGCTAAAATTGCTCAAGTAATCCGTAATGCAGCCAAATCAGTTGCGATGGAAGAGGAGTATAACAAAAAAGTAACGGACGAAGATATCATAAAAACGCTTGGTGTTCCCAGATTAGAAAGAGACAAATACGAGAACAATGATGTTGCCGGTGTAGTAACTGGTTTGGCTTGGACCTCTGTTGGCGGTGACATTCTGTTTATAGAATCGTTGCTTTCTCCAGGAAAAGGAACCATGACAATTACCGGAAACTTAGGTACGGTAATGAAAGAATCTGCGACAATTGCTTTAGAATACATTAAAGCTAATGCAAACCTTTTAGGATTGGATTCAGAAATACTTTCTAAATATAATATTCACTTGCACGTTCCGGAAGGAGCCACGCCAAAAGACGGACCAAGTGCCGGAATTGCGATGTTGACGTCATTAGTTTCATTGTTTACACAAAAACGTGTGAAGAAAAACTTAGCGATGACAGGGGAAATCACGTTACGCGGAAAAGTCTTGCCAGTAGGAGGAATCAAAGAAAAAATCTTGGCAGCAAAAAGAGCGAATATCAAAGAAATCATTCTGTGTCAGGAGAATAAAAGTGATATTGATGAGATAAAACCAGAATACCTTGAAGGTTTGACATTTCATTATGTAAAAGAAATGAGCGAAGTATTAAAATTTGCTTTGACCGATCAGAAAGTCAAAAACGCCAAGGATTTGTAATAAAATACAACTCAGAAATACCAAAAATCCAAATTTCAAAACTTGATTTTCAAGAGATGGAATTTGGATTTTTTATTTGCAATAACGAATTTTAAAGTTGCCATTTATTCTATTAATAATTTTATCTTCGCAGTTGCGTTTTTATTTTACACCAACTGCATTTTAAAGCATGTTAAAAAAACTTATAGTATATTGTTTCCTTATTATTTGCGCTGTTTCATACAGTCAGATAGGAGGGAAGTATACGTATCAGTTTTTGAATTTGGTTACTTCGCCAAGACAGGCAGCCTTGGGCGGAAAAGTAATCACGATTTACGATGAAGATGTCAATCAGGTTCATTTTAATCCGGCAACCATAAATGCGGAAATGGACAATCACCTGGCTTTAAATTATGGAAGTTATTTTGGGGAGGTGACTTATGGAACTGCTTCCTACGCCTATACTTATGATCGGCATTTGCAAACTTTTCAGGCTGGTGTAAATTATGTAAACTATGGTAATTTTGAAGGCTTTGATGAAAACGGTCAGCCTACATCAGAGTTTACAGGAAGTGAAATAGCCCTTTCTTTTGGGTATGCTTACAATATTCCGTATACCACTATTCACATTGGAGCCAGTGCAAAACTGATTTCTTCCAGTTTGGAAACCTACCATTCTTTTGGCGGAGCGCTTGATATTGGCGCTTTATTTATCGATGAAAGAAACGACGTAAATTGGGGTTTAGCGATCAGAAACATTGGAACGCAATTTTCAACTTATAATGGTACGAATGAGAAACTGCCGCTTGAAATCATCGCTGGAGTTTCACAGGAATTGGAAAATGTTCCTATTCGGTGGCATCTTACATTAGAAAATTTACAGCAATGGAATATTGCTTTTTCGAATCCAGCCAGAGCAGAATCCTCTTTTGATGGAGAATCCACCGAAGAAAAAGTTTCCTTTGTGAATAATGCTTTGCGACACGTAATTGTGGGTGTAGAACTTTTTCCGAAAAAAGCATTTAATCTGCGGGTGGGATACAATTTTAGAAGAGCAGAGGAATTACGACTTGAGGAACAAAGGAATTTCTCCGGAGTTTCATTGGGATTTGGACTCAAATTAAATAAATTGAAATTCAATTATTCGTATTCCAGATATACATTAGCCGGAAATACAAGTTTATTTGGACTGACAGTTAATTTCCAATAATAATTTTGATATAATAAAGAACTTTAAATTTTACATTTTGAATAAAAAAATTACTATCGCCATTGACGGTTTCTCTTCTACAGGAAAAAGTACTTTAGCAAAACAACTCGCCAATCAGTTGGGATATGTTTATGTAGATACGGGAGCGATGTATCGCGCCGTGACGTTTTTTGCTATGCAAAACGGTTACATAAATGCGGAATTTTTTGATAAACAAACATTGATAAATAGCTTACCAAATATAAAATTGCAATTCAAATTTAATGCTGATTTGGGTTTTGGCGAAATGTATTTAAATGATGTGAATGTTGAAACCGAAATCAGAACGATTGAAGTTTCCAGTTTTGTAAGTAAAGTAGCTGAAGTTTCTGAGGTTCGTGCCAAATTAGTGGAGCAGCAAAAAGAAATGGGAACAGACAAAGGAATTGTAATGGATGGAAGGGATATTGGCACGGTCGTTTTTCCAGATGCAGAGTTAAAAATCTTCATGACCGCCAGTGCAACTACAAGAGCGCAAAGACGTTACGATGAATTGGTTGCAAAAGGTGATACAGTCACATTTGAAGAAGTTCTCAAAAATGTGGAGGAGCGCGATTACATTGATACGCACCGCGAAGATTCTCCTTTAGTCATGGCTGAAGATGCGGTAGAAATTGATAATTCACATTTGAATCGTGAGGAACAATTCGAGCTTGTTTTAGAATTGGTAAATGTAATTACTAAAACAATATAATTAGTTGCAGATTTCATTTTTAATAGTAGATTTACGCCTTGTAAATTTTTTAAAATAAAAAACAATTCATCTCATGGGAATTAAGAATAGATTGGTAATAATGAGCTTTCTTCAGTTTTTTGTTTGGGGAGCTTGGTTGATTACCATTGCAAATTACTGGTTTGGAACAAAAAACTGGGAAGGAACTCAGTTTGGGTTGGTTTTTGGAACAATGGGAATTGCTTCATTATTTATGCCAACACTGACCGGAATTATCGCTGACAGATGGGTAAATGCTGAAAAATTATACGGAATTCTTCACATTTTATATGCTGCGGTTCTATTCTATATTCCACAAGTTTCCACTCCGGAAACCTTTATTTACATTATGCTTTTGGCAATGTGTTTTTACATGCCAACGATTGCCTTGAGTAATTCTATTTCCTACACGGCACTTAAACTAAACGATAAAGATGTTATTAAAGATTTTCCGCCAATACGGGTTTGGGGAACAATCGGATTTATTGTTGCGATGTGGATTACCAATTTGACGGGGAATAAAGCAACTGAATACCAATTTTATATTGCCGGTTTAGCCGCAATTGTTCTGGGAATTTATTCTTTTACTTTACCAAAATGTAAACCGCAACGATTGTCGAAAGAGAATGCTTCTGTTATGGAAACATTAGGTTTAGAATCTTTTAAATTATTTGCCGATTATAAAATGGCTCTCTTCTTTATTTTTTCCATGTTTTTGGGAGGGGCGTTGCAGTTGACAAATGCGTATGGAGATGTTTTCCTGGATGAATTTAAACATTTTCCAAAATATGCGGATTCTTTCGTAGTGGAATATTCAACGATTATCATGTCAATTTCTCAAATATCGGAGACTTTGTTTATTCTTGCGATTCCTTTTTTTCTAAGACGTTTTGGAATCAAACAGGTTATGTTGATTAGTATGTTGGCTTGGGTATTGCGTTTTGGATTATTTGCTTACGGAAATCCAACAGATGGGTTATGGATGATAATTATGTCCTGTGTGGTTTACGGAATGGCATTTGACTTCTTTAATATCTCAGGTTCATTATTTGTAGAAACGAATACAGATGCTAAAAATCGTTCTTCAGCGCAAGGATTGTTTATGATGATGACCAATGGTTTTGGTGCGGTTTTAGGAAGCTTTACTTCCGGATGGGCTATTGATAAATACTTTACTAAATCATTTAATAACACTACTGATTTGGCTGGTTTTCTGGAAACAGAAACGACGAATTCAAAAATGTTAGAATTTGTTTCTGGTCAAGGAAACACAATTTCGGCTGACGGATTGTTTAGTAAAGTCATTTTTATGAAAGACTGGCATACGATTTGGCTGGCTTTTGCTATTTACGCATTGATAATTGCAATTGCATTTGCTATTTTATTCAAACACAAACACAATCCTTTGGATGTTGAAAATATAAGTCATTAAAAAGTGGAACTAAAATAAATATTACCCGATATTTTTTATGAAATATCGGGTTTTTTTGCGTTGAAAAAACACCAATTTAAGCCAATTAGCCCCGAGTGAAGCGGTATCCTTTTATATAGCTTCCAGCCTTTTTAAGGCTGGAAGCTATATAAAAGATATAGCGGAAAGCGGGAACTTTACCTGCAAAAAAAGCCAATTATTTCGCTCCTGATTCTCAATCGATTATCGAAACATAAATATTTTGCTATTTAAGATAAAAGTGTTACTTTTGCAGTCCTTTTGGTGAATAAGAGTTTCCTTTAGGGTTCAATTAATTATACAAACAACTTCTGCTGTTTTCTGGCACATTAAGAAACTCGAGAGAATACAGAATACAAATTTTTAATCAGCATGTCTGAACAAGTAAAATCACAAGAAGAGTTTTTAGCAAATTTTAACTGGCACAACTTTGAAGAAGGTATTGATGCAGTTGATCAAAAAAACTTACAAGAATTCGAAGAACTAGTTTCAAAAACATTTATCGCTACAGATCAAGAAGAAGTGGTAGATGGTACAGTTGTAAGAATTACAGATAGAGACGTTATCGTTGATATCAACGCAAAATCGGAAGGTGTTATTTCATTGAACGAATTCCGTTACAACCCAGCATTAAAAGTAGGTGATACTGTTGAAGTATTAATTGACATCCGTGAGGACAAAACTGGTCAATTAGTATTATCTCACAGAAAAGCACGTACTATCAAATCATGGGATAGAGTTATTTCGGCTAACGAAACAGGAGAAATCGTTAATGGTTTTGTAAAATGCAGAACTAAAGGTGGTATGATCGTTGACGTTTTCGGAATTGAAGCGTTTTTACCAGGATCTCAAATTGATGTTAAGCCAATTAGAGATTACGATGTATATGTAAACAAAATGATGGAATTCAAAGTTGTGAAAATTAACCACGAATTCAAAAACGTTGTTGTTTCTCATAAAGCGCTTATTGAAGCGGATATTGAAATCCAGAAAAAAGAAATCATCGGTCAATTGCAAAAAGGACAAGTATTAGAAGGTGTTGTTAAAAACATTACTTCTTATGGTGTCTTTATTGACTTAGGTGGAGTTGATGGATTAATTCACATCACTGACCTTTCTTGGAGTCGTATTAACCACCCAAGTGAAGTTCTTGAATTAGACCAAAAATTAAACGTTGTAATCCTTGATTTCGATGACGAAAAAACAAGAATACAATTAGGATTGAAACAATTAAACGCTCACCCTTGGGATGCTCTTGATGCTAAATTAGCAATTGGAGACAAAGTAAAAGGTAAAGTAGTTGTAATCGCTGATTATGGTGCATTTATCGAAGTTGCTGAAGGTGTTGAAGGTTTGATCCACGTTTCTGAAATGTCTTGGTCTACTCACTTACGTTCTGCTCAAGATTTCGTAAAAGTAGGGGATATTGTTGAAGCTCAAATTTTAACTTTAGACAGAGATGACCGTAAAATGTCATTAGGTATCAAACAATTGTCTCAAGATCCTTGGACTGATATCACTGCTAAATATCCAGTGGGTTCTAAACATACAGGTATCGTTAGAAACTTTACAAACTTTGGAATTTTCGTAGAATTAGAAGAAGGAATTGATGGATTAATTTACATCTCTGACTTATCTTGGACTAAGAAAATCAAACACCCATCTGAATTTGTAAACGTTGGTGAAAAACTTGACGTAGTAGTATTAGAATTAGATGTTGACGGACGTAAATTATCTTTAGGTCACAAACAAACTACTGCTAATCCTTGGGATCAGTATGAAGATTCTTTCGCAGTTGGAACTATCCATAACGGCGAGATTTCTGAAATCGTTGACAAAGGAGCTACTGTAGAATTCGGAGATGATATCGTTGCTTTCATTCCTACTCGTCACCTTGAAAAAGAAGACGGAAAGAAATTGAAAAAAGGAGAATCTGCTGATTTCAAAGTAATCGAATTCAATAAAGAATTCAAAAGAGTAGTTGCATCTCACACTGCTATCTTCCGTGAAGAAGAAGAGAAAAATGTGAAAACAGCTACTGAAAACACTTCATCTAACTCATCTACAAATGCACCAGCTGCAACTTTAGGGGACAACAATGATATGTTAGCTGCATTGAAAGCTAAAATGGAAAAATCAGAGAAAAAATAATTTCTTGAAATTTTTTGAATATAGAAAGCTCCGCATTTGCGGAGCTTTTTTTTGTTATTTATTTTTTGGAAGCACAACATTTCAATTACCTATTCACAATCCTCCCGCTGTTCGCAGTATCTTTTTATTTTGCAGAAAATCTATTTTTAAAATTCCACTTTTGCGTAACACCCTAAAAAGGATACTTGCTGCCATCGGGGCTAATTTACTTCGTATCATTTTCATAACACTAAAAAAAATCGATTTTAACTATATGCAATTCAATAATTTAAAAAATATTTACATTTTTTTTAAAACCAAAAGTTCTTATTGTGCGTAAATGCTTTATATAACTTAAAAAAAAACAGATTTTATGAAAACTAGAAAATTTTTATCTATTGCATTATTTACAGTAGTATTGGGAGCAACTTCTTTCGCTCAAAAAACAGTAATGGTTGGTGGAGCTGCGATGTATCCTTCTAAAAATATTGTTGAGAACGCAGTAAATTCAAAAGATCATACCACTTTAGTTGCAGCAGTAACAGCAGCCGGTTTAGTTGAAACATTACAAAGTAAAGGTCCATTCACAGTTTTTGCACCAACAAATGCAGCTTTCAATAAATTGCCAAAAGGAACAGTAGAAACTTTATTGATGCCAGAAAATATGAAAATGTTACAAACAATTCTTACTTATCATGTTGTGGCAGGAAAAATGAATGCTTCGGATATTGCCAAAGCTATCAAAATGGGCAACGGAAAAGCAACTCTAAAAACAGTTAGCGGCGGAACTTTAACTGCTTGGATGAAAGGAAAAAAATTATATATCTCTGATGAAAATATGAATAAAGCTAAAGTAAAAATTGCTGATGTAAACCAATCCAATGGTGTCATTCATGTTATTAACGCTGTTGTAATGCCAAAAAAATAATTTTGATGAGAGGTTGTTATTTGTTGATTGGAAGAGTCCTGCAATTCGCGGGGCTTTTTTGTATAAAAAAATCCCGATTCAAATTTTTGAATCGGGATTTTATCTTTTGTAAATAAAAAACTTATCTTAAACTGGCTCCAAGTTCCGTTTCAAAATTCTTTTGCAGTTTGCTCATAATTTTATCGATTTGAGTATCAGTCAACGTTTTTGAATTGTCTTGAATTGTAAAACTTATCGCGTACGATTTTTTACCTTCCGGCAGATTTTGGCCTTCATAAACATCAAATAAATTAATATCTGTTAAAAGTGTTTTTTCGGTCTGACGTGCAATATTGTAAATGCTGTCGTAGGTCACGTTTTGATCAATTAGCAGTGCTAAATCCCTACGAACTTCCGGATATTTATGAATTTCGGTATATTTTATTTTAGTTGAAACTAATTTCAAAATCAAAGCCCAGTTAAAATCAGCAAAAAATACTTCTTGTTTGATTCCAAAATGTTTTCCTATTGATTTTTTAACCACGCCAAATTCTACTAAAATGTCTTGACCACATCCAATGGCAATCCCTTCAGAAAAAATATCAGACGCAACAGGCATATTCTGTGTTTTTTGAATACCCAATCTTGAAAGAATTCCTGAAACATACCCTTTGAACAAAAAGAAATCGGATGGCTTTTGAGAAGAGGTCCAGTTTTCATTATTTCTGTTACCAGTTAGGAACAAGCTTAAATGTTTCTTCTCTTCGTAACCCGCAAGATAATTATGATATGTTTTTCCAAATTCGAATAGTTTCAAATCTGCATTTTTACGATTGATATTATACGAAACTGCTTCCAATCCTGAAAACAGTAAAGATTGTCTCATTGTCGATAAATCAGCACTCAACGGATTAAGCATTGTCACATTGTGAGTTGCATTCAATTCCTCTGAAAGATCTATGTAGGAAGCTGTTGTTAGAGAATTTGCCATCATTTCGTGAAAACCTTGAGAATTCAATTGTGTAGCAACCGTATTTTGTACTTTATAATCTTCGTTTCTTGGTGAATTTGAAACTGTGGCATTTAATTTTTTAGAAAAATTAATGTTGTTGTATCCATACACTCTTAATATTTCTTCGATTACATCTATTTCTCTCTGAACATCTACGCGGTAAGCAGGAATAGTCAAGCCCAATCCTGCATCTGAAACACTGTTGACTTTAAGGTCCAATGAAACCAATATTTTTTTAATCGTGTCTTTAGGCAATTCCTGACCAATAATTTTAGCTACTTTGCTGAAGTTTAAAAATACAGAAAAGTCTTCGATTTTCTTTGGGTACACATTTACAACATCAGATGTTATTTCTCCGCCAGCTACTTCCTGGATCAATAAAGCGGCGCGTTTCAAGGCGTATTCCGTAATAGTTGGGTCAATCCCTCTTTCAAAACGGAA
This sequence comes from Flavobacterium caseinilyticum, assembly GCF_004349085.1. GTDB lineage: Bacteria > Bacteroidota > Bacteroidia > Flavobacteriales > Flavobacteriaceae > Flavobacterium > Flavobacterium caseinilyticum. Next base: position 163,541 of record NZ_SMFM01000007.1, on the reverse strand, counting down.
AGAAGCATCGGTATTTAATTGATGTCTTTTAGCAGTTTTTCGAATGCTCACAGGATTAAAATATGCACTTTCTATAAATATAGAATTAGTGCTTTCAGAAACACCTGATTTTTTTCCGCCAAAAACCCCAGCAATGCATAATGGTCCTTTTTCATCACAAATCATTAAGTCTTCTTCGTGTAAAGTTCTTTCTACGTCATCAAGTGTAGTAAATTTTGTTCCCGCGGGAAGCGTTTGCACAACTATTTTACCGTTAATTTTTGACGCATCAAAAGCGTGAAGCGGCTGGCCTAATTCATGTAAAACATAATTGGTGACATCGACAATATTGTTTTTTGGATTTAATCCAATAGCTTTCAATCTGTTTTGTAACCATGCCGGAGATGGTTTTACCTCAATTCCAGAAATGGTAACACCGCAATATCGGGGAGCAAGTTTAGGTTCCTTTACATCGATATCAATTTTCAACGTTCTTTTGTCTACTCTAAAATTGCTCACAGATGGCGTAATTAGTTCCACACTGACACCACTTTGTAACATTCCCGCTCTCAAATCTCGTGCTGTTCCCAAATGACTCATTGCATCAGCACGATTTGGTGTCAAACCAATTTCAAATACTTCGTCATTCTCTATTTTGAAAACTGTTGCAGCAGGAGTTCCTGGTACTAAAGAATCATCTAAAATCATAATTCCGTCATGGCTTTCACCAAGACCTAATTCATCTTCGGCACAAATCATTCCGTGGCTTTCCTGTCCGCGTATTTTACCTTTTTTTATTGAAAAAGCAATGCCTTCGTTGTCATATAATGTTGTTCCAATGGTGGCTACAGGTACTTTTTGTCCTGCGGCAACATTACTGGCACCACATACAATTTGTACAGGAGCGCCATTCCCTAAATCAACGGTAGTTATTTTTAATCTATCGGCATCCGGATGTTGAATACAAGTAAGAACATGTCCCACAACAATGCCTTCTAATCCGCCTTTTACCGATTGGTATTTTTCAACAATTTCTACTTCCAGACCTAAGTCAGTTAGTAAAGCTGCAGTTTCCTCAGATTTCCAGTCTATTTTAATGAATTGTTTTAACCAGTTGTAAGATATTTTCATCTGTAAATTTTAATGAGATTGCTTCGTCAGTTCGACCTTAGGTCTCGCGTGCAAATATAAGGATTGCAGATTGGAGTAAGAAACAATTTTTTTGGTTTTTTACAACTGATTGGGGATATTATGTGCTTATGAGAAATATTAAATTAACAATGTAAAGCATAGATCATTATGAATTAAATAATAAAATTAGGTTAAAAAAACACAAATGAAAATTTAATGCTATTAGTTGGAAGAATAGTGCTATTCTAATAAGCGGTATAAAGGTATATTTGATAAAATATAAAAATATAACGATATGGATAACGTAGTGCAAAGACCTGAATTTAAGGCACAATATGATAATTATATAGGAGGCAAATTTGTTGCACCAATAGGAGGTCAGTACTTTGATGTAGTTACTCCAGTGGATGGGAAAGTGTATACAAAAGCTGCTCATTCGACTAAAGCTGATGTCGATTTAGCAGTTGATACTGCACATGAAGCTTTTCAGACATGGGGAAAAACATCTGTAACTGAACGTAGTAATTTGTTAAATAAAATTGCGCAGGTTATGGAAGATAATCTGGAATATCTTGCAACTGTTGAAACGATTGACAATGGAAAAGCAATTCGCGAAACTTTAGCTGCCGATATGCCGTTGGCAATTGATCACTTTAGATATTTTGCAGGAGTGATTCGTGCAGAAGAAAGTTCAATAGCCGAATTAGATTCGCAAACTGTTTCCATCGCTTTAAGCGAACCTTTAGGAGTAATTGCTCAAATTATTCCTTGGAATTTTCCCATTTTAATGGCAGTTTGGAAACTTGCTCCGGCGTTAGCCGCAGGAAATACCGTAGTTTTAAAACCAGCTGAAAGTACCCCAATTTCTATTTTGATATTGATGGAATTAATAGGCGATATTCTTCCTCCCGGAGTTATAAATATTGTAAATGGGTTTGGTGCTGAACTTGGAAGAGCTTTGGTAACCAACAAAAAAGTTTCGAAAGCAGCTTTTACAGGTTCAACGCCAACAGGTCGCTTAGTGATGCAATATGCAACTGAAAATATTATTCCTGTAACATTAGAATTGGGTGGAAAATCTCCAAATATTTTTATGAAATCAGTCGGTGATGCTGATGATGATTTCTTCGATAAAGCGATTGAAGGAGCGGTAATGTTTGCTTTAAATCAAGGTGAAATTTGCACTTGTCCGTCACGATTATTAGTTCATGAAGATATTTATGATAAATTTATCGCCCGTGTAATTGAAAGAACAGAAGCGATTAAAATGGGAAATCCATTGGACAAAACTACGATGATGGGAGCTCAAACTTCATTGGTACAAAAAGAAAAAATTCTTTCTTACATTAAATTAGGAAAAGAAGAAGGCGCCGAAGTTTTGACCGGCGGTGAAGAACATAATTTAGAAGGCAATTTGTCTGAAGGATATTATATAAAACCAACTCTTTTCAAGGGACATAACAAAATGCGAATTTTTCAAGAAGAAATTTTTGGACCTGTTTTGGCAGTGACTACCTTTAAAACTACAGAAGAAGCAATTGCAATCGCTAACGATTCGATGTATGGTTTGGGAGCCGGGCTTTGGACTCGCGATGCACACGAGATTTATCAGGTACCAAGAGCTATTCAAGCAGGACGTGTGTGGATTAATCAATACCATTCTTATCCTGCAGGAGCACCTTTTGGAGGGTACAAACAATCCGGAATTGGTCGTGAAAATCATAAAATGATGTTAGGTCATTACCGCCAGACAAAAAACATGCTGATTTCTTATGATAAAAAGAAGTTAGGTTTCTTTTAATAGTTACAGATTTTGGTTAATCTTAAACCTGGCAGATTTTATAATTTGTCAGGTTTTATTTTAAATTAAAAAAAAAATGATAAAAAGAATAGATGCCACAGGGAAAGCAATAGAATTAATCAAAATTTTACAGGAAAAGCACGGAGATTTGATGTTTTACCAAGCCGGAGGATGTTGCGAAGGATCGCAGCCACAATGTTTTGAAAAAGGAGGTTTCTACCAAAGATTGGGTGATGTTTGTATTGGTACAATAGAAAATACAGAGTTTTGGGTGGACAAGGATTTGTTCGAATATTGGAAACATGCCCATTTTACTTTGGATGTAATTGATGCATTTGGCGTTGGAGGATTTTCTTTGGAAACTCCGCTTAAAAAAACTTTCCGAATAGAATATCGGATTTTTACACCGGAAGAAGAACTTTCGCTGGAGCCAGTAACCTACATTGAATGAAAGTTAGTTGACAAACAATAATTGATATTGTTTAGGTGTTATTCCTTCATGTTTCTTAAACAAACGAATAAAATAATTACAATCTTCAAATCCGGATAAATAACAAACTTCATTAATTTGTATGGAAGGATTTTTGAGCAATTGTTTTGCACATCTCATTTTTTCGCCAATAACAAATTCAATAGGACTCATTCCCAATTCTCTTTTGAAAAAACGATAGAACGATGTAGTGCTCATGCATGCTTTTTCGCTCAAATGTTTCATGCTGAAATTTTCCTTTAAATTAGACCGAATGAATTCCACTACTTGTGTAATAGGATTTTTTGGATCCGTAAACAAACCGTCCTCAATTGCTTTGGCAGTTTGTGTCTGAATAATACGAATTAATAACTCCTGCAAAGTTAAATCAGCTAAAGCATCTTTAGTAATCGACGTGCTCATGCATTCTTTAATTAACTTATTAATCGTCGTGGCTAATTCGATATTATTATAAAAAAAATAATTTTGGTAGTTCAATTGCCAGAATTGGTCGTTTCCTTCTTTTGGATAACGCTCATTCAGAAACTGTAATGTATCCGTAATTTTTGTTTGTTCTATCGCCAAAGCAAGGCATTGCGTAGGATTATTTTTTGAAGCCTCCGGAAAATCAATTTTCATTTCTACATTCGACGGAATAACAACGGTTTCGCCTGGTAAATATACAAATCCCGGATCGTCAAAAAGATGCATTACTTTTTTGCCTCGTAACATGCTGGTCACCACAAAATCATTAAACTTCAAAGGAACCAACGCTGAAGATTCATAAGTCTCAAAAAGGTTCAGCTCACAATGGTTCAACGAATAAACGGTTCTGTTTTCAACTAATGTTTTCAACGATTTCTCGTTAGATAAAAGAGGTGGATTTATAAAAGCACGGTTACTGTTCATAGTTTTAAACTTAAAGGAAGGTAGAGTTTAAATTTAATGAAAATAATTTTAATCAAAGTGCAGTTTAACAAAATTTAAATTAATTCTTCGATATGTTTTTTGATATTCTCAGCAATTTTTTGAGTTGGTAAATCGTTCTCATCGGTTCCAAAAGGATCTTCAATTTCCTCCGCAATTAACTCCAAACTAGCCAAAACATAAAAAATGAAGACAACTACCGGTATAACGTAATAACCTAAACTGATAGCGTATCCAAAAGGAAGAGTTAGTACATAAAAGAAAATAAATTTCTTAAGAAAAGCACTGTAGGAATAGGGAATAGGCGTGTTTTTAATTCGTTCACAAGCGCCGCATATATCAGTAAACGATTTTACTTCATCGTTTAAAATGATCAGTTGATCGCCCGTAATTTTTTTGGAATCGTATAAATCATTAATCTTCTGAAACAACATTTTAGCGACTTGATTGGGTTTGTGTTTGTGGTGGTCAATTTCTAAATCGACATCATCAAATAGCTGTTTGCCGGTTTCCTCATCTTTTAAATGTTTGTTTAAAATAGAAGCGTAACTGGGAATTAATTTTCTGAAGAAAGCTAAATCTTTTTCATCTGTTAAAATTACCGAAAGTTTAATGGCAAAATTGCGGCTGTTATTCACCAAAGCACCCCACATTTTGCGTCCTTCCCACCAACGGTCATAAGCTGTATTAGTTCTGAAAACCAACAACAATGAGATCACGAAACCAAGCATCCCGTGCATAAGAGTAATGTTTTTTACATAACTTTTATCAGTTAATTTCCAGTATTCTACTTCTAAATAGCCTATAATCCCAGAATAAATTCCGATGGCAAACATTATCGGCAGCAATGTTCTAAAGGTATCTGCCTTTTGCAATTTAAAAATAAAAGTAATCCAGTCTTTTGTATTGTATGAAATCATTTAAGATGCTTTTTTTAACAAAAGTAAATCAAAAAATAAGATTTCCTGCCAATTCTCGAAGCGCAATTTCAGATAATTTTCCTTGAAATTGAGCGTTGCTGTAGCGCACTTTGGCATTCACATAATTCAATTGTGCGGTTCTGAATTCTAAAGTAGTGATAGTTCCAATGCGGAATTTGTCTAATGTTATGTTCAAATTTTGTTTAGCAATCGATTCATTTTTTTCTTCCAAAGCAATCAATTCTAAATTTGTCAAATACGTTTGATAGGAAGTAGCCAATTGTGAATTTAGAGCTAAGTTTTGCTGATCAATATTTAATTTAGAATTTTCAATTTGAATTTTGGAGATTTTTTCATTTCGGTTTTGTGCAAAACCATCAAATAAATTCAATGAAGCGCTGAAACCATAGTTCAAACCTCTAGATTGTGATTGTGCCACAAATCCCAGACTGGATTGACTTTCTGAGAAATTATAGGCAGTATTCACTCGAACGGTAGGATAACGTGCCGCTTTTATTTGTTTTAATTCTAATTCAGCGACTCTCTTATTTATGATTTGTGCTTCTAATTGTGGATTTTGTTTTTCTGCTAAGGCTTTTAGTTCGGGCAGTAATAATAAGGAATCTACTTTTAGAACATCAATTACTTTAAAATCTGTAGCAACATCTCTTGCCAGCAATTGGTTTAACAAAATCTTACTGTTTGCATACAATTCTTTTTGTCGTAACAACGCAACCTGATCCGTATTCATATCTACTTGAGCGTTCAAAAGTTCTAACTTAGACGCTTTTCCTATAGTGAATCTGTTTTGTGCTAAGGTCAATCGCTGGTTTGAAATAACGATTGTTGTGTCCAAGGCAGCTAATTGTTGTTGTTGCTGTACCAAATCATAATACGCGGCATTCACATCACTGATTCTTGTGATTACGGTTAATTTTAATTGTGCTTCGCCCAATTTTTGCAACTCCTTCAACTGATCCATTCGGGCAAACATACGCAGACCATCAAAAATGGTCCAATCTAATCCGACGCCATACGTCAAACTATTGTTTTTAGCGTTATCCAATTCATTTTCTGTCCCGTCCTGACGTGTTTGAGAACTATTCTGAATACTATTGTTATCAAATACATTAGCAGTAACAGTAGGTAACATTCCCGCATTTCCAATGGCTACATTTGTTTTTTGAATAGTCAAATTATTGGTAGCAATTTTTATTTCGTAATTGTTTTCCAAGGCTATTTTAACCGCGCTTTCTAATGTCAAAACTTCCTGTGCATTAATTTTTGTTACGAAAAACAGCAGTAGTATTAAACTTTGAAATAGTATTTTAGGGTGTGTCATAATTATATTTTTTTGCTTCGCAATTAAAGATTTTCTTTAAATCTTTATATTCTGAGGCATCAGCGTTGCATTGAAATTAGTTAAAATCTTTTTCATATTCTTCAATATGATCAAATTCTGGATAGTGTTTTCTGGCTCTTGACCACATTAAATACATCGCTGGAATAACGAATAACGTTAACACTAAAGAGAAAATAGTTCCACCTACAATAACGACTCCCATTCCAATTCTGCTGGTAGAAGCTGCTCCAAGTGACATCGCAATTGGTAATGCGCCTAATGAAATGGCCAAACTTGTCATTAAAATTGGTCGTAATCTCGCTTCCGAAGCTTCTAATATGGCTTCTAATTTTGGTTTGCCTTGTTCCCGGAGCTGGTTCGCAAACTCGACAATCAGGATTCCGTTTTTGGTTACCAAACCAATAAGCATTACGGTTCCAATTTGGCTGAAAATATTCCAGGTCTGGTCAAATAACCACAAGGAGAATAAAGCTCCCGCAACGGCCATGGGCACGGTCAGAATAATAATGAAAGGATCAATAAAACTTTCAAATTGTGCCGCCAAAATTAAAAATATCAAAAGCAAAGCCAGTCCAAATGCAAAAGCAGTGTTCGAACTACTTTCAACAAAATCCCTGGATTCTCCACCTAAATCAGTTGTAAAAGTATCGTCAAGAACTTTCGCTTTAATTTCATTCATCGCATCAATTCCATCGCTGATACTTTTGCCCGGAGCAAGACCTGCAGAAACAGTGGCTGCCATGTAACGATTGTTGTGGTATAATTGTGGCGGATTACTTTTTTCTTCAATAGATACCACATTGTCCATTTGAATTAATTGTCCCATGTTATTTTTCACAAACATAGACGTTAAATCCAGTGGTTTCGAACGGTCTTTTTGGTCAAATTGTCCAATAACCTGATATTGTTTTCCATTTCTCATGAAATAACCAAAACGCTGTCCGCTCAAGGAAAGCTGTAACGTTTGTGCAATATCAATCACTGAAATTCCTAAACTTTCCGCTTTCTCTCTGTCAATGGTGACATTAACTTCTGGTTTGTTGAATTTTAAATTCACATCACTAACTGCAAAAGTTGGGTTTTTAGCAACTTCATCCATGAAAACAGGAATTTTTTCTTCCAGTTTTTTAAAGTTTGTTGCTTGAATAATGTATTGGATTGGCAATCCACCACGTCGGTTTACGGCAATTGTTGGTTGCTCGATTACGGATGTTTTTGCATCAGGATATTGCTTGGTCCATTTGGTTAGTTTCTCTGCAATTTCTTTTTGCGAATCGGTTCTTTCATTTGGTTGCACCAATGATACCCGAATAAAACCACTGTTTACCGATGAAGATCCAAAACCTGGAGATGTAATAACCAAGGCTACTTTTTTGCCCGGAATCGAGTCATCGACCAACTGCGATACTTCCTGCATGAAGCGATCCATGTATTCGTAAGAAGAACCTTCGGGTGTGGACATTCGCATGACAAAACCACTACGATCGTCATACGGTGCGGTTTCTTTTTGCAAAAGGTTAAAAAACAAATAAATTAATCCAAAACAGGCAATCAATATAGGAAAGCTCAACCATTTTTTCTTCATAAAACGGCTTAATGAATTTGCGTAACCACTGTTTAATTGTTGAAAATAAGGTTCGGTACGGATATAGAATTTTGATTTTTTTTGCTCGCCGCCTTTCATCAAATAAGCATTTAACATCGGAGTTAATGTCAAAGATACAAAAGCCGAAATCAGTACCGCTGCGCCAATAACGACGCCAAATTCCCTAAACAGTCTCCCGACAAATCCTTCGAGGAAAATTACCGGAAGAAATACCGCTGCTAAGGTGACTGAAATTGAAATTACAGCAAAGAATATTTCGTTAGATCCTTTGATCGCAGCTTCGATAGGCGTCATGCCTTCTTCTACTTTTTTGAAAATATTCTCGGTGACCACAATTCCATCATCTACAACAAGTCCAGTTGCCAGAACGATCGCCAATAATGTCAATACATTTATAGAAAAGCCAAAAAGCCACATGATAAAGAACGTAGCGATCAGCGAAACAGGAATATCAATCAATGGCCTGAAAGCAATTGCCCAATCCCGGAAGAATAGATAGATAATCAAAATTACCAAAACAATAGAAATCCCTAATGTTTCCGCTACTTCAATAACTGATTTTTTTACAAAAATTGTATTGTCAATGGCGATATTCAATTTAATATCTTTTGGTAAATCCTTTTTTAATTTTTCGAATTCCTTATAAAAAGCAGTAGAGATATCTAAGTAATTCGCTCCCGGAAGTGGCACAATTGCAACACCAACTAATGGTGTTCCGGATTGTGTCATTTTGGTTTCTACATTTTCAGGTCCAAGGCTTGCTAATCCAACATCGCTGAAACGCACCACTTTTTCGCCTTCTGTACGGATAATGATATTATTGAATTCCTCAGCAGTAGAAAGGTTTCCCACTGTTTTTACCGTCAATTCCGTATTGTCTCCCGTTAGTTTTCCAGAAGGCAATTCAACGTTTTGTTTATTCAATGCATCTCTCACTTCCGATACGGTACAGCCGTAAGAAGCCAGTTTAATAGGATCAATCCACAAACGCATCGCATATCTTTTTTGTCCCCAAATTTGAACTCCACTTACGCCGGGAATAGTCTCCAGACGTTGTGAAATTACATTTTCAGCATAATCACTAAGTTCTAACGCATTACGGGTATCACTTTGCACGGTCATCGAAATGATGGCATCACCATTTGCGTCGGCTTTCGAAACTACCGGAGGAGAGTCAATGTCTTGAGGAAGATTTCTAACGGCTTGTGATACTTTATCACGAACATCATTAGCGGCATCTTCTAAGTTTTTATCCAAATTAAACTCGATGGTGATATTGCTGCTTCCTTGCGCACTGGAAGATGTTACATTTCTAATTCCGTCAATGGAATTAATTGCTTTTTCAAGTGGTTCTGTAATCTGAGATTCAATGATGTCAGCATTTGCACCGGCATAATTCGTTCGGATAGAAACTTGTGCCGGATCAATAGAAGGAAATTCGCGGACCCCTAGGAACGTGTAACCAATTATTCCAAATAATACAATCGCTAAATTAATTACTATGGTGAATACAGGTCTTCTAATACTTGTTGTGGATAAACTCATTTTTTTAGAATTATGAGTTATTAGTTATGAAGTATGAGTTAGACAATGAAACTCATAATTCATAATTAATAACTTTTAAAATTATTTTATTAGAACTTTTACAGGAGTTTCGTTCTTTAGTGACATTACACCACTTGTAATCACGGTATCGCCAGCTTTCAAACCAGAAAGTACCAAGATAGAAGCATCCGTTCGTGTAGCGGTTTCTATCATCACTTCTTTGGCCTGACCATTACTGGAGATGAAAACTTTTTTACCGTTTTGAACCGGAATGACAGCTTCAGTAGGGACTACAATCGCGTCTTTTATAATATCCAAAGGCAATTCGACATCCGCAAATGTTCCCGGTAATAATTTTCCGCTGCTATTTTCGGCAATCGCACGAACTTGTAACGTTCTGGTCGCTACTGCCACTTCTGGCTCGATGGCGTATACCTTAGCGGTAAATTTATCATCAGAACCTGCAACCTTAAAGGTTAAATAGGTGTTTGTTTTTACTTGATTAGCGTATTTTTCAGGAATAGAGAAAGTGATTTTTAATTTTCCTGTATTGACTAATTTCGCTACCAAAATCGCTGGTGTAATGTAAGTTCCCGGCGAAATAGAACGCAATCCAATTTTCCCTGAGAATGGCGCTCTGACGGATGTTTTGGCTATTTGCGCTTTTATCAATTGACTTTGGGCTTGTGCCGATTTTAAATCAGCGCGAGCTAAATCATATTCTTCCTGGCTGATGGCCTCTTTTTGCAGTAATAATTTGGCTCGTCTTTCGTTTTCTGAAGCCAATCCTTCTCTGGTGGACGTTTGTCTCAATTGAGCTCTTAATTCTAAATCATTTACTTTAAAAAGTACTTGACCTTTACTTACGTTGCTGCCTTCTTGAAAATAAATACCTTCTACAATTCCTGAAACTTCACTTCGAATTTCGACTTGTTCATTAGCTTCAATAGAGCCGGAAAGGGATAAGTTGTTATCAAAAGTTTGTGGTGTTGCAACAATTCCGTTTACATTCATCGATTTACTTTTTCCTTTTGGATCTTTTGAATCTCCGCTTTTGCTTTTATTTTCTGTGATTCGGTATCCAATAAATCCTATGATTCCAATGGTCAATAGGGCATAAACTAGGTATTTAATTTTCATTTTTATGGTTTAAAGTAGGATTAGGTTTCAGTATTTTTCGTTAAATGACAAATTTAGGTTTTAGAAACGGGAATTATGAATTTGTTAATTTTAATTTAACGTTTGTACATACAAATATTAACAATTGATCAAAGAAGCTTTTTAAAAATTCATACAGCCCGATATAAATCTAAAGATTAGGACTTCTTAAAACGCAAATGGTTTAATCAAGAATTGAAAAAATGAGGTTTTAAGGCAATAAAATAAACAGCATCATGTTGAAACATATAAGACAGATAAGTTTTTATAAATTTAATTATTATTGAATTAAAAATTTTTAAAACAAATAAATAACTGATTTATAGTATTTTAAATTAACAATAGAAGTTACAATCACCAGTATCTTGGATGAACTTACATGTCCGACAAGGTAATTTTTTTTTGTGCCACACATTAATCTAACTAATATAATTCCAAATATTTTTCTTTTTGGTCATTTCGATAAAAACAGCTCTCAAAGCGGCATGTTCCGGTTTTTGCATGCCCGAATCATCTTTCAGAAGTTTTAATGCATAATTTCTGGCTAAAGCCAAAGTATCTCGGTCTCGAACCAAGTCGGCAATTTGAAGATTTAAAACACCGCTTTGTTGGGTTCCCATTAAATCACCGGGACCACGTAGCTTCAGATCGACTTCGGCAATTTCGAAACCATCGTTTGTTTGTACCATAGTTTCCATTCGGGTCTTGCTGTCGGAACTCAATTTATGGCTCGTCATCAGGATACAATAACTTTGTTCGGCGCCACGGCCCACGCGACCGCGAAGCTGATGCAGCTGCGATAATCCAAATCGTTCCGCACTTTCGATAATCATTACACTGGCGTTTGGGACATTCACGCCGACCTCAATTACGGTTGTGGCGACCATAATATTGGTTTTTCCTTCCGAAAAACGTTTCATTTCGGCATCTTTTTCGGCGGGTTTCATCTTTCCATGAAGTATGGAAATATAATATTGAGGCAACGGAAAATCTCTGGAAACACTTTCATACCCGTCCATTAAATCCTTGAAATCCATTTTTTCGGATTCCTGAATTAACGGGTACACAATATAGATTTGGCGACCCAAAGCGATTTCGTCCCGAAGGAATTTCCAAACCTTCAAACGGTTGCTGTCAAATCGGTGTACGGTCTGAATTGGTTTTCGTCCCGGAGGCAATTCGTCAATCACTGAAATGTCTAAATCGCCATATAAACTCATCGCCAAAGTTCGTGGAATAGGCGTAGCGGTCATCACTAAAACGTGTGGCGGAATCACATTTTTCTTCCACAATTTAGAGCGTTGTTCTACGCCAAAACGATGTTGCTCATCAATTACAGCCAGTCCTAAATTCTTGAATTTTACTTTGTCTTCCAATAAAGCATGCGTTCCGATAAGAATATGTAACGTTCCGTTTTCCAGTTCCTCATGGATAATTCTACGCTGCGCTATTTTAGTCGAACCCGTTAGGATTCTGATATTTATATTTAAAGTTTCTGCCAATTCGGATAAACCGATAAAATGCTGGTTTGCCAAGATTTCCGTGGGAGCCATCAAGCAGGCTTGGAACCCATTATCAAGCGCCAAAAGCATGCTCATAAAGGCCACAATTGTTTTTCCGGAACCTACATCACCTTGCAGCAAACGGTTCATTTGGGCGTTGCTTCCCATATCGGTTCGGATTTCTTTAATAACTCTTTTTTGTGCATTGGTCAGTTGAAAAGGCAAATGATGTTGGTAAAAATCATTGAAATTTTCGCCTACGGTTGCAAACGGATGTCCTTTTATTTTATGTTTCCGAATGAGATTCTTCGTGATTAATTGCAATTGAATAAAGAACAATTCTTCGAATATTAATCGGAATTTGGCTTTTGCCAAAACTTCGGTGCTTTTTGGAAAATGAATGTTGAATAAAGCCGCTTTTTTAGGAATCAGTTTCAATTCGTTGATTAAATAATCTGGCAGAGTTTCTGTAAACAACGCTTGTGTTTCCAGAAACAATTGTTGCATCAGTTTATTAATCACCCGGTTTGAAATTCCTCGATTGGTCAAGGTTTCTGTCGAAGGATATACGGGTTGCATGGCTGAGCGCAAGCTTTTTTCATGCTCGCTCAACAACTCAATTTCAGGATGCGCCATGTTAAAAGTACTTCCAAAAGAGGTGCATTTGCCAAAAATCACACAGATTTCATTGAGTTTTAAACTCTCCCGAATCCATTTGTGACCCTGAAACCAAACGAGTTCCATTTGGCCTGTATCATCGACAAAAGTCGCCACCAAACGTTTTTGGTTTCTGCCAAACTCAACGGTTTTGATGTTAATTATTTTACCGATAATCTGAACCTCGGCAATGTTGTTTTGCAGTTCGTTAATCTTGTAATACCTTGTCCTGTCAATGTATCTGTTTGGAAAAAAATTAACCAAATCCACATACTTATAAATCCCCAATTCCTTACGGAGCAATTCGCCCCGATTGGGACCAACGCCTTTGAGGTATTCAATTGGAGTAAGTAGGAGGTTTTGCATTTAGATTTTATTGGACACGGATAACACGGATTTGCTTTTCTCGACTTCGCTCGAGATAACAAAACGCGGATTAAAACGGATTTTTAATTTGATGGAGCGAAGATAGTTTTTTGTTTGGAAATCTGGAAATGCGATTGTTTGGAAATGGAGTAGGAAAATATGTATATTTGAGGAACTAATCATGCTATTTATTATTTAGCAAATTATTTTTTTTAAACAGGTAATATTAAAAGAGAAAATGACGACAAAACAAATACAAAATCTTGGAAATGCATTCAACTCAATTTTAAGAGCCGACTATATAACACTTGATAAAATTAACGAATTAGAAAATCTAGAAGGATATTTTGTTGATTACTTTGGTATCTTACAAAGTATACTTCAAAAACAAGATAATTTTATTTCTGGACGAAGAGGAACAGGAAAAACGACAAATTTATTACGTGGATATTATGAATGCTTAAAGACAATATCACCAAAATTAAAAAATAAAAAAAGTATTTTTAATGATGAAAAAATCTTACCAATATATATTGATTTAAGTACTTGTAATGAACTATTTGATTCCGCTGATAATCTACATTTAATAGAAGTTCATTTTGTTAGACAAATAATAGAATCTTTAAAAAAACAATTAGAACTTATGTTCGACGATAATTATCTATTAATTTTCAAAAAAGAAAATCCAGCATTAGATGATCTAGATTATATCGAAAAAGTTCTTGTAGAAGGAATTGCTTTAAGAAATGAATCAAAAACTTCAATATCAAGTTCAAGTAAAACTTCTGAACAATCTGGAGTATCTTCTAAATTATCGTTAACTGATATAGAAGTTAATGGCAAATTATCCTCTAGTTTAGATATAGAAGAGGGAAAATCTTATTCACAATTAAGAGGAATTAATGTTCTAGATTTTTTAAATAAAATAAATGACATTAAGAAAAAGGCTAAAATTGATAATATCTATATTTTTATTGATGAGTATTCTGACTTATCCGAAATTTCTCAACAAAAATTTTCCGGTTTATTAAAGACATTATTGGGTTCCAGAATGGGGATGTTTTTTAAAGTAGGTGTTATTACTGATAGATACGATTTTGGAGATAAAATAATTGTTGGCAGAGATATTTTTCCAATACCGTTAGATTTTAATGAATATGTTGAAAGATACGGTGGTGCTATGGCGGCAGTTAAGAAAATGCAAGAATTCGTAGAATTATTAATTGCTAAAAGAATTAGTATTTTTTGTCCAGAAATATCAATTACAGAACTTTTTAAAGGTAATAAAGATCAAGCATTTTCAAGAATTACAAAAGAAGCAATTGGAGTACCTCGCACTATTGGTATGATTCTTCAGCATTCTTTTATTCAAGCTCAAACAAATGATAATAGAATTGGATTATCTGAATTAAATTATGGTATTTCTTCAGCTAGAAAAACTTACCAACGTCAATTTCAAGGGAGTATAAAACGAAAATTATTATCAGGATTTTATATGGATATGTGGAATGCAATTATTGCAAAAGCAGTCAGCGAGAAAAATAAACATCCTGATAGACCATCTAGTCATTTATTAATTGACCCTTTAAGGAAAGATTATTTAAATATCTTATGTGAAAATTTCCATCTTCATTTTTTAGCAGAAAACATAGCGTCAAAATATGGAGGAAGTTATAATTTATATAGCATTGATTATGATATTTGTAATGAATACAATATAAAGTATGCAGAAGAAAAAGATGAATATACAGCAATTAGATTTATCTATGACAATGTATTAAATGCCTTTGATCCATATTTTACTAAAGAAAAATCAAAAAGTTATAGATGTCCAAAATGCAATAAAATTTATGATGAAAATGAAGTTGTTAAATTTAAAGTAAAAAGATGTTTTGATGATGATGAATTATTGATTGAAATAATTCATCTTGAAATTCCAAAAACAGAAGGAAATTATGCAGAAGTTGAAATTAAAATACTGGGTCAAATATCTTCATTATCTATTGATGAAGCAATGAATGCAAGAGAAATTGCTGATGCTGTGGGTTGTACAATACAAAAAGTTTCACTGTGGAGTTCTAAAGTGTTATTTAAAAAAGGATTACTAAATATCGATCAAAGAGAAAAAAACTATTATTATTCTATAGATTAGTAAAAAATAATAAACTGTAAATAGTATAATTTCAAAATTATTACTCAGATATAAAATTGCATTTCAATAAACTTCCTAAATTAGAACAAAACACAATATCTTCGCAAAAATAAAAAGCTTAAAAAATGACAACTCATCTAGCATTACTCCGCGGTATCAATGTTTCCGGTCACAGTATGATAAAAATGGAGGCGCTAAAAACGACTTTGGAAGCCATTGGTTTTCAAAATGTGCAAACGTATATTCAATCAGGGAATGTTTTTGTGGATACTGAGGAGGAAAATCCTGCGGCTGTTGGTTTCAAAATAAAGCAGGAAATTTTCAAGGCTTTTGGTCATGAAGTGCCTGTTGTGGTGATTGGTTCCGCTGATTTAGAAGCGTGTTTCAAGAACAATCCTTTCTTGAAGGAAAAAGATATTGATACTAAGAAGCTATATGTGGCTTTTATTTCGACCACGTTGCAAAGTACCAGTATGAACGATTTGAAAATTAGCCAATTCAAACCGGATGAAGCCAGTATTGATGGCAACAGAATTTTTATAAAATATGCTGTTGGCGCCGGAAAGACCAGATTCGACCAAAAATATATTGAGAAGAAACTGAATGTTATCGCAACAATCCGAAATTGGAATACAGTGACGCAATTGCTAAAAATGTACGAGGAAAGAGAATAAGACTTTAAGTCTAGTTCAACCGCTAATTCGCTAATTTTTAAATGTTATCATCCATTTGAAATTTGCGAATTAGCGGTATTTTTTTAGAGTCGAAATAAGGATGTTTCAGAATCTATTTTCACATAGAAAAAAACATTTATGACTTGACGCAACCTTTTGCAAGAAGAATAATCTAAAATATCTTTGTGTAAATAAGGGAACATACTATTTTACGATTTTAGTTAAAAAGTTAATTATAAGTACTTATAAAAACATTTTAATAAGGTTTAGTTTTGGTTAATTTTAGGGTTATAAAGCACTTTTGATAAGGAGTACTCATAAGTTGAAAAAACTTTTGATGCTCTTTTTCTATTTTAAACATATTAATTAACTCGATCTTAAAACGGCGTATTTTCTAACCTTTAAATCCATTATTTTTCAACCAAATCACAATACCAAAACCCAAAATCAAAAGCATCAGAAACACTTGTATCGCAAGCGGTATCGGAGAAGCCTCGTTTTTCTGGTTTTTCATATTTTCGGTACACAATTTCACCAATTTGAAAATCAATTGGTTTTGAAAAAATGGGTCCATCAAAAGTGAAGGTATGAAATTCACCATTTTCGCCGCAAACATCAACATTTTCAGGTAAGTCATTGATGAAATCCTGGTCAATCAAACGACCCACAAAGCTTTTATCCAAGAAACGCTCATTGACGCAAACCACAATCGTTTTAAAACCTAAACTGATAAATTCCTGAATAAGTTCGTGAGTTGGAATTTTCCAGAGCGGGAAAACGCCTTCGAAACCTATTTCGGTCAATTTATCTTCACGGTATTTACGTAAATCTTCGAGAAAAATATCGCCAAAAATAGAATGTGTTATGCCTTGGCTTTTTAGTTTGGCCAATGTTTCACGCACAACGTTTTCATATACTTCCATGGTTGGCATTTCGGGAATTTGCATGATTTCAAGTGGTAATCTGATGCATTCTGCTTGCTGCTGCAATAATTCCACTCTAACACCATGCATAGAAACACGCTGATATTGCTTGTTTACGCTGGTTAACAAGCAGGCAATTTCAATTTCAGGATTTTGGAGGGTTTTATATAAGGCTAGCGCAGAATCTTTGCCGCTGCTCCAGTTAAATAAGGCTTTCTTTTTCAAAGTAATTATCTTCTGAATTATTGGAGGTAAACTTACAAAATTAGATGGATTAGTTTGGGAAACCTTTGTAACTTTGAAAATCATGCATAATCATTTTAAATGCCCTTATTTAAAAATAGATATCAAACCGAATCGAATAGATTAAAAAATTGGGATTATTCCAGTGAAGCTATCTATTTCATTACGTTAGTGGCTCAAAATAGAGAGTGTATTTTTGGAACTATTGCTGATGATAAAATGACACTAAACGATAATGGGAAAATCATTGAAACGGAATTATTGAAATCAATTGTAATTAGGGAACGTTGGTTTTTCCATAATTGGGTTGTTATGCCCAATCATATTCATTTGTTGGTTGAAATAAAAAATGATAATTCTATCCCGTCTGTAGAGACGCACTGCAGTGCGTCTCTACCCAGTGCGTCTCTACCCAGTGCGTCTTTACCCAGTGCGTCTCTACAATTGGAATCTGATTCCCATTCGGAATCAAAACCACAAAAATTCTCCCGGAAACCGAATTCCATATCATCGTTTGTTGCAATTTTTAAATCGGTTACCACCAAACAAATTAATACATTAATTAATAGTAATGACGCACGACGTAAAGACGCACGACGTAGAGACGCACTGCAGTGCGTCTCTACCAAAGAAACGGAACAACCAATGATAAATACCATTTGGCAATCAAATTATCACGATCATATCGTCCGAAATTATAATTCATTCGATACCATATATCACTACATAAAAAATAATCCAAAAAATTGGAATACAGATTCCATAAATTCAAGTTCAGAATGAAATATCTATTCTTTTTTATTTCCACGTTCACGTTTGCCCAACAAACCCAATTTGTTAATTTTAAATCGGTTCTCGGAAAAATTACCGTAAATCCAATTGAAAAATCAGTTTCTGGAGATGTTGATTATGATTTTGACGTTTTGAAATCCATTGATACCATTAAAATTGATGCTCAAAATATGGAATTTTCTAATTTGAAATTGAACGGAAAATCGGTTAATTATAACAATACACAAAAACAATTGCAAATTATTTTTCCGTTTAAAAAAGGAAAAAATAATCTGACTTTTCAGTATTTGGCAAAGCCAAAACAAACTATTTATTTCGTTGGTTCAGAAGCAAATGATAATGTACAAATTTGGACACAAGGACAAGGAAAATACACCAGCCATTGGTTTCCGAGCTTTGATGATGTGAATGAAAAAGTGGTTTTTAATTTGAATATTGTATGCAATAACGAGTATCAGGTAATTTCAAATGGAATTTTGAAATTTAAATCAGGACTTGATGGACTTTCGCTTTGGCAATATCAAATGCAAAAACCAATGAGTTCCTATTTATTGATGCTTGCCATCGGAAAATTTGAAAAAAACATCCATAAATCAAAGTCGGGAATTCCATTAGAAATGTATTTGGAACCAAAAGACGTTACCAAATTTGACCCAACGTATCGCGGTTCTAAAACGATGTTTGATTTTTTAGAAAAAGAAATAGGAGTAAAGTATCCTTGGGGTATTTATAAACAAGTGCCCGTTCGGGATTTCTTGTACGCCGGAATGGAAAATACATCAGCAACGCTTTTCAACACGCGTTATGTGGTCGATTCCACAGGTTTTGAGGACAGAAGTTACACAAATGTAAATGCACATGAATTAGCGCATCAGTGGTTTGGAAATTTAGTCACTGCCGAAAGCGGAAAACACCATTGGTTGCAGGAAGGTTTTGCTACCTATTATGCGTTGCTGGCCGAAAAGGAAATCTATGGAGAAGATTATTTTTATTCCAAATTAAATGAGTCGGCATCACAATTAAAATTTGCTTCCCGAACGGATACCATTCCTGTTTTGAATGCTAAAGCCAGTTCGTTGACTTTTTACCAAAAAGGAGCTTGGGCACTTTTTGTTTTACATGAAGAAATAGGAGATAAGGCATTTAAAAAAGCGGTGAAAAAGTATTTGAAAAAACATGCATTTCAGAATGTGAATACTGAGGATTTCTTTGCTGAAATCAGGAAAATATCAAGATATGATTTGGCTAATTTTAGTAAAGTATGGCTTGAGACTACCGTTTTCAATACGCAACAAGCCAATAGTTTATTACTTAATAATAAATCGATTCAGATCCTATTTGAAGTTGATAAATTAAAAAACAAACCGTTGTTAGAGAAAAGAGATTTTTTGGAAAAAACAATGCAATCTGATGTTTATTTTTCGGTAAAAGAAACGATTCTGAATCAAGTGAAAAATGAAAAATGGGAGGATAAAAAGAGTCTTTTTATTTTAGCTTTAGAAACTAAAAATGTGCAATTGCGCCAAACGGTTGCTGCATCATTGAATGAAATTCCAGAGAGTTTCAGAACGCAATATGAAACTTTATTAGGGGATAAATCGTATCAAACACAAGAAATTGCGCTGTATAATTTATGGAGTAATTTTCCGGAACAACGCATTCAATATTTGGATAAATCAAAAACCTGGATGGGTTTTAATGATTATAATTTACGAACATTGTGGCTCACATTGGCCTTGTCAACGCCAGCTTATGCTATCGATAAACGAGCTTTGGAAACCGAATTAATACAGTATTCATCAATCGATTACGAAGCGAATACACGTCAAAATGCTTTGGAGAAATTGCTTGCTTTCAAAATAATAAATGATGTTGTTTTGGGAAATTTGGTTAATGCAACTACACATCATATGTGGCAATTCTCGAAATTTGGGAGAGATAATATTCGAAAATTATTAAAAAATCCAGAAATGAGAGTTTCTTTGGAAAGAATAGTTTTGGAATTAAATGAAGCCGAGCAATTTCAATTGAATCGACTATTGAAAGAGTAAGAATTGATTTTAGCGAGGATTTAATAACCGCTAATTCACTAATTTTAAAAGATTATCCCTGATGAAATTAGTGAATTTTAGTTTTTTTTTAACGTCATAAGTTTACCACATTTGACTCACTTCGTTTTTGATGTAAGCCAAAGCAGCATTACTTGGAGATTGTTTTTCCATTAAATCATTCAAAATTACTTCCCGTAGTTTATCAGCACTGTTTACACGATCGCTAATATTTGCTTTACGAATCATTTGAATGGTACTGTTTTTTGCCGTGACAATAATCGTCCAACATTCGTCTGACATGTATATTTGTTGGGCTAAATTGTGTTCAAATTCCTGCTCGATTTGTGAAATAATAAGATTTTCATAATCGTTTTTATCATTAGAAATTGGTGCAATACGAATTAATAATTTGGTGGGATTAATTCGTTCCAGATACAATGCCATGCGCTCATAAGCTTGCAAGCGTATAGGTAAAGCGTCTTTTTGGGCGTCTTTTTGTAACAACCAGCGTCTTGTATTTTGTTGGTCATTGAAATAAGCGTTAAATAAGTAATAGGCAACTCCACCGGTGATTAATGAAGGTATCGTGTACGCCAGAATTTCTATGATTTTTATTGATTCCATTTTGATGTAAAATTTTAAAAGCAAAAATATACTTTTTCGAGTACAAATCTATATCTATTTAATAGCAATAAACCGATCCGAATAGTATTTTTGTCTACCGTAACAGGAATATTTAAATTAATATAATGGAAACGTACGTTTTAGTTTTACTTTGTTTAGCGGCCTTTGCTGCAGGATTTATTGATGCAATTGTGGGCGGTGGCGGATTAATACAAACACCTATGGGACTGATTTTATTACCTACTTTACCAGTTGCAACCGTAATTGGAACCTTGAAAGTTCCTGCTTTTAGCGGCACTTCCTTTGCAGCATACCAGTATCTGAAAAAAGTGGATATGAATTGGAAACTATTGTCGATTATGATGCTTTTGGCATTTCCTTCGGCATTTTTGGGTTCCACTTTATTGACTTATGTGAGCAATGATTTCATGAAACCGTTATTGTTGGTCGTTCTTTCGTTTTTAGTGATTTATACCTATGCTAAGAAAAATTTTGGACAACACATTGAAAAAAATCATTCTCCGAGAACCCAAATATGGAATGCGATTGGAATCAGTTTTGTAGTTGGTTTATACGATGGATTTATCGGACCGGGAACAGGAAGTTTTTTGGTCGTGGCATTTATTGCCATTATGGGTTTCGATTTTTTGCACGCTTCCGCAAATGCTAAAATGGTGAATCTGGCGACAAATTTCGGTTCTATTTGTTTGTTTATTTTAAAAGGAAAAATCATTTGGGCAATTGCCTTGCCAATGGCTGCCAGCAATGCTTTGGGCGGTTGGATTGGTGCAAAACTGGCCATTAATAAAGGAAATAGTTTTATTCGGATTTTCTTTTTGGTTGTGGTTGTAGGGACTTTAATCCGTTTTGCGTACGATGTGTTTTTTAAATGAATACAGGTGTTAAACATATAAGTCATATCAGTTTTTAATTTGAATTAAGACAAGAAAAACCAATACTTCATTTTGACAAAACACAACTTTACAAAGAGCGATTTAACATATATTCGCACTAATATCAATTTTTTGAAAAATCAGTTTCTTTAATTTAAATGACTTATAGGTTTAAAATTAAGGACTGTTTATAATAGAATATAGTGCTAAAAAAAGTGCATAAACGAACTGATATTTCTCATTTGGTTCAACAAATAAAGAATGGTTTTTTAGCTTCATATAAAAGTATAATTTTACATCTTTAATGCTTATTTTTGCATACAATAATTCAAAAATTTCCATGCACAAATATATCGATCAACTTAATGAAGCCCAACGCGAACCCGTTCTCCAAAAAGACGGACCCATGATAATTATTGCGGGTGCTGGTTCCGGTAAAACGAGGGTGTTGACCATTAGAATTGCTTATTTGATGAGTCAGGGTATCGATGCGTTCAGTATCTTATCTCTTACATTTACCAACAAGGCTGCCCGAGAAATGAAAAAACGAATCTCGGATATCGTAGGTGCCGGTGAGGCAAAAAATCTTTGGATGGGAACATTTCACTCGGTTTTTGCCCGAATTTTACGCTCGGAAGCCGAACATCTTGGGTATCCTTCCAACTTTACTATATATGATTCTCAGGATTCGTTGCGAGCCATTTCCGGAATTATCAAAGAAATGCAGTTGGACCGCGATGTGTACAAACCAAAACAGGTTTTAAGCCGTATTTCAAATTTCAAAAACAGTTTAATTACCGTAAAAGCCTATTTCAATAATCCGGAGATACAAGAAGCGGACGCGATGTCTAAAAAGCCTCGAATGGGTGAAATTTATCAAAATTATGTCGACCGCTGTTTCAAATCAGGGGCAATGGATTTTGATGATTTATTATTAAAAACCAATGAATTATTGACACGTTTTCCGGAAGTTCTGGCCAAATATCAAAACCGTTTTCGCTATATATTGGTAGATGAGTACCAAGATACTAATCACTCTCAGTATTTAATCGTGCGGGCTTTATCTGATAAATTTCAGAATATTTGTGTGGTTGGTGATGATGCGCAAAGTATCTATGCCTTTCGTGGTGCTAATATCAATAATATCCTAAATTTCCAGAAAGATTATGAAGGAGTGAAAACCTTTAGACTGGAACAAAATTATCGTTCTACAAAGAATATTGTTGAAGCGGCAAACACGATTATTGATAAAAATAAAGTAAAACTGGACAAAATAGTTTGGACTGCGAATGATTTTGGTCCAAAGATAAAAGTCCACCGCAGTTTAACAGATAATGAAGAAGGCCGATTTGTGGCAAGTACCATTTGGGAACAAAAAATGCAGAATCAGTTGCCTAATGGTGCTTTTGCTATTTTGTATCGTACCAATGCGCAATCCCGTGCGATGGAAGATGCGCTGAGAAAAAGAGATATTCCGTACCGAATTTATGGTGGACTGTCTTTTTACCAAAGAAAAGAAGTGAAAGATGTTTTGTGTTATTTGCGATTGGTTATTAATCCAAAAGATGAAGAAGCGTTGGTACGGGTGATTAATTATCCGGCACGTGGAATCGGGAATACAACGATCGAAAAACTGACTATTGCCGCCAATCACTACAAGCGTTCGATTTTTGAAGTAATGCAAAACATAGAACGAATTGATTTAAAACTGAATTCGGGAACTAAGCAAAAACTACTCGATTTTGTTACGATGATTCAGAGTTTTCAGGCTATAAATGAAAATCAGGATGCGTTTTATCTTGCTGATCATGTTGCCAAAAAAACAGGATTAATTCAGGAATTAAAGAAAGATGCTACTCCGGAAGGAATGGCTAAAATTCAGAATATTGAGGAGTTATTAAACGGTATTAAGGATTTCACGGACGGCCAAAAAGAAGTAGATGGAGCCCGTGGCGCCTTATCTGAATTTATGGAGGATGTGGCTCTGGCAACCGATTTAGACAAAGATACCAGTGATGAAGATCGTGTGGCATTGATGACCATTCACTTGGCAAAAGGATTGGAGTTTCCACATGTTTTTGTGGTAGGAATGGAAGAAGATTTGTTTCCAAGCGCCATGAGTATGAGCACCAGAAGTGAACTCGAAGAAGAACGCCGCTTGTTTTATGTGGCTTTAACCCGTGCTGAGCACCAAGCCTATTTGACGTATGCACAATCACGCTACCGTTGGGGAAAATTGACCGATAGCGAACCATCCCGTTTTATTGAGGAAATCGACAGTCAGTATTTGGAATATATGACACCTCCTGAAAATAATTACAGATACAAGCCAATGATTGATAGTGATATTTTTGGAGATGTGGATAAATCCAAATTGCGTCTTGCAAAACCAGCTAATGGAACTCCTCCGACAAAATATAGTTCAGATAATGAACCAAAAGCAGAGATAAATATTCGTAAATTGAAGCCTGTTAGCAATAATGTCGCTACAGGAAGTGCTAACTTATTTGATAACAAACTGGTTGCCGGTAATATAGTGATGCACGAACGTTTTGGAAAAGGTGAAGTTTTAAACCTTGAAGGAGTGGGAGCAGACAAAAAAGCCGAAATCAAATTTGAAGTTGGCGGAATAAAAAAATTGCTTTTGCGTTTTGCGAAATTGGATATTATTGGATAAAAAAAGTTTAAAGTTTCAGGTTCAACGTTGTCGCAAGATTGCAGAACCTGAAACTTTAAACCTAAAACTTTAAACAAAAAAAAATGGCTCAATTTATAAAAATATACGAAGACAAACCTAATGAAGCTGCAATCGCTAAAGTGGTTAAGGTTTTAAAAGAAGGTGGTTTAGTGATTTATCCAACGGATACAGTATACGGTTTGGGTTGTGATATTACCAATACCAAAGCGTTGGAACGCATTGCAAAGATCAAAGGAGTGAAGCTTGATAAAGCTAATTTTTCTTTTGTTTGCCATGATTTGAGTAATATCTCTGATTATGTTAGGCAAATAGACACATCAACTTTTAAAATCTTAAAAAGAGCTTTGCCGGGACCGTATACTTTTATTTTACCGGGAAATAATAACTTACCAAAGGAATTCAAAAAGAAAACGACTGTTGGAATCAGGGTTCCTGATAACACGATCGCTTTAGAAATTGTTAAGTTACTTGGGAATCCTATTGTTTCTACGTCAATTCATGATGAAGATGATGTGATAGAATACACCACTGATCCGGAACTTATTTTTGAGAAATGGCAAAATTTGGTTGATTTGGTTATTGATGGAGGTTACGGTGATAATATAGGATCTACAATAATTGATTTATCAGGTGATGAGCCAATTGTAGTTAGAGAAGGAAAAGGGAGTATAGATATTCTATAGGAAGTGTGCAGCGTCAATTCCCGATGAGCTGGAATTAGTGTTCAATAATAAACATAAAAAAACGTCCCGAATATCGGGACGTTTTTGTTTATGCAATCTAAAAAACAATCACTTTTTATGGTCTTTGTTTTTTCATTTCTTTTTCAATCATTTCATAGAACTGATCAATTTTAGGTAAAACTACAATACGAGTTCTTCTGTTACGAGATCTGTTTTCAGCAGAATCATTTGCAACTAAAGGAATATAAGAACTTCTTCCCGCTGCGATTAACTGCTCTGGTTTAACACCCAATTGATTCGTTAATACGCGGATGATAGAAGTGGAACGTTTCACACTTAAATCCCAGTTGTCTAATAAAACACCAGAACCATTGTAAGGAACGTTATCAGTATGACCTTCGACCATACATTCAAAATCCGGTTTGTCGTTCACTACTTTAGCGACTTTTGCCAAAACCATTTTAGCTCTGTCCGTCACATCGTAGCTTCCGCTTTTGAATAATAACTTATCAGCAATAGAAATGAAAACTACTCCTTTTTCAACATTTATTTCGATATCCGGATCAGATATTCCTACAGAACTTTTCAAGCTTGTCACTAATGCCAGTGTTACACTGTCTTTTTTAGTTAAAGCATCTTGCATTCTGCTTATTTTTAAATCTTTCTCTTTAATGGATTCTAAAGCTTTTTCGATATTTTGAGCTCCTTTAGTAGACAAGATTGTCATGTCCTTAGAGGTACTGATTAAACCTTGATTTTGCTCTTTCAAACCAGCTACAGTAGCAGAAAGTCCCGCTTTTTCTTCTAAACAAGAATTTAATTTTACAGTTGCTGTGTTTAGTAAATCTTGGGTTTCTTTGTTTCTAGCTTCTAATTGAGTGTATTTCTTTTTAGAAACACATGAAGTTAAAAGTGCCATTACTGATAAGGCAATTACGATTTTTCTCATAAATTTTTTACTTTAATTAAACGTGAATTACAAATTTAGTTTTTAATATTTAGTTTAGAGTCAAAAATAGCGTTAAATAATCTGATTTTTTTAATGAAATATAAAAAAACGATGCTTCTAATTTCATAGTACTTTTTATTTTGAAATTGCCCTCTTTTCTTGTAATTAGTGATAAAAAGTCTGTAAAAAGCACCATGAGCTTTCAATATTGCCCAAAAATGACTGAACTTTCCTTGTGTTAAAAATTGTATTGCCGCAATTCCGTCCAATATCATTCTGCCGAAAAGTATCGAATATAATTTTTCTTTCGGAAGGTTTTTAGTCAGCATCAACAAGGAATTTCTGAAATTTAAATACGTTTTCATCGGATGGCCTTGTTCTAAAGTGGCTCCGCCTACATGATAAACTACCGATTCAGAATTGTATTTTATTTTATAGCCTTTATTATAGGCACGCCAGCATAAATCAATTTCTTCCTGATGAGCAAAAAAATCATCGTCAAAACCATTTAATTCATTGTAAACTGAACTTCGGATAAAAAAGCAAGCTCCTGATGCCCAGAAAATCTCTCGTGAGTCATTGTATTGTCCATTATCTTTTTCTAAAGTATCGAAAATACGACCCCGACAAAAAGGATAACCATATTCATCAATAAATCCCCCGGCGGCACCAGCATATTCAAAGAATTCTTTTCGTTTATAATCTAATATCTTAGGTTGGATAATCGCCGTTTTTGGTTCATTTTCGAAAGTTTCAAGAATGGGTTTCAACCAATGCTCTGTTACTTCTATATCAGAATTCACTAAAGCATAAATATCAGCATTAACTTGTTTTAATGCTTCATTGTAACCACTTGCAAAACCAAGATTACTGTTATTTTTAATAATTGTAACCGATGGAAAAAAAGCTTTGATATAGGAAATAGAATCATCAGTCGAAGCATTGTCAGCAACATAAATTGTAGCTTCTGGAGAAAATTGTACAACCGACGGCAAAAATTTTTCCAGTAATAATATTCCATTCCAATTAAGTATGACAACTGCTATTCTCATTATGAAGCTTTGTTTTATAGACGATTTAGTTTGTAATCCGGTAATTCTTTCAGAAATTGATATTTTTCATTTTCAAAATCCATTTGGCAAAAGTAATGATTCAAACCATTAGTTACCATCAAGAAATTAGCTTTCATAGTCATGTTATAACGGGCAATTTGGTCAAAGGTTGCTTGTGCAATTTTTATTTCGGGTGCTTTGCATTCTACCAAAATGAAAATAGAACCATCCGGATTGAAAACCACGACATCGTATCTTTTGCGCAAGCCGTTGACTTTTAGTACTTTTTCGACATTAATTAAGGAGTGTGGATATTTTTTTTCTTCCAATAAAAATTGGACAACATGCTGTCTAACCCATTCTTCAGGAGTAAGAATGATAAATTTTTTCCTGATTGCATCAAAAATGGAGACTTTATTTTCGCTATTTTTGAACCGAAAGTTATAAAGTTGAAAATTGAGTTTTTGCATAAAGCAAAAGTATTAAATAAGTTTAAAATTTAAAGTTTAAAGTTTCATTTGAAGCAACAAACTTTAAACGTCAAACTTTAAACTAAAAGGAATGGACGAGGTTATAAAAATTGTAAATGATATAAAAAGTGGCAACATAAAACCCATTTATTTTTTGATGGGTGAAGAACCGTATTATATTGATAAATTATCGGATTATATTGAGGAAAAAGTCTTGTCTGAAGAGGAAAAAGGTTTTAATCAGACGGTTTTGTACGGAAGAGATGTGACTGTAGAAGATATTATTTCGACCGCCAAACGGTATCCGATGATGGCAGAGCGTCAAGTGGTCATTGTAAAAGAAGCCCAAGATTTAATCAGAACAATAGATAAAATCGAAAGTTATGCCGATAATCCAATGCCTACAACCGTTTTAGTTTTTTGCTATAAATACAAAACGTTGGATAAACGTAAAAAAGTAACGAAGTTATTGGCCAAAAACGGTGTTGTTTACGAAAGTAAAAAACTGTATGAAAACCAAGTAGGAGAGTGGATTAAACGTGTTTTGGCAGGCAAAAAATATGCAATTGAGCCTAAAGCAACGGCAATGCTGGTGGAATTCCTGGGAACTGATTTGAGTAAAATTAACAATGAACTCGAAAAGCTACAAATTATATTACCGCCAAACAGTACCATTACTCCAAAACATATTGAAGAAAACATAGGTTTTAGTAAAGATTTTAATGTCTTTGAATTGCGGAAAGCACTTGGAGAACGAAATCAATTAAAAGCCTATACCATTGCCGATAATTTCGCGCAAAATCCAAAAGATAATCCAATGGTCGTGACTACAAGTTTGGTTTTTGGTTTCTTTATTCAATTATTAAAATACCATGGTTTGAAAGATAAAAACCCCAAAAATGTGGCAGCGGTTTTAGGTGTAAATCCTTTTTTCATGAAAGAATACGATGTGGCACTGAAGAATTATCCAATGAAAAAAGTAAGTCAAATTGTGGGAGCTTTACGAGATATTGACGTAAAAAGCAAAGGTGTGGGAGCCAATGCCTTATCTCAATCTGATTTGTTACGAGAAATGCTTTATAAAATATTTAATTAAAGGACAAAAATTCCGATATTTGCAATCCCGTTCCGAGGGTTTGTAATCGGGTTATTAAAAAAACAAATCACCACAATTATGGCAATGAATAAAAACACTATTTTAGGATGGGCAACTTTAATAATGATTCTGATGGGACTACTCTTAATAGGATTAGGCGCTTTCCGGTATAGTGATGTTTCAGGATGGGGTTTTGCCGCCGTCGGTGTTGGATTCTTAGCGAATGCTTGGGTATTTAGTTCACTTAAAGGAAGACTGTAATAAATTAAAAAAAATAGATAATAACTAATTATCTAAAAGTATAATAATCTGAAAATCTATATAAAATGGCAGACGATAAAAAAGTAATATTCTCAATGTCAAAATTGAGTAAAACGTATCAAGGAGCAGATAAACCAGTACTTAAAAACATCTATTTAAGTTTCTTTTATGGAGCTAAAATTGGTATTTTGGGTTTAAATGGTTCTGGAAAATCCTCCTTATTGAAAATTATTGCCGGTGTTGACAAAAACTACCAAGGAGATGTAGTGTTTGCGCCGGGTTATACAGTAGGGTATTTAGAACAAGAACCTATTTTAGATGATAGCAAAACAGTTATCGAAATTGTAAGAGAGGGAGTTGCTGAAACAATGGCAGTTCTGGATGAATTCAATAAAATCAACGACAGTTTTGGTTTGCCGGAAGTCTATGAAAATGCTGATAAAATGGAGCAATTGATGGATCGTCAAGCGCTTTTACAAGATAAAATTGATGCGTTGGGCGCTTGGGAAATTGATACCAAACTGGAAATTGCCATGGATGCTCTGCGTACTCCGGAAGGCGATACACCAATTAAGAATTTATCTGGTGGTGAGCGTCGTCGTGTAGCTTTATGTCGTTTGTTGTTGCAACAACCTGACGTATTGCTTTTGGATGAGCCTACGAATCACTTGGATGCTGAAAGTGTTCTTTGGTTAGAACAACATTTAGCGCAATACGCCGGAACTGTAATTGCAGTAACGCACGATAGATATTTCTTGGATAATGTTGCCGGTTGGATTTTAGAATTGGATAGAGGAGAAGGTATTCCTTGGAAAGGGAATTATTCTTCTTGGTTGGATCAAAAATCAAGCCGTATGGCATTAGAAGAGAAAACAGCTTCTAAGCGAAGAAAGAATTTAGAACGTGAGTTGGACTGGGTTCGTCAAGGTGCCAAAGGTCGTCAAACGAAACAAAAAGCGCGTTTGCAGAACTACGATAAATTACTTAATGAAGACCAAAAACAATTGGATGAAAATCTGGAAATTTATATTCCAAATGGTCCGCGTTTAGGAACAAATGTAATTGAAGCCAAAAATGTTGCTAAAGCTTTTGGGGATAAATTGTTGTATGATAATTTAAATTTCACGTTACCGCAAGCAGGAATTGTTGGGATTATTGGACCAAACGGTGCTGGTAAATCAACAATTTTCAAAATGATAATGGGCGAAGAAAAGCCAGATTCAGGTGAGTTCTTAATTGGAGACACTGTAAAAATCGCTTATGTAGATCAAGCACACTCCAACATAAATCCGGACAAATCAATTTGGGAAAACTTCGCTGACGGTCAGGAATTGATCATGATGGGCGGAAAGCAAGTAAATTCAAGAGCTTATTTATCCCGATTTAATTTTGGTGGAGGAGAACAAAACAAGAAAGTTTCTATGCTTTCCGGAGGAGAACGTAACCGTTTGCACCTTGCGATGACTTTAAAAGAAGAAGGAAACGTACTTTTGCTGGATGAGCCTACGAATGATTTAGATATTAATACACTTCGTGCTTTAGAAGAAGGATTGGAAAGTTTTGCGGGTTGTGCGGTAGTTATTTCTCACGATAGATGGTTCCTGGACAGAATTTGTACACACATTTTAGCTTTCGAAGGAAACTCTGAAGTATATTATTTTGAAGGCGGTTTTTCTGATTATGAAGAGAACAAGAAAAAACGTCTGGGTGGTGATTTAACTCCAAAACGTTTGAAATACAGAAAGTTGATTAGAAGTTAATCTTTCTGACTAAAACTAAAATCAGCAAGAGGATGTCCATTTGGATATCCTCTTTTTTTGTGCTGTTATTTGATTTTTTTATCAGAATTCATCATAATAAAAACTGCGGCAACCAGTCCTATGATTACTAACCCGAATACAACAACCATTATAAAAGTTCCGTTATCCCAAGAAAAAAGTGTAGTGTCTTTCATAATTAATTAAGTTTTAAGATTGTCCAAATTTATACTTCTTGCAAAATAAAAGGTATGATAATTATCATGATTATTATTTTATTCTAAAAACTTAGCTTGAATTTCTTTAGTAGGAATCAGACAAGCTTCTTTTTTTCCATACCATTTGTAGCGGTTCTTAGCGATATAATCGTAAATATGGTTATTAAAAGAAGTGGGTAATATTGAAAATATTGAGGCAAAATGAAATATTCCTCCTAAATTTTTAGCAATTTCTAAAGCAGCTTCTGATTTGTAATAATAAGCAAAACCGGGCTGATACAAAATAATACTATCTGTTTTTTGTGTATCAATTCCCAAGTGTTGGATAATTTTTTGACCTAAATCAGATTGCAAAGCAACGAATCGGAAAATATCTTTTGCGTCATGTTTAATAATCATTTGTATTGCTGAATCACACAGATTACAAACGCCATCAAAGAGGATTATTTTTTTATCTTTAGGAATATTGAGCATAATTTAAAATTTAAAATTCAACATTTAAAATTATTAACGGAGTTGAAATTTATTTTCGTCTGAACACTCCTTACTTCTTCCCCGCTTCCACAAACTCCAGCGCTTCCAAACTTACTTTCGAAGTGAATACTCCGTAGTTTACCGTAGCTTTATTTTTTTCAATAGAATCAATCGTTCCCACAGCTTTTCCATCAAACATTCGCACGCGATCTCCTAATTTTAGAACTGGTTTTGGTTTTTCAACCACGACTTTCAATTTCTTCTCTTTCTTTTCTTTTCTGATTTCCTCCACCTGAACAGTCACTTCCTGAATAACTTCTTTTTTCTTTTCTATCAGTGCTTTCGACTCTTTGGTTGTCGCTTTTTTGCGTTTTGAATTTTCGATTTCAATGATTTTCAAAAATTCTCCAAGCAGTTCCTTCTTGTTCTTATTGTTGAAATATTTCTCTGAGATGTCTTCAATTTTTTGTCCAATGTAAATCGTTTTCTGGTTACTGTCATATAATTCCTGATAGCTTTCCAGTTTTTGTTTGATTTTTACATTAATGGTTTCCATTTTCTTTCCTTCCTCGCGTGCTTTGGTTTCCTCTTCCTTTAGTGTTTGTGAAGTTTTTTCCATTTTAGAACGCTCTTTTTGGAGAGTAGCAATCGTTTTATCGAAACGTACTTTTCCAACTTCAATTTTCTTTTTCGCCCGATTAATTAAGCTAAAAGGAATTCCGTTTTTCAATGCGACTTCAAACGTAAATGAGCTTCCCGCTTGTCCTAAAACTAATTTATACAAAGGCTCTAATGTTTTTTCATCAAAAAGCATATTGGCATTAGTGGCAAATGGCAATTCGTTAGCCAGAATTTTTAGGTTTGAATAATGCGTTGTAATAATCCCGAAAGCTTCCCGGTGGTAGAATTCTTCTAAGAAAATTTCAGCCAAGGCGCCTCCTAATTCTGGATCAGAACCGGTACCAAATTCATCAATTAAGAACATGGTTTTTTTATTGCACTTCTTTAAAAAGTAGTTCATGTTCTTTAATCGGTAACTGTATGTACTTAGATGATTTTCAATAGATTGATTGTCCCCAATATCCGTTAAAATCCTATCAAAAAGAAAGGTTTCACTGCGTTCGTGTACTGGAATCAGCATCCCGGATTGCAGCATTAATTGGAGTAATCCAACGGTTTTTAACGAAATGGTTTTCCCTCCCGCGTTAGGACCTGAAATCACAATGATTCTACTTTCCTGACTTAATTCAATAGTTTGCGGATGTGTAATTTCGTTTTTTAGTTTGTTGTTTAAAAACAAAATAGGATGATACGCATCTCTGAAATAAAGTCGGCGGTTTTCAGTAATGGTTGGTAAAATTCCATTGATTTTATTGGCATACTTTGCCTTTGCGGCAATGACATCAATATCACTTAGAAAATCTTGGTATTTGATTAAAAGCGGTAAAAAAGGACGAATATAATTGGATAATTGTTTTAATATACGGGTGATTTCTTCTTTTTCTTCGTATTCTAAATTGCTTAATTCCCGCGAATATTGTAAGGTAGCTTCGGGTTCAATGTAGGCAATGCTTCCTGTTTTGGAACTGCCTAAAATAGATCCTTTTACTTTGCGACGGTACATCGCTAAAACTGCTAAAACGCGTCTGTTTTGAACAAAACTTTCTTTGATATCGTCTAAATATCCCAGCGAATTGTATTGCGTCAATGCGGTTCCAAAACTTTGATTAACTTTTCCGCGAACAGCATTCATGCTACGTCGTATATTCAATAAATCTGGTGATGCATTGTCTTTAATTTCGCCATATTTATCGACTACTTCATCGACCATCGCAATGATTTCTTTGGTCAATTCAACTTGATTGGCCCTTGCATTTAAATTTGGATAATAATCCTCAAATTTTCTTAAAAAAGTCAAAAGGAAATTTACTGTTGAAGAAATAGTGGCAATCTTCCGAAAACTACCTACTTCCAGGAAACTGTCCTCAATAGCCAGGAATTTTATCTCATGAGTAATGGCATCAAAACCATGATTGGGAATAGCATTGTTATTTTGGAAAGACGAAACATATTCAGATGTTTGCATTAATGCTTGCATCAGTGTTTCCTTATCTTTAAATGGGGTTATTTCAAAGGCTTTTTGTTTTCCAATATCAGTATTGCAGATGGTCGAAATGGTTTCTAGAACAGTTGGAAATTGTAAATCTTGTAATGTTTTTTCGGTGATGGATATCATTTATAGTATAATGGATTTCAAGACAAAAATAGCTAATAATTAAGAGTATTTAACTGATTTTCACAAAGATTTAATGAATGTTTATTATCCTTTTTTGAATTCTAAAAAAGAATCTCTTTGTATCTTTGCTTTCTAATATTTAAGTATGCAAATGAATCTCAATCCCTCTTGGCAGTCCATTATATCAGACGAAATCAAGAAACCTTATTTTCCAGATTTAATGGAAACTGTTGATGAGGAGTATAAAAATCACAGTTGTTATCCTCCGAAAGAATTGGTTTTTGCTGCATTTAATTATTGCAATTTCAAAGACGTAAAAGTGGTTGTTATTGGTCAGGATCCGTATCATGGGAAAGGCGAAGCCAATGGTTTGTGTTTCTCAGTGAATGATGGAGTGCGAATTCCGCCATCGTTACGCAATATTTTTCGTGAAATGGGTGATGATTTAGGGACTATTTTTATGCCTCCTTCCGGGAATTTAGAAGCTTGGGCAAAGCAAGGTGTTTTATTGTTGAATGCCTCGTTGACCGTAAGAGAAGACAGTCCAAATAGTCATAAACACTTGAAATGGAGTATTCTCACTGATACTGTAATCCAAAAAATTTCCGAAGAAAAAGAGCATGTTGTTTTCTTGCTTTGGGGGAATTTCGCCCATAAAAAAGGACTCAAAATAGATCGAACAAAACATCTGGTTTTAGAATCCGGGCATCCTTCGCCTATGAGTGCCAATCAAGGAAAATGGTTTGGCAATAAACATTTCAGCAAAACGAATGCGTATTTAAAACAAAATGGATTACAATTAATCAATTGGATTTCAAAAGATTAAATATTTTGTATAAAAATGTAAATACTTTATTTGCAGATTTTCTGCGTGAGTGATGGCAGTGGAGCTCTTTTTTTGAGAGGCGTTTCAGCCTTTTAAAAAAAAAGAGGGAACGTACAGCACGACCCGAAGTTTTTACGAAGGGTCACGCCCAAATAAAAATACTGATTTTATAACTATTCGAAAAGAAATAGCACTATTAAAAAATATTACCTTTTTATAATATCTTCAAGGACAGCTTTGTCCGAATAATTAATTACTTTTAGAGTAACCTCTTGGTTTTTGATCGTTTTACCTTCAATGATGTACAGTTTTCCTTTTTTTAGTTCGATATTACTTTGGTCAAAATCTACATCACCATATTGTAATGTATTTTTAATATCGGCGGTGTCAATCCATTTTTCAGCTAAAATCACAGAAGCTTTATCGGAATAATAAAATGGTTTGTTTCTTAAATCATTTAAAACTCTTGCATTTGGAAAATAGTTACAGCGGGTGTCTTTACCACTAAAAACTAACGCTACAAAAAACAGTCCTATTACTAAACCTACCAAATAATAGGCAAAACGATGTATAAACTTCATGAATTAAATTTTTTGCAAAGGTAGAAGAAAGTTTTCTTAAAAAACAATTAAATTGATGTCGTTATAAGGTAGATCAAACCATTCGCCGATAGAACTATTTGTAAGGATTCCGTGGTACATGTAAACGCCATTTTTCAGTCCTTTATCACAACGGATAGCGCTTTCGATACCGCCATCTTCGGCAATTTTCATCAGGTAAGGCGATATAATGTTACTTATGGAAAGCGAAGCCGTTTTAGAATATCTGGAAGGAATGTTGGGTACACAATAATGCACCACATTGTTTTTGACGAAGGTAGGTTTTTCATGTGAAGTTACTTCAGAAGTTTCAAAACAACCACCGGTATCAATACTGACATCAACGATTACGGCTCCGTGCTTCATGTGTTCCACCATTGTCTCGGTAACAATTACAGGACAACGATCTTTTCCTCGCATTGCCCCAATGGCCACATCACATCGCCTTAGGGCTTTTAGCAAAGATTTTGGCTGTATTGTGGAAGTGAAAATTCGTTGGTTCAAATTATTCTGTAAACGGCGGAGTTTGGTAATGGAGTTATCGAAAACTTTGACACTGGCACCTAAACCTATAGCAGTTTTAGCAGCAAATTCGCCGACGGTTCCTGCGCCCAAAATGACTACATCGGTTGGCGGAACGCCTGTAATATTCCCAAACAGTAATCCTTTTCCAGATTCATTGGTAATCATTAATTCAGCAGCAATCAAAATCGATGCGGTTCCGGCAATTTCGCTCAAGGATTTAACAGCAGGGTATGTACCATCTTCATCCTTAATGTATTCAAAAGCCAGTGCGATAATCTTCTTTTTGGTCAAAGCCTCGAAATATGCTTTTTTTCTGGTTTTCAACTGAATTGCGGACAGCAAAATCGTTTGCGGATTCATCATTGCAATTTCTGCTAATGTTGCTGGCTCAACCTTCAGGATCATTGGACAACTTAATACCTTTTTGGTGTCCTTGGTAACTTCGGCACCGGCATCAGAATATTCTTTATCAGTATAACTGGAACTCAAACCCGCTCCTGATTCAATCATTACACGATGACCATGAAAGGTTAATGAATTTACGGCATCAGGAGTCAGACAAATTCGACGTTCTTGAAAACTGGTTTCTTTTGGGATACCAATAAAAAGTTCACTTTTTTGTCTTGTTATTTCAAGCTTTTCTTCTTGAGGTAACAACTGCTGTTTAGTAAATGGGGTTATTGTTATTGACATTAGTGCTGTAAAGTTTAAGCGGACAATTTACGTAAAAAGTTTTAAAAAAAGCGTGTTTAAAAGCCTAATGCACAATCGAAGATCTTATTTGAGAAGCGCTGATGACTTTTTCCATTTTTATATCGGCTCTTTCATAAACACCATCCTCCAAAGGTATTTCTAAAAAACCAAACTTTTTATATAAATGAATGGCAGAAAGCAGCCTTGTATTCGAATATAAAATAAGTTTTTCAATTCCTTTTGCCTCGGCAACTGCAAAGCAGTGAAGCAACAGTTTTTGGCCAATTCCCATTCCTTGCACACCATCAGTTACGGCCATCTTACTCAATTCAAATGTTGTACTGTCTATTTTTATTAACGAAACGGTGCCAACAATCTTACTGTCATATTTTGCATAAAAAATCATTCCGCCTTTGTCAATAATTTCCTCTTTTGGATTTGATAAAACAATTTCGTCTTTAGGCTCTACTCTGAAATATTGTTTAAGCCATTCCAGATTCAAGGTTTTTATCGGGGCTGATAAATCAGCCGAAAATGGGACAATTTCTACAATCTTTTCTAAATTCATGATTCGTTTAACTTAATTGTAAAGAACGTTTTCCATCATCAAGCAGCGTAATAGTGATAACAGAATGGGTTTGTGGAATCAAATTTGGAATCTTCTCCGCCCATTCAATAAAACACCAATTGCCGGAATACAAATAATCATCAATACCCATGTCCAGGGCTTCCACTTCATCATTTAATCTGTAAAAATCAAAGTGATAAACTAATTGATTGTCATCGGCTTCGTATTCATTAACTAAAGAAAAGGTTGGACTGCTTGTTGCACCGGTTACGCCAAGCGATTTGCACAATTGCTTTATTAAAGTTGTTTTACCAACGCCCATTTCTCCGTGAAAAAGAATCACTTTTTTGGGATTTTGGGCTAGAATTTGTTTGGCTACTTCTTCGAGCTGGTCGATAGAAAAAATGCTATTCATTCTTTTTTATTTGTTTTAAATTTAAAAGTTCTCGTCCGAAAACCGAAAACTGAGACTGAAAATTTCCTATTTGGGGTTAAAAATTAAAAACGGAATAATCATTTCTTCCAACGAAATTCCTCCGTGCTGATACGTGTTTTTATAATAACTCACATAATGATTGAAATTGTTTACATAAGCCAAAAACAAATCATTTTTTGCAAAAATATAAGAACTGCTCATATTTATTGTTGGTAAACCTATATTTTTTGGTTCTTTCACAGCATAAACATCTTTTTGTTCGTAGGTCAAACTGCGTCCGGTTTTGTAACGTAAATTCAAGCTAGTGTTTTTATCACCAACAACTTTCGAAGGATTTTTTACGTTTATGGTTCCGTGATCCGTCGTCAAAATTAATTTGAAACCTAATTTTTGTGCCTGTTGAATAATCTCCAAAAGAGGAGAGTTTTTAAACCAACTCAATGTAAGCGAGCGATACGCTTTATCATCAGAGGCAAGCTCTTTCACAACATCCATCTCCGTTTTTGCATGCGAAAGCATGTCTACAAAATTGTAAACAACGGTCACTAAATCATTATTTTTCAAAGTCTTAAAATTATCTACTAACTTTTTTCCTCCTGCTAAATTGGTTATCTTAAAATAATCTTCTTTGATATTTAATCCTAATCGCTTTAATTGTGCCGATAAAAACTCCGCTTCGTACAAGTTTTTCCCTCCTTCCTCGGGATCGTTTTTCCAATACTGCGGAAACTGCTTTTCCATTTCAAGCGGCGTCAAACCGGAAAAAATAGCATTTCGGGCATACTGAGTTGCGGTTGGTAAAATGGCGTAATAGGGCACTTCCTTTTCCAATTTGTAATAATTTACTACAACACTTTCAAAGGTTTTCCATTGATCGTAACGCAAATTATCGATCACTACAAATAAAATTGGCTTGTCTTTTTTTACAATTTCGGGAACCACTAATTCCCGAAACAAAGTATGTGATTGAATAGGCTTATCCGCTTTTGGCTTAAACCAATCTTCATAATTGCGTTCTATAAATTTTCCAAACTGCGAATTGGCTTCTGTTTTTTGGGATTCCAGAATTTCGACCATACTTTGATCGTTGATATTTTCCAATTCAAGTTCCCAAAAAATCAATTTTTTGTACAATTCAATCCAGTCTTCATAAGAATTTACCATCGCCATTTCCTGGGTGATTTTTCGAAATTCCTTCTGATAATCCAAAGTTGTTTTTTGCGAAATCAATCGGGAATGATCCAGATTTTTCTTCAGGCTTAACAAAATTTGATGCGGATTTACTGGTTTGATCAAATAATCGGCAATTTTTGAACCGATAGCTTCCTCCATGATATATTCTTCCTCGCTTTTGGTAATCATAATCATCGGAACTGAGGATTTTTTCTCCTTCATTTCGGACAGCGTTTCCAAGCCGCTCATTCCGGGCATATTTTCATCCAAAAAAACAATATCAAAATTATTTTCGTCAAAAATATCAATTGCATCACGTCCGTTATTGCAGGTTGTCACCTCGTAATTTTTCTTTTCCAGAAATAATATATGTGGTTTCAGAAGGTCGATTTCATCATCCACCCAAAGTATTTTTATTTTATCCATAGGTTGTATAAACTAGTATTCAAAAGTACTAAATCAACTGCCAATTTACTCCTTTTTATAACGGTTAGCTGCTAATATTATGATAATTTTTACACATTTGCGCTACATTTTATAAAACTGAAATCCGTCTTAGTTTTGGTTTAGTTTTGTTTTTGGGTGTGACCCATCCTCCGTAAACTCCGTCCGGGTCGGGCTTTACGCTGTATCCACGCTAAAAAGCGCGGGATGCCGCTTCTATCCCTCACGCAGTTACGAGAATAATTAGGGTTTATAACTTAGTTTGAGATGAAAAGTTGTCTGATAACTTAATCGGATTCTACTATTTGTAATGAATTTATTATATATTTGGTATTCTTTTATTTTTCCAAATTTATTAGTCACAAAAAAATAGTCATGAAAAAACTAATTTTAGTATTATTTATTATGGCAACTTTAAGTTGTACATCTCAAAAATTTGAAGCAAAAAGAGTAAACAATTTTGAAATAAATAATTTAATTGGAAATATAACCGCTTTCAAAACATACACGTTAACTGATAATATCGTCAAAATAGTTATTATTAAGAACCTAGCAGGAAGTGCGAAAAATAAAGAATCAGGTGAAGTTTCAAATAATATGTATATATCAAAGTGCGAATTTGGAGAACTTCCAATTTGTAAATTACAGTTATTGGAGGATTTAATCAATATAAATATTGAAAAAGTGTACGAAGATAAAACAAACATCAAAATTGATATTACATCTGGAAATTACAATCAACGGAAATCAAATACAATTTTAATCTCAATGCCATAATGTATTTAATTCTTTATAAATTTTTGCATGAAAAATGGCTGTCCGAAAAGTAAATTTCGAACAGTTTTTTTTATACTGATTTTTATTAAATACTAAAACAACGTTTGATCAGTCCGATTTCAAGCCCAATTCCGTTCATTAGCAAGAACTGTCCGTATTGAATTTAATTAATTTCAAAAGATTATTGGTCCCGCTGGTTCCAGCTTATAACTCATACCTGTAAACAATAGTAGAATATTATAAATGAGCATAAAATATAGGTTTGGGGTGAAATCTGGTATTTATTTTATAAGTTTCGCTGCGTAAAATAAATCTTTAGGATTTGTATAATTAAATTTGGAACAACTGTCAAATTAAAAACTTAATTCAAATGTTAGACAAAAAACACTACGCAAACGGCCAAATCGCCCATGAATTAATTGGAGAGCAATTGACTTACTTTTTCAAAAACGGAAAAGTGAAAGCAAAAGGCACTTTTATCAATGGCTTGATGGAGGGCGAGTGGATCTTTTATCGGGAAACCGGGCAACTTTGGCAAATCGGAAATTTCAAAAACAGCACCAAAAACGGGTCATTTATCAGGTATAATAAAAACGACGAAGTGGAATATCAAGAGACTTTTGAAAACGATAAAATCATTAAAAACAAAAAATAAAAATTCATTGAACTATACATTTTATTTTTAGCAATATGTGCTATACCATCGGCGGTAATTATAAACTCTAATTTCCATATATTTGTTGTCCAAAAAATAATGTTAAAGTGAGTCAAATCAATAAGCTAAAAATATTCAATGATCCCATTTATGGGTTTATTACGATTCCAAATGCCTTAATCTACGATTTAGTCCAGCATCCTTATTTTCAACGTTTGCGCCGAATTTCACAAATGGGTCTGTCCTATTTAGTATATCCGGGCGCGAATCACACCAGATTTCATCACGCTTTAGGCTGCATGCATTTGATGCAGGAAGCAGTTGATGTTTTGAGATTCAAAGGTGTTCTAATTTCACCAGAGGAGGAAAATGCGCTATATATTGCTATTTTACTGCATGATATTGGTCATGGGCCTTTTTCGCATGCTATGGAAAAAAGCATTGTGGAGGATGTCCATCATGAAGAAATTTCGTTATTATTTATGAACCAACTCAATGTGGAGTTCAACGGTCAGTTGAATCTCGCAATTCAAATTTTTAAGGGAGAATACCACAGGAAATTTATGTTGCAACTGATTTCCAGTCAATTGGATATGGATCGGATGGATTACTTGAAAAGAGACAGTTTTTACTCGGGCGTTGCTGAGGGGAATGTCAATTCAGAGCGACTGATTCAAATGATGAATGTGGTTGATGATTCTCTGGTCATTGAAGAAAAAGGGATTTATTCAGTAGAGAAATTTTTGATGTCTCGTCGATTGATGTACTGGCAGGTTTATTTGCACAAAACGAGTTTAGTGGCGGAATTGATTTTGATGAAAATCTTAAAACGCGCGAAAGAGTTAACGCTGAAAGGGATAGATTTACCTTGCAGTAAACCGCTTTTGTTTTTTATGCAAAACAAAATAACATTAGCTAGTTTTGATGCTCAAACCTTGGATTTATTTGGTCAGTTAGATGATTTTGATATTATCGGAGCTTTGAAAGCATGGCAAAAACAGGATGATTTTATTTTATCTTCTTTAAGTAAAATGATTGTAAATCGTGATTTATTAAAAATAAAACTGACCAGTGAAAAGGTGTTATTTGAGGAATTACAACCCTTGAAAGAACGCTTTTCATTGGAAAACAACATTTCGGTAGCGGATACAAATTATTTTATTTTTAAAGGCAAAATCAAAAATCAGGCATACAGTAAAGAAGCGGAACCTATACATATTTTGAAAAAAGACGGTACGATTGAGGACGTAGTTGAATCTTCGGATCAGCTTAATTTAAAATCATTATCTAAATTGGTGACCAAATATTACATTTGTTTCCCAAAACAACTGTTATAAAAATACCATTTAAAATCTATTTTTTTATATTTTTGTCGCAATGAAACGAGCCAACCCCTTTTTTTTTAATTTAAAGAGAACTTTACACAACAAGTTCCATCTTATACCTTTTAAAAATACAATCCGATAAGATGAAATTTACAGCAGAACAAATAGCAGGGATTTTAGAAGGAGAAGTTGTCGGGAATCCCATGGCTGAAGTTTTTAGATTGTCAAAAATCGAGGAAGGTGCTGAGGGTTCACTTACTTTTTTATCAAATCCTAAATATCTTAATTTTATATATTCGACAAAAGCTTCTGTAACAATTGTTAATGAAACTTTTGAGCCAGAATCACCACTGACTACAACATTAATAAAAGTAAAGGATGCGTATGCCGCATTTTCTAAATTATTAGAGTTTTACAATCAGGTGAAGTTGAATAAAAGTGGCATCGAACAGCCTTCTTTTCTTTCACAAAGCGTAAAATACGGAGATAATTTATACCTTGGTAGCTTTAGTTATGTAGGACAGAATGTAGTTCTGGGCGAAAATGTAAAGATATATCCCAATTGTTTCGTTGGCGACAATGTGATTATTGGGGATAATGTGATATTATTCGCTGGCGCAAAAATCTATTCAGAGACGGAAATTGGGAATAATTGTACAATACATTCTGGAGCTATTATCGGCGCTGATGGTTTTGGTTTTGCACCAAATCCAGACGGAACGTATACCAAGATTCCACAAATAGGAAATGTAATTATCGAAGATAATGTAGATATAGGTTCTTGTACCACAATTGACAGGGCTACGATGGGTTCTACCATCATCAGAAAAGGAGTAAAGCTGGACAATCAAATTCAGATTGCCCATAATGTTGAAATAGGGGAAAATACCGTAATCGCTGCACAAACGGGAGTTGCTGGTTCGACTAAAATTGGACAAAACGGAATGATTGGCGGCCAAGTTGGAATTTCGGGACATTTAACCATTGGAAATAATGTTAGAATTCAGGCGCAATCTGGTGTAGGCAGAAATATAAAGGATGATGAAATCTTACAAGGAAGCCCTACATTTGGATACAATGATTTTAGTAAATCGTATGTTCATTTTAAGAACTTGCCTAAAATTGTTGCAGAAATAGAAGAAT
Source organism: Flavobacterium caseinilyticum (assembly GCF_004349085.1). Taxonomy (GTDB): domain Bacteria; phylum Bacteroidota; class Bacteroidia; order Flavobacteriales; family Flavobacteriaceae; genus Flavobacterium; species Flavobacterium caseinilyticum. The sequence continues at coordinate 120,707 of NZ_SMFM01000007.1, read as the reverse complement.
TAAAAAAACAAATACTAAACCAAAAAAATGGATACAATGGTTAAACAGAAGACTATAAAAACAGAAATCTCGCTAACTGGAGTTGGACTACACACCGGTAAAGAGGTAAAAATGACTTTTAAACCTGCTCCAGTGAATAACGGTTTTACTTTTGTTCGAGTCGATCTGGAAGGACAACCTATTATTGAAGCAGATGCCAATTATGTAGTAAATACGCAGAGAGGAACCAATTTAGAAAAGCTTGGTGTTAAAATTCAAACTCCGGAGCATGTTTTGGCTGCGCTGACTGGTTGTGATTTAGATAATGTAATAATTGAACTAAATGCTTCAGAGCTTCCTATTATGGATGGTTCTTCTAAATATTTTGTTCAAGCGCTTGAAAACGCTGGATTCGAAGAGCAAAATGCGAAAAGGAACGTTTATGTGGTTAAAGAAGTTATTTCTTTTACCGATGAAGCATCCGGAAGTGAAATTTTAGTGATGCCAAGTGATCATTACTGTGTAACTGCTATGGTTGATTTTGGTACTAAAATTTTAGGAACTCAGAATGCAAATATGAAAAGTATTGCTGATTTCAAAACTGAAATATCAGAGTCCAGAACCTTTAGCTTTTTACACGAATTGGAATCTCTTTTAGAAAATGGATTGATAAAAGGAGGCGATTTGAACAATGCTATTGTTTATGTAGATAAAGAAATTTCAGCTTCTACGATGGAGCATTTAAAAATTGCTTTTGGAAAAGATGAAATTACGGTTAAACCTAATGGAATTTTAGACAACCTTACGTTGCATTATCCAAATGAAGCGGCAAGACACAAACTGCTTGATGTGGTGGGTGATTTAGCTTTAATTGGCACAAGAATTCAAGGAAAAGTAATTGCCAATAAACCGGGACATTTCGTGAATACTCAGTTTGCCAAAAAAATGGCGAAAATCATAAAAATAGAACAAAGAAATTACGTCCCTGTTTATGATTTGAACCAAGAGCCTTTGATGGATATTCATAAAATCATGGCAGTTCTTCCTCACAGACCACCGTTTTTATTGATTGACAGAATTATTGAAATGTCTGAAACCCATGTTGTGGGAATGAAAAATGTTACGATGAATGAAAATTTCTTCGTAGGTCATTTTCCCGAAGCTCCAGTGATGCCAGGTGTATTAATTGTGGAAGCGATGGCTCAAACGGGAGGAATCTTGGTATTGAGTACTGTTCCGGATCCTGAAAATTATTTGACTTATTTTATGAAAATTGATAATGTCAAATTCAAACATAAAGTGTTGCCAGGAGATACTTTAATTTTTAAATGTGATTTAATAACGCCTATCAGAAGAGGAATTTGCCACATGCAAGCAAATGCTTACGCAAATGGAAAACTCGTTGCTGAAGCGGAATTAATGGCGCAAATTGCAAAAAAACAGTAATTTTTTTGTTGATCTGATTAACCGATTGTTCGGTTAATCGAATAAACATTTAAACGATTAAAATACGAATATGAATCAACCACTAGCCTATGTTCATCCAGGCGCCAAAATAGCCAAAAATGTTGTCATCGAGCCATTTACAACCATTCACAATAATGTAATTATTGAAGATGGAACTTGGATTGGTTCGAATGTTACGATAATGGAGGGTGCGAGAATTGGAAAAAATTGTAATATATTCCCTGGCGCAGTAATATCGGCAGTTCCTCAGGATTTGAAATTTGGAGGAGAAGATTCTTTGGCAATAATTGGTGACAATTGTACCATTAGAGAATGCGTAACCATAAACAGAGGTACCATTGCATCCGGGCAAACAACTTTAGGCAACAATTGTCTGGTAATGGCAACGGCACATATTGCACACGATTGTCACATCGGTGACAATGCGATTATTGTTAACGGAGTTGCGCTTGCAGGACATGTTACTGTCGGTAAATTTGCAGTAATTGGTGGGTTGGCAGCAGTACATCAGTTTATTCAAATTGGAGATCATGCGATGATATCTGGCGGTTCATTAGTCAGAAAAGATGTCCCTCCTTACACAAAAGCAGCAAAAGAGCCTTTATCATATGTTGGGATTAATTCTGTTGGATTAAGAAGACGTGGGTTTACAACTGATAAAATCAGAGAAATCCAAGATATTTATAGAATTTTGTATCAAAAAAATTACAATACAACGCAAGCCTTGGGTATAATTGAAGCTGAAATGGAAGCGACACCGGAAAGAGATGAAATCATTGATTTTATTCGAAATTCATCAAGAGGAGTAATGAAAGGATATTCTGGGAATTACTGAATAAAGTGATTTCAGTTAGCAGATAATAAAAATAGTAATAAAAAAATAAAAAATATAATGGCATCAACATCAGATATTAAAAACGGATTGTGTATCAAATACAACAACGATATTTACAAAATCATTGAATTTCTTCACGTAAAACCAGGAAAAGGTCCAGCTTTCGTTAGAACTAAATTAAGAAGTTTGACAAACGGAAAAGTCCTAGACAATACGTTTTCAGCTGGTCATAAAATCGAAGAAGTTCGAGTTGAAAATCATAAATTTCAGTTTTTATACCCTGAAGGCGATGATTTTCATTTCATGAATACAGAAACTTTCGAACAAATTACTTTAAACAAAAACATTCTTGATTCCCCGGATTTATTGAAAGAAGGAGAAAATGTAATGGTAAGTATCAACACTGAAACTGATTTACCGCTATCAGTAGATATGCCGGCATCTGTAATTCTTGAAGTTACATACGCTGAACCAGGAATTAAAGGAAATACTGCTACAAATGCAACAAAATCAGCAACTGTTGAAACGGGTGCAACTGTAAATGTTCCTTTGTTTATCAATGAAGGGGACAAAATAAAAATAGATACGACTTCCGGTAATTACATGGAAAGAGTTAAGGAATAGTTTGCAGTAATCAGTGTTTAGCATTCAAATATACTGGACACTGATTACTGAATACTGAATACTAAATAAATGAAATTCCAAAAAGTTTACACTTTAGAAGAAATTGCAAGTATCATCGACTGTGAATATGTTGGTGATGCTAATTTCCCTGTTTCAGGAATGAATGAAATTCACGTTGTTGAAACTGGAGATATTGTTTTTGTGGATCATCCTAAATATTATGACAAGGCATTAAATTCCGCAGCAACTATTATTTTAATCAATAAAAACGTAGCTTGTCCAGATGGAAAAGCATTGTTAATTTCTGAAGATCCATTTAGAGATTTCAATAAATTGACAAACTATTTCAAGCCCTTTCAATTTTCGAATGTATCAATAGCTACTTCAGCATTGATAGGTGAAGGAACTGTAATACAGCCAAATGCATTTATCGGGAATCATGTTGTTATTGGAAAGAATTGTTTGATTCATTCAAATGTTTCGATTTATGATTATACCGTGATTGGAGATAATGTAATCATTCATGCAGGAACTATTCTGGGTGCAGATGCATTTTATTATAAGAAACGACCTGAAGGATACGATCAATTACTTTCTGGTGGTAGAGTGGTCATCAAAAATAATGTTGGCATAGGAGCTCTTTGTACTATTGACAAAGGAGTTTCCGGTGACACCATTATAGGAGAAGGCACAAAAATAGACAATCAAGTACATGTTGGTCATGACACTGTTATTGGAAAAAAATGTTTGATAGCTTCACAAACCGGAATTGCGGGTTGTGTAATCATTGAAGACGAAGTTACTATTTGGGGACAAGTAGGAACTACCAGCGGGATAACAATAGGAGCAAAGGCAGTTATACTTGGTCAAACCGGAGTTACAAAATCAGTTGAAGGAGGAAAATCGTATTTTGGTACTCCCGTAGAAGAATCAAGAGAAAAATTGAAGCAACTGGCTAATATCAAGAAGATTCCAGAAATCCTTACTAAATTAAAATAATATGTCTGCTAAAGAAATCGTTCAGAAATTTTATAAATCAGATGCTTTACTTGATAGTGAAGTTATGAAGGATTTTTTACATCCTGAAATAATTGTTGAATGGAACAGCAGTAAAGGACTTTTACAGCTCAATTATGATTCCCTGATAAATTTATCCAACGAATTGAGCACGGCTTATGTGCGATCTAAAGTAAGAATTAGCCATATTGTTGCTGAAAATAATTTAATTTCTGTTCGTTATTCTCATTTTGTGAAAACGATCGAGAATCCCAGAGAAGAAATGTTATTGGCGCATTTTTTAGTTATTTGGGAAATAAAAGACAATAAATTATTTCGAGGCTATCAAATGAGCCAATTATCCTAATTTAGTGTCAAAAAACTGAATGCTGAATACGGATTACTGATTAGTATTTTATACTTTTGCATAACGATTTTAAAAACTACATAAAAAATATATCATGAGTGTTTTAGTTAATAAAGATTCCAAAATAATTGTTCAAGGTTTTACAGGAAGCGAAGGAACTTTCCATGCTTCTCAAATGATTGAGTACGGTACTAACGTTGTTGGTGGTGTAACTCCTGGAAAAGGTGGGACAACTCACTTAGACAGACCAGTTTTCAATACTGTAAAAGATGCTGTAGAACAAGCAGGTGCTGATACAACTATCATTTTTGTACCGCCGGCTTTTGCTGCAGATGCAATTATGGAAGCTGCAGATGCCGGAATAAAAGTAATTATTGCAATTACTGAAGGAATTCCTGTTGCTGACATGATAAAAGCAAATAGTTATGTTAAAGAGAGAAACGCACGTTTAATCGGTCCAAACTGTCCTGGAATTATTACTCCGGGTGAAGCTAAAGTTGGTATTATGCCAGGCTTTGTTTTCAAAAAAGGAACTGTTGGTATTGTTTCTAAATCTGGAACATTAACATACGAAGCTGCTGATCAAGTTGTAAAACAAGGATTAGGAATCACTACTGCAATTGGTATTGGTGGAGACCCAATCATTGGAACTACTACTAAAGAAGCGGTTGAATTACTGATGAATGACCCAGAAACAGAATGTATCGTAATGATAGGTGAAATTGGTGGACAATTAGAAGCTGATGCTGCTCATTGGATTAAAGCTGATGGTAACCGTAAACCGGTTGTAGGTTTCATCGCAGGAGTTACTGCTCCTCCAGGACGTACAATGGGACATGCAGGTGCAATCGTTGGTGGATCTGACGATACTGCTGAAGCTAAAAAACAAATCATGAGAGAATGTGGAATACACGTAGTAGATTCTCCAGCTGAAATTGGTAAAAAAGTAAAAGAAGTTTTAGGTTAATCTAAACTCTTATTAAATATTTCTGGAAGCCTCACAATTTGTGGGGCTTTTTTATTATTAATTGAATTAAAGAAATATCTTTGCACTTTATTAAATCTTCTGTTTTTGCAGATTCAATTATAATAAGAACAAACATAAACGACTGGTTTCTAATGGGCCTCACGATTTTGTGGGGTATTTTTTTGCCGAAATCAGTTTAAATAAAAATAAAATAATATGTACAAAGAGTTAAAAAAATTCAAAGTTACCAATCAGTTTTCATTTACCACAGAGGATAGTTTAGCAGAAGTTTGCAACGCATCAGAAGGATCTGGAGTATTTTTAGTGTATTCCGTTGGGGATGAAAAAGAGTTAATTATGGTTGCTTCTACTGGAACTGTTCAGAATGACGGAACTTTAAAAATCAAAAATGGTGGTTTGAAAGATAAGATTGTTGAAGGACACCAATTTGCAAAAACTGGAAGAAAATATTCTTGGCCCGCACAAATGAAAATCGAAGATATCAGTACGCTCGAAGTGGTATGGTATGAAACATTCAATGATAAGACTAAAGTAATCCCAACATTTGTAGAAGGACAAGTTTTACAAAACTTCCTTGATGAAAATGGAAGATTGCCAAAATGGAATGTAGCTTTTTAATTATTTATAGCTGTTTTTCAATATCTTACTTATAATTGCGTCACATTTTTATGTGACGCTTTTTTTGTATTATTATTTTTTTGAATGAAATTCGAAATATTTCATAAATAATTAATTACTTTTGCACCCGTTATCACGAATCCTTCAATAGGATAGCAACCTGCAACAACAAGCAAGGTGCTAAAACGATAAGCCAAATCCTTTGGAAAAAATGTTGTTTACATTCCCATATTTAGCTTTGTTTTTCGTCATAATTTTTAATTTTAAATTATTTTTATGACTTTATTTTCCAAAGACAAAGGAAATGCCTTTGCATTAATTCCTTTATTTGTTTTTATTTTTACTTTTTTGGGAGCAGGAATCATTTTGAATGATTTTTATGCTTTTCCATCACCGGTGGCTGTTTTAGTTGGTATTATTGCTGCTTTTTTACTTTTCAAATCCTCAACTGAGGATAAAGTTGCTACATTGATTGCAGGATGTGGGGAAAGCAAAATTATGACAATGTGTTTGATTTACCTGCTAGCGGGAGCTTTCGCAGTCGTGAGCAAAGCAATGGGCGGTGTTGATGCTGTCGTGAATCTTGGAATAAATACTATCGACGTTGCCTATTTTCCGTTAGGAATTTTCTTGATAGCTTCTTTTTTATCAACTGCTACAGGAACTTCGGTTGGTGCAATTGTAGCGATTGGTCCTATTGCTGTTGCATTAGCTGATAAAAGTGGTGCTTCATTACCTTTGATTTCAGGCGCTTTATTAGGTGGCTCTATGTTAGGTGATAATCTTTCCATGATTTCTGACACTACTATCGCAGCAACGCAATCACTAGGGTGTGATCTAAAAGACAAGTTCAAAATTAACTTGTTTATAGCCTTTCCAGCTGCAATTTTGACTATTCTGGTTTTCTTTTATCTTGGTTTAAACTCGGATATTGTCACAGTTGCTATTGAAAAAAATAATTTTTCCTGGATTGCAATTGTGCCTTATCTTTTAGTAATAGGATTGGCAGTTGTAGGTGTTAATGTTTTTTCAACGTTGCTAATTGGTACTTTATTAGCAGGAATCATTGGATATTTTAGTGGTTCGTTTGCGTTAATGGAGTTTACTCAAAAAATATATGAAGGTTTTACCAGTATGACTGATATTTTCTTATTATCAATGCTTACTGGAGGTCTAGCTGCTATGGTAGATAAAGCAGGTGGAATAACGTATTTATTAGTTCAAATTAAAAAAAGAATAAAAAGTAAAAAATCAGCTCAAGCGGGAATTGGTGCTTTAGTAGGTTTTGCTAATTTAGCGATAGCTAACAATACGGTTTCTATTGTAATTACGGGACCTATTGCAAAAGAAATCAATGATGAGTATCATTTAAATCCAAAAAAAACGGCGGCGATTCTGGATATTTTTTCGTGTATAATTCAAGGAATTTTACCATATGGTGCTCAAATATTGCTTATATTGAACTACGCCAATGGCAAATTAGATTTTTTTGATTTAATCAGTAATGCCTGGTATCATTTATTTTTACTGATTTTCACATTAGTGGCTATTTACGGTTCGTTTTGGGATAAATGGGCAAACCGATTCTTAAAAATTTAATAATGAAATATTGACTGTTCTTGCTTTTGAATTTTTTTTAAAAAGAGAATTATTCTATATTTGACGAGTGTAAGATAGCCCTGATAATAGTGGAAATCCTTTTATGTGAGCGATAGCGATCCTAAAAGATTGAAGCGGATAGCAGGAATAGCTTCAAATAAATTTTAAACTTATTTTTGAATATGAAATTACTAGAAGGAAAAGTGGCCATAATTACTGGTGCGAGTCGTGGAATTGGAAAAGGAATTGCTGAAGTTTTTGCAAAACATGGTGCAAATGTTGCCTTTACATATAGTTCATCAGTAGAATCTGCTTTGGCTCTTGAAAACGAATTAAACGCTATTGGAATTAAGGCCAAAGGATATCAATCGAATGCTGCCGATTTTAATGATGCTCAAACTCTTGTCGATGCTGTTTTAGCTGAATTTGGAACGGTTGATATTCTAATAAACAACGCGGGAATTACTAAAGATAACCTTTTGATGCGTATGTCTGAAGAAGATTTTGATCAAGTAATTGATGTTAACTTGAAGTCGGTTTTTAATATGACCAAAGCCATTCAACGGACTTTTTTGAAACAACGTTCCGGTTCGATTATCAATATGAGTTCAGTAGTAGGTGTAAAAGGAAATGCTGGACAGACGAATTATGCGGCTTCTAAAGCGGGAGTTATTGGTTTTTCTAAATCAGTAGCATTAGAATTAGGATCACGTAACATTCGTTGTAATGTAATTGCTCCGGGTTTTATAGAAACGGAAATGACGGCTAAATTAAACGAGGATGTTGTGAAAGGATGGAGAGACGGAATTCCGTTGAAACGTGGGGGAACGACCGAAGATGTTGCTAATGCTTGTCTTTTCTTTGCATCAGATATGAGTGCCTATGTAACTGGACAAGTTATGAACGTTTGTGGAGGAATGCTTACTTAAAATAATTATAAATTATAAATGATGAATTTTAAATGTTAGAAGAATTCAAAATTTAAAATTTATCATTTAAAATAAAAAGAGAATGACAACAACTACCTTGCTATTATTACTTCTTTCATTACTAGTAGCTGGCGGTTTGTCGTTTTTTCAATATATATACAAAGCCAAAAACAAATCGAAAATTGGTTGGTTTTTGGCTTTTTTGCGGTTTTTATCCATTTTTGGAATTTTATTGTTATCGATTAATCCAATACTAACCAAAAATACGCTGGAAACGGTAAAAACGCCTTTGCCCATTGTTGTTGATAATTCGAGTTCCATTTCGTTTTTGAATGCTAATGAAAAAGCATTGGAATTGTATAAAAGAATACAATCAAATTCAGATTTAAGAGAGAAATTTGATGTGCAATCGTATCAGTTTTCGGATGATTTTGAACCTACGGAAAAATTTGATTTTAAAGGAACGCAAACTAATATTGATGTTGTAGCCAAAAATTTAAAAAGCATTTATAAGAATACTATCTATCCAACGGTTTTGATTACTGACGGAAACCAAACTTCCGGGAATGATTACGTTTTTAGTTTTGATGCAGTAAATAAAGTATATCCTATAATTGTAGGTGATACGACAACTTTTTTAGATTTTAAAATCAATCAACTGAACGTTAATAAATATGCTTTTCACAAAAACAAATTTCCTGTAGAAGCTTTTTTGCAGTATTCAGGAACTAAAAATATCACAGCTGATTTTATCATTTCACAAGGCAATTCGGTATTAAGTAAACAATCCATTGCCTTTTCACCTTCCAAAAAAACAGCAACTGTAAACATACTTTTACCGGCTGATAAAATAGGATTACAAGTTTTTAAAGCTACAATTTCATCAAAAGAAAAGGAAAAAAATACGTATAACAATACCAAGAATTTTGCCGTTGAAGTTATTGATCAAAAAACAAATATTGTTATTGTATCTGCTATAAATCATCCTGATTTAGGGGCTCTAAAAAGAGCAATTGAATCTAATGTGCAACGTAAAGTCATAATTATTAATCCAAATGAAATCAAATCATTACAAGATTATAATATTTTGATTTTATACCAACCAACAGCTGAATTTAAAACCATTTTTGAGAATAATAAAGCTGCAGGAATTAACACGTTTGTCATTACTGGAAACAACACCGATTTCAATTTTCTGAATCAGCAACAGGATAATTTGAGCTTTAAAATGAGCGGACAAAAAGAAGATTATTTGTCGGTTTTTAATGGGCAGTTTAATTTGTTTGCAGCTGACAATATCGGGTTTGAAAATTTACCGCCTTTGCAAAATGCTTTTGGAAACGTAACCACAAAAGGAGCGGTGTCAGTTTTGCTTTCGTCCAAAATTAGAACAATTGATACGAATGCGCCTTTGTTGGCTTTTACAGAAAATCAAGGCAAACGAGTTGCTTATCTTTTAGGAGAAAACAGCTGGAAATGGCGTTTACAAACGCATGTCAATAATCAATCCTTTGAAAAATATGATGTTTTCATCGATAAGATTATTCAATTTCTGGCTTCTAATAATTCTAAAAAGTCACTGGTGGTTGAACATGAAAGTTTTTATAATTCAGGTGAAGCCATTGAAATAACCGCTCAATTTTTCAATAAAAATTATGAGTTTGATGAGAAAGCCCGTTTGACAATTGCGGTGACCAATACTAAAACGAAGCAAACTAAAAATTACGATTTACTAAAAGGAAATAATTCCTATAAAGTCAATCTTGACGGATTGAAAGCGGGTTCTTATGCGTTTACTGTCAAAGAATTGAATTCAAAAACGACCTATTCCAGTAGTTTTGAAATTCTTGATTTTGATATCGAAAAGCAATTTGTCAATCCCGATGTTGAGAAATTGACACAATTAGCCACGCAAACGCAAGGAAAAGCTTTTTTCACAGACCAAGTTGATGTGTTGATTAAAACGCTTTTGGAAAATGATGAATATAAAGCGATAGAGAAGAACATTGTTACTAAAACTCCTTTGATAGATTGGATTTGGTTATTGGTTTTAATTTCATTTTTGTTGGCAACGGAATGGTTTGTTCGAAAATACAACGGATTACTCTAATACAATTAAATAACATGGATTTTAGACTGAAAGTATTTTATACCGTTGCAAATCGTTTGAGTTTTACAAAAGCAGCAACCGAATTATTCATTACGCAACCTGCGATTTCCAAACATATTCAAGAGTTAGAAGAGCAATATAAAATCAAATTGTTTGACAGGAATGGTTCCAAAATCGCATTGACACCTGCAGGTGAAGTGTTATTAAAACATACCAAAAACATTTTCGAACTTTATAGAGAAATCGATTTTGATATGAGCACTCTTATTAATCAACGTTCCGGATTGTTGCGATTAGGCGCTAGTACAACGATTTCTCAGTATATAATTCCGCCACTTTTAGCTCGTTTCCACCAAAAATTACAAGATGTAAAAGTGAGTTTACTTAATGGAAACACCGAACAAATAGAAAATGCTTTACTAAACCAGGAAATTGAAATAGGAATTGTTGAAGGGCAATCAAAAAATAAATCCATTAAATATTCTGAGTTTTTAAAGGACGAATTGGTTTTAGTTTGTAGGAGTACCAATCCATTAGTAAGTCGTGATGAAGTGACTCAGGAATATTTCAAAAGGATGCATTTTTTAATGCGAGAACAAGGTTCTGGAACACTTGAAGTTATTGAACACGCATTGAAACCTTTTGAAATTAAACTATCTGAACTACAAATTGAAATGCAATTAGGAAGTACCGAAAGTATTAAATCCTATTTGATGAACTCTGATTGTGTGGCTTTTATCTCGATTCATGCGATAAAAAAAGAACTTCGAAACAATGAATTGGCTATTTTAGATATTAAAGACTTAGTTATTGAACGTTTCTTTTATGTCATTACGTTACAGGGAAAAACGGATTCACTAGCGGATTTGTTTATCCAAAACATTTCCAATCATTATAATTTAAAGTTATAGCGGATTATAATTTGCGATTGGTATTACCAGTTTTATCGTTCCACCTTTGTACTGTACTAATTCAACAACTTTACATTGGAAACGCATCAAAAAGGAATTCAAAAAGAATCTTTTATTTTTTTTAAAGTTGAAGCCCCTTTGCAGCAACTTATTTTTGTTGTCTTGCTATTGTTATCCACAATTTTCGCTTCTCCGCCAATTGCTTTAGTATTAGGATTGATTGTCGCCAACTTTTTCGGACACCCTTTTTTAGAATTGAATCACAAAGCCACCAATTATCTGTTGCAATTTTCAGTCGTTGGTTTAGGATTTGGAATGAATGTTCATAGTGCTGTTGCTGCAGGAAAGGAAGGTTTTTTGTTTACCATTATTTCTATTTTGAGTACTTTAATTTTAGGAACTTTTCTTGGAAAATGGTTTAAAACCGATAAGAAAACATCTCATTTAATTTCTTGTGGAACTGCGATTTGTGGTGGAAGTGCCATTGCAGCGATTGCACCAGTAATCAAATCCAATGAAAAACAAACCTCAATTGCTCTGGGAGTGATATTCATCCTAAATTCAGCAGCACTGTTTTTATTTCCTGCCGTGGGTCATTGGTTGGATTTAACTCAAAAAGAGTTCGGATTATGGTGTGCCATTGCAATTCATGACACGAGTTCTGTGGTAGGAGCGGCGAGTAAATTTGGCCCTGAAGCCTTGCAAATAGCCACAACAGTAAAATTAGCCCGAGCGTTGTGGATTATCCCTGTTGCACTGATTACGGCGTTTATTTTTAAAAATAAATCTGGTAAAATAAAAATTCCTTATTTTATTGGCTTGTTTATTTTGGCAATGATTGCCAATACCTATCTGCCACAAATAGAGAGTGTAGCACCGCACTTGGTTTCGGTTGCCAAAATTGGTCTTACGGTAACTTTGTTTCTGATTGGAGCCGGATTAAATATAAATGTCTTAAAATCAGTGGGATTAAAACCGCTGGCGCAGGGAATCTTGCTCTGGACATTTATTGCAATTGCGACTTTAATTTCAATTATTTATCTAAAATAGTTTTATGATGAAAGGTTTTTCGTTTGATCACATGAAATTGCAATCGGAGATAATCATACAAAAGCGCAAACAATAAAAATGTTGCAGCTACAAAAAGCGTTTTCATTTCCAGTAAATTATAAAGAAAACCACCCGTAATACAGCCTACAAAAAAGAAAATAATTATGGATAATCTCAGATAAATACTGGTCTTTAATTTTTTCTTTTCTTCGGTTTTTTTATAGAAAAATAATTGAGACAATTCGATTCCTAAATCAGTAAAAAGCCCAGTTAAATGGGTTGTTCTAACAGTAGATTGAGAAATTTTTGTTACCAAAGAGTTTTGTATTCCCATCGCAAAAAGCATTGCAAAAGCAATCCATTTTCCTTCCGAACCCGACAAATCAGAGGCGATGCCAAAAATCCCAACACTAATCAAAACAATCATTTCTAATGAAATTGGAATGACATGAGATAAATTTGGATGCTTTTTCGAAATCAATTCTGCTAAAAAGTTAGATGTAAAGGCGCCCAACAAAAAGAAAATAGTGAATACAAAAAAGGTAACTGCGGCTGAATAATCTTGTTTCATGATTTCTTCTGCAAAATAGGCAAAATGTCCCGTAACATTTGTGGTCAATGTTTGTACCGATAAAACTCCCGTAACATTTACGATTCCGGCAACAAAAGATAATAAAGTGGCTAAACGAAGATTATGAATAAAAGTTCTGTTTTTTCCTTGATGTCGAAACATATTTGTAAGTTTTCTTATTTAATTAACAGAATCTTAAACCCAATTTTTTCTAATAACGATTTAAAGAAATACATTTGTACTTCAAAAAAATAAATTTAATGAAAAATTTTAAAATTAGACCTACACTAATCACTTTATCTGTTCTTGGAGTTGCCCTTTTTCTTTTGTCATGGGGCGTTATTGGTCATGAACGAATCAACAGAGCGGCAGTAATGGCATTGCCAAAACCATTACAAACCTTTTTTTACAATCATATTGATTTCATTACTCAGGAATCTACCGTTCCAGATTTAAGAAGAAATGTTTTGAATGACAAAGCAGAACCGCCACGTCATTATTTTGACATGGAAAACTTTGGTAATGTGGCTACATTTCCTAAGACTATGGACGAAGCAAAGCTGAAATATGACGAGAAGTTTTTGACTAAAAACGGAATTTTACCTTGGTATATTCAGGATATGATGGTCAAATTGACGAAGGCTTTCAAAGATAAAAGAAAGAATGAAATATTATTTATTGCGGGTGATTTAGGTCATTATATTGCTGATGCGCATATGCCTTTGCATACATCGGACAATCATGATGGACAAAATACGAATCAAAAAGGAATTCATTCCTTATGGGAAAGCCGTTTGCCGGAATTGTTTGCCAAAGATTATAAATTGAATGTAGCGCAAGGAAAATATTTAGAAAATGTGGACAAGGCAACTTGGGATATCATTTTTGACACGCACAGTCTGGTAGAACCTTTATTGGCTGCCGATAAAAAACTTAGAACTGCGACTGCTGAAAACAAAATGTATGTAACAGATTCTGCTGGAAATATTGTCAAAAACAAATATGGCGGAACCTTATATTCTGATGAATATGCCACTAAATTACATACGGATTTGAACGGAATGGTTGAACAACAAATGAAAAAAGCAATCACCGCAACAGCAAGTTTTTGGTACACGGCTTGGGTAAATGCAGGAAAACCGGATTTAACAAATCTTGATGCTGCAGAACTTACCAAACGTAACAGTAAAACTTTAAAAAAGGATTTAAAAACTTTTGAAAAAGGAAATCTTTTTGGTTTATCCAACGAAAAAGAGTAACGCTATATTTCCAAATAAAAAACGGGTGAGACTTCAAGTTCACCCGTTTTTTTTATACAAAATTATCTCATTAATAGATCTTAAAATAAATTCAAAATTATCTTTAGATATGTAATTTTTTATTTGTAAAATCATACTATTATTTTAAGTTTATTTAAAGCAGACCTTAAGTAGTTCTTAAAGAAATCCTTATCTTTAAACTTTACTTTTGAAGTATAAATAAGATAAAAATGCTCGAAAAAATTATTGCCTTTAGCTTAAAAAATAAACTAATTGTTTTACTCTTTACTTTAGGAGTTTTTGGATTTGGTTTGTTTTCTGTTTTCCAAATATCTATTGGAGCCGTTCCTGATGTGACGAACAACCAAGTTCAGGTAATTACCACTTCTCGTAACCTTTCTACACAAGATATTGAACAGTTTATCACGTATCCTGTTGAAATTGAAATGGCTAATTTGCCTGGTGTCACTGAAATTCGTTCCATTTCAAAATTTGGCTTATCTGTTGTCACGATTGTTTTTGATGAAAATTTAGGAACTTATCTTCCAAGACAACTTATTGCGGAGAAAATAAAAACTGCCTCAGAGAAAATTCCGCAAGGTTTTGGAACACCGGAAATGGGTCCAATTACTACAGGACTTGGAGAAATTTATCAATATACTTTAGAAGTAAAACCAGAATTTAAGAATAATTATTCCGTAACTGACTTGCGTACCATTCAGGATTGGGTGGTAAAACGTCAATTGTCAGGAATAAAAGGTGTTGTAGAAATCAATACTTGGGGTGGTTTTTTGAAGCAATACGAAATTGCGATTAATCCGTCAAGTTTGAAAGCGATGAATATCACTACTGCGGATGTTTTTACAGCATTAGAAAAAAACAACAGTATCGCCGGCGGTGCATATATCGAAAAAGTGAATCAAAGTTACTTTATTCGAGGCGAAGGAAAAGTTAATTCACTAAAAGATATTGGGAATATTGTTGTTACAAATACCAATGGATTGCCGGTTTATATCAAGAATGTAGCGCAAGTCCGTTTTGGTCATGCCAACCGTTTTGGTGCGATCACGGGTAATGGCGAAGGCGAAAAAGTACTAGGACAAGTGATGATGCTTAAAGGTGGGAATTCGAAACAAGTAATTGATGATGTTAAGGATAGAGTTACCGAAATTCAAAAAACATTGCCGGACGGTGTATACATCAACGGTTTTCTGGAACGAAGCGAATTAGTAGGAAAAACAACTTTTACCGTTGCCGAAAACTTGATTTTAGGATGTTTAATCGTGATTTTTGTTGTCATTTTATTGTTAGGAAACTGGCGTTCCGGATTGGTCGTGGCCTCTGTCATTCCTTTGTGTTTATTATTCGCCATTTCGTTCATGAATATTTTTGGTATTGATGCCAATTTGATGAGTCTGGGTGCTATTGATTTTGGAATAATTATCGATGGCGCTGTAATTATTGTTGAATTCATTGCATTTCAAATTGCCAGTAAATCAGCTCATTTAGTGAATCTAAACAAGGAAGAACGCCAGTTGGAAATTGACCAAATTACCTATAATAGTGCTTCCAAAATGATGAATTCAGCTATTTTTGGCCAATTGATTATTCTGATTGTTTTTATTCCAATTCTATCCTTATCCGGAATTGAAGGTAAAATGTTCAAACCGATGGCAATGACGTTTAGTTTTGCTTTATTAGGCGCTATGATTTTCTGTTTTACCTATGTTCCAGTTGTTTCTTCTTTGTTTTTAAAACCAGAAGCAGAAAATCCAAATTCAATCTCCAGTATATTAATCCGTAAACTGAAATCCGGGTATTTACCGATAATTACTTGGGCGATAAGCAATACCAAAAAAGTAATGTATGGCGCATTAGGTTTATTATTGCTGGCCGTAGGATTATTTGCAACCATGGGAGGAGAATTTATTCCTACGCTTGATGAAGGTGATTTTGTGATTCAGCCGGTTTTAAAAACAGGAACTTCATTGACAAAAACAATAGCGATAACCACCAAAATAGAGAAAATAATCCTCAATAACTTCCCGGAAGTCACACAAGTTGTCAGCAGAATTGGAGCTGCCGAAGTGCCTACAGATCCTATGTCCATGGAAGAAAGTGATATTATTGTAAAATTGAAACCCAAATCAGATTGGACTTCGGCATCTTCCAAAGATGAATTGGCAGACAAAATAAAAGCAGCTCTGGAAAAAGAAATTCCCAATATGGAAATCGAATTTACGCAGCCCATAGAAATGCGTTTTAACGAATTAATTTCTGGAACCCGATCTGATGTGGCAGTTAAAGTGTTTGGCGAAGACTTAAATATTTTGGCAATAAAAGCGAATGAAATCAAAAATGCTATTGCAAAAGTAGAAGGAGCTTCGGATATTATTGTCGAAAAAACAGAAGGTTTGCCACAAATGTCAGTGGTTTATGATCGCTCGAAAATTGCTCGTTACGGTTTGAATATTGCTGATTTAAACGAAATGATTGCGCTGGGCTTTGCCGGAAAAACCGTTGGAAATGTTTTTGAAGGCGAGAAACGATTTGATATGGTAATTCGTTTGGATCAAGCAAACCGTCACGACATTGAAGATTTACGTAATTTATATGTTCCAACGCCTAACGGAGAACAAATTCCGTTGAGTGAATTGGCTTCTATCGAATATACTGAAGGTCCCGCAAAAATTTCAAGAGACAATACCAATCGAAGAATTGTAGTGGGAATCAATGTTCGGAACCGAGATTTGCAAAGCGTAGTGACCGATATTCAGAAAATTGTAGATACCCAAATTAAAATGCCAGACGGATATTATGTGAAATATGGCGGACAATTTGAAAATTTACAGAGTGCCAAAGCCCGCTTGATGATTGCAGTTCCTATCGCTTTATTTTTGATTTTTATTCTATTGTATTTTGCATTTGGCTCCGTAAAAGAAGCGTTAATGGTCTATTCAGCAATTCCTTTTTCAGCAGTTGGTGGAGTTCTATTTTTATGGATGAGAGATTTACCGTTCAGTATTTCGGCAGGCGTTGGTTTTATCGCGCTTTTCGGAATTGCAGTATTAAACGGAATTGTCCTAATCGAACATTTTAAAGAACTCAAACACCAAGGCATGAAAGATATCGATGCATTAATTTTAAAAGGAACTACCGATAGATTACGTCCGGTTTTATTGACCGCTTCGGCTGCTGCATTAGGATTTTTACCAATGGCAATTTCATCTTCGGCCGGGGCAGAAGTGCAACGACCATTAGCAACGGTAGTCATTGGCGGATTGTTTACGGCAACTATTTTGACGATGATTGTTTTACCTATTTTATATAAGGTTTTTGATAGTCAATCCTTCAAAAAAGCGAAGTTTAAGAAACATCAAAGTTCAACTTATATCATTTTGTTTTTGTTGAGTTCTTCGTTGGCTTTTTCACAAAATGCTAATCCGGAATTGGATAGTTTAATGTCAAAAGCAATTCAAAATAATAAAGGAATAAAAGCAGCTCAATTGCAAGTGGATAAAACTAAAGCCAATATCAAAACGGCAAATACTTTTGATAAAACTAATATTTATTACAGTTACGATCAAAATAATTTGGCACTCAATAACGAACCTTTAAGAGTATTTGGCGTACAGCAACGTTTTTCTTTTCCAACGGTTTACGGAGCGCAGAAAAAAGTATTTTCCTCAGAATATGAAAGGGAAAAAGCCAATTTTGATATTCAAAAAAACAAACTTTCTTTAGCTGTTTCTAAGTCGTTTCAGCAGATTGTTTATTTACAACATCAAGAAAAACTCTATCAATATTTGGATAGTTTGTACCAAAATTTCTCTAAAGCAAGCGACAGACGTTTTGAATTAGGAGAAACTAATTATCTTGAAAAAATTACTGCTCAAGCTAAATTCAGACAAATTAGAACCAAACTTTCACAAATTGAAAATGATAAAAAAGGACAATATGAACTGTTGCAATCCTTGCTTCAAACCGATGAAATGGTAGCAATAAAAAGCAATTCAATTACACCTTTAAATACTTTTACTGATGCAACAAGTAAATTATTTTATACTACTTATTTAGAAAGTGTTACTGAAAATTATAAAAACCAAATAAAGCTACAAAAACAACATTGGTTGCCGGATATTAACTTGGATTATTTTCAAGGAAAAAATAACGGATTATCACAGTCATTGTATGGTTTTCAAGTTGGTTTAGCAGTGCCAATATTATTCTCTGGTAATATTTCTAAAAGCAAAGTCGCACAGCTAGAATTACAAAGTTGGGAACAACAAAAGCAAAATGAAGAAGTAAAAATAGAGAAGTACATTAATCAAAAAAAGAATGAATTAGCGAAGCATCAGGAAGCGATAAACTACTACAATCTTTACGGGAAAAAATTATCGGATGAGATTATAAAAGTAGGAAACAATAGCTACAAACATGGTGAAATTGATTTTTTCCAATACATCCAAAGTTTAGAAAATGCCACAACAATTCAAGTGGACTATTTAGATACTATTTTGCAATTCAACCAAACCCAATTAGATTTACAATACCTAAATTTTTAAAATACAACTAATGAAAAAATCTCTATATATAATTGCTTTATCCATTGCTTTATTTTCTTGTAAAGAATCAAAAACAGAGGAAGTGGAACAAAAAGACGACGGTTTGACAACTGTAACTTCCGTCCAATTCAAATCTTCGGGAATGGAGATTGCCACTCCAACAGAACAGGATTTTGATGTTACGGTTAAGTCTTCGGGAAAAATTGACGTACCGCCACAAAATCGAGCTAAAGTGAACACTTTTATGGGCGGTTATGTGAAATCAACAACACTGCTAGTTGGAAACAAAGTAACAAAAGGACAAGCTTTGTTAACGCTACAAAACACGGAATTTCTTGATATTCAAAAAGATTATATGGAAGTGGCTGAGCAACTTAATTTCCTGAAATCTGAATATGACAGACAAAAAACATTGTATGATGAAAAAATAACTTCGCAAAAAAACTACCTAAAAGCAGAAAGTGAATACCGAAGAGCCAAAGCAATGCATCAAAGTTTACGTGCCAAATTAGTGCTTTTGAATATTAACCCAAGAAATGTAGAGAAAGGAATTTTGACTTCAACAATCACTATTTTTTCTCCAATAACAGGGGATATTGTAATTATGAATGCCAATGTGGGAATGTATGTGGCGCCTTCGGATGTGATTTTAGAAATTGTCGATACGGATCATTTGCATTTAGAGTTGGCCGTTTTTGAAAAAGATATTTTGAATGTGAAAATTGGACAAAAAATACATTTTAAAGTTCCTGAAGCTTCTAAAGATGTTTTTAATGCCGACGTACATTTGGTTGGAAAATCAATAGAAGGAAACGACAGAACAATTAATATTCATGGACATTTAGATGATGCTATCAAGCAAAAATTATTAACAGGAATGTTTGTAGAAGCTGAAATAATTATCGATTCCAAAAAAGGCTTGGCGATTCCTTCTGAAGCATTACTAACTGAAAACAACAAAAATTTCGTGCTTTTATTGGACAATGAAAAAAACGGATATTCATTCAAGAAAGTAAGCGTTAAAATAGGCGAGAAATCTGAAAAGTTTGTCGAAATACTTCCAAATACTATGATTAATGATTCTTCAAGAATTTTGACAAAAGGGGTGTTCGATTTGGCTAATTAATAAAGAAACAAATAAAATGGACTTGAAAAAACTAAAAGATCAGTTGCAAACAGAGGTTGATACTGCCTTTTTGTATGATAGTATTGCTGCCATTCAATCGGATGATAATCTTTCAAGAGTATTGTTGAGTTTGGGTGAAATTGAGAAAGGACACGCGAAACACATGTTTGATAAAGTGTTGACTTTGGAACCAAATTACAAAATACCTTCGCCATCAGGACGAGCGAAATTCCAATTGAAGTTGGGTAAAATCTTTGGTTACAGTTCTATTATCAGCAACCTTTCCAATATTGAAAAGCAGTTTGCAGTAAATTCAATTAAAAATAAACTTAAAAGCGGAGAGAAACCAACAGGTTTTGAGCACAATCATCTTAATATCATTGAAGCCGTAAACAATAATGCTGCCTTGAATGTTTCCGGTGGCTTATTGTCTAAATTTGAAAGCAGGCATAAATCAGTAGGTGGAAATGCATTGCGAGCTGCTGTTTTAGGTTCCAATGATGGATTGGTTTCGAATATGAGTTTAGTCATGGGAGTTGCTGGAGCAGCTGTTTCTAATAATACCATACTATTAACGGGAATTGCGGGACTTATGGCAGGAGCAATCTCCATGGCACTAGGCGAATGGCTTTCGGTACAAAGTTCAAGAGAATTAAACCAGCGCCAAATCGATTTGGAAACCGAAGAATTAGAAGCTTCTCCCGAAGAAGAGAAAAAAGAATTAGTTTTATTGTATCAAGCCAAAGGAATGAATGCAGTAGAAGCACAAAAACTGGCTGACAAAGCTTTTGAAAATCCTCAAACGGCAATTGATGCCATTATCACGGAGGAACTGGGAATTGATAAGGAAGAATTAGGCGGTTCAGCCTGGGAAGCGGCAATAGCTTCATTTGTGCTTTTTGCTATTGGAGCGATTATTCCATTATATCCATTTATGTTTTTAGATGGAAAAAATGCAATTTTGCTTAGTTTAGGAAGCAGTGTTGTTGGACTTTTTGGCATTGGTGCCGCTATTACTTTACTTACAGGAAAAAGCGTTTTATTTTCCGGATTTAGACAAGTTTCTTTTGGATTGCTGGCTGCAGCCGTGACTTATGGAATTGGTTCCCTAATCGGAGTTTCACTGGCGGGATAAAATAATTAACATATTAGAAAAAATTAAACAGTATTAAACCTCAAAAAATTATATTATGAATGATGCTCATTTACACTTGGTTGTTAACCATTTTCCAATTATTGGAACTTTTTTTGGAATTGCAATCCTGATTACAGGAATATTATTAAAGAACAATTCCATAAAAAATACTAGTTATGTTTTATTTATTGTTGCAGCTATTTTTGGTGCGTTCAGTATGGGAACTGGAGAAGGAGCAGAGGAAGTGGTGGAAGATTTTCCAAATATTGGTAAAGCAATCATCCATGAACACGAAGAATTAGCGGAAAAATTTGCTTTACTGCTGTATGCAACCGGAGTTTTTGCGTTGATTTCAGTAGTAGCCGCTGTAAAAAAATTCCGATTGGCAAAAATATTTTCCATTATTACACTTGTTTTAGCATTGATAAGTGGAATTATGTCGATAAATGTTGGAACTTCGGGAGGAGAAATTCGTCATACAGAAATTAGAAAAAATAATGCTGCTGCTGTACCTGTGAATGAGAATCCATCTTTGGAAAAAGAGTATCAAAACGAAGACGAATAATATCCATTTAACAAAAATTAGTTTATAAGTTACAATAAAAATTGCTTTGTAAATAATTTATCTCTTATATTTGCACAAGAATTAAAACAAGTACACTAAAATGTTTACAAATCAATTGCATCATCATCATTTTCATTATTGCTCTCAAGCGATGTGTTAATGGTATGTGTGTAAATCATCATATTCTAAAAACCCGTTTGAGTACATCAAACGGGTTTTTTATTACCCATTATTTGTACTCAATCAAAATACTTTAAACAAAAACAAAAAAAGACAAAATGAGTACATTAAAAATTGCAATTCAAAAATCAGGACGTTTAAACGAGGACAGCATTCAAATTTTAAAAGATGCAGGTATTTCAATTGATAACGGAATAGACCAATTAAAAGCCGAAGCATCCAATTTCCCTTTAGAGGTTTTATATTTAAGAAATTCGGATATTCCTCAATATTTGATTGATGGAGTTGTAGATATTGCTATCGTTGGGGATAATCTTTTAGTCGAAAAAGGCGGGGATATTGAAGTAATTCAAAAATTAGGTTTTTCAAAATGTAAAGTATCTGTTGCTGTACCAAAAACATTTGATTACAAATCCGTTCAGGATTTAGAAGGTATGCGCATAGCAACTTCTTACCCTAAAACAGTCCTTGATTTTTTTAGCTCTAAAGGCGTGACAGTTGATATTCACCAAATTTCAGGTTCGGTAGAAATTGCTCCAAACATTGGTTTAGCTGATGCTATTGTTGATATTGTTTCCAGCGGAAGTACATTATTTAAAAATAATCTCAAAGAGGTTGAAGTTATTTTTAAAAGTGAAGCAGTTTTAGCTGTTTCGCCAAAAGTAAGTCCTGAATCTCAAAAAATAATTGACACGTTAAAATTCAGAATCGAATCTGTTTTAAGAGCAAGAAAATCAAAATACATTTTGATGAATGTCCCAAATGACAAAATTGAAGCAGTTGGTAAAATTCTTCCTGTGTTACGAAGTTTGACGGTTTTGCCTTTGGCACAAGAGGGATGGAGCAGCGTTCACTCTGTAATCGATAAAGATACTTTCTGGGATGTTATTGATCAATTGAAAGAAGCTGGTGCCGAAGGCATTTTGGTTTGTCCAATTGAGAAGATGGTACTTTAAGAATTTTAAATTATAAGTTGTGAATTATGAGTTTAAAAACGGAATAATTCTATTATTTAATCTTTGAATAAAACTATAAATGAATAAAATATACAATCCTAAAGCAGAATCTTGGTCCTCAATTTTAGAGCGTCCTACCAAAACTATTGATGACATTGAAGCCACTGTAAAAGAAATTTTCAGTGAAGTTCAAAAGAAAGGTGATGTTGCTGTTGCAAAATATACGTCGCTTTTTGATGGTGCCAAAATTGATACTATTGAAGTTTCTAAAGCTGAAATTGATTTGGCAATTGCTTCCGTTTCTCCAGAGTTGAAAGAAGCTATTGAGTTAGCCAAATCTAATATTTCAAAATTTCATATTGCTCAAAAAACGGATAGAGTTGCTGTAGAAACAATTGAAGGAGTAAATTGCTGGCAGGAAAAAAGACCGATTCAAAAAATCGGATTATATATTCCTGGTGGAACCGCCCCTTTATTTTCTACTGTTTTAATGCTTGCTGTTCCTGCAGAAATTGCTGGTTGTAACGAAATTGTTCTTTGTTCGCCACCGGATAAAAATGGAGTTGTAAATCCTGCGATTTTGTACGCTGCAAATTTATGTGGAGTGACAAAAATATTAAAAGTAGGAGGAATTCAGGCTATTGCAGGAATGACTTTTGGAACAGAAACGATTCCAAAAGTGTATAAAATTTTTGGTCCCGGAAATCAATTTGTGACAGTTGCAAAACAATTGGCTACACAATTTGGTGTCGCAATAGATATGCCAGCTGGACCATCAGAATTACTGATTGTTGCTGATGAGACTGCAGTTCCGGCTTTTGTAGCTTCGGATTTGTTATCACAAGCAGAACACGGAGCGGATAGCCAAGTAATTTTAGTTTCTACTTCCAAGAAATTAATTGATGCCGTAGAGACTGAAATTCAAATACAATTGGAATCGTTGCCAAGAAAAGCGATTGCCGAAAAAGCGATTGCGAATTCTAAATTGATTTTTGTTGAAAATGATAAAATTGCTTTGGACTTAATCAATGAATACGGACCGGAACACTTTATTATTTGCTCAGAATTTGATGATTTTTACAGCAATGGTGTTCAAAACGCGGGTTCTGTATTCATAGGGAATTATACTCCTGAAAGTGCCGGAGATTATGCTTCCGGGACTAATCATACATTGCCAACTAATGGTTATGCCAAAAATTATAGCGGTGTAAATCTGGATAGTTTTACGAAAACGATGACTTTTCAAAAAATAACGGAAAAGGGAATAAAAAATATCGGGAAAGCGATTGAAATAATGGCAGAAGCTGAAGGATTACAAGCACACAAAAATGCAGTTACATTACGATTAAAAGCGATTGAAGATGGAAAATAATTTCGACATAAATAATTTGGTCAGAGAAAACGTTAAGCAAATGAAACCGTATTCTTCGGCTCGCGATGAATTTGAGGATTTTGATACTGCAGAAATGATTTTTTTGGACGCTAATGAAAATCCATTTGAAAATGGCGTAAACCGTTATCCGGATCCTCAACAAATGAGTGTAAAAGAGGTTTTGGCAAAACAAAAATTTGTGAAAACGAATCAAATTTTATTAGGTAACGGAAGTGATGAAGTGTTGGATTTATTGTTCAGAGCTTTTTGTGAACCAAAAAAAGATAATGTAATCACTTTGCCACCAACGTATGGAATGTATAGTGTTTTGGCAAATATCAATGCCGTAGAAAACAAAGAAGTATTGCTTTCGGATGATTTTCAACCGCAAATTGAAAAAATTATGGAAGCTGTTAATGAAAACACAAAAATCATCTTTTTGTGTTCTCCAAATAACCCAACCGGAAATTCATTTTCAGATGAAAGTGTTGCGTACCTTTTGCAAAATTTCAAAGGATTAGTAGTGATTGATGAAGCTTATATTGATTTTTCTAAAAAAGATAGCTGGAGCAATGAACTGGATGAATATCCAAACTTGATCATCACTCAAACATTATCAAAAGCGTATGGCCTGGCAGGAATTAGATTGGGAATTTGTTATGCCTCTACGGAAGTAATTTCAGTTTTAAATAAAATAAAACCACCGTATAATGTGAATGAATTGAGTCAAAAAAGGGCTTTAGAACGATTAAAGGATAAAGATAAAATAAAAGCTGAAATTGATTCGATAATAAAACAAAGAGAGGAATTACTTAAAGTATTACTTGATATTAAATTTGTCGAAAAAATTTATCCAACAGAAGCTAATTTTATTTTGGTAAAAGTGGATGATGCCAATAAAAGATACGATGAATTGATTGCAAAAGGAATTGTAATCCGTAATCGAACAACCCAACCATTATGCGATAATTGTTTGCGTTTTACTGTTGGAACTGAAAAAGAAAATATGAAATTAATTGAGGTTTTAAAACAACTTTAAACCTTAAACTTTAAACTTTTTTTAATGAAAAAAATACTTTTTATAGATCGTGACGGAACAATGGTTTTGGAACCAAATGATTATCAATTAGACAGTTTTGAAAAATTAGAATTTTATCCAAATGCCTTTCAATATCTTGGTAAAATAGCAAAGGAATTGGATTTTGAATTAGTAATGGTGACAAATCAAGATGGTTTGGGAACTGATTCTCATCCTGAAATTAACTTTTGGCCAGTTCATAACTTAATTATGAAAGCGTTTGAAAATGAAGGCGTTGTTTTTAAAGAAGTATTTATCGATAAAACTTTTCCGTACCAAAATGCACCGACTCGCAAACCTGCGACTGGAATGTTGACACAATATATCGACAATCCAGAATATGATTTAGAAAATTCATTCGTCATCGGAGACAGAATAACTGATGTGGAATTAGCCAAAAACTTGGGTTCAAAAGCGATTTTTATTAACAGAGATGAAGCTTTGGGAGGTGATGAAATATCCTCTAAAAGAAATGAATTGGATTCGGTTATTGCTTTACAAACGACTGATTGGAAAGTGATTTATGAGTTTTTGAAATTAGAAGAGCGTTCAGCTTCGATAGAAAGAAAAACGAATGAAACGGATATTTACATAAACTTAAACCTTGACGGAACTGGGAAAAGCAAAATCGAAACAGGAATTGCCTTTTTTGACCACATGCTGGACCAAATTGCGCGTCACGGACAAATGGATTTAGAAATCCTAGTAAAAGGGGATTTAGAAGTGGATGAACACCACACGATTGAAGATACAGCAATTGCACTTGGAGAAGTTTTTGCAAAAGCATTAGGAAATAAGTTAGGAATAGAAAGATACGGTTTTTGTTTACCAATGGATGACTGTTTAGCGCAAGTTGCCATTGATTTTGGAGGCAGAAACTGGCTGGTTTGGGAAACCGAATTCAAACGTGAAATGGTTGGAAAAATGCCAACAGAGATGTTTTATCATTTCTTCAAATCATTCTCAGACGGTGCTAAAGCGAACATCAATATCAAAGCAGAAGGAACGAACGAACATCACAAGATTGAAGCGATTTTTAAAGCTTTTGCAAAAGCGATAAAAGTAGCAGTAAAACGCGATACAGAAAAGATGATTTTGCCAAGTACGAAAGGAATGTTGTAAAATTGTTTAAAGTTTAAAGTTTCAGGTTGACTCGAGCAACTTTAAACTTTAAACTTTAAACTTGAAACAAAAGTAAAATGAAAATAGTAATCATAAATTACGGCGCAGGAAATATTCAAAGCATAAAATTCGCCATTGAAAGATTAGGTTTTGAGGCTGTTTTGAGTAATGATTGGAAAGAAATTAAGGCTGCAGACCGGGTGATATTTCCGGGTGTAGGCGAAGCTAGTTTTGCAATGAAAATGCTTATTGACAGTGGTCTTGATGTATTAATTCCAACCTTGAAACAACCCGTTTTGGGAATCTGTTTGGGCATGCAATTGATGTGCAACAAATCAGAGGAAGGAAACACTACAGGTTTAGGAATTTTTGATGTTGATGTGATCAAATTTACGCCAAAAGTTAAAGTGCCACAGATGGGCTGGAACCAAATTTACAATTTGAAATCGGATTTATTCAACGGAATTTCTGAAAATGAATATATGTATTTAGTGCATAGTTTTTATGCTCCTAATTGCCCTGAAGCCATTGCTACAACTGATTATGAAGTTGAATATGCTTCAGCTTTACAAAAAGATAATTTCTACGGAACACAATTTCACCCGGAAAAAAGTGGCGATATTGGAGAGCAAATTTTAGGAAATTTTTTAAAACTTTAAGTTGATTCTTTAAGACTTTCGACTTACAAACTTTAAGACTAATTAAAATGAGAATAATACCCGCAATAGATATCATAGACGGAAAATGTGTTCGCTTATCAAAAGGCGATTACAATACCAAAATCATCTACAACGAGAATCCGCTTGAAGTGGCTAAGTCATTTGAAGCACATGGAATTGAATATTTGCACTTGGTTGATTTAGACGGAGCAAAGTCAAGCCAAATTGTGAATTATAAAATACTGGAGCAGATTGCTACTCATACCAAATTAAAAATTGATTTTGGTGGTGGATTAAAATCGGATTCCGATTTAAAAATTGCGTTTGAAAGTGGTGCGAATCAAATTACAGGTGGAAGTATTGCCGTGAAGAATAGAGAACTATTCGAAAAATGGATTGCAGAATATGGTTCTGATAAAATTATTTTGGGAGCAGATGCGAATAATGAAAAAGTAGCGGTTTCCGGTTGGTTGGAAGATTCAAACGAAGATTTGATTCCTTTTATACAAGACTACCAACATAAAGGAATTCAGTATGTAATTTGTACGGATATCGCCAAAGACGGCATGCTTGAAGGACCATCTTTTGATTTATATGCAAAAATTTTGGATGAAGCCAAAGGAATAAAATTAATTGCTTCAGGAGGAATTTCTACTTTTGACGAGTTGCCAAGACTAGCCGAATTGGGTTGTGAAGGAACGATAATCGGAAAGGCGATTTACGAGGGACGAATTTCATTGAAACAGTTAGAACAATTTATCATAATGTAGGTTTAAGTAGAGACGCACTGCAGTGCGTCTCTACAGTGCGTCTCTACGTAAAACAATAAAACGATGTTAACAAAAAGAATTATTCCCTGTCTCGATATAAAAAACGGAAGAACCGTAAAAGGTGTTAATTTTGTAGACTTACGGGATGCCGGAGATCCCGTGGAACTGGCCAAAATATATTCGGATGAAGGTGCTGATGAATTGGTTTTTTTGGATATTTCGGCAACGGAAGAAAGAAGAAAAACCCTAGTTGATTTGGTTCGAAAAGTAGCTTCAACGATTAATATTCCGTTTACTGTTGGTGGTGGAATTTCATCTGTAAAAGATGTTGAAATATTGTTGCAAAACGGTGCGGATAAGGTTTCGATTAATTCATCTGCTGTAAAAAATCCACAGTTAATTAATGATTTGGCTCAAAAATTCGGAAGTCAATGTGTCGTTGTTGCGATTGATGCAAAGCAAATTGACGGTCAATGGATTGTTCATTTAGTGGGTGGAAAAGTACCTACAGAATTGAATTTATTTGATTGGGCGAAAGAAGTTGAAGAACGCGGCGCAGGCGAAATCTTATTCACGTCAATGGATAATGACGGAACTAAAAACGGGTTTGCTAATGAAGCTTTGGCTAGACTTTCGGAATTAGTTAATATTCCGATAATAGCTTCCGGTGGTGCGGGAAACATACAACATTTTGTGGATACTTTTTTGGATGGAAAAGCAGATGCAGCTTTGGCCGCGAGCGTATTTCATTTTAAAGAAATTGAAATCAAGACATTAAAAACAGAGCTTAAAAATAATAATATCGAAGTTAGGATATAGAAACAGATAATAGAATAAAGAGAAAAGAAAATCCGATTAGACAATCTTTCAATCTTTAATTTTTTAATCTTTAAATAAAAAAAATGAACATAGATTTCTCAAAAAATACAGACGGATTAATTCCAGCCATCATTCAAGACAGCGAAACCAAAACGGTTTTGATGTTGGGTTTCATGAATGCTGAAGCGTATCAAAAAACGGTGGAAACTAAAAAAGTAACATTTTATAGTCGTACCAAACAAAGACTTTGGACAAAAGGCGAAGAAAGTGGCAATTTTCTGAATCTGATTGACATCAAAAACGACTGTGATAATGATACGTTATTAATTCAGGTAAAACCAGAAGGACCAACGTGTCACAAGGGAACTGATACATGTTGGGCAGACGAAAACAAGGAGGATTATGGCTTTTTAACAACGTTAGAGGATACGATTCAACTTCGAAAAGAAAATGCAGACTCTGAGAAAAGTTATGTGGCTTCCTTGTTTAAATTAGGGATGAACAAAATTGCACAGAAAGTAGGAGAGGAAGCCATTGAAGTGGTGATCGAAGCTAAAGATGACAACGACGATTTATTCTTAGGCGAAAGTGCTGATTTACTATTTCATTATCTTATTTTATTGCAAGCCAAAGGTTTTAAATTAGATGATGTTGTTGAAGTTTTGAAAAGTCGCCAGAAGAAAAATTAATTTATTTCATTCATATTTAGAAAACCCAATAGGAAATTCATTTGCTATTGGGTTTTCTTTTTTCTTTTATTTCCAATGGCAATCAACTATATTTACTATTATTTATAATTAAAGAAGCGCATACACGTAATGAATACAGATAATACCACCTTTAATCAAGATCTAAGCGATTCTATAATAAATACAGGATTACACATAATTCTGACAACTGACGAAGATGATTCTCGACCGGTTTATATTTCAGGAAATTTTAATAATTGGCGAACACAGGACAAAGAATTTGTGATGGAAAAGATTGGAAACGGTTCATATCACTACAAATTTTCTCATGATTTTGATTATCCTGCTATGCTTTTGTATAAATTTACAAAAGGAGATTGGAGTGAAGTTGAAATTGACAGCCATGGAAATCG
This sequence comes from Flavobacterium caseinilyticum, assembly GCF_004349085.1. Lineage (GTDB taxonomy): Bacteria > Bacteroidota > Bacteroidia > Flavobacteriales > Flavobacteriaceae > Flavobacterium > Flavobacterium caseinilyticum. The sequence continues at coordinate 90,955 of NZ_SMFM01000007.1, read as the reverse complement.
AACCGAAAATCGCTCGACAGATGCGCATACTGGAATACAAAATGAACATGTTGCCAGGTGGAGAAAAAACTGGTTGCCATTTAAACAATCGTATTTGCCACAAGTGCAGTTGATATCGGATGAATTTAAAATTCCGCAACTCAACAAAACAAGAAAAATTTGGGCGCTTTTACCACATGATTATGATCATTCGAGTGAGAGTTATCCGGTGATGTATTTGCAGGATGCCCAAAATTTGTTCAACGAAAAAGCTGAATTTGGAAATTGGGAAATTGACAAAAAACTGGCAGTTATGTCCGAGTATAAAATTGGAAAAATCATAATCATTGCCATAGAACACGCTGAGGAAGATCGCATAAAGGAATATAATGTAGGGAAAACAGTTTTGGGAAAAGGGCAAGGCAAGAAATACATTCGTTTTGTAACAGATACACTAAAACCTTACGTTGACAGTAATTTCAGAACCAAAAAAGAACGTGAATTTACAGGAATAGGAGGAAGTTCCATGGGAGGATTAATCAGTATTTTTAGTGGCCTCAGGAATCCCGAAACATTTGGTAAGCTAATGATTTTTTCACCATCACTTTGGGTGGTTCCAGAACTAAAAATTGACGCAAAAAAAGCGAATACAGCAGACACCAAAGTATATTTATATGCCGGTGGTGATGAAAGTAAAACGATGATTGAGCACATAAAAAAGTTTCAGAATGATTTACTTTCGAACCAATTTATAGAAGATAAATCTCAAATTAATTTAAGTATTAACAGGCAAGGAAAACACAGCGAAACGTATTGGAGTGATGAATTTCCTAAGGCAATCGAGTGGTTGTTTTTTAATAAAAAAAATTCTTAAACGCACAATTTATTACAATTTAATCTTAAGAATAAAGCATACAGAATTCTATAAAATTCAACCAAAAGCTATAAAAATTAAAGAAAATGATAACAAAAACAATTACAAATTTAGATAGTTTTTCAGGTACAATTTTGATTCCGGTTTTTGAAACCTATTCAAAAAGTATTGTTCCTATAGCATTCCATGGACTGGAGATTGCCTCCAAAGTTTTTTTTGGAAAAAAAGATACACACTACGTAGCCGAAAAAAATGACAATACGTATATTTTTATTGGTTTGGGAAAAACGATTGATTACAAATCTTTAAAAACTATTTTTAGACGTATTTCATCCAAACAGAAAGAAAATTTCAGTTCGAATGTTGCTTTAGTTATACCAGAACAATGTGTTGAAGAACAAATTGAAGCAATGATTTCCGGTTTGCTTTTGGGAACGTATAATTTAGGTCATTTTAAATCCGAAAAAGAAGAACATCCTTTTTTAAATTCTGAATTTACCTTGAATTTGGTGACGGAAAATGATTATTTGGCTGCAGCCACAAAAGGAATTAAAATTGCAAAAGCGCAACTGAGTACTTATAATTTGGTCGATTTGCCACCTAACACAATCAATCCAAAATACTTGGCGATTTGGGCCAAGGAAACTGGAGAAAAATACGGATTTGATGTTGAAGTTCTTGGTTATGAAGCTTCAAAAATTGTTGGTCTTGGTGCATTTTTGGCTGTTGGAAAAGGTAGTGAAAATGAACCACAGTTTATTATCATGAATTATACTCCAACTACCGAAGTAAAACACATGAAACATGTTGGGCTTGTTGGAAAAGGAATCACTTTCGATACCGGAGGATTAAACATAAAAACAGCCGGAATGGTTCATATGAAATGTGACATGGCCGGTGGTGGCGCTGTATTCGGTGCGATGCAACTAATTGCTGATTTACAACTACCTATAAAAGTAACTGCAATTGTTCCTTGTGCTGAAAATGCTGTGGATGCCAAATCATTTTTACCCAGCGACGTAATTCATAGTTACAGCGGACATTCGATAGAAATTATTGATACGGATGCTGAAGGCCGACTTGTATTAGCGGATGGATTATCGTACTTAATTAAAAATTTCAAACCTGAATATATCGTTGATATTGCTACACTGACCGGAAGCAGCGTGGCAACTCTAGGCTATGAATGTGGTGCATTGTTTACCAATAATGTAGAAATGGCGAGGAAATTGCAAGAAAGCGGAGATTCAATAGGGGAACGATTGTGGCCTTTACCGCTTTGGGACGCTTACAAATCAGATATTGATAGCGATATTGCCGATGTCAAAAATTATAGCGGAAAACCAGTTGCCGGAGCCATAAGTGCTGCCAAATTTTTAGAATATTTTACGCAAGAACATAAAGCTTGGGCACATCTTGATGTGGCAGGAGTGGCATTTGGAGATGACGAATTTGCAAAAAGTAAACATGCAACAGCTTTTGGTGTTCATTTATTAACTAAATTCATAGAAAATTTATAACCAATGGAAAATTCTAAAACCTTTCTTTGTATTTCAAATTATTTCAAGGGTGCCGATTTTTTAATTAATTTAAAAAAGTTAGGCAACAAAGTCTATTTAGTGACGAGTGAAAAACTGAGAGATAAACCATGGCCTCATCAACATATTGATGAAATTTTCTACATGGAAGGTCAGGACGTCGATTGGAATCTAGAACATTTGTTGCTTGGTGTTGGGAATTTTATGAAGTCTACAAAAATTGATGCCATTGTTGCTCTGGATGATTATGATGTTGAAAAAGCTACTTATTTAAGAGAAAATCTGCGTATTGACGGGATGGGACAAACAACCGGACGTTATTTTAGAGATAAACTCGCCATGCGTATGAGAGCCAAGAGTTGTGGAATACCTATTCCAGCTTTTTGTTCTTTATTTAATGATCATGACATCAATACTTTTGCTGATACTATTGAAGCTCCATGGGTTTTGAAACCTCGTTCCGAAGCTTCGGCATCTGGGATTATAAAAGTTTATGACAAAGAGAATTTGTGGATTCATATCAATGAAATGGGGAATAACAGATTTAAATATTTATTAGAACAATTCAAACCAGGCGATGTGTATCATTGTGACAGTTTAATTTCGGACAGTAAAGTAATCTTTAGTTTGACTTCAAAATATTTAGCCACACCAATGGAAATTTCCCAAGGAGGAGGCGTTTTTCGTTCTGCAAATATCAAATATAATTCAGAGGATGATAAAGCTATAAAAAAGTTAAATGAGAAAGTAATGAAAGGCTTTGGATTGAAACATGGAGCCGCACATACCGAATTTATAAAAAGCAATGAAGACGGACAAATTTATTTTCTGGAAACATCTTCACGCGTGGGAGGAGCACATTTAGCGGAAATGGTTGCCGAAGCTTCCAATATCAATTTATGGAAGGAGTGGGCTTCAATTGAAAATGGATTAGTAAAAGACGATAAATATGTTTTGCCAAAAGTAAAAAAAGGATATGCCGGAATTGTACTGACCCTATCAAAATTCCAGCATCCTAATTTATCATCCTTTTCAGATCCTGAAGTTTGCTTTAAAGTGCCGCTGGAATATCATGCAGGATTAATTGTAAAATCAGATAATCAGCAGCGAGTTTTAGAACTTTTAGAAGATTATGGCAATCGTTTAGCCAATGATTTCACAGCCGTGGTTGAACAAAGTAAAGTTACCAACTTGCATTAAATACTCTTGTTGAATAAAAAAAAGCGACTGTTTCAATAGATATAGTCGCTTTTTTATTTAAAGTTGAGTTAAACTACAACTACACTGTTTTTTATATCTTCGTAGAAATTTTACATACTAAATAACCATTTCCATTTCTTTGTCACATGAAAAAAATAATTTTTATTTTTAGTTTTTTAGGATTTATTAGCTGTAAATCATACGATAATGGTAGTCTAATTGTATCTCAAAAACCGATTCAAAATGAATATTTTACTGTTGCATTTGGTTCCTGCGACAACCAGAAAATTAAGAATGAACTTTGGCCAGCAATAGATGAAAATCATCCGTCCGTTTGGATTTGGGGAGGTGATAATGTGTATTCGGATACCGAGGATATGCAATTTCTTAGAAATAATTATGAAATTCAGAAACAGGATGCTGATTATCTCAAATTTATTAAAGATAAAATCGTTCTTGGAACATGGGATGATCACGATTTTGGCGCCAATGACGGAGGAGTAGAATATCCATTTAAAAGAGAAAGTCAACAGTTATTATTAGACTTTTTAGGAACTTCACAAAACGCACCGGAACGAATAAGAGATGGAATTTATACTGCCAAAACAATTGCTATTGATGGAAATAAAGTCAAAATAATTGTCTTGGATTCTCGTTTTTTTAGAACAGCACTCACTAAAGCCACCGATTCAAAAAAGCGTTTCCAACCCAATAAATATGGTGAAGGTACCATGTTAGGTGAAACACAATGGAAATGGCTAAAAAAAGAACTTCAAAATTCCGATGCACAATTTAATGTTATAGTAAGTAGTATTCAGTTTTTATCCAATAAACATGGTTTTGAAGCTTGGGGAAATTTTCCTCATGAAATAGAAAAATTAGAGCAATTAATAGTTTCCACCAAAGTGAAAGGAACTTTTATAATCTCTGGAGATCGCCATATTGCTACATTTTCTTCCAAAAACGTTACTGGATTAGCGTATCCGTTAGTCGATTTTACCTCGAGTGGATTAACACATACTTATACTTCTTTTTCTGGCGAAGAAAATCCTTATGTAAAAGCAGAGGTGATTAAAGATATCAATTTTGGTTTACTGAAATTTGATTTTAAAAATAATAAAGTAATTATGGAAATTAGAGGAAAACAAAATAAATTGCTTCAAGAATATGTCCAAATCTATCCTGGAAAATAAATTTAAGTAATTATATTTCTACAATTTTAAAGGTTATTTTTGTCAAAAATGAATTCACTATGAAAAAGCAATTCCGTTATATTTTTATCACATTTATCATTTTTAATGGTTTAAATGCACAAGGACTTTTAGAAAAAAAAGAAGAAATATTCACCAGACAAGATACTTTACGCGGTAGCATCACCAAAGAAAGAGCATGGTGGGACGTAAAAAATTACCATCTTGACATAAAAGTAAATCCTGCAGATAGCACTATTTCTGGTTCCAATACTATAAAATATCAAGTTGTTGAGGAATATATGATTATGCAAATTGATTTACAAAATCCAATGCAAATTTTTAAAGTTATTCAGGACGGAAAGTCTTTAAAATACAGAAGAGAAGGAAATGCTTTTTTTGTAGAACTGGTTGCTTCTCAAACAAAAGGGGCAATAAAAGAACTGACTGTGTTTTATGGAGGAAAGCCAAAAGTAGCTGTAAATCCGCCATGGGACGGAGGAATCACTTGGAAAAGCGACACTAATGGAAAGCCTTTTATTGCATCGTCTTGTCAAGGATTGGGAGCAAGTGTTTGGTGGCCAAATAAAGATCACATGTACGATGAAGTGGAAAATATGCTGATCAGTGTAAATGTTCCAAATAATTTAACAAATGTATCCAACGGCCGTCTGATAAGCGTCAAACAACTAAAAGACGGAACCAAAACTTACAATTGGTATGTTTCAAATCCAATCAATAATTACGGTGTGAATATAAACATTGGTGATTATGTTTCTTTTTCTGAAAAATACAAAGGAGAAAAAGGCGATTTAGATTGTACCTATTATGTTTTACGAGACAATTTGGCGAAAGCCAAAAAACAATTTCAGGATGTTCCAAAAATGTTGAAAGCCTTTGAACACTGGTTTGGACCGTATCCTTTTTATGAAGACAGTTATAAATTAGTAGAAGCTCCGTATTTAGGAATGGAACATCAAAGTTCAGTGACGTATGGAAATAAATTTCAAAATGGATATTTAGGACGTGATTTGAGCGGAACGGGTTGGGGATTAAAATTCGATTTCATCATTATCCACGAATCTGGACATGAGTGGTTTGCGAATAATATTACGTATAAAGATATTGCTGATATGTGGATTCATGAGAGTTTTACGAACTATTCGGAAAGTCTTTTTGTAGAATATTACTATGGAAAAGAAGCTGGTTTTGAGTACGTTAGAGGAACTAGAAAAAACATCAAAAATGACAAACCAATAATCGGAAACTATGATGTGAACAATGAAGGTTCAGGAGATATGTATCCAAAAGGGGCGAATATGTTGCATACAGTTCGTCAACTGGTAAATGATGATGAAAAATGGAGAGGGATTTTAAGAGGTTTGAATAGTACTTTTTATCACCAAACGGTAACGACTAAACAAATTGAGGATTATTTAAGTCAGCAAGTTGCAATCGACTTATCGACTGTTTTTAATCAGTATTTAAGAGACACCAGAATTCCTACATTGGAATATTTTTTTAAGGATAATCAAATGGGTTATCGATGGACGAATTGTGTAACAGGTTTAAATATGCCTGTGAAAGTAACTTTGAATGGAAAGGATGAATTGCTGCAACCTGAAACGGAATGGAAAAGGATTCCTGCAAAAACTGAAAATTCAAAACTGGAAATAAACAAAAATTTCTATGTCGCTGGTTTTAACATTACAGAGTAATGCGAATCCCGGGTTGAAAGCCTATTTTTTTTTGTGCCGTTGGGCACTAAATATTGGTAGTAATCGGGTTTAAAATTCCTTAGCGCGCATTAGGTACGCAACAATTATGGTTTTGTTGCGTACCTACGGCACGCTAAAAACGTTTCAATTGTTGTTTTCTAAAAGAATATTTAGTGCCTAACGGCACATTTTAGCCCTTGATTCACCTAAATAAATGTTTTAATTCACTGACGTAAATAAAAAAGACCAATAAAATTTGGTCTTTTTTATTGGGTAAAAATATCGTTATTATCTTTCAAATAAACCAAGTGTTCCGCCCACCCAGTCTTTATCTTGATTGAATTTTACACCTATCATTTCGCCGCGACTCAACCGCACCAAATTACAGAGAAGAGTAGGAGCGGCATCTTCTTTTTTCCAAATACATAGAACACGAACTTCAGCTTTCACTTTTCCGTCTGGAGATTGCACAATAGGGAGGTAGTTTACTTTTTTTTGTAGAATATAAAGTTCTTTTTCAACAACAGCTTCAATATCTTCCTTGGTTACATGGAAAACAACTCCTGTTCCTGAAAATGAAAATAGCGGTTTTAGAACATAATTTTCTAAATCCTGAGGAATCTCTTTTAAGTCACTCAATAAAGTAGTTTCGATAAAATATTTTCCTTTTAAAAAAGGTAAGATAAATTTACTGATTCTGAAAAACCAATTAGGATGACCTGCCCATTCTACATCTAAATCATCGGAAAAATGAAAGTTTAATTTTAAATCCGTTCGTAAATCCAATTCATCAAAAATAACCCGGTTATAAATCCGTTTTATCAGGATTTCATCACCTTTTTCATTTTTATAAAACAGTAGTTTGTCTTTTTTAATGAGTTCGGTAACGCAAATTATCGGTATCCCAATATCTCGTTTGCAGTAATAAAAATCAATTTTGGTGTTTTGTTTTTCGGGTTCAATTTCAAGCAGAATAACATTTTCTTTTGGATGATGATTGCAAATTGCTTCCTCTAAAATATCCAAATATTCTTGTGGTTCAATATTGTTTATAAATGGAGTCAATTCACTAAGAAAAGGAAAGTGGTTTTGAAACTTTTGATATAAATTAAACTGATAATTGTACAAAGAAGGAAATCCTTGTACCTCGATTAGTTTAGGGATAATTTGACCGTTTTCTTCACAAATTCCAAAATCAATCGCTAAAAAAGTAGTGTGGCCATCCTCATTAGGAACTTTATGATTAAGCTCTAATGATTTGTTTGTGAGTGATTTAAAATCTTCTTTCAGAATGAAAGCTATAACATCATTGCAACCTTCAATTAATTGTTCTTTTAATTCTTTAGAAATAAAAAAAGGAGTTTCAGCTAAACGGAAAGTAGGCAAATAATTAAAATCGGAAGCAATATCATCTTTGAATTCCTGATATTTCTTTTCTGTAAACTGAGCATTAAATAACTCCCGATATTTTGTAATCATTTGAAATGTTTTAAGTTAGTTGGAGAATGTTTTTTTAGTTTTCATCAAATCATTGATTGCTATTCGAAGAAAATTAGGAATCAAAGTTTCATTTGTTCTGTAAATTTTATCATCATCCAATAAATCTTCCAGCATGTTTCTAAACTTCTTTTTTCCTTTCATTTTCATGATCTTCTCTTTTGCTTCTTTATTTCTCAAATGGGAAACAAAACTTATCGGATCAGCTTCGGGATGAAATTGTGTGCCCACAAAATAATCTGTAAAACGAACGGCCATAATCGCACGTTCATATTGTACATGATCTCTGATTTTCTCCAAAGAAATAATTTTCGCTCCTTTTTTGGCAAAAACACTAAGTTTAGGTTGTACGACCTGATAATCTCTTGAATCAATGGCATAAAAAGGATCCGCCAATCCTTCAAATAAAGGATCTGTCTGCCCTTCGTTCGTTTTATGCATAGTCATCACGCCAAAAGAAGTGTCATTTCTTTTGGTGACGGTCGCCAAACCAAAATGCAAACAAGCCATTTGAAAAGAATGGCAAATAAATAACACATGTTTTTTTACTGGATTTTCAACGTTCCATTTATTTAATGAATCAATAAAATCATAATACTTTTTATCCCAATTTCCATCTCCAATTAATGGATTTCCAGGACCACCCGTTGAAATATAAATATCAAAATCATTAATGTCAGGTAGTTGACTTTTCAAACGAACATCAAAAATTTTAAAACTCACTACGGGACTAAATCTATTTATAATTTCAATAATACAACGCATTCCCTGATTAGGTTCTCCGTTGTACATATCTAGAAGGGCTATTTTTATGATTTTATTGGGCATAATTTTTTTTAAAAAACAATAGGCAAAGGTAACTTATATTTTATAATCCTTTTGTAAATTCACTGGTTATAAAGTCAACCACCCTTGAAAGATCGCCCGTTTCTTGAAAAACAGCCAACTGCTTATCTGCTCCTGTTCCGTTTTTCAAAATTTCATGAACGTAATTTATATCGTCGCGACTTCCTAATTCATCCACAACATCATCAATGAATTCAAGCAATTCCAGAATAAGCATTTTTGTTTCTACTTCCTTTTGCAAACCAAAATCAATCATGTTATTCTCAATTCCGTAACGTGCCGCCCGAAATTTATTTTCTTTTATCAAGGCCAGTCTGTACACATTAAAACTGGTATTATTCGTATTCAATTTGTAAAGTTTAGCTACAATCGCCTGGATTATTGCCACGATACAAATGGTTTCATCCACTGTCAATGACATATCACAAATTCTGAATTCAATCGTATTATAAAATGGGTGCAACCTTAAATCCCACCAAATTTTCTTAGGATTATCGATACATTTAGTCTTTACCAAAGTCTCCAAATAATTATCATACGAACTCACTGAATCAAAATATTCCGGTAAACCCGTTCTTGGGAATTTATCAAAAACTTTCGTTCTGAAGGATTTGTATCCGGTTTGTCTTCCTTCCCAAAACGGAGAATTTGTTGAAAGTGCAAAGATATGCGGCAAGAAATAGGTTGCCTGATTCATCAATTGCAATCCGATTTCACGATTTTCAATTCCAACATGACAATGCATTCCAAAAATCAAATTAGAACGCGCCGCATCCTGCAATTCATTCACAATATCATGGTATCGGGGATCGTCCGTAATGGGCTGATCCTGCCATTTCGAGAAAGGATGCGTTCCAGCACCACCTACAATCAATTCTTGCTTGTCTGCCAGTTCAACAATTTTGGACCGTAAAAACCGAATCTCATTTCTGGCATCATTCACACTATGGCAAATATTAGTTCCCACTTCCACCACTGATTGGTGCATTTCCGACTTAACTTGCTCATTTAAAATTATTTTTGCGCCATCGACAATTTTCGACAAATGTGAACGCAAATCTCTGGTATCAGGATCTATAATTTGATATTCTTCTTCTACACCAAGTGTAAAAACGGGTAATTTTTTCATTAGTTTATTTTTTTTTGGAGCTAATTCCCGCTTTCCGCTTCAATCTTTTTTGTCCTGAAAAAAATCAGGACAAAAAAGGATTTCCACTTCAATCGGGGCTAGGGCATTTCGTAATCAATTTAACTTTTATCTAAAATTACATTTCTCTTCCCTTTGACAACTTCGTTTATAGTTGAAATTACACGATCTTTGCAATGACAAATTGAATACTGAGGCTGATTACTGAGTACTGATTACTTTCCTCCGGCGGCATCTTTGATAAAAGTACCCCAAGTCAAATTCATTTTGCCAGGTTTCTGTTTTTTTGCTGCATCAATTGCCATTTTTGCCGATTCTTCCACAACCCATTCAAAATTTTCAGCACCTACTGAAGATAACTCGGCATCAGGCGCTGGATTTCCAAAATCAATAGCGTAAGGAATGCCGTCGCGAACCGCAAATTCAACCGTATTAAAATCATATCCTAATCCTTTACAAAGTTTTAAAGTATAGTCTTTTATAGTTGCCAATAATTTTTTATTTACAGGAGGTCCATCAAGGACATAGCGTAAATGATGCGGGTTTCTTGGTTCGTACTGCATAATTCGAACGGCTTTGCAACCCAGACAATACACTCTGAAATACTCCGTGAAAACAATTTCCTCCTGTAACATCATCACTAATTGTCCAGTTTCCTGATGTTTTTCCCAAAATTCTTCTTTATTTTCTAATCGATACACGTTTTTCCAGCCGCCGCCGGCATACGGTTTCATGTACGCAGGAAAACCTATGTAGTCAAAGATTCCTTCCCAATCCATTGGGTATTTTAAATTTCGGAATGATTTTCCGGTCGTATCAGTAGGATGTTCTGCCGAAGGAAGAATCACAGTGTTAGGCAGTGGAACTCCAAGTGTATCAGCCAATGCATTATTGAAAAATTTATCATCAGCGCTCCACCAGAAAGGATTGTTGATTACATTGGTTCCTGTTAAAGCTGCATTTTTAAGATACGCACGATAAAAAGGAACATCTTGCGAAATTCGGTCAATAATTACAGCATATTGTCCATCTTGATTTTGAACTACTTTATCTATAGCTACTGCTTCAGCAATGATTCCTTTTTCGTTTTTTGAATTGACGCGGTCAATAAATGCTTGCGGAAAGGTGTCTTCCATTCCAAATAAAATTCCAATTTTTTTCATCTTGATTCTTTTATTAATTACTTAATTTCATTTTTTTTTCTGTTTTCGGCTAAGGGCTAGAAAAACTTAATTCTCGATAAATAATGCGGAAACATTTCTTTCCAAACCGGCCAGTCATGTTTTCGGTCCTGCCGAATATCCAGCCAGTGATGGACACTTCGATCACTTAAAACCTTACTTAATTTTAGACTCGCATCAAAGCAAATATCCCAATTGGAAGTTCCTAAGACGATATCCATTTGCCATAATTCAGGATCATTAAGTCCATATAAATAATCTTCCGGACTGTTGTAAAATACATCTTCGTTATGAAAACCATCCAAAAAACTCTTAATATTAAAAGCACCGCTCATTGAAAACAGGTGACTCACATAACCTGGATGACGAAAAGCAAAATTTGCTGCATGATAGCCTCCAAAACTGCAGCCAGCAATAGCAACTTTACCAGAAGAGGTATTATTCTTTACTTTTTCAACAATTTCGTGACAAATCATTTTGTCATATCTAACGTGATTTTCTATACGGTGAACGGGATGGATGTTTTTATTGTAAAAACTGTCCTTGTCAATACTGTCCGGGCAAAATATTTGGATTAAACCTTGCTCAAGATACCATTTTGCGGATTCGATCAATCCCATATCTTTGTTTTCATGATAACTTCCCATAGAAGTCGGAAATAAGATAACAGGATATCCAGCATGTCCAAAAACCAACATTTCAATTTCCCTGTTTAAATTTGGGGAATGCCATTTAAAATATTCTTCCTTCATACTATTAATTTTAACAATTATAATGAAAAAAAGTCATACAAACGGCATAGAAAAACTAACTTGAATAATAATTATTATAAAAAGATTAGAATTATTAAATTGGAATTTAAATTGTGACATTTAAATTAATAAGGAGTCATTTTTTACATTATAAGCAATAAATCAAATTGTTTTAACATATCGTAATTTCAAATATTAAAGGCATTCGGCTGTAATCAAGGATGATTAGAGCGTGAAAATATGTTATGGCTTCGGGAAATATTAAAAAATAGAAGTAAAACAGCTAATTACTTTTTTTAATTTCAAAAAGTTGCAATTGGCTTTTCAACCTCTCTACCAGCATACTCATCATTCTTTTATTGATATTGGAGGAGTTTTTTGTGTAAATGGCATATTCATCGGAAGTGAATAAACCTATCACCATTCCCTTCAAAACATTTCTAAATTTGATGTCTTTTTGGATTGCATTTTCTATGATCGATTGTTTTTTGTCAAGAGAATGGCTGTAAAAATCAGCTTTATTTTTACTGATATAATTGGTGAAAGAGGCCACAAATAAATCATTTTGTAGCTTTAGAATTGGTCTCAGCACTTCATTTTGAAATGATTCTTCAGTTGTAGATTGTGTGGTAACGGAACCAATGGTTTGTCCTCGAAATTCACTTAAAAAAGTATCACGCTCGTTCATTTTTTTTTATTTAAAATTAAAAAAAAATAGGCGGAATGAAGTTAAAATTTTAATTTTTTATAAAGAATTAAACATTTGGTAATTTGAAAAGAAGACAATGGAAAAAAAATGAAATTTAAATCCCAATTAAACTTTTGATTCATTTTCTGTCGCGGTTTCAAAAATTTCCAAATCAAAATAACCCACTGAGGCAATAATATGATCAAATATATCTGACATGATGTACTCATAATTTTCAAAACGTTTGTCATGGGAAAATACGTAAACTTCAAGTGGAACTCCATGTGAGGTCGATTGCAATTGGCGACAAAGCATCAACATCTGTTGATTTAATCCAGGATATTGGAATAAATATTCGGTTATGTATTTTCTAAACAAGCCTAAATTGGTCAAATTTCGACCGTTAATGGCAATTGATTTATCTATTTTATTAGTGGAATTATATTCGTCAATCTCTGATTTTCGGGTGTCAATATAATCCGATATAAGATGTATTTTTTTCAAATCACTTAATTCTGCTTCTTCTAAAAATCGGATGCTGCTTGTTTTAATCAGAATGTGTCTTTTGATGCGTCGCCCATCAGAATTGAGCATTCCGCGCCAGTTTTGAAACGAATCGGAACTTAAACTGTAGGTTGGGATAGTAGTCGTGGTGTTATCAAAATTTCGAACTTTTACTGTTGCCAGATTGATTTCGATCACATCTCCATCGGCACCAAATTTATCCATCGTAATCCAGTCGCCAATACGAACCATATCATTTATAGAGACTTGTACGCTGGAAACGAAACCCAAAATAGTGTCCCTGAAAATCAAAATAATTACTGCAGAAACTGCTCCTAAAATGGTCAACAGCTCTTTTTGGTTGATATTGAATAATTTGGAAATAATCAATGTAATTCCTATTACCCAAAGCATAATCATGATTACCTGAATAAAACTGTCAATAGGTTTGTCGCTGTACCGAGGTTTCAGCTTCAAGTAATCGCGTAAGGCGTTGAAAATAGTTCGTACAATCCATAAAACTAATATTATGATGTAGATGCCAACTAATTTTCCAAAAAAGCCTTCCCAATATTCAAATCGGTCTAGAATAATTGGTACTGATTTGTAAATAAACAATAATGGAATTAAATGAGCGATGTATTTTGCCGTTTCATTGGTGACAAGTAAATCATCAAATCTGGTTTTAGTTTTCTGGGCAATAACGGCCATAATCGTTACTAAGATCAGTCGAAAAACCACATAGATTAAGTAAGCCAAGACGCACAAAATAATGATATTGAGCAACAAGCTAAAATAGGAAGCTAAACTGGTTCCCAAACCCCATTTTCGGAAAACAGGATATAGAAAAGTAAATATTTTTTCTATGTATTTATACATTCTGTAAATATTTCTTATCTACATAAAAAGTTCCAAAAGGAATTAGGGAACCAAGACAGATAATACCGAATTTTTTCCAGTCCCAGTTTTGTTCAAACTTCAGCATGATCGCTAAAATGATATAACTCACAAATAAGATTCCGTGAGCCATTCCTATTGGAAAAAGTAATGTTTTGTACAACGATAGATTGGATGGCTTTACAATAAGCATGTTTGAAAATAAAGCCAGATAAGAAATACCTTCCAGTAAAGCGACAATTTTGAAAATTTTGAGCATAAGAAATAAATTTGAGTATAAAAGTAGAAAATTAGGTTAGGAAAAAAAGCACGTCTACTTTTATTTGTGCCAAAATTAAGTATTATCATTGATTTTCGGCACATTGGGACCTAAAGTAAATTACTTTTGTATTCTTAAACTTTGATAATGAGCAAACGCGATTTAAAAAAATACGTAGCTGAATTGAATAAAGAGCAACTCGAAGAGCAAATTCTAGAATTGTACGAGAAATTCAGTCCTGTAAAAGTCTATTATAATTTTGTTTTCAATCCAAAAGAAGAAACGCTTTTGCAGGAATGTAAACTCAAAATTTCAAATGAATATTTTCCTTTCAAAAAGGCGGGCAGACGCAGCAAACCTAAAATGCGACGCTCCGTTGGACAAAAATATATTAAGCACTTTATTCTCTTGGGAGTGGATCCTTATGTAATCGCTGACGTAATGTTATACAATATTGAAATTGCACAAACCTTTGCATCGGAAAATGTTATAAAACAAGACTTGTTTTTTAAAAGTATGTTCAATTCCTTTGAACAAGCTGTTGTTTTTTTGATTGCAAATGGAATACTCACCGATTTCAAAACAAGAATAGTAGCCATACATAATGAAACCATTACACAAAAATGGTACAACGAACCTGAGTTCAATGCTATTATTGAGCGATTCGAATATTAGCTTCGTGTATAATTCAATTTTATTTAACCAATCCTATTTTTTTTGATTAAAATTGACAACTAAACTGTTTTTTAGGTGTATTTTTGCAAAAATCCAACAATAAGCAATGTCCCAAAACACTTTAGAAATAGAAATCGAAGACAAAAAAGAACTGTATGCGTACCAACAAGGCGACATTGACGCCATATTTGAACGCATAGATAACGCACCTCCACAACACCATTTGTTATATCAATTGCCTACTGGCGGCGGTAAAACTGTAGTTTTTTCAGAAATAGTGCGACGTTACTTATCACAACACGATAAAAAAGTAGTTGTTTTAACACACCGAATTGAGTTATGTAAGCAAACTTCAAAAATGTTGAAGGGTTTTGATGTAAAAAACAAAATTATCAACAGTAAAGTGAAAGAACTTCCGGATCAAAACGATTATTCGTGTTTTGTTGCCATGGTCGAAACTTTGAAAAACCGTATCAACGATGAAAAATTGCATTTGGATAATGTAGGTTTGGTCATCATCGATGAGGCACATTACAATTCTTTTCGAAAATTATTGAGTTCCTTCAAAAATGCGTTTATATTAGGAGTTACCGCAACGCCTTTAAGTTCAAATATTAAGCTGCCAATGCATGAAAGCTACGACGAATTAATCGTAGGAGACACCATAAGTTCGTTGATTGAAAATGGATTTTTGGCAAAAGCAGTAACGTACAGCTATGATGTTGGTTTGACCTCTCTAAAAGTAGGAATCAACGGAGATTACACCGTGAAATCATCGGATGATTTATACACGAATATGGCCATGCAAGAAAAATTATTGCATGCCTATACTGAGAAATCTTTGGGCAAGAAAACCTTAATTTTCAATAATGGAATCAATACATCTTTATATGTATATGAAACATTTAGAGAAGCCGGTTATGCCATCCGCCACTTGGATAATACCAGCAATAACGAGGAAAGAAAAGATATTTTACATTGGTTCAAGCATACACCGGATGCTATTCTAACATCAGTTGGGATTCTTACTACCGGTTTTGATGAGCCAACTGTGGAAACTATCATCTTAAACAGAGCGACAAAATCATTGACATTATATTACCAAATGATTGGTCGTGGTTCCAGAAAATTACCTAACAAAGATATTTTTAGCGTTATCGATCTTGGTAATAATGCAGCACGATTCGGATTGTGGAGTGAGCCGGTAAACTGGCAGCACATCTTTAAATCACCGGAGTTTTACTTGGAAAATTTACGTGACGATACTGAAATTGAATTGTATTTTAAATACAGCATGCCGCCTGAAGTACGAGCTAAATTCAGTAAAACCGAAGTCGTAACTTTTGATGTTGATGAAGAACATAAACTCATCATCAAACAAAATTTGCGTTCAAAAGAAGTACTGGAAAAATCATTGGAACAACACGCTTCGATGTGTATTGATAATTCCGAGACCCTGCAAGAGGCCAAAGCATTGGGAAAATTGTTAGATGATGATATCGATTGTCGCATCAAGCGTTATTCAAAATGTTTGAGTCAGTGCAGTAAAAATTACCGCGAATGGCTTGTTGACGATTACAAATTAAAACTGGTATTGCTAACCGGAAAAAAATACCGTGAGAAAATTATGAACGAACCCGATGAAGATTAATTTCTTTTTAAGGAGCTAATCCCGCTGTACACTATATCTGTCGTGGCGAACCCCGCCACAACAGGATGCCGTTTCCATCGGGGCTAAAAATTACGTTTACACAACAACTATTTTTTATAAAATATAAAATCCAAAAAAATGCCAAAACAATTCTCTGATTTAGGAATTTCAGCACCACTAGTAAAAGCGATCACCGAATTAAAAATTGTTGTACCCACAGAAATTCAACAAAAAACAATTCCGTTACTTTTATCAAACACTACGGATTTCGTTGGTCTTGCTAAAACAGGTACAGGAAAAACGGCGGCTTTTGGATTACCAATTTTACAATTAATTGATACTAATTTACCAGTTGTACAAGCTGTTGTTTTAGTTCCAACTCGGGAATTAGGACACCAGATTTTTAGAAACTTAGAAGATTTTGCTAAATTTTTACCCGATGTTTCTATTGCTTCAACTTGCGGGGGAATTCCAATCAAACCACAAATAGAAAGACTTTCACTGCCTACACATATTGTCGTGGCAACTCCAGGACGTCTAATCGATTTAATTCAGCGAAAAGCAATAAACTTAAAAGAAACTAAATTTCTTGTGCTCGATGAAGCCGATGAAATGGTGACTATTTTAAAAGAAAGTTTAGACGAGATTGTAGCGGAATTACCTGCAACTCATCGTACTTTTTTATTCTCGGCAACCATGCCTGGGACTATCAAACAATTGATTCAGAATTATTTGAATAAAAATGTGGTACAAGTTAGTGCCAACATGGAAACAATAGGAAATCAAGGAATTGACCATGAATATATTGTTGTGGATCCCATTGAAAAACTGGATGTTTTGATGCATTTCCTGAATTCTAAAGAAGGTGAACGCGGAATTATCTTTTGTAAAACGAAAGCAGCGGTCAATAAATTAGCCAAAAACTTAGCCATAAACCGCTTTTCATCAGGTGCATTACACGGAAGTTTATCACAAGGAATTCGAGACAGGATAATGGAACAATTCCGCGAAGGACATATCAATATATTAGTTGCGACAGATTTAGCGGCAAGAGGAATTGACGTAAAAGAAATTTCTTACGTAGTCAATTATCACTTACCGGACGTTTATGAAGCATACGTGCACCGCAGCGGAAGAACGGCAAGAGCAGGAGCGAAGGGTCTTTCGTTAACGGTTTTACAACCTGAAGAAGTAGCTGAAATTGCTGATTTCGAAAAAGAATTAGGAATAAAATTTACCCAATTCAAAAAACCAACTGTTGCCAGCATCGAAGAAAATAATACGTTATTATGGGCCAAGCAAATCTTCAAAACTAAACCTAATCATGATGTTGCTCCTGAATTAAAAGAAAAAATAAAAACAGTTTTTCATCATTTGACTAAAGATGAGTTAATTGAAAAATTATTGGCTAATTATATATTGCAAAATAAAAACGAACCAACAGAAAAACCGGTTAAAAGACAAAAAATGAAGTAAAAATTTATAAGTTTTTTAATACTTGTTAATTTAGTTACATCCATAAATAGTGTATATTTATGGATGTTTTTTTTGATTGAATATTAAATGATACTTTATGGAAATTGTAATAATAGGTGGAGGATTTGCAGGAATTAATCTTGCTAAAGAACTGTTAAATGAAAAAGAAATCAACGTGACGCTCGTTGATAAAAATAATTATAATTTCTTTGCCCCACTTATATATCAGGTTGCAACGGCGTTTTTAGAACCGTCAAGTATCAGTTATCCTTTTCGAAAATTTTTCTCGGGTAAAAAAAATCTGAAATTTCGTCTGGGAAATTTATTAAAAGTAAATCCTTCCGAAAATAAAATCATTCTCAATAATGGAGAATTAACATACGATTACTTAGTTTTTGCCACTGGTGCGGAAACAAGTTATTTTGGCATGGAAAACGTAAAGAAAAATGCCATTCCAATGAAAACGCTGAATGATGCCATCGTGATGCGTAACACTTTATTGAAAAATTTGGAAAAAGCAGCCATTTGCAAAGACATGCGCGAACGCCGAAAATTATTAACCATTGTTGTGGCTGGCGGCGGTCCAACAGGAGTGGAAGTTTCTGGAATGTTTGCTGAAATGCGTAAAAGCATTTTACTGAAAGAATATCCGGAATTAAGTACTACGGCAAGTAACATTTATCTGGTTGACGGTGCCAATGCCTTATTATCACCTATGAGTAAAGCGTCGCAGGAAGATACACTGGAAGCACTGACAAAATTAGGTGTTGTAGTAAAATTAAATACTACTGTGGTGGATTATATTGATGACACCGTGTATTTTGGAAATGGCGAAACCATTCAAACCAAGAATTTAATTTGGGCCGCGGGAGTTTCTGCAAAAGTTTTCGAAGGAATTCCAGCTGAAAGTTATGGTCGCGGAAAACGTATGGCTACCGATGCCTTCAATAAAGTGAATGGTACTGAAAATATCTATGCGATAGGCGACACTTGTATTCAGCTTACTGATACCGATTTTCCCAATGGTCATCCACAAGTGGCTCAGGTCGCCATTCAACAAGGGATAAATTTGGCAAATAACTTTAAACGAATGCGAGAAAAAAAGCCATTAAAACCCTTTAAATATAATGATAAAGGATCAATGGCTATTATAGGAAAAAATAAGGCTGTAGTCGATTTACCTAAACCCAAAATGCATTTCAAAGGATTTTTTGCGTGGATAATATGGTTGTTTATTCACCTGATTTCTCTCATTACTTATCGCAACAGAGTAAAAACATTCTTCAACTGGATGATTGCTTATTTCGCAAAAGATCAATCTTTACGTATGATTATCAGACCTGATAAAAAAGTAAAAATAGAACCTAAATAATTATAAATCTAAAGGTATAATTAATGAACTATTACAATTTCTTCATCAGTAGAAAGTGCAATAGTTTTTTTTATGTTTCGTTTTCCAAGAAGTAAAATAATCAAAGCAAGGATTGTAGAAACTGTCATAATCCAAACCATTGGCAACATTGAGTTTTTTACAAAAATACCTACAGCAAAAGATGCTAAAGCGCCTAACCCTAGCTGGATGGCCCCCATTAATGCTGAGGCACTTCCCGCATTTCTTGAGAAAGGAGCAAGCGTCAGTCCAGCGGTATTTGGATTTGAAATTCCTAAGCAGGCTAAGAATAAAAATAGCATGGCAATAGTTTCATATAATCCCAAAAGATTATTCATTGCCAAGATTAGAAATAAAACACTAATCACTGATTGTGAAATTAATGCTCCTAATATCATCTGTTCGCTTGTAAACTTTCTTAACAACAAAGAATTTAACTGACTGGCACTTATAAAACTCAAGGACATAAAAGCAAATATCCATCCATAGGTTTTACCATTTACTTCAAAAATATCCATGAATAAAATAGGAGATGCCGCTACATAGGTAAACAATCCAGAAAATGCTACCGCTCCAGCAAAAGCATAGGTATAAAACTGTGGTTCTTTTAGAATAATGATAAAATTAGTAATAATTGGTTTTGGCTTTAATGAAATTGAAGTGTCGGGTTTAAAAGTATTTGGTAAACCAATTTGAGCTGCCAATAGAATCACAATTCCCATACACATTAATATAAAAAATACAGTATGCCAACCATAATATTCGGTCACGTAACCACCAATAGTTGGCGCAAGCATTGGCGAAAGCCCAACAACAAGCATCAGTAATGAGAATACTTTAGGAATATCTTTCACAGGAAATAAATCCCGAACCATAGAAACAGAAGCTACAGTTGCAGCACAACTACCGACAGCCTGAATGAATCGCAATCCAATAAAAGTATCAATATCAGTTACAAAAACGCAACCTAAAGAAGCTAATATGTAAATTAATAGTCCAATAAACAGCGGTTTTTTTCTGCCATAACGATCTAATAAAGGTCCGTAAAGTAATTGTCCTGCAGAAATTCCAATAAAATAACTGGATAAAGTCATCGAAACATTTGCAACCGAAGTATTCAGATCTTTAGCAATCCCAGCAAATCCCGGTAAATACATGTCAATTGAAAAAGGACCTAAGGCTGTTAATGAGCCTAAAATCAGGATCAATTTGATGTATTTTGTTTTTGTCATTACGGTGATAGCCATGAAAACTGAATTTTTTAATATTTTGCAAAGGTAGATAATAAAGAAGCCATTCAAAATGTTAGATCAAATAAATTTGAATTGCGGCTAGAAGATGACCATTTGCAATAATCTGTATAAAAGCACTGAAATACTATTATAGATAAATGAACTATAATTTATATTATGTAAAATAGAATTTATAGTTATTTTAGAATAAAACAAAAACGGCATTACCTACTGGTAATGCCGTTATAACATATGAAAATAAATTTTACTTCACAGAAATTGGAATTATCCAATTATCCCAACTTAATGAAACAGTATTGGCATCTATTGTATATATTAATTTTTCAGCTTTTGACTTCGCGACTTTTTGTTTAACGGTAACTCGGAGTTGATCTTCATTTTCTTTGTATTTATAAGCTCCCCATTGTTTGGATTCTTTATTAAAGATAACAACGGATTCCTTTTCTTTTGGAATTATAAAAAAAGAATATTTTCCCGCAGGCAATTTTGAGCCTTCAACAATAAGTTCTTTGTCAGTTTCAAAAGTTGTAGCATCATTGGCACCAGCACGCCAAACTTGATTAAATGGAACTAATTTACCCCAAATTTCTCTATCTCTAGCAGATGGACTTCCGTAATTGATGGTGATTGTAGCATCATTAATTTTTCCCGAAACCATTTCCTTTGTGCTTGTTGGTTTCTCTTGAGCATTTATGGAATTTGTGATCAAAAATGCTACAAGTAAAAGATGTATTTTTTTAAGTAATCTCATGATTTAAATGATTTAGTTTATCTCATAAAAATAAAATAAGTTCCATTAACTTAGCATATTTCCTTTTAATTTTAAGAAAAAATTATGAACTTAACAATTAAATTGTTTTACCAGAAAAATGACCGTATTATAATTTATTATTTTGTTATTTTTACAAACAATACATTATTTATTTGACCAATTATGAATACAATTGCGGAACACATTGCTGATTTTTTAAAGGAATATTCTCCATTTAATCACTTGACGTTTGAAGAATTATCTGAAATTGCGACAAGTATCCGGGTGGTAAATTTAGAAAAACATAAAACATTATTTCAAATTAACGATATTTTACATGATAGTTTCTATGTGGTGGCATCAGGAGTTATTAATCTGTCGGTAATTGCAGATGCGGAAGAAACTCTATTAAATAAATGTAACGAAGGAGATATTTTTGGTTTACGTCCGTTTTTTGCCAAAAACAACTACATGATGACCGCTAAAGCAAGAGAAGAAAGCATTGTTTATGCAATTCCTATTGCTACCTTTCGCCCTTTTGTTGCTAACAATTCTGATGTTTTGAATTTTTTATTAGAAAGTTTCGCAGTCAATACGAGAAATCCAAAAGACAAAGAAAATTTGATCGGCAAACTGATTTCCGATAATGTTTTCTATTCTGATCAACAATCAGAAATGCAATATTTCCAATCGTTAACCTATAATAATTCGCCTTTAATAACGGCAAAAAATGCTATTGTTCAGGATGTTGCGCAATTAATGACAGAAACCCTGAAAAATAATATTGTTATTTGCGAGAATAACATCCCATTAGGAATAATTACCGATACTGATATGCGTTCAAAAATTGCCACCGGACGATATCCTATAACAATTTCAGTAGACAAAATAATGTCTTCTCCAGTGATTACAGTAGTTGAGAATGTTTCTCTTGCCGAAGCGCAATTATTGATGTTAAAGCATAATGTGACGCATTTATGTGTAACTCAAGATGGAACAGATAAATCTACATTGAAGGGAATGATCACTGAACATGATTTAATTGCCGCACAAGCCAGTAATCCAGGGGTTTTAATTAAAGAAATTAAGCGTTCACAATCATCCAAAGAATTAAAACAAATAAGAGAAAGATTGACTGATTTGATACAGACTTCGATATCAAAAAATATACCTCTTTCTCACGTTTTCAATATTGCCAGCGAAATTAATTTGGCACTGATCAAACGTTCCGTCGAATTATCGATTTTAGATTTAGGTTCCCCTCCTGCCCGTTTTGCATGGTTAAGTATAGGTAGTCAGGGAAGAAAGGAACAGCTACTTTTAACCGATCAGGATAGTATTTTAATATTTGAAGATGTAGCAGCCGATAAGTACAAAGAAGTGAAAGACTATTTCCTCAAGTTAGGTAAAAGAACAACTTCAACACTTGAGAAAATTGGTTATGATTTGTGTCCAAATGGCCATATGGGAAGTAATATGATTTGGTGTAAATCACTCACAGACTGGATAAAACAATATGACAGCTGGATGAACACTCCAGGGGAGAATAGTAATGATTTAAGCAGTATTTTCTTTGATTATGAAATTACTTTTGGAGAACAAAGGATTGAAGATGCGATTGGAAACGTAATTTTCAAAAATGCTAAAAATAACACTTTATTTTTCGACTTTTTAGGAAATGACGCGTTGAGAAAAAATTCTCCTTTAAGTTTTTTCAAAAAATTTAATGTTGAAGAAGAAGGTTTAAATAAAGATAAATTTGATATTAAAACACGTGCTTTAATGCCTTTAATCGACGGTGCTCGATTATTTGCCTTGAGTTATGGTATAAAGGGAATCAATAATACACACCAACGTTTTAGACAGATGGCGATTGCAGATCCAAAACATGGTGAAATTTATCTTAATTGTGCCGAAGCCTTTTTAGTTTTATCGAAATTCAGAACATTGGAAGGCCTGAAAAATGATAATTCAGGTCAGTTTATTAATCTTGATGAAATGTCAAAAATTGATAAAGAAAAATTAAAAAACGCTTTAGCACCTATGAAAGAACTGGAAGAATTAATAAAAAGTAAATTTCAACTTACTCAATTTTCATAAATTATGTTAGACTGGTTAAAAAATATCAATAAAGAATATCCTGAATTTTGGAAAAGCTATCTTGCAAAATTTGATAAAAAATCAACAAGATTTGTGGTTATCTCCACTGAAACCTCAGGTTTAAATCCTGCTAAGGATGTTATTTTGTCGATTGGTTCCTTTGCCGTAATCGATAATAGTATCATTATTGCAGATAATTTTGAAGCCGTTATTCTGCAGTATAAATTTTTTCATGACAACGGGCTTTCTACAGAATTTTTGGTCGAGACAAAAATGCAAAAACTGGGAGAGCCTGATGCTGTAAAAGCATTTATTGAATATATTGGAAATTCAGTACTTGTGGGGCATCATATCGATTTTGATGTGGATATGATAAATGAAGCGTTAGAAAAATTAGATTGTGGAAGATTGAAAAATGAAGCATTGGATGTTGATGTCATGCACCGTAAACTCACGGATGCAAATGACAAGCAATTTTCACTCGATGAACTTTGCAAGATATACAATATTCCTAAAAGTGATCGAAATTCTGCTTCGGAAGATGCGTATAAAACAGCTTTACTTTTCTTAAAATTAAAGTCTAGATTGGGAATTAAATAATATTTGGAGTATTAAATCCTAGGGTAATTCCTTTCCAAAAACGCCCGTGATGCGTAATCGATACGGGTATTTCAATTTTAGTCAAATCATCAATTATAAAAGGAATTCCGTTGTTTTTGCATAGCTTAACATCCGTGTTTAAATTCCTCAGTTGTCTAAAATAATCTTTTTCGGCAACTGCAATAGTATAGATGCTGTCCTTTGAAATTTTGGTTTCTGTATGATATTTATTGCCATTGCAATAAACTGTTCCTGTAGTTTCACTTTCGTAATGACATTCTAATTGCAAAGGAAAATACCCTCTGATACTAGTCTGCCTGTTGTAAATTTTATATCCGGCTTCTTTTCTGGTCCATAAATTCCAAACCATGACTTCCTGATTTTCGGCAGCAGTAATAAGTAATTGCTCCTTTGTTGTGAAAATTTTATTTAAAAACCCTTTGCGTTGCCAGTTGCTTTCTTTTTTGGCTAAAACCAAATCTACAATATCATTTCCTATCATTTTGTCCCAGATTTAGATTTATAGACCCTACAATTTAAAACTTTAAGAATCAACTTCTTTCTCGGATAACTTAGTTTCAATAATTTCCATTGCGGATTTTACGTTGATCATACGTTCCATTGATTCATTATCAATTATAATGTTGTATTTTTCTTCAATATCTAAAATGACATCGACTAAATTAGCGGAGTTAATTTTCAGATCGTTGATAAAATCCGTTTCTTCTGTAAGTATTTCAAATGCTTCCTGATTTGCAACATATGGCTTTACAATACCTTTCAATTGCTCAATTATATCTTCTTTATTCATAACTATCTCAATATTTTCGTAACTAATTTATAATTTATTTTTTAAATTTTTTATTAACATTTATTGCTTGAATTTCTTAAAAATGACGCAACCATTGACATCTCCAAAACCAAAACTGGCTTTTGCAACAATATTTAAATCTTTTTCAATCAATTTTATGGGGATTCTGGATTCATCAATAAGAGCTGTAATCGCAGGATTCATATCTTCACAATTTATATTCGGAAAAACAAATCCGTGATGCAATTGCAGTACCGAAGCCACGCTTTCAATACTTCCCGCTCCTGACAAACAATGGCCAACCATTGATTTCAACGAATTAATATATGGAAAATCAGTTCCTTTTCTTCTTAAAGCTTCACTCCAATTTTGAATTTCTAGACTGTCTTTGGATGTTGCGGTCAAATGTCCGTTTATAGCATCTATATCATTTGGATGAATTCCTGCATTTGCAATAGCATTTTTAATGCATTTCTGAACCGCTGTGGGATTTGGAGCTGTCATAGTTCCTGATCCGCGTTGTCCACCAGAATTAATATTTCCACCTAAAACTTCTGCATAAATTTTTGCACCACGAGCTACCGCAGTATCCAGATCTTCTAAAACCAGGCCTCCTGCTCCACTTCCAGGAACAAATCCCGAAGCGCTGGCACTCATTGGTCTTGAACCTTGTTCTGGAGAATCATTGTGTTTAAAAGTACAAACTCGCATTGCATCGAATCCGCCCCAAATGTAAGGACCAGAATCACTTGTGCTTCCTGCTAAAATACGTTTTGCCTGACCTGACCGTATGCGTTCATACGCCATCAATATACTTTCCGTTCCGGTTGTACACGCTGACGAATTAGTTGTTACCTGATTTCCTAAACCTAATTTTCCTCCTAAATACGCGCTGACGCCACTATTCATAGTTTGCGCCACGGCCGTACTTCCCAATCTTCGTGTCTGAAAATCATCAATTTTATAGATGCTTTCTCTAAATTTTTCGATTCCTGAAGTTCCAGTCCCAAAAATAGTTCCGCTGTCCCAATCCGGTTCTTCATTGATTTCCAAAGATAAACCGGCATCTTTCCATGCATCTATTCCAGCGATCACACCGTATAAAATACCAGTTGCATTAAAATTCCGCAATTCTAATTCAGAAAAATAGTTTAATGATAATTCAACAGAAACTTCAGGCGTTCCGGAAATCTGACAGGAAAATTGTAACCGTTCTAATTCAGAATCTTTTTTAATACCAGAAATCCCATTTTTGATAGCATGAGTAAACGTGTCAAGCCCTACTCCATTTGGAGAAACAACACCAAGTCCCGTTATTACTACTCGTTTGTTCATATAAAATTAAATTCCAATGACATTTTCAATAAATTATTTTAATCCGGTTTTCGCTCCCTTCCTTTCGGGGAGGGTTGGGGTGGGGATATCATCATTCCTGCGATTATTCCTGTACAAGCAACTTCTCCGTTGTTGTTTAGCATGCTAACTTTACATTTCAATTTTCCAAATCTAAAATATATCTTTTCCGACACCACAGTCACTTTTTCATTTGGAAAAACAGGTTTTAAAAATTCTATTTCTGTTGATGTTAAAGCAATTGAGGTAGTTTTACTAAATGTATCATTCAATAAAAATATCCCCAGACAAACTACACCGATCTGAGCCATAACTTCTGTTAAAATAACACCCGGAGTAACAGGGAAATCCTTGAAATGCCCTTTGTAAAAATCAAGATTTTCATCAAAAGTATAGTTACCTTCGACTCCATTTTCATCGATATAAAGAATTTCATCCACAAATAAAAACGGTTTGGAGTACGGTAATTTTGATATAATTTCTTCTTTCCTCATAGTTATTCTATTCCCTCATTTACGGGTTAGGGGCTAAAACTGTAATAAAACTCGTTGCGCCGAAAATCCCGGTCCAAAACTCAGCATTAATCCTTTCTCCCCTTTTTTTGGAGCACCATCCATAATTCGTTCCAAAACATATAAAACAGTTGCACTCGACATATTTCCGTACAAACGCAATACTTCTTTGGTATCGGTTATATTTTTCCCTAAATCAGAAAATAAAGCTTCAACCGTTTGAACAATTTTCTTTCCACCTGGATGAAATATTAGATGGTCGATATCCCCCATTTCCATATTGTTTTTTTCTAAAAAAGGATGAATAATATCCGGAAAATGAGAAGCAATTGTTTCAGGAACTTCAATATCTAACACCATCTGCAGACCTGAATTGGTAAGCTTAAAACCCATCATGTGTATGTTGTCATAAAAATGATACATTTCTTCAGCTAGAATTTCGGGACCTTCATCATCTTCATGGGAAGATAGCAAAACACAAGCAGCGCCATCACCAAAAATAGCTGCACTCACAATATTTGCCATCGAAAAATCGTCTAGTTGAAACGTAGCTGTAGGGCTTTCGACAGCAATTACGGCAGCCCGTTTGCCAGGATTAGCCTGCAAGAAATTTTTAGCGTAAATAATTCCCGAAATACCAGCTGCACAGCCCATTTCGGTGACTGGAAGCCGAACAATATCCTGACGTAATTTCAATTTATTGATTAAATAAGCATCCAGTGACGGAATCATAATTCCAGTGCAACTTACTGTAATGATGTAGTCTAAATCCTCTGGATTCCAATTGGCTTTTTTCAACGCTTTTTCTAGCACTTTTTCACCTAATTCAATTACTTCACGAACATAAATATCGTTTCTTTCCTCAAATGAAGTTTTTGTAAATACTTCAATTGGATCCATAATGGAGTATCGTTTATCAACAGCTGCACCTTCAAAAATCTTCTTTACTTTTCTAATGAAGCGCTCGTCTTGTCCAACGAGCCAAGCATCAAGAAATGGAATAATTTCTTCTGTATTTCTTGAATATTTGGGTAACTGTTTGCTTACTGTTTTTATTTTTACACTCATATTTTTGAAATTATCCATTGGTAGCGAAAAGCCCATTTCCATTGGATTTTATAGTTGCTAAAATTTAATTTTTCTGAAAAATTTATTAATTCTACTTTTTTAAATCCTCTTAAAATCGAAATTAATCCATCGTCACGGGACATGGCATTCAATCGAAAAACAAAACATAATGCTTGAAAAAGACGATACGCTATTGCACTCCTGTGCAGGTCATTAATAACAATTCCAATTTTTGCATTTGCATTAAAAATATTTAATAAATGAATTATTTCATTGTCTTTAAAATGATGCAATGTCAATGTGCACAGAACAATATCATATTTTAATTCTTCAAAAGATTTATCAAATATATCCTCACACTGATAGGTTATATTTGGATAATTTTGAGATAAATGTTCCGCATGATTAACGGTGAAGTTATTTGCATCAATTCCTATCAATTGAAAATTCAAATTATTTTTTAACCCATAATCGGCTAAAGTTCTTAGCATATCACCATTACCACAACCGACATCGACGATAGTAATTGCAGTTGTTTTGGAAATGTTTTCAATCAATTTATGAACACCTCGTAAAGTTAACTGGTTTCCTCCTAAAAGCTGGTTAATTCTGGCAATTTTGTCTAATGCATCCCGTAAGATTTCTCCTTCCATGGCAAAATCGTCCATCGTTTCCGGTTGATCCGTTCTATATTGGGTATTGATAAGCATTTATAAGTTTAAAATTATAGGTTTCCCGTGTGTTTTTTTTATGATTTTTGGCAATAAAAACGGAAATATAATTAATATCCGCATCAATACATCGGATAGTCTCTGCTTTTGCAAAAGATTCGATAGCAATCGCCCCATTTTAAGTCTTTTCTTGAAATTAAAATTCCATTCCTGAATATATGATTCTTCTAATTCATTTCTGGATTTGATTTCTTTACTGAAATATTTTTCCACTAATTCGGAGACAATTTTTGCACTATGAATAGCCATTGCCATTCCGTTGCCGCATAAAGGATGAATTAATCCGGCAGTATCGCCAATCATTAAAATATGATTTTCCACGGCTTGTTTTTGCTCAAAACAAATTTGGCTGATTGTTAAAGGCTTTTCAAAAAGCAAATTGCTTTTTTCGAAAATTACTTTTAAATGTGGGTTTTGAGACACTACTTTTTCTTGATAATCATCAATATTTTTAAATTGTTTAAAGGTCTCATAATCAGCCAAATAACAAATATTGATGATGTCATTTTCTACTCTTGAAACGCCGCAATATCCTCCTTTAAAATTATGTAAACCAACCAAATCATTAGGAAAATCTCCTGAATAATGAGCCTTTACAGCCAACCAAGGAGACTTTTTCAGAATGAAATTACGATTTAATTTCTGATCGATATTTGAACGTTTTCCAAAAGCACCAATTACAATCTCCGATTTTAAAATGGTATTATCTGAAGTGGTTACGGTAAATGCATCGTCGTCAAAAACAATCGATTCAACTGTATCGCTGATTATTTCGCAGCCGTTCGCAACTGCTTTTTTATATAAATATTCATCCAATGTAAAACGGCTAATACCGAATCCTCCGAGAGGCAAACTGTTTTTGATAATTTTCCCGGAACTTGTAGAAAATTCAAGATGAGTAATAGTTGTTGGAAGTAAACCTGCGATATCTAAATTAAGCGAATTGAGATAAGGCAAAACCTCGTTTGATATGTATTCGCCACAAACTTTGTGTTTCGGAAATTCATTTTTTTCTACAACAGTAATTTTGAATCCAATTTGGGATAAATGAATTGCAGCCGTCAAACCTGCCAAACCGCCACCGATAATTAGGACTTCTTTATTTTTCATACAGAAGTAAATTTATAAAAATGTTTGCCAATACAGCTATATAATTAAATATAAAGCTTACATAATTAATTTGATTACTCCTTGTCGTAGTAGTGCAAAAAAAAAGCTGTTTGATTCAAACAGCTTCTCTTTTAATTTACAGTTTTCCTTCTTTTATTTCATCAATAACTTCAGGATTTAGCAAGGTCGATGTATCACCAAAGTTTGAATAATCACCTTCTGCAATTTTGCGCAGAATCCTACGCATGATTTTTCCGGATCTTGTTTTTGGCAAACCAGATACAAATTGAATTTTATCCAACTTGGCAATCGGTCCAATGTGATCTGTTATATGCTGATTAATTTCTTTGATCAGATTTTCTTTATTTCGATATTCTCCAGTTTCTTTTAAAGTGACAAAACCATATAATGCATTTCCTTTAATGTCATGTGGGAAACCCACAATCGCTGATTCAGCAACTGCTGGATGTTCATTAATGGCATCCTCAATTGGAGCAGTTCCTAAATTATGACCGGATACAATAACTACGTCATCTACCCTGCCTGTAATTCTATAATAACCTACTTCATCACGCAAAGCACCGTCTCCTGTGAAAAATTTTCCAGGAAAAGTAGAAAAATAAGTGTCTTTATAGCGCTGATGATCTCCCCAAATTGTTCTGGCAATTCCAGGCCAGGGAAACTTGATACACAAGCTACCAACCACTTGATTGCCTTCAATTTCATTACGCTTTTCGTCCATCAAAACGGGTTGTATTCCCGGTAAGGGCAAAGTTGCGTATGTTGGTTTGGTTGGAGTAACAAAAGCGATTGGCGCAATCATAATTCCACCGGTTTCAGTTTGCCACCAGGTATCTACCACTGGACATCTTTTATCTCCCACATGGTCATTGTACCAGTGCCAAGCTTCCTCATTTATGGGTTCTCCTACAGATCCAATTACTTTTAAAGATTTTAATGGATATTTTTGAACATATTCTAAACTTTCTTTTGCCAAAGAACGAATTGCCGTTGGCGCTGTGTAAAACTGCGTTATTTTATGCTTTTCGATAATTTCCCAAAAACGACTAAAGTCAGGATAACTGGGAACACCTTCAAAAATTACTGTTGTTCCTCCATTCAATAAAGGACCATATAAAGTATACGAATGCCCGGTAATCCAGCCTATATCGGCGGTACACCAAAAAATATCGTTTTCTTCATAATTGAAAACATTCTTGAAAGTATAGGCCGTATAAACCATATAACCCGCAGTAGTATGCACCATTCCTTTTGGTTTTCCTGTCGAACCAGAAGTATATAAAATAAATAATGGATCTTCGGCATCCATTATTTCGGCAACATTATTATCTGAAGCTTCGTCTAAAAGAGGTTGCAGCCATTGATCACGGCCTTCTTCCATATTAATATCGGTGTGAATTCTTTTAGCCACTAAAACTTTTTCAACACAAGGACATTTTTCTAATGCTTCATCAATTATTCCTTTTAAGTCAATAGTTTTATTTCCACGAAAACCACCATCTGAAGTGATAACCATTTTACATTCGCTGTCATTAATTCTTGTCGCTACGGCAGAGGATGAGAATCCTGCAAAAACAACCGAATGTATAGCTCCAATTCTGGCACAAGCCAAAGTAGTAATGGCTAATTCAGGAATCATTGGTAAATAAATGCAAACGCGATCTCCTTTTTTTATTCCTTGTTCACGAAGTACGTTGGCCATTTTACAAACGCGTTGGTGTAATTCATTATAAGTAATATGCAATGCTTCTTCAGCAGGATCATTAGGCTCAAAAATTATAGCAGTCTTTTCCCCTCTTTTATTAAGATGTCTGTCGATACAGTTTTTTGTAATATTTACTTTAGCTTCCGTAAACCATTTGATTTCGGCTTCCGCCATATTAAAATCTACCACTTTATCCCATTGTTGGTACCAAGTGAAATTTTCTTCTGCTATTTTTCCCCAAAATTTTCTTGGTTCACGAACTGATTTGTTATAATGTTTAAAATATTGTTCTAAATTTTCAATTTTATAATAGCTCATGTTTTAATTTTTTATAAAAGTATCAAATCTCTCGCTATTCTTAAAACTATTTAAATTATTAATACTTGCAAAAAAAAATAGATTCTCAAATAAAAAAGCACTTATAATAGTAATTTGTTTAATTCTTACTGTTTTTGACAAAATTTACAAAATACGAAAAGGCGAGATAGATAAAATCTTTCCCACCTTTGAATCAACAAAATTTAATCACAATGGAATATGGTCCTAAAAAACTTGATAAATTATAGTTAACGAGAACCATATTATCTATGAATGGAATTTATTGCTAGGTTTATTTTAAAATATAAAGAGACATTAGTTTTCGGTTAATCAAACAAAATAGTAGGGACTACTTCACCTAACTTTATTGGTTTTAAAGTTAAGTGAATGTACAAGCATCCATATCCATTTATATTTTTTAATATTTTTTTAACTAATCCAAGATATTATGAAATCAAATGATATAATGCTAATCCCTGCACGCCCTCATGTGTGGTAATTGCTGTTATATTATCCTATTTTTTTCATGGCAGTCATCGATTCTCTCAACCATTCCCCTACTTCTTCTATTGGATGTTGGCGAATACTTTTGTTTACAGCAATAAGAACAGCATTATCTACTCCATTTGTAGTTGAAAAAGGTTTTCCAATTACATTAGTATCCACCGTTTTCATAAAATCAGTCAATAACGGTTTACAAGCATGATCAAATAAATAACAACCATATTCTGCAGTATCTGAAA
Source organism: Flavobacterium caseinilyticum (assembly GCF_004349085.1). GTDB lineage: Bacteria > Bacteroidota > Bacteroidia > Flavobacteriales > Flavobacteriaceae > Flavobacterium > Flavobacterium caseinilyticum. The sequence goes on along the minus strand of NZ_SMFM01000007.1, from coordinate 58,417 downwards.
TGATTCTGTTCATTTCATATAATTTTTTTCTAGCCACTGTATTTGCAATCAAAGGCAATTCGTGCAAAGATTCATAATACGCTGATTCTTCAATAATTCCAGTTTGAGTCATGGTTTCAAAAGCCAATTCTACACCTGCTTTTACCATGGCAATCATCAAAACACCATTGTCAAAATACTCCTGTTCCGAAATATCTGCTGTTGTAGGAGCTGTTTTTTCGAAGTTAGTTTCTGCAGTTGCAGCTCTCCAAGTCAATAAGTTGATATCATCATTAGCCCAGTCAATCATCATGTTTTTTGAAAATTCACCAGAGATAATATCATCCATGTGTTTTTGAAACAACGGACGCATGATGTCTTTTAATTCATCTGCTAATTCATACGCTTCAATTTTTGCAGGATTGGACAAACGATCCATCATATTAGTAATTCCACCATGTTTCAAGGCTTCAGTTACTGTTTCCCAACCGTACTGAATTAATTTTGAAGCATAAGCAGGCTCGATTCCTTTTTCAACCATTTTGTCAAAACATAAAATAGAACCTGTTTGTAACATTCCACAAAGAATGGTTTGCTCTCCCATTAAATCCGATTTTACTTCGGCTACAAATGAAGAGTTCAATACTCCAGCTTTGTGACCACCTGTAGCAACAGCATACGCTTTTGCTTGTTCAAAACCTTCTCCGTTTGGATTATTTTCTGGGTGAACCGCAATTAAAGTTGGTACACCAAAACCTCTTTTATATTCTTCACGTACTTCAGATCCGGGACATTTTGGCGCACACATAATTACAGTGATGTCTTTACGAATTTGCATTCCTTCCTCGACAATATTAAATCCGTGAGAATAAGCCAAAGTTGATCCGTTTTTCATCAAAGGCATGATTGCGGTAACTACAGCAGTATGTTGCTTGTCTGGCGTAAGGTTACAAACCAAATCAGCTGTTGGGATTAATTCTTCATACGTTCCAACTTTGAATCCATTATCAGAAGCATTTTTAAACGAAGCTCTTTGCTCTGAAATTGCATCTGCGCGCAATGCATAAGAAATATCCAATCCAGAATCTCTCATGTTCAATCCTTGGTTCAAACCTTGTGCACCACAACCTACAATGACTACTTTTTTTCCTGCTAAAGCTTTTATTCCATTTACAAATTCAGATTGATCCATGAATTCGCAAACGCCTAATTGTTCTAATTGTAATCTAAGTGGTAATGAATTGAAATAATTTGCCATTTTTTTATATTTAATGAATGTAAAATTTAATAATTGTAATAATTAATGCTGATAAGGTTGAGATTCCTCCTTCGTCGGAATGACAAACTGCAAAGCGTTTGAGCACTGCAAACTGAATACTCTATGAAAGTTCTTCTAATAATGTTGAAATTTCCATTTTTGCTTTGGATACCGATATTCTGCCGGATCGTACAAATTGCATTATTCCAAAAGGTTTCAATTTTTCATATAACGATTCTATTTCAGCACGTTGTCCTGATTTTGAAATCACAAAAAAGTCTCTTGCAACCGTAACTATTTCAGAGTGACTTTCCTTAATTATATTCTGAATTTGTTTTTCATCAAAAAGCAAGCTTGACTCAATTTTGAATAATGCATTTTCCAAGAAAATAGTTTCTTCATCGATATGATAAAACGCTTTGATGACTTCGATTTGTTTTTCGATTTGTCCTACTATATTTTGTACCCATTTTTCGGTTGTATTAACAACAATTATAAATCTGGAAACATTTTCTATTTCAGATTCGGATACATTTAAACTCAAAATATTGATGTGGCGTTTCAAGAATATTCCAGATATTCTGTTTAGTAAGCCAACGTTGTTTTCTGAATAAACAGAAATGGTGAATGTTTTATTTTCCATTTTTTTATGTCCTCCCCCCAACCCCCTCCGAAGGAGGGGGAGCCGTAACTGGCATAGGGGATGTTTATAATTTTTACTACTAATTCAAAAAAATATAATCTTTTAACAATTTCTCTTCCAATCTCCCTCCCCTTCGGGGAGGGTTGGGGTGGGGATTAACTCAATCTTATATCAGAAACCGATGCTCCTGTTGGAATCATTGGGAATACGTTATTTTCTTTTTCCACCATAACTTCAAGGAAATAGGATTCTTTTGAAGCCATCATTTCGGCAACGGCAGCATCAAGATCTTCTCTTTTGGTTACTTTTTTAGCTTTGATATAATAGCCTTCAGCAATGGCTATAAAATTAGGATTGATCATTTCCGTAGAAGCGTATCTTTTATCAAAAAACAATTGTTGCCACTGACGAACCATTCCTAAAAATTCATTGTTTAGGACCACAATTTTCACAGGAACTTTGGTTTGAAAAATAGTTCCTAATTCCTGAATCGTCATTTGAAAACCTCCATCGCCAATTATGGCTACGACTTCGCGATCTGGCATTCCCATTTTGGCACCAATCGCAGCCGGTAAAGCAAATCCCATAGTTCCTAATCCACCAGATGTCACATTACTTTTTGTCGAATTGAATTTGGCATACCGACACGCAAACATTTGGTGTTGCCCCACATCCGAAACCATTATCGCATCTCCTTTTGAGTGTTTGTTGATCATTTCGATCGTTTCACCCATCGAAATTCCCTTGTCATTTGTAGGTTTTAATTCCTCATTGATTACTGATTCTAATTCAATTTTATATAATTCTTTGAATTTGTTATGCCAGGATTCATGCGTTTTACTTTCGATAAAAGGAAGTAAAGCGGTCAAAGATTCTTTTACATCAGCCAAAACAGCAACCGTAGTTTTTACATTTTTATCTATTTCTGCAGGATCAATTTCAAAGTGAATTACTTTGGCTTGTTTCGCATAAGTGGCTAAATTACCTGTAACACGATCGTCAAAACGCATTCCAAGAGCAATTAAAACATCACATTCATTCGTCAAAACATTAGGTCCGTAATTTCCGTGCATTCCTAACATCCCCACATTCAACGGATGATCTGTTGGCATTGCCGAAAGTCCTAAAATCGTCCACGCAGCCGGAATTCCTGATTTTTCCACTAATGCTTTTAATTGTTCTTCGGCTTCGCCAAGGATTACTCCCTGACCAAATATGATAAATGGTTTTTTTGCATTATTAATTAATTCTGCCGCTTCCTTAACTTTTTCTAGATTTAAAGTTGGTTTTGGATTGTAACTTCTAATGCTGGTACATTTTTTATAACTGAATTCAATTTCGTCAAACTGAGCATTTTTTGTAATATCAATTAATACGGGACCCGGACGACCAGATTTGGCAATATAAAATGCTTTTGCAATGATTTCAGGAATTTCTGAAGCTTCCGTAATTTGATAATTCCATTTGGTTACCGGAGTCGAAATTCCGATGATATCTGTTTCTTGAAAAGCATCAGACCCTAGTAAATGCTTCCCTACTTGTCCTGTGATACAAACCATTGGAGTCGAATCGATTTGAGCATCAGCAATTCCTGTGACTAAATTTGTTGCTCCCGGCCCCGAAGTTGCAATCGCCACTCCCACTTTTCCTGTTGCTCTTGCAAAACCTTGTGCAGCATGTGTAGCGCCTTGTTCATGACGTACTAAAACGTGGTGTAACTGGTCTTTAAATTTATATAATTCGTCGTAAACAGGCATTATAGCTCCACCTGGATAGCCATAAACCAAATCTACTCCTTCTTCTAATAAGCATCTTATTACGGCTTCGGCGCCGGATATTTTATTTGTTCCCATGGGTACGTTTATTATTTTTCCTCCCCCCAACCCCCTCCGAAGAAGGGAGAGCCGAAACTGGCATAGGGGAATTTATATTTATTATTTGTTTCTCAACTCCCACCCCTTTGGGGAGGACTGGGGTTGGGATTATTTATCAGTTACACATCCTTCAGAGGCACTGGTGACCGAACGAATATATTTAAGTAACACTCCTTGTTTAATTGATGATTCTGGTTTTTTCCAATTGGCTTTACGTTTTGCAAATTCTTCGTCGGATATTTTCATATTGATCGTATTTTTCACAGCATCAATTGAAATTACATCACCGTTTTCTATTAAAGCAATTCCTCCACCTTCATAGGCTTCTGGAGTAACGTGACCTACTACGAAACCGTGAGAACCTCCAGAAAAACGTCCGTCCGTAATTAAAGCGACGGTACTTCCTAAGCCAGCTCCCATAATTGCGGATGTTGGTTTAAGCATTTCAGGCATTCCCGGACCTCCTTTTGGACCACAATACCGAATAACAACGACATTTCCTGGTTTTACCTGGTCTGCTCTAATTCCTTTAATTACATCATGTTCGTTTTCAAAAACTACTGCTGTGCCTTCAAAAAACTCACCTTCTTTACCACTAATTTTTGCCACACAACCCTCTGAAGCTATGTTTCCGTATAAAATTTGAATATTTCCAGTAGCTTTTAATGCTTTTTGGATTTCATGAATCACTTCTTGTCCATCATTCAAATCAGGTACAGAAGCTAAGTTTTCAGCAATTGTTTTTCCGGTTACCGTTAAACAATCTCCGTGTAAGAAACCTTCTTTCAATAAATATTTCATTACGCCTGGTACTCCACCAACATTATGCAAGTCTTCCATTAAGTATTTACCGCTTGGCTTCAAGTCAGCAAGTAATGGTGTTTTATCACTAATATCTTGGAAATCTTTTAAGGTAAGATCAACACCTACTGAGTGTGCCATTGCAATTAAGTGCATTACCGCATTAGTGGAACCGCCTAAGACAGCCACAATTGTAATCGCATTTTCGAATGCTTTGCGAGTCATAATATCTCTAGGCTTAATATCTTTTTCTAATAATATTCTGATGGCTTTACCAGCATCAGCACATTCTTGTTTTTTTTCTGGACTCAAAGCAGGATTAGAAGAACTGTATGGTAAACTCATTCCTAATGCTTCAATGGCAGATGACATGGTATTTGCTGTATACATTCCGCCACAAGCACCTGCACCCGGACAAGCGTTTTGTATCACACCTTTGAAATCTTCAGGAGTAATAGCGTTGTTGAATTTTTTCCCTAATGCTTCAAAAGCAGAAACAATATTCAAATCTTCCCCTTTCCATTTTCCCGGGTGAATCGAACCTCCATAAACCATAATAGAAGGGCGATTGACTCTGCCCATAGCCATCAGCGCTCCTGGCATATTTTTATCGCAACCTGGAACAGCAATCATTCCATCATACCACTGTGCTCCCATAACTGTTTCAATAGAATCTGCAATAACATCACGGGAAACCAAAGAAAAACGCATTCCATCATTACCATTTGAAATTCCATCACTGACACCAATAGTATTAAAAATCAAACCAACTAAATCTACTGCCCAGACTCCAGTCTTGATATCTTTAGCCAAATCGTTTAAGTGCATATTGCAAGGGTTTCCATCATAACCCATGCTCACGATTCCAACCTGCGCTTTTTTAAGATCTTCTTCCGTTAATCCAATTCCGTACAACATGGCCTGAGAAGCTGGTTGTGTTTCATCTTGAGTAATAGTCTTGCTGTATTTATTTAATTCCATTATTGGTTGTTTCGGTTCTATTCTTGTCGTTTCTACTTTTATCTTTTTTTGCTATACAATCGTCGACTGTCCTATTTTTACATTATCAATTTTAAAATATAAATCATCCTTATTTAATATGAAATTCGCAATAAAATCACCGACTTCATTGGTTCCAAATTTTGAATCCGATTTCAAATCAACAGTAACCGCATTATCTTCGATAGCTTTTTCCACTGCTTCATATACTTTTTTAGCCTCTTTATGAAGTCCAAAATGTTCTAATAACATTGCTGCAGATAATATTGACGCAATAGGATTTGCTATATTTTTTCCTGTAGCTTGTGGGTAAGAACCATGTATAGGCTCGAAAAGTGCGTTAGTATGACCCAAAGATGCGGATGCCAATAAGCCAATAGATCCTGTAATTACACTGGCTTCATCAGATAATATATCCCCAAATAAATTCTCGGTTAAAATCACATCAAATTGTTTTGGATTGAGAATGATTTGCATTGCTGCGTTATCAACAAAAAGGAAATCTAAAATTACCTCCGGGTAATCCTCAGCAACTTTTTTTACGACTTTCCTCCATAATCTGGATGTTTCAAGAACGTTAGCTTTATCCACCAGGGTTACTTTTTTCCTTCTTTTTTGGGCACTTTTAAATGCAAGGTGGGTGATACGGGAAATTTCTTCTTCTGAATATTCACACAAGTCCGATGCAAATGTTCCCGCCTCATTTAATTTTTTTTCGCCAAAATAGACTCCGCCTGTCAGCTCTCTAAAAATAATGAAGTCAGCGCCCTCAATTATTTTTCTTTTTAAAGGGGAAGAATCTAATAATGAATCGTATGGTTTTATAGGCCGGATATTTGCAAAAAGACCTAATTCTTTTCTCAATTTTAACAAACCTTGTTCGGGACGGACTTTGGAATCCGGATCGTTATCATATTTCGGATCACCGATTGCACCAAATAAAACAGCATCGGTATTAAGGCAAAGATTCAGTGTTTGTTCGGGAAGCGGATTTCCTGTTTTTTCAATGGCAATAGCGCCAACAAAGGCATCTTCAAAAACAAACTCATGGTCATAAACGACACCAATGGCGTATAATGCTTTTTTCGCTTGTAAAATTACCTCCGGTCCTATTCCGTCTCCTGCCAATAATGCTATTTTTAAGTTCATGTGTTTGATTTTTTTAATTGTCTGGTAATTGTTAAACCAAAATATATATTTAACTTCTAATTAATTCACTCTGTATTTTGCAACATTCTATAATTTGATGAATATCGTCATTGACTACTTCTTTTTTGATATCTGCGAATTTTAGAAACTCCACATAAACGATATCTAATTGTACTTTTGTAAGTTCATAACCTACTTTTTTTGCTCTGTAAGCTAATGCTGCTCTGCCGCTTCTGGCCGTAAGAACGATTGAAGATTCATTTACACCCACATCCAACGGATCCATAATTTCGTAAGTTGATCTGTTTTTTATAACGCCATCCTGATGAATACCGGAACTGTGCGCAAAGGCATTAGCGCCTACAATCGCCTTATTGGGTTGCACCATCATGCCCATACTTTCTGAAACCAACCGACTCATTTCGCTTAATTGCTTTGAATTAATATCTGTATATAAATTTAAATAGGGATGTTGTTTGAAAATCATAACGACTTCTTCAAGTGCCGTGTTTCCTGCTCTTTCGCCTACGCCATTAATAGTACATTCTATTTGTCGGGCTCCATGTACCGCTCCGGCAATAGAATTGGCAGTAGCCATTCCTAGATCATTATGACAATGGCAAGACAGGATTACGTTATCAATTCCTTTGACGTTTTCTTTTAAATATTTAATTTTTGCACCGTATTCTTCCGGCAAACAATACCCCGTTGTATCAGGAATATTTAGTACCGTAGCACCTGATTTTATTGCTTCCTCACATACTTTTGCCAAGAATTCATTATCGGTTCTTCCGGCATCTTCGGCGTAAAACTCGACGTCTTCTACAAAAGATTTAGCATAAGAAACAGCATATTTTGCTCTTTCAATAATATCTTTCCTAGTTGTGTTTAGCTTATAAATTATATGAGAATCTGAAGTTCCGATACCAGTGTGAATACGCGGTCTCTTTGCATATTTTAAAGCTTGAGCTGCAACATCGATATCGTTTTTTACTGCTCTGGTCAATCCACAAACTATTGCGTTCTTTACAATTTTGCTTATTTCTACAACAGATAAAAAATCACCAGGACTAGAGACAGGAAAACCGGCTTCTATAATATCTACACCCATTTGATCTAATCGATTTGCTATAATAAGTTTCTGACCAGTGTCTAATTTACATCCTGGTACTTGTTCACCATCTCGCAACGTAGTATCAAAAATTTGAACTTTCTCCCTATCCATTTTCATTTATTTAATGTAATTTCACATCTTGATAGCAAAAATAGATTTCAAGAGTTTATACAAAAAATGCATTTTAATCAAATATACTGCTCATAAAAGAACTAAATAATACTTAATCGACTTATTTACAACGTATTACACTTCTAAATTTTACAATGGCTAACCATCAAAAAGATTTCTTGTTTGTATTGATAAAATCCCTTTCAAAATCTGAAAAAAGACAATTCAAGATTTTTGCAAGCCGATTGGAAACCAGTTCCAATACAAAATTCATTGAATTATTTAATATTTTGGACAAATCAGAAGGCTATGATGAGAAACTCATTTTAAAAAGTGGGATTATAAAAAAAGTGCAGTTATCAAATCTAAAATCTTATCTGTACAAGCAAATTTTGGTCAGTATTCGCTTGAATATTCCCAGTCAGAATATGAGGTATCAGCTGAGAGAACAAATTGATTTTGCTACTATTTTGTACAATAAAGGATTGTACAAGCAGAGTTTAAAAATTTTAGATAAAACAAAGATTTTAGCTTTAGAAAATGACGAAAAACTCATGGCCTATGAAATTGTAGAATTTGAAAAACTTATTGAATCACAGTATATCACAAGAAGTATTCAAGGTCGTGCCGATGAGTTAGTGGTGCAAGCCAAAGAACTGAATTATCGCAATACGATTTCAAGCAAATTGTCTAATTTATCGCTGCAGTTGTATGGTATAATGTTAAAGACGGGTTATGTAAAAAGTGATGAAGAATATAAATATATAGACGATTATTTCAAAAAACACATTTCTAAATTAGATGAGAAAAAATTTGGATTTAGAGAAAAATATTGGTTTTACAATGCTAATCTTTGGAGAAGCTTTTTAGTTCAGGATTTTCTTTCCTGTTATAAATACTCTTTAAAATGGGTGACTCTTTTTTACGATAATCCAAGTATGATTCATTTAAATCCTGTGTTTTTCCTAAAAGGAAATCATTATTTATTAGAATCTTTATATATGTTGAAGTACAAATCTAAATTTAAAAAGTATTTAGAGCTGCTGGAAGATACCATCAAAGATTCCCATTTCCCGGTGAATGACAACATTGCGTCTTTATCATTTTTATATGTCTATAATAATAAATTGAATTACCATATTCTTGAAGGTACTTTTGCCGAAAGCGAATACTTAATTCCCGAAGTATTAAGTAAATTAAAAATTCACACGGACCATCTTGATGGTCATCACGAAATGATGTTTTTTTACAAAATTGCCAGTATTTATTTTGGAAATGAAAAATATGTTGAATCGATATTCTACTTGGAGAAAATTATAAACAACAAAAATCTTTCTATGCGAGAAGATTTGATGTGTTTTGCCCGATTACTGAGTTTGATTGCGCATTACGAGTTGGGTAATGATTATTATTTAGAAAATCAATTGAGAAATACCTATAAATTTTTATTAAAAATGAACGATTTGCATGAAGTGCAAAAAGAAATAATTAAGTTTTTGAAAAACTTAAATTCCATTTATCCAGGTGACATTAAAAAGGAATTTGTGAAAATGAGAGAACGTTTTATCGAATTAGAAAAAAACACGTACGAAAAAAGAGCATTTCTTTATCTGGATATTATTTCATGGTTAGAAAGTAAAATAGAGAATCGAAAAATCAGTGATATTATCAAAGAAAAAGCAAAATTGAGTAATCGCTAATTTTTTTTTAGCTGATTACACTTTGTTAAATTCGGACTAATTTAATTTTGTTATTTGAGCCAAGAACCAATGTCATTATTTGCTCTTGGCATCTAATTTCTCCTTTTTCGAAAAGATAATTATTAAAACACTTTATATCGCAGTTAATTACAAAACTGTATTCCTGGAATAAATTGCTCGAATTAAAAAATATTGTAAGAACTGAACTTAAATTTGCAAGTGTTCAAATAATTATTACTTTTATAAAATACTTAAAACTAAAATTTATGAACGGATTTTTCAAAACAATAATAGCAGGATATGGCGCCAAAAAATTGGGCGGTGGCTGCTTTGGTACAATTATTTTATTTATAATAATCTATTGGATATTAGGTTATTTTTAGGATTTACATACTGAAAATAAGCTAATTATAAATTCAAGACTTTAATATGCCAAAAGCAGATTTAATTCATTTTCAAACCTGCCTTTTGGCAAATATTGATCTTCCAAAGCTTTTGTAAAAGGAATTGGACTGTCTAAACTTGCCACTCTTTTTACTGGCGCATCAAGGTATTTGAAACAATTCTCCATTATCATTGCCGATATATCGCTGGCAATTCCTCCAAACATACTGTCTTCCTGATAAATAATTACTCTTCCTGTTTTCTTTACCGATGTAAAAATAGCTTCAGTATCCAAAGGCTGTAAGGTTCTTAAATCCAACAAATCAGCTGAAATTTCAGGTTTTTTTGCTAAAGTATCCAAAGCCCAATGCACTGCTGCCCCAAACGAAATGATAGTAACATCAGCTCCTTCTTTCAACAAAGCCGCTTTTCCTAGTGGAATCGTGTAATAGTCTTTAGGTACATCCTGGTACACGCTTCTGTACAATTGCTTGTGCTCAAAAAACAAAACAGGATTTGGATCGTTTATAGAAGTATTCAATAATCCTTTGGCATCATAAGGAAATGCCGGATAAACCACTTTTAATCCCGGAGTTTTAGTAAACCAAGCTTCATTGGTTTGCGAGTGAAAAGGCCCCGCTTGAGTTCCTCCACCACAAGGCATTCGAACTACAACATCGGCTTTTTCTAACCAGCGGTAATGCGATTTGGCTAATAAATTCACAATGGGATTAAATCCTGTGGAAACAAAATCGGCAAACTGCATTTCCACAATCGCTTTGTATCCATTGATTGATAATCCCATTCCTGCCGAAACCACTGCACTTTCGCAAATTGGCGTATTGATGACACGCTCTTTGCCAAACTGGGCGACAAAACCATCCGTGATTTTGAAAGCACCGCCATATTCAGCAATATCCTGACCCATGATTACGGAGTTTTCATGGCGTTCCATTGATTGTCTCAAACTGGTAGAAATCGCATCTATAAAACGAATGTTTTCTTTTTCTTCTGAAGGTTTAACGTGTTCAAATACATGCGGTTTATAAACATCATTTAGCTCTTCACTTAAAGTAGCTTCAATTTCCGGTTCCGCATTGGCAATAGCCAGACTTTCATCAATATCTTTTTTTATTTCAGTATGTAAAGCAGCGTCAAAATCAGCGGTAAGAACTCCGTTTTCTGCCAAGTATTTTTTATAATTTTCTACTGGATCTTTAATCGCCCACATGTCCATTAATTCCTGTGGAACGTATTTGGTCCCACTCGCCTCTTCGTGCCCTCGCATTCTGAAGGTTTTAAATTCCAATAAAACCGGACGTGGATTTTCTTTCATCGAAGCCTTCAATTCAGATAATAAATTAAACACTTCCAGAATATTATTTCCATCAACTATATGACTTTCCATTCCGTAGCCTTTTCCTTTATCAGCTAGGTTTTCACAGCGGTATTGTTCATTGGTTGGCGTAGAAAGTCCATAACCGTTATTTTCTATCACAAACAGCACCGGCAATTCCCAAACCGAAGCAATATTCAGCGCTTCGTGAAAATCTCCTTCACTTGTAGCACCTTCGCCAGTAAAAACTGCAGTAATTTTTCCGTTTTTCTTGAGTTTATTGGCCAAAGCGATTCCGTCAGCAACGCCTAATTGCGGACCTAAATGCGAAATCATTCCTATAATCTTGTATTGTTGTGTTCCAAAGTGAAAACTGCGATCGCGACCCTTGGTAAAACCATTGGCTTTGCCTTGCCATTGCGAAAAAAGGCGGTACAGCGGAATGTCTCTTCCAGTAAAAACTCCCAAGTTTCTGTGCATTGGCAAAATGTACTCATCCGAATCTAAAACCGCAGTAACACCTACAGAAATAGCCTCTTGACCAATTCCAGAAAACCATTTGGATACTTTTCCCTGACGAATAAGAATCAACATTTTCTCTTCTATCAGCCTTGGTTTCAGTATTCTTTTATATAAATCTAATAATTGATTGTCAGTAAGATTTTTTCTGTCGAAGATCATTTTTGCGATTTTATTGTATGGTTCAAAGATAAAAAAATATAACAGTTTAGTATTATATTGTTATAAATTTTCACATTCTTTATAAGTTTTAAAATTCAGATATAAAATTATTCTTTACATTTGTATCTGCAAGGTTTTTACCTTCAAGTTATTAAAAAATATTTAAAAGTATGCAAAACATTCCTAGTGTTGACTTGCGTGATTTCCTTTCGGACGACCCGAAACGTAAACAAAAATTTGTAAATGAAATCGGAAGTGCATTTGAAGATATTGGCTTCGTAGCACTCAAAGGGCATTTTTTAAACGACCAGTTGGTTGATGAATTGTATGGTGAAATCAGAAATTTTTTCGCTTTACCTTTAGAAACAAAACACAGTTACGAAATCCCTGGAATTGGCGGACAAAGAGGCTATGTTTCTTTTGGAACAGAACATGCCAAAGGCAGAAAAGAAGGTGATTTGAAGGAGTTTTGGCATTTTGGACAATATGTGTCTGAAGATTCAAAATATGCTTCAGAGTACCCAGAGAATGTTGAAGTTAAAGAACTTCCCCGTTTTAATGTGGTAGGTAAAGAAGCCTACCAAATGCTTGAAAAAACAGGAGTTTATGTTTTAAGAGCTTTGGCTTTGCACCTCGGTTTGGATGAATTTTATTTTGACAAGTATGCCAAAGACGGAAATTCAATCTTAAGACCTATTCATTACCCACCAATCACATCTGAACCGGCAAACGCAATTCGTGCTGCTGCTCACGGTGATATCAATTTGATTACTTTGTTGATGGGTGCGCAAGGAAAAGGTTTGCAAGTGCAAAATCATAACGGAGAATGGATTGATGCCATTGCTGAACAAGATGAATTAGTAATTAATGTGGGTGATATGTTGTCGCGTCATACGAATAACAAATTGAAATCTACGATTCACCAAGTGGTAAACCCACCAAGAGAATTATGGGGAACTTCACGTTATTCTATTCCGTTTTTTATGCATCCGGTGAGTGATATGAAATTGGATTGTTTGGAAAACTGTATTGATGCAGAACATCCAAAACAATTCGAAGATATTACCGCAGGAGCTTATTTATACGAGCGTTTAGTAGATTTAGGGCTTATTAAAAAATAATTCTTAATAAATAGTTCAAGAAAGACATCGAGTTCGCTTGATGTCTTTTTGCTTTTATAGAATTGGAACGCGGATAACGCAGATTTCACAGATTTACACTGATATAATTATTTATGAGTAGCATTTTACATCAAGAATTAACATAGTCAATAATAAAGATATTTTTTGAAGTCTATAATGAATTAGGATATGATTTTCTCGAAAGAGTATATCAAAATGCATTGTATTATGAGCTTAAAGCAAATGGTTTTCATGTTGAAGCACAGAAAAAAATTAAAGTTTATTATAAAGAAATTGAAGTTGGTGATTACTTTGCCGATATTATTGTAAATGATTTAGTGATTTTAGAATTAAAGGCTCAGGATTATTTAGTGGAAGCAAATGAATTTCAATTAATCAATTATTTGAAATCTACTCCATGCGAAGTAGGATTGCTTCTTAACTTTGGTAAAAAACCAGAATTTATTAGAAAAGTATATCAAAATAATAGAAAATAAAAAATCCGCGTTAATCCGTAAAATCCGTGTTATCCGCGTTCAAAATATATAAAATTATGGACTTACAAGACCAGTTAAAAAACCTTTTTCCAGATCACGAACCATCGCCTGAAGAGCAAATTATAGAAGAGGCACACGAATTATACGTTCAAAAAGAGCCTATGATTTGCAAATTCGAAAAGCGAAAAGGAAAAGCGACCACTATAATTGAAGGTTATGAAGGAACCGACGCCGATTTTAAAATTCTTGCCAAGGAAATCAAAACCAAATTGAGTGTTGGCGGAACTTTTAAAGATGATTCTATCATTATTCAAGGCGATTATCGCGATAAAATAATGACTATTTTAAAAGAAAAAGGCTTTAAAGTAAAACGAGTTGGAGGTTAGAAAAAGTGATCAGTTTTTAGCTATTAGTATTCAGTTGAGCAACTTTAAACCTTAAACATTAAACAAAAAAAACAATGATACAATCATCAGAATTAATATTAAATCCAGACGGTAGCGTTTACCATTTGAATTTAAAACCAGAACATATTGCACACGACATCATCTTTGTTGGAGATCAAAATCGTGTGGAAAAAATTACACAGTTTTTTGACAGCATTGAATTTTCGACTCAAAAAAGAGAATTCAAGACCCAAACCGGTATTTTCAAAGGCAAACGAATTACAGTAATGTCTACAGGAATTGGTCCTGACAATATTGATATCGTCATCAACGAACTGGATGCATTGGTCAATATCGATTTGGAAACCCGCAAACCAAAAGAAAAGCTGATTTCTTTAAACATTATCCGAATTGGAACTTCGGGTTCTTTGCAAGCGGATATTCCTGTGGACAGTTTTGTACTATCAAAATTCGGATTAGGATTGGATAACATGCTCCGCTCCTATTTGATTGACGAAGTTTCGAATCTGGAGATGGAAGATGCTTTTGTGAAACACACCAATTGGGATTTAAAAAAAGGAAAACCATACGTAATTGCTTGTTCCGAAAAACTGGAAAAAATAATTGAAAGCGACAAAATGCACAAAGGAATTACCGCAACTGCAGGTGGCTTTTACGGTCCACAAGGTCGCGTGTTGCGTTTGAATATTCAAGATGAAGAATTGAATTCTAAAATGGATAATTTTATATTTGGTGACAACCAAATTACAAATTTAGAGATGGAAACCGCAGCAATTTATGGACTTTCGGCACTTTTAGGACACAATGCATTATCACTTAACGCTATCATTGCGAATCGTGCTTCGGGAACTTTTAGCGAAGATCCATACAAAGCAGTTGATGAATTGATTGCGTATACATTAGAAAAAATTGCTTTAGGATAGAGAAATTAATTTTCAAAACCGTACCCATTTGTAGTTTTAAAAAAGTGCTTTTAATTTTTTTAAAACTACATTTGTTTTTAGAACAAAACGATAATGAAAATAATACTTACAGGTGCAACAGGAGTTCTGGGATCTCACATCATGTATGAAATTCTGGAGCTTTTCATAAACACTAAAATTGATGGTAAACTTTTTATAATTGCTCGAAATAAAGGCAAAAAATCTGCTTTAGATCGCATAAACGAGCTCTTATCCAGTAGTTATTCACCAAAAATCATAAAAGAGAAAGGCATCGCAAAACTGCATGAATACATTGAAATCATAGATACTGATTTGGCTGAAATTCAGGATACTTTTTCAAGTCAAATAAAAGATGCTTATTTTATCCATTCGGCGGGATTCGTAAATTTATCTACTGATGAAGAACAACGCGAAAAGATTTTTCACGAAAATACCAAAATCACAAAAACGCTTTTCAATCTCTTTCATCCTTTTATAAAAAAGTTTGTTTACATTGGAACTGCTTTTTCATCGGGAAACCGAAAAGGATTAATTGACAATGATTTTCATAGTTTAGGCTTCCAACCGGAGCACCGCAATGCGTATGAGAATGCCAAATTCCACTCGGAAAATTTTATAGCACAAGAATGTAAGAAAGTAGGCTTATCCTTTCAAATTTTACGTCCAAGTGTGATTGGAGGCAAAATGTTAGGAACAGAAAATCCGTATTTTATTTCGAAATATATGGTTTTTTATCTTTTGGCTAAATTCTTTCACTTCACTTCCCAACGAAAAGGAGATCAAGAAAATGTGCGTTTTATAGTCAATGAAGACACCGTTTTGAACATTATTCCTGTCGATTATGTTGCAAAAGTGATTGTAAATACATTCGAAAGAGAAGATATTGAACAGCTTAATATTGTACATAATAAGAGCTTCAATATGGTAAATGGATTGCGCTTGATTATGAAAGAAGTTGGCTATACTAATTTTACTTTAATACAAAATTCACTGGATTTTGTATACAAAAACACAATCGAAAAACTGTATTACGAAAGTATTGGAAAACACTTAAGCCCTTATTTTACGACAGCTGCGAATGAATACGATACCACTTTGTTGGACTCCATTCTGGAAATACCAAAACTGGATGAAGAGGCCTTTACTAATATGATTCGGTATGCAAAATTGAATAATTTTAAAGATATTAATGTGTAATTTTAGGAGCTATTTCCTGCTATACGTTGCAATCTTTTCCTTTTTAAAGAAAAAAGAAAAAGGATTTTCACTGCTATCAGGGCTAAATCGTTAACCATGAAATTTTAAATAAAAAATGAATCTTATTTTAGAAACCGACCGATTGATTTTAAGGCAAATGCAAATTTCTGATGTCGAAGCTTTATTTGAAATGGACAGCAATCCTAGGGTACATCAATATCTTTGGAACAAACCATTAACGGATATTAGCGAAGTACATTCGTATATCGAATCTGTTAGAGCGCAGTATGTTCAAAATAATATTGGGCGATTTGTGCTTGTTTTGAAAGAAACCAATGAATTAATTGGTTGGGCCGGATTAAAATATAACACCGAAATGGTGAATAATAAAATTCATTTCTATGATATTGGCTATAGATTAAATGAAAAATTTTGGGGCAAAGGATATGCTACTGAGGCCAGTTTTGCATGGCTGGATTATGGTTTTAAAGTAATGAAAATCAAAATCATGGACGCCGCAGCGCATACCGATAATATCGCTTCAAACAGAATATTACAAAAAATTGGACTGAAAATAACTGAAAAATATCTGGAAGACGGTGTTTCTTGGAATTGGTACGAATTAAAAAATCCTAATTTATAATGAAAACAATAAAAATAGCCGGAGTTCCTGAACATTTCAATCTTCCTTGGCATTTAGCCATAGAAAACGGTGATTTCGAAAAAGAAAATATCGATTTACAATGGACTGATGTTCCCGAAGGAACTGGAAAAATGTGCCAAATGCTTCGTGATGGTGAAACTGATATTGCGGTAATCCTAACCGAAGGAATTGTAAAAGATATCGTTGCCGGAAACCCGAGTAAAATAGTTCAGATGTATGTAGAAAGTCCTTTGATTTGGGGAATTCACGTAGCGGCAAACTCCAATTACAAGACATTAGCTGATTTAGAAAATAAAAAAGTTGCTATTTCCAGATTGGGTTCTGGTTCGCAACTTATGGCGTATGTCAACGCGGATAACGAAGGATGGAAAACGGATAATCTTCAATTTGAAATCGTAAATACTATCGATGGCGCAGTTGAAGCTTTGACAAACGGAACCGCAGATTATTTTATGTGGGAACGTTTCATGACCAAACCATTAGTCGATAAAGGAATTTTTCGAAGAATCGCTGATTGCCCAACGCCTTGGCCTTGTTTTGTAATTGCGGTTCGAAAGGAAGTTTTGGAAAATAATCCAGAGCTTATTTCAAAAATTCTGGAAATCATCAATCAAACTACAGAAGATTTTAAAGAAATTCCGAGTATTGACAAAACTCTGGCTTTAAATTTCCATCAAAAAGTTGAAGATATTCAAGAATGGTTGTCGTTAACGCATTGGTCACATAAACCATTATCAGCTGAAATGTTAAACAAAGTTCAAAATCAACTTTTTCAACTTAAAATTATCGATAAAAAAGGTACTTTTGAAGATATTGTGAAAACAGTCTAGAGTACTGTTTTTATTTTTACTATGATAAAAATAAAAGAAATTAATTTTCAGGGTATTAAGCAACGCTTCCGGGTCAAAAAACCTTGGGATGACGTTATGATTTTTATCCTGAACATATTAATTGCTATTCCACTTTTTATTATTGTACATCAGAATTTAATCAATCCCAATTGGTTTCTGAACATTGACAGGGTAGTTTTATTTTTAGTGATGATTGTTGTCATTCAAATCATCCTTAGATTCTTGAGAACAATTATTCTATTTTGTATCATTTTGTATTTATTGGTTTTAATTTATGGTTCTACTATTGGAAACTATGGATTTAACAGCGTATTTGAAGATTATAATTCAATTTTGTACACGATGTCAGATAATCCATATCCACAAGATATTATTATTGCAAAGTTGCTTCCGTTTCCCAATAAATCAAAAATTATCAATGCCATAGAATACCAAAATCCTAAAATCAGGAATTTTGCAGTTATGGCAACTACAAAACATTTTAAAGACATAAAAGGATATTCGGATTACAGAACGATAATCCAATGCTTTGCCGTTTTCAAGGAAATAAATAGCAGATGGAACTATGTAAGCGATCCAAAAGCACGTGATTATATCGCTACGGCCACGGAATCGCTGCTTTATTTTTCTGGGGATTGTGATGATCATTCGATATTAATGGCTGCCGCGGTTAAGTCTATTGGTGGAACTCCACGTCTAATCCATACCACGGGACATATTTATCCAGAAATACTGATCGGATCTCAAACTGATTTAGAAAAAGTCAATTTTCTAATCAAAAACGTATTATTTGTCAATGAAAGCAATGAAAACAAACTTCATTATCATGTGGATGAGCGCGGCCAAATTTGGATGAATCTGGATTATACGGCCAAATATCCCGGAGGACCTTTCATGTCTGAAGAAATTCTCGGTGCCTTGACATTGGATTAGTTGGACTTCTCCAATATCCTACAGCAACTGGTGATTTTACCTAACTAATGGGATACAAATAGTTTTTTGCATTTCGATTGCAAGAGAATCCTCTGAATTTTATATGATTCTTGTCAATGCGCACAGTCGTTGGGTTAATAAACTGAAGTTTAAATTCATCTTGTTTCTGCATGCCTTTTTTTATTTTTTCGCTTTGGGAGAAAAAATTCTATTAATGAAGATTCTTTAATGTAATTGTCACACCGATACTCAAGACATTTATAGTAGAAGTACATGGCACTGATTATTTTTTGAAGTTCCCTATTTTCTTTGCTTTAGCACGAAAGTGAGTTTATGTATTTTATGTAAAAAAAATACAAAATACTGGCAAAAAAGAATCTTAAAATAAATAGGAACTTTCTAGCTTTCAATATAAATC
The DNA here is from genome assembly GCF_004349085.1 of Flavobacterium caseinilyticum. Lineage (GTDB taxonomy): Bacteria > Bacteroidota > Bacteroidia > Flavobacteriales > Flavobacteriaceae > Flavobacterium > Flavobacterium caseinilyticum. The sequence continues at coordinate 39,356 of NZ_SMFM01000007.1, read as the reverse complement.
TAATAGTGAATAGTTCGCTTTTTATTTTTCCAGGTTCTTCAAATACTGAGCAAGCCGTCGTTTGCCGTACTGCAGTTTGATATGACATTTAAATTGTGAAAAATAAGAAAAAAGTTTACTCCAGAAAAAAATAAAAACTACACCAAATAGCCATTGTTTTTTAATGAAAAAAATATACTTAACTTTTTGATATTCATAGATATAAACCTTGTATTTTTTTATTATAATCAAATTAAAAAAATCATTATATTGATTACGGGATACAATTTTATTACTAAATTTACTTGGCCATAAGTGAACTTTCATAACATAAAAGACAACCCTAATAAAATAGATAGTAAGTAAGAATCAAGAACTTCTTAACAGTTTTTGGAGAGATTATTTCAATTATTAAAATATTAACTTTTAAAAAATAATTAATTAAAATGTGACTTTAATCTTTTAAAAAAAAAAGTATGAGTAACGAAGATAATTTTGCAAGAAAAATCATAGTCATCAATAAAAATATAATTCGTGTTTTAATTGCTATAATGACTTTAATGTTAGTACTGGGAACGTTACATCTTATCTATTTAGAATTTAAAAAAATTACTGCTCCTCCTTATTTATTGATTGATGTTTCCACTTTATTAGAAGTATTTAATTTGATTTTGATTATTGCAGTTGGATATGAACTTATAAAAGCACTTTTATTAATTATTTCATCCGATACAATTCCTACTATCCAAATTATCGAAATCTCAATTATTGCTATTTCTACTAAAATAATTACGTTAGATGTAAAACAAACAAATAGTGCTGTTATTATAGGTTTAGCATTATTGATTGCCGCACTCGGTCTTGCTTATTTTTTGTTGAAATACTTTGCGAAACCACAAAACAAACGCTAAAGGAATTTAGTGACACCATTTTTGTGAATGCTGTAATTGTATTTAAAAAAAATCTAATAACTATAAATTGTAGGTATAATGGATAACTTAACACAAAATAATGATTGGCATTCCGTTTCTTGCAATAATGTATTAAAGAGTCTTAATGCTTCTTCTGAGGGTCTTAGTGCAGCAGAGGCCGCGAAGCGACTGAAAATCGCAGGACCAAATATATTGGATCGGCAAACTAGAGAGAGTGCCTTTAAAATTTTGCTGAGGCAATTTCTTAACCCGCTAATATATGTTCTTCTTGCTGCTACCATCCTTGCCATAGCCATGGGTAAAATAACCGATGGTATAGTAGTGTTTAGTGTAATAGTCATTAATGCTATCATTGGTTTTATTCAGGAATATCAGGCAGGGAAAACCATTCAGGGACTTCTCCAATTAATGCCTGAAAATGCTACAGTAATGCGAGATCGAAAGCAAAAAACCATCCCAGCTGCTGATCTTGTTCCCGGGGATTATGTATTGCTTCAGGCTGGAGACAAAGTGTCAGCAGATATGCGGCTTACTTTCGTAAAAAATATGCAGTGCAATGAATCTGTTCTTACAGGAGAATCTTTACCGGTAGAAAAAAACACGGATATTATTGCCATGGAAACAGGAATTGCTGACCGTAAGAATATGATCTTTAGCGGTACATTAATTACTTCAGGAAAAGCGGAAGGTGTTGTTGTTTTAACAGGTATAAAAACCGAGATCGGTAAAATTTCCGCCCTGCTGCAAACCACAATCTCTGTCAAATCTCCACTTACGAAATCTCTTGAAAAAATTGCAAGGGGAATTACCTTCTCCATCATCTCTGTTGGAATTTTAGTTTTTCTAATAGGCATGTTTCGTAATTATGCTACGCTAGATGCAATTTTTTCTGCCATTACTCTTGCAGTTGCAGCTATCCCCGAAGGATTACCTGCTGTTATTACTATCGCCTCAGCTATAGGTGTTAAGCGGATGGCAAATCGACGGGCTATTATCAGGCACTTATCTGCGGTAGAGACCTTGGGCAGCACCACTGTAATCTGTACAGACAAAACGGGAACACTTACCCTTAACGAAATGACGGTTAAGCTACTTTGGAATGGAAAGCAAAAATTCAATGTTACAGGAGTAGGCATTAATACTAATGGTAAAATTTTAAAAAACGATTCTGATGATGAAGGAACGGATGATGAAATTGGAGAACTAATAAGGGCTGCTGCGTTGTGCAATGATGCAACACTTCACCATAAAGAGGGACATTGGAAAGCAGTTGGCGACCCTACAGAGGTTGCTCTTATCGCGGTAGCCGGAAAATTTGGCATAAACGAGGACGAACTAAGAAGCAAATGGCAAAGGCTTGATGAATTGCCCTTTGATTCTGAAAAAAAAATAATGGCTACGCTCTATCTATCCCCTTTTGGAGAAAAAATAATATACCTTAAAGGTGCGCCTGAATCAGTTATTTCCCTTTTATTAAATAGCGATAATTCATCCACTTTAGTTGACACGGAACAGGTACGAACAGAGGGTTTACAAATGGCAGAAACAGGAATGAGAGTGTTGGCTTTTGCTTCCAAAAAGGTAGATATTGAACATTCATCACTCATTACCGAAGATGATCTTTGCGATTTTTATTTTTTGGGGTTACAAGCCATGAGTGACCCACCTAGAATAGAAGTGAAAGAAGCGATAGATACCTGTCATAAAGCTGGTATTACTGTGAAAATGATTACCGGAGATCATCCTTCGACAGCCGCTGCAATAGGCAGGGAACTTGGGTTTAAAAATGCAGAAAGAGTGATCACCGGAAAGGAACTTCAGAATTTGAATGCCGAGGAACTTCAGGAAGTAGTAAAAAATACAAATATTTTCGCACGGGTATCTCCCGAAGATAAATTAAATCTAGTAAAAGCCCTTCAGGCCAACGGCGAAGTGGTAGCTATGACCGGAGATGGCGTAAATGATGCGCCAGCACTTAAACGTGCAGATATTGGCGTAGCCATGGGTATCAGTGGAACGGCTGTTGCCAAAGAAGCTGCAGACATGATCCTGGCTGATGATAATTTTGAAAGTATTAAAGCTGCTGTTGAAGAAGGACGCAGAGTATTTGATAACCTTCAGAAATCTATTGTATTTCTTCTGCCAACAAGTATAGGATTGGGATTGGTTATTTTTATTGCTGTGTTATTTTTCCCAACAGAAAGGGGAATTCTTCTTATTCCAATGCAGCCAGTTCAGGTATTATGGATTAATCTTATTACTGCTGTTGCCCTGTCATTACCACTTGCGCTTGAAGCTATGGAACCCAATGTAATGAATCGTCCGCCACGTAAGCCCAATAAACCATTGTTAAGTTCCCTAATAATTTTCAGAATGGTTTTGGTTTCTTTCGTGATGGCAGGTGGAACGATTGGACTATTCCTCTGGGAATATAATATTGAACTATCCAGAGGAATTGGACATTCACAAGCTATTTCTGAAGCTCAAACAATGGCTGTTACAGCAATGGTTTTATTTCAGGTGTTTTATCTTATTGATTGCAGATCTCTACATTTTTCAGCTCATAAAATTGGGCTTTTCTCGAATCCATCAATTTATATCGGAATTGCAACAGTACTATTTGTTCATTCCGCTTTTGTTTATTTTCCATTTATGAATCGTTGGTTTCATTCCTCTCCATTAAAAGTCGAGGCTTGGGTGGTTTCTGCCTCAGTAGCTTTTTCTATTCTGATAATTATTAGCATTGAAAAATGGATTCGAAGAAAATTTTATAAAAATAGTACGCTGTAGTGAGCCTAATGAAAATATGTTAAATTTCCTATATTCTTTAAGACTTTTATAAACCTGACTTGCTGTAATTATCTGTTTACTGGATTGTACATATTTTATTATAATGGTCATAATTAAGTCGAACTGCCTTCTATTTAAAAGCTTGGTCATAGAGTTTACGGGATCGTTATATTAAGTAAAAATCAAATGTATCGATAATTAAGTAAAAAGGTAATTAGAGTGTCCCAATCTGTTTGCTAAGTTTTAAAAAATCAGTCATAATGGCACTCGGAGGAGTAAGAATTGAAAGTTGCTGTGAGTTGTTTTTTTTATTCGTTTTTGGAATTACTCAATAACAAGTCAAATTTATTTGTATGTTAAACATATTTGGTTTTATCTAGTTAGCATAATCACCGAAAGAGATCAGTACAAAACAAATAGCGCTTTTTGATGAACACGTAGTAGAATCATATGTATATAAAGGATCTATATTTCATCTGAAAATTGCTATTCTTTAGATCAGTAGCCGATGTTGGAATTATTATATTATAAGCGTACGCAAGTATTAATCAATTTGATATAAATAATAATACAGCTAGAAAGTCTTATAATCAAAAATGACATTACCGTAAGTAATCTATTATAAAAAGAAAACGCGATATAAGAATATATTTATATATTTGATAAATATAACTTGATTATCACATGAAAAAAAAATTTAAGGTAATTTCATCATTTCTGATGATTTTAATTATTAGTATAATATTTTCTTCATGTAAAACAGAAAAAGTTACCGACTTTACTCAAAAACAAGAAGCGAACTATATCCCTTATTATCTCAAAGTTTATGAAGCTGATAGTTTATTTATCACAAGAAACTATCAACGTAGTTATGAAAAGCTTGATAGTCTATTTAAGATCTATAAACCAATAAATATGCAGATTTATAATGAATTTGCTACATATTTAAAATGCAAAATAGAAACTAATCATACAATCAGTAAAGAAGAAGTTGAAAAATTGGTAACCGAATTTGGATATACAGACGAGTACATAAATAATGATTCCTATTTTAGTACTTCTAAATATTTTATATTTTTAAGTGAAAATGATAATTATTTACAACTGAGAAAACAGTATTTGTCACGAATAAATAAAAAATTACGAGATACCATAATACAAATGAAAAATGACGATCAACTTTACAGAAATAAAAATTACACCAAAAAAATAACTCTGCAGAATCGCTTAGATTCAATTAATGCGGAGAAATTAAAAAAAATTATTGATGTTTTTGGTTTTCCAAATGAAAGAATTCTTGGGAATTTTTCGGTCGATAACAAACCTATTGATGTGGACGCAATGTTACTGCATACAAAGGATTCTATTAGATTAAATTACTTTATGCCAAAAATATTGGAATTTGTTAAGACTGGTGAAGCTCTTCCGGAAACGTATGCCTCTTTATATGATCAATATTTACTGTATAAAGACAAGCCGCAATATTATGGTTCTTATGATAACAGTTTAGGTTTCGAAGAAGGGATATTGAAAGAAAGAAGAAAGTCAATAGGGCTGCCAAATTATGGTTATAAGGAGTGGAGATTTAAAGTACTATATCCAGAATTAAATAAACTAAAATAAATACATTTAGTGAAAACTTGAAAAAATATTAATAAAACTGAAATTATAAACGATTACAGTCCCGAATTTATGTAGAAAAAAAAGCTATTGGGTTTGTTGCCAGCTATGAAATAAAAATGGAAAACTTCAATATTGATAATTTACAATTCAATTGGTTGCAATTCAACGATAAACAATTATTACAACAACCTACGCATCAAAATAAAATCTTCCGTTTTAGAAAAAAGGAAATATTGTCTATTTACCTAAATAGTTTTCAAATCCTATAATCGGTAAATTCCTGTGATATGCTGCATCGTTGAAAATAAAAATTCCTGTTTTAAACAACTGTTTGGCTTTTTCATTTTTATTCTAAATTTTTGCTTCCCGTAGGGCTTTTTATTGATTTAGATTATTTCTTAGGACCTTACGCAATTCGAACCTGCCATTATAGCAATCAATGGTGTTGAGAGATTTTATAAAATATCTGTCAATTTTTCGAACGAAAAAAAACCTCCAAAATCAAATGACTTTGGAGGTTTGTAATTATTGGTGGGCGATGATAGCCTGTTCCGAATTTCGGAAGGTTCGAACCCCCGACCGCTTCCGATAGAATCGGAATGCTCAGAACCAGCTGAACTACTCTTTTTTTGAAATTAGTTCCTGAATTTTAATCCTGCTTTTCCAAGATTTGATTTGTAATTCTCTTTGTTGAGCTAATTCTTTTGTTTCGTGTTTTTTGATATAAACGACTTTCCAATCATTTACATTACCGGTAAATCCTTTGCTTTTTTGATTGTGCCGAACAATACGTTCTTCTAAATTAGAAGTAAAACCAATGTAATATCTGTTTTTAATTCCGCTAAAAAGGATGTAAGTAACGCGTTCCATAGACTATAAGACATAAAAAAACTCCATTATTTCTAATGGAGTTTTTTGTGGGCTGTCAGGGTTTACAATCGAACACATGATACCTATTTTGACATTTTTTGATACCTTTAAATAATACTGTTAATCAAATCACAATTATAGTAAAACAATTTTCATGATTAATTTAGTCTGTCCTACAGCAGACTATTTAGATTATACTAAATTTGGTTAGAGTACGGTTCTCGCTACTAGAAAAATCAAAGGCTGATAAGAAGATATCATAAAGTATATTTTTAAGAATCAGCCAACATTATGAAAAGTCCTGGATAGAAAAGTAAGTGAAGATATGCTCTTAATTAGGAATAAGTTTACTCCTAAAAATCTAAATGTAAAAATAAGTTGAATTTTAAGTATTTAATTTTGAATCATTCTTTGGTGCATTATGGCAAAATATTATCGATGCAACATTTCTTTAATGTAATAGGGAGTAGATTTTATCTTTATTAGATCATTATTAATCTGCTCAATAGCTATTTGTCTCTCCGTTAGATGTATTCTGTTTAATAGATTATTATTTGAATTCGCATAGTCTAAAATTCGTGTTCCAGATAATCTTTCTACAATATAATCCATGCATTCTAGTAAGTTTTCGGTAACGGAAAATTCTTTACCATAATTATTAACAGATAGAGATTCAAGAGCTAACTGTTCTAGAAGTGTGTTCTCTATAAGTAACCTGTTCTTATCTCTATAAGATTTTAATAACTTTATTATCTCTCTAATTTTCGGCTTGTTTCTGAGTAGATTTTTCTGAATATCAATGTTTGTTTTAAAAGTTTTCCCTTTTTGCCAAAAAAATGGGCGACGAATGTATAAATTTAAGTTTTTATCTTCTTTATAGTTTCCAATTTCTCTACCATATACTATATCAATTTTATGAGTACCTTCATTTCCCTGGAATAGTAGACTTGTAGCTCGTGTTTTTTTTATCACTTTTGCGTTACCTTCAAATAAATCTTCTATTTTATCATGAATTTCATTTGATAAATTTCGCATATTACCGAAATGGTTATTTTGTTTAACAGGCATGACTATATCAGAGTCATAGTTATTGGAAATGGCTATCTTTTTACTCAATGAACCAACGCTTTCAGGGTAGCACACAAGTTGATCTGAAAATTCATTATAAAGTTTGTCTTTAACTCCTTTAGTTATTGATTTTAATTCCTGCAATTTCATGGGGTTTAAATTTGGATTCTCTTCCCTTACCAAATTTCTAAGAAAATTATCGCTCGAAAAATCTTTCTTACCCTCTTCTCTAAATTCCCATTTATATATTTCATTCCCTGTAATTCCTCCTACCATTCCAAAAATAGTTATTTTCTTGAATGCATGGAGGGCATTATAATTTTCCCAATTCATCTTTAGACCAATTAGCTTAAGCTTTTCTTTTTGTTGAAAATAATCAATAAGCCCAACAATTCCAGCTGCTATAGTAACTCCGGTAAAAATATATTTGTCTTGTTTTCTCATAATTAGAATTTTATTCAGGATGTTCACCACCACCCAACCATTTATCAGTAGCATGCCAGACTTCATAATAGTATAGCCATAAAGAAGTCCATGGAATAATTGTGTCACTAATGTACATTTTTCTTGTAAATTCTGCATATTTAGGCATAAATAAGCATAATGTTTCCTGCGAATACATATGTGGTATTTTCTTGCCTCTTTCATTTTTTATCAAAACTGGATTAAGTACCCGAATTTGAATTGGTTTCAAAATATGGAACTTAATTTCAATAGTGTATATTTCACTTCGAGGTGTAGGTTGTAATGTGCCTGCGGCCTTAAGTTGATATGAGTCAAAATTTACTTTCCAATCAGGATATTTTACTCTAATAGCATTTACCTGTTGTACAATAGTTTTGTTTCTGTTTAGGTTTTTAATCCGCATCATTACCAAAAAAAGTGTTTGATTTAACCGTTGTGGTTGTAGCTGCTCCAATTCCACCAATTACTCCTGAATTTCTATTTATTCCTAATTGATTTTCATTTCTGGCTTTCTCAATAATATCTGCTTGCGAAATTTGTGCCCTTGAATACAAATCATCACCAAATAAGCCTTTAAGTATGTGTCCTTCAGAAATAATTCCCTTATCCTTTTTGAGTTCTTGCCATTGCTCATATAAATGCTCACAAAATGCTCGAAATGCTTGATAATATCTCGGTTCTTTTTCCCATTTATCTGTAAAGTCTTCTTCAGAATTTACAGGATTTAAAACTTTAATTCTTGTGGAATTATAGAATGTATGCTGGCGAATCTGATTTATAATATTTTCAACAGCTAAAAAAATACTTTCTTCCCCATTGTAATTCAGGCCCGCAATAGTTGTTAAAACAATACTTGATGTTTTAAAAGTGTCATTATCCTGAAAATAAATATCTCTATATCTTTTAATCAATTGTACAGCTCGTTGAAGAGGCTTTTTATCTTCATAGTCATTGGATGGTAAATTTTCAGCTCGTAATGCTTTTTCTAATAAGCTAATCTTTACAGTATTGGTTTTGTCTAAAAACCATTTAGCATATCCCCTAGGATTAGAGCTTACCCAACAACCTAAAAGTCGGTCTGGAATTTGCAACTTATCTTCATCCCATTCATTTTCTTGAATGCCAGGCAGAATATCCATATGAAAATCTCCTGAATAGTTCAAGCGGATACATCTGTTCTTCAATTCCATTTTTTCTTTGTAAATAGAATGTTCAGAAAGTCGTCTTTTTAATTCAGAATATATTTTTTCGGGAGTATGGTTGCTCCATTGTATTTTCAAATGTAAAGCAATGTCCAAATCAAACTCATCTTTACCTATGGGTTTTACAGTTGTCTTGATCCTAACTGAACCATGTGGATATAGTTCATATTTAAATGGTTTAAAAAACAGTTCATCTGCTTCTATCCATTTTTTTATTGCTTCATAATGCTGAATCATTAATTCATAACGCGTTTTATCCAGTTGCAAAGATTCAGCCATCCTGTCGAGTAAGTCGTCCAACTGAACGTATTTATTTTGAAATGGTATCATTTTGGTAATATTTTAAATGTGTGAGGTAATATTCTGGCTCCTGAATTTGTTGCTCCCTTTTTAATTTCTTCTGCTGTTACAAAGGCTATACTTTCGTTAGTAATTAAATCTTTTATCGCCTTTTTTTGAGCATCAGTTTCTAAGCGTAATTCAAATATGTCTGCATGTCTAAATTGATCAATAGGATAGTCATCTGTCTTGAGTATGCCTTCTTGGTGTCCACAGATATATGCGTATTTGATATGCCTAAATTGTTCTGCCGGTAACAGACCAGGTTCTATTAATTCTTCAAAAAACTCACGCCAAGGATCAATCTCTCTATTTTTTCTACTATTAAACCATTTGAAGAATTCAACTAGTTTTTTACGTTTATTTACTATTATTCTTAAATCGTTATCAGTATTATTATCACGAGGAACATTATTGCAAGGTGTTATTCCCAGGCTTTCAAACAGCTCTCGATTTTCTTCTTTAAAGTATTTATAAGCACCGCCTACAGGTTGAAAACCTACAAAATCTTTCTTATGTCGTTTTATAAGCATGTACTTTCCATTGTCTTCAATCCTGAACAGATATGCTACCGTGACACGAACGGGTTTATTATACTTCCATATTTTGGTTACCAATAGTTTCCACTTTTTTTTGTTTTCATAAATGAATACTATAAGTTCAATTGCACTTGCAATAACAAGACCTAGAGCAACTTTAAAAATTGTACTTTGCACGTCACCACTAGAGAGAAACAAACAAGAGAGCAACCCTACACAGCCAAGAACAAAACTTATTTTTCCTTTAACATTCATTTGCTCTAGCCTTTAGGAGGAAAATTATCTTTACCATAGGTGTTTCGTTCTCGTATTTGCCCATTTTCACCATGAATAAACATTTCTGAACCTTGATTGATTGCAATATCCCTTGCAATCTTTATAGCTTCTTTTTGTGTTGAAACTATTTTTGTAGCCTTTTCGTTACCCGCCCCTCTTACTGCCCAGTCGTCTCCTTTAGGAACAACATGTTGATTTTTACCTTTTGCCATTTTACTTTAGTTTTAATTATTTTAGCCTCAAATATTTAAGTGCCTTTTTGTTATTTAATTTTTATTATTTTTACATTGCTTGAAATCATTTAGTAATAAATGCTATTAAGTTTTAAAAATTTACCACGAGATGGTATTTTTTTTTATTTGAATAGCATTATATATATATAAGGCTTTATGGAGGAGATAAAAGTTATTGCTTCTGACGAGCTGTTAATGGAACAGCTAAGTAATCGTGACTGGGATAAATTCTGGTTGCGGTTGATGGGTCGATGTGCATGGATATTACGTAAGCGTTACGAAGTTAAATGGCCAAATGATGAACTAAAGTCATTTTCCCGTGATGCAATAAGTGAAGTTATAAACCAAATCTTTATAAAAAGAAGTCGAAAGTGGAATATTGACCACTATCCAGATTTTGAAGATTTTATAGTAGGTGCAATTGACAGTCATATAAACAACACATTAAAGAAGTCAAAAAAAGAAATAAGCGTTGACGACGAAAATTTATTCCCTGTTGAAAATGCAGAATTTGACCATTCAATAGAACAGATTATTATTGGAAAGGAATTAAAAAATCAGCTCTATAAGCTATTAGAAGAAGCCAACGCAACAGATGACGAGTTACTTATATTTGAATGTTTATGTGATGGTATAGAAAAACCAGAAGATATACGGTCAACTATTGGACTTAATGAAGATGAATTTCATAATGCGTGGAGGCGGTTCAAAAGAAAAAGAAATACAATAAAACAAAAATTAGCGGCAAATGGATACTAATAAAAAAAACAAAACCATCTTAGATAGACTGGATAAAGTTGAATTAGAGTTGCTGCAGCATGATACGGAATATGCTAAGCAGTTTCTAATGGAAGAGGGTATTGATCCAGATAAAGAAATCGAGTTCTCAGGGCAATTCATGAAAAAAATCCGATTTATGGCATTAGGTATGTCAAATAAGCAACGTGATTTAAAACTACTTGATGTTGCATTCGATAGGCTAAAAGAAGTATTAAAAGAGAATTCTGAAAGAGCGTCTGAAGCATTAATCAATTTACTACATACAAAAACACCGGCTATTCATTATAGAAAATTAGAAAGTTGGTCTGATGATGAAATTCGAGATGTATTGTCCGATGTTGACTTAATTCAACTAATCGAAGAATTAAAAAAATAAAAGTAGTTTCAATGTCAAAAGGTAAGTTAGCTGCACAAAGATTAATGAATGACTGCGGTATAGATGATCCGACAGAAATCCCGCTGGACTTAATTGTCTTTGGTAGAGGTGCCACACTTGTTGAAAAATCATTAAAAAACTCTGAGGGAAGAATCGTTTTCGGGAAAAATTCTGCTATTATTACAATAAACTCTGATATACCTTATGAAGGCAAGAAACGCTTTGTTACCGCACATGAATTGGGTCATTTTGAAATGCATCGAAATGTAATTACGGTTCATAACGATACTGATGCTACTTTGGAGTTCTTTAAAAATGGTCATCAGGAAACCGAAGCTAATGAGTTTGCCTCTGAACTATTAATGCCTGAACACTTATTCAAGAAGGAATGTGCCGGTAAAAAATTCAGCCCTGATTTACTCAGACAGCTTTCGGATAGATTTAAAACTAGTATCACTTCTGTAGCATATAAATACTTTGAATTAGGATCTCATCCTATATGCTTATTTTATTCACACAACAATAAGGTTTTATATTGGAAACGTCCGGATAATTATCCTCATTTTATCAATGACAGAACAAAACTAACTCCTCCAGACGATTCAGTTGCCACTGAGTTCTTTGAAAAAAGAAAAATTTATTCAAAAGAACAAAGTAAACAGCCTATTTGGAAATCAACATGGTTCGAATTAAAAAACTGGGAAAATGATAATAATTATAAATTTTTTGAATACTGTATAATCACACCTACCTATAATACTGTTTTAAGCATAGTTTGGGAAGAACTATAATAACTAATTTCCTAACTCAATTCATAGTTTTCTAATGCTTCATATTGCGTATGCAGCAAATCCGTTAGCTGATGTAGCCAGTTTTTTAAAGTCCAAAGAGTTCTTTTACCAATTCTTTATCTTCTTCACTACTTTCATAAAGAAGACGCTCTTTAGCACTGTCCATTATGTTTTTCGCTTCTAATGTCTCTTTAAGATTATAACCTCCAGGGTATCTATGTCTATCATATTCATGAAGAACACTACCATCTTCATACAAAGTATAATCATCATCTAAGTCTCCATTCATTTTATGCGAAACTGCAATTATTCTCGGTTGCATATGATTAATTTTAGTTATTTAATAATTGTTTTATTTCTAAGAAAAAGTCCAAGATTTTTTCCATGTATTACACTTTTCCAAGTTTTACCTTTCTGTATAAACCCATTTTTTTCTAATATTTTAACCATAAATGGATTTGCCTCCACTTCTGTTGAAGCCATCAAATTTTCATTCTCATTTCTTTCCAATAGTTGCTTAACGATTGAACTTGATATTCCTTTCCCACTATAATTTTCATCAGTATAAATGTAGCCAAGCTCCCAGTCAAAATCTTTTTCGCAAATTAAAATATTCGCTTTTTTTTCTCCGAAATCACTTTTCGTTTTTTTCTTAATTCCTCCAATTGCAACAGGAATATTATCAATATATGCAATACAAATTTCTTTACATCTGTCTGCTTTTAAAGATAAATCTCCCTCTACTTTTCCTTGTTTTTTTAATAATTCTGCAAAAATATTTCTATCAACGTCAGAAAGACTTTCTCTTTCAATTATCTTGTATAATGGATTCATGATTTTTAAAGTAGTCTAAAATTAGTTATAACTTGTATGTAAACGGACCTTGCATATACACTCAAATATAAGTAGATTAATGAAGGTTCTTTCACTTTATATTGTTATCAAATATATTATTAAAATCATAATAAAGGTTGAATATCGTTAAGAATTCATTACATCATTATAGATAAAAGCCATAAACCTTCTATAGAATAAAAGTTTTTCATTGTCATACTCTTTAACGTCTTCAATAATTGTCGGCATTATACAAAATGTTTCTGGCGAACATAAACATTTTTTATACACAATTGCCATTATATATTTACTAAAATCACTATCCATATTTTTTAAACAATAAAATATTGTAGAAGAAAATAAATCTGCAATCTGTAATCCTATTGTAGATTTTGAATCTGAATTTACAATGTCTCTTTTTAAGTTAAAACCAATAGTTGCCCCTAAAAATTCAGCTCTAGAATTTTTTAATCCCATAGAATTATATGACTTAATAATACTACTATTTTTGAAAACTTTTGAATCATCACAAATTACTTCGAGTTCTTCCCCATTTTTAGACCATTCCGTAAGTAACCCAAATAAAGATGTTAGTGTTAAATCTAAAATCCATTTCGTTTGTGGATTTTCGTCTTGGTGCTGAATTTCATTTAGCATTATTTCAGGAGAATGTGAGACTATATCAAACAACCATTTTAAAAAATCATTTTCTTTTTCAGAACTATAAAATATAGTCTCCTCGTAAGTCTTTTTTTTTCTTACAAGAGCTAAAAAATCTTCAAATAAAGCCTCGGCTGAGTAATCGTTGGTATAAAAAGCTAAATAGAAACCTGAGGCTAAATATATATGTAGCTTACTTTGATAAAATTGAAAATTTGATTTTAAATAAGGTTCTACTGCATATTCAACAATTTTTCCTGCTAGTGCATATTTTTTATCGTGATAAACTAATCTTGCATACTGACTATAATTTTCAAATATGTATTTTATAACATTTTGCCCCTTTTTATTATTTACCAAGTTTTTACCTTTAATTTCTCCATTCTGTATATTATAATTATTATATATATAATTTATGATTTCATCCAATATTTCATCTGTTAAAGAAACTGCCGAATAAACAAAATAAGGTTGATTAGTTTCTAGCAAATCATCTCCAGTGAAACCTGATTCATCACAGTAAATTTTCATAATACAAAAAGTTTAGTAAGTTTTTAAATTCTTATAAAGTATCAATATCCAAAAGTCTCCATTCAGCTGTCAAGCCATTTTTGTCAATTAAAGAAAATAAAGTTGCAATTACAGTATCATTATCTTTTAGTTTCTTATCTTGATAATATTTTCTTTCTGTTTCAGGAAATTCTACTATTACAATAAATCCATTACTATCATCTCGAAGAGAAATCTCATCAAAATCTTCATCTACTTCTCTAACTGTAAAAATAGAGGTTCTAACCTGAACTTTTGTTGATGGGTCAAACGCAATTGGGAATTTCAACAAGTGTGAAATAGCATTTTTGACTTTAATAGCAATCTCGTCTGTATTTTTAATATCATCACCTGAACCAATTCCTGTGATGATAGATGAGAATTCATTGGCATTAATTGCGACTGTATCACCTAAAATATCTTTAAATGTTTCCTTTAAGCTATTTAATGCAGTTAAAGCATCTACTTTTAAGTCAAGATTTGATTTTTGTTTAAAATTTTGATTATAATGTAAACAATCGTTCCTGATTTCTCTAATCTTATCTAACAAAGTGTGTGTTGAAGGAGAAATTAAATTGTCTCCTTTCAAACTATTCAATCTGTTAAACTGAGTTAAGCTTTCATACTGTGGTTTACCTAAAGTAATTGCTAAGTATTTTAAAAAATCTTCACTTGCAACACCAACAAGTGCTATGCATCCCGTGTAAAAGCCAAGCTCAAATAGTTGTTCAGCTTCACGGATTAGTTTTATAAAATCACTAATGTTCTTCAAATAATGAATTTCACTAACTTCCCATTTTCTTTCAACAATGCTATCTAAGTTACTTTCAAACCACTTACGCAAAATTTGCTTATAACTTTCTTGATCTCGTGCAATATATTCATCTCTTTTACTGATTGGAACCAAATTGTAATTATATTTATGAAAGTCTATATACATGTTTTCTTTTTTTAAAGTTTAATATTACACTAAATGCCAAATATTGATTAGATTCTTCGAACTAATATCATTTTTTTCTAAATTACTTCATAACAAAAACTAATAGTTACATATTGATTCTTAAAGAAATTTCAAAAATAACCACTTCAAATAAAACCATTTTACGGCTTTCCACATTCTAAAATTTTTATTTATAAAAAACCAAAGCAACCCTTTTAAACAACATTACCACTACGTATAAATACCTATTTTTCAATTTCTTATAAAACAAAAAAAGATGCCGTAGTATCTTTTCCCAGTGGTATTAGATTAAATTTATAGTATTCCTCATTTGCTCTCTTCCTCCAGCTATCATTAGGGTACCTCTTTTTATGAAAATCTCGACCCCTTACAACTATGATATAGAGCTGTTCCGTTCAACACGGGCTTCATTGTTCGTGCTACGCACGCAACGAAACTCTTGCTGTTAGCACTAGTTTTTATGGTAAATCTGTTGAAATCCCTCTTTCTTGTAATACTTGTCTTGCCGTATTTAATTCGTTAATAACTAATTTTTCAATTTCATAAAAACGAGCATCAATTTCGGCAAAAGTTTCACTTCTTCTATGTCCACCTGTTTTCCAACTTATTACTCTATCGTTGTCTGAATAGTTTGGACCACCTTTCCAATCACCGTTTGTAGTATGTACCAAAGTATTACGATCAAATCTTAAATCTTCTCTACAAGTTAATGCTTTCCAACTCGAGTTTCCCGCTTGATTCCAATCTATTCCTCTATAATGACAAACAACCGATTCATACTCTTTTGTTCTTTCGCTTATAAATTTCGTGAAGACACTCTTAATTATTTCTTTTAATTTTGCTCTTCTTTCTTCATATGTTCCTTCATTATTTCTTGGATCCATATAATATTTTTCTGCCATAATTATTTCACTGGCAATTTCTCCCTTTTTTACTTCCGACCAAGGGGTTAAATTACCATTGCAATATTGAGGTGTGTCGGAGAAATTAATTTTGAGATTCTCCAAGTGGTCTGCAAATCCTTGCATTTCTTCGTTAATTTTATTTCTGTTCATATTATTGGTTTTTAAAATTAGTGCTAAGCAGCATATAGACTAAACAAACCTTAGCATATATCCCCAAAATCAGGTACATTGACGAAGCTTTGTTTCCCTTTATATTATAATCAAATATATTTATTTTTCTTACAAACCATCCTGAATTGACAAGTTCATAAACAAAAAAAGATGCCTAAGCATCTATTTCTTCCTATTCCTCCAACTATCATTCCTCTTATACCCATTCTCATGCTCATAAATCTTCCCTCTCAAATAAAGACCTAAAAACCAAGCTACAACAAAACCTAAAATTTCATACCATTCCATCCATCAAAAAAAGAACAGAACTATTGGAGTGTTGGCATTCTTAAAACAGTTACTCCCGATTTGACAAGTAGTAATCCCCAATAGACAAGTATAAAAAAAGAGGACTTCAAATCCTCTTGATATTCTCACTCTATACTTTATTAAAAACTACATAGTTGCGGTATCTCAGCGCTTCCGTTCAACACGAGTTTAATTGTTGGTGCTACTCTCACGTAACGAAACCCTTAGTTGTTGTACATAGTATTTATTGTTCGTAAATATTTTTCAATTCTTTATTATTTCCAAACTCATAGTTGAAGTTTCCAACTCCAAAAGTTCGATCATCGGTCTTTTTATATCTTCCTTTGTTCATAAAAAGAAAATCATCTAGATTACAATCTTGAGTATAATGTGCTATTACTAAATTGTAGAAGTTGAAATTTCCGTTTCCGTTTTTATGTAATGGTAAGAATTCATTTTTCATTGCTTCTGGCACATTCATCAAAGCTTTTGTTTGATTATTGACTTCCTGCATAGCTTCAATTTCGTTTCTTTGGTGTTGTTTAGCTTCTCTAACCATACTTTCGACCATATTTGGATTAATATTTTTTAGCCATTTCGTAGATGAATTTTCCCATTCAGACGAGGTGAATGCTGTGAGTATTCCCTTTTCAAACTGAAGATAAAGTTCAAGTTTTTGTGACTTATATAAATTTTTGTCCTCTTTAGTCAAGTCAATAATAGAATTCACAAAATCCAAGTCAAAGTTTTCATAATCAATACCTTCTTGTAAAATGTCCTCAACATTTAGATCAGAATATTCAAATTCCCAATCTATTCCTTTTACAGCTTTTGAAACATCCGAAAATGAAATTTTAGTTCTATTTACAGCCAATACAAATTCAAGACTTTTAGTTAAGGTTTTAAATCCTAATACTGATATTTTGTTTGAGTCAAATGAATGTATTGTATAAATGTGGTTTGTTGGAAAACCTATTTTCTCGATACAATCGTTTATAGAACCTTTTTCTAAATCATTTATTGGGATTAGTTCCTTGTCTTCAACTTTAAAGAATCCTGTTTTACTGCTATACTCTTTTTTAGAAAATAAATTTTTAAACATTCGTGTCGGTTGTTTTATATTGCGTACAACTCATTTGTATTTGTTACAAACGTGACGCATTATTTTATTTCAAATATATAAATAATCCTTTACAAATCACCAAACAAGTATTTCCTTTACCACATATTTTCAAACTAAAACGCTAACCTATACAGCTGTTCTACAACAAATTCCTAACAGCAACCCACAAAAAAAAGATGCTGCAGCATCTTTTCCCAGTGGTATTGGATTAAATTTATAGTATTCCTTATTTACCTTTCTTTCTCCAGCTATCATTATCATAGCTACTTTTATGAAGATCTTGCGCCTTTAAAACTATAATATAAAGCGGTTCCGTTCAGCATGGACAGCTATTCGATTGTATTTACAATAAATGGAAGGCTTTCTGCTTGATTGCCTCTATATATTGTCTGACTAAAAGCGTTTTGTTTTTTTGTTCTGACAACGCAACAAGTTTAGCGAATTTGACTACTTCTTCATTTCTGCGTTTTTGAATTTTTATCAGATGTTTCCTCTTCTTATCGTTTTAAATTTGCTATCCGTGAGCTTCCCTTTCTCCAATAATATAACTGTAATTGTCTTTTGATCTTTTTTGTAATACATTATTTAGTTCACTTATTTCTACTTTTATAAAGTCAATTAATGAAATAGTTTCTGTGACACCGTCTGAACAAATTACAAACTTTTCATAATCATTATTTGAAATTTCAAAAAATCCTTTTTCAATAATTTCCCTTTTACCAGATATTGATTTTGTAACTATATGTTTGTATTTATTTATATTTTCCGCAGAAATAACTTTACCTATTTCAACTAATGAGTTAATGAGTGTATGGGCTTTTGATTTAAAAGAAATATTATCATCTTTAAAGAGACAAATTGTAACATCACCTAGCCAAAAAATCAATGTTTTTTCTTTACTTCTAATTAATCCTGCTAAAGTTGCTCCCGATTTACCTAATTCAGCTTCATTAAATTGTTTAATTGCCAAATTGGCTTTTTTAAGAGCTACATCTATATCTAGTGAGGTTATTTCCTTACAACTTTTTAAATACGAATCAATATTCTCTATTATAATTTTTGCGGCAGCATACCCGTTTTCGTACCCCCCCATACCATCAACAACTAAAAACAATGACATATGATTTTGTAATTCAGAAATTTGAATTATGTCTTGATTTTCATTTCTTTTGCCAATTCCTGTATGAGATATAATGTTCATTATTTTCTATCAGCTTTTAAAGTTGCCCCGCCATGTTTTGTAAAGCGAGGTCTGGTTAAAATTTTAACTGGATTGTTTGTAATGCCTATTTCTGTAGCTTTTGAAGCCCAAAGAAAACCCTCTCCAGGTTTTAGCATACTAAGATCATTAGCTGATAAATTACTTAACTGATTTATTGACTTCTGAATATGCTTCAACCATTGCGGAGAATTAAATTTATGCACCAATACAATCGAACTTAATTCAATAATTTCATTTGGTAAACTAGGTGGATCTTGACTTGCTATCATTATACTTACACCCTTATGCCGCATTTCTCTTATCGCTGTAACTATATTATTTGTCAAATCTTTGTTGTCCATATATTTGTGAGCTTCATCAAAAACAATAAACTTATTAAACGGTTTTTCATTATAAACTTTCACTCCAGAGAAGATATTTAACATAATAACAAACAAGCCTAAAGCTTCGTCTTTTACAATAAACTCATCTCTTAAATCTACAATAATTAACCTACCTGGTCGTATTAGATCTTTAATGTAAAATTCATCATTGATGTATTCTTGTGCAAAGTTTAATTTTTGACGAGCTAAGGCTTTTTGTGAAGATGTGAGTAATTCTGATTCTTCTACGCTTTCCCTTAAGCCAAGTAATGAAAGGTTATTTCTCTGTGCTCTCATTATAGCTTTAAGTTGCCTGATATACGCAGAATCATTTCCAATTGCACCTAAAAGGAACATCCAATCTTGGACATTTAATTCACGAGAATTAAATGAAATAGGCAATACTTCTATTGAAGGAAATTCAATTCTTCTTTCTTCAACTTTATCTATTGGAGTGAGAAGGATAACGTCCTTGATGGAACTTGGGTTTGCACCATATATTTCTTTTAAAATAGCAAGTTCTCGTTTTTCATCATTTTCAAAAATCATGGAAGTGAATTCTGGTTCATAATCCATACTTTCACTATAATGAAAAATAACACTTGCCAATGGTGAATTTAAAATGTTAACATTTTGAACTTGTTTTAATACCATTTCAGAAATTGTTCCGATCGTATAACTTTTCCCCCCTCCTTGAACTCCAAACAAGCTTATAGTATTTGTTTCAGATAAATCAATGGCGATCTTTTTGTTATGTATTGATGTACCTAATAAACCGAATTGTTCTGACGAAGATGATTTTCCTATCAATAGATCATACGCTGGAGGTAAAAAGGTTTCAATATTTGTATTTCCTATAAAAATTTCTTCGGGAGATGTAGAGTTATCAAGTTTATTGATTTCATTAATTTTAACATCAGTTTCATTCTCTAATCCCAGAGTTTCAGTTTTTTCAAATTCTTCAATAGTATCATCGTTATTCACTATTTGATTTTTTGAAGTTGGAACATTAACTTCGAGTTCATTGTTACTAGTTTTAGTAACTTCATCGTTAGAAGGTTTTAATTTAGGTTCATATTTTTTTAAAAAGGGCTTTAGCTTGTCATTTGCGTTAATACTAATAGCTAAATCTTTAGATAATTCAAGATCTTCTAATCTTTGAGTATTTAAGTCCGAATCTGTATCTAAAATTTCTTTTATTAATGAGTGCCCAAAAGTAAAAATATTAGTGTTTTCATCTAAAACTTGTTTTAAATGTTTCTTGTCAAACGAAAAATCAAATATAAATCCAACTTTATTAAATTTTAATATATAACCTTCATTTAAAGTTTGAATAAAATTGATGTAGGAGTTGTATGCATTGTAAGAAAGGTACTGGTATCGAAAAGCTCTTTCAATGTAAAACTCCAAAATTCTTTTAAATTCTAAATTTTTTATTTCTCTATCTAATCTGTCTTCTGATTTATAGTTATTGGGATCAAAATGGGTTTTTAAAGCAAGTATTGTGTTTTCAATTTGTTCTATCATTTTGTTTTTAAGTTCTTCCCTTTCACTTGAACTTAAATATGTTCTGCATTTTATTTCTAAAACAGAAATATTTATTTCTCTCGACTGGGTATTGACAGTAAAAACTAAGTTATCCGCTCTACTTTTAGAATTAGAACTTAAATTCTCAAATAATTCTTGATGTAAATCTATCGGAACTATAAAAGCATTTTCTAAAAGACCTTTCTTTTGAAGGATTCTTTTTGAAAATGCAGAACCAATAACTTCAAATGCTTTATTCTTAGAAGAATTTAATTGAAGTACCAAAGTACTACTTATTGCTCTTAAATCTTCTAAAAGTGTTTTAATACATAAAACATCTTTTTCATTTGCTATATCTAAACCAAACTCTTCAAAATGAGGACTTAGTAATCCTATAATTTCAGATGAAGGTTTGGTGGTTAAGTATGAGGAAATACCAGAAATATTTTCACTTGGTATATAATCTAATAAAAAAGGTATTTCATTGTCAACTGAAGGTTGATCGAAAATTTGAGGTCCTAAATTTTTATCAAAAGTAATAACCCAATCAGAGTATTCATGTAAATGAGAAATTAATACTTTATCCCTATCATTTAAATCTAATTGAATTGCAGGTATTGCATCTGTATTATGAGAAGCTAACGCACAAGCAATATTTTTTTGGAAATTTGTAAAAATTGATGCTGAAAGATTTGATTTTGTTTTAGTTACATCAATATAATTTATCCAACGCATTATATCTGTTTTTTTATCAAAAAATGCTTCCGTAGTATTTATTGTAAATAAACCATTTAAGAAATTTGATTTAAAATCTAAATTTGGCTTTGTTAATGTGATTTTTGATGTAAAAGGATTTACTAAGAAACTAAGGTGAGCATTGAATTCTTCCGGATTAATTAGAAAATCTTCGATATTATTGATAGAAAATCTTAATTTGGGAAAGAGTCTATTGTCCGAAGCTTGCGAAAATAATTCGGCTTCTTCTGATATATTAGTTTCGGGATTTATTAATTCTTTTAATGCGTTTCCTGGTTCAATGAGAGATACGTTTCCAATAAAAATACGAACTTCAAATTTAGTATCTGAATATTCATTTATTCTACTTAAATCCACGAAAGCATCGGCAAATTTGTCCGCATCTCCAACATTAAATAAATTAACAACTAATTTATCCGTGTATGGATGTTGGAACAAAAAGTTTTTAAGATGCTTTACCAATAAAGCTCTACTAACTTCATTATCAGTGTAGTTGTCCTTAGATATATTTAGAATTGATTTATAATAATTTTTTAATTGATGAGTCACTGGCACTAGGTTGTCTTTACCTTTTAAATTTTCAATATTAAAATAAATCCCCCACCCAAAAGTCATTTCACCAGCATATTCATAATTAGTAAAATTTGAAGGATCAACAAATACATATGGATTATTGTTAGGATGTATTTTACCTAGAAAAATATCTTGCAATCTACTCCAATCCTTAGCGTGATCGTTATACTTAACAGTTTTACTATGCCAGCTTTCAAAGACTTCAATTAAGTTATAAAACCAAGCTAGTCTTAATGGATGTAGTGGCGATATTAAAACTGCACTGACACTTTCATTATTTGGTAACTTAGTTTTAACTTTTACTAAATCTAAAAACTGAATTTCTGAATAAACAAGCTTAAGTTTTTCTTTATCACTTTCTTCAAAATCAGTCTTGCTAATTTTTTTATTTAAATCATTAATCCAATTATTATATCTGTCTAAATATTCTTTAATTTCTTGTTTAAACTCCGCGATATTTGCAGTTTCAAAAATCCCATTTGAATTATTATTAGATTCTGAGATTTTTTTAAATACAGTTTCCCTTGCAATTAATAATTTTTTTGGTGCAATTTCATTTAAATTACTTTGTAAAAATTCAATTTTTTCAAACCCTAATGAAGTTTGATTATTACTAATCTTAGCGTTTACATAACCAATAGATTTACTGTTTCTTAAAAACTCTTCCTCGATTTGACGAAGTTTTGAAGAAACTATTATTTGATAATTATGTTTCTGACTGTAATTTATATGGAATATTGAATTTGTTTTTTGCTTTTCATCATTTAACCAAATATTTGAGGTTTCACTCGGCATTGGAAAATCTGACTCTACACTATCCTTAAGTAATTCAATATTAAATTTGAAGTGACCTTGAAGAACATTGTTTAATTTATCTTTTCTTTGATTTTCTTCTTTATCTGGATTTTCATTTATTTCATATATAAAATCTTCGGTATCCGAAGTTAATTTATAATTTAAATTCTGTTTTGCTTCTTTAGATTTTCCAGATTTTTCCCATTCATCTTGGACTTTGTCACTTAAAAAATCATCATTTGTATTTAAAATACTACCATTCTCCCCTTCAGCAATTATTTTAAAAAAATAAGAACCTTCTTCTAAATTATTTGGATTTAATTGTACAGTAGCCTCACGATATTCTTGTTTAGCATTTGAATTTCCTAATTTTCTTAACGTATTTATTTCTACGCCAGCAAACCCGTCTACAGCCATTAAGATAACCCTAAAGAATTTCAAATCATTTACTTGATTTGGTGGTGGAGTTGTTCTAAAACGTATAGTTATATTAGAATTGGAATTCTCTTTGGCTTTTAAGACTTTGCTTCCTTCTTCCTCAGCAAAATCTGTTGAACGAACTTCTAACACTTTTAGTTTTATTTCCTCGAAATTTAAATTTGGAATTTTCCAATGATTAAACCACAGATTTGAATACCTACTAGAAATTATATTGACTAAGTCCGAAATAGATTTTAATTCTGTTTCTTTTTTAAACATTTCAACAATGTCCTTTTGAATAGAATCTTTTTCAATTTCTAAACTTTCTACTCTTTCATATAAGGTTTTATTAAAAGTTGATAATATCTGACAACTTTTCAAATTTAGAGTAAGCCTTGATCTTATTAAATTATAATCCTCCAATAATAATTCATCGGGTAAAATTTCAATGAAATTAAGAAGTCTACCAAATGAAATTTTGTCATATGAGTTCTCTTTAATCCCAATCAAAAATAATATATAATTAAATTTATTATTTTTTGAAGCCTTTACTATGTCTTCGATAGCCTTTATAACAATTTTTAATTCAGAAGGAATGTCAGATACTAATTCTCTTAATAATTCATTTTCTATATTGTCTAAAGCAATTTCTTTAAAAGTAGCGTTACCGTAAGAATCTTCAGCAGCAGTTCGATTATTGGCTGGAATTAATATCAAAAGAGGTTTACTTTGATTATTTCTTAACTCTATTAATTTAGTTGCTGAAATAAAGCATTCTTGTTCTTCAAATTCATTAATGATAAAAATATCAATGTTAGGAAAACTAAATTTAAGTTCTTTCCAAAGTACTTTTAATTGATCTTCACCTAGACCTGTAATTTTCATACAGTGTCCTGGCTTTGCACTTTCAAATTCAGTGTTGTGTAGTTTAGTTATTAAGCTTACTATTCTTATATAATATATTTCTCTATAGTTGTTTTTCATTTTTCAAATATTTAATCCATTTGATATCTTGGTCTAACTTTTTGAAGAATATAGGCATCACTTAAATCATTATAGAAACCTATTTGTCTCAATTTATATTTAAATGCTTCTACATTTTCTTTGAATGCTAATATTGTATTCACGTCTGCATTACTAAACCTTTCTTCATTTAAACCGTTTATAATTAATCCGTATCTTTCTCTTAAATTTTGAGTCAATTCTTCTATTGATAGGCTTTTTGTAACAAAATGATCATTTTCTAAATGTAAAACCTGAATTTGAACTAGTGTTTCTAATAATCGAGTTCCTAAAACATATCTCCTTGGATGTTTTTTACTTCGTCCTTGTGCCAAGTACCCTCTTTCATTATTTTTTTGAGCAATACTATCCATAAATTGAGGATAATATTTCAATTGATACGGTCCTTTTATTTTCATTAAAAGTTCTACATATCTATCAAAATAGGTAGATTCATATTTTACCATTTCAGATACTAAATCTTTATCTTCTGCATCGAAATTCCCAAAAATATAATCCCAATGGGTTTCAAACTTTAAATCAAACGATTCATTCCGTTCCTCTAATATTTTTAATGCTTGTATTAATGAATCAGAGTCTGTTTTATCTAATTTATACCTTGTAATTACAGAATTTATTTGAAATGTAGATTTTATATAATTATATAATGCGTTATAATTTTTTGCTGCATCTTCAATAGCTATTGACGATATTTTACTTTCAAAATTATCAGTGACATCTACGACAATATTCCAATCCTTTTCTATTGTAAAACTACCTGATTCAATCATTTTTGGTAAAAAATAAATTACTTTATTCACGTATAAAGACAAATGAAAAGATGTAATTGTTTTAAGATAATCAATTAATACATTCCTTGGTATTTCATTTTTGTAAACTAATAATTTATGAACATCATCGCAATATAGTTCTGCTTGCTCCATTATTATCGGCCTTATTTTATTAAGTTCTGATGAACTTTCTAAAAAACCAGGATTCATGTTTTTTATCAAGTGTAATATTCCTAAACTATCAACATCTAAATTATTTCCATTAAGAAATTGACTTTGAGTCGCATCCCAACCCTCCATCAAAAAGTTTTTTAATTCATTTTTTACTGCTGGTTTTTGACTTAACATTAAATAGATTTGATCAGCACTATAATAATCTCTTGTGTTTGGTGCATTTCTAACTCTATAACTTTCAAGATGAATTGGTCTTAAAGAAGATACTTTTTCTTTTTCTGAATTACCTCTATTTACTAGATTTGTTAGATTAGTTCTTAACCATAGTTCAACTGCCTCTGGGTTCTCAGAGAAACCAGATAAATCGCCTTCTTCCTCGAGTTTTTGAAATATATTTTTTAGCTTTCCAAGTTCAATGAATACGTTTTCACCTCTTCTAGTTCTTTGTTTAGGCCTTACTCCATTATGCTTTAAAAGCATAAACAAGTTTACAAGTGTACTATCAATATTGTTTACTTTGGCATCAGCTGTAAATATTAATTCATTACGAAAAATGCCTTCATCTTTATTTAAATTTATAGCCATACCTATATTATTACTTTATTAATTGCTATTTTAGTAGAACCTATTTTTTTGATGGAGTAGAACTCTTTGTTATTTGGAGTAACTACAATTTCATCATATTTAAGATTTTCTAATAAATTTTTAAACACTATAAGTTCCACAAATTTTCCTTTTAAGTCATTCAATGATGGGCTGAACCCTTTTTGAATGAAATGAAGCATTTCATATAAATCTAAGGATATTGTTAAGCTAATATGTTTATGCTTTTTATGTCTAAAAATTAAACTATCTGGTTCATATTCTATATATTTAGTTAGATGTTCCGATTTATTTACAAATAAGTCAAATTCATCTAAAGGGAAAAGTTTAAAAGATTTCCCATGAGGATCTTTAATTTCAGTAGAAGCTAATACCAAGTTTTTTTCATCTAGATCTTGATTATTACAACCTTCATTTAAAGAAACTGCGCGCGAGATAGATTTTTTTATTGTATCATTTAATTCAGAGTTACCTAATACGTTTACAAAATCGTAAACTGATTTGTATGGTAATCTTAGTAAGTATCCTGGTTTGCCAAATGCTATGTTTTTATTTTCATTATTTACTGAATTTATCTGCGCCAATAATTTCCCCTCATAAAATTGATGTCTAATAAACACTTTTTGCCTATTTCTTATTTTTTCAATATAATCTTCATCTTGCTCAAATGCTCGAACATAATTTTTAACTTCATTGAATTCTTCTAAAATATTATAATTTCTATCTTCAAACAGCAAATAATTTTTTTGAAAATGCTTATTGAAAAACAATTCTCTATCTAATTTTGGGATTGCAACTTCACCAATATCTGTTTCTCTAATTAATTTGATAAGACGGTCTTTATTACCCGAGTCTATAATTTTAGGATTCGAAATATTGAAATAATAATATTGCCATAATTTTTCATTATCATTTTTATTGTTTTCTATTAAATTTGGAATTTCTTCACAAGAAATATCTCTTGTTAAGAGAAAAGCAATAAAAGATCTTACATCACGCATTGTGATGTGTAATTCCCTTTTTAAGCTTACTGTTCTTAATAGCCATTCTAATCTATTAATTACAGCCTCACCAGATACATCATCGTTAAAAGTTTTTACATTATAATTTATAAAACAAGAGTTTGCCATCTCACAACTTTCACAATTTCTCCAAAGTTCTTTTCTGGTAAGTTGTTTTATTTGTTTTTTAAATAAACTACCAATTTCATCATTATCTGAAACAACTGATCGAAGATTGAGGTTTATTACTAATATCCCATCTGGCAAATCTACATTTCCTTCTTCGTAGAAATAATCTTCAATACTTTTTGATAATTTTTTATGTTTAGTTGATGTCGTTAAAAACTCAACTAAACGACCTTCATTAATTGCTATTATCCTTCCTTCAGGTGCTCTGTTGTAATTTGTTAAGTTTTCGAATAGATTAAAAAATTTATCCAAAACAGCAGTATTATCTATATCTTTTTCATCTTGGGATCCATCATAATTACTTTCATAAAAAACACCATTTATCATAAATCGTGCACCATTATTATGTTCAAAATGTTGAATATTTTTAACGGAAGGATTTTGCTCAATTTTTTTTACAAAGGCAGTTTTTCCATCACCTGCATTCCCAGTAATAATTACTAATTTATATTTACCATCAATAATTGCAGGTAAGAGAGTTTTATCCAGTTTTGTTGGGGTGTAGGTTTCGTCATCCAACTCACTTGTTTTGATATTTACTCTTGTTCCAAAATTTCCATACTTGGATTGGCTATATAATGAATTGACGTAATCGACCATATTTATTCCTTCAACAGAAATTTTATGAGCCTTTATTTTATCTTTATTATTTTCAAATAAATCTTTAATTGCATTATAAACCCTATCCACATTGCCATGATTAAAATTGCGAGCACCACCATTCCAAAAGATCTCATTGATAATCATTTCTTCATCGACTTTCAGAACCAATTTAATCTTTTGTCCTAAGTCGAATGATGTTTTGTATTTTTCAATATTGACTTTAAAACGTCCTAAAGCATTTTCTATAGCCGAATGTAAATCTACATAGGTGTTGTTACTATTATGTAATTTTAGATTGAAATTAGGTGCTTGAATGATGGAAATTTGTGTATGATATAATTTATTTCTAGAACTTGCTTCGGTTGTATCTGACGCAATTTCTTCTAATAAATTTGATTCAATAACTTTCAAAGCCGATAACATTTCTTCTGCAGTCTTAAATCTATCCTCTTTATTTGTTTCAATTGCTTTTAAAATAAATTCTGCAAATTTATTTGAAATACGAGGCTCAATTGTTTTTGGATTGTTGGCTTTTCTATCTCTCATGGGCATTTTATTAGGATACCAAGGATATTGTTTGCAAATCAATTCGAAAAGAGTAACACCTAAAGCAAATAAATCACCTGATAAATCCCAGTTCACTTTATAATTACTTTCGATTAAATCTGGTGCCAAATATGGATTGGTACCAACAAAATCTTTGTTTTGATTTATAGTAGAAGCAACATTAAAATCTATCAATACAAAACGTTCTCCATTATCCCAAATGATATTTTGAGGTTTTATATCTCTGTGAATTATTGGTTTTTCCCTGTTTTGCATTTCTACCAATGCTGCGAGTATATCTATACCAACGTTAAAAACTTGATGAATTGGAATACTTATGTCTGTAGAAGTATATTGTCTTAAATTTTCACCTTCTAAGTATTCCATCAAAGTATAAAACTGTCCTGAAGGTGTTTCGCCATTCCATCTAAACTTTACAATGTTGTGATGGTGTAATTCTATTAATGCTGCATATTCATCCTTTACCGAATTTATATTTACACTTTCATTAAAAAGTTTTAACGTATAAAAATTATCTTGTAGGCGGTGCTTTACCTTAAAAACTTTAGAATAACCACCTTTACCTAAAACCTTGTGAATAGCAAAGTCACCAATTGTATTTCCTTCTTTGATTTCTTCAAAAGATATTATCTTGGATGGTTCGTTTTTTTCCTGATCATTACTACCTTTCGTTGTATTTAAAGTTATAGCATTATCAATTATTTCCTGAATTTTTTCAATGCTATCAATACGTTGAAACTCGTCTGTAATTATAGTTTTTGAACAAATTTCATCAATCCATTTAGGAAGGTTTGTATTTGTATGAGATGGGATAAGCGTTTCCGGTAATTTACCTCCGAAATTGTTTAATTCAAATGGAGAAGAAAAAGGTTCTTTGTCTGTAAAAAGCCAATAAATTAGTATACCCAATGAGTATATGTCAGATGCTATAGAAGCATCTCCTATTGTTAACTCTAATGGATGGTATGCTGTAGCATTACTTTGATTGATGGTTGGCATCACTGTATAGCCTTCATCAGAGTGATCCATAAAATAAGATTTCCCAAAGTTTCCTAGATAAGCATAACCACTGTTTAAATAGATGTTATCAGGATTAATGTCTCTATGGTAAATGTTTTCTTTATGTGCTTCTTTTAAAGCAACCATAATATTTTTTATAATATCAACCTTTTCTTTGAAGGTAAATGTTTTAATTCTTGATTCTGAACGAAGTGAGTTTTCTTCTAAGAAATCTGATATTTCGTAGAATAAATGATTTTCCTCGTCAATTCTAAATTCAACATTAAGAATAAAAGGTTTACCTTTTATGTTTCTGAGTGCATTGTACTGGTTTTTAATTTTATCTTCTCTGTTTTTTAATTCTAAAGGAGATAAGCCAACTACTTGTAAAGCGTATTCTTTTATTCTTCTATTAGAGGAAGTTGCTCCAATTTGTTTTGCCAAATATTCTACAAAATTGTTTTCTTGATGTAATATTTTAACAATTTCAAACTCATAAATACGTTTTTTTTCTTCAGCTCTTCTTTGGTTTTGCTGACCTGTTAGATAATTTAGAATAGGTTGTTGAATATCTTCAATTGCATCTTCTTTTTTATTTAGCTCATCAGCATCTGTTATAAAATTGATTAACCTTTTGTTTAATTGAAAGGTTAATTTATTATCTTCAGGAGAAATTATAGGAACTGCATAATTATCATACGAAAGTGTAACGACATTTTGAATCCATGCTCTGCCCCAATTAAAATTATGTTCTTTTAGTTTAGAGGCTAAAATGGCAGATTTTTGACGGTTAGTTCGTAAGGGATTGCGACGCGGTTGGTCGTTTAAATACCAAGCATTGTCATCACCTTCTATACGACCTCTCCAATCTTTATTTTCTATATTAAAGATTGCATGAGGTGCTACTACAATAAGGTCGTATTCCCAATATTGCGTGAGATTGTTTTTCGTATTGGTCGAAATTAGTTCGACATTTGGAATTAAATAGAAATCATCAGGAAGATGAACTTCTAAAAAATCTAGTAGCTTTTGCTCGCCTGCATTAACAACAGAGTCAAAATAGGTTGGTTTTTTGATTATTGCCATGAGTCAATTTCTTTTTCGATTAAATCAATTGCTTGGTTTTCCTTCATAGTTGCTAAATCCATTTTCATAAGATATAAATCTATTTTTTCGCATATATAAGCTTGAATATCGATACTAAAAATGGGTATCTCAATATTTCCTATTAAGTCTTCATTCAAAGTGATTATAACAGAACCAAAAGACGAAGCCTCCATTTTTTTTATCCCGATTTTTGTTTTTAAATATGCGTAAACATAATTTGGTGAAATTTTATTTTTATCTATTATCAGCCTTAAGGCATGTTCGGAAACAGCGACTCCTTTTAAACTATCTCCGACCAAAACGGTATTTCCAACTGTTCCAGATCTTGATATAAGGATGTCATATTTATTAACTTTCATTTGATTTATTCCATGAGTATTACTACTAACCTTTTTACATAAACGAACTGGATTAAATAGCATCATATCTGAGGAAGATAAAAAAGGAACACCTTTTTTAACATACATTCTTTTCCCTCTTCCTCCTACAAAAATATTAGATGCTAAATCAGATAGTCTTGTATACTGAACGTCAGTATATTCTTCCTTAATGCTTTTCCATAGTACATGGTACTGACTATCAAATCTTTTATGAAATTCAAATATTTTTTTTGAAGAAATTGTATCAAATTTAAATCCCTTCAAAACTTTTGGCTTATTAAGATTATCTTCAAAAACTGAAATAACATTGAGTAGTAAGTTATTTGCTTCAACTCTTAAATTAGAAGATTCACTTATTAAATCATGTATAAAAAGTTGTTTATTTTCTGGAAAAACGGCAATAGGAATATTTTTAATATGCTGTGGTTCTATATGTTGAATAACTGCTCCATATGTACCTTGAGTCAAAAAACTGTATCCGTATTTTGATGTTAAGTAAGCATACAAAAAACCTGATTTTACAATATTGTTAGGAATCACTCTCATAACATGTTGCGATGCCGTTTTACCTACAAAATCTTGATTTGTATATACTGTATTTCCAATAGTTCCAGAACACGAAATTAATATCCAATCCTTTTCTAGTAGTAATTTATTAATGTTTTTAGTATATTTTTTTGATATATCTTTTAAATCATTAATATGTAATTTAAGCATATCTGAACTACCCATGAACGAAATTCCATGATCTTCATTTTCAACATAATATCTCTTGAATCTTGCACCATTGAAAATATCTTTTGCCAAAGTATTTAATTTCTCAATTCTATAAGGAGATTTCAACATTTTTATATGTGATAATCTACCTTCATTTAAATAAGATTTAGAGTCTAATCTTTTGTCATTCTCAAC
Organism: Flavobacterium caseinilyticum; assembly: GCF_004349085.1. Lineage (GTDB taxonomy): Bacteria > Bacteroidota > Bacteroidia > Flavobacteriales > Flavobacteriaceae > Flavobacterium > Flavobacterium caseinilyticum. The sequence goes on along the minus strand of NZ_SMFM01000007.1, from coordinate 7,619 downwards.
TAACCACCTACTTGATACTATTTGTGTATTCATAAAAGATTATATTATTTGCTATTACTAAGAAAAGCCGAAACAATTTTTGGCAAATCATCATCTACCATTTTTTGTTTTTCAACACGTGATTTAACTTCTTGGGTTCCATCTTTTGAAGTAGAAACGTATTTATTTTCTATTGTAAATAACATTTCAGCTCCTTCTTCATCTCTAATATAAACTGGATTCCCCCTACGGTCTTTACCTAATTTTTCAGCAATCGCCATGAATACATCATAATCTTCGTCACTTTCATGAGCTATATTTTTATCTAAATCAGTCTTTTTTTCTAAAAATAATAATGATGCCTGAACACCTACTTGTGGAAGGAAAGCCTCTACTGGCAAATCTACGGACGCTAATATTTTGAAATTTTCTAGAATCCATTCTCTTACGGGAAACGTATTCGGATTGCCTAAAATTCCATCGGGCAATACAATTGCCATTTTCCCACCTGGTTTTAAAAAATCGTAACAAGCTTCGATGAATAAAATTTCTGGAGCATCTGAATATTTGGATAGAAAATATTTTTCAGCTATTTCTTGTTCCACTTTTACCTTTGCCCCAAACGGTGGATTTGTAAAAATCATATCAAATTTACCACGTGCATCGTTAGTATAATTACTATCAATGTCTTTCATTTTTGCTAAACTGTTATTTATAGCTAAATTTATCTTTTCAATTTCGGATGGGTGTTCCCATTTTGGATAAGCTAATGAGTTAACGTGAAAAATATTAGCATGACCATCTCCTGCCATCACCATATTCATTCGAGCCGCTTTTTTTAGATCAGGATCAAAATCAAATCCGAAAATATTAGTTTCAGCATATTGACGCACTTTTTCATTTACTTCATACGTATTAAACTTTTCAGCTAATAATACATCTTCTAAATCGGGGTACATTTTTTTTGCAATTTGCTTTCTAACATGATCCAATACCAATACTAAAAATCCTCCCGAACCACAGGCAGGATCCAAAACCCTAGTATTCTCATTTGGGTTAAGCATTTCGACCATTGCTTTTACAATATTTCTAGGTGTAAAAAACTGGCCTGCTTCTTGCTTTAAAGTATTACTTACAATAGTTTCATAAGCCATACCTTTAACATCAACTGTCGCATCAAGGAATGAATATTTGGCTAATTCTCCAGCAATAAATGCAATACCTTTATCCGTTAAGTCTATGGCTTCATTGCCATCAAAAACATCGGAAAAAGTACCTTCTTGTTTAAGTTCTTCAAAAATATCTTTAATTCTTTTTGCAACATTTTTTCGTCCTGCGTCACTATTCTTCTCTTTGATACCTACCCAAAATTTTCTACGATATGATTCTCCCTTTTCTATGCAAATAAATCGTCTTTTTTCATCATATAGCTTGCAAAAAATAAGATATAAAAGTTGCCAAAAAGCATCTTTTTTTCGTCCTTCATTTCCATAAATATAATCGTGAGATCGCTTGAAAACTTTAATTAATGAATCGTTTGCAGGTTTACGACTATTAGAACGGTCTGCACGGTCCAAATCTTCGATAGTTTCTCCGTATCCTGGAATATCAGCTAAATCAGAAAATTTAAAATCAAAGTTATATTCATCATCTTCTTTTTGAAGATATTTAAGATCATTTCCATTTGTCCATAAACCAAATTCACAGTTATCAAGAGCAGCTAAAGCATTTTCTAAAGTAATAGTAACTCCTTTTTTATTGTCGTTATCCTTAATCTTTTCATCTTGAACAATCCCTATTCTGGTTATATCTTCTTGATTTCGTTTAGAGTTTTCTTCATAAATGACAACTTCAATTTTTTGTTTTTTCACTTTTCCTGTATCAGGATCTGTAAAAGTTATATTAACATCTCTATCAATATTTTTTAAATCAAAATCGTATTCTTCATTTAACATTCTAATGATAGACTGGATGCTTTTTTCTTGTGAAGTGGCTTTTTTATGTTTATTAGTTAATATACATACTAATTGATTGTCTTCTAAAATTATTTCTTCTGATGACATATATTGTTTGATTATTTTTTTAGTGTATTTACAATTATTTGAACGCATTCGTATAATTCGTCAAAATTAGAACCCGTATGTGTTTCTATCATTTGATTTAAAAGGATACTTGTTTCCTTTTTTTCAATTTCTATGTTTAGTATTTGAATTAAAAAATCATTTAACTTAGAATTATCCGATGTTAATTCTATTAAATCAATTCCTATCAAACTAGCACTTGCCTTTAGCTCTGTGTAATTTTCAATTTGATAGACTTCCTCATAATGTTGTTCTACAGCTCTGTCAAGATTAATATTTAAGTAATTTTTCAAAATGAATAATAGATCATCTGCATCCTTATTTCCTTTATGATTTCTGTCTTTCCAAGCTATAATTTTTAAAAGTACTATACCTATAAGGCTTACAACCTCAAATTCAATTTTCTCGTCTAATGTTATAGAAATAGTCTCTTTTTGTACTTCCTCAAACCCCAAAACATTCATTGCAAAGTCTTGGTCTGGAGGCCAATAAATTTTATCATTTTCATCCATAATGCCACCATATGGAACTATGTCTAATTGAAATTTATCTAGATATAAAAAGCGTTGTTTTTGTTCTTTATCCTTAGAGAAATTTTCGAGTTCTGTAAGTTCTTCTGAAATTTTTTCAAATTCTTCCCATTTATTAATTGTGATTGCTATATCAATATCTTGAGTTCTTCTACCTGATTGTTCTCCGTTAATTTCTAATATAATATCTCTTGCTGTTGCACCAATAACAAAAAATTTAACCCCTCTTTTTTCAAAAAAAGGAATCAATTCTTCTAATAAGGGCTTCAATAATGGATGCTCTATTTTTTCGCTACTAATATTATAACTCATTTTCTAAAATCATTTTAGCTGTTTCGATATTTCGATTATTTCCACTACCTATTAAGTCTGCATACACAACTAATGGTGGAGCAATATTTTTATATTTATTTGTGATACTATTTGACCAACAAGTGTTGAAAATTTTTACATTTCCATTGTTGTCTGGGATCAACATCAATTCTTTCCCCAATATGCTTAAATCATCATTTGAATAAATTGTATAATCTAATGGTTTAAGATAATCTGTCATTATTTTTGCCGCAGGCTCACCGCCGAAAAATATATCATTCTGCTCGTTATTCATTACGGTTTTCCTCAAAAAATCATAATTTAATGCTTTATATGTTTTCCTTAATAATCTAGGCTTCAAAACATCATTGTAAGCTACAACCCATCTTTCAATTAAATCATCGATGTTTTTTAGATTTCTTTTATCTGCTGCCTTTAGGATGTAGTTATTTTCTTCTAATTCTTTCATTATTTGGCTTACTGAACCCAATGCAATATTAGATTTATCCGCAAGTACTCTATATGAGTATTTTAAAGCATCTTTGTCAGTCAAAAGCAGTAAAATGAGTTTCAATCCTGCCTCTTGGAATGCTCTAGCTTGATTAACATTTTTTTGTTTTGCCTGTTTTTTGCCTTCAATAATTATTTTTAAATCATTTGTATTGATATAGCAATTACCAGCTACATCTAAAAAATTAATCTTTTTTTCAATTAATGTATTTGCAACTTCTTTAGCTATATATTCTCCAACAAAAAGTATTTTCTTTTCATTTTTAAGAGAATTTTGGAAGTTATTAATTTGATTAATTACTATTCCTAAATTAGATGTGCGTGCATTTTTCTTTGCAACACAATAAAACGTTTGATTGTTTATTTGTATTACAGCATCATAAGGCTCTCTGTTGCTATCAATTGTAATTTCACTTTTTACTAACTCTTGTAAATTAGAAAAAGCTTCGTAAATAAAATCATTGTCTTTATACATAGCGTTCATTTTTTTTAATAGTTCATTGGCAATGAACATTCAAATGTAATGAACATAATTGAAGTAAAAAATATATTTAATAATTTTTTTTTTATTAAATATTGCTTTAAGAATACTTATTTAAGCGGTCTTTGAAAGTGTACGCTCCCTTATTCCTATACGGAAGAAAATTTTCCTAAATAATTATCAGATCTTGAATAAGGGAGCGTACTTTTTCAAAAGAATAGTTTTTAATTAATGTGCAAAATTCTAACTGTTTTCAGGAAGGTTCTTGCATATGATTTGAAAAAAATTACCGCAATCAAAAAATCTTTAATTCTTTGTGCTAACGAGAGTAATAATATCGTCAAGATTATGGTTTGTGATATAGTCTAAGACAAAATCTTCTACCTCTTTTTTATTCTCAGGTGGAGTGGAAAATGAGTTGAGGTAATACTCTGTATTTTCATCAGCAATATGAATAATTTCAGTGTAGCCTTTCGAAATTAGAGTGCCTTTTAATTTCAAAACTTTAAGCTCACTGCTATTATCAATTTCTTTTTTAACTCTTAGCTTAATAGTTTTATCCATCGGTTTATTTGTTGATTTTCATTTAACGCACAATAATAATATGATGCATTAATAAAACTTGATTTACTTTCTATTCTACAAACAAAAAAGAGACTTGTGAGGTCTCTTTTTGGAATTAATTATATCTTTTATAAAAGGTTTATTTAGCCTTCAATAATTTTTCCAAATATTCAACCTTATCTTTTTCGGCTTGAACTAAACGTTCGTAAAGTTCTACAACTTTATCAAGGGGATTGAATGTGCAATTATGGTTTACTGTTGGACCACTATTAATAACAGATCCTTCGTAATTATTCTGAATATTATTTAAGACCGTTTCATCACTATAATTTTTAATTGCTTCAGCAGACACTCCAAGAACTTCAGCAATTACCTGTAATTTTTCTTCTTCTACAATTTCACTTCCCTCAATATTAGAAACTGATTGCTGGCTTACACCAATTGCAATAGCCAACGCTTCTTGTTTCATTCCTCGAAGCTCTCTGATTCGGCTGATATTTCTGCCTATATGTTTCGGTTTTGTTGCTGTACTCATAGTTCAAAGATATTTAAAATTCTCTAATTTTTTTCAGATCGGTAAAATACAAGCTTGAATTAGTACGATACAATTTCGATTAGTTCGGTACGGTACAATCTATTGTTTACTTGCAATGTGTTTTAAACAAAAATACAATTTTTCGGATAAGTATTAATTAAAAAAGCAAAATTATGAATGCAATTGAATTTTCACAGCAAAAAGAATTGAAGGAAGTAATTACAGACCACATTAAAACATCTGCGATTTATTGTTTTGGCAGGCATGCAACAGCTTATAGTTCGAGCAGGAAAATTTATCCTGATAAAGAACTGCAAAAAGAACATAGTCATTTATACCTCTTAGTTTTTGTACAGGAGACCAAAGATAATGCTGTCAGTGATATAAGTGATAAGATAATAGCAAAGACTCAGGGTACTTTGACCGCTACTGTTCTTATACACCACGTGCAGAGTCTAAAAGACCTCTGGCAAGACCAGCAGTTTTTCTTTTGGCAGATTATGCAGAAGGCAGAGCTATTATTTCAAGATATTAACAAGCCTCCTTATTTAAATATTAGCGAAACTCCAAAAAGAAATTTAAAATCAACGTCGCATTACATAGCATGGAGGAGGAATAATATTGCTACAATCTGGGGCTGGGTATATAATGATGATGATGCTTCTAGTTCGGATGAAGTAAAAATGTCCGCTCTTCATCAAATAGTGGAGCAAATCTGTTTGTCTTTGATCCGTGTCTTTGTAGGCTATACTCCTAATCATTTTGCATTAGAATATTTATTTAATCTCTGCGAATACTTTACTACCATAACTGCAGATTTTTTCCCCCGACAAACACGGGAAGACAAAGCCATATTTAAACTTCTTAAGCAACAGCCCAACACTTTGCGTTTTAGTAAGACTAACGATGTTGATTATTTATATTATCAGGTAGTGGAAGAAAGATGTAAAAATTTTAAAAATCAAGCGGAAATTTTGATTCAAAATGAAATCAATCGACAAAACCAAGTTGAAAATGAAGCCGAGAAATAAAATAAATAATATGGAAACGCATAAAAATAAAGAACTAGACGCTTTTATTAAAGAAATAACCACATATGGTTACTTTACTACTTTGAAACCTGATGATAGAAAAAATTATCTCTTCAACGCAAAGATAATTTTTGATAGGTACTCTTCTATGCTTATTGCGGTACAGGATTTATTAAAAACCTGTCTTAATACTATTTATAATGATGAGAATGGAAACGCAACAGAGGTTGAAAATCCTATAAAGCATCTTAAAACCCTGTTGGAAATAGCAGTGCAATTATTGCCGATTAACGAAGGAGAGGTATTTGATGCAGTTCATAAGTTTGTTTTAAAAACTAAAGAGTTTGAAAAGACTGATGCATTATCACTGGATAAATAATTAATTGTTAAAATAAAGATTATGGAAAATGATAAAATCAAATTAAATGAGCTCATAGAGAACCCAGAGCAATATTTTGTACTACTCAAGCCATCATTAGAAGCTAGAGATGACAATCACACTATTGAATTAAAAGTGGAAGGATATAGAGACCTGTTTTGTATACTATCGGATTTACTTCAAACAACGAGATTAGCTGTAGACGGAATTGAGCTCAGTACAGTGAGTACTGTAAATATTGAAAGATATATTGGAAGTCTTTTGAGAATAATAGAAATGCTGATTCCATTGGAAGAGGCAGAACTACTGGACATACTTTATAGAAAACATTTAAATGAAAACAATAATAACGCTTCCAATTAACCTGTTTCCATTTATAATTTTAATAAAATGCCGACTTTGGAGGCGTCTTCCAGCTCCCTGCAAGGGCAAGTGGTTTTGAGCTGCGGAAAGTATTTCAAGCAGCTCAAAACACAACTTGCTATTTTCCTGCGAAAATATTATTGGATATGGTTTTAATGGAAAGGGCTTGAGGCCCTTTTTTTATTGTAATGGTTATAAAGTAATTTATTTTAAAGATATATCTAAATAAATCGGATCCTTCTCATACGGCAGTGTTATTGTTTAAGCCAGCAGACTGCGGAGAGTTATATGATGCAATAATTGAGTTGTATCTTAAAATATTTTCTTTCAAGAAAAGGCTCAAGTATGCAGGGATGCAAGTAAGCAAGCATGAGGAAATACAGGCATTCAAGTATACAAGTATGCAAGTATGCAGGGATTCAAGTATGCAAGCATGCAAGTATGTTGGACTGCAGGCTTGCAGGTATTCAGGTGTGCAAGCCTGCAGGTATTTGCCTATTTGCATAAGTGTTTTTAAAAGCATAAAATGTAAAAATGCTTTTATGGTTTTTCAAAAAACTTTGCGATTTTATTTCAGACAAACCTTGAAAAGATAATTGAGCCTCACAAAACCAATAAAAATATCTTTTCCAAAGAAAACAGAAAATCGGAAAAAAGAAAAAGAAAGCAATTTCAAAGGACGGGATGCAGACAGGACAAAAGGAAACGGAATAAGTCCCGAAGGGTGGTTTGTGAGGAACGAGCAAACCATTATGCCGTAGTCTTTTGGACAGGCTCATCCAGCACGTCCTACCTTGGTTTTCTTTTTATTATTTCTTTGGGTAAAATATAAAGTTCAACCCGTAGAAAGTCTG
>NZ_SMFM01000006.1 GCF_004349085.1 Flavobacterium caseinilyticum | reverse complement strand
ATCCCTCTGTGAAAGGTAGATTGCATACGCGTTACGCACCCGTGCGCCGGTCTCTAATTCCGAAGAACTATACCCCTCGACTTGCATGTGTTAAGCCTGCCGCTAGCGTTCATCCTGAGCCAGGATCAAACTCTTCATCGTATATTGTTTGCTCGATTGCTCAAGCTATTGTTATTCGACTAAATTCTAGTGGTTTTTTCAAATCTCTCGATTCTATTACTCTTATTCTTTTGTTCTAAGATCTCTCTTAAAACGGCTGTCAATTCAATATGTCTAGGAACGTGTTCTTATCTTTTTTTTCCCTTCGTTTGAGTCACATTGTGTCTCTCTGGAAGCGGGTGCAAAAGTACAACTTTCTTTTTAACTGGCAAGAAATTTTTGAAGTTTTTTTGAAATAATTTTTTATCTCGTTTTCTTCTCGTTTTCTTATCAATCTATCAAGGAACTTTGCTTGTTTTGCGGGGTGCAAATGTAACATCCGTTTTCTAATCTCACAAGCTTTTTTTAATCTTTTTTAGAAAATAAATTTTCTGTTTGATTCGTTTTACTTGCCAGTATTTGAAAGAACGTCTGCGTTGTTGCGGGTGCAAAACTACACCGTTTATTGAGTTATTCAAGCTTTTTAAACACTTTTTTTTGATGTTTTATTAAAGTAAACTTTAACTCGCTGAAAACGTGAATTTTGAAGTATGAAGTTTTTTGTACAAAACAGCAATCTAATTGCCCGTGAAGACAATTTTAAGTCAAAATCGCCTATTTCAGTACGATTGGACGCTTTCAACTTCCCTACTTTATTTACTAAAGTTCTATAAATTCAATCTTTATTCATGTTTTATCAGCTCTTCACTGCGCACTACTCCTTCAAAACAGCCTAACTTGCCTGTATTCGAACAAAAAAACTACTAAAGATCAATAGAATGGTTTTACCCTATAGCTTATACACTAACAAACATCCCTGTTCTAGTCTCTCCTATATATTAGGTAAAGGATTTATTGTATTGATATAAGTTCTTCACCTCTTGATTGAACTAAATATCCTAATTATTCGAAACTCGCGTTAGGGATAGCAGCGAAAAGCCCACAGTCCCGCCTTTTGTGGGGCGAGGACTTGTAGCGAATAGCCCGACTTATAAAATACAGAGAGGCGATTGCCCTTTACGATAAATGCCTCTCTGTATTTTATGAGGAACGCCCGAAAGATAAACTAATCGAAACGGATGGCAGAAAATAGCTCGCAATAGAAAAAACACCTCTTTACCTATATATAAAGAGTACCGACTTTGTATTTACACCTATATAGTAACAAACCTTACATATATATTGTATGTATTTCTGCAATGCTCTATATTTGCATTCTTAAAAAAATAAACAATGATTAAGATTACTTTACCCGATGGGTCAGTTAAAGAGTTTGCTTCAGGGGTAACACCGATGGATGTTGCTAAAAGCATAAGTGAAGGATTTGCCAGAAATGTGATTTCGGCATCTTTTGATGGTACAACTGTAGAAACCACAACTCCTTTGACGACGAATGGTAGTCTTATATTATATACATGGAATGACGAAGGCGGAAAAAAGGCTTTTTGGCATTCTACTTCTCACGTTATGGCACAGGTTTTAGAGGAAATGTATCCAGGTATAAAATTAACTCTTGGACCAGCAATATCTAATGGATTCTATTATGATGTAGATTTTGAGGATCAAAAAATCACAGACGCTGACTTCAAAAGAATTGAAGATCGCGTTCTTGAAATAGCAAGAGGAAAGCACGAGTTCAAACTACGTCCTGTTTCTAAAGCAGCAGCTTTGGAACTATATAAAAACAACGTTTACAAAACAGAGCTGATTAGCAATCTTGAAGACGGAACAATTACGTTTTGCGATCATGACACGTTTACTGATCTATGTCGCGGTGGCCATATTCCAAATACCGGAATTATCAAGGCGATGAAAATCATGAGCGTTGCCGGTGCCTATTGGAGAGGTGATGAAAAAAATAAACAGTTAACTCGTGTTTATGGAACTTCGTTTCCTAAACAAAAGGATCTAACAGAATACCTTTTATTACTAGAAGAAGCAAAACGTCGCGACCATAGAAAACTAGGAAAAGAATTAGAGTTGTTTGCTTTTTCACAAAAAGTTGGAGCAGGTTTACCATTATGGTTGCCAAAAGGTGCTGCGCTGAGAGATCGATTAGAGCAGTTTTTGAAAAAAGCTCAGAAGAAAGCGGGTTATGAGCAAGTAATTACGCCGCATATAGGTCAAAAAGAATTGTATGTCACTTCAGGTCATTATGCAAAATATGGCGCAGACAGTTTTCAACCCATAAGTACTCCGGCTGAAGGAGAAGAGTTTTTGTTGAAACCGATGAACTGTCCTCATCACTGTGAAATTTACAACGTAAGACCTTGGTCCTACAAAGATCTGCCGAAGCGTTACGCTGAATTTGGAACTGTTTATAGATATGAACAAAGTGGCGAATTGCATGGATTGACTCGTGTAAGAGGGTTTACCCAGGATGACGCGCACATTTTTTGTACTCCGGAACAACTGGACGAAGAGTTTAAGAAAGTAATTGACTTGGTATTATATGTATTTGGTTCATTAGGATTCGAAAACTTTACAGCTCAGATTTCTTTGAGAGATAAAGAGAATAGAGATAAATATATAGGTAGTGATGAAAACTGGGAAAAAGCAGAGAATGCCATCATCAATGCCGCTGCAGACAAAGGTTTGAAAACCGTTGTCGAATATGGCGAAGCAGCTTTCTATGGCCCGAAATTAGATTTCATGGTAAAAGATGCCTTGGGAAGACAATGGCAATTAGGAACGATTCAGGTAGATTATAACCTTCCGGAACGTTTTGACTTGACCTACAAAGGATCTGATAACGAATTACATAGACCGGTGATGATCCATAGAGCTCCTTTTGGTTCAATGGAACGATTTATAGCTATTTTACTGGAGCACACTGCAGGAAATTTCCCGCTTTGGTTAATGCCAGAACAAGCTATAATATTGTCTTTGAGCGAGAAATATGAAATATATGCGAAAAAAGTTTTAGATTTGCTAGAAAATCACGAAATTCGCGCCCTCATTGATAATAGAAACGAGACAATCGGAAAGAAAATCAGAGATGCCGAAATGCAAAAAACCCCGTTTATGTTGATCGTAGGCGAGGAAGAAGAGAAAAACGGAACCATCTCTATCCGTCGTCACGGACAAGAAGGAAAGGGAAATATCAGCGTTACAATAGAAGAATTTGTTGCTATTGTAAACGAGGAAATCAATAAAACATTAAAAGTATTCACAGTTTAACTTAAATTATAAAGTCATAGCAATAAGAAGCAACAGAGGTTATCAACCTCGCGTAGAAAAAAAAGATGCCCACAGAATAAACAGTCTTATTCGTGGTGTACAAGAAGTGAGACTTGTAGGTGAAAATATTGAGCCAGGAGTTTTTAAACTTTCAGAAGCTTTAAGATTAGCTGACCAATTTGAATTGGATTTAGTTGAGATTTCTCCTAATGCTGAACCTCCGGTTTGCAAAATCATGGATTACAAGAAATTTGTTTACGAGCAAAAGAAACGTGATAAAATCCTGAAAGCGAAATCTACACAAGTAGTCGTTAAGGAAATTCGTTTCGGACCTCAAACAGATGAGCATGATTATGAATTTAAGAGAAAGAACGCTGAGAAATTCTTGAAAGAAGGTGCGAAATTGAAAGCCTTCGTTTTCTTTAAAGGACGTTCGATTATCTACAAAGATCAAGGTCAAATCTTATTGTTAAGATTAGCTACAGATCTTGAAGAATTTGGTAAAGTGGAAGCGATGCCAGTTCTGGAAGGAAAGAGAATGATTATGTTCATTGCTCCGAAGAAGAAGAAATAGAATGCAGTTTGGAGTGCTCAGTGTTCAGTTTTATAACTTTAAACCTGAAACCTTTAAACTTGAAACAAAGATAAGTAAGTAAGAATAAATTAAAACACTAGGAAAAAATGCCTAAAATGAAAACCAAATCTAGCGCCAAGAAACGTTTCAAAGTTACTGGTTCTGGAAAGATTAAAAGAAAGCATGCTTTTAAAAGTCACATCTTGACTAAAAAGTCTAAAAAACGTAAATTAGCATTGACACACTCAGCGTTAGTTCACAAAACAGATATGAAAAGCATCAAACAACAATTAAGAATTATTTAATTAAGTCTTAAAGTTGCAAAGTCAAAGGTCTTAAAGACTTTCGACATCCGACTTTAAAAACTTTTTTACTAAATAATCTTTAGGTTAAAACAATTTCAAATAACCTTGGAGTATGGCCATTAAGTGCTTTTGATTAAATTCAGGCCGCCTGCTACAAAAAAACAATAAAATTATGCCAAGATCGGTAAATTCAGTTGCTAAAAGAGCAAGAAGAAAAAAAATAATGAAGCAAGCCAAAGGTTTCTTTGGTAGACGTAAAAACGTTTGGACAGTTGCTAAGAATGCGGTAGAGAAAGCAATGTGCTACGCTTACCGTGACAGAAAAGTGAATAAAAGAAATTTCCGTGCTTTATGGATTCAACGTATCAACGCTGGAGCTAGATTGGAAGGAATGTCTTATTCACAATTCATGGGTAAAGTAAAAGCTAACAACATCGAATTGAACCGTAAAGTTCTTGCCGATTTAGCGATGAATCACCCAGAAGCTTTCAAAGCAATACTTAATAAAGTAAAATAAACGTTTTATAAACTCAATTTAGATTACTTACTTATATAAAAACCTCAATCGAAAGATTGGGGTTTTTTGTTTTTTAAATCTGTTTTTAGATTAAAAAATATAATATTAAGATTACTTTTGTTTCATAATTAATTTCTGTATTTTCAAACAATGATTTTTAGAAAACTGCATTTCCTAATTTATATATTATTATGCACCATGCTTTTTGTCACACAATCTTGTGATAAAATAAAGCAAAAAAATCCTCATGAAAAACAGGATCTTACAGAAATTAATAGACTTATAGACATTGGTCACCAACATTATGAAAACGAGAAATTTGACAGTTCCTACTATTATTTCAACAAAGCTAAATATACTGCCGAAATAAAAAAAGATACTTCAAGGATTATTCACACTTTAAGTTGGATGGCACAAATACAACGCAACCAAGGAGATTATGCCGGAAGTGAGACTACAAGTATTGAAGCCTTTCCATTAATTGCGAATTCTAACAAATTCCAATATGGAGAAACTAACATATATATAGGTTTAGGTTATAATTACTTGCTTACAAATGAAAATGATCAGGCAATATATTATTTCAAGAAAGCTATAAATTCGAAAACTGATGAAGAAGTAAAATCTGACATTATCAACAATATTAGTTTGGCTTTAACTGAAAAAGGCGATTTTCAAAAAGCAATTCAGATCCTATTGCCTTTGACTCTTAAAAAAGAAGTTAAAAATAATCCACAGTCATTTGCTCGGGTTATTGATAATTTAGGATACACCTATGATAAAATTGGAAATTCAAAAGCAATTTTTTATTTAAATAAAGGGTTAAAAACAAGAGAGCAAATCAAAGATAACCGGGGATTGCTTTCAAGCTACTACAATATTTCTGAACATTACAAAACGAGGAATCCAAATTTATCTCTTAAATATGCTCTGCTCGCTTACCAAAAAGCAACTAAAGTGAATAGTGTTGATGACCGTCTACAATCTTTAAAAGCAATAATACATAATACCTCAGGAAACGAATTGAAAAAATATTCTCTCGCTTACCTTCACATTAATGACAGTATTACTAAAGTCAGACAAAAAGCTAAAAATCAATTTGCTAAAATAAAATACGATTCTACATTAGAAAAAGAAGAAAATTTAAAACTAAAGACTCAAAAGATACTCCAAGATGAAGAACAACGTACTAGAAACCTCTTCCTGTATTTCGTTGTTGCCATTATTATATTGATAAGTATTTTATTATCCAATTTTCTTATTGCCAAAAACAAAAGAGAAAAAATAAAAGCCTCTTATACTACAGAAATTCGAATTTCAAAAAAACTACATGATGAGTTGGCAAACGATGTATATCAGACCATGGCTTTCGCCGAAACTCAGGATTTGGCCAAAAATGAGAATAAAGAAATTTTACTTTCTAATCTGGATGGTATTTATTCTCGAACCCGAGACATCTCCAGAGAAAATAGCACTATAGAAACCGGGATACAATTTATTCCTAATTTAAAAGAAATGATGTCCGGATTTAATACTGAAAAGGTCAATGTATTAACAAATGGAATGGATAAAATACATTGGAAGGATTTAGACAACAATAAAAAAATTATAGTATACCGCGTAATTCAAGAGTTACTTGTCAACATGAAAAAGCACAGTAAATGCAGTTTAGTGGTTATAACTTTCAAAAAAGATAAAAATAAATTACAAATAGATTACACTGATAATGGGATTGGAACAGTAAATAACCAATTAAATTCCAAAAACGGCCTGCTGAATATGGAAAATCGTATTCGAGCTGCAAAAGGAAGCATTACATTTGATACTAAATCCGACAAAGGATTTAGAGTAGGAATTATATTTCCAATAGAATCATAACGGTCTTATTTTCCATACAATTTTAGTTACCGACGATTTAGATTGAAATACCACTAACACTGTATATATTTTTTCATACTATATTCAGATATTGGCTTTAAGGTTTTGTCCGTTTCTGGTCGTAATCGTGGCAAATTAAAATATTCATATCCTATGGTTGAACACCAATTTCTCTACCAAAACCAAAATATAAAAAGCTAATCCTGTTACAACTGTATTTAAATTAATTTCTGTATTTTCGGGATATACTATTCTAAAAGTTACATTTCCCGATTTTAATATTTCGATTCTTCATTTTTGTCTATTCTTGTCAAAATGAATTTAAAAACCAGTCAGTCTCCAGTACAAAAAATAGACTACTAAAAACGCCATACACGCACGCAAACAATTAGATGCCGGCGATCAGTTTTATGCCAATTAAAAAATTTGATAGTGCTTATCAGAACTACAACTGTTCAAAAATACTTTATGAATTAGAAAAAAATAGTGCGTCGATGGCCCATAATTTGATTCAAATGGCGACTAGTCAGCAAACTTATGGAAATTATGTGGGAAGTGAAAAAAATCTAATTAAGGCATAAACCTTTACACAACAAAACTCGGCTTGTAAAGCACCCGCATACAACCTTCTCGGTATTTCTTCAAATGAGTTATACAATTATGAAGATGTCTTATATTACTACAATAACGCCAAATCATTTACGAGTGATTCTGTGGGAATTGTAGCTTCTGAAAATAATATTGCCACTGTCTGCATGAAAATGAAAAAATACATTCTTCAATCAAGATATTGGAATCCCTTTTGAATACATCTCTTTTAAATACAAACAACATTAGAAAAGCAAGAGTTTTAGACAATTTGGGCTATTGATATTTTAAAAAAAAACACAGTTCAGAAGGTTTCGGATTAATGATAAAATCACTAACCTTTCGAGAAACTAATAGAGATTTTTAGGGAAGTATTGTAAGTCATTTACATTTGGCCGATTATTACCAACTAATAATTTCTTAATATTCTAAAAAACACTCCAAACAAGCCTACCTAACAGCGGCAAAACTAAATAGTATTGATGAGAGATTAAGGTCAATATCATTTTTAATATTAAACAAACTCGAAAAAAAACCTAGTACTTCTGTTTCACATTACATCCGACTTAATGATAGTTTTATAAAAGTTCGAAATAATGCTAAAGATCAGTTCATAAAATCAAATATGACAGTGATCAAAACAGGGAAGATAATTTAAAACTAAAAGTCCAAAAATCCGAAAATGCACTGCAATTAGAACAACATAAGAGCAACAATCTACTCCTATATTTCGTTGTTGGCATTACTATTATGATTAGTATTTTTATATCTAATTTTCTTGTCGCCAAAAACAAAAGAGAAAGGATAAAAACCTCTTATAATACAGAAATCCGAATTACAAAAAAACTTCATGATGAATTGGCCAACGATGTTTATCATACCATGGCTTTTGCAGAAACGCAAAATTTATCCACCAACTATAATAAAGAAATATTACTTACTAATCTTGATACAATTTATTCCACGACGTGAAACATTTACAAAGAAAACAACAGCATAGAAACTGGTCCTCTATTTGTCTCCAACTTAAAAGAAATGATGTCAGGTTTTAATACCAATACTGTGAATGTATTGATCAACGGAATAGACACAATCAACTGAGCCACTTTAGAAAGCAATAAAAAAATTACTGTTTATAGAGTGCTTCAAGAGTTACTTGTCAACATGAAAAAACACAGCCAATCTAGTTTAGTAGTGTTGACTTTAAAAAAAAATGACAAAAATTACAAATAGATTACAGTGATAACGGTGTCGGAGCCACATTTGATGAAAAAAATTCAAAAAATGGACGACTTAATGTGGGAAACCGTATTCATGCTATAAAAGGAACACGTACTTTTGATACTGCATCCAAAAAAGGATTTAAAGTAAGTTTCCCATTCCCACTGTAATCAATAGTATTATGTTTAAAAAAATTTTAATTGCCGAAGATTTAGACAGCATAAGTATAGCCGTAACTCAAGCGTTGGAAGAAATTTCTATTGTTGAAGTCCATCATGCTAAATACTGTGACGACGCTTTTTTGAAAATAAAAAAAGCACTTCATGATAATGCGCCTTACGACTTATTAATTAGTGATTTATCTTTCAAACCAGATCATCGGGAGAATCGGCTGACCTCAGGTGAGGAACTAATCGAAGCGGTAAAAAAAGTACAGCCAGATATAAAAACAATCGTTTTTTCGATCGAGGACAAGTCATTCAGAATAAAATCGCTCTTTAATAATCACGGTATTAACGCTTATGTCTCTAAAGGACGAGAAAGTATTCCCGAACTTAAAAAAGCGATTCAGCGAATTAATAACAATCAAGAAAACAATTATTCTGATGAATTATCGCTCATCTTGAGAAATCAATCACTATTTGAGATTGAGGCTTATGACATTGCCATTTTAAAATCATTATCGAAAGGTTATACTCTAGATGATATTTCCAAAGAATTTAAGGATTCCGGCATCATTCCCAATGGAAGCAGCAGTCTGGAAAAACGTATCAATAAACTGAAAATTTATTTCAAAGCCAGCAATAATGTACATTTGATTGCTATTACTAAGGATCTGGGCTTAGTTTAATGCTGTTTTATGATTCACAGTAAATTGAGCTAATCCCGACGATTTATAAAAATCAGCATAAATAAACCCGTTATATTTTAATTATTTCTTTTAGAGATTTACTCTCTATTGTATTGTAAATCATTCTTTTCATATCTGAGAAAAAAAACTGTCTTATTTTACTGCTGTTGATTTATATATTTCGGAATATTCAAAATTAGTATTTTACCAAACTATTCTGACCTAAACAAAGATAGCGTTGTATTTTTCGAATAGAAGATTAATCTTTTTCTACGGCTATACCTATCATACTCTTTTCGTTTTACAATTCTGTTTTTAAGGATTCTCGAGCCTTATATCGGAATCCAGACCCGCAACATTTATTTTTTCACTT
This sequence comes from Flavobacterium caseinilyticum, assembly GCF_004349085.1. Classification (GTDB taxonomy): domain Bacteria; phylum Bacteroidota; class Bacteroidia; order Flavobacteriales; family Flavobacteriaceae; genus Flavobacterium; species Flavobacterium caseinilyticum. The sequence continues at coordinate 197,811 of NZ_SMFM01000006.1, read as the reverse complement.
TTATTTCTGCTTTACGGGTTCCCGTAAGGTTGTTGTTTCTATTGCTACTAATTTTGTTGAGATGAAATTGATTTTCATTTTTCACAGCTGGTAATTAATTAATAAAGAAAACGAAAATAAATTCATATCGAGTTGTTTAGACACCATTACGGCTAAACTTCGCTTTTAATAATACTGATAAAAAAGACGTAATGAAAAAAATTTTATTTTTAATAATAGTACTGTTCTTTGGAGCACTCCTTAATCTTTCAACTAAACAGACAGATTATAATATTGAAAATAAATTTGAAGATAATAAACTATTAATAATAGAGAACAATAAAAAATATTGGCTCCAACAAGAGAGATCCTATGATAAATTTAACACAACATACAAAATAAACACAATTGGTCTTTTACCAATTCAGACCGTAAACAAGCAATCGTCGAGACATAGAAAAGGGAAAATCGTTTACTCTCAAAAATGACAACGAGTGAATTAATAATTTTATTTTTTTGTTTCAATGAGGAAAACCGTACGGAAATAATTTTTTAAGATGATAAGTTTACACCATTAAAAATGGAAAACAATGAAAACAATATCAACTTTGACTATTAATCTATTATTTTCAATACAAATTGCTGTTATGTTATTGGGTACAATTTGTATTATTTATTTGGTCTACAAAATTTGGAAAAAATAGAACCAATTTATTAAGTCAAAAAAAACACTTAGACGATTATGGATTTGAAGTAACGTAACAAACTAAGTATAAAAATACCCAATCCAAATCATCCATTAAAAACAATAGCTTATAAGATATAATCGTACTATTGAAGATCAACTTTCTATTCCGTTCAGTATCTTTCAGCCAAATAAAAGAGATAATGAAAAAACAAAACCAGTAGACAATTCCGCTTCGTCTTTTTTACTTCTTATTTTTAAAAAACAATAATCCAACAGTTCAGTCAAAAATTAAGATTCCAATGAAATCAGTTCTTTCATTCCTACTTTTCCTTATTTCCTTCTGTATATTCTCCCAAACCAAACTTATTTCTTGGAATATAGAAAATTTTGGAAAATCTAAATCAAAAGAAACAATAAATTACATCGCCAATACGCTGAGAGAATACGACATCATTGCAATTCAGGAAGTTGTAGCGGGTTATGGAGGAGCGCAGGCTGTAGCTAAACTAGCTGATGAACTCAATCGCAAAGGTTCTAAATGGGATTATGTAATTAGTGATCCCACCAGTAGTAGTGCCTATAAAACTGAGCGTTACGCTTTTATTTGGAAAACAAGCAAGGTTAAAAAAATTGGAAGAGCCTGGCTCGAACAAAAATACCATTTGGAAATAGATAGAGAACCTTATTTTTGTACGTTTGAATATGAAAATAAACAATTTACAGTGGTAAATTTTCATGCAATAACTAAAAAAAAACAACCTGAAACCGAAATAAAATACTTTAAATTTCTACCGGATGAATATCCTAATTTAAATTTGATTTTTGTAGGAGATTTTAATTGTCCACAATCGCATACCGTGTTCAATCCTTTGAAAAAAATGGGGTACGAATCTATTTTGATTGGTCAAAAAACATCACTGAAACAAGAATGTAAAAATGAAAAATGCCTCGCATCAGAATTTGACAATATGTATTTCAATTCTTTAAAAGTTAATACCATACAATCGGGTATAATTCTCTTTTATAAAAATTTCAATTCATTAAAAGAAGCCCGAACAGTATCAGATCACATTCCTATTTGGTTTGAATTTTCTTTAAATTAAAAAAAATTTAATTCAATCTTATCTAATCGAAAACTTCAAAATTATCACCGTCAAAACTGGCAAAAACCATACTGGGATGTGAATCCTGATGAAACACATTCCCCTGATTATCTATCGCAATTGCACCCGCAAAACCATCAAAAGGTTTCAATTCGCTGAACGTTTTGGTGAATGCTTCTTGCAATGAAAACCCATCAGTAACACGAGTAACGATTTTTGCCGCCGTCGCATTACTCACTATATCCTCACCTACTCCGGTCAGACTCACGCCACAAAATGCATTGGCATAATTTCCTGCAACAGTTGCCGAATCAGAAATTCTACCCGGAATTTCAAATCCTTTACCGCCCGTAGAAGTCGCTGCGGCAATTTTACCGTTTTGGTCCAAAGCCACACAACCTACCGTTCCAGTTCCCAATGATTTAAGTTTCGCTTCGTATTCCGCTCTTCGTTGCGGAACCTCGGTTGAAAACGACTCAAAACCATGCTTTCTTGCAAAATTAATTGCTCCACTTCCTCCCAAAATTCTGTCGTCATAATCCAGCAGTATTTGCGCAACCTGCACCGGATTTTTTACTGCTTCAATATTAATAACGCCGCTCATTTTCTGGGTTTCACCATCCATAATCGCAGCACTCATTCTTATTTTTCCGTCACTTTGTATTTGCGATCCAATTCCAGCATTGAACAACTCGTCATCTTCCAAAAGAGAAACTGCAAAAACAACTGTCTCTAATGCGGAATGCGTTTGTAAAAATGCGTAAGAATCTTTAACAATTCGTTCCAAGGCATTTTGCTTAGCGATTTTTGTTTCGTGATTGGTTGATGATTCCGAGAAAAAACCACCGTGTATAATTAATTTCATAATTGATAAAGCTTATGGATAACACCACTAAATGTTACAAGTAATGCGAAGATTGAATGTGCATTTTGTGAGTTTCAAGATTATAAGTGTCAAATTTACTCATGACATGGGTAACCAAATGAGAGATTGATATCGGCTGACCTAATTCTACTTTTGTCAGATTAGTATCTTTTATTTCACGACCGTCTACTAAAATAACCAAACCAGAACCTATAGCTTCCATATCTTTATTATTTGTGATCAATAATCCAGTATCTTCTCCAAGTCCGATTCCCAAAACTCTGGGATTACCAACAACTGCTTGAAAAAGTCTACCAATTCTGCCACGTTGTACAAAATGAGTATCGATAATTACGCCATCAATTAAACCCAGTCCACTTGAAATTTTAACTTCGCCTTTCAGTAATGCTTCTGAACTGCTTCCCTGATAAATCATGTTATTGGAGGCTGCTGCTGCTCCAGCTGAAGTTCCGGCATATATAAATTCTTCATTATGGTATTTATCCAATAACATATCATGAAATCGGGTTCCTCCGAGAATGGAACTCAATCTAAGTTGATCACCTCCGGTAAACATAACAATATCAGCTTCCTTTAATCGGGCCAAAACTGCTTCATCACCTGCTTGTTCTCTTCTTTCGATATGGAGAATATCCACATTTTTAGCATTTAAATATTCAAATGCCTTAACATATTCAGGACCAATTTCGCGTGGAATAACAGAAGCTGTTGTAATTACTTCTATTCGTGATTTTTCTTTATGTTTTGATTCATTTAATATCCTTTTCAGAATTCCAGTTTCAAAAAAGTTTAAATTATTGGTCGCATTTTTATCTAAATCGGTTTCAGTAAAACTTCCTTTATCAACTGCACCGCCTATTATTATTAGTTTTCCAAGTATATTCATTTTGTAAAAATAACCAAAAAGATAAAAAAGAGCCTTTGAAGTTGTGTTTTTTTTTCAATAATTGCATAGAGAATAAATATTAATTAATTTTCAAAGAATAAATTTTGATTACTATTGTAAAAACTTTACTTTAGTTGCATTCTAACTTATTTAGATTGAATTATTAGATTGTACTTTATTTTTTTTATCCAAATTATTATTGGTTAAGAATGAAAACTAAGCCTTTGTATTCAACTACTTTTTTACACAAAAAATAATCTTTCCGTTTTTATGAAAATAATTAAAGTACAAGCCCTTCGTGGTCCGAATATCTGGAGTATTCAAAGAAAAAAATTAATCCAAATGCGTTTGGATTTGGAAGAAATGGAGCAATTTCCCACCAATAAAATAGACGGATTTAAAGAACGAATTGAAGCAATGTTTCCTTCAATGATCGAACACCGATGTTCTGAAGGTTGTCGAGGCGGATTTTTTTCCAGAGTAGAACGCGGAACCTGGATGGGACATGTCATCGAACATATTGCACTCGAAATTCAGTCGCTTGCCGGAATGGAAACCGGTTTTGGTAGAACAAGAGAAACTAAAACTCCCGGAACGTATAATGTAGTTTTCAGTTATACAGAAGAAAATGTAGGCCTTTTTGCAGCAGAATCCTCTGTTGCTATTGCCGAAGCATTAATTGCAGGAACTGAATATGACCTAAATGCCGATTTACAGAAAATGCGCGAAATACGCGAACGCGTGAGACTTGGACCAAGCACCGGAAGTATTGTAGAAGAGGCTGTTTCCAGAGATATTCCTTGGATACGTCTTGGAACAAACTCATTGGTACAACTTGGATATGGTATCAATCAAATGCGTTTTCAGGCAACAATCACCTGTAAAACCAGCAGCATTGCAGTAGATATTGCCTGCAATAAAGAACAAACTAAAAAAATGCTAGAAATGGCCTCCATTCCTGTAGCGAGCGGAAGCATTTGTGTAGACGAAGAAAGTTTAGCTGAAGTAATCCAGAAAATTGGCTATCCTATTGTCCTAAAACCTTTAGGCGGAAATCACGGAAAAGGTGCTTCTATTAATGTAACCAACTGGGAGGATGCGGTTGCCGGTTTAGCTTTTGCACAAACCTATGGAAAACGTGTCATTGTAGAAAAATTTATAACTGGTTTCGACTTTAGAATATTGGTTATCGATAATAAATTAGTTGCTGCCGCAAAAAGAGTTCCTGCACACGTAATAGGAAATGGAACGGACAACATTCAACAGTTAATTGATACCACGAATCTGGACCCAAGAAGAGGTTATGGTCATGAAAATGTACTGACTCAAATTGATGTTGACCGTGATACCGAAGATTTATTAGAAAAGCTGAGCTACACTTTGGAAACCATTCCAAGAATTGGTGAAATTGTATTTTTAAAATCTACCGCAAATTTAAGCACTGGCGGAACTTCTGTAGACGTGACTGATATGATGCACCCGGAAAACATCTTTCTTGCAGAAAGAATTTCAAGAGTTATTGGACTCGATGTTTGCGGAGTTGATATTATGGCCGAAAATTTAACACAACCGTTAAAAGAAAATGGCGGCGTAATTCTGGAAGTCAACGCGGCTCCCGGTTTTAGAATGCACCTTGCGCCTTCTGAAGGATTACCAAGAAACGTTGCTGCACCGGTAATTGACATGTTATATCCTCCGGGAAAATCGTGCCGTATTCCTATAATTGCCGTGACGGGAACAAATGGAAAAACCACCACTACCCGACTTTTGGCGCACATTGTAAAAAATAACGGATTCAAAGTAGGATTCACTACATCAGACGGGATTTATGTTCAAAATCACATGATGGAAAAAGGCGATACAACAGGACCGCTAAGTGCCGAGTATATTTTGAGAGATCCAACGGTGGAATTTGCTGTCTTGGAAACTGCCAGAGGTGGAATTCTTCGTTCTGGTTTGGGTTTTAGCCGCTGTGATATCGGAGTGGTGACTAATATCCAGGAAGACCATTTGGGTATAAGTGACATTCATACTTTAGATGATTTGGCCAAAGTTAAAGCAACAGTGGTCAAAAGCATCAAGAAAAGTGGATGGGCTGTTTTGAATGGTGATGATCAGCAGTGTGTAAAATTAGGTCAGGATCTGACTTGTAATGTAGCTTATTTTAGTTTGAGCGAAGACAGTGATTTTATCAAAAAACTTTGTGCTGAAGGAAAAACAGTTGCAGTATATGAAAATGGATATATCACTATCAAAAAAGGAGAATGGAAAATCCGAATCGAGCGTGCGACTCATGTACCGTTAACAATGGGCGGAAAAGCGAAATTCATGATTGCCAATGTCCTTGCAGCCACTTTAGCGAGTTATTTATGGGGCTTCAAAACCGAAGATATCAGCTTGTCTTTACAAACTTTTATTCCAAGTGCCGCTCAAACGCCAGGTCGTATGAATATTTTTGAATTCAAAAAATTCAAAGTACTAATTGATTTTGCTCACAATGCATCCGGTTATAAAGGAGTTGAAGAATACCTTCAAAGTGTGGATGCTTCGAAGAAAATTGGAATTATAGCAGGAGTAGGTGACCGTCGTGACGAAGACATTAAGGAATGTGCTGCTATTGCCGCCCGAATGTTTGACCATATTATCATCCGACAAGAAAAATACCTGAGAGGAAGAACTGAAGATGAAATTATTAATTTAATTCTAGATGGAATCAAAGCTTCCGGTAAAACCGTTACCTATGAAATTATCCCTAAAGAAACCGAAGCGATAAAACATGCTATAAACTCTGCCGAAGAAGGAAGTTTCATCACTGCTTTAAGTGACGTAGTGACCAATGCAATTGATATTGTACAAGAATATTTAGACAAAGAAAATGAACACGGAGTGGTGTAATTTTTTCAGGAGCTAATCCTGCTGTCCGTTATATCTTTCTCTGCCTAAAGAAGGCAAAGAAAGGATGTCACTGCCATCAGGGCTAAAAAAAATAAGCCAGTCGAATTCGATTGGCTTATTTTTTTACATTATGTTTTCAATTTTTTCTTTCTGGCTGCAGGAAATAAAACGTTATTCAAAATCAATCGATATCCAGGTGAATTGGGATGCAAGTCCAAAACAGTTGGCGGATCACCCACCTGATGCTGAAAATCTTCGGGATCGTGTCCACCATAAAACGTGAACATTCCTTTCCCTTTTTGCCCATGAATATAACGTGCTTCCCCATTAAGTTCGCATGATCCCATAACCAACACATTTGATTTTATTAAAGACGCATCAAATGCTGTAGTTTGCCCCATAAACCCTTTTACCAACTGCGTGTGATTTTGACACAACATACTCGGAATTGGATCCCATTTAGCTGAAAATTCCATCAAAGTGAAATAATCTTTATCCATAGGAATTCGTCTTTTTGAAGTCATATCAATATCCGAAAATTCATATTGCTCGGGTCTTCTTTCTAAAGTAAAATCCTTAAAAGCAAAAGAATTACTGTACTTAATCTTTGATTGGTAATTTCCTTCACTGGCATCCCCATCAAACATGGCTTCGCAAATATCAAGTCCGTCAGCTGCCAAAGCAATATCAAAACTATCCGTCGCAGAACACATCGCAAACATAAATCCTCCTCCTATTACAAAATCCCTGATTTTTTTGGCTACTGCTCCCTTTTCATTAGACACTTTAGAATATCCCAGTTTGGAAGCTAATGTTTCAGCTTCTTTCTTTTGTTCGATATACCAGGGCACATTTTTATAAGCGCCGTAGAATTTGCCATACTGACCTGTGAAATCTTCATGATGTAAGTGTAACCAATCATAAAGCAATAATTGATCACTAAGCACTTCTTCATCATAAATGGGAGTAAAAGGAATTTCAGCATACGTCAAAACCAAAGTTACAGCATCGTCCCATGGTTGTTTTCCTTTAGGGGTGTAAACGGCAATCTTTGGTGCTTTTTCTAACACTACGGATTCCATATTTTGGGAAGGACTGGAGATTTCATTTAAGATTGCCAATTCTTGCGCATCAGAAATTAATTCAAAACTGACACCTCGAATCTGGCATTCTTTACGAATTTCCTCGGCGTCAGGAAGTAAAAAGGAACCTCCGCGATAATTAAGTAACCAACTTGCTTTGTAATTTTTTTCTAAACACCAAAATGTAATTCCATACGCTTTCAGATGATTTTTCTGCGAGGTTTCATCCATTGGAACCAAAATAAAAGAAGCTTTGGCAGCTATGGATAATAGAAAAAGGAATATATAGAAGAGTTTCTTGAGCATCTTGCAGTAATTTATATATCTCAAAGATAGAAAGTAACGACTTCAAATGATTAAAATTTAACGTTTAAATGAAGTTTTATAATCGCTTTTTAAAAAAACACGTAAAAATACGCATAGCCAAACTATATCTTAATCCTAAATTCGCAGATATCACTTAATCAACCTAAAATGAAAAATTTAGTAATGAATCCAAAAGAAAGCAATGACCCATTCAATCCAATGAATTTGTTAAAAAAAATTGGATTATGTTTATTAGTAATACTGATAATCACTTTTTATATACTTTGCTACCAACATCTTACTTTGTAAAATGTTGATAAAATGGAAGATTGATTGATTCTTTTGAAGAATCACTATGTCAATTTTGCTCCAGACAATAAAAAAAAACCATTATCCCCCGCAGTTCCTTGGGGAATTAATCTTTCAACATCATATACTCATTCTGAACGGCGTACACGACCAGACCGGCAATGTTTCTGGATTCGGTTTTCAACAGAAGATTGTTTCTATGTCCCTCTACGGTTCGGGGACTTATAAAAAGCTCTTCAGCAATTTCCGCCGCGGTTTTTTGTGTACAAATAAGTTTTAGTACTTCAATCTCCCGTGGACTAAGAAAGTTGCTGTCAAAGGTGCTCTTGGTCTTTTTATTTGTCAAGAAATCATCCTGAATAATTTTCATGACATAATCCGTGTAGTAAAAACCTTTTTCAGCAACTTCATTTATAGTTGTAATCAATTCTTGCGGGGTTGCGTTTTTTATCAAATACGAAACCGCACCTACATCAATCATATTGGCAACAAAGGACTTTGAATCGTAACTGGTCAGAGCTATGATTTTTAGTTTTGGAAATTCCACATGAATAATCTTAGTTGCTTCAACGCCATTGATTCCGGGCATTTTTAAGTCCATGATGATAATATCCGGATGATTATTCTTATTGTTTTGGAGAAAAGAAATCAATTCATCCCCGTTTGACGCTTCAAAAATGATGTCAATATTTTGTTCACGGCCCAATAAAAAAGAAATTCCTTTTCTAAAAAGAATCTCATCATCCACTAATATTATTTTTATGGTTTTGCTCATTTTTTAAAAATTAAAAACTACTGAAATTCCTTTATTTAATGCAGATTCTAAAGTCATTTTACCATTTAAAAAAGCAATTCTGCTTTCTATATTTTTCATTCCTAAGCCTTTTTTATTTTCATCGGATTTCATTTCAAAACCAATTCCGTTATCCGAATAATAACAGTTTTTTATTCCGTTATTCTCTTCAAAAAGGACTGTAATAACGGTAGCTTTTCCATGCCGAAGCGAATTATTCATCAGTTCTTGCAAAATTCTAAAAACATGTAAATGTTTATCAATGTCTTTGAAATCAAATACAGTTTTGTTTTCATAATTTACTTTTACAGCTTTGGAACTGCTAAATTCCAAACATAATTCTTCCACTCCTGCATGTAGTCCAAATTTTTCTAAAACTGGAGGCAGCAAACCGTGTGCAATTTTTCTTGAATTATCTAAAGCTTTTCCGGTAAGATTGATAATGTTTGCTGTAATTTCATGAATCTCGTTTTGAGATAAATTAGGTGTGGTCAATAAATGTGAATTCAGCGAAACGATATTAAGCTTAGAACTGATGTCGTCATGCAAATCTTGTGCAATACGCTTGCGTTCCTCTTCCTGAGTAATAATTACGGCGCTTAAAAGTTCTTTTTGATACTGGATTTCTAAATCTTTTTTTTCTAATTCCTTTTGAATGATTTTCTTTCTTGAAAAATAAAAAAACAATATCAAAACCAATCCCATCAGAAGGAAAGCAATAAAACTATAAATTATGATTTCAATTAATTCACTTTCCTGCAGTCTGTTGACTTTCATAAAATTGTTTTAAATTCTCTTTTTTTAGAAAAACTCTTTTTCCATTCTACCAATATAAAAATCTGATACAAGACATACAATATGCTATTCAAAATCCATGTGATTTTATTCATTTTTGGACTTAAAACAACCGTTAGATTTCCTACCAGAAACAAAATTGTGCTGCCAAACAAATAGAATAAAACACCCATATTAATGAAATGAAAGTCTTTTTTTTCATTAAGCATATTGTAAAAATGAAAAGTGGCATACAAAATCAATAATATGGAAGTAATAAATATTTCGAAAAGATTAAATTTTAAAAACAAAGAAAAATCGTTCGCATATTGTATCCCTAATGCTAGCAAGACTATGATTAAGCAGACTTTTACTGTTTTTTTTTGAATTTCTTCCTTTAAAATATCTAAATAAAAAAGACTCAGAAGTACAAATTGACCAATGAAATAAAAATGCGAGAGATATAAGTTATTAATATTAAAATTCTTCAAGGTCATTGAGGTAATTTGGATTAAAAAAATTACACCAAGATACCAAGTAAAAATTGAGTAGGCTTTCCCATTATTGCGGACGCCTTTAATAAATAAAATCAGGTTAAGGAATAAAATTAAATACCCAATATTTGCAAATAAACTCCACATTACCAACTAGAAATTTAATGCACTTTCAGGATCACCCGCTGGCGGGCAAGGCTCTGTAAAATCGTATATATCATCGCCTAAACCTGCAGTATCGCCAACGCCTTGCGTGATTATATCAACATAAATTCCTGTAGCAGGATTATATTTTGTTCCTACGATCATTAACTTTTCAACGCCTTCATCATTCACTCCAATATAAGCTCTCACCGCATCTACTCCTTCTGCTAAAACTTCCAGTAGATCAATTTTAGGAATCAAAAAAGCATTGACATCATGGTGTTTATTATAATTACCTTCTCGTTTAGTCCAACGTTTGGCCCATTTTTGTGCCGTTTTTAATGGAATGGCATTAATCGATTTCCTTTGAATTTTCCCTTCTGAAGTAGTTTCTTGTGACATAGGCTTTGAGATTTGGTGCAATGTAATTTAAAATTCAAAAGCTAAACTACTATTTTTTATTATTTTAACAAAACGGAGTGTATATATAAAATCAAAAAGCCTAAATCAAAATTAATTTAGGCTTTTCATATTAAGTGAATTAATAAATAGCAATGTTTTATCGTTTCTAAAAAGGAACATCACTGTCATCATCCGGATCATTCAAATTACTTCCAAAAGCATCATTTGCAGATGGTAAATTTTTAGTAATAAAAGGATTATCATCCTGATTCATACTGGATGGTAAATCATCATAACCACCACTGTAATCTTCCAGATTATCAAATTTTCCTAAGTGACCTATAAACTTCAATCGAACGTTTTCAATACTACCGTTACGGTGTTTCGCAATCATTATTTCTGCCTGACCCGCAGTTGGTGATGCTTCATCATCATCCCATTCGTCAATTTTGTAATATTCGGGACGGTATAAAAAAGATACAATATCGGCATCTTGCTCAATCGCTCCCGATTCACGTAAATCAGATAATAAAGGTCTTTTACTGGATCCACGGGTTTCTACCGCACGCGACAATTGCGAAAGTGCAATTACAGGAACGTTTAATTCCTTGGCTAAAGCTTTTAAGTTTCGGGAAATCGTAGAAATCTCCTGCTCTCTATTTCCTCCGCCTTTTCCGTTTCCTCCGGCCGTCATTAATTGCAAATAATCGACAATTATGATTCGGATTCCATGTTGTGAGACCAAACGTCTCGCTTTTGCCCGTAAATCAAAAATCGATAATGAAGGGGTATCATCAATAAATAGCGGTGCTTTTTCTAAATTTTTAACTTTAGTACTCAACTGTTCCCATTCGTGCTTTTCCAGTTTTCCGGTACGCAATTTCTCCGATGACAACCCTGTTTCTGAGGATATCAAACGAGTGATTAACTGAACCGATGCCATCTCCAAAGAGAATAATGCAACTGGCATTCCGAAATCAATTGCCATATTTCGAGCCATCGATAATACAAATGCGGTCTTACCCATTGCAGGTCTTGCCGCTATAATAATTAAATCACTCGGCTGCCAACCTGAAGTAATCTTGTCCAGTTTATCAAAACCAGTTGCAACACCACTCAATCCTTCCTGACCGGCAATTTCCTCAATTCGTTTTTTGGCTTGCAATACTAAACTCTGCGCCGTTTCGGAACTACGTTTGATATTTCCTTGCGTTACTTCGTATAATTTGGATTCGGCTCTGTCCAATAAATCAAAAACATCCGTGGTTTCATCGTAGGATTCCTCGATAATTTCGGAAGATATTCGAATTAAACTGCGTTGAATAAATTTTTGAAGAATGATCCTGGAATGAAACTCAATATGAGCCGAGGAGGAAACCTTTTGCGTAAGCTGGATTAAGTAAAAATCTCCACCGGCCAAATCTAATTTGGCATTTTTCTTAAGTTGAGCTGAAACGGTTAATAAGTCAATAGGCTGTGTTTCTGTAAACAGTTGCACGATAGCCTCAAATATATGTTTGTGTGCTTCTTTGTAAAAAGCATCGGGCTGCAGAATGTCAATTACATCATCAACCCCTTTTTTGTCAATCATCATGGCACCCAATACAGCCTCCTCTAAATCGAGAACCTGTGGCGGTAATTTGCCCTTTTCGAGGTTTATTATTGTTGCTTTATTGACCTTTACAGGATTGATATTTCTGAAGTTTTCCATGAAGCGAAAGTAACAAAAATTAAAAAAATATAGTCAATGAGTTGTTACAAATAATTGTTCATAACTAACTATTTTTTGTTTATAAATCAAAAAAAATCCGAAACGGTAAGGCTTCGGATTAAATTATTATTTGTAAGATTTTACTCTTTATATTCCCCCATCTTACTGTATTTGTCCATTCTTTGGGCAATTAATTGTTCTGTTGATAAGTCTTTCAATTCATTGAAACCTTTCATAATATATTGCTCTACAGTTTTGAAAGCAGTCTCTCTGTCATAATGCGCTCCACCTAACGGTTCCGGAATAATATCATCCACTAATTTTTGCTTTTTCATGTCAGCAGAAGTTAATTTCAAAGCTTCGGCAGCTTGTTCTTTATATTCCCAACTTTTCCATAAAATCGAAGAACATGATTCTGGAGAAATAACGGAATACCAAGTGTTTTCCATCATATATACCTTGTCTCCTACTCCTATCCCTAATGCTCCACCTGAAGCTCCTTCACCAACAATAACTGTGATAATAGGCACTTTTAAGCGAATCATTTCAAATATGTTTCTGGCAATGGCTTCTCCTTGTCCACGTTCTTCAGCTTCCAGTCCTGGATAAGCTCCGGGAGTATCGATCAAAGTCAAAACAGGAATGCCAAATTTCTCTGCCATTTTCATCAATCGCAACGCTTTTCTATATCCTTCCGGATTTGCCATTCCAAAATTACGGAACTGACGCGTCTTGGTATTAAATCCTTTTTGTTGACCCACAATCATAAAGGATTGTCCGTCAATTTTTCCTAAACCGCCAATCATGGCTTTGTCGTCTTTAAAACCTCTGTCTCCAAAAAGTTCCAGAAAAGTATCACCGCACAACGCGCGAACGTGATCCATTGTATACGGACGACTAGGATGTCTGGAAAGCTGAACACGCTGCCACGCAGTCAGATTTTTATAGATTTTTCTCTTAGTCTCTTCTAGTTTCTTGTTGATTTGTTTGCAAGTATTCGTTACATCAACATCTGATTCCTGACCAATAACGAGACATTTGTCTAACTGTTCTTCTAGTTCTTTTATTGGAAGCTCAAAATCTAAATATTCCATAGGATTTTTGCGTTTTTGTTTTTATTTCGAACCGCAAATATAAAATTTTAAATCGTTCGAAAAGGTAAATATTCTATTTATGTGTAAAAGTTTGCTTCAACAAACTAGGAGATTCTTAAACTGTTTTGCCCTTTTGATAATGTTTAATAGCACCATTCAGGATTACCGTGATAACGATTATCAGTGCTCCGATGTAAAATTCAAAACTCATTTTCTCTTTTCCGCCAAGGATAAAATAAGCCAAAATAATTCCGTAAACCGGTTCTAAATTTGTAGTCAGCATGACCGTGTACGGTGTTAATTTCTGCATTACTTTCACTGATGCCGTAAAAGCATACGCAGTACAAACCGAGGCTAAAATCAGAATTAAAACCCAATTATTAGGGGTCAATACAAAGAAATCCGGGCGGAATTTCCCTTGGAATAAAAAGTAAATTGAAATGAAACAGACACCTGCCAGAAATTCGTAAAACGAAATTACCGAAGGATCATGGTCCGCAATTAATTTGCCGTTCATCAACGTGAATAAAACGCCTAATACTATTGAGGCTAACGCATACAGCATACCTTCGAGATAATCGATTTCGACCTTCATAATTAATGCTAATCCGGCGATAATAATGAGTCCAAAAAAAACTTCGTACCACAATACCTTTCGACCGTAAAACAGCGGTTCTAGTATTGATGCAAAAAAAGCACCCAGCGAGAAAACCGACAACGTAATGGAAACATTAGAAACATGAATCGCCTTAAAAAAAAAGATCCAGTGCAACGCAATCAATAAGCCGACAAAAATTAATTTCAGAAAAGATTTTAACGGAATTCTGAACGATTTTTTTTTGAAGACTAAAAACAGTGCTAAAAAAATCGCTGCAAAAAACATACGATACCACACTAATGCGTCTGCGGTAATGGTAATTAAAGCTCCTAAAATGGCGGTAAAACCCCAAATAAAAACAATCAAATGAAGGTTTAAATAACTTTTTAAATTATCGTTTCGCATTTCGTAGAAGATAAATGGCTAAAATTCCAAAGGCAATATTAGGCAGCCAAACGGCTAACAACGGTGGTATACTCGATTTTTCGGCCAGTACGCCAAAAATTTTATCAAAAAACACAAAGGCAAAAGCCAGTGCAATTCCAATGGCTAGATTGGTTCCCATTCCTCCTCTTCGTTTCATTGCTGAAACTGCAACCGCAATAATGGTGAGAATAAATGCCGATACCGGAACGCTGTATTTTTTATATAAAACCACTAAGTACACATTGATATTAGAGGAACCTCGTTCTCGCTCTTTTTCAATAAAGGCGTTCAATTTTCTTAAAGTCAGTGTCTCCGCGATGTAAACCACCGGAGTCAGATCCTCCAAATCAAAATTAAACACAGCCCTTTTTTCCGGTACTTTTTCAATTATATCATCTAATTCGCCCACCGTCCTTTTCGTGTAATCATATAAGGTGTAGGTACTGTCTTTTGGATTCCATTTTATCCTGCTGGCAGTTATTTTATACTCTAATTTCTCTTCTTTGAACTTTTCCAAGGAGAAATTGAAGGCTGTTTTGGATTCTGTATTGAAACTGTTTACATATATAAACTCATTATCGCTAATTTGTCGGTATACATCCGTGTTATCGCCACGCATGGCCTCTTTACCGCCACCTTTCAAATAAGTGTACCTGAAATTATTAAAACCTTCACTTGCGGCCGGAACGACAAAGAATCCCATCAATAACACAAAAATCGAAACGATCGAAGCACCAATAAGATACGGTCTCAGAAAACGGGTAAACGAAATTCCCGAACTCAATATAGCAATAATCTCGGTATCATTCGCCAATTTTGACGTAAACCAAATCACTGATAAAAACAAAAATATGGGAAAAAGCGAGTTCGCAAAATAAACGGTAAAATTATAGTAATACATTGCAATCTCTAAAAACGGGACTTTATTCTCCAGCATTTTATTGACCTTCTCCGCCACATCAACAACGATTCCTATGGGGATAAACAACAATAACATCACCGAGAAGGTGGCTAAATATCTTTTTAGGATGTATTTGTCTATTATCGTTAACATGTTTTAAATTATGAGTTATGAGTTATAAATTATGAATTACAAGCTAACTCATAATTTATAATTCATAATTATTTTACAAACGCTGGCTCATATTCTTCACCATCATTTCTTTCCAAGGCTTGAAATCGCCAGCTAAGATATGTTTTCTGGCTTCACGAACCAACCACATATAAAATCCAAGATTGTGTATCGTGGCAATTTGTTTTCCTAAATATTCATTTGCAGCAAAAAGGTGGCGCAAATACGCTTTTGTATATTCTGTATCTACAAAGGTGATTCCCATTTCGTCAATTGGAGAAAAATCATCCTCCCACTTTTTGTTTTTAATATTGATGGTACCATGTGCGGTAAACAACATTCCGTTTCTGGCATTACGCGTAGGCATCACACAGTCGAACATGTCAATTCCAAGGGCGATATTCTCCAAGATATTTATCGGAGTTCCAACGCCCATCAGGTAACGCGGTTTATCTTCGGGTAGGATTTCACAAACCACTTCGGTCATTGCATACATTTCCTCGGCAGGTTCCCCTACTGAAAGTCCGCCAATGGCGTTTCCTACTTGATTTGAATTCGCAATATATTCTGCTGATTGCTGACGCAAATCCTTGTAACAGCTTCCCTGAACAATTGGAAAAAAAGCTTGATCGTAACCGTATTTCACAGGCTGCGTGTCTAGATGATTGATGCAACGATCTAACCAGCGATGTGTCATTTTCATCGAGCGTTTCGCGTAATTGTAATCACATGGATATGGCGTACACTCATCAAAAGCCATGATAATATCGGCACCAATGGTACGTTGAATTTCCATCACATTCTCTGGCGTAAAAAAGTGGTACGATCCATCAATATGCGATTTGAACTTCACCCCTTCTTCCTTGATTTTTCGATTAGCTGAAAGTGAATACACTTGGTATCCACCAGAATCCGTCAAAATATTACGGTCCCAGTTCATGAATTTATGCAAACCACCGGCTTTTTCCAAGATTTCCGTTTGTGGACGCAAATATAAATGGTAGGTATTTCCCAAGATAATATCCGGGTTAATGTCTTCTTTCAATTCCCGTTGATGCACTCCTTTTACCGAAGCGACGGTACCAACAGGCATAAAAATTGGGGTTTCAATCACCCCGTGATCAGTAGTAATACTACCCGCTCTAGCTTTAGAAAGCGGATCTTTTTTTAATAAATCAAACTTCATAGTAACAAATTTCAACCCGGTTGTTCGGCTGGCAAAGATAGGTTAATTTGAAAACTACATCAAAAAAATGTTTGCGACCTCATTAAGGGAAAAAAGAGGTTCCTAAAATCCAAAATTCAATCACTTTTTAAGAGGGAAATTAGATAAATACAGCATCCAAAAACACATTAACCTTTTAGTACATGGTTTGTGCGTGTCCACGTCCACTTGCATTACAGCGTGCCTGTCTATTCGTTGCAAACGAAGTTCATTGAACGCAACTTAAAATTATTGATAGCTGGAGTAATCTCCGAAAGAAAAATGGAGAGGATTTTCACTTTTATCCCTAACGCCAACAGACGGCTCCAACAACTACAATAGTCTTAATGTAGATTCAAAAAGCATCCGTCAAATAAAAAGTTTGCTAAATAATTTGTAAAAAATTATGATGTATTTAAATTTTAATAATTTCAAACAGACCTTCGCCAATTTACCCGTATTTGGGTGTATGTTACAAGGCAGGAATTAAAGCTCTTTTGATACTACTTTCCCGTCCTGAAATAGCGATACAAAAAAAGTATAAATAAAGAAAGGTCTCCTCTACGAATTCAGTTAAAGTCAATTTTAGATAGTGGTCTTATAAAAATTCCACAAATACTCCTTCAAGACATATCAGAAGAAAATTTACTGGTTAAAATTGATGTTTTCTTTATTGGCAATTAGAATAACTAGAGCAGCTAACTTCGACAGTGATATATATTCCGTGCCCAAAATTGCCTGAGTTTCTTTACCTGCTTACCTCGAAAAGCTGTACAATACTGAACGAAGAAGTAATGAAGCACAATAGCTGTAAACCAAAACAATTTTTTACAAATGAGGTTAAATCATGTTAAACGAAATCATTTACAAATCCAACAAGCGTTTTGCAAAAATGCGAAGTAACTGCTCCATTTGAATGTTTTTTTTCTTATATTTATAGTAAGTGTTTAATCAATGTAAAAAAGGCCACTTTAGTCCGCAACTTTGTCAAGTGCAGGAAAGCGGTAGCCATTCGTCCCAAAATCCATTAAAAATGACCAAACATTTTAAAGATGTGGAATCCGAAAAACATTAAGAGTAGGAATAATTAAATTATGAAATTATGAAAACATTAAATTATTTACTGACCCTATTGTTTGTTTTGACACTTAGCTCTTGTGCCTCAACTTCAAAATTTCCAATTTCAAGTACTGCACCAGCAGCAGACATTTCTGCGAAGAAAAAAACAGACAGCAACAAAAACATAACACTTGAAATAACCTCTCGAAACCTTGCGAGCCCTGACAGATTAAATCCTCCGGGTAAAAATTACAATATTTGGATTGTAACAAAAGAGTACGGTGTAAAAAATGCTGGACAATTAATGATTAAAAACGCTAAAAAATCGACTTTTAAAACCACGACACCTTTTGATTTTGATGAAATATTTATTACTGTAGAAAATCAAGGAGATTTAAAATATCCAACAGGAATAGAAATTTCCAGAACTAAAATTTGAAAAATAAACTTGGCGAAAAAAAAATGTTGCTTGATGGCGGAGTACCAAGTTTTTTATCAGGAAGTATAGGAAGTATAAAACCTAAAATATTCCCGTTTCTGCGACAGGAAACGGGATAGTTACAACCGGAGATCATGTGCATTATTTGATAACAGAATTTGGAACTGCTAAATTATTTGGTAAAACTTTATAACAAATAACTAAAGCCTTACAAAAAATTACGACGCTTCGTTTTATAAGGGCTTGGAAATGAAATAATCGAGCAATTTGGAAAGTAATGATGAGCAGTGGAATACTGATTTAAACGATAAAATTATCAAATAAACATTTAAAAATTCCAATTAAGCCAGATTTTAAACTTCATGAGTCCTATAATCACGGGAGTTTTATTGGCTCACTTAATCTGACGCTTGTTTAAAAAATATTCGCCATGATTGCTTTGCCTCTTTACTCTGGTTTCTTATTAAGTTTTTTAAGTTCAATCCCTCAAGTATTTTCAGGAAAATGTCTTGTGGAAAAATAGGAACGGGTAAATGAACTCAGATTCAATTTTCAATTTGACATTGATGGGCTAAGTTTGGTATTTACACTGTTGATTACCGGAATCGGAACGCATATCATTATTGATGGTGGCACGTATCTTTCAAAAGATAAAAATCTGAGAAGCTACTATTCTTTTATATTTTCATCATTACGGGAGCCCCAGCTCCTTAAAGTTTCTTGTCAACCTCAAAATTTATCATAGTAGCTGTAGATGATTTTGACTAGAGCAATTTCCCAAACTTGTTAGTTATAGAAATCGACTTAAAGCCTTTGACCAGCCTGTAACAGCGATTTGTAATCCGTGCCCACAACAGTTATAGTTTCGTCGCACGCGCAGTAAGAACAATAAAACTCATATTGAACGAAACCGATTGCAAGTTTGTTAACATGAATTGATCGTAAAGTTTATTGAGGTATTTACCAGTGGATTTTAGGTCCTCTTTTTTTGCGGAATGTTTTGATGGTTTTCATCCGAAATATTTCAGCCTTACTTACTAATAATTTAATTTTTAGTAACTTAGGACATGAGTTTGCCGCTGAACGGCAAGAACTCGAATATTAGCGCTCATGCGAAGGAAGAGCGCAACGACTTGAGGATGGAATTAAAAATGTTTTAACATGGAACATCAAGATACAATAGCCCAGGAGCAATGGCAATCATTTCGAGAAGAAGATATTTTCAGAGAATTAAAAACATCTGCAAAAGGCTTAAGTCAGGACGAAGCAAAAAATAGGATAGCATTTTACGGTGAAAATAAATTGCCAGAGAGTAAAAAAGTTTCCTTATTGCAGATAATCCTGCACCAGCTATTGAATCCGTTAATCTTTATCCTTGTTGCTGCTGCTGTTGCATCGGTAGCCATTGGCGAAGGGAAAGATGCCATATTTATTTTTCTGGTTATTTTCATAAACAGTGCATTGGGAACCTATCAAGAATTTAATGCAGAGAAGAGCGCCAGCAGCTTGCAGAAATTAATGAAAATCAAGGCCAGAGTACGGAGGGATAGCAAAGAAACAGAGTTACCTTCTGAACAACTTGTGCCGGGTGATGTTGTTTTACTCGAATCAGGCATGAAAGTACCGGCAGATATGCGGCTGCTTGAAGTATCAGAATTAGAAGTTGACGAAAGTTTTCTTACTGGGGAATCTATAGCAGCAAAAAAACAAGTTGCCATATTAAAGGAAAGCCTCGGCGTTGCCGAAAGAACCAATATGGCTTTTGCTGGTGCTACCGTAATGAAAGGACGGGGCGTGGGCATTGTAGTTTGTACAGGTATTGATACGCAGGTTGGAAAAATATCTCAAGATGTTACCGAGTCGGTTTCTGCAAAACCGCCTCTGGTACAACGCATGGAAAAATTCATCAAGCAGATCAGTATTTTTATTATTGCCCTTAGTATTATTTTGGGAATTGTGCTTAGAATGCAGGGTATGGATTTCACTGCAATATTCTTCTTTGTCGTTGCACTTTCTGTTTCTGCCATTCCCGAAGGTTTACCAGTAGCTTTAACTGTGGCATTGTCCATTGCTACTACACGAATGGCAAAACGAAATGTAATCGTTCGTAAGCTAACATCGGTTGAGAGTCTGGGCAGTTGCACCGTAATCGCCAGCGACAAAACGGGCACACTGACCGTTAACGAACAAACAGCAAAAATCATACAGTTACCCAACAATAGCCAATACACTATTGAAGGACAAGGCTACAACGGTGAAGGTAAAGTTATTGATTCGCAAGGAAAATCAATTGAGGTATCAGAAAATGATGCTATTGCAAAAATTGCCCGTATAGCTGTTTTTGCTAACGAGGGATCGTTAACCAAAGAAAATGAAAAATGGTTCTATCATGGCGATGCAATGGATGTTGCCCTGCTGGGCATGAGTTATAAGCTTGGAATAGATCCCGAAAAATGGCTTACAGAGGAAAAGCCGATTGGGAAAATTCCGTACGAGTCGGAACGCAAATTCTCGGCATCATTTTGCAATGAGAACAACTCGATATTCATTAATATGAAAGGTGCTGTTGAGACCATTCTTGACTTTTGTACTTCAGTATGCCTTAACGGGCAGATTAAAGAAATAGATAAAAATAAAATACTTGGCGATGCAGAGCATTTAGCCAAAGGTGGTTACCGTGTGTTGGCTTTTGCCAGTGGCGAATGTAAATCCTATCAAAAAAAAGAAATTTATGAAAATGATGCTATTCCTGCCCTTACATTTTATGGACTTGTAGGTTTTATTGACCCATTAAGGCATGAAGCTAAAATATCAGTTGAACAGTGCCGGGGAGCCGGAATAAAAGTAATTATGATAACTGGCGACCATCCCGAAACAGCCGGTACCATAGCACGTGAATTGGGCATAGCCGATGAAAGTACCCAGGTAGTAACCGGACAAATGTTTGCCCAAGCAGGGGCATACGACAGTCCCGCTTTCGAGAAATTAGTGGCGTCAACTGCTGTATTTGCAAGAGTTTCACCAACTCAAAAGTTAGAAATTGTAGATGTATTAATTCGTAGAGGGGAATTTGTTGCTGTCACAGGCGATGGAGTAAACGATGCCCCTGCACTTAAACGTGCTAACATTGGTGTGGCAATGGGCTCTGGTACCGATGTGGCTAAAGAAGTTGGTTCAATGATTGTGGTCGACGACAACTTTTCATCAATTGTGGCGGGCGTTGAAGAAGGTCGCTTTGCTTTTGATAATGTGCGTAAGGTTATTTATCTTTTGATTGCAACTGGTGCTGGTCTAATTATCTTAATTCTACTTTCTGTTTTGGCAGGATTACCCCTGCCGCTGCTTGCCGTACAGCTATTGTGGTTAAATTTAGTTACCAATGGTATACAAGACGTAGCCCTTGCTTTTGAAGGAGGGGAGCAAGGAGCCATGAAACGGCCTCCACGTAAACCTTCTGAGAAAATATTCAATACTCTCATGATTAATCAAACCATTGTATCAGGTGCAACAATGGGTTTCATTACTTTCGGACTTTGGTATTATTTAAACACATATACACAAATGGACGAAACATATGCACGCAACCTTATCCTATTGCTCATGGTATTAATGCAAAACTTCCATGTATTCAATGCCCGATCCGAAAGGGTTTCTGCTTTTAAGGTGCCATTAAAAAAAAATATTATCCTGGCATTTGGGGTTTTGGCAGCTCAAGGTATCCATATCATTAGTATGCAAATTCCATTTATGCAAAACATATTGCGAATTGAACCCGTTACTTATAAAGAATGGTTATATGTAGTAGCGTTGGCTATACCGATGATATTGGTAATGGAAGTATTCAAGTATTTGCGCAGAAAAAAAACATGACCAATACTATTATTTATTGTCTTATTTACTTCTAAAATCTTCTAAAGAAAAAAAGATCGAAAAAAAAAACACCGGAATTAAAAAACTTAAGTCCAACAAATAATATACAAGACAATGAATATTGATTTGAACGGAGCCTATTGTACATTGGGCGACAATATGGCCATATCGTTGAATTTTCAAGGCGGTTGTCGAGAATATTTCGCATCCACTTTTTTTGAGGAGTATTTAAGTTAGTTTTCAGATTATCATCCTTTACAATCATCACTAGACTTTTCAAAAAATAATTTTAATTGTAGTTCAAATCATATATATTTACTCGCTGCATAATGCCTTTGCTAGTTTAACCAAAGTGACGTTGTGTGTTATTACAAATCCAAATTCAACCAAATCAATATTAAATATGAAAAAACAATTACTATTACTTTTAACCGCAATCTTAAGTTTAAGCGCATCTGCACAAATTTCCTTTGAAAAAGGATACTTCATTAATAATTCAGGGGAAAAAATTGATTGTCTGATCAAAAATATCGAATGGAGAAATAACCCAACAGAATTTGAATACCAGCTTGTTCAGAACGGAACCTTGATGAATGAAAATATAAAGTCCGTAAAAGAATTTGGAATTTACAACAGCTCAAAATACGTTAGAAGTACCGTCAAAATAGATAAATCTCCCACTCATATTAATAATCTGAGCGACGATAAGAATCCAGTATTTGTTGAAGAGCAACTTTTTTTAAAAGTATTAGTGGAAGGCAAATCTAATTTATACCAGTACGAAAACGGAAACATACAACGATTCTTCTACAATAAAGATACTGCCAATATTGAACAGTTGGTTTTTAAGAATTTTAAAAATTCTGAAGATAAAACCGGGGAAAACAATCAATTTAGACAGCAATTGTGGAACGACTTAAAGTGTCCTAGCATTACAATGAATAAAATGGCCAATTTAAAGTACCAAAAAAATAGCCTAACCAATTTTTTTGCTGAGTATAACAAATGTAACAATTCAGAATTTGTAAATTATGATAGAAAAGTAAAAAGAGATTTATTTAATTTGTCGATCAGACCTCGTTTGAATAACTCCTCTTTATTCATAAAAGACCTTGTTTCTAATTCTACTGACATAGATTTTGGAAGTAAATTAGGCTTTGGTATTGGTATTGAAGCTGAATATATACTACCATACAACAAGAATAAATGGGCTATTGCCATTGAGCCCACTTATCAGAATTTTAAGTCTGAAAAAGCAATTGACGGCAGTTATTTTTCAGGAGGTAATCAGATTGCAACCGTTAATTACAATTACATTGATATTCCGTTAAGTGTAAGACATTATTTTTTTCTCAGCAGCAATGCTAAAATTTTTATTAACGCTTCTTATATTTTTGATGTGAATTCAAAATCATCAATTGAGTTTACTAGAGCTCCCAATACCTATATCAATTCTGCAAAACTTATAACTCGAAGTAATTTTGGTTTCGGTGTAGGTTATAAATTCAAGGATAAATACAGCTTGGAAATGAGGTGGCAAACAAGTAGAAACGTTACAGGAGATTATTTTATCTGGAATTCAGACTATAAAACATTCTCTGTAATATTCGGATATTCTCTATTTTAAAAACAACCAGTCAAGTAAAAAATAAAAAATTAAACAACAATGTGAAGTAAAACAACAATCCTTCAAACAACCAATATGTTTCACTTCAACAGGAGATATTTTACGCTTACCGTTTTGCTTTTTCTAATAGAAATTACAATTGCTTTGTATGTCCATGACAACTTTATAAGACCTTATTTTGGAGATTTTTTAGTGGTGATTCTGCTATATTGTTTTCTAAAGTCGTTTCTAAAGATTTCCGTTTGGGTAGCCGCAGCTCTTGTATTGGTTTTTTCATTTGCTATAGAAACCGCACAATATTTAAATATCGTTGAAAAACTGGGATTGCAGAGTAATAAAATTGTTAAAGTCGTTCTTGGAAATTCTTTTGCGTGGATGGATTTGCTTGCCTATACCTTGGGTATTTTGGCTGTAATCATTATGGAGAAAATTCTCTTTCAGACGAAAGAATAGAAAGTGATAATTACTTCGAGCTCGTTTTAAAACAAGCAAATTCTTGTAAAAATAAAGTACGTTTGTAAGAACCAAAACTAAAAACTTTAAAAACTATGATTCAAAAACTATTTTCCCCAACCTCTTGGTCCGCTAATGCAACAGATTTGGGCTCGCTTATTTTACGTCTAACATTTGGTTTATTGATGTTGAGTCATGGTATTCCAAAACTGATAAAGTTAATGAATGGTACAATGGAATTTGGTGATCCAATTGGCATTGGAGTTCCAGCATCATTGGCTTTGACTGTTTTTGCCGAGGTTTTATGCTCCGTATTAATTATAATCGGATTGTGGACCAGACTGGCATTGATTCCACTTATCATTACGATGGCAGTTGCTGTCTTTATTGTTCACATCAACGATAAACTGGAAACCATGGAATTAGCATTGATGTATTTACTTTCCTATTGCGCGCTATTTTTATTGGGAAGTGGTCAATTTTCTGTTGATGCGATTTTGAAAAGAAAAGCATAAACGAATTATTCTTTTTCCTAATATTTTAATAATACAACCTTAGTTATACTGTTTCAGCAGTGTAGTTAAGGTTTTACTTGTTGTGCAATTTCATAAATGCAATAATCTCATCAAAGCGGTTACTCCAAGGTGAGAAATACTGAAGCACCATCGGAATATGCTTTTTATTCAATCTAATTGGCGTCACATCTGGTTGGAAAGGTTGCAAAGCTTGTACAAAACGGATGTTGGCAATTTTTATGGAATTATACGTTTTATCTCCTACATAAATTAAAAAGGGAGGTGTATTCTTGTTTAAAAAATAAATTGGAGAAGCGTCCTTCCATAGCTCAGGATTTGAAGTCCACGTAGTGAGATAATCATCTTTTTCCGTTGGCGGATTTCCTTCTAAATAATTTTTCATATCCAATCCTGCCGCATCATTCAGGATGATTCCGGCAATAGTTCCAGAATCAATTCCATATTTCGGATTCGTGACTGCCAAAGCTCCAAGATGCCCGCCTGCCGAATGACCCGTGATAAAAATCGAATTGGGATTACCGTTGTACTGACTGATATTCTTTTTTGTCCACTGAATGACGGATCCAATCTGTCGCGCCATGTCATCATACGTAGCGTCAGGACTTAACGTATAATCCGGGATAACAGTAATCACGCCTTTGCTTGCAAAATTTCTGCCAAGTAAATCATAGGTCCCTTTCTTACCGCTGTTCCAATTGCCTCCGTGAACAAAAATTATAACGGGAACCGGCGTCAAACTTGATTTTCGGGGAACAAAAACATTCAATTTTGGCGTTTTAGCAGTGCTTTTTTCAGTAGAATTGATGTACGAAATATCAGTATTTTTTTTAGAACTGCAGTTGACCAAAAGAAAAGCATTCAGTAAGATGATGATGAAAAAGGAGACGCGCATATTCATTTTTTTTACGAATATAAGATTTTAAAAAATCACGAAAGTTAATTTAGCTTTAAAAGGCAATTTTCATGAGTAAAACACTTTTCATAACCTTTAATACGCCTATATTTACTATGAAATTTTTGCTTATTAATGCTGCTGGAATTATCTTTTATCAAAAATTTAGAGCTTCTTTCCCAACATTTATTTTCATAAAAAAAATTTAATAAAAATGAATATTACAAATACCCAAAATCTCGAAAAAATGAGTTTAGCTCAAAACATAAGTCGGCATATTTTAGGACTATTCCTTACAACTGCCGGAATTAGTCATCTTACTTGGAATCGAACTGAATTCTTAGCACAAGTACCACCGTGGATTCCAGTAAACGCCGATTTAGTGGTTCTGCTGTCTGGGGTAGTTGAAATTACTTTGGGTTTATCCCTAATTCTGTTATTTAAGTACCGCATCCAGGTTGGATGGATTGTGGCTGCTTTTTTTGTCCTTGTATTTCCGGGAAATATTGCGCAGCTAGTCGAACATAGAAATGCTTTCGGACTTAATACAGAACTAGCTAGATGGCTTAGACTTCCACTTCAACCAATCCTTATTTTAGTAGCATTATGGTCAACTGGCGCTTGGCATTCGTGGAGGAAAAATAAAAATTAAACAAAGAAATCCACTATATTTTTCCTTTTAAATTAAAAAGCGATCCTATACCAAACAAAATAGGCTGCCCTTTCGGACAGCCTCATTTACATTTATCTCAGAAAAGATTAGTTGAATTGTGAAGCCACATATTCAATTAAACTTTCATCACTCATTTTATTAGAAGTACTTTGTTTAGCCTCTACATTTTTGTATTGTGGAGTCTCACTCAAATATTTAATAAATTGTTCTTGAGCTGTTCCAGGTCCTGTTACGTGCAATTCATCAACATTTTGCATGTGAGCTGTAATACCTTTGAATAATTTGTGAAGAGAATCTCTTTCAGCATTATTTGCTGCATTTTCATTTGAATTACCACCTTGACCTTCTTCTTTTTCGTGTCCTAATACTACGAAATCTCCTGAATCAACATTTTCTCTACCTACGATAGTTGCATGATGTGTATCCATCCACACTCCGAATTGTTTTTTACTTTTCTCTGACATTATTGTTTATTTTATTTTATTACTATTTCAAGTTTAAAAAATTGTCAAAAAGCATGCCGCGACAGCTCAAATACTTTTTCTTTTAAAAATAGGATTTTTTTTTAAAATAATGGCAGTTATTTGAGGTTTTTTTATAAATAAATAACATTGAATCACAGAACGTTAATTAAATATACTTGGGTCAGAAAATACAAATTTGTCAGCGCTGTATTTTTTTAATACGAACTGCCATTAAACAATATAATGGAAAAAATGCGTCTATTGTTACTGACAAGTTATGCATTAAGTACGTATTTTATAAAATTACTTTACAGGAAATGCATAGTTCGTATCTTTACTTTCAAAAAACAAATACCTAAATCACAATAAGATGTACGAATTACTAAAAAAGTATATCAGCAACAGAACACAAATCAATGATGAACAAATGGATTTCATCTGCTCCTTTTTTAAACCATTGCAAACCAAGCGCAATGAAATTTTAGTGCGTTACGAAGAGACTTGCCAACAGTATTATTTTGTAAACAAAGGTTGTATCAGAATTTTTACCATTAATAAAGAAGGAATTGAAACATCACGATTTTTTGCTTTTGAAGGCGGTTTTGGAACAGCTTTACCAAGTTTTATTGATCAACAGCCTGCTTACGAATACGTGCAAACTATAGAGAAATCAGAATTATTGGTGATTTCCAGAACTAATTTTTACAATCTTGTAACAACAATACCGGAATTTGGACTGATTTACAGAGCGATTCTGGAATTAGGTTTTATAACGGCTCAAAAACGCATTTACGGTTTTCAGGGATTTGATGCTTTGGAGAAAGTCCAATGGATTATTGCCAACCAACCTCATTTTTTATTGCGGGTTTCCAATAAAATGGCTGCGTCCTATTTGGGAATTTCTCCTTCAACCTTAAGCAGAATAAAATCCAAACTCTAAAAACGTTGACATAGGACAAGCTATTTCACGCGACTCATTTTTAATTTTGTAAAAAAATTAATCATGAAAATCAATTCTTGTCTATTAGTATTACTCATTCCTTTATTTTCCTTGGCACAAATCAGCACCAAAAAAAGCATTGTTGCTAACCAATTGAATATAAATGCAACGGAAAATTACACTACACAATCCACACAGCTAACCCTCAAAACTGCATTTCAAATAACGGAACAAGCCAGAGCAACTGCAGCAGCGTTAGGCAAAAATGTGACGGTCGCAGTATTAGATGCTTCGGGACAAATTATAATTCTCACTCGTGGGGAAGAGGTTGGTCCTCACAATACGGAAGCGGCGAGAAGAAAAGCCTATACCGCATTATCCACTAAAACGCCTACACTGCTCTTGTCCAAAAATGCCAGATCCAATCCGGATACGCAAAATTTAGCCACACTGCCGGAACTCTTATTATTAGGCGGCGGTCATCCGCTTTGGTACCACGGAAAAGTAATTGGCAGTATTGGCATTGCCGGTGGTGGAAGTCCCGAAAACGATGACGCAATCGCTAAATCAGCAGCAATTTCAGCCGCACAGATCAAAACTCATTAATTTTAAAAACAAACAAAATGAAAAATTTACTTTTTAGTTTACTTCTTACAGCTATAGCAACAGCATCGTTTTCGCAGAACAATACGCATCAATTGTCCAGTCATATTTTAGACATATCGAGCGGAACGGCCGCATGTGGTGTTCCGGTTACGTTAGAAAAATTTGATGAAACTTCAAAAATATGGTCTTTTGTGGAAGAAAAAACAACCGATAAAAATGGCAGGATTACTGATTTCCTGAATTACAAAGACGCTAAAAAAGGAATTTACAAACTTCGGTTTCTGGTAGCAGACTATTTTAAAAACAAAAAGACAGATAGTTTTTATCCATTTATTGAAGTTGTTTTTCAAATAAAAGATACCAATCATTATCACGTTCCTATAACGCTTTCCAGCTATGGATATGCAACGTATCGGGGTAATTAGTTTCGTTTAATTGTTTTTGCGAGCACCAAAAATAGGAATACCATTCCTCTAATACTTTCCTGATTTTTTGCTGATTAAAAATGATGCATAAATTGCTTAGTCGTAATTTTGTAATGCTTAATTTTACATAAAAGGCTTTATAATCTTTAAAAAATAAAAAAAATGGAAGTAGCAAAAATAATAAAAGAAAAACTGGGAACCATCGTCGATGTACGTTCCTATGATGAATTTTCGGGCGGCCATGTTGTGGGCTCGATCAATATTCCATTGAATGAAATCCCTAAAAGAATTGACGAATTAAGAACTCTTAAAGGGCCATTAGTGCTTTGTTGTGCATCGGGAAACCGAAGTGGACAAGCTCAGCTGTTTCTGACCGAACATGGAATCGAATCGTACAACGGCGGATCGTGGTTAGATGTAAATTATCATCAATCTAAAATTGAATAAAATGATAAACAGACTCAAAAAATTATTCGGAATTGGTACCACGGTAGACTACCCTGAGTTACTACAAAACGGTGCCGTAATTGTCGATGTACGAAGCAAAGCAGAATATTTAGCAGGACACATCAAAGATTCCATTAATATTCCTGTGGATACCTTGCGCAATAATCTATTCAAACTGAAAGATAAAAACCAACCTATTATTACCTGTTGTGCATCAGGGATGAGAAGTGCTTCGGCAAAAAGTATTCTCAAATCTAGTGGTTTTACAAAAGTGTATAATGGTGGAGGATGGAACAGTCTTAAAAACAAAATCAGTTAATTCAAATAAAATGATAACAGCAGGAAAAAGATAAAAACAATGCGATTTAATTTCTCCTAAAATAATATATTTCGTATTTACAATTAGTTAATTAACAATGTATTGCATGATAATTTACTTAATTTTATGCTGCTTAAAATTGACTTTTTAAGTTAATATGGCGGGGAATGAGATCCAATGGTCGCCATAAAAATTAATCTTAAAAACTACGGTTATGAAAACTGCAATTAAAAAAAACGAAGAGATTATGGGAACTGCGCCAGCTAATAAAAAAGTAGCACATGGATTGAGAGATTTATTTGAAGTTGGATTAAAGGACATTTACTGGTCCGAAAAAGTGCTGACTAAAACCTTACCAAAAATGGTGAAAAATGCTTCGTCACCAGAACTGGTAAGCTCCTTAAAAGCCCAATTGAGTGAATCACATGAACACGTTTCCCGTTTAGAAAAGATATTTGAAGTCACCGGTATTAAACCAATTGCTAAAAAATGTGATGCCATGCAGGGAATTTTAAAAGAGACTAATGGTTTGATAAAAGAAACCGATTTAGGCATGGTTCGCGATGCAGGTATTATTGCAGCAGACCAAAAAGTGAAACATTATGAAATTGCAACCTACGGGACTTTACATGCCTTTGCAAAAACATTAGGTGAAAATAAAGCTGCTAATCTATTAGCCATGACTCTTGATGAAGAGAAAAAAACAGATTCGGCATTAACGGGTATCGCTTTATCTTCCATCAATAGACAAGCGTTCAAAGCCGCTGCGAATACTAATATTAAAATGTAATTTTCATCGAAAAAAAGGAATTGTTTATTATTTTTTCCAAAGTATTAAACCCGCTGTACGCGGGTTTTTTTGGTAAAAATACAACCCTAAATGCACTTTGAAATACAGCTAAAATCACATCGTATTCCAATATTAAATAGTTCTAAAAACCTTTGCCTTAACACAAATAAAAATTACATTTGCAGCAGTTTAACTATTACACACAAAATGAAGCCTAACACACAACAATTAAACGACTTAACTATCCAAGTCAGAAGAGATATTCTTCGAATGGTACACGCTGTCAATTCCGGTCATCCCGGAGGATCACTTGGTTGTACTGAATTTCTGGTAACACTTTACCAGAATTTGATGGACCGCAAAGAAGGTTTTGACATGGACGGTCTGGGAGAAGATCTTTTCTTCCTCTCTAACGGACATATTTCACCGGTTTTTTATAGCGTATTAGCCCGAAGCGGTTATTTTCCGGTTTCGGAACTAGCAACTTTCCGACTTATCAACTCGCGTTTGCAAGGACACCCTACAACGCACGATGGATTGCCAGGAGTTAGGATTGCATCCGGTTCTTTAGGACAAGGATTATCAGTAGCAATTGGTGCTGCACAGGCTAAAAAACTAAATCACTGCAATCATTTAATTTATTCACTTCACGGTGATGGTGAACTGCAAGAAGGACAAAACTGGGAAGCAATCATGTATGCATCTGCCAAAAAAGTAGACAACATAATCGCTACTATCGACCTTAACGGAAAACAAATTGACGGTGCCACTGATGAAGTTTTACCAATGGGAAGCATCCGAGCTAAATTTGAAGCATTTGACTGGGAAGTCTTGGAAATCGAGCAAGGAAATGACATTGAGGCAATTATTACTGGAATGAACGATGCAAAATCGAGAACCGGAAAAGGTAAACCAGTTTGTGTTTTATTGCATACTGAAATGGGTAATGGGGTAGATTTTATGATGAACACTCATGCTTGGCATGGTAAAGCACCCAATGACACACAACTTGAAATTGCTTTAGCTCAAAACTATAATACTGGAGGAGAAAGCGATTATTAAAAATAATTATGAAATTTGAATTATAAATTATCCGTAATCAAAATAATAATTTTTTAATTCTTAAATCATTTCAATCTTTAAATTGAAAAATGAAAAAATATACAAACACAGGAAGTAAAGATACTCGTTCAGGTTTTGGAGCGGGAATGACCGAATTGGGTCAAAAGAATGAAAATGTGGTAGCACTTTGTGCGGATTTAATCGGTTCCTTAAAATTTGACGATTTCAAGAAAAATCATCCGGAACGTTTTTTCCAAATTGGAATCGCTGAAGCGAATATGATCGGAATTGCTGCTGGATTAACCATCGGGGGAAAAATTCCTTTCACAGGAACTTTCGCTAACTTTTCTACGGGAAGAGTTTACGATCAAATTCGTCAGTCAGTGGCTTATTCTGAAAAAAACGTGAAAATCTGTGCTTCGCATGCTGGTTTAACTCTTGGCGAAGATGGTGCAACTCACCAAATTCTTGAAGATATTGGATTAATGAAAATGTTACCGGGAATGACGGTAATTAACACCTGCGATTACAACCAGACTAAAGCGGCTACATTGGCAATTGCGGATCATCATGGTCCGGTTTATTTACGTTTTGGTCGTCCGGTAGTTCCTAATTTTATGCCTGCTGATGAACCTTTCGAAATTGGTAAAGCGATTGTTTTAACCGAGGGTTCTGATGTAACTATTATTGCTACAGGACATTTAGTTTGGGAGGCTTTAATTGCTGCCGAAACATTAGAAGCTCAGGGAATCTCAGCCGAAGTTATCAATATCCATACGATTAAACCGTTGGATGAAGAAGCGATTTTGGCTTCATTGGCAAAAACAAAATGTATTGTCACTGCCGAAGAGCACAATATTTTTGGCGGTCTTGGTGAAAGCGTTTCCAGAGTATTGGCTTTGAAAAGTCCGGCACCACAGGAGTTTGTTGCTGTTAATGACAGTTTTGGAGAATCAGGAACACCAGAACAATTAATGGATAAATACAAATTAAACAACGAAGCGATTGTTGAAGCTGTAGAAAGAGTAATGAAGAGAAAATAATATTTTATACCAAAAAAAAACCAGTTCAATTTAATTTGAACTGGTTTTTTTTTGATCTCTATTTTCGTTAATTACACTTCACTAAATGTCTTTTGATTCTGGCCGGATCAGTGGTATTTCCATCACAACTCGGAATATCTGCAAAAGGAAGCAAAACACCATTAGCTCCCGTAATTTCTAATCTTGTACTTAAGTTATCGCCATCATCATCCACATCTAGAAAATTTGGAATTCCATCTCCATCGGTATCATCAGGATTAACTACTCCTTTAGGAAGAACACGCATATACCCATCTCCATCCAAATCCTCTTGGAAATTTAAAATTCCATCTCCATCAGAGTCAAGTCTGCTGATCTCATACAATTTAAAACTAAAAACTAGCGGAGCATAACTAGGAATATTGCTACTCCCTGTGCTAAAGTAACCTAGTCCTGAAGGAATAAACATTACACCTGCCCCAAAGTCGCTATACGTGACAGTTCCATCTGCATTTGATGAATAAGTCCCTGTTTTAAATTGTGGGAAGGTTTCTCCCCATCCTCGTATGGTACTAAACAAATTAAAAAACTGCTGCGGATATTTGACTTCTTCGAACGGTGTTACAAAAAAAGTTTTTACATCAGCAACTGTTTGGCGCGATAAATAAACGCCGTTATAAGCCGTCAAGACCCCATCAACATTTGAAGGCGACTGTCCTACTCCTTCTCTTAGCACTAAATAATATAATTTATAAGTAATGTCATGAAGTTGTACATCTCGACTTAAAAGTTTTGGAAAAGTGGCACTGTTCAAATAAGACCAGATAGCAGGCTGGTTTCCGCCTGTGGGGATTTTAGTGATTTTCGTATCAACATCAGCTGAAACGTCCTCTATATAATATGTTTTTAAATATTCTTCAATATCAATTAAATCAGTGGCATATTGCACTGCGTATTCCCTAGGTGGTTCAATTTCAGCTACATCATCCTTTGAACATGAAAATAATGAGATTGTTGTAATTAATAGAATAAAATAATACTTAAATTTGTTCATTATAGCTAATTTTTTAAGTGCGCAAGATACAATATTGATTGATTTTTGTAAACTATTTAACTCCGATTTTAGAAATTTTATGAGAATAGATAAATATTTATGGTGCATGCGGTATTACAAAACCAGAAATATGGTTACTGAAGCCTGTAAAAAGAATCATGTGACCGTAAATGGTCTTGTTGCCAAGCCGTCAAAAGAGGTTTTCCCTACCGATAAAATTACGTTTAGAAAAGACCAAATTACCCAAATCATCACTGTTTTGGATATTCCCGAAAACCGTGTTGGGGCTAAACTAGTCGATATATATCGCAGAAACGATACTCCGGCAGAAGCCTATCAGCATTTGGAACTTTTAAAATTATCCAAAGAGCATTATCGCAAAAATGGTACGGGCAGACCGACTAAAAAAGACAGGAGAGATATCGATGAATTTCTCCCCTCCCCGACCCTCCCCGAAGGGGAGGGAGACGAGCCTTTCATAAATTAAGTAAAATATCTAATAACCCTTGCAAAACCCAGTTCCCGCCCTGAAGGTATGATGGGAAGGCAAGTGTTGACAAATAAAAATTAAGTAAAACATCGAATAACCTTTGCCAGACCTGGCTCCCTCCCCTTCGGGGAGGGCTGGGGAGGGGAAAAAACCTTTAAACAATGAGCAAAAACATCATTTTAACTAATCAGGAAATCGAGCACAAAATAAAACGAATTGCGTATCAGATTTACGAAACTTTTGTAGACGAAGATGAAATTGTCATTGCTGGGATTGCTACCAATGGTTTTGTTTTTGCCAAAAAAATTGCGATGGCATTAGAAAGTATTTCCCCTATTAAGGTTTCGCTCTGCGAAGTGCAAATCGATAAACAAAATCCAGAATTACCCATTCGCACTTCGTTATCTAAGGACCAATATACTGATAAAGGGCTAATTCTGGTTGATGATGTGCTGAATTCCGGCACAACGTTGATCTATGCAGTACGGCATTTTATTGATGTTCCTTTGAAAAAATTCAAAACAGCAGTTCTTGTAGATCGAAACCACAAAAAATACCCGGTAAAAGCGGATTTTAAAGGAATATCACTTTCCACTTCTTTACTAGAACACGTCCAAGTTGTTTTTGACGAAAATAACGACAGCTATGCGTATTTAAGCTAAGATTGCAACAATATCAAGCACAGTCTGGTCTACTGTTTTATCGTCCACACTCACCTTGTATTGCGCCTGATTGTAATAGAAACTGCGGTCAAAAAGATGTTTGGCGATAAATTCTTTCATCTCTTCATCACTTTTACTGGCAATAAGAGGACGTTTACTTCTATTAGAAATCAATCTGCTGAATAAAGTTTCTATTGAAGCTTTTAAATAAATGGATACAACATTTTCGTTTTTTAGCAGCTCATGGTTATTGGCGTAACATGGAGTTCCGCCACCCAATCCTATTATTAACTGTTGTGGCGAATGCAATAATTCAATGAAAACTTCACGTTCTACTTTTCTAAAATAAATTTCACCATACTTTTTAAAAATATCATTGATAGATAAATTCGTTTTCTCTTCGATCTTTTTATCTAAATCCACAAAACGGATTGAGATGGTTTTTGAAAGTTTATCAGCAATTGTAGACTTGCCGCAACCCATATAACCTAATAATATTATTTTTCTCATTGTAATAAAACCTTACATGTTAAGGTGTTGAGTATTTTTGTTTAAAAAAGACAAATTTATAATAAAATTGCTTTGAAAATTGAAATAAAAGTCCTTATATTTGCACCCGCATTCAAGAAACGAAATGACTCGATAGCTCAGTTGGTAGAGCACATCACTTTTAATGATGGGGTCCTGGGTTCGAGCCCCAGTCGGGTCACTAAATTGTGATCAAAGCATACGTTTCTTGAATGATTGACTCGATAGCTCAGTTGGTAGAGCACATCACTTTTAATGATGGGGTCCTGGGTTCGAGCCCCAGTCGGGTCACAAAAGGTCGAGTAATTTATTACTTGACCTTTTCTTTTTTAAGGCCACGTGGAGAAACGGTAGACTTGCCAGCTTGAGGGGCTGGTGCTCGCAAGGGCGTGTGGGTTCAAATCCCACCGTGGTCACTTTTATTGTCTGTTTATAGGACTTGACAAAGGTTTTAGTTAACATTTAGTTAACCATTTTAAAAACACTCATTTTTTGGGTGTTTTTTTATGCTTTATAAACATCTTGTTTTCATTTTTAAAGTTACGTTAATATATTAGTTTTATCTACTTTGCTCTACTTTAGATATTGTCTTACATCATTAACAAACTTTCGAGTGTGTCTGCTGGATATCTTTTTGACGCTTCAATTATATTTTTTAGTTTTTTATAGCGTTTTGTTTCTTTGCCGTTGTAATGGGTTTTAAAATACTTTTTATACAATTCATCATAAACCTCATCTGCAATATAAACGGCTTCAAAGACTTTCAACATATTCCGCGTCCTTTCTGATTTTAATTGACTTTCGTACATTAAACCCTTATACGCTTCTCTATGCAAAAAGTGTGTGCCGTTTAAATATAATTTACGGCAACATTTACCCGTTACGGGGCAAACAAAAAACCACATTTCGCCCTTGCCTAAATTTGAAACTCTACTAATAAGATTAACGTTATAATTTATTGGTTCGCCGTTGCATCTATAATCAAATGTTATAAACGTGCCATTTTCTGTATGCGTTACTTTAAAATCAATTTTAGCGTGTGGTTGTCCGTTTATAGTCCAGCTTGTAACTCCTGTGCGTATCCCGTACGATTTTAAGTAAGTATTATTATTTTCGGTTAAACTCTTTAGCCTGTATTTTAAACAGTCTTCAACGGTCGTATTATAATTTGCATATCGTGGCATATTGTCTGAATTTAAAACCTAAATTATTAAGGAACATTAAACCTATTTTTGTCTATTATAGATAAAACAAATGTAATAAATTATTTTAATAGTATTTAATTATAGTGTATATTTGTTAAGGTTTACCGCTTGCCTGTGGTTGACTATTTGAACAAAAAAAAGGCGTTCCGTTATGGTTCGCCTTTTTTGTTTGTAAACGATATGTTGTTGTTATTTGCTTTATCAAAACCAAATTATTTAATGTATTATTGTTGAATTACCATTTTAAATTTTCAGTTTTAAACTCCAATATTTGAGTTCCATTTTGATATAAAGGTAATCCAATTAAGGTTTTTTTAGATTTTTTTAGTTTAGATAAAAATTTCGTTACGTTGTCAATGAAAATTAAATCGCTACTATTGTCTGCAGATTTTGAATAGCTAAATGTAATTGCTTTGTCATCATCAAATCTTACCTTAACATTTTGGTCATCATAATCACTACTTATTTGTCCTTTGTCGATTAGAACCATAATATTTAAAGCACCGTTTTTCTTTCTTAATTGTAGAGTACCCATATTGATTCCATCATATGGAAAATCTAAAGACAAACTTTCGTTAGACGTAATGGATGCAAATTTTGTAATATTTGAAGTCATCTTATCTTCACTTGTGTCATATTTCCATTCATTATTTTTTGCAATTGTAGGTACATAATTAGACATTGTGTCAATCACAATTGCAGCTGTATCTAATGCTATTGCAGTATCACTATTTTCTGAAACATTTTTACAAGAAACGAGGCTAATTAGTAAACAGATAAAAAATACTTTTTTCATATTTTAAAGATTTAGATTAATTAATTTCAAATGTAATCTGTTAAAAATCATTTACTTTACGGTTTTCCGTAAACGAGTTAATTAATTTTGTATTTAAATAATTAAATTTGGTTTAATCTTCCCAGCCACATAAACTATAACCCCTATTTTTAGCATCTTTTACACTTACTTTAGAAATTGTATGCGTACATCTGCTTAATCCTTTGCAGTTTTGTGAATAATGATACTTTGATGCTGTTTTACTTATACAAATATAAACATCATTATCTGACAAGGTTTTAAACCCATAAAATGAAGGTAAAATAACCATTAATAAAACAAGAATTAATTTTTTCATTTCAATTATTTTAAATTATTAAAACTAAATAAAGTTATAAATAACAAATACTTAAAACTTATTCACTTGTTTAATTGATTTTAGTAAAAGGGTTTTTAATTTCTGCAATCAATCATTATTGTTCCGACATTATTTCTATACACATCATTTACTCTCTTGTCGTCTTTGTAATGACTTTTTAAATCTTCTTCTAAATCTTTATAGACGTCATCAGTTACAACTTTTAAAATTTTAACGTTAAGTAATCGTCCAACTGGCATAACTTGGTATTCTCCGTCACTCGTTGTTTTAATGTGTTCTTCGCCACCTAAAATACCATAACTGTCATAAGTAGTTTGTAACGATTCTACAAAGGAATCAGTTATACCGTATAATTCTTTCTTACTTGGCGAACAGCTTACAAGAAAAGCTACTACTAAAAAATAAATAATTTTTTTCATTTTTGTAAATTTTATATTAATAAAACTCAAATGTAAATTATTAAAAATCACATTCCTTACGGTTTCCCGTAAACCAGTAATATATTTTTATTTTACCTTTCTAATCTCATTATGATTGTAATCTACTAAATCAAAGGTTTTTATCAGTTCCCAAATTTCAGGCATGCATTGTTCTATTTCGTGAACAATTAGTTCGGTTTCTAAATAGTGAACCTCATCGGGTTTAAACAGTTCAGCTTCTTTTAATTCGTTTATGTAAACGTCTGCTAAATCTGTTCCAGCTACATAGTTACTTTGTTGCTCCAACCAATCATTAACCACTATATTAAAACCAAATCCGTTTAACTCGGTAGCTTTGTTTAACCAGTCATTGTACTCACTTTTATCAGGGAACGCAACAATTTTATATTGCTTAATAGGTCTTAAAAATTCGTGTTTTAAGCCTCCTTTACTTCCCGTGGATAACCAAGTATACTCTGGCTTAAAAACACTCATTAGAACGGCCGTTTTCTCACTTTCTACTAATGCAATAGTCTTATTATTGGTTTCATTTATCAGGTGTAAACCAAATAAACATTGGTTAAGATTAAACTCTTTTAATTTTAAAACACTACGTACACTATTTATAAATCCTTTGCCCTCGCTATTTTTTACACGTTTTCCAGTATAAGGATTTAAGAGCATTATTTTACCGTGCCTTACTTTTTCATTATTATCAATTTGCCAAAATACTGTTGCACCATCCCAAAGTTTAGACGTTCCTATTAAATATTTTAATATCACTTCTTTTACTTGAGCATCTGAAAAGATCGTTCTTAAGAATTGAACAAACGTATTTTGTTTAAAATTACGCCCGCTTTGACTTACTAACTCGTAACTGTGAAAACTGGGTTCGGGTGTAGGAATATTAACAACGTCAAAAGTGTTTTTAAATTCGCCTGTAGGCGTGCTATAATAACCGCAATTTGTTTCACGGTCACATCGTCCGAACTCTTCAGCTAAATAGTTTCCTGTTTCAGTTTCTAAAAATTTAACAAAGGTTTTTTTATTGCATTTAGGACAAATAAACTTCTTACTACTCTTATCTAATTTGTATTTATATTGTTTCATAGGTTTAAAGGTTTAAACCAGTTTACTAAACCTCAAATCAAAGGTTTAACGGTTTAAGTGTGTATATATACACTAAACCTAAACCGATAAACTGAAAAGAAAAGGAATAGTTAAACCGATAAAATTAAAAAATCACATCGTTTTCAACTACCTGAAATGCTCCAAGTGTGTAAGGTGCTTTGTCCTTTTCTTGCTTTAACCAATCGTTATTTGAACAATCGGTTATAAGTAATTTTGTTCTATTAATCCCTATACTATTCTTGAATTGATTTTTATAAGCAATTTGAAGTTGCTCCACTAATTTACCATAACTGAAACTTTCGCCCTTACTAAAAACCTCGGTTAATAGTTGGTATTTTTTGAAGTCTTCCATATTGGTAACATCAAATTTATTTTTATTGGTTTCTGTTCTAATTTCAAAGTTTTCAGCTATTACAGGAATACCAAATTCATTAATTTCAAAAGCGAAAATTTCGGGTTCAATGTCTCTACATTGCAAAGGTTCAACTATTGATATATTAGTATCGTTTTCGGCTTTTGTAACACTTAATACTGTTTGTGCTTTGTTTATTAGTTCCGTTCCAATGTGTCCACGGGCGTTATTATCACTTTTGTTTTGGTGCAATACAGTAACTAAATAAATGTTCCGTTCTTCAGTCCATTTAAGCAATTTACTTGCTATCATTGTGGCTTCACTCTCATCATTAATTGACGTTACCAAATCTTTGATTCCATCAATAACAACAAAGCCAATTTTATCATTACTGTATATTTCAGTTTCAATAAATTGCAAACGTTCTGCTGGGTTTAAACTTCTTAAATGAAATGCGTGTAGGTTCTTTGGTTCGGGTTGGTCAATCTGTGTACAAATACGCTTAACGGCTTTCTGTACATAGTATTTACTTTGTTCAGTATCAAAGTATATAACCTCATTTTTATCAGGCGGTAAATAGCTTTTAAATCGGTTTAAAATAGCATCGTTACCCAATGCAGTTGAAACAGCAATACTTATAAAAAACGATTTTCGGCTTTTAGCTTTACCAATGATTAAACCAAAATCGCCCAATGTTCCTAAAATTGCTTCGCCCTCGCTTTTAGTATTGGTCAAACTCCACGCTATTTGAGGCTTTGGAATAACCTCGTTAACATCAATTTTATATTTAATGCGGTTTAGTTCGTGGGGTGTTTTATCGCTTTGCATAGCGGTATCAATAGCGGTGCTTAGTACTTTTAAACCTTTCGCCTGTGGTTGGTTACTATTACTCATAATATTAATGATTAATAGGTTTAACCGCTTCTAATACTTCGCATTTTTTATATAAAACACGGTTACCAATGCCGTAACTTTTAAGTTTACCGCTTTTGGTATGTTTCCATAAACTTGTTTTGTTGAAGTTTAATAATTTGCAAACCTCATCCCGTGTAATAAATTCGTTTTCGGGTTGAGGTAATTCAACGGGTTGTTGTTGAAGTTTAAAAACCGCTTCG
Organism: Flavobacterium caseinilyticum; assembly: GCF_004349085.1. Lineage (GTDB taxonomy): Bacteria > Bacteroidota > Bacteroidia > Flavobacteriales > Flavobacteriaceae > Flavobacterium > Flavobacterium caseinilyticum. Next base: position 157,231 of record NZ_SMFM01000006.1, on the reverse strand, counting down.
GCTAATTGTTCTAATGTAATGCCGTTTAAGAAAATTTGTGTGTTCATTTGTACTTACTGTGTTAGTGAAGTACAAATAGATATTAGGGTTTATTTAGGGTTTCCCTAATTCGTTTCATTAAGATTGAAACCAATATTTATTAACTGTTTTTCAACACGTTCAACTGCCTTTTTTGAATTTAAAGGATTGTTTGTGTCGTCAACTTTTTTACTCAACATTGGGTTTAACATCGGTTGCAAAGTTCCCGATTTTTCTCCTGTAATTGCACTCAAAACAGAAGCCAAACTATTAACTGAAGTATTAAAAGGTTGTTGACCTCTTAAAAAATCAATAACTCCAAGTTTGTGCAAATAAAGGATTTTGTCGATTGCTTTTGTATCACTTAAATCTATTGCTTCGGGAATATTTTGATTATCAGCTATTGCTAATTTTTTGTAATAATTATAAATAATTTCTAATTCATCAAAATACTTTGGATTAAAATTATCTTTTTCATAGTGAAGTAATTCACCCTCGTTGCTATAAAATGGATTGAAATTATGATATTGTTCAAAATCTTTGTAAATAATTCTTAATTCCCAAAAAAAACTTATTAATAAGTCTTTTGTATTTACATCTTTGAAATTGGACAAAAAATCAAACAATGTCCATTCTCCTTCAATTACTTTATCAACCGCAAATTGAATCTTTTTACTTACCATAATTACTTAGTGCCTGTGTTATGTACAACCTCCATTTGTGGTGCTGTTTTTTCTTTAGGTGCTAACTTACTAAAATAATCTAACATTTGATAAGCATTATCGTACGTGGTTTTACCAATATAAGATAAAAACATTCTTTCAGTTCCGTGAGCCGTTATATTCATTAGTACGGGTGTTGGAATACGCCCGTAAAAATTAGTAGCAAACGAACGTCTGCAAATGTGACTGCTAATAACTTCGTGTTTAGGGTACACGCCTTTAGTAGTTGGCTTGTTAAACTTTGTTTTTTTACGTCCTTTAGTTGGTGCTATAAGTCCAGCTTCTAAACAAACGTCTTTAATATGTTCGTTAAAATGCACCAATGATATTTTATAAGGTAAACCGCTTTCGATTATTTCAACGGCTTCAGGTAATAAAGGAATTGCAACCAGTTTGCCTGTTTTCTGTTGCTTCAGTTCGATTATTTTCATACCGTTTAACTCTTTTATGTTTTTGTCGGTAATGTTCAGTAAATCGCCTCCACGCTGACCAATCAAACAACCTAACAACAACCATTTACGGGCGTTTATAAGTGCCTCTCTTATAAGTGGTGCATTTTTTATTGCTTCTTGCTCGTCTTCACTTAAAAAAACAATGTCTTCAGGTTCACGGCTTTCTGAAATACCTTTAATATTTTTAATCTGTGTTGAGGTTTCAATATCATTTTTTGAAGCATCGAGGCAAATTGTTCTAATGTTCGCAATATTTTTGCCTACATAATTTGTGGAATATCCTTTGCCAAACATCCAGTTTTTATATTGTTCAACAAACTTTAAATTTATGTTTCTTATCAATATACTCTTACCTTTCAAAACCTCAACTTCATATTTTAGAATGGTGCTTTTGAATAGCTTCAAGTTTTGAATACGTCCTTTACTTAATCCAAGTTCTTTTTTTGCATTTTGTTTATAGGGTGCTTCGTCAATATACTTTTGTATGTAGGTAGTCATAACGTCCAATTCTAAAACGGGCGTTTTTTTATTAAACAAATCAATTTGAAGCTGTAACCAATCGCCTGTAAATTCTATTCCTGTGCTTACCGTGTCATTGTGAGCATCATTTATAAATGTGGCTAATTTGTCCAGCTTAGATTTTAGGTTTTTTAGTTCTTGACTTTTTTGTATTGGTGCTTTGCCGTTCCAATCTTTAGCATCGATTATAAAACCCGTTTTTCTTTTGAAAACTTGTGTTCTACTGATTGAAAATTGAACATAGATATTTGCGTTATCGCTTTTGCTTTGAAGTAAACATTTTACACTTGCCATAATTTTTGCCTTTTTTGAACAAATCAAAGATAAGCAAAAAAAGAACTTAGTTAACCGTTAGTTAACCAAACATGTATTATTACGAATTATTACGGAAATGAACAAACCAACAAATTAAACAATCCCTTTATATTCAGTACGTTTGAGGGGTTTTACAAATAATCAAAATACACGGGTAATGTCCCCACCGTGGTCACAACTAAAAAGGAAAGCTTCAAAAATAATCAGGTGTACTTGAAATTATTTCTGAAGCTTTTCTCTTTTTAAAAAAAAGAAGAATTCAAACACAAGATCGTGCCAAAAACCCATTCCTAGAAAAATGCAATCAAATAATCATTTATTTTTATTAGAATAAATGAGGTCTTTCAACAAAAAGACAATTTTAGCTGCATCCAAAATGATAAAATAAGCCATCTCTTATCTCTATGGCAGTCATAGCTGTTAATTTTAAATTATTGAATTACAGTCAACTGAAAAACACATTCTAAAAATAAAAATATCCCTCTGTAAAATAAATTGTAATTCTTATCGTTAAAGGGGTAACTGTTTAAAATAATTGTACCTTTATAAAGCTGTTTATTTTAATTTCGGAAAAACTCAGCTCCAATTCAAACCTCAAAAAATTTATGAAAAAACTTATCCTCGTCGCATTTTTAATCAGTTCTTTTGCCGGATGGAGTCAGAACCCAATTGCTTATGAGCATTTTGATAAAGCATTAAGAAAAGCAGAATCCGGAAATATCAAAGGATCAATTGCTGATTACACGAAAGCGATTCATATTGACCCATTGTTTGCTGAAGCGTACTTGAACAGAGCTCTTCTGAGACAAAAATTAGGAGAAATTGAAAGTGCTATGGACGATGTGAACAAAACTATTATTTTAGATCCAAAGAAAGGCGATGCGTATACAACCAGAGCTGATATCAACTACAAAGCTAAGAATTACAAAGGTACTATAGACGACTGTACAATATCTATTCGTTTGAACGCAAAAGATTACATTGCGTACAACCTCAGAGGTCTTTCTAACTTTCATTTAAAAAACAAAAAGAATGCTTGCGCCGATTTTACAAAAGCGATCCAATTGGGCAGTCAAAGCGCGATTCAAAACAAAAAAACATTTTGTAAATAATTCAATTTTGTTAGTCACTGAATAATACAAAAAAAAAATGCGTCTCGATTTACTATCAAGGCGCATTTTTTTATTCTAAAAAATACATTTATTTCATTAATTGCTGCAAAGGCTTTAACTGATCCAAATCAATATTAGATTGTTGCAGTACGGTCATCAAAGTCATTACAGTTGTAGGATTCATGTCTTTTCCTAAAATTCGAACTACTGCAAATCCATCTTCTTTTTTATTTGCATAAATAATGAACTCTTCAATATGCTCATCCGTTCCTACGAAATTGACCGTTGCATTTTCGTTTCCAGAACCAAATTTCATCAGCTGCTGATATTTCTTGTCTTTTAAAATTAGTTCAACTTTGGCTCGCTCTATTTCAAACTGAGCCTTGTTTGAATCATTTACTTTAAAAGCCAAAACATTCATTTTGTCAAATGCCTTCAGTGCATCACTTTGGGCTACTGATAATTTAGTTGGGTCAACTTTCAAAATACTGGGTGACACATCGAGTGCAACAAAATTTTTGTTCTCTGTATTTTCAACAAAATACCTTTGCAAGCTAGGTTCCGTATTACAACTAATGAGAAAAAAACTCATAAAAACTATAACAGCATAAGTAGCTTTCATCTTATCTATTTGTTGCTTTCTTCAAATCTTCCCCTCCTGGAATTTTCATCTTATTAGTCAGGACGGAAAGTTCAGCCAAATCAAAATTTCCCGTCAAGGACATCAAAACGGTGTCGTCATTTTTTGCGCCTTCAATAAACATCAGCAGTTCTCTGATCTGAGAATCTGTAGAACCGGATTTTACCAGAATTTTTATGTTTCTTCCATTTTCATTTACGCGCATCAACTCTTCCAAACCGGCTGTTTTTATGTACTTATCAGCAGCAACTTTCATTTGACCCTCGATACTGCTGTTTTTGGTGGTAAAAACTTTCAAATTATCCAGTTTTTTAATTAAGCTCAAGTATTGTTGCGTTTCTTTATCAGAAGCATCCATTTTTACTTTACTCATCAACTCAAACATTTTTTTATTTACAATGATTGACGTTACCCCTGCCTGCCCGTCGAAGCTATCGAATGGGGATTGTGCAAAAAATGTAGTTGAAACCAATGCAAATACTAATGTGAGGATTAATTTTTTACTCCTTTTGAAATTATTGTTCATTTTGTTATTATTGATTGTTGATTTCATATTTTTATTATTAACGTTTAAAATTATTTTTTTGTTAGTTCACTTTTTAATTGAACACTCAAAGCCATTACAAACCACCTGAGTGTTTTTTAGGGTTGACAAATATTTTATCTTTGGCGATTTGATATTCCTGAATGTACTGTGCACTTTCTATGCCAACTTTTACATTATCTGATAATAGCAACAGCGCCTGCTGAGTTGCTCTGAACGCTTCTTCTGGATCATTATATGTTCCCAAATCTTTCTTTTCAATTGCATTATCTCTACTAAAATAAGCATAGGTTCCTATTCCCAGCAAAACTACAACTGAAGCTGCAATTGATAGCCACGCAACATTACGTTTTTTAGTTTGTTGTGGAATTTCTTGTGCAAACTGCTGTTCTTTTGCTTGCGAGAAATACCCGAAAATGGTTCTGTATTGTTCCAAATGCTGCGCAACATCCATCGACGAAAAATAATTTTTCAATTCCCGCTCTTCGGCAATACTGGTTTCTCCATGAAAGTATTTTTCTAATATTATTTCTATTCTATCTGATTCCATAATTGTGTGTTTTTGTCATATAATCCCGTATCGTTTTCCTTGATCTGGAAAGTGCCACCCGAATCGCACTTTCCTTCATATCAAGTATCTTGGCTATTTCCTCAAACTCATATTGTTCAATATCGCGCATTTGAATTATTAATCGTTGTTGAATCGGCAAATCATTCATTATTTTTTCAACCCAATGCAAACTGTCGAGGTCTTCCATTTTCTTGTCTAAACGTGGTTCGGGATCTACATAATCGGAATGGACAATTTTGAGATTAGAATTTCTTTTAGACTTCAACTGATCCAGACAATAATTTTTTGTCGTCGTCATTGCAAATGCTTCCAAACTATTATAGTGCGATAAATCACTCTTTTTACTCCATAATTTCCCCAAAACTTCCTGAGTAGCGTCTTCCGCTTCTTCCGTACTTACTAACAATCGCTTAGCCAGCCTAAAGACTTTATCTTTAAAAGGCGTTACAAGAAGAATAAACTCATTTTGGTTCATAAAAAAAAGTTATTAAAAAGGTACTATTTGTAAAGACGATTCAAATTTATTTTTGCAACAAAAAATAGAAAGTAAAACTAAAGTTGTTATTTTTACGTTTATTAAAGATATAATTATATTAAACTAGACTATGAAAACAAGATTCAAATTTACACTTTTATTATTTATAGCTGCATTTACTTTTCAATCTTGTCAAGACAATGATGATGAAATTATGGTAGATCAGTTAACTCCTGTCAATTTAGAGATTCAGGATTTTATCTGGAAAGGTATGAACCAATATTATTTATGGCAGGATGATGTCCCTAATTTAGCAGATGACCGCTTCGCTACGCAAGCAGAACTAAACACTTTTCTAAAAGGATATCCAGTCCCTGAAGAATTATTTAACGCATTGAGGGTTAGCCCCACGATCGACAGATTCAGTTGGATTGTCAGCAATTATTTAGACCTGGAAGGAACACTTCAGGGAACTACTAAAAATGATGGTGTCGATTTTGGCTTGAGTTATAAGCCGGGGAGCTCGACCGAATTATTTGGTTATGTCCGTTATATACTCCCAAATTCAGATGCTTCGACCAAAGCAATAAAACGCGGGGATTTCTTCACTGCCGTGAATGGAACTCAGCTCACTCTTAGCAATTACCAGACATTATTAGCGGCGGACAATTATACATTAAATTTAGCTGATTATAACGGCAGTACAATTGATTCTAACGGAAAATCAGTAGTGTTAACAAAAACAGTTTTATCCGAAAATCCTATTTTAATTAATAAAGTAATAACCTCTGGTGCGAAGAAAATAGGTTATTTGATGTACAACGGATTTTACGCTAATTATGACACCGAATTAAACGACGCTTTCGCATCCTTAAAGGCACAGGGAATTACGGATTTAGTTTTAGATTTACGTTATAACAGCGGTGGTTCTGTTCAGTCTGCCACTCGTTTGGCGAGTATGATTACCGGCCAGTTTACGGGTCAGGTTTTTGCTAAACAACAATGGAATAAAAAGATCAACGATTACTATGAAAAGGAAAATCCAGCAGCTCTGGTAAACAGTTTTACAGATAAAATTGGAACAGTTGCGATCAACAGTTTAAACCTGACCAAAGTATATATCCTGACTACCAAAAGTTCTGCATCGGCAAGTGAATTAGTGATCAATGGATTAGAGCCACACATCAATGTGGTTCAAATTGGAGACGTTACCACCGGAAAAAATGTTGGATCCGTTACACTTTATGATTCCCCAAATTTTGGTAAAGACAACCGCAATCCAAATCATAAATATGCAATGCAGCCTATTGTTTTAAAAATTGTCAATTCAGTTGGGTTTGGTGATTACTTTAACGGATTACAACCGGATTTTATGCTGAAAGAAACGTTGAGTACTTTCGGAGTTCTTGGTGACACATCTGAACCTTTATTGAGTGCAGCGATTGGTAAAATTACAGGCACAACGAGAATGCTAAAACAAAGTCCTGGAAAAGAATTTGACTATTTCAAAGATGCAAAATCTATAAAAGGACTGCAAAATCAAATGTACATTGAGAAAGCACCGGAAGGACTTTTGAAAGCTTTGGATTAAAAATACAGTTACAAATAAAAAAAGGCTTTCATCACTGAAAGCCTTTTTCTGTTTACAAAAATTCCGAATTACAACTTGATATTCATACCCAATTTAAAATTTCTTCCCAAGGTATTATAGCCCACATTTTCAACAAAATCAGCGTTCAAAATATTGCTGACTGCTCCAAAAATCGACAACCTATTTTTCATCAATTCATAACGAACTGACGAGTTTACTAATTGATAGGAGTCTAAAACAATATTCTGCGTCGCAAAAGTAGCTCCGTCAAAAAAAGCATCATTCCTGCTGTCCACATATTGATAATCTACATTAAAAAACAATCTGTCATTGATTTGAAAATCCAAAGCTGAATTCACTTTATGTTTTGGAATCAATCGATCCAGCGCTTTATCCACTTGCGTAAAAGTATAGTTTGAATTCCAGTTAATTTTTTCGCTCAAGGCAAAAGAGAATTCGGTTTCTACTCCTTTTGCTTTATTCATTCCATCTATATTAATGTAGTTCGAATCGAAAGTTACCGGATTGAAATAAAATCCGATGAAATTAGTTTGCTCACGGTAAAAAGCAACTGCATTCAGTTTGATTTTTTTTTCTAAAAAATGTGTTTCAAAACCTGCTTCTACAGTCCTGTTTTTTTCCGGTGTCAAATCCTCATTTCCATATTCAGAATACAATTGGTACAAACTTGGCGTTACAAAAGCAGTGCTGTAGGATGCTAAAATCTTCAATGGAACCGATTTAAAATCAAACGAAGGATTCACATTGTACACCAATTGATTTCCATACTGACTGTGGATATTTAATCGCGTACCAACATTCAAATTAAACCCAAAATCCGTAGTAAAAATACCGGTAATATATGGATCAATCATATTAAATTTAGTCGCTTCTTTCAAATTTCCGCCAAAAGGAGTGACACTATTCATATCATGAAACTGATATTGTGCTCCGGCAACAAGAAAGAAAGATTCTGAAAATTCATATTTATTAAAAGCATCAACGTTGACACTTCGAGATTCATATTGCGAAAATCCGGGTTTATTCGAATAGAAATCGAAATCATCATACGTTCGTACAATTTTGTTAAAGCTGGAATTCAAAACAAATTCACCTTTAGAATATTTGTATTTTGGTAAAAAGCCAAAACGAAATTGTTCTGATTCAGTTGAATTTAAATCGGTGTCATTTGTCCCGGTATTATCAAACGAAGCATCGTAATCGTTGTTGATTTTGTCATAATTTCCAAAGAAATCCAATGTCAATTTATCCGTTGCTTTATACCCTAACTTTGCCAAATAATTAATTCTGGAAAAACGATCTTCTTCATAATTGTCTGCTGGATTTACGGGAGCAATCTGTGACATTCCGCTAATTTCAGTGCTGTTTAAAGAAGCAAAATAATTTACTTTATTTGCATTTCCGTTCACCGAAAAGCCTTGATTAAAATTTTGCGCGCTGGTTTTGTTTGTATTTGCAGTATTATTGGTTCCCACATTTACATACGCATTACCTTCAATAGCTTTCTTGCCTGATTTTTTTAAAGTAATGCTAATTACGCCGGTTGCAGCACCTGAACCATACAAAGTACTCGCAGCGCCTTTCATGATTTCAACGCTTTCCACCTGCTCCACCGGAAGCAAACGCAAATCATACTCAAAACTAATTCCCGAAGCATCATTTACCGGAATTCCATCAATAAGAATCAACACTTGATTGTTTTTTCCACCCCGAATGTAGTACCCTAAATTTTTTCCGGCGGCGCTTTGGTTTCCGTTGATTTCTAAACCTGCAACGGAACTTAAGACATTTGCAAGGGTTTGTCCGGCTTTGTTTTTCAAATCCTCAGCAGTAATTTTAGTGATTACTTTTCCTGATTTTTCTTTTGCCAAAGCAAATTTAGAGTCGGAAACTACCACTTCTTTCAATTCATCTTCAGAAGAGAAAGTTTGATTTTGTTGCGCAAAAGCACAGCTTGTCATTAGTACGCATAACGCACTAATACGAACGATTTTTTTGTTCATTTTAATTAAACATTTTGTAACAGCAATTTTCTGTTACATGACTAAAAATGGGGAGAAAAGCATAGAATTACCCATACCCAAACCTTTTTTCCCGAAAGTTTGATACTCGATGTAATAGGCAGGTCTCCTGGCTTGCGTCTTGTTGTTTACCTTCCCATTCGCCTTGACGAACAGTGGTTTTGTAGATAACAACAAGCTTAATAGCTTACAGTTGCGGGTACAGCGTGAGATTTTTGAATCTGGATTTATGAAAATTGATTGCAGATTTTAAATCTGAAATCAAAAATCGTTAATCAACAATCTTCAATCACTCTCTTCCCTTTTAATGCCGGTTTGAAAAAACAAAACAGCAACCTCAATACTGGTGCAAATATAGCTTTATGATTGGAATAAAAAATAAAATTTGATTTTTAAAAAGGATTAAATATACCTTTGCACTTCTTGAAAACCATTTTATGAAAACCATTTTTTTTAAATTCATATCCTTTTTATTTGTCATTTTTTTCACCGGATGCAAGCAAAATAATGAAACTTCTGTTACGCAAATTGCTTCACAAAAAAACCAAGTTCAATATGCTAAAGGATTGAAAATTTACAAATACGAAGGTTATTCAATCGTTACAATAACAAGCCCTTGGCCTGAAGCCAAAGAAAATTTCACTTACGTTTTACAAGAAAAAAACGGAATCATTCCAGACAGTTTAAAGCAATTTTCCATTATTCCAATTCCTATAAAATCGATTGTTGTAACCTCAACCACGCATATTCCGGCACTTGAAATGTTAGGCGTCGAAAATACTTTAGTTGGTTTCCCAAACACCGATTATATTTCCTCCGAAAAAACCAGAAAACGCATTGATTCCGGAAAAGTTAGAGAAGTAGGAACGAATGAAACTCTAAATACCGAGGTTTTAATCGAAATGGCTCCCGATGTGATCGTAAGTTTTGGTTTGAACAACAGCAATCCAACGCTTGATAATCTTCAAAAAAGCGGATTAAAAGTGATGATAAACGGCGACTGGACGGAACAATCCCCGCTTGGAAAAGCAGAATGGATTAAGTTTTTTGGAGCATTGTACGGATTGGATTCCAAGGCAAATACTATTTTTTCTGAAATCGAAAAAGAATACACAAACACTTTGGCTTTAGCTAAAAAAGCAACATCAAAACCTAACGTTTTGAGCGGTGCCATGTTTCAGGATCAATGGTACGTTCCGCAAGGCGACAGTTGGGCAGCATTATTTCTAAAAGACGCTCATTCAAATTATTTATGGGCTGACACGAAGGGAACCGGCAGTTTGCCATTGCCTTTTGAAAAAATTCTAGAAATAGCGCAAGATGCCGAATATTGGATTGCTCCAGGGGATTTTTCTTCGTTAAAACAAATGAGTGAGAGCAATCCGCATTACAGTGAATTTGCCTCTTTTAAAAATAAAAAAGTATATTCGTACGGCATCAATAAAGGAGCTAAAGGTGGTATTCTATATTTTGAATGGTCTCCTACCCGACCCGATTGGGTATTGAAAGATTTGATTACAATTTTTCATCCTGAATTGTTGCCAAATCATAAACTTTTTTTCTTTCAGAAATTAGAATAAATTGACTAAAACTAACCGAAATACAGTTCTTTTCATCATCCTGACCATCGGGATGCTGTTTTTGTTTGTCATAAATATCAGTTTAGGTTCTGTTTCCATTCCTGTGAAAGAAGTTTTTAATAGCTTAACTGGGCAAAGTGCCAGCAAAGAAACCTGGGAATATATCATTCTCAATTATCGCTTACCCAAAGCTATTGCTGCTATTCTTGTTGGAATGGGATTATCCATAAGCGGCTTATTAATGCAAACACTGTTTCGAAATCCGCTGGCAGGACCTTACGTTCTGGGATTAAGTTCCGGTGCGAGTTTAGGCGTTGCCACAGTCATTTTAGGCGCAACGCTGTTACCGCAATTCCTAGCGACACTTTTACTTTCTTCTTATGGAATTATTTTGGCCTCCAGTTTAGGAAGTTTCACTGTTTTACTGGCTGTATTGGCAGTATCTCATCGATTACGGGATACTATGGCCATCTTAATTGTAGGTCTTATGTTTGGGAGTTTAACCAGCGCCATTGTTGGAACGCTAACGTATTTCAGCACTGCCGAACAGTTACAGAAATTCACATTCTGGTCACTCGGAAATCTTGGCAATTTATCCTGGAGCTCCATTTCACTTTTGTCCATCTGCGTAGCGATTGGATTACTGCTCAGTTTGTTCAGTATCAAGCCCTTGAATTCATTACTTCTGGGAGAAAATTATGCCAAAAGTTTGGGTTTAAATTATAAAAAATCAAGACTGATTATCATTTTTGCTACCAGTATTTTAGCCGGAAGCATTACCGCTTTTGCGGGTCCAATTGCTTTTATTGGATTAGCAGTTCCTCATATTGCAAAACTGGTTTTTCAGACGAGTAATCACACTATTTTATTCTGGAGTACGATACTTTTTGGGGCTATTATCATGCTCATTTGCGACAGTATTTCGCAAATGCCGGGTAGCGACATTACCTTACCAATCAATGCTGTGACCTCTATTTTTGGCGCACCGATTGTCATTTGGTTACTAATTAGGAAACGCAAAATGATGGGATAATGGAAAATAAAATCATCTTACAGGCTTCACAAATCAGCATTGGTTATTCTCATAAAAAAGAAAATACCATTGTTGCTTCGAACATTGATTTGTGTTTAGAAAAAGGAAAACTCATTGCTTTAATTGGCGCCAACGGAATTGGAAAATCGACGCTTTTACGAACGATAACGGGTATTCAAAAAACAATTTCAGGAAGTGTTTTACTCAATGGCCAAAACATTCATGAAATAAACGCTTTGACCTTGGCACAAAACCTAAGTGTGGTTCTCACCGAAAAATTACCTCCAAGCAACTTGACTGTTTTTGAACTCATTGCTTTAGGAAGACAGCCTTACACCAATTGGATTGGAAAATTAACTGATGTTGACATTGTAAAAGTAAATGAAGCGATGCAACTGACTCAAATCAGTCATTTAGCTGCCAAAAAACATTACGAAATCAGCGACGGACAATTACAAAAAGTTTTGGTTGCGCGCGCTCTGGCACAAGATACGCCACTTATTATTCTTGATGAACCCACAACCCACTTAGATTTACTGCACAAAGTGGGACTTTTCAAATTACTAAAAACGCTGACGCACGAAACCGGAAAATGCATTTTATTTTCCACTCACGATATTGAAATGGCGATTCAATTGAGTGACGAAATGATCATTATGACGCCTGAAACTGTTCAACAAGACCAACCCTGTAATTTTATTTCAAAAGGCAGTTTTAATACTTTATTCAAAGATGAACATATTATTTTTGACGCTGAAAAAGGAAAATTTATGATTGTTTAATTTTTTGCCAAGAAGGTGCTGAGACGCACATTTTTAAATACTAATTTACAAAAACTGCGACTTAATACCGAATACTCATCAAATTCCTTTCAACAAATTAATACTTACCGTAGCAATATCCGCGTCTGGGAATCTCCTGAAGAAATTAGCATCCGGAAACAATCCCGCTTCAGCAGCTATTTTGTGCAAAACCGGAATTTCTACTATATATTGGTCTGAAAAACCATGCGTGGCGTCATACGCAGTAGCGGCGGTTTTTCCTAAATTAGCGGCAGTCAAAGTGGGAGCAATCGTATGCAATTCAATCATTAGCAACCCAAATTTGCGAACATATGGCGACCATTTATTGAAATGTTCTAACAAATTATCTTCAACCAGATTATTTCTGATTCGCTCTCCTCTATGCGCAAAAGCTCCTGTTGACTGACTCACTCTGTCTTTGTTACACGCTTTTGGTATTTCCCAAATACGATTGTGATCTAGAAAGGTTCTCACATTCAATAAATCTTTCAAATCAATGTTATAATTTTCTAATAAATCATTGGCTAATAAATCGGGGCGACCAATATCTCCCCAAATTACTTTGGCCCAAATATCGGCTTTAGTTAAATTGGCTCGCGTTACTTTCAAAGCCGCTTGATTATAATCGGCGCCAACAAGAAATAAAGGATAGTCATCCAGCATTTTTCCGCGTAGAGTTTGTCTTTCTATTAGATTATAAATATGCTCTATAAATGCACCATTGCCACAACCCATATCCAAGATACCTTTGGGCTGGTCTTCAATAGGCAGATTAAATAATTTTATGATAATTTCATCTACCACTTTAAAGTAAGTATCGTGTGCGCCTCCGCTTCCCCACACATTCATTTCTCTGTCTACATGAATCTCTTCTTCCCCTTCAGCAATCGTTCGCAGTACATTTGGATTACCAAAAAGCAGTTCATCCATTTTACTGAAAGTAGGCAAATAGGAAACTGTCACTCCATACGCAGAGGCTCTTTTTGCAAAAAATAATCCCGTTTCCGTAAATTGATAATTTCCTTTTTTTTCAGTAAACCAACCTAAATGAGCAAAGAAATTGAGTATTATTTTAAAATTTTCGGGGGACTTATGAAATTCTTCGGGACGGAAGGAAATCTCCATAAAATATTTGTGGAACATACCACTCATTCCAAGACGAACTAATGTTGGCCCTACCAAACATCCTTCGATATGCATCAAAATCTGATGTTGGATACTATTCGTCAGTAGATCATTCGCAAAAGGAATTGCATAATTTTTTTTATATTTTTCGAAAATAACGCGCAGCATTTCAAAAGGTGCATCTTCGAATAATCGAGGGTGAAATTGCATTGAAAAATGCAATAAATTGATCACATCTTCGTATAAATGAAACATCGAAAAAGCGAGTTCGCTTTTATCGTTAGTACTAAATTTAATCACATCAGTACTATTATTGATATCATAATCCAGGAATCCTTGAGAACACAAAGCGCGTAAACCCACATTCAGGTATCCTTCGTTGGCTTTAAAATATAAAATTAGTTCTTCCAGAGTCACTTCTCTCTTATCAAGTATATAAGAAAGAATTCCGTTTTTATGCAAAGAAAAAGCGACCGGCGCAATAACCAAGCCATCTAAATGTCTAAAAATGGTATTTCTAAGAAGAACTTTGTCTATCATAAAAGTAAATTTAAAGGCAGAAAAACAGGGTTAAGCCAGTTTATGTTCTACTCAAATATATAAAATTTACTTCAAAGAAAAATGCTTTAGCCACCTCTAACTTTTCAAATTAACGTTTAATGTTAATTTGTCTTTTGGCTTCACCAATAACGAAAGCAACGGAATTAGCAATATTGAAACTTCTTATCAATGAAGACATAGGAATCGTAAGGTGATTAGGGAATTCGTTTAAAACAACTTCACTTAAACCTTTACTTTCTTTTCCAAAAACCAACCAGTCTCCGTCCTGAAAATCAGTTTCTAAATACGATTTTTGGGCGTGCGAACTCATTAGGAAGACTCTTGATTTATCTTGAATTTGAGAACTCCATTCGGCTACATTTTCATATTCTGTTACATCAAGGTGTACCCAATAATCCAACCCGGAACGTTTCAAATTTTTGTCATTAATTACAAAGCCAAAAGGATGTATCAGGTGCAAACGGCTTTCGGTTCCTACGCACAATCGGCCTATATTTCCAGTATTGTTCGGTATTTCGGGTTCTACTAAAACGATGTTTAACATATTATTCTTTATTAAAATATTGAAAATTAAAAGATTGAAGAATTCGTACCAATCCTTAAAATTCTGTTTGAAAATTTTCTACTTCCTTAACTTCTCCTGCCTGTAAATCATGGAGGTGGACATTTCCTATCCGGACACGAACCAGACGCAACGTAGGAAAACCAACAGCGGCCGTCATTTTACGAACTTGACGAAACTTGCCTTCATTTACTGTTATTGATGCCCAAGAAGTTGGACCGTGGCGCTCATCACGTATTTTTTTTCCTCTTGCTCCAAAAGCAGGAACTTCATTTATCATAGAAGCTTTACAGGGTTTAGTAATATACTTGGTTCCATTAAAACCAATTTCTACCCCTTTTTGTAATTCATCAATGGCTTCCTGATGGATAATTCCGTCGACTTGTACGTAATATTCTTTGTCGACTTTTCTGCTTCTAATGATTTCGCTCATCATCCCATCTGTAGTTAGCAGTAAAAGTCCTTCGGAATCTTCGTCAAGGCGGCCAATTGCCATTGTTCCTTTCGGAAAATCATACAGTTCACCCAATAGCTTTTTTTTACGTTTCAGTTCATAAATAAACTGGCTTAGATAACCGTAGGGCTTATGAATGATAAAGTGAGAATGAGTCATTTTATATTATTTTTGATGCGTGCAAAGATAGTTTTGTTTTTGCTGGGTTTAAAATTGTGTCTTCATACATTTACTCTCAAACTAAAAGCTTTGTTAAATAATTAAATTAGATCGTTTATAATACGTAATATTATACCAATTATTACCCCAATACCTAAAATTAAAGATTATGGAAAGCAACGATTTAAGTTCAAAAAAGACTAACAACAAGCAAAATAGTAACGAAGGATCTAACGGTGATAACGTGACCAAAAATACAAATCCTGATGTCTCTCATTTAAAATCAGAAGTGGAAACTGATACACATGGAAATAAAAAAATTGTACAAAGAGCACGTAATATAGAAGGCAATTTAGAACAGAATGAAGATACCACTCCGGTGAATTTAAGTTCTGATACTGCCAATGTATCTGAAGAGCTGGCTAAAAAAATGGTCGAAAATAAAGATCACAACTCGGATCTAACTGCAAATCGGTATCCAAATTCACACCCTGACAATAAGGAAGACAGAGGAAATATAAAACTGGACGAATAACTGTTTATTTTATTTATCAAAAGCCAATACGATATAAATTCTTATTGGCTTTTTTTGTGAATTTACGATTTAATCAAAATTATAAATCTCCTTTACGGCTTCAAGTAAATATCTATATATCTTTCCCTAATCCGGAAATTTAACGACCCAACCTTATATTACAACGAGTGAATAAAAAATAAATTTTAAATGAGCAACTAGTATTATTCCTTACTTTTACTTTTTACAAAAATACTTCTATGTCAAATATGCTTCTGTTTTTAATAATTTTCATTGTTGCGCTCTCCCTTGGTGTTTTCATCGGTAAACTCATTTTCTCTGCTCGTTTTCAGTCTGAAAAAGTAAGTTTAGAAGAAAAACTCATCGCCTTAACCTCCCAATTCCATCAGCAGAAAGAGCAGTTCAATGCAGACAAAACAGCTTTCGAAAAGCATTTGCACCTTAGCTCTGCGGAAAAAGAAAGCATTCGAAGCGAAAAAGACAGTCTGGCAATCCAGCTTTCTAAAAAGGAAGTAGATTTTGAAAACCTTTGGGAACGAAACAAAGAACAAAAAGAAGAAGTTGAGAAACTACAGGAAAAATTCACCAAAGAATTCGAAAATCTAGCCAATAAAATATTAGACGAAAAGTCCAATAAATTTACGGAACAGAACAAGGAAAACATGAAGAATATCTTAACCCCATTACAAGATAAAATTCAGTTGTTCGAAAAGAAAGTCGAAGATACTCACAAAGAAAGCATTGATTATCATGCGGCGTTGCGTCAACAAATTTTGGGGTTACGGGAAATGAATATTCAGATGAGCAAGGAAACCATAAACCTGACCAAAGCCTTAAAAGGTGACAGCAAGATGCAGGGTAACTGGGGTGAATTGGTTCTGGAACGCGTTCTTGAAAAATCAGGATTGGAAAAAGGCCGAGAATACGAAGTGCAGCAAGCGTTCACCACCGAAGATGGAAATCGGGTGTTTCCTGACGTGGTAATCAACTTACCTGACGGTAAAAAGATGATTGTCGATTCCAAAGTTTCTTTGACAGCTTATGAAAAATACATTAATGAAGAGGATGATATATTTAAAATCAGTCATTTAAAAGAACACGTTAATTCCATCAAAAGGCATGTTGAACAATTGGGCAATAAAAACTATCATGATCTGTACCAAATGGAAAGTCCCGATTTTGTATTGCTTTTTATACCTATTGAACCCGCCTTTGCATTGGCACTAAATGAAGATACCAGTTTGTATAACAAAGCATTCGAGAAAAATATTGTTATAGTTACACCTGCGACTTTATTAGCCACTTTACGGACTATTGACAGCATGTGGGCCAATCAAAAACAACAGGAAAACGCCGTGGAAATTGCACGCCAGGCTGGTGCTCTGTACGACAAATTTGAAGGTTTTGTGGCGGATTTAATCAAAATTGGCAAAAAAATAGACGAGAGTAAAATAGAATATAGCGGCGCTATGAATAAACTTGTAGAAGGGAAAGGGAACCTGATTGTAAGTGTCGAAAAATTAAAAAAAATGGGAGCAAAAGCCAAAAAAGCACTTCCGGAAAGCATATTAAATCGCGCAGAAAAAGACGAAAATCAACTTTTAAATTAAAAAAATGAGAAAAATTTTAATGATTATTACCGGAATAATTTTGCTTTCAATAGTAGGCTATTTTACTTTTTTATACAGCGCCAATTACAGCGAAGGAGTACGATCAGGCGAATTGATAAAAGTGAGCCATAAAGGTGTGGCATTTAAAACGTGGGAAGGGGAAATAAGTCAGGGTATTGCAGGCGCCCAAATTTTTGCTTTTTCAGTAATGGATAGTGAGAAAGAAGTAATCGCTGATCTACAGGAATTGGAAGGGCAATATGTTCAGGTAAATTATGTGGAACGGTACCGAACATTCCCATGGTGGGGCGATACACGCTATTTTATAACTGCAGTGAAAAAGGTAAATTCTCCATTTAAAATCAAATAAATGAATAAAACTTTTAAAACTGTTGCTTCCTCTAATATCAGAATTTCAGAATTAATGTTGCCTTCTCACACCAATTTCAGCGGCAAGATTCATGGCGGTTATATTTTATCATTGTTGGATCAGATTGCGTTTGCATGCGCTTCTAAATTTTCAGGAAATTATTGTGTTACCGCGTCTGTAGATACGGTGAATTTCCTGAAACCAATTGAAGTAGGTGAACTCGTAACCATGAAAGCCAGTGTCAATTATGTCGGGAACAGCTCCATGATTATAGGGATTCGGGTAGAATCCGAAAATATTCAGACCGGAATAAATAAACATTGTAATTCGTCCTATTTTACAATGGTTGCTAAAGATACTGAAGGCAAAAGTACGCTTGTTCCGGGTTTAATTTTATCCAATTCCAATGAAGTTCGACGATTTTTAAATTGCATCAAACAGATAGCGCTAAAAAAAGAGAAAGACCTCCATGAAGAAGAATTTGATTATAATTCTGAAGCTGCTCTGGAAAGCTTAAAGAATTATAATGTAAAGTTGAAAATAGCGTAAAGCACACCCTAAAAAAAACAGGTTTCAAAAGCAATTTCTGCTTTAAAGCATCTATGAAAACTAACCTTAGAAATGAATTTCAAAGCCGTAAAAATTAAATAATTCATGTTTTTTTTTCGTAACTTTCGGTAATTTAATTTCATAAATCATTATGAAAAAAATTACCTTAATATTACTACTCTTCATTGCTTCTGCTACTACCGCTCAAGAAAAAATGTTGTCTTATGGAGGAATTATAAATTTTGAGGCATCAATACCTTTATTTGAAGAAGTAAAAGCTAGAAATGAAAAAACAACCTGTATTTTAATTACCAAAACGGGCCAGTTTTTTTGTTGGACAAACATTAAGGACTTTAAGTTTGAAAGAAGCCTGATGGAAGAGCATTTCAACAAAAATTATATGGAAAGTCACCGGTTTCCCCGAGCTTATTTTAAAGGCAGAATTGAGAAATTCGATCTGAAAAATATTACCAACGATGCCAAACTACACCAAATTAATGGAAAAATTACAATTCGCGGACTTACTAAAAAAATGTTGATCACCGGAACTTTAAAAAAGGTAAGTAACGGAATTGAATTTTATTGCGCATTTCCGTTAAACACCGATGATCTAAAAATTGAAATCCCATCTGTTGTGCGTAGCAAGATTTCTAAAAATGTAAACACGCAAATTATTTGTCTTTTACAATAATTTTATTTTTTCAAACAGTCTTTTAAAGCCTCTTCAAGATTTCGAAATTTAAATTGAAAACCAGTTTGTTCAATCTTATCAGATGAAACTCTTCTTCCGGTCAATACAATTGCGGCCATTTCGCCCATAACCATTTTTAATACAAAAGCAGGAACATTAGGCAACCAGATAGAATAGCCAAAAATACGAGCCAAAGTTTTTGAAAAAATTGTATTACTGGTATTGTCGCTGACTGCCGCGTTATATGGTCCCTCTATATTTGAATTTGTAATGGCATGGACATAAATCGCAGACAAATCATCCAGGTGAATCCACGGCATATATTGCTTTCCTGTCCCTAATGCAGAACCTAATTTCATCTTAAATAAAGGAACCAGTTTCGTCAAAAATCCTCCGTTTTTACCTAAAACTAATCCAGTACGGATTTTTACCGTACGAATATTCATGTTTTCAATCAGATCCAAAGCACCTTCCCATTTCTGACAAGTATAGCCCAAGAAATCATTTGCAGGCGTCATGTCTTCAGAACAAATTTCCTCTCCGTTTACTGCACCGTAAATTCCTACTGCTGATGCTGAAATAAATGCATCTAGTTTTTTACTGTTCTTTTTTAAGACCGAGTACAACAATTGGGCTGATTTTTCTCTACTGTCGATTAAAGCTTTTTTACGTTTTGCGGTCCATCTTTTCTCGGCAATATTTTCCCCCGCCAAGTGAATGATATAGTCCGCTTTTAAAACTGCATTTTCATCTATAGTCTGATGTTCAACATCCCATTTGTAATAGGAAATATCCCCTTTGTTTTGTTTTTCACTCCTACTTAATATGGAAACCGAGTATCCTTTGGCTATCAATAATGCAGTCAGATGTCTTCCAATAAATCCCGAACCGCCGCTTATTAAAACATTTTTTTTCATGATTGTGTAAATCTAATGATTTCTAATGAGATAAATTTATATTAAATTTTGTTTAACTTTATTAATATATAGTTAAACATTTCATACCTTTATACTTTAATTTGAAAAACACTAAAAATGGCAACTAAAAAAACAACAATAACAAAGGACAAGATAGTTTCAATGTACATGAATTATGTACTCGATCACAGCGAAAAACCTAAATCAGTTTATCATTTTACAAAATTGAATAATTTTACTGAAACAGAATTCTACGCGTTTTTTGGAACTATTGAAAGTATCGAGAAAGAAATTTTCAAAATGTTTATCGAAAAAACAGTGGAGTTACTTCATAAGAATAAGGAATACGAGATGTATGACATGAAGAGTAAAATGCTAAGTTTTTATTTCACCTTTTTCGAAATATTAACGGCTAACAGAAGCTACGTTGTTCTCGTGCTTAAAGAACACAACAATCCGTTGAAAAAACTAATGCAATTATCCGGACTCAGAAACAGTTTTAAAAACTATCTGACAGAGATCATTTCAGATGAATTTAGAACACAACAAGAACGACTTCAAAATTTTCAAGAAAAAACATTTCAGGAAACTTCATGGATTCAACTTTTATTGACACTGAAATTTTGGCTGGATGATTCTTCTCCTTCTTTCGAGAAAACAGACATTTATATTGAAAAATCAGTAAAAGTTACTTTTGAATTAATGAACATTGCTCCTATAGACAGCTTAATAGATTTTGGAAAATTTATTTTCAAAGAAAAAATATACAACAAATAATGAAAACCATAGACTATATACCCACTTCAAAAATTGAAAGGGCTACAAAACTGGTACAAACCGGTGCAAAAGTAGGTGTAAACTACCTAAAATATTACGGTGAAAAAATGGTTAACTCTGATTTGACCCGTGATAAATTAAATGAAGACAATGCTGAAGATATTTATGACGGTTTAAAGAGCTTAAAAGGAAGCGCGCTCAAAGTTGCCCAAATGTTAAGCATGGACAAAAGTTTTTTGCCTCAGGCTTATGTGGAGAAATTTTCACTTTCGCAGTTTTCAGTTCCGCCACTATCAGCACCGTTAGTGTTAAAAACGTTCAAAACAAATTTTGGGAAAACACCGTATGAAATTTTTGATGAGTTCAATGCTGACTCTAAGAATGCCGCAAGCATCGGGCAAGTTCATATCGCGATGAAAGACGGTAAAAAACTAGCCGTAAAAATTCAATATCCCGGAGTTGCCAACAGTATTTCATCTGACTTAGCGATGGTAAAACCCATCGCAGTGAGAATGTTCAACCTTCAAGGTAAAGACTCCGATAAGTATTTCAAGGAAGTTGAAGATAAACTAGTAGAAGAAACCAATTATCTGTTAGAGTTAAAGCAAAGCCAGGAAGTAGTTGCTGCCTGTAAAAAGATTGAAAATTTAATTTTTCCAAATTACTATCCTGAATTTTCTTCAGAGAAAATTATTACAATGGATTGGATGAGCGGCAAGCACCTTTCAGAATTTACAAAAATAAATACCAATCAGGAAGTAGCCGATAATATTGGTCAGGCTCTATGGGATTTCTATATGTACCAAATTCATGTTTTGAAAAAAGTACACGCTGATCCGCATCCGGGAAATTTTTTGATAAATGAACAAAATCAATTAGTGGCATTAGATTTTGGTTGTATGAAACAAATTCCAAATGACTTTTACACTCCTTATTTTGAATTGATTGACAAAAAAGTAATAAATAGTCCTAAACTGTTCAATGCAAAGTTGTTTGAATTGGAAATTTTACGTGTCGATGATTCGAAAGAAGAAGTCGCCTATTTCACCGAATTATTCTATGATCTATTGTCATTGTTTACAAAACCTTTTCAGGCAGAAACATTCGATTTTTCGGATGAAACTTTTTTTGAAAGTATCGCTGCATTAGGAGAACGTTTTTCAAAAGATACCAATCTCAGAAAAATGAATGGTAATCGAGGTTCGAAGCATTTCATTTATATGAACAGAACATTCTTTGGATTATACAATTTAATGTTTGATTTAAAAGCGAAAATTGTTGTCAATGAATATCAAAAATACAAATAGTGAAAAAGGAGCATCTGCCTTCAAAAATGTGTCTGGTTTGCAACCGTCCTTTTAGCTGGCGGAAAAAATGGGAAAAAGTTTGGGACGAAGTCAAATATTGTAGCGAAAAATGCAAAAGAAACAAAAAGGGTTAGTTTGGTTTAGAAATGATTTGAGAGTTCATGATAATGAATCTTTGACAAATGCTATTCAAGAAAATGACAGCGTATTAGCGGTGTATTGTTTTGATCCAAGACATTTTGAAAAGACACGTTTTGGATTTAAAAAAACAGAAAAGTTTCGGGCTAAATTCCTGATTGAATCGGTAACTGCTTTGAAACGCAATCTGGAAAATTTGAATATTTCGCTTTTGGTGTATCACCAAAAACCCGAAATTAATATTCCGGAAATTGTTGCTGAAAATGAAATCGATTCTGTCTATTTTCAAGAAGAATGGACAAGTGAAGAAATGGAAGTTTTAGAGAATCTGAAATCCAAAGTTCCAGATTCAGTATCATTTAAGAGCATTTACAATCAGTTCTTGTTTCATCCAGATGCGATTCCGTTTTCGATTGAAAAGATTCCAAATGTTTTTACACAATTCAGGAATCAATGTGAAAAATCGACGAAAGTCAGACCTGAATTTAAAGTCCAACCACTTTATAAAGAAAATTGGAACACAAACGAAACTGTAATTCCTACAATGAAAACATTAGGATTTACTGATTTTGAAACAGATGCCAGAACCGCCTTCCCTTTTGGTGGCGGTGAAGATGAAGCGGTGAAACGCATGCAAAACTATTTTTGGGAAACCAAAAAACTAAGCGTTTATAAATTGACCCGAAACGGATTAATTGGAACCGATTTTAGTTCGAAATTTTCTCCGTGGTTAGCCAATGGCTCTATTTCGGCCAAAACTATTTATTGGGAGATTATTAAATATGAACAACAAATTGGAAAAAACGATTCTACATACTGGCTGATTTTTGAACTGATTTGGAGGGATTATTTTAAATACGTTTCATTGAAAAATGGGAATTCGATTTTTAAAATTGGAGGCATTTTAGATAAAGATTACGATTGGAAAACCAATTCATCTGCCATCAATAGTTGGATAAATGGCACAACTCATGAGCCTTTTGTAAATGCTAACATGATTGAATTGCAACAAACAGGCTGGATGAGCAATCGCGGCAGACAAAATGTAGGTTCTTATTTTGCAAAAAATCTGTTGTTAGACTGGCGTGTAGGAGCTGCCTATTTTGAGGCGATGCTGATTGATTACGATGTTCACAGCAATTACGGGAATTGGATGTATGTTTCAGGAGTTGGTAATGACCCAAGAGACCGAAAATTCAATATTAAATTGCAAGCCAATAATTACGATGGAGAATCAAAATTTCAGAAATTATGGTTGCAACAACAATTATTTTAAAAAGTAAATGAATACAAATAAGAAACATATTAATGTGGTTTGGCTAAAAAGAGACCTTCGTTTAGAGGATAACGAAGCGATTTTTAACGCAACAAGAACAGAAATTCCCACTTTGTTGCTTTACGTTTTCGAAAAATCTTTAGAAAATGATTCGCATTACAGTGAGAGACACTGGAATTTCATTAAGCAATCACTTGTAGACATTAACAAACAACTGGAACAATCTAACACGCAAGTGTTAGCGGTATATTCAGAGGTGCTTCAAGTTTTCAATATTCTTGAAGAAACATACAAAATTGAAACCGTTTATTCGCATCAGGAAACCGGCTTGAAAATCACCTACGAAAGAGATAAAACTTTTAAACGTTTTTGTAAAAACAATCAAATCAATTGGGTTGAAAACACCAATAACGGTATTTTCAGAGCACTGAGAAACAGAACAAACTGGGTTTCCATGTGGGAAAATTACATGAATGAACCACAATTTATTTTTGATTCCAAAGCAGAAAATTTCATCAGTTCACAGGCAATAGTTGAACTGGAAAAGACTTTAGAAAAGACAAATTTAGAAACTATTGCGGATACTATTTTCCAAAAAGGAGGAAGTATTATGGCTGGCAAATACTTGCAAAACTTCTTTGAGGAACGCTATCACAATTACAGTTCCCATATTTCGAAACCTTTATTGGCTCGAAAAAGTTGCAGCAGACTATCACCATACATTGCTTGGGGAAATTTATCTACCAGACAAGTTTTGCAAAAAGCGGCAACCTTCAGATTGACGTGTACCCATAAAAAGCAAATTGATTCTTTTGTTTCAAGACTTACCTGGCAAGCACATTTCATCCAAAAATTTGAAATGGAGGAAGTCATGGAGTTTGAAAGTGTCAACAAAGGTTTCCACTCATTGAAAAAGAAGGTCAACGAAAATTATATTCAAGCTTGGAAAACGGGACAAACCGGATTTCCATTGATTGATGCTTGCATGCGCTGTTTGAATGAAACTGGCTATTTGAACTTTAGAATGCGCGCTATGTTAGTTTCTTTTTTCACGCATAATTTATGGCAACCTTGGCAAGAAGCAACTCAGCATTTATCACAGATGTTCTTGGATTTTGAACCAGGAATACATTTTCCGCAGTTACAAATGCAGGCTGGTGAAACCGGAATCAATATGTTGCGTATCTATAATCCAATAAAGAACAGCTACGAACATGATCCTGATGGTGAATTTATTAAAAAATGGGTGCCGGAATTGCGGGATTTACCACGTGCATTTGTACACGAACCCTATAAAATGACCTACCTAGATCAGAAATTTAATGAATTTGAAGTGGGTATCAATTATCCGAAGCCAATTGTAAATATAGAAAGAACAAGGAAATTTGCCAGTGATTTTTTATGGAAAATGAAGAAAAATCCACTGGTAAAAGAAGAAAGTTCACGCATCCTAAAGTTACACACCATGGCTGATATTGGCGACAGTGAATAATTTTAAAAAATGAATAGCAAAATCAAATAAATAAAATACCGTGACTTTAAAAAAAGAACTTACTGATTTAGAGAAAGACCGAATCATAGAAATGGCTTGGGAAGACCGCACTACTTTTGATGCCATTTTACTCCAATTTGGATTAAAAGAACAAGAAGTAATCGATTTGATGCGCACCGAAATGAAAGCATCCAGTTTTAGAATGTGGCGTGAAAGAGTGCAGGGACGTAAAACAAAACACGAAAAATTAAGAAATTTTCAAGAGGGTCGTTTTAAATGTACCATGCAAAGACAAATTAACAATAACAAGATTTCCAAACGATAAAATTAATGTTCAGTGAGCAGTAGTCCGTTAAAATAATAATATATATAAAATGAAAAACATAGTAATCATTGGTGGAAGTAAAGGTATTGGCAACGCAATTTTGTTGCAACAATTAGAGACGAACTTGGTTTACAACATCAGCAGAAACGCGCCAGATATCACACATCCTAACCTTAAACATTTTTCAATAGATGTTTTAAAAGACACGCTCCCGGAAATAGAAAATATTGACACGTTGATTTATTCCCCGGGCTCCATCAACTTGAAACCCATCGGAAGTCTAAGTATTGAAGATTTTAGAAATGACTTTGAAATTAATGTTATTGGCGCTGTAAAAGCCATTCAGAAATATTTACCTGTTTTAAAAAAGGGAACTAATCCATCGATCGTTTTGTTCAGCACGGTAGCAGCGAAGCTAGGAATGCCATTCCATGCCAGTATTGCTACGTCAAAAGCTGGTGTTGAAGGATTAGTTAAATCGTTGGGAGCAGAATTGGCATCGGTAGTACGCATCAATGCCATTGCTCCCACGATTACCGAAACGTCACTTTCCGCAGGTATCTTGAGAAATGACCGAATGAAAGAAAACATGGTAGAGCGCCACCCAATGAAAGGCTATCTGAAACCGGAAGAAGTAGCTAACATGGCCAACTTCCTAATTTCAGAAAATGCCAAATCGATTTCAGGTCAGGTATTCGAAATGGATTACGGAATAGTAACTTTCAAAATATAAAAACAAATTCATAACTTTAAAAATACCGAATATGATACTTAGCAAAATGAAAAGCTACGAGAAAATCGAACAATACGATACTGAAATAACAGAAGCATTAGCGGATAATTATAAAGTAATTATTGAAAATTTAGGAGAAGATGTTACTCGCGAAGGTCTTGAAAAAACACCGGAACGTGTAGCAAAGGCAATGCAATATTTAACACACGGTTACGGATTGGATCCGTTAGAAATCCTAAAATCGGCTATGTTTACCGAAGATCACCAACAAATGATTGTAGTAAAAGACATCGAAGTATATTCTATGTGTGAACACCACATGTTACCGTTTTTTGGAAAAGCACACGTGGCTTATATTCCAAATGGTAAAATTGTAGGACTGAGTAAAATTCCAAGAGTCGTAGATGCTTTTGCCAGAAGAATGCAAGTGCAGGAACGATTGACGGATCAGATCAAAAATTGCATTCAGGATGCTTTAAATCCACTTGGTGTTGCAGTTGTGATTGAAGCGCAACACATGTGTATGCAAATGCGTGGGATTCAAAAACAAAACTCGGTTACAACGACTTCTTCTTTTACAGGAGCTTTCGAGAAAGACAAAACCAGAAAAGAATTTATTAGCTTAGTTTCCAATAAATTAAGTTAATTTTAATTCCCTAAACACATTTCCATGAAAATTCTCTTAACAGGTGCAACAGGTTATATCGGGAAGCGACTTTTACCACTTTTGGTAGATCAAGGACACGATATCATCTGTTGTGTGAGAGACAAAAACAGGTTTTATTGTCCTGTTGAATATCAAAAAAATGTTGCCGTAATTGAAGTTGACTTTCTCAATCGAGAAACACTGGCCGCTATTCCTGTAGATATTGATGCTGCTTATTATCTGATTCATTCTATGTCGGGATCAGCCTCAAATTTTGATGAATTAGAAAGTCTGTCGGCATTAAATTTTGTGCAACGTCTGAATGAAACTAATGTCAAACAGGTTATTTATTTAAGTGGAATTGTTAATGACAAATCGCTATCGAAACATTTAAAGTCGAGAAAAAAAGTAGAAGAAATTTTAAATACAGGAACTTTTGCCACAACCACCTTGCGAGCCGGTATTATAGTTGGTTCTGGAAGCGCATCGTTTGAGATCATTCGGGATTTAGTGAATAAACTTCCCATAATGATTGCCCCAAAATGGCTGAACACCAAATGCCAGCCGATTGCCATTCCGGATGTTCTCGAATTTTTATCCAAATCATTGTTAAATCCCATTACTTATAATCAGAGTTTTGATATTGGAGGACCAGATATTTTAACGTATAAAGAAATGCTATTGGGTTTTGCGGAAGCCAAAAAACTAAAGCGATGGATTTTCACGGTTCCTATAATGACACCAAAATTATCCTCCTATTGGTTGTATTTTGTCACCTCAACATCCTACAGGCTCGCGTCAGCACTGGTCAGCAGTATGAAAGTTGAAGTCGTTTGCAGTGATAACAGAATTAATGATTTATTGCATGTAACGCCAATGACCTACAAACAAGCATTATCTCGTGCTTTGATAAAAGTAGACGAAGACAAAGTAGCTTCGAGCTGGAAAGATTCTCTAATCAGCGGACGTTTTAGCAGCAACATGTCGGACTATTTAAAGGTTCCAAAAAAAGATTGCTTCATTGATCGCAGAAAAATGGAAATCATCGACCGTGATTATACAGTCAACAGGATTTGGTCCATCGGTGGTGATACGGGTTGGTATTATGGCGATTGGCTGTGGGGTTTACGGGGGTTTATTGACAAATTGTATGGCGGTGTAGGTTCCCGAAGAGGAAGGACAAACCGTCACGACATTCATTCCGGCGATGCTTTAGATTTTTGGCGCGTTTTGTATGCCAATAAAGAAGAAGGGAAATTGATTTTATTTGCTGAAATGAAATTACCAGGAGAAGCTTGGCTCGAATTCAAAATTATAGGAAATACGTTATATCAAGCAGCTACTTTCAGACCCAGAGGAATTTGGGGGAAATTATACTGGTATTCTGTTTTGCCGTTTCATGGATTTATCTTTAATGGAATGCTGAAAAAACTGATAAAATAATATTTTACAAACATATAAGTCATATAAGTCTTTCTTTAAACTACATAAAAACTTAAATGACTTATATGTTAAAATAAATCATTTCAAAATTCCGGCTTTGTAAGTCGCAATTGCCCTGTCTCTCGCCATGGCATGATCTACAATAGGTTTACCGTATCCCAAATCAAATTCTTTGATCCATTTTCGAATGTAAATTCCTTTTTCGTCAAATTTCTTTTGCTGTATTTCCGGATTGAAAACACGGAAATAAGGTGCGGCATCACAACCGGTTCCCGCTGCCCACTGCCAGTTGCCAACATTGGCAGACATATCATAGTCTAATAATTTTTCAGCAAAATAGGCTTCACCCCATTGCCACTGAATCATTAAATGTTTAATTAGAAAACTGGCAACCACCATGCGAACCCTATTGTGCATATAGCCAGTTTCATTGAGTTGACGCATTCCCGCATCAACCATGGGGTATCCGGTTGTACCAGAACACCAACGCTTGAAATCTTCTTCATTATTGCGCCACTGGATCCCATCATAGGCCGATTTGAAGTTTTGGGTAACTACTTTTGGAAAACTGAATAAGATTTGCATAAAGAACTCTCTCCAGATCAATTCACTCAAAAAGACATCGTTTTTATGAAATGCCCAATTGACTAATTTCCGAACGCTTACGGTTCCGAAACGCAAATGAGGCGACAGATAAGAAGTTTTGTCCATAGCTGGAAAATCTCTTATATCCTGATAATTTGCAATGAATTTTAAGTTGTGCGGCTTTACTTTTATAGGACTTTCTTCGAAACCAATTTGTTCTAAAGTAGGAAAATCGAAACTGTTTTTATAGAAATTAGAAAAATGTGATTCGGTATCGTACTCCTGAACCGGAGCCAATGACTTGTATTTTTCTAACCATTTATTCTTAAAAGGAGTATAAACCGTATACGGCAATCCATCCGCTTTTGTAATTTCTCTTTCTTCAAAAATAACTTGGTCTTTGAAAGAATAAGAAAGGGTTTTATTTGTTTCTAAAATTTCACAAAGGGTTGTGTCGCGTTGTAACGCGTACGGTTCGTAATCTTTGTTGAAGAAAACTTCTTTAACGTCAAATTCTTGTAAAAGAGATTGCCAAACATCTGAAGTTTTTCCTTTTTTGATTAAAAGTGAACTTCCTATTTCTTGAAGTTCCGTATTTATTTTCGAAAGTGATTCATGAATGAAACCTACTCGGGCGTCATTTTTTGGTAAACTGTCTAAAATAGAATCATCAAAAATAAACAATGGTATTACCGAATATTTAGACTGTAAAGCGCAAAATAAACCAGTATTATCTTCGAGACGCAAGTCGCGTCGGAACCAAAAAACAGAAACTTCTTGTTTACTCATTACTTTGAATTAAACATTTCGTCCACTTTAGTAACACGATATTCGAAAATGGATTTCAATTTATTTTTAACAACGAGTGTATTCATGATCTGGCCCAAAAAGCCAAGCGGCAATCCGTAGTGAACCACATCCGTCATTTTGGTACCGTTTGGTGTCGCTTCAAAGAAATGTTTGTGGTGCCAAAAACTGTAAGGACCAAAACGCTGTTCGTCTATGAAGTAACTATTTTCCTTTACCTGAGTAATTACAGTCATCCAGGACAAAGTAATCCCGAAAAGTGGCGTCACCTTATATTGAATAATTTGCCCGGGATACATGGACTTATTATCGAAATCCGTGATTTGAAAACCCATTCCTTCTGGTGTGATTTTCTGAAGATTTTTCGGATTGGAAAAAAAAGCCCAACATTCTTCAACAGTTGCATTTACGTGTTGAACGGTTTCTTGTTTGTAAATTTTCATGTTTGTATTTTAAAGATAAATACCGTCATGGAACACTGGGTTCGCGTGAGGGATAAAAGTGGAGCTCTTTTTTTGACTACCCTGTCAGGGTTTTGAACCCTGACAGGGTAGTCAAAAAAAAGCGGGAACGGATAGCCCGACCCCGCTGTAACGCTAGTGAAAGCGTGGTCACGCCCCAATTAAACTTTACATTTTGTAGTATTTGAACGGCACAAATAACATTCCGAAACACTCTCCGTGCTCCTTACCCAAATGTTTGTGATGTATTTTATGAGCTTTACGCAAACCTACTAAATACTTATTATTAGTGTGTTTGAACCACTTAAATCGCTGGTGAATCAGGACATCGTGGATCATGAAATAACAAAGACCGTAAAACATAATTCCAAGTCCGATGAAGAATTTGTAGTTCAAACCGCCTTCGACACCAAAATAAAAAAGTACAATGCTTGGGATCGCAAAAATGACAAAAAAGATATCATTTCGTTCGAAAACGTTCGCATATTTTGGTTGGTGATGATCGGCGTGAAAATACCACATCGACCCGTGCATTACATACTTGTGTGTAAGCCAGGTCACACATTCCATTAAAAGGAAAACACCTAAAAAGATTAAAAAGAAAATCATTATTTTTTATATTAAATTTAAATATACTTTTAAAATAGCTGCTGTTTTACACCAGTTTTAATTTATAAGTCACAAAAGATTGCGCCAAAAGTCCCGCTTTTGTATAATTGGAAACCCGAATTCGTGCATTTCCAATTTCATGGCAAGGTGTATTTTCAAGCTTTTTCAATAGCTTTTTATAGTACACGAATGCTGTGTAAACTCCAAATTTTGCTTCAATAGGCAGTTTAAGAATCCCTTGATAAGCAATTTTGAAATCCTCTTCGATTTCACTGATGATAGCCGTTTTAGCATTTTCATCAAAGGAATTTAAATCGACTCCAGGGAAATAATTACGGTTCAAGACCAGATTATCATCCTTCAAATCACGAAGGAAATTGACTTTTTGAAACGCAGAGCCTAAACGCATGGCCTCGTCTTTGAGTTGCTCGTATCTCTTGTTATCTCCGGCAACAAAAACCTTGAGACACATCAATCCCACCACATCAGCAGAACCATAGATATACGCATCATATTCAGCTTTACTATGATAATCGGACTTGATTAGGTCTAATTTCATGCTTCTTAAGAACGCCTGAATGAGGTCATCCGATATATTGTATTCCTTGACAATTTGCTGGAATGAATTCAGGATAGGATTTAAACTTATTCCTCTGTCAATCGCTTTATAGTAGTCATCCTCGAATTCAGCGATTAAACTTTCCTTGTCATAACCATGAAAGGAATCTACAATTTCATCTGCAAAACGGACAAAACCATAAATACTATATATGGCATCTCTTATACTTGGCGACAGCATGTAAACCGCCAGCGAGAAAGAGGTGCTATAATTTTTTGTAACTAACTTGCTACATTTAAAAGATACATCATCAAATAATTGCTTCATACTATTGTTCTGAAAATTGCTTATTAATTAATTCCGACACTAATTTTCCAGAAATTAATGCTGGCGGAACTCCTGGTCCCGGAACAGTCAATTGACCGGTGAAATATAAATTCTTAACTTTTTTACTTTTTAACTTTGGTCTCAAAAATGCTGTTTGCAACAACGTATTTGCCATACCGTACGCATTGCCTTTGTATGAATTGTACTCCGACACAAAATCATTTTTACAGAATGATTGCTTAAATATAATATTATTTTTTACACTTTGCTTTGTTAATGTTTCAAAACGATCCATTATTTTATCAAAATATTCTTCTCGCAGCGCTTCAGTATCATTTATTCCTGGCGCTAAAGGCACAAGGAAAAAGCCAGATTCCATTCCTTCCGGAGCGGCTGTTTTGTCAGTTAACGATGGAAAATTAGCGTAAAACAATGGTTCTTTCGGCCATTGCGGTTCATCGTAAATATCTTTTGCATGCTGATAAAAATCGACATCAAAAAATAATGCATGATGCGAAATATTTTCTATTTTTTTATTGAAACCTACATAAAACAATAATGATGATGGTGCAAAAACTCTGCTGTCCCAGTATTTTTCTGAATACGCTCTATGTTCCTGATCCAACAAAGTTTCAGTGTGATGGTAATCAGCACCACTCAAAATTAAATCTGAAGCAATAATTTCGCCGTTGACCTGGAGGGCTACCGCAGTTTTATTTTCGACGATTATTTTCTCGATGTTTGAATTAGTTTGAAATTTCACTCCCAGCTCTCGCGCTAAACTTTCCATTCCACGAACCACATCAAACATTCCTGTTTTAGGATGCCAGGTTCCAAGACCAAAATCAGCATAGTTCATAAAACTATAAAACGAAGGCGTGTCTGATGGCTTTGCGCCAAGAAACAATACTGGAAATTCCAATATTTGGATTAGCCTTTCATTTTTAAATTTTTTGCGAACATCTTTACTGATATTGCTAAAAAATTGTCCAACTTTCATGGCTGTTTCCACAGTTATCAATTCGAGTGGAGAAACTCCCGGACGGTAAACCAAATCTTTGATGGCAATATCGTAATTACTTTTGGCCTCAGCCATAAAATCATTCAGAATTTTACCGCTTCCCTTTTCGATAGCTTCAAAAGCGAATATAATATCAGGTAAATTGTCTGCAATTGTTATGAAATCATCGATTCCGTAATACACCCGATAGGCTGGTGATAATTTAATGAGCTCGTAATAATCGGTTGTTTTCTTATCAAAATCAGCAAAAAAACGATCAAAGACGTCTGGCATCCAATACCAGCTTGGTCCCATATCAAAGACGAAGCCGTCTTTTTTTAATTGTCGAGCTCTTCCGCCTATTGTTGCATTTTTTTCATAAACTTCGACCTGATGGCCACTTTTCGCCAAATAACATGCGGCGGCCAAAGAGGAGAAACCTGAACCTATAACTGTAATTTTCTTTTTCATTTGTTTAGCAAATATACAAAATGTTTAAACGAAACCTATAATTTATCTACTAATTCTGCAATAGAATTAAAAATAGAAACTTTATCCGACAGAACGTCTGTATTAATAAATTCTGTTAATCTGCCTAAATACCATAATTCGGTATTTTCATCAAGCAGCTCCAGAGCCATTTTCTCAACATATTCGTTGATGACTGACCGTTCCGGTTGAACTGTAAGATAGGTAACATAAGTAATGGAATCAAAATGATTTTTTAAATCCTTCAAATTTTCAATGGGCATGCTTTCGCCCAAATAGATTCCCTTGTAACCATTCAGTAAAATTTCATAATGCAAATACATTAGACCCAACTCGTGGATTTCGTTCATTGGAAGAGAAAGCACAAAAACTTTATCGGTTTTCGTTTGCTTTAAAACCTGCAGTTTTTCTGTATTTGTAAGTAATTTTTGTTTGATTAAATAACTGATAAAATGTTCATGCGCCGGTGTTATGGTTTCCGCTTGCCATAATAATCCAATTTCATTCAGCAGCGGCAGGAAGACCTCGTGAAACACTTCTTTAAATGATTTTTCAGCAATTAACCAATTATAAGTATTGAAAAATAATTCTTGGTCAAAGTTCATCATCGCCATCTTAAACTCGCTAATAGCATGGCTTTTAGCAGTTTTATTGGAAATTATTTCTCTGACAAGTGCAGGTATTTTTTCTTGAGGATAGGTTGCAATTTTAGAAATTTTATACCCGTAGTCATGTAACAAAGTAATATTCAGCAGTTTTTGCAAACTTGCCAAATCGTATAACCTGATATTAGTTTCGGTACGCATAGGTTGAAGTATATCGTATCTTTTCTCCCAAATCCGTATGGTATGCGCTTTTATTCCTGAAATGTTTTCCAGATCTTTTATACTGAATACACTTTTGACATTGTTTATCATTTACTCTAATTTAATAAACAAATGTAAAATTTTAATTTAACATTATAAAAAATAATTTGAAAAACTACAGTATTATTTTAAATTGACGCTGCCAGATCCATTTAATTTACCATCAACATTGTCCAATAAATTATTGTAATCGTACTATTTTCAGCTGATCACACTTGCTAACATGCTTTACGCTTTAGAGTCGCTACACTAATTTTCTATAAAGGGCAGTTTCTAATCATCTTGGCCACAAAGCCAATTTCATCAGATCGATTAAAATTGTGGATAAACCGATAATCCAAGTAAGCATTTTTATTAATTAAACCGAAGAACTTTCAATGCCAAATCTTCAATTAAAAAAGAAAGAAAATAAAATTATTAAAACGCAAACTAACTGAAAATCAGTATCTTTATGTTGTATTTTTATATATTCTATAATCAAAACGGTATGTACAACAAGATGCTAAAAGATAGAATTGAAGCCGGTCTGTTACTTTCAGAAAAATTAAAAAAATATCAGGACAGCAACAGTGTCGTTCTTGCTGTTCCACGCGGTGGAGTGCCTGTTGGATTTGTAATAGCAAAAAGTTTACATCTCCCATTAGATATTGCAATCTCCAAAAAAATTGGACATCCTTATAATAAGGAATTTGCTATCGGTGCCTTATCAATGGATTCGATGATACTGGATGAGCATCCTAATATACCTACAGAATATATTAAAGCTGAAACTGTGCGGTTGCGAAAATTGATGCAGGATAAGTATGCATTGTATATGGGCCATAAGAAGCCAGTGGATATTAAGGGGAAAAATGTAATCTTGGTAGATGACGGCATTGCAACCGGAAATACCCTTTTGGCCAGTATAGAGATGTTAAGAAAAAGAAATCCTGTAAAAATAATCGTTGCCGTTCCTGTTTTACCTTTTGAAACGGTATCAGTATTTGAAAAAAAAGCAGATGAATTTATTTACCTGATTGCCTCTAAATATTTTAGCGGAGTCGGAGGATTCTATGAGGATTTTAATCAAGTGGAAGATGAAGAGGTAATCGAGTTATTAACGGTTCCAACCATAACCGAATGAAAAATTTAAATGACTTTTAAAAATAAAAAATAATGGAAAAATTAGATATGGATATTGCTTTATCGGCAGTTACGCTGAAAGGAGATTTAGTAATCCCGGAAAATGCTGCCGGAATAGTTGTTTTTTCGCACGGAAGCGGCAGTAGCAGATTTAGCTCGCGAAACAGAATGGTTGCGGAAATGATTCAGAAAAAAAACATTGGAACTCTTCTGCTTGACCTACTCACTGAAGCGGAAGATGAAATCTACGAGAACAGATTCAGTATTGATCTACTGAGCGAACGATTGATAGAAACCACGCAGTGGCTCACGGAATACGAAAGCAGTAAAGATCTTCCTATTGGTTATTTCGGAGCAAGTACGGGCGCCGCATCGGCATTGCGGGCCGCTGCACATTTTAAAGAAAAAATAAAAGCTGTAGTTTCCCGCGGCGGACGCCCAGATTTAGCAATGAACGAATTGCAGCAAGTAACCGCTCCTACCCTTCTGATCGTGGGTGGTCTCGATGTCCCGGTAATTGGAATGAATAAAATGGCTTTAGAACGTTTAGAATCTGTAAAAGAGATGAAAATAGTTTCGGGAGCCACGCATCTATTTGAAGAGCCCGGGAAATTGATCGAAGTCGCGGATTTGGCAATTGACTGGTACAAAAGGTATTTGATAACAAAAAATGAATAACTCCGATTCTAAATTTTGAAAAAATAAAGGAAACAATTATTTAAATACAATTGTTATGGTAACAGTAAATTCGTATATCACTTATAATGGGAACTGTGAAGAAGCATTTCTATTCTACAAATCAGTTTTTGGCGGTCAATTTTCTTATTTTGAAAGATTCAAGGCAATGCCAATGCAGGAAGGCAAAACCTGTCCTCCTGCTGATGCAGAAAAAATAATGCATGTTTCCCTTCCCATAAGTAAAGAAACAGCCATAATGGGAAGTGACAGCTTCGAATCATTTGGAACAAAAACTATTTTCGGAAATAATTTTTCGCTGCTGGTGAATCCTGATAACAAAGAGGAAGCCGATAAATTATTCCATGCGCTTTCTGCCGGTGGAAAAGTAGAAATGCCAATGGAAGACACATTTTGGGGTGCCTATTTTGGCACATTTACTGATAAATTTGGGGTGAACTGGATGGTGAACTTTGAAGAAAAACAAGTGAATTAAAAATTCTTTTGTAGAACAGTGGTCAGCAAAAATCAAAACATTCCCTATTCTTAATTTGCAGTGTTAGAAGCAAAAAAAACAAAGAAATATGATACCTAAAAACAAAACTATTCCGCTTTTTCATAATCCTTTATTAGAAAAATACTCTCGCACGAATGCACTGATTGTGATCGCCATATTAGCTTTTACAGCGTTAGTATTGTTTACAGTGAGTTCGATCAAAGTGCCCTTAAATATCATGAATGAACTAATTATATTCATTTTAGGATTTCTATTTTTCACCCTTGCAGAATATCTCATTCATCGATTCGTTTTTCATTCAGGAGAATACACCAACACAGAAAAATGGCAATTCAAGATTCACGGAATTCATCACGCAACACCGCAAGATAAAGAGCGTTTGGCGTTACCGCTGCCATTGGCTGTAGTACTATCGGGTTTCTTTTTTTTCATATATTGGATTGTAATGGGACAATATTCTTTCTTTTTTTTTCCCGGTTTTTTGTTTGGATATGCTTCCTATCTTTTGGTACATTATTTAATTCATACCAGACGTCCTCCGAGGAATGTATTCCGGTATTTATGGAAACATCACCATGTCCACCATCATAAGAATGACAACCAGGCCTTTGGTGTTACAACGCCGATTTGGGATATTGTTTTCAGGACAATGCCAAGTCCCAGAAGGAATAAACAACCTTAATAAATCTTTCAAAATGAGCAACTTCAACGGAATGGCAATTGCTATTGCCTGGCCTGAATTTAACGGGAAACAGCCTGGATCATGGTATGACACACCGATGCGATGGATAGGTCATAATAAAAACTTCCAATACAAAGTGGGCCATGCTTCATTGATTTTGGTCGATGCTGTTTCCGGACACTGCTCCTATTTTGATTGTGGAAGATATCATGCTCCTTTTCAGCATGGTCGGATTCGGGACGTTGCCACCGATTCAAATCTTGAAATTCGTACAAAGGCAAATTTCGCCGATAATAAAATAGCGAATATTAAAGAAATATTGAACGAAGTACAGAATAACAAAACCACTTATGGTGCAGGGCCCTTGTATGCTTCTTATTGTGCTGTAAATATTGATTCTTCCAGATCCAAAATAAAACAACTGCAAAGCAAAGACGCAATACCTTTTGGTCCATTTGTCCTTAATGGTATTAATTGTTGCCGGTTTGTGAGAAACGGAATTTTAGCGGGAACACCAGCACTAAAATACCGTTTTAAACTTCGCTATTTATGGCCTTTAAAACCAATGCCGATAACTAATGTTGACTTTCTTTCGGGTAAAATCACCATCCCCAAAAATAGTGTAACTAATAGTACAGAAAAACAGCAGTATCATTCTACTTCATATTCCAAAGAAAACGTAAAAAACACGCTGCCGGCACCAACAAGACCGGAAAATATCCCGCAAGACAGCCAATGGTTAAGTGGTGAAGTGGCAGGAAGTTGGTTTTGGTTGCAACCAATGAATCAAGGATATCTGATAAACCGATATTCATCAGAAGGTAGCCAAGAGTGTACCGGAAAATTCCGAGTAGTGAACATTGGTTGCTTCAATTCTAAAAGGCCATATTTCTTTTCGCATCTTTCCCACTGCAGTAAAGTAACTATTCTTCAGGATGATGAATTATTTGAATTTTTAAAAGAGGAATAATTTGAAGCAAATTAAAATTAGAACTGGCTTTTTTTCCTAAATTAGTTGCATCAAAAAAAATGCTATGAAACAACTAACCAAAGAAGATATCAGTCAGGAAGTATTTGACTTATACGATGATTACGCCCACAACAAAATTGACAGAAGACGATTCGTAGAAAAACTATCGTTATTTGCGGTAGGAACGCTCACGCTGCCGTCACTTTTGAGTTTTATGACTCCTAATTACGTGGATTCCATTTTGATAAAACCCGGTGATCCAAGGTTAAAATCAGAATTTATAACCTACGATTCTCCAAAAGGCGGCGGAACAATCAAAGGACTTTTATCACAACCAACAGTAGCCAAAAAGAAACTGCCGGGAATCATAGTGGTACATGAAAACCGCGGACTAAATCCATATATTGAAGATGTAGGACGAAGAGCCGCTGTGGAAGGATTCATCACATTGGCACCCGATGCCTTATCTCCCTTGGGCGGTTATCCCGGAAATGATGATGCGGGAAGGGAATTACAAAAAAAACGTACCCGTGAAGAAATGCTAGAAGACTTTATTGCAGCTTACAAATACCTAAAATCGCACAAAGATTGCAATGGTCATATTGGTGTGGTAGGATTTTGTTTTGGCGGTTGGATTGCCAATATGATGGCGGTCAAAATCCCAAAATTATGTGCCGCGGTCCCGTATTATGGAGGACAGCCCACTGCTGAAGAGGCCGACAAAATTAAAACGCCAATCATGGCGCATTATGCCAGTTTAGACACCCGAGTAAATGAAGGCTGGCCCGCTTTTGAAGCTATACTCAAAAAGAACAAAGTAGAACATATTGCTTACTTCTATGAAGGCGTGAATCATGGTTTTCATAACAATACTACGCCCAGATACGATGAAAAAGCCGCGACTTTATCTTGGACACGAACGATTGATTTTTTCAAGGAGAAATTAAAGTAGAGATAAGTTTAGTGTTTTGATATTTATAAAGTCCCTTTGAACATGCCCCAAAAAGTTAGACACTATTTGGGGCATGTTCAAAATGGGGCTTTTTCAATATAAAAATTCAAGTTTTTATTTACTCAAATACATTTTTCTTCTGGAGTACAATTCGTAGAACTGATCGTCTTTCAAATCATCAATAAACAAGATGCTTTCTCCTGTTGATTTCATTTCCGGTCCTAATGCTTTGTTCACATTATGGAATTTGCTGAAAGAGAAAACGGGTTGCTTGATCGCAAATCCTTTCAACTGTGGGTTGAAAGTGAAATCGGTAACTTTATTGTGTCCTAACATAACTTTAGTCGCATAGTTCACATATGGTTCTCCGTATGCTTTTGCAATAAATGGAACGGTACGAGACGCTCTAGGATTCGCTTCAATGATGTAAACAATATCATCTTTTATCGCAAACTGAATGTTGATTAAACCAACTGTTCTCAAAGCCAACGCAATATTTTTGGTATGATCTTTAATCTGTTGCATTACAAATTCGCCTAAGTTAAACGGTGGCAAAGTGGCGTTACTATCGCCTGAATGCACTCCGCAAGGTTCGATGTGCTCCATAATTCCTATGATGTACACATTTTCTCCGTCACAAATCGCATCAGCTTCTGCTTCTATCGCACCATCTAAATAATGGTCTAAAAGCAATTTATTTCCTGGAATCGTTTTCAATAAATTGATCACGTGTTCTTCCAGTTCTTGTTTGTTAATTACAATTTTCATTCCCTGACCACCCAGCACATATGAAGGACGAATCAATAACGGAAAATCTAAAACATCCGCTAAAGCCGATGCTTCGTCAGCCGTTTCTGCAATTCCAAATTGTGGAAAAGGAATTTTCAAATCGGTTAAAAGTTCTGAGAAACGTCCTCTATCTTCGGCTAAATCCAAAGCATCAAAGCTGGTTCCAATAATTTTTATTCCGTATTTAGCGAGCTTTTCAGCTATTTTCAAAGCCGTTTGTCCGCCTAATTGGACAATTACGCCTTCTGGTTTTTCGTGTTGGATAATGTCGTAAATATGTTCCCAGAAAACCGGTTCGAAATACAATTTATCGGCTGTGTCAAAATCAGTCGAAACCGTTTCCGGATTACAGTTGATCATGATGGTTTCGTAGCCACATTCTTTAGCAGCCAAAACACCGTGAACACATGAATAATCAAACTCTATTCCCTGTCCAATTCTATTTGGGCCTGACCCAAGAACAATTATTTTCTTTTTATCGGTTACAATACTTTCGTTGTGAACGTAGCGTTCTCCGTTTGCTTTTTCGATTTCTGCCTCAAAAGTCGAGTAATAAAAGGGAGTCATTGCCTTGAATTCAGCAGCGCACGTATCAACCAATTTGAACACGCGATTGATGTTCTTTTCGGAACGCAAATTGTGGATTTGGCTTTCCAAACAACCTAACATGTGGGCAATTTGTCTGTCAGCAAAACCTTTTTGCTTGGCTTCTAAGAGCAATTCTCTTGGCAAAGTTTCCAAATTAAATTTGGATATTTCCTTCTCCAAACTATACAATTCCTCGTATTGTTTCAAAAACCACATATCAATTTTAGTGATTTCATGAATACGACTCAATGGAATTCCCATTGCGATTGCATCATAAATCACAAATACACGATCCCAACTCGCAAAAGTCAGTTTCTCGATAATTTGTTCGTAGTTAGTATATCCTTTTCCGTCAGCACCCAGACCATTTCTTTTGATTTCCAATGATTGAGTTGCTTTATGCAGGGCTTCTTGGAACGAGCGTCCAATTCCCATCACTTCACCTACTGATTTCATTTGAAGTCCCAAAGTTCTGTCAGCGCCTTCGAATTTATCGAAGTTCCAACGTGGTATTTTCACAATCACGTAATCCAAAGTCGGTTCGAATAATGCCGAAGTCGATTTGGTAATTTGATTTTGCAATTCATCTAAGTTGTACCCCAAAGCCAGTTTAGAAGCAATTTTTGCAATAGGATACCCCGTTGCTTTTGATGCCAAAGCTGAAGAACGAGATACACGAGGATTGATTTCAATGGCTACAATGTCTTCTTTATCGTCAGGTGAAACGGCAAACTGAACATTACAACCTCCGGCAAAGTTTCCGATGCTTCTCATCATCAAGATAGCGTAATCACGCATTTTTTGGAAAGTCGTATCAGACAAAGTCATTGCTGGTGCAACCGTAATGGAATCTCCGGTGTGAATTCCCATTGGATCCATATTTTCGATCGAACAAATAATAACAACATTGTCATTTTTATCTCTCAAAAGTTCCAATTCATATTCTTTCCAACCCATTAAGGCCTTATCAATTAGGACTTCGTGAATGGGTGAAGCCTCTAGTCCACGAGTCAAAAGCTCGTTGAAATCTTCTTTTTTATAAACAATAGCAGCTCCGGTTCCCCCTAAAGTAAATGAAGGACGGATTACTAACGGAAAACCAAATTCTTGGGCAATTTCTTTACCTCTAAGGTAAGACGTACATATTTCAGCAGGAGCAGATGGAACACCTATTTTTTTAAGCAATTGTTTGAACTGCTCTCTGTCTTCGGTAATATTGATGGCGTTTACATCAACCCCAATTAATTTCACTCCAAAATCAGCCCAAATACCTTTTTCATCGGCTTCCAGACACAAGTTTAAAGCGGTTTGTCCTCCCATTGTAGGTAAAACAGCATCAATTTGGGGATGCGCTTTTAGGATTTCGATAATCGATTTGGTCGTCAAAGGTTTCAGATAAATATGATCGGCCATAGAAGGATCCGTCATAATTGTTGCCGGATTCGAATTTATCAGAATAACTTCAATTCCTTCTTCACGAATAGAACGGGCAGATTGTGATCCCGCATAATCAAATTCGCACGCTTGACCAATAACAATAGGACCTGAGCCTATTATTAAAACTGATTTTATAGATGTATCTTTTGGCATTTTATAGTAGTATTGTGTTGTGTAGTTGTTATTATCAAAAGATTAAAGTTACTGAACTCAAACCTTTTACCTGTAAATCTTTAACTTTTTTTAACGAATAGGTATAAAAAAAGGCGATACTAAAAAAAGTAACGCCTTATTTATGTTTATAGAAACATTATTTTTTGTGTCTTGGTTCGCAAGAAACAGTCAATTTATGTCTTCCTTTAGCTCTTCTACGCGCAAGAACTTTTCTTCCATTAGCAGAAGCCATTCTGTCCATAAATCCGTGCTTATTTCTTCTTTTTCTTTTCGATGGTTGAAACGTTCTTTTGCTCATTGCTTTGTATCTTT
This sequence comes from Flavobacterium caseinilyticum, assembly GCF_004349085.1. GTDB lineage: Bacteria > Bacteroidota > Bacteroidia > Flavobacteriales > Flavobacteriaceae > Flavobacterium > Flavobacterium caseinilyticum. The sequence goes on along the minus strand of NZ_SMFM01000006.1, from coordinate 115,223 downwards.
AAAATCTTATTTATATGTCTTCCTATTTCGAATAACTGTTATTCTAAAACCGAGTGCAAATATACAAAGACTTTTTTTTCTCGCAAGTAGTTTTGTAAAAATATTTTCAATTCATTTTACTATATTTGTGATCTTAAAATAACCACACTATGTTTCACAGAAATATTAAACTTATTATCGCCGGACTTATTATCGCTACTGGCATTTGGCAATTCACTGAAAGCAATATCGGTAACGGAATCTTCCTAATATTATTGAGTGCAATTCCTATATTCCTTTACTTCAAAAACGAATTTATCTTATTGGCTTTCTTGAAACTAAGAAAACAAGATTTTGAAGGTGCCAAAAAATGGTTGGCATACATCAAAAACCCGGAAACAGCTTTGGTTCAAAAACAACAAGGCTACTTCAATTACCTGCACGGAATCATGCTTTCGCAAACCAATATTAATCAAGCGGAGAAATATTTCAAAAAAGCAATTGAGTTAGGATTATCAATGGATATGGATTTGGCTGTAGCCAAATTAAATCTGGCGGGCGTTGCGATGACACGTCGTCGTAAACTTGAAGCTACCTCCTTGTTGAACGAAGCTAAAAAATTAGACAAACAGAATATGCTGAAAGATCAAATTGTCATGATGAAAGAACAAATGAAAAAGATATAATTTTTTATACTTATCGAAAAAGGGTCAAATGCACATAACATTTGACCCTTTTTTATTGCTAATTCAAACCAAATAAAAGTTGAGATATTCTTTTTTGTGCCTTTAGGTACCAAATATTAGTAGTAACAAGATTTAAAATTCGTTAGCTTGCAGTAGGTACGCAATATCACCGTTTTGTTGCTTGCCTAAGGCACGCCGGTTCTATTACGATTCCTATTTATCTACCAATATTCAGTACCTAAAGGCACTTTCAAAACCTTGATGACTTTATTAATTAATAACCTTTTAACGGAATTTCGATCTGGTATTTTTTACCGGTGTCATTTACTAATTTCGTTTCCCTAAGCCAAGGATTGTGAATCTTCAAAATTTTATAATTGATTCCTTGACTTTTTGCGAAATCAGCCAAGTCCGTAATCGAACTGTCAATTTCTATCTTTCGGGTCGGCAAAGTTTGATATAAATCTTCGGAAGCAATGTTAAATCCATATTTTACAGGGTTTTTCATAATTTCTTTCAAAGCTAAAATCCTAAAAATATAGCGAGATGTTTCTTCAGTAAGCAGTAAATCATAAAAAGTAGATACTTTTTGGATTCCAATTTGTTTATTCACACCTGTCATTCCTCCGTTATAAGAGGCTGCCGCCAAAGTCCAGCTTCCAAATTTCCCTTTGGCACTCAACAAATAGCTGCAAGCTGCTTGTGTTGATTTTGCAAGATCATAGCGTTGGTCCACATTTTCACTCACTTCCATTCCACGTTCTTTTGCGGTATCCGGCATGAATTGCCAAATTCCTCGTGCTCCTGCTGGCGAAACTGCATTGACTAAACCACTTTCTATCACTGCGAGATACTTAAAATCATCCGGAATACCATTTTTTTTGAGAATTGGCTCAATAACCGGAAAAGCACGATTGGCTCTTTTTATAGCCAAAATAGTTGATGCATGTGCATTAATATTTACCAATAATTCTCTATCTAATCGTTCTGTGACATCTGCAATTTTCAAAGGCGTTTCTTCACCGGCAAAATCAATTTTGCTTGGAAGATTAACAGCAATTTGTTCATTCATTTTATTTTCCTTCGTCGGATTTATTGTGGCAAAAATAAGTACGCCACTGGCAATAACTACGGTGAAGATTTGACTAATTTTATTCGTGAATTTCATCTGTTTATTTTTTAATAGTTTTTGATGGTTACAAAAGTTTGCTGGTTTCTTTTTTTGTTTCCAATATTATGGATGGCAAATTTTCATTCAACCATTTGTATTTGTTCAGAATCATTATGTGAGTACCACCTTTTACAACAATGCATTTTTTTATATTCTTTAAAGGAAAAACATCATCGGCATCTCCATGAATGTGGATTACGTTTTCGTCAATAATGGTTCTGTTCCATAAAACAACCTGTTCCACCGCCCAATTTAAATACCCAATATCCCGAACCGAAAGAAATTTTTCGTAGAGTTTTAGTCGTTGATTTACTTTTTCTCCAAACGAAAATTTAGCCAGACTTTCAATATTTGCAATCAGGCTCATCGGAATCAGTTTATAGGCTTTCGTCGTTTTGGCGATTTTTAATCTACGTGGAAATTCCAAATTGCTACGCACACTCGAAATGATAATAACTTTGCGTGTCTCAATAAATTTAGCCATTTCCTGAACTAAAATTCCTCCAAACGAAACACCAATCAATACCGGGTTTTTATGTTTAATTTTCTCGGTGATTCTCTTCGCATAATCTGTCAAAGATTCATTTGCCAGCGGAATCTCCCATTCTAATAAGACGATTTCAAACGTGTCTTTCGGGAGCGCCATTCGCTCAAAAATGGCAGCACTTGAAGCCAAACCTGGCATTAGATAAACTGGAATTTTACTCATAGTTGTTTTAACGATTTTATAACAAAAATCTGATTTTTTATAGTGAATTTTGTATAAAATTAAATTTTTTATTGGAAACCATCCAACTATCTACTTTATATTATCAATAATTTATGACTACACAACTATTTGAATCGAACACAAGAGGCAAAGCTGATTTTGGCTGGCTTAAAGCCAATTTCTCATTTTCTTTCGGGAATTATTTCAATCCGGAGCGCCAACAGTTTGGAATGTTGCGCGTTTTAAATGACGATACGATTGCCGGCGGATCGGGTTTTGGCACTCACGCCCACGCCAATATGGAAATCATCACCATACCGCTAGAAGGCGGATTGATGCACCGAGACAGCATGGGAAATGAAGGTGTAATTGGTTTTGGAGAAGTCCAGGTGATGAGTGCAGGATCAGGAGTGGAACATTCTGAAATGAATGCAAGCCAGAAAGACCCTGCAAAAACACTGCAGCTATGGGTTTTTCCTGACACTGAGAACGTAACGCCGAGATACGACCAGAAATCATTTGATATTGAGGATCAAATCAATACCTTTGTAAACATCGTTTCGCCAAATGATAAAAATGATGGCAATGCACTTTGGGTTTATCAGAAAACCTATTTTTATCTTGGAATTTTTGACAGCAAAATCACTACCAACTATAAAGTTAAAATCCCAAAAAACGGCGTTTACTTATTTTTGATTGAAGGCGAAATAGAAGTTGACAATCAAATTTTGAAGGCAAGAGATGCCATGGGAATAACGGATTTTAATGAATTTGAAATCAAAATTATTACCAAGTCAAAAATACTGTTGGTAGAAGTGCCAATGAATCACAGTTAATTATTATGGATACAGCACTGATTATGGATATCAAAGACAATACTTTTGCAAGACAATTTGAAACTACAGTCGACGAAGGATTAGTTTCTGTTGAATACTCGTTTCAGGAGAAGAAAATATTTTTAACAAAAATAAATGTACCGGAATCGTATGAAGACGAAGAATTCATTTCTAACTTCCTAAAAAATATTATGGAAATTGCGATAGAAAGAAAATTCAAAGTTGTTCCTATTCTTCCTAAAATAGTGGTTTTTTTTAAGAAAAACCCTGTTTACAAAGAGTTGCTTCCTCCAGGAATTAGATTATAAAAAAAAGAGACATTTCTATGAAGAATGTCTCTTTTTTTTATCAAAATAAAATTTCAATGAATTTACTCAATTTCTGTTGCGAGTTCGAGTTGGATTATTTGATCTGGGCGCAGATTGACGATTTACAGGCGGAGTTGGACGAACTGAGGGAGGGTTTTGCTGGCGCGTCCTTTGTGCCGGCTGGCGATTTGTTGGAGCTGCAGGCTGAACGGGGCGAACAGTACGAGGATTTACGGAACGACTTCCCCTTATTTGTTCCTGAGTTCTTGGAAGCACCGTTCCTTGAGGTCTTCCAAAAGTTCTTCCTTGATAGGTGTCTCTGTAAACATTGTTTATTCTGTTCCTAGTCACAATCGGAGAACTGTTTCTTCTGGAATAATAATTAGAGTAAGCATATGGATATCTGACGTATCCCACTCTGCGATAAAAATTATTTCTGTAATAGTGACGGTGATATCCCCAATAATCATAATAAAAAATGGGAATTCGTCTGCGCCAGTACGACGGATAATATCCCCACCGCCATGGAGATACATATGCCACAAAGGACGGAGAAAATAAATGAATTATTATCGGCCAATCATTAACGTAAACCATACCATTCCAATAATTCCCGGAATACGTTCTTTCGTAACCCAGAAAACCCGGATTTGGCGTTAAGCCATCTCCTGCGGAGGGTTCCAGAATATAATCTTTTCCATATAATTCTTCATCGCCTATAATTTGAACAACTGCCCTTCCATATATATTTTTATTGACCGCTATAACCGCAACATCTTGAAATTCGATATTATTTAGCGCTATGCGAAGCACTATTGAATAAGAATCGCCATTCTTAAAACTGACCACATCAATATAATCTATAAAATTGTCATTATTCAAATCCAGATTATTGAGATTATCTTTACTATTAAGTGCTCTTTCAAATTCTTCCAAAGTTTTAGAGTTTTGAAAGACATCCAATACAGCATAAAGATTTAGATTATCACCTGGCATATCTAGAGCTACAAATCTGTTTTCTATTTGTGAAAACATAGGAAGACTAAGAAAACCTGCTGTTGAAAACACAAAGTATAAAATTATTTTTTTCATGATATCAAAATTTTATAAATTGATACTAAACTACAATACAAGGTACAAAAAAATAGTTTTAAAATACTCATTAAGAGCACTTTAAAACTATTTTTATTTAATCATTCGACATGAAATAGCATAGCAAATTCCGTTAAAAATGACATAATCTTATTTAAATTCAAATAAAATAAAACCTCAACAAAAAAGGCACACGTTATCCGTATGCCTTCCTAATTCACTCCATTATAAAACCTGTTCCCTGATAGGGCGCATTTTTATTATTTTTACTTTTCTATTTCTCTTAAATTTTCCATTTTTTTGTGTGCCAAAAATCCTGTAATATCTTCAAAATGTTCTACTACTCTTTTGTTTCCAAATTCAAAAACTTTAGTGGCTAATCCGTCCAGGAAATCCCTGTCGTGAGAAACTAAAATCAATGTTCCATCAAAATCGCGCAATGCATCCTTGATAATATCTTTGGTTTTCATGTCTAAGTGATTCGAAGGCTCATCCAGAATTAATAAATTTACTGGTTCCAACAATAATTTTATCATCGCCAAACGGGTCTTCTCACCACCTGAAAGCACTTTTACTTTCTTGGTCACATCATCACCGTGAAACATAAAAGCTCCCAAAATATCTTTAATTTTAGTTCGAACATCACCTACGGCGATATCATCTATCGTTTCAAAAATAGTTGCGTTTTCATTTAACAATGAAGCTTGGTTTTGGGCAAAATAACCGATTTGCGCGTTATGACCAATTTCTGAACTTCCGCCATTGATTTCAATTTCTTTCATAATGGCTTTAATCATCGTCGATTTCCCCTCTCCATTTTTTCCTACGAAAGCTACTTTTTCCCCTCTTTCGATAACGATATTGGCATCTTTGAAAACCACGTGATCACCGTACGATTTTGACATATCTTTCACAATTACCGGATATTGACCGGATCGAACTGCCGCTGGAAATTTTAGTTTCAAAGCCGAATTGTCTACCTCATCAACCTGTACAATTACCAGTTTTTCCAGCATTTTGACGCGGGATTGAACGGCATCCGTTTTAGAAAATGTCCCTTTAAAACGATCGATAAAGGTCCTGTTATCAGCAATCATTCTTTGTTGTTCGTCGTATGCCTTTTGTTGGTGCATGCGACGGTCTTTTCTCAACTCCAAATAATGAGAGTACTTTGCTTTATAATCGTAAATTCTGCCCATCGTAACTTCAATTGTCCGATTAGTGATAGCATCTACAAAGGCTTTATCATGCGAAATTACTACAACCGCTTTCGCTGAATTGATCAAAAAATCCTCTAACCACTGTATACTTTCGATATCCATGTGGTTGGTTGGCTCATCCAGTAGAATTAAGTCTGGTTTTTGTAAAAGGATTTTTGCTAGTTCGATTCGCATTCTCCACCCTCCGGAAAATTCTGAAGTTTGACGGCTAAAATCTTCACGAACAAATCCCAACCCAATCAGAATTTTTTCTACTTCGGCTTCATAATTTACTTCTTCTATCGCATAGAATTTCTCGCTTAAATCAGAAACTCTTTCGATTAATTTCATGTACCCATCACTTTCATAATCAGTACGAACTGTCAATTGCTCATTGATTTCATCAATTTCTGCTTTCATACCGAAAATTTCACCAAACGCTTTTGACGTTTCTTCCATCACCGTTGCTCCGTCCGTAGTCAATAAATGCTGAGGCAAATAGGCCACAACAGCATCTTTTGGTGCCGAAATATTCCCTGTTGAAGGTTTGCTTTGACCCGCAATGATTTTAAGAAGCGTCGATTTTCCGGCTCCATTTTTACCCATGAGGGCAATTTTATCATTTTCATTTATAGCAAAAGAAACATCGCTAAAAAGGGTAGTGCCTCCAAATTGCACCGAAATATCGTTAACTGTAATCATTTAGATTATAAGATTTTTAGATAATTAGATTATCAGATTTTAAAAATGCAAAGATAGATTAATTAAGTAATTTGTTTACTATAAAATAAAAGCCTCCAAAAAGAGAATGATGTTTCTATTTCTGGAAGCTTTTTAAAAAAAAATATTTGAATTATACTTCTTTATTCTCATTAATCTCATCCCATATCGGCACATTCATAACACCAATATTCTTTGGATAAAAAACAGGATCTAGACCTTCGTTCTTTTGTTTTTCATAATCTTTTAATGCTGCAAAAGCTGGTTTCTGCAATAGCAGAATTGCAATAATATTACACCAAGCCATGATCCCCACACCAATATCCCCAATATTCCATATCAATTTTGCTTCATTGACACAGCCGTACATTACAACCAATATCATAACAATTTTTAATACTCGGTTAAAAATTGGAGAATTCAATTTTCTGGTCAAATATGAAATATTAGTTTCAGCTATATAATAATATGCCAAAATGGTAGTAAAAGCAAAGAAAAACAATGCAATTGCAACAAATAAAGAACCAAAGCCAGGCAAAACACTATCCATAGCACTCTGTGTATATCCTGTTCCAGCAGTGACGTTGTGCGCACCCTGATATAAAAATTTTGTTGCTCCATTTGCACCTAAGACCGGATTTTCTACATTATATTTACCTGTAATCAGCAACATAAAACCGGTTGCGCTACAAACCAATAATGTATCAATATAGACTGAAAATGATTGTACTAAACCTTGTTTTACAGGATGCGAAACATTTGCTGCAGCGGCAATATGAGGTGCCGTTCCCTGTCCTGCTTCATTAGAATAAAGCCCTCTTTTTACACCCCATTGAATTGCCAATCCAATAACGGCTCCAAATCCTGCTTCCTGACCGAAAGCACTGGTATACACTAAAGAAATCACACCAGGCAGCTCTCCAAGATTCATAACTATAATAACTAATACAATCAAAAGGTAGCCAATTGCCATGATGGGTACCACTACTTCAGTCACTTTTGCAATTCGTTTTACTCCGCCAAATATAATAGCTCCAAAGACAACAGCAACAATAACGGCGGTGATTCTAGAGTCCAAATTAAACGCATTATTTAAACCGTCAGCAACAGAATTTGACTGAATTCCGGGTAATAAAATACCTGCTGATATAACTGAAACAATGGCAAATAAGACAGCAAACCACTTTACGCCCAATCCCTTTTCGATGTAAAAAGCGGGACCTCCTCGAAACTGTCCCAAATGTTTTTCTTTATAAATTTGCGCAAGAGTTGCTTCTACAAATGCTGTACTTGCGCCTAAAAAAGCAACAACCCACATCCAAAATAAAGCACCAGGACCCCCAAAAGTTATAGCTGTAGCAACTCCCGCAATATTTCCAGTACCAACCCTGCCTGCCAAAGACATTGATAATGCTTGAAAAGAAGAAACTCCTGACTCTGAACTTTTCCCATCAAACAACAAACGGAACATTTCCTTGATATGCCGCAACTGAAGAAAACGTGTTCGAATTGAAAAATAAAGCCCTGTTCCTAAACACAAAATTATTAAAGGCATACTCCAAACTATTTCATTTATCATCCCGACAATCTCTTCCATATTTTTAATTTAAATTAATAATCCCCACATTTAATTTTCATAAAAATAAAGCATTCAGCCATGGAAAACTAACTCAAGCCCGTCTAAAAGCCAAAGAAACCGCTAAACTATTTAAAACCAGCAGTCGCCAATAAATCTAAATTATACACCTAAATACAGTTTTCATACTTTTTTCTGATACTCAGGAATAAGCCTCAATGTTCAAAATTGAAAAAAAACTACTGAATCAAAAACTCCATTTCAACAAGTATCGATTTCAAATCTTACAAAATTGCAGAAAATAGTATCGCTTGTAATATGTGTCTTTATATAAAATTGTGAAATTTAATGATTAGAGATGCTCCTATTACTAAGTGCTTTTCTAAAGTTAATTTTCAGTTCCATTTATTGAAGAAATCAATTGAATAATTTACAACAAAATAAATTTTAAAACCTTGAAATATAAAATTTAATCTGTCTACAATAATATTCTATTTTCATAGTTTTACATTTGATATTCAAAGGTTTGAAATAAACAAACTGATACTAAAACGACATACTTGAATTATTCAAATTTTAAAAAAAAAACACTATAAAGATGATTCCATGAAAATGACATTACTACTGATTCTTTTATGCTTTTTCAATTTTATTGTGGCACAAGGACACGAAGAACTTGTAAAAAAGGCAAACGAGGTACAGACAAAATGGGGCTATAAAGCCAAAAACAAAAACATTATAACCCTAATTGATTTTTCAAAATCGATCGAGGAAGCCCGACTTTACGTTGTAGATTTAAAAAACAGTAAAGTACTCCTGACCAGTAATGTTGATCATGGATCTGGCTCTGGAACAGGACTGACACCTCAGTCGTTTAGTAATACTGTGGGAAGCAACGCAACTTCTTTAGGATGTTACGTAACCTTACAAACATACAAAGGAATGTGGGGTTATTCATTAAAACTAAACGGTCTAGAAAGTGATAAAAATTCGAATGCATTAAAAAGAAACATAGTGGTGCATTCTTCAAAAATGATGTACAGTAAATTTAGTTTGGGTTGTTTCTCTGTTCCGGATAACAATGCTATTACCTTGATCGACCTGATAAAAGATGGTTCGCTAGTATATGCTTACCAATAATTAGTTCGTTTATTTTTCTATAAAACCACAAAAGCCTCAATCTAGAGGCTTTTGTGGTTTTATATATAATGCAGAAACTATTCTTTTCTCCACTTTTTAGTTTCTTCAAAAACATGTTCTAAAATTGCAGCTTCTCTTTCATCAAAATCTACGTTTCTGCGACTCATCACTAGTCTTGCCGTCTCAAATGCTTTTTTGGTGATATAGGTCGCAAAACCAGAAGCACCACCCCAAGAAAAACTTGGCACAAAATTTCGTGGAAATCCACTGCCAAAAATATTAGCACTTACTCCCACTACTGTACCTGTGTTAAACATGGTGTTAATTCCGCACTTGCTGTGGTCACCCATCATCAAACCGCAAAACTGAAGACCCGTTTTTGCAAAGCCTTCCGTTTCATAGCTCCACAATTTGACTTCTTCATAATTATTTTTCAGATTAGAATTGTTACTATCGGCTCCAATATTACACCATTCGCCAAGAACAGAATTTCCTAAGAATCCATCATGTCCTTTATTAGAATATCCAAATAAAACGGAGTTATTGACTTCGCCTCCAATTCTGGAAAAAGGCCCAACCGTTGTTGCACCATATACTTTTGATGCCATTTTCACTTGTGCATTTTCGCACAATGCAAAAGGACCTCTGATTACTGAACCTTCCATGATTTCAGCATCTTTACCTATATATATTGGACCTGTAGAAGCATTCAGAGTCACAAATTCTAACTTTGCTCCTTCTTCAATAAATATATTCTCTGGTGCTATTACGTTAACGCTTTTTGGAATAGGTTGTGATTTTCTATCCTCCGTTAAATATTCAAAATCTTCCCGAATGGCGGCATCATTTTTAGAAAAAATGTCCCAAGTATTCTGTACCGTCAAACAGTCCTCGTTGTACTCTAAAATTTCATAGCAATCAAAATCTACTTCTTCCTGTTCTTCCGTCGTGTAAAAAGCAATCACTTCATCGCCTTTGAAAATAGCCTGATTTGGTTCTAGATTACTAACCATTTCAACCAAAACAGCATTAGGAAGATAAGAAGCATTTATCATAACATTCACCTCTAACTCTACCATTGGAAATTTCTCCGATAAATAGTCCTCAGTCAATGTGGTGGTGGTAGAACCCAGATGCATTTCCCATTTTTGACGAATAGTCATAATTCCAATAAGAATATCAGCAACAGGACGGGTGAACGTAAAAGGCAGCAAGGCATTTCTGGAAGGTCCGTCAAAAAGTATGTAATTCATAAAATTGTTTATTTGTTGATTCGGTTAGTTTTGATTAGAAATTACATCAAACAACTTCCCTTTTTATAATATTGGCTTCAAAGTTACAAAGTTTTCAAATAATTAAAATAAAAAAAGCCTTCCAAAAAGAAAGGCTTTGATATAATTAAAAACAAGTTAAAATTATTTAACGTGTTTAGCGTATTTAGTTTTGAATTTATCAATACGTCCTGCAGTATCGATAAGTTTAGATTTACCTGTGTAAAAAGGGTGAGAAGTTCTAGAGATCTCCATTTTTACAACTGGGTATTCAACACCATCAACTGTTAATGTTTCTCTTGTATCTGCAGTAGATTTAGTGATAAAAACTTCGTCATTTGACATGTCTTTAAATGCAACTAATCTGTAATTTTCCGGGTGAATTCCTTTTTTCATCTTGTTAATCTTTTTTATTTGTTAATTATAATTTGTCTTGAAGCTTTTCTTCTAACAGAAAAGGTATAAACTCCTTATAACTTTTTGTTTTACATTATTATTTTGAGTTTGCAAATTTACAATTATTTTCCAATAAACAAATCTTTGCATCACTTTTTTTTATAATCGTAAAAAGCATTTTTTATCTTCGCATAAATTGGGAATTGCTATATTTGTGGATTAATAAATAAACTATTTATGGAAAATAATGTTTCGCCAGCAAAATCTGGAATTTCATTTGGTGTCTTGTTTGGTGTTGTTATGGTTTTAGAATTTGTGATTATGTATATAATCGGAATGAAATCATTAGTTGGAACCAGCGTAGGTTTGATAATAAACCTCTCTAACTATTTAATTTTACCAATCTTATTTATTTATTTAGGATGCAACAACTATAAGAAAAATATAAATAAAGGATTTATATCTTTTAATGAATGCTTAAAAACTGGAGTTTCCATAACTTTTCTTGCAGCATTTATTTATGCTCTGTTTAACGTTATTTTCAATTTTATTTTTCCCGAATTTATTAACGAAATGGTTGCAATTAGTAAAGATGCGATGATTAAACAAAACCCTTCAATAACTTCCGAACAACTAGAAATCGGAATCTCACTGACCAGAAAATTTGCTAATCCTTTATTTGCTTTTCCAGTTACTCTCGCGATGTATTCCTTCTTTGGTTTAATATACTCACTGATTATTGGTGCAATTCTAAAAAACGAAAAACCTCAAAGCTTCTAAATTAATGAATTTATCAATACTCATACCACTTCTTAATGAAGAGGAATCACTTAATGAACTCTATAACTGGATCATTAAAGTGATGCATTCTCATAATTACACGTACGAAATCATTTTTCTCGATGATGGAAGTACAGATAACTCCTGGAATATTATCGAAGGCTTCGCGCAAGAAAACCCAAATGTAAAAGGTGTTCGTTTCATGAAAAATTTCGGAAAATCACAAGCGCTGCATGCTGGTTTTGCAAAAGCGCAAGGTGATGTTATAATTACCATGGATGCTGACTTGCAAGACAGCCCAGAAGAAATTCCGGGATTGTACGACATGATTGTCAACGGAAAATTTGATTTAGTTTCCGGTTGGAAAAAGAAACGCTACGACTCGGTTGTAGCAAAAAACCTGCCTTCTAAATTGTTCAATTGGGCAGCGAGAAAAACATCAGGAGTGGAATTAAATGATTTCAATTGCGGACTGAAAGCCTACAAAAATATTGTCGTGAAAAACATTGAAGTATCAGGTGAAATGCACCGTTACATTCCGGTTTTGGCAAAGAATGCCGGTTTTGGAAAAATTGGTGAGAAAGTGGTACAACATCAAGCCCGAAAATATGGTGAAACTAAATTTGGGATGGAACGTTTTATCAATGGTTTCCTAGATTTAATTACTATTTGGTTTCTTTCCCGTTTTGGAAAAAGACCGATGCATTTATTTGGAGCCATGGGATCGTTAATGTTTGTTATTGGGGTTATGTTAGCCGGATATATTGGCATTTCAAAATTATATTATATGTATAATGACATGCGCTATAGTCTGGTAACGAACAATCCTTGGTTTTATATCGCATTGACGACGATGATTTTAGGAACACAATTATTTTTAGCTGGATTTCTTGGCGAAATAATTTTGCGAACAAAAAACAATGAGGAACGGTACAAAGTTTCGAATGAGGTGAATTTTTTATAATCCTCACGAAATAAAACATACATTTATAGTAGGACATGACGATTGAATTATACGATTTCTGTCATTCGGATTGCAAGAAGTAAAATTGAAATAAAACATTTTTCGTCGCAACAAATCTCTAGCCCTGATTACTTCACATAGCTTTTATTTCAATAGGAGTTCAGTGAATTTTATTTGCAGTGGAAATCCTTTTTTGAGGTTTTTACCGATAAAAAGATTGAAGCGGAAAGCAGGAAAGAGCTCCTAAAAAACATCAAAATTGTTAAACGAGATAACTATTTTGAAATTTTAAAATAAAAATTCAGAAACTAAAAAAAATCTATAAAATGGATATCAAACAAAACATTTTGGATGCAGTAAATGAATGGCTTACGCCAACATTTGACAATGAAACTCATATAGCCATCAAGGAATTGATGACCACTTCTCCTAAAGAACTGGAAGAAAGTTTTTATAAAAATCTGGAGTTTGGAACGGGCGGAATGCGCGGTGTTATGGGAGTTGGAAACAATCGAATCAATAAATACACCCTTGGAAAAAGCACACAGGGTCTCGCAAATTACATGCATAAAGTGTTCCCAAATAGAGATCTGAAGGTCGCTATTGCTTATGATTGTCGCCATAATAGCGATACTTTGGCTAAAGTAGTTGCTGACGTTTTCACAGCAAATGGAATTACGGTTTATCTGTTTTCAGAATTAAGACCTACTCCTGAATTGTCATTTGCGGTTAAACATTTGGGTTGTCAAGCCGGAATTGTTCTTACGGCTTCTCATAATCCGCCCGAATACAATGGTTACAAAGTATATTGGGAAGATGGCGGTCAAATTGTTCCTCCGGAAGATGAAGCCATTATCAACACAATTGAAAACTTAAATTACAACGAAATCAAGTTTTCGGCCAATGAAGATTTGATACATTATATAGATACGGAAGTTGATGCCGCTTTCATAAAATCGACTATCGAGAATGCCAGTTTTGGAACTTCGGCTGAAGCCAAAGAAAAGCTAAATATCGTTTTCACCTCATTGCACGGAACCTCGATAACATTAGTTCCCGATACTTTGGAACAAGCCGGATACACGAATGTGCATATCGTGGAAGAACAAAGAGTGCCAAATGGTGATTTCCCAACGGTCAAATCCCCTAATCCTGAAGAACCGGAAGCATTGACAATGGCGATGGCGTTGGCGGATAAAACCAATTCGGATATTGTTATTGGGACAGATCCTGATTGCGATCGATTAGGTGTTGCCGTTCGAAATAATGAAGGCCAAATGACGTTGCTTAACGGAAATCAAACGATGATTTTGATGACTGCTTTCTTACTGGAACAATGGAAAAAAGCTGGAAAAATCAATGGAAAACAATTTGTGGGTTCTACAATCGTTTCTACTCCTATGATGATGGAATTAGCCACCAATTATGACGTGGAATGCAAAGTGGGTTTGACCGGATTTAAATGGATTGCCAAAATGATAAAGGACTTTCCAGAGTTGGAGTTCATTGGTGGCGGCGAAGAAAGCTTTGGATATATGGTGGGCGATGCGGTTCGTGATAAAGATGCAGTTGCCGCAACTTTATTAGTTTGCGAATTGGCCGCTCAGGCAAAAGAAAAAGGAAGTACCGTTTACAAAGAATTGCTACAATTGTATGTAAATAATGGATTCTATAAAGAACATTTGGTTTCATTGACTAAAAAAGGAATGGACGGTTTACAGGAAATCAATCAGATGATGATTGACATGAGAGAAAATCCTTTGAAAGAAATCAATGGACAACGAGTGATTATGTTGGAAGATTATCAATCGTCAATAGCGAAAAATCTACTTACTGATGAGGAATCCAAAATGGATATTCCAAAATCGAACGTATTGATTTATTATACCGAAGATGGCTCTAAAATTTGTGCCAGACCAAGCGGAACGGAACCTAAAATAAAATTCTACATCAGCGTCAATGCGGAATTGGAATCTATTGAAGATTTCCCTGAAGTAGAAGCGATTTTGAATGAAAAAATTAAAAATATTATTATTGCAATGCAATTGAACTAATGGACAAAAGCTTATTAAAACTAATCCCTTATACAAAACCATATAAGTCTCATATTACCTGGAATATCGTATTCAACATCTTGTATGCGTTGTTCAGCACTATTTCTATGTTGACACTTCTTCCGGTACTTGAGGTCCTTTTTGGTAAAACCAAAACGATACTACAAGAGCCGGTTTACACAGGAATAGGAAATATAAAACAGTTTGGTTCGGATTTTATGTATTTTAAAATTTCAGAATTAACAAAAGAGAATAGTGTTCAAACTGCACTTTTATTTGTTGTTTTAATGGTTATTACAACGTTCTTATTTAAAAATCTATTTAATTATCTGGCGTCGCACCACATTATGCATTTAAGAAATGGTGTATTACGGGATTTGAGAAAATCAATGTACAATAAAATAATAGAATTACCCATCTCCTATTATTCCGAAAAAAGAAAAGGAGACATTATGGCCAGAATGCTTGGCGATGTCAATGAAGTTCAGAATTCCTTCTTCTCCATTTTGGAACTTGTAGTAAAAGAACCATTAACCATTGTATTTGCATTAATAACGATGTTTTTTATAAGCGTAAAATTGACGTTGTTTGTTTTGGTTTTTATCCCTATTTCTGGATTAATCATATCAAAAATTGCTAAAAACCTGAGAGCAAAATCATTGGAGGCACAAAAAGAAAGCGGCTTTCTAATTTCTATTGTTGATGAAAGTTTGAGCGGATTGAAAGTGATAAAAAGTTACAATGCCGAAAACAATTTTAAAGGCAGATTTCACAATTCAGTGACCCGATTACTGAATTTGTCAAACAGCATCGGAAACAAAAACAATTTAGCGACTCCATTAAGTGAATTTCTGGGAATTACAACCATTGCTGTCTTACTTTTTTATGGCGGAAATTTAGTATTAGTGGAAAAAACATTGGATGGCGCTGCTTTTATTGTTTACCTGACTTTGGCTTTTAATATTCTTACGCCGGCAAAAGCAATTTCTAAAGCTTCCTATTCCGTTAAAAATGGTTTAGCAGCTGCAGAACGTGTTTTTGAAGTTTTAGAAGTCGAAAACGAAATTACTTCAAAAGAAAATGCTGTTGATAAAAACACTTTTGATTCTAATGTTATACTCAAAAACATTAACTTTAAATATGAAGATGAAGCGGTTTTGAAAGACTTTTCATTAGAGGTGAAAAAAGGACAAACAGTAGCTCTTGTTGGACAATCCGGAAGCGGAAAAAGTACCATTGCTAATTTATTGACGCGTTTTTATGATGTCAATGAAGGAACTATAGAAATTGACGGAATTAACATAAAAGATATGAATCTGCAGTCACTTCGCGGATTAATGGGATTAGTTACTCAAGATAGTATTTTGTTTAATGACACTATAAAAGCAAATATTTCATTAGGAAAATTAGACGCTACTGATGAAGAAATTATTGCCGCCTTGAAAATTGCGAATGCTTATGAATTCGTGAAAGATTTACCATTGGGAATACTTACCAACATTGGCGACAGCGGAAACAAACTTTCAGGCGGTCAAAAACAACGCTTATCTATTGCCCGTGCCGTTTTGAAAAATCCTCCGATTATGATTTTGGATGAAGCAACCTCAGCACTGGATACTGAAAGCGAAAAGTTCGTTCAAGTTGCACTCGAAAATATGATGCAAAACAGAACCTCGATTGTAATTGCGCACCGTCTCTCTACCATTCAAAAAGCAGATCTGATTGTGGTGATGCAAAAAGGAAAAATTATAGAACAAGGAAAACACGAGGAACTGATTGCAATGAATGGAATGTATAATAAGTTGGTTACGATGCAATCATTTGAATAATAATTGCGTTTTTAAGTATACTTACGAAACCTATTCCTAAAGTAAAAATACAGATTTTGACAGATTTTTAAATCTTTAAATCATCTAATCTTTAAATTAAAATGTACATCAATAATCAAAACATAAAACTTCCCGAAGATCCAGACACTATTGTTTGGAAATACCTGGATTTGTCAAAGTTTTTAGATTTATTGCTGTCACAAAAGCTATTTATGTCCCGATCTGATAAATTTGAAGATCAATACGAAGGGACTTTCAGCGAACCCACTTTTGAGGAAATAAAAAAACTTTCAATAGACAATCCTGACTTTTTAAACTATTACAAAACACATCGGGAAAAAGTGGCAATTAGTAGTTGGCATATCAACGAATACGAATCGTATGCCATGTGGCAGATATTTACTCAAAACAGCGAAGGTCTGGCTATTCAATCAACCATCGGTCGGTTACAGCGATCTCTTGTCGCTGAAACAAATCTTAAGCAATATATTGGAGAGGTAAATTACATCGATTATAAAAAAGAACACATTCCTTTTGACGATATGTTTTTTCCTTTTTTGTTCAAACGAAAAAGTTTTCAATACGAACGTGAAGTCCGCATCATTTCGGACATTGGTGAAGGCGACATTAAAATTAATGAAGGACTAAAAATTAGTATCAATATAAATCAATTGATTGAACGGATATATATTCATCCTAAATCCGAAAATTGGTACAAAAACCTCGTCATTCAGTTAGTAACAGAATTGGGATTTGATTTCACCATTGAAAAATCAGACTTGGAAAGTGATATTTTGATTTAAAATTAGCACTACTAAACTGGCTCGTAACCAGTTATTTTCCATTCTTTGGTAGATAAATCAATGTAATAATAATTCACCACATCTTGCTTGTCAAATTCCCCATTTTTATTAGTATCCTCAACAGTTCGAAAGTACAAACGGTTTTTAGAACCTATCAATTTCCAGTCAATTAATTCCTGAAAGTCAGAAGATATTTTGGTGAAATTCTCGCCGCTGATTTCGCTTAAATACAATGCTTTAATATCGCTTGTGTCTAATTTTCCATCTTTATTGGTATCCATATCCACCATTGTGTAAACCATAATCTGGTTATTGGTTCTATCAGCTACGGACTTTAAATAAGTCGCTGTTTGAATCAAAACAGGTTTATCTGTCAATTTACGGATAGAATCCGAATCTACTTTTTGGAATTTTAAATTTTGTAAAAAACCAGTGATTTCAAATTCGCCATAATTAGATATGGTAAAGCTCAAATCATTAACGCTCGAAGAACCGTATCTTGACTTCACTCCTCGCTCCCGAATACTCAAATCTGCAACGGGATGAATCAAGTAATCCGTACCTGTCATTTGAATTGGCAGATCTGCAATTTGAATCTGACTTGAATCAGTTTTTGGTAATTCTTTAGCTTTTCCAGATCCTTCGTAGGTCACTTTTGGCACTTCCACTTCCTCTTTACAACTTGTTAAAAACAAAATTGCTATTCCTATTACTGTGATATGTAGTTTTTTCATAATCCTGTACTTTAAAATCCAAATGTAATCATTTTTAAAAAATGGTAATGAATTTCGGCTGTCGATTTCCCGAATTAAATGGCAGTGAAATTTATATTAATTCATTAAATTCATTTCTATTACAACTTCGCAGTTAATTTCACATTAAAAACTCTGGTAGTCATATAATTAGGAATTGCATATTGATTTTTAGAATACACATCGCGAACCCAAGTATTAGTTATGGCATTTTGATTGTCAAAAAGATTAAAAATCTCCAATCCTATCGCCAACTCTTTAAAGTCTTTAAACAATCCGGAATTCTTTTTTCCAGTAGTATTGTCTATAAAAACCTTAAAAAAACCTACATCCACTCGGCGGTAATCATTCAATCTGTTTTGGTACAAATAAGGATCGGCATACGATGGCGAACCTCCCGGCAGCCCCGTATTGTAAACTAAATTCAAGTATAATTTTAAACTTGGAATATTAGGCATGTAGTCTTGAAATAAAAGTCCGAATTTCAATCTTTGATCCGTCGGTCTGGCAATATATCCTTTATCATTACTGTTTTCCTTTGTTTTCAAATAACCAAAACTAAACCACGATTCGGTTCCGGGAACAAACTCACCGTTCAGGCGAACATCCAATCCTTGCGCGTAAGCTGTCGCATTATTGTTGGCTGCATACCGAATGCGAACGTTGTCAATTGTATAGGTATTCACATCTGTCAGCGATTTATAATACAACTCCGAAACCAATTTGAAAGGACGATCCCACATTTTGAAACTGTAATCATTACCAAAGACAAAATGTACCGATTGCTGTGCCTTAGTATTGGGTTGCACCATTCCATCCGCAGCTCTCAGTTCCCTGTAAAATGGCGGCTGATGGTACAATCCTCCCGAAAGTCTAAAAACTATATCTTTCTCCCAATCTGGCTTTATCGCAAATTGTGCTCTTGGACTAAAAGTAATTTGGGATTTTCCCAATATGCCATCGCCTGTAACTTCCCAATTGTGCAAACGGACACCGGCATTGTACCAAACTTGACTTGACCCAATACTCGATTTTAAACTCCATTGACCATAACCCGAAAATCTGTTAATGGAATTAAAATTAGTCGCCCGGATATTTTGATACGGAACAAGTGGTCCGATGTAAGGCGAATATGGCTGGTCATTTTTAGGCAAATCAATAAGAGGTGGATTCAGCGAAAAACCGGCCGAATCAATTACTTCCCACTCTATTATTCTGTCCCGAATGGATTCTCGTGTATATTTAATTCCCCACTCCAACTGACTTTCCTTCCAATCATGAAATCCTTTTATTTCGGTATTTACAATCAAGGCATCCAAATCATTTCTGGCATGACTCAACTGCGAACCAATTCCTCTGGTGAAAGCAACTTCTCCAAAAGTTTCGGAACCAATATTAGAATCCACTTCGCCTAGACGATATTGGGCGAAAATATCAAAATATTCTTGTTCCAAAGTATGAAAAACAGAACCAATAAATTTCAAAGTAAAATTATCTGAAACATTAAAAGTTGATTTTAAAGCTCCAAAATAAGTTTCATACTTATCCTTTTCCTGACCTTCATAAAAAACGGTAAGAGCCATTGGGCTATCTATGGTTCCAAAATTAGTCTGTCTTGTTAATGGTTGATATTGGTATCTATTTTGGGAAATATTCCCCAGAAAACTCCAATGCCATTTGGCAGAAGCCTGATAGTTTATATTGGTTTGAATATCGGCAAACGACGGTGTAAAATTCGTTTGTGTCTCTTGACTATTCACCAAAAGACTGTTGTTGCGGTATCGAACTCCCGTAACCGCAGACCATTTTTTATCTTTGGAAACCGCATCAACAGAGAGGCTTCCGCCAAGGAAACTCGCTTCAAGGCTTGCGCCAAATTTTACCGGTTTTCTGTAGGTAATATCTAAAACAGAAGACAATTTATCCCCGAATTTAGCTTGAAAACCTCCCGCAGAGAAATCAACATTTTGTACCAAATCCGTATTGGTAAAACTCAACCCTTCTTGTTGTCCCGAACGAATTAGAAACGGGCGATAAACTTCAATTTCATTTACATAAACCAAATTCTCATCATAATTCCCACCGCGTACAGCGTATTGCGTACTCAATTCGTTGTTAGAATTTACTCCCGGTAAGGTTTTCAAAATATTTTCGATACCTGCATTGGCTCCCGGGATTTTTCGGATAATCTCAGGCTCAATTGTTGCAACGCCCTGAATTAACTTCCTGTTTTTGGATGTGACAATCACTTCCCCCATTTGCTCCTCCTGATCACTCATTATTGGATTGAACTCCTTTTGTTCATTAGAATCTAAAGTAAAAGTTATCGTTACTTTTTTCAAAGAGATATGCGTAAAAACAAGTGTTACTTTTTGGTTTGCAGGGACTTTTAAATCGTAAAACCCATTTTGATTGGATTGAGTTCCAAAATTTGAATAAGATACATTTACGTTTTCTACCGGTTGATTGTTTTTATCCAAAATAACTCCTCTAATTCTAGATGACTGAGCCGAAACGGACAACCCAAAACTAAAAAAAAGAAATACAGATAATAATTGATTAAGACTCAAATGATTTGGTTTTTATTTTTTTTGACTTCTAAAAAAACTAGTTTCAAAGATAGTTGAATTTCCTACATTATCAGTTACAACAACTTTTAATTCATTGGCACCATCAGCAACAATCCCATCATTAAAAAAATGTGTTAATTTTCTGGTTTTATTATCATATTCAAATAAAACCCATTTTCCGTTTAAATAGCCATTGTATGATTTTATACCTGACAGTTCATCGTATATGGAAACCTGAATTGTTTTTTGCTCACTAATCCATTTCCCTTCAACGGGAACTGCCATATTAATTTTTGGCGCAACCGTATCCGAAACCAAAGCGTATTTACCTAAAATTTTAACCTTTGTACTAAAGACGCTGTCTTTTCTGTAAGTTGGATTGTAGCTTATTTTTTTTCCATCGATTCTGCCAATGAACATTTTTTGTCTTTGTACTTCAGTCGATTTTATGTCTTCAATTGAAATCGTAAAATTAGTGTGGGCAGGAACCGTGTCGTCGTGTAAAAGCAAAATATCATTTTTCACATCAAAATTCAGATCAAAATCTTCGTAAAAAGTTCCCGCAGGAAAGAAAACCGACATATTTGCTAAAGCGAAATTGCTGTCTTTATTTGCTCTTACAAAATAATTTGATTGCAATAGCTCCTTACTGATTATGGTAGGTAAAACATCATATTTGATAGGAATTGCTATTGTTTTTTTGTTACCAAAGAAATCCGAAACTTCAATACGATACAATGATGCTAAATTTGGAGTTACCTGCAAAACTCCATTGTTTTCCTCGGCTTGAATGAACCTTAAATTATACGGGTTTTTCATAAAAAGCTTCTGAACGCGTTGTTGCATATTCTTATATCGCGAATAATCAATCAGCGCATTAATGTAACGCATGTCATCAAAGGAATACGTGTTGAATTCATATCCGAAATTGGGTTTTCCGTTATAAAAAGACTGTACTTTATAAACTCCATTATTATTAAACGAAACATTATCTGTGTCATATGCAGAAATTCCAAAGCCTATAGCTCCATTGGCCACTACTTTTTCGGATAAATAGGTTCCGTCTTTTTGCAACGAGACATTCAACAATAAAGGTCGTTTTGAATTATTTACCGTTGTTTTCGAATCTAAAGGATAAACATAAACTCCTGTAACAATTGGTTTTTTTGTGTCTTTTAAAAATTTGTTGTATCCAAAAAGCATCGGATTGATTACAAATTCTGTTTTTGAATCCCGAAATTCAAAATGTAGATGCGGTCCTTCGGAAGCACCTGTGTTACCCGAAAAAGCAATTACTTCTCCTTTTTTTACCACCATTTCGCCGGGCTTAAAAAACATTTCAATCTCAAAGGACTGTTCTTTATAATGGGTTTTCTTGATGTAGTTTTCTATTGCACCATTGGCAAATTTCAAATGTCCGTAAACGGAGGTAAAACCATTTGGGTGATTGATGTAAATTGTTTTTCCATTTCCAAAAGTTGATATCTTTATTCTTGACACATATCCATCAGCAACAGCATATACTTTTAATCCTTCTTTTTGTTGCGTTTTCAAATCAAAACCTGCATGAAAATGATTTGGTCGTAACTCTCCAAAATTTCCAGACAATTGCATCGGAATATCTAAAGGGGATCTAAAATAATCTGTTGGATATTCAACTTGTGCAAAAACAGCAGTACAGAAAAAGAAAAAAAATACGGAAAATCTCATGGTTTACATTTTTGCTAAGATAAATAAAGTATTCAAAACAGCACTAAAAAAAACCGATCGTAACCATTTGTAAAACTGATATTTAATTTATTTAATGCAAAAAAAATAATAAAATATTGCAAAATTAAAAAGGAATACTAACTTTGTATGATTATGTAATGAATAAGATATATAATGAGTGCGATTGCAGAAATTATTGATACTCTTGAAAATAAAGTCGAAAAACTGTTCATCAAAATGAAAGGTTTGGAGAAAAATAATCAAGATTTGAAAAGCAAATTAACAGAAACTGCATCCATAATACAAACTCAATCACAAGAGATTGAAGCGCTGAAAACGCAGTATGAAACACTCAAAGTAGCAAATACATTACTAGGCAGTGACGATAATAAAAGAGATACAAAGCTTAAAATAAATTCATTAATTCGCGAAATTGATTACTGTATAGCACAGCTATCAGATTAATAAAAGATATGGACGAAAAGCTTAAAATTAAAATATCAATAGCAGACAGAGTTTACCCGTTAACGGTTGATTTTGCTCAGGAAGAAGGCCTTAGAAGCGCTTCGAAAAAAATTGATAAAATGATTAAGCAGTTTGAAGAAAATTACGCTGTTCGTGACAAACAAGATGTTTTGGCAATGTGTGCCTTACAATTTGCCTCACAGACAGAACAAAAACAAATTGATAATGCCATTGATGGAGAAGCTACCATTGAAAGAATTAAAAAAATCAATGCGATTTTAGATCAATATCTCGACAAATAAACGTTCTTTACAAAAACTAAGATACTGCCTACATTAGTTCTTATTTGGTAAACTCAACACTAACAATTTAGAATGAGCAAATCATCGTTACTATAGCAAGCCAATTCAGTTTGGAAGCTTGAACAACGAGTTAGCTCAAAACTTGTCTTTTCGAGTTTATTCAATTCACTCTAATGTAGGCTTTTTTATATATAAATTTTAACAAACATGGACAACATATTAACGATTATTATTACAGGATTTCTAGGTATTGCAGCAGGTTTTGGCATCGCCAAACTGATAGAAAAAAGCAATATTTCCAACCTAATTAAAAACTCAAAGAAAGAGGCAGCATCCATTTTGAAAGATGCTAATCTGGAAGCCGAAAACATAAAAAAAGATAAAATTCTACAAGCAAAAGAGAAATTTATTGAATTAAAATCAGAACACGAGCAAGTTATTTTATCCCGCGATAAAAAAGTTGCTGAAATAGAAAAAAGAGTCCGTGACAAGGAATCTCAAGTATCAAATGAATTATCAAAAGCTAAAAAAGTAAACGATGATTTTGAAGCAAAAACTCTAGAATTCACTACTAAAATTGAAAATCTAGACAAGAAACAAGCTGAAGTTGACAAATTGCACAAAAGTCAATTGCAACAATTAGAAGTTATCTCTGGTTTATCTGCTGAAGAGGCTAAAGATCAATTAGTAGAAGGATTGAAAGCTGAAGCTAAAAGCAAGGCAATGTCGCACATTCAAGATACTATTGAAGAAGCTAAATTGACTGCACAACAAGAAGCTAAAAAAATTATTATCAATACCATTCAGAGAGTTGGAACTGAGGAAGCAGTAGAAAACTGTGTTTCAGTATTCAATATTGAATCGGATGATGTAAAAGGTAGAATCATTGGTCGTGAAGGTAGAAATATTCGCGCACTGGAAGCTGCTACCGGAGTAGAAATTATTGTAGATGATACGCCTGAAGCGATTATCCTTTCTTGTTTTGACCCAGTTCGAAGAGAAATTGCGCGTTTGGCATTACACAAATTAGTAACTGACGGAAGAATTCACCCTGCTCGTATTGAAGAAGTAGTTGCCAAAACTGCTAAACAAATTGACGATGAAATTATAGAAGTTGGTAAACGTACCGTTATCGATTTAGGAATTCATGGATTACACCCTGAATTAATTAAAGTAGTAGGTCGTATGAAATACCGTTCTTCTTATGGACAAAATTTACTACAACACTCGCGTGAAGTTTCTAAGCTTTGTGGAATCATGGCTGCTGAACTTGGTCTAAACGTAAAACTGGCTAAAAGAGCTGGTTTATTACACGATATTGGTAAAGTTCCGGATGCCGAAAGTGATTTACCACACGCATTATTAGGAATGCAATGGGCGGAGAAATACGGTGAAAAAGAAGAGGTTTGCAACGCTATTGGAGCACACCACGATGAAATTGAAATGAAATCATTATTATCACCAATCATTCAGGTTTGCGATGCAATCTCAGGAGCAAGACCGGGAGCAAGAAGACAAGTGTTGGATTCTTATATTCAACGTTTGAAAGATCTTGAAGAAGTAGCTTACGGATTCAGCGGCGTTAAAAACGCATACGCAATTCAAGCAGGTAGAGAACTTCGTGTTATTGTAGAGAGTGAGAAAGTTTCGGATGAAAATGCTGCCAGCTTATCTTTTGATATCTCACAAAAAATACAAACGGAGATGACCTATCCGGGACAGGTTAAAGTAACTGTAATTCGCGAAACAAGAGCAGTAAACATTGCTAAATAAAATAGACTTATTCTTTAGTTAAAGAAAAACTAAACGATTTAAAAGGACGTATTGATTTAAAATCAGTACGTTTTTTTTTTATTTTAGCCTTATCTTTATTTTAAATCTGAATTCTTTCTGGGATGAAAGGTATTTATAACTTGAGTTAGAAATTTTCTATCAAGATGAACATAAATTTCTGTGGTGGTAATTGATTCATGGCCTAACATCAATTGTATTGAACGTAAATCAGCTCCATTTTCCAGTAGATGTGTGGCAAACGAATGGCGCAAAGTATGCGGACTAATCGTTTTATTTAATTCTGTTTTTACGGCTAAATTTTTAATGATCGTAAATATCATAGCTCGGGTCAGTTGTTTACCTCTCCGGTTTAAAAATAAAGTGTCTTCGAAACCTTTTTGAACTGTAACATGTGTTCTAATCGTTTCACGGTAGATGTTAATGTATCGCTGAGTAATTTCACTTATGGGCACAAAACGTTGTTTGTTTCCTTTTCCGGTGATTTTAATGTAATCTTCGTCCAGAAATAAATCGGAAATTTTTAATGTAATTAGTTCTGAAACCCGAAGCCCGCAACCATAAAGTGTTTCGACCATTGCACGGTTGCGTTCGCCTTCGTTGGTCGTTAAATCGATAGCCGCAATAAGATTATCAATCTCATTCACAGATAAAGTATCAGGCAGTTTACGACCGGTTTTGGGTGTTTCTATAAGTTCCAGTGGATTGTCTAATCTATAATCTTCAAATATCAAATAGCTGAAAAAACTCTTGAGACCCGAGATAATTCTAGCTTGTGAACGCGGATTGACTTCCTTTGAAACGTTATAAATAAACTGTTGCACGGTTTCTTCTCCAATTTGTATTGGTGAAATAGAGATATTATTTTGATCTAAAAAAAGGCACAAACGTTCTATATCAAAAGAATAGTTTTCTATTGTATTCTTAGACAATCCGCGCTCAATTTTCAGATATGATTGATAACTTTTTATATAGGTATTCCAATTCATAAATACAAAGAAACACTATTTTAGGTATAAAAAAACCACTGTATCAAGTGGTTTTAAAAACAATTTATTGAATCACAGGCTTATTTTCCCCATTTCCCTCCACCTACAAAAAATCCCAAATGAATTCCGAAATAGGAATTTGCAACTGTCCCTTTATTATTACCACTGATATCTTGAAAAGTAGATTCCGGCACTAAATTATATTCTAATCCCATTCTAAATTTACTCCACTCAAAACCGGCTCTTATTAATCCTCCGAATTTACCTGACGCATCTGCATTAAAATCATTAGAATTATCTGTATCATCAAATTCGATATTTGCTATATTATAATACCCCAGACCCGCACCAAGGTAAGGAACAAAAGTTTTTTCAGCTGTATTAAAATAATAATCATAGGTAGCTACATAAGAGTTACTAGCCGATGCTTTTGTACTCGTATCGGCATCAGAGAAATTTACATTTCTAACTTTGGCAGCAACTCCTATTCGTAAACCAATGTTCATATTATCCGCAATATTGTATTTTGGTTCCAACGACAATAAAGCTCCACCGCCACCGCTTGAAGGTACAAAGCCAGCATCTAAGCCAACTCTAAATCCACCTTCTTTTTGAGAATGACCAGTTATGAATACTAACATTGCAGCGACTGCTAAAATTACTTTTTTCATTTTTGTAAGAATTAAAATTTTCAAAACAAATCTAATAAATTGTTATTGAAAAAGGTACTGTTTTTAACGACAATAAGATATTAAAATTATAAAGCTTACTCCAAAAGAAATATATGCATAAAAAAACCTCCCGCTGTGACGGAAGGTAAATACAAATATTTTCTTTCTTTAGAATTTGTAACCGACAGAGATTTGAAAAACTGAATTTTTCCATTCGGAATCTCCCGGAAATACATCTTCCTGAACTCGTGTTAAACCCAAGTTATAACGTGCACCGAACATAAATTTTTCAGCAAAAATATAACTGGCGCCAAATCCCAAACTAACATCAACAGATTTGGTTTCGTCCTTAATGTCGACAGATACTCCCTCAGATTCTACATCGGCAGACACTAAAAAGCCAATTTGCGGACCCAATTCAAGACTAAAAGCATCAGCTACATAATATTTTGCCATAACTGGAATATTGATATAGTTTAATTTAAAATCTGCTTTTTCGCCGTCAAAATTTGCTATCACTCCTTGAGTTGAATATAATACTTCAGGCTGAACAGCAAATTGATCACTTATCATAAATTCTCCAAAAAAACCTATGTGAAATCCTATTAGAGGGTCTTTATTTATTCCATCTTCATCAAGATTAGAAATTGAAGAAATATTTAAACCTCCTTTAACTCCAAAAGACATATTTTCTTTGTCTTGAGCATTCACAAATCCAAATGTGAAAACTGTAACTAATAAAAAAGTAATTTTTTTCATGATCTGTTATTTAAATTTTATTACCGTAAAGGTAAAAAAACAAAACTCTGATTCGTAATTAATTACTTAAACTCGTTGACTGTCAATATATTACGTTCAAAAACAGACAATTAAATAATAAGTAAGATTTAATATTCATTTTTTGGCATGAAACGTGTATTGGAAATTATAAATAATTATAATATTACGTATTTTCAAATAGTATTAATTACTAAAAATACCAATTTGATAATCCTGTTTTTAGTTTTTATCTATTCATTACAATTATTTTGTTTTATAGAAATGTGCAATAATTTTCTAAATAGCGAGTTTTAAATCTAAATAATTAACACAAATTAAATATCATTTTATGAAAAAAATAATCTTAGTTGCGCTCGTTCTTCTTGCAGGATCTATTGACATGCAAGCACAATTATTTAAATTTGGGATCAAAGGTGGTCTAAATTACGCGAATCAGTCCGGAAGCGGAATTACTATTAATACTGATAATTACAACAAAGAAGCTATTACCAGTTACCACGTGGGTTTATTAGCAGAAATTAAAGTGACCGATGGTTTTTCTGTGCAGCCCGAATTATTGTATTCCACTCAGGGAGCTACTTACAAAAATGCTTTTGAAGAATTTAAAAATGAATTGGGATATATATCCATACCTGTTTTAGCTAAATTTAATTTCAATAAAACCATTAGTTTGGATCTTGGTCCACAAGCTTCTTTTTTATTAAGCGAAAGAAAAAATGTTAATTTTAAAGATTCTGAATCTTTTGAATTTGGAGTGGCAGGAGGTTTAACTTTAAACGTGACAAAAAACATTTTTCTACAAGGCCGTTATGTCTTAGGACTAACCGAGGCTTCAAGAGACGCAGAAGTTAAGAACTCAGTTGTTCAGATTTCCGCAGGATTACGTTTCTAGAAAGATTAAAAATTAAATTTACTAAAACCGTTCTATTAATAGAACGGTTTTTTTTATTTTTACAAAAACTAGAATTATGAAAATCAGTATCATCAACGGACCAAACCTCAACCTTCTTGGTAAACGCGAACCAGAAATTTATGGAAGTCAAACTTTTGAAGAATATTTTACCACTTTGCAAATCCAATTTCCAACGATTGAATTTACTTATTTTCAGAGTAATATTGAAGGTGAATTAATTGACAAAATTCAGGAATATGGTTTTTCGTTCGATGGTATTATATTGAATGCTGGAGCTTACACGCATACTTCGATAGGAATTGGCGACGCGGTCAAAGCGATTACAACAGCAGTGATCGAAGTTCATATTTCAAATACGTTTTCCCGTGAAAGTTTTAGACATCAATCTTATATTTCAGGAAATGCAAAAGGAGTTATTCTGGGTTTTGGATTAAAAAGTTATGAGTTGGCGGTACAGTCTTTTTTATAGTCTTAAGAAATAAGTTACAGCATAAATTTAATGCAGTATTTCAATAAAACGCTACATCTCTTTGCCACAGATTTCAAAGATTAGAACAGATTAATTACCTCCTAACAAAATCTTTAACAAATAATTAATACGGTCTTTTTAAACTTCTTCTATTTTTGTGAAAGAAAAAACTTTCATGAAAAAATACTACTTATTTCTGCTTATTTTACTCTCATTTGTCAGCAATGCACAGATAAAAGGAACCGTTTCGGATGAAAAAGGAAACTCCTTGCCTTTTGTCACTATTTTTCAGGAAGACACTTATAATGGGACTACTTCAAATGAACAGGGAAACTATGAATTTAATTTAAATAAAAAAGGAAAACAAACGGTTGTCTTTCAGTTTTTAGGTTTTAAAACCCAAAAAGTAGCGATACAAACCGATAAATTACCTTATTCTTTGAATATCAAAATGATCGAAGAAAGTTTTTCGTTGAACGAAGTAATCATCAGCAAAAAAAATAATCCGGCTTTGGCAATTATAAAAAGTGCGATTGCCAGCAGAAAACAAAACACCGAAAAAACAAATCGATTCAACGCTGACTTTTATTCCAGAGGTATTTTTAAATTAAAAAATGCACCGAAAAAAATATTAGGGCAAAAAATTGGTGATTTGAATGGTGCTTTGGATTCTACCGGAACCGGGATTATTTCCTTATCGGAAACCTTTTCAAAAATAGCCTTTGAAAAACCTAACAACTTAAAAGAAGTAGTTACTGCCTCAAAAGTAAGCGGCAGAGACAATGGCTACAGCTACAACACTGCCAGATCTTCGTTTTATGATTTCTATGACAATACCATCGATTTTGGCGGTGTCCAAATGATTTCTCCAATAGCAAACAACGCTTTTAACTACTATAATTACACCTTAGAAAGCACGTTTTTTGACGAGAATAAAAATATGATCAACAAATTAAAAGTGATGGCAAAGCGTGACAGCGAACCTGTTTTTGAAGGATACATTTATATTGTGGAAGATTCCTGGGCAATTTACGCAGTTGATTTGGATATAAAAGGTTACCGCATAAAAGAGGAATTTCTAGATTTGATGACCTTAAAACAAAACTTCAGTTACAACAACAGTAATAAAATTTGGGCCAAAAACACCCAAAGTCTCGAAATTACAGCAGGCGCTTTTGGGATAAAATTTAATGGAAAATACAATTACGTCTATAGCAATTATGAATTCATAGATACTTTTGCTGCCAAAACATTTACAAATGAAATTACGCGCATCGAAATAAATGCCAATAAAAAAGACAGCTTATTTTGGAATACAAACAGACCCATTCCCTTAACAATGGAAGAAAGCACGGATTATATCAGAAAAGACAGCATTTACAAAGTCCGAAATTCAGAAAAATACTTAGATTCAATTGATGCAAAAGAAAATAAATTTAAATTACTAAAGCTACTGACCGGTTACACCTATAAGAATAGTGCCGAAAAACACAGTTTTAGTTACGAGGGATTATTAAATGTTGGTTCGCTAAGTTTCAATACGGTACAAGGATATAATTTTGATTCGGGATTTAAATATACCAATTGGAAAAATCAGGAAAATAAAGGAATTTACACTTCCATCAGTACAAAACTCAATTACGGATTTGCTGAAGATCGTTTGCGTGTCACCGGACAATTTATCCATCGGTTCAACAATCAGAATTATGCCACTTTATATATGACGGGAGGCAGTTCCGTAAAGCAATTTAATCCGAATGAACCCATCAGCAAAGCGATAAATTCGATAAGCTCATTAATTTTCAAGAACAATTTCATGAAGTTGTACAATCTGGAATCTGCGGCAATTGGCTACAGCCAGGATATTGCAAATGGAGTGAACCTCAACGGAAAATTAGAATACCAACAACGCAAACCATTATTCAACAATACTGATTTTTCTTTGTTTAACAAGGACGATTTTTACACTTCGAATAATCCATTGGCACCAAATGATTTCACCAGTCCAGGTTTTGAAAAACACCATTTG
Organism: Flavobacterium caseinilyticum; assembly: GCF_004349085.1. GTDB lineage: Bacteria > Bacteroidota > Bacteroidia > Flavobacteriales > Flavobacteriaceae > Flavobacterium > Flavobacterium caseinilyticum. The sequence continues at coordinate 84,269 of NZ_SMFM01000006.1, read as the reverse complement.
ACAAAAATCAATTTACTTGCAAAAATCAATTTTGGAAACAAGTATTCCTCCCGTCCCGATGGGAAATTTAACATCCGCAATGAAAAATATCCGACTCTTTATTTAGGCTATGAAAAAGCAGTTGCTGCCAACGAAAAGAAGTATGAATTTGACCATTTCAACACCCGATTAACATACGATTTAACCTTGGGAAATAAAGGAGTTTTAGGATTGAATCTAAAAGCAGGAAAATTTCTGAATGCGGATAATATTGCTTTTATAGATTACAAGCATTTTAATGGAAACCAAACCCATATTGGGCAATCTGAACGCTATTTGAATGTATTCAACTTGCTCCCATATTATTCTAACAGTACGAATGACAGCTATTTTGAAGCGCATACGGAATACAACGACAAAGGCTATATCATGAATAAAATACCTTTGTTGAACAAACTAAAATCAACTTTGATACTGGGAGCTCATGCGCTGTCTACGCCCAATAACAAACCTTATACAGAAGTCACCGTTGGACTGGACAATTTAGGTTTTGGTAAATTTAAAATGCTTCGTGTGGATTATGTTCGTTCGTACCAAAATGGTTTTCAAGGTGACGGCGTGGTTTTTGGGCTTAAGTTTTTAAATATATTGGAGTAAAAAAAACAATATAAATAATTAAGGATTATTATCAGGTCGAGCGCAGTAAGAACTAGTATTGCATGTCAACTACGCTCGATGTGACAAAAGTATAACGAATTAAAAAAGGCACCAGAAAATAATTTCGGTGCCTTTTTTAATTGTATTGGATAAAAATCTAGTCATTCGGTTCCACATGAATCAACACATGTCCCAATTCCGGAATTTCTTCCCGCAAAGTATCTTTTAGTTTATGAGCAAGATCGTGTCCTTCTTTCACGGTAATATTTGAATCAACAGTAGCATGTAAATCTACGTGATATTGCATACCGGCTTTTCGAATGAAACATTTCTCGGTATCAATAATTCCTTCCACCGTAAGCGAAATTACTCGAATTTCTTCTATTAAATCATCGTATAAATGTTCGTCCATTATTTCGCCCAAGGCAGGTCTAAAAATAAGGTAACTGTTATAAAGTATGAATCCCGAAGCAAAAAGTGCTGCCCAATCATCCGCAGATTCATAACCATTTCCTAAAATCAAAGCAATCGAAATCCCAAGAAATGCAGCCACAGATGTAATTGCATCGCTGCGATGGTGCCAGGCATCGGCTCTAAGTGACGAACTATTGGTTTCAATACTTCGTTTCATCACCAAACGAAAAGAATATTCTTTCCAAATGATAATTGCCCCAAGAACTAATAAGGTCCACGGTTTTGGCAATTGATGAGGCGTTCTAATATTAACGATACTTTCATAAGCAATTACCGTCGCCGAAGTAATCAAAAAACCTACAACTAAAAAAGTGATTAATGGCTCTGCCCTGCCGTGTCCGTAAGGATGGTTTTTATCTGCCGGTCTATTTGAATATTTGATTCCAAAGAGCACTAAAAATGAAGCGAAAATATCGGTGGTTGATTCAATTGCATCTGCAATTAGTGCATACGAATTTCCAAAAAAACCTGCCAGACCTTTAATAATCGCCAAAGATGTATTTCCAATAATACTAAAATAAGTCGCCTTGATTGCCGTTTGCTCGCTTGACATGTATTTTGATTATAGATGAATGTAAACTAAAATCGTTTAAGTAAACCAAATTGAATTTTAGATTCAAATCTTTTCTGGTTTACTTAAACGATATTTTATACTTATTTATTTGCTTTATGCTCTTACAATATTAGCTCCAATTGCTCTCAATCGTTCATCAATACGTTCGTATCCTCTGTCAATTTGTTCAATATTTTGAATTGTACTCGTTCCTTTTGCAGAAAGCGCAGCAATCAATAAGGAGATTCCGGCACGAATATCTGGTGAAGACATTGTGGTCGCTTTAAGTTGTGATTTGAAATCATGTCCCATAACAACTGCACGGTGCGGATCACACAGCATTATTTTTGCTCCCATGTCAATCAGTTTATCGACAAAAAACAATCTGCTTTCAAACATTTTTTGGTGAATCAAAACATCACCTTTTGCTTGAGTGGCAACCACTAAAACAATACTTAATAAATCCGGAGTAAATCCAGGCCAAGGCGCATCAGCAATTGTCAGAATAGAACCGTCAATATCCGTTTTTACTTCATACCCATCTACATGAGCAGGAATGTAAATATCATCACCGCGACGTTCCAGAGTAATTCCTAGCTTTCTAAAAGTATTCGGGATTACGCCAAGATTATCCCAGCTGACATCTTTTATTGTAATCTCTGATTTTGTCATTGCAGCCAGACCAATCCAGCTCCCAATTTCAATCATATCAGGAAGAACTCTATGCTCGCAACCGCCTAAACTTTCGACCCCTTCAATGGTCAACAAATTAGATCCAACTCCTGTTATTTTAGCCCCCATGCAGTTCAGCATCTTACACAATTGTTGCAAGTAAGGCTCACAAGCAGCGTTATAAACTGTTGTTTTTCCTTTGGCCAAAACGGCAGCCATAACAATATTAGCGGTTCCGGTAACAGATGCTTCGTCTAATAACATATCGGCACCTTTCAATCCTTTTGGTGCTTCTACGCCATAAAAATGATCCTCTCTGTTGTAACGGAATTTAGCGCCCAGATTGATGAATCCTTCAAAGTGAGTATCCAATCTTCTGCGTCCAATTTTATCACCACCTGGTTTCGGTATATATCCTTTTCCAAATCGTGCCAATAGTGGTCCAACAATCATAATAGAACCTCTCAGGGAACCACCTTCTTTCTTGAATGCTTCGGTTTCTAAATAGCTTATGTTCACTTCATCCGCTTGAAAAGTATACGAACCTGATCCTGTTTTTTGGATTTTTACTCCTAAATTCCCTAAAAGTGTAATTAGTTTATTGATGTCTATAATATCTGGAATATTATTGATTACCACTTTTTCAGGCGTTAAAAGAACGGCACATAAAATTTGTAACGCTTCATTTTTAGCTCCTTGTGGCGTGATTTCTCCTTTTAGACTAATGCCTCCTTCTATTTTGAAAATTCCCATTTTTTATAGGTATGAGTTATAAATTATTTGATATGAGTTAAAAAGTTATGAGCTAAAAGTTATTACTGAAAAAATTCATAACTTTTGACTACTAATTTATAACTGATTTACAAAGGTTTTCTGTTTTGGTTTTTGTGTACCGGATTTGGTTTTCCGGTTTTTGTATTCTTATTGCTGAGAATTTTTGGCTGTCCAACCGGTAAAATTTTATTCGAAACCCGTTTGTTGGTTCGTAATAAATCCGTAGTATTTAATAATTCCTCTGTACTCTGAATCAAATTCAATTTACCATCGGATAGTTCATATAAATGTTCGAAAATAACATCATCTTTTACCGTGTCTTTATTCCAACTCAAATACGATTTTTTCATGTGATTAGCGATCACTTTCACCAAAGCACTTTTCATCTCGCCATCTTCCCATTTATTAGCCACATCAATCATATATTTAATGTTGTTGCCATAAAATCGGTATTTTGGAAAATTCTGTGGGTATTTTAAAACATCCGGTTTCAACTGCAAAACTTCACGAGAAGGAATTGGATACGGTGAATCAGCCACTAATTTAAAATCAGACATAATAAAAAGCTGATCCCACAATTTGTGCTGAAAATCCGGCACATCACGAAGATGTGGATTCAAACTACCCATCACCTGAATAATGTATTTTGCTGCTTTGTTGCGTTCTACATCATCCTCGATTTTAGTTGCCTGATCAATCAATTTCTGCAAATGACGGCCATATTCCGGAATAATTAAATGCGATCTCTCTGCATTATATTCCAAATGATGCACGACATCGTTCGAGTTTTCTTTAATATATTTTGAATTCATATTCGATTGTATCTATATTGATTCTTATGCCTTTTTTTCGAATATTAGAATTATCCGAGCATAATACATAAAAATTTTATTTTATATCTAGAGGGAAATAATACCTTTTATTGTAGAAACTTCTAGGTATTTATCTACTATTTCTTGTGCATCTTTCATGGTGACATCAACAGATATACTGGTAAACTTTCCCGTCTTGGATTTTCTGGTTTTGATAACCGCGCCCATACAATCAAAAGCCAACTCCACTTGTTCTACGTTATCACTTACTGTTGGTACAATAAATTTAAATAAGTATTCTGCTGGCCATGTATTGCTCATATCCAGTTCCACTTTTAATCTATCATAAAATTCTTCAGTCTTCTTATCCATTTTTTATTTAAAAATAAGGGCAAATATACGGTTTCAAACGTAAATTATGAATTTTGAATTATGATTTTTTGTCTAATCGCATTTTAACCGCAATGATTTTTTCAAATCCCGATAAGTTTAAGTAAATTTGCCCCTTATTTTTTAAAAGTGCAAAAAGAAATCATAGTTATCATTGGCGGTCCAGGAACAGGTAAAACCACTATTATCGACGGATTGGTCGCTAAAGGACATTGTTGTTATCCCGAAATTTCCCGGGAGTTGACTCTGGAAGCAAAAAAACAAGGAATCGAGCAATTATTCCTTGAAAAACCTTTGCTATTCAGCGAATTACTTCTTGAAGGAAGGAAGAAACAATTTCAAAATGCTTCAAATGAGCCTCATGAAGTTGTCTTTATCGACAGAGGAATTCCGGATGTTTTAGCGTATATGCATTACATTGGCGATAGTTATCCTGCCACTTTTGATGCCGCTTGCCGCGAACATACCTACTCAAAAATCTTCATTCTTCCGCCATGGGAGGAAATCTATATTAGCGATGACGAACGTTATGAAAACTTCGAACAAGCGAAACTCATCTACAATCATCTTACGGAAACCTATCAGAATTACGGTTACGAACTCATAGAAGTTCCAAAAGACACGATGGATAACAGAATTCTTTTTATCTTAGATGAAATTTCTAAATAGTCTGCAGGTTTAGGATTTATGCTTTGGACTGTTTTTCAATGAAATGAAATCTATACTTTATGCAAGAAGCAGTAGCTATTCTTCAAAAATATTGGAAACACGACAAATTCAGGTCGCTACAATACGAAATCATCGATTCCGTTTTACGCGGTCAGGATACCTTTGCATTGATGCCAACCGGCGGTGGAAAATCAGTTTGTTTTCAGATTCCGGCTATGATGAATGAAGGCATTTGTCTGGTCATTTCGCCATTAGTAGCGCTGATGAAAGATCAAGTCGCCAATTTGCAGAAGCGAAACATTAAATCCATAGCATTAACAGGCGGAATTCGATCCGAGGAAATGATTGATTTGCTGGACAATTGCCAATTTGGAAATTACAAATTCCTTTACTTATCGCCAGAACGTCTTCAATCCGATTGGATTTTGGAACGAATAAAAAATCTCCCCATCAATTTAATCACCATAGATGAAGCGCATTGCGTCTCACAATGGGGACATGATTTCAGACCTGCTTATTTAAAAATTTCAGAATTAAAAAAGCATTTTCCAACAGTACCTTTTTTAGCCTTGACAGCCACTGCGACGCCAAGAGTAAAAGAAGACATCATCAATGAGTTGGGATTACACAAACCACAAGTTTTCGAAAAATCTTTTGCTAGAGAAAATATCGCATACATGATTTTTGAGGTCGAGGATAAACTTTTTAGAATAGAACAAATTCTGAAAAAAAACCCACAACCTTCTATAATATATGTAAGAAACAGAAAGTCGTGTCTGGATATTTCCTCCCAATTAAATTCCTTAGGATTTAAAGCAACGTATTATCACGGCGGACTTTCGTCCAAAGAAAAAGACAAAAACATGGAATCCTGGATGAATGAAGAAGTACAGGTTATTGTGGCTACAAATGCGTTTGGAATGGGAATTGACAAAGCCAATGTAAAAACTGTAATCCACATTCAGCTGCCGGAGAACATGGAAAATTATTATCAGGAAGCCGGTCGTGCGGGACGAAATGGAGAAAGAGCCTTTGCCGTTTTATTGACCAGTCCATCCGATAGTATTCAGGCTCAAAGCCAATTTATAAATATTCTTCCCGATAAAAAGTTTTTGAATCTGATGTATGTCAAGCTCTGCAACTATTTTCAAATCGCTTATGGAGAGGGAATCAACGAACAATTCACATTCAATCTGCATCATTTTTGTTTAAAATATGAATTCCCAACACTGAAAACTTACAATGCCATGCAATTCTTGGACAGACAAGGAATCATTAGCCTGTCGCAAGAATTTTCAGAAAAAATTACCATGCAGTTTCTGATACCTTCCAAAGAAGTGATTCGGTATATGAGTTTAAATCCAAACGATGAGGAAATTATTTTAGCCATTTTGCGAACGTATCCGGGGATTTACGAAATGCAAACCGCGTTCAACCTGCAGTTGATTGCAAAAAAATCAAATCATAAGGAAACTGAAATTCAGGCTGTTTTACATAAATTAAAAGAAAAAGAAATCATAGATTACCATTCCAAAAATAATGATGCCACATTAATTTTCAATGAAGTTCGGGAAGATGACAGAACCATCAATCGGGTTTCAAAACATTTAGAGAATCAAAATCAATTAAAAAAAGAGCAGCTTCAATCCGTAATCCACTACATTAGTGAGAAAAAAGTGTGCAAAAACAAGTTAATTTTAAATTATTTTGGTGAAAAAACAACCGTTGATTGCGGCATTTGTTCCTTTTGTATTACTAAGAAAATAAAGAAGAAAGATGTATCGCTGCTTTCAAAAGAAATAATTGCCTTATTGCAAACCGAAGATTTAAATTCAAGAGATATTCAAAACAAAACTAAAAACAGTACGGACGAAGTTATTGGCGTACTTCAGGATTTATTAGAAAACAACACAATTTTGGTTAAACCAAATAACAAATATACTATACGATCATAATGGAAAAATTACGAATTGTTTTTATGGGTACTCCCAAATTTGCAGTGGGAATATTAGACACAATAATCAAAAACAACTATGAGGTTGTAGGTGTAATCACTGCTGCGGACAAACCGGCAGGCCGGGGACAAAAATTAAAGTATTCTGCAGTAAAGGAATATGCTATGGCTCACGATCTTACTTTATTACAGCCTTTAAACTTAAAAGACGAGACTTTTTTAGCTGAATTAAAAGCGTTGAATGCTAATTTACAAATTGTAGTTGCCTTTAGAATGTTGCCAAAAGTTGTTTGGGAAATGCCATCTTTAGGTACTTTTAATCTTCATGCTTCACTCCTGCCTAATTATCGCGGTGCCGCACCTATAAATTGGGCAATCATAAATGGAGAAACCAAAACGGGTGTCACCACTTTTTTTATCGATGACAAAATTGATACTGGCGCGATGATTTTAAGTTCGGAAATTGCAATTGATGCAACCGAAAATGCGGGACATTTGCATGACCGATTAATGGAATTAGGAAGCAAGACTGTTATTGACACTTTGGAAATGATTGAAAAAGGAAATGTGTCGACAATTATTCAAAAAGACACTGCCGATATCAAAACAGCTTATAAACTCAATAAAGAGAATTGCAAAATAGATTGGACAAAATCAGCTCAGGAGATAAACAATTTGATTCGAGGTTTGAGTCCTTATCCCGCTGCTTGGTGTTTCTTTGGAGATAAAAATGACGAATGGAATGTAAAAATATACGAAGCTACAATAATTTCAGAGGAACATAATTATGTTGTTGGGACTATACTTTGTACCAAAAAAGAAATGAAGATAGCGGTACAAAATGGATTTGTCCAAATACTAAATTTACAATTTCCAGGCAAAAAGAAAATGAGTACACCAGAATTATTGAATGGAATTACTTTTTCAACCGATGCGAAAGTCTATTAATACCAACAAAAACGGGGTGTTTCTATATGCAAACCAGAAAATACTATTGATTTATCAACAAAAAAAATAAGTTATCAACAAAATAAACTAAATTAACATAAAACGCTTGCAAGGAACGTATTTCCTACTAAATTTGTGTATTAACAATTTTTTTTAACCAACAATTAATAACTATTCATTATGAACAAATCAGAATTAATCGATGCTATCGCTGCTGATGCAGGAATCACAAAAGCTGCTGCAAAATTAGCTTTAGAGTCATTTTTAGGAAACGTAGGTGGTACTTTGAAAAAAGGTGGAAGAGTATCTTTAGTAGGTTTCGGATCTTGGTCAGTTTCAGCCAGAGCTGCTAGAGACGGTAGAAATCCTCAAACAGGAAAAACTATCCAAATTGCAGCTAAGAATGTTGTGAAATTTAAAGCAGGTGCAGAATTAGAAGGCGCAGTAAACTAGTCTAAGTTTACGCAATATAATGAAACCTTCCATCTGGAAGGTTTTTTTATACATTTCAACGATTTTATTTGGTACCATTATAATAAAAAACTTAAATTTAATTAAAAATATAACCCGATGATTTCAGAAAAATTAAAAAAAGGATATTTGCTTATTGCAGAGCCTACGATAATTGGAGATCTATCTTTTAATAGATCGGTAATACTATTGGCAGATCATAATAAAGAGGGTTCAGTTGGTTTCATTATTAACAAACCTTTGAAATACACCATTCATGATTTGATCCCGGATATTGATGCTAGTTTTAAAATTTACAACGGTGGTCCGGTAGAACAAGATAACCTTTACTTTATCCATAACATTCCGGAACTAATTCCTAACAGCATAGAAATTTCCAATGGAATATATTGGGGAGGAGATTTTGAATCCACCAAACAGCTCATCAATACAGGAGCGGTGAGCAAAGATAATATCCGCTTCTTTTTGGGTTACACCGGATGGGATGAAAACCAATTAGAAAGTGAAACCGAAAGTAATTCTTGGATTATTACTGCAAATACGTATGAGAATAAAATAATTGGAAAATCAGCAACACATTTCTGGAAAGAACAAATTATTGAACTCGGTGGAGATTACATAATTTGGTCCAATGCACCGGAAAACCCGTATTTAAATTAAGTACTACTTATCATTTCATTAAGTTTCCCCAACAATTGAACTGATATATTCGTGGCAAATCCTTTTTTACGGTACTGCGTAATCGGTTGAATTCCTTTTATGACATTGGTAATAAATAATTCATCTGCTTTTTGAAGATCAAACGGAGAAATTACTTCTTCTACGACCTCTAAATTTTCTATTTTTTTAGCTAAGCTTAAAATTTGCCTTCTCATAACACCGTTCAGGCAACCTTCAGAAACGGGAGGCGTAATCAATTTATTACCCAATAGCATGAAGATATTTCCTTGTAATGCTTCAACCACATTCTTACTGTCATTTAGCAATAAACAATTGTCTAATCCATTTTCATTCGCAAAAATACTTCCTGTAATATTAATGATTTTATTGGTCGTTTTAATAGACGAAAGTAATTGTTTAGCAATATAAAAGTCTTTATATAAATCCACTTCATAATTCTTTTTATCAATTGCATAAATGGTAGTTTCAAGCGCTACTGCATGAATTATAAAAGATACAGTATTATTTTGTGGTAAATAATAACCGCCATCATTCCTGTAAACTGTAATTCGGGCCCGAAACGACTCTGACAATGAGTTTGTACGAACTAAAGAAAGGATTTGTTCCTCCAGATATTCGATGGTAAAATTCATCGGGATTTCCATTCGTACAACACGCATGGACGACATTAACCTAAAATAATGATCTTCCAGAAAAAGAATTTTATTATTTAGTATTTTCACTGTTTCAAAAACGCCGTCACCATATAAAAAAGCACGATTTTGAGTCATTATATTAGCATCTTGCGACACTATAGTTCCATTAAAATTAATCATAAAAAAAGCCCTAAATTTTATTCAGGGCAAATATAAGTCATAAAAAATGATTTTACTAAACAGATCCAATCAGATGTTTCAAGTCCGAAATTTGATTTTCCCAAAGCAGTGTAGCTTCATCTATCTCATCTTTCTCAGCAAAATCAACAACCATTAACGAAACGTCTTTGGTAAGCTCATCCACTAAAATATGCAGTTCAAAAAAATACTCCGTATCCTTACTATTTTCATCGACCCATTTAAATTTCACTTTTTCGCCTGTTTTCTTCGAGGCTAATCTTGCCTTTTCTTCAGAGTCATTCCAAATGAAAGTAAAAAACTCTCCACGAGAATTGACATTATCCGCAAACCACTCAGACAAACCGGATGGAGTCGATATATATTGATACAACAATTGAGGTGAGGAATTTATGGGGAACTCGATTTCGTAACGTACTTTTTGATCCATGAGCTACATTTAATTTTTCGGAAATATATAGAATTTAACTTCGAAAAAAAAGTGTTTTTAAAAATATTTTTTTTTCTTAAAAATATACTTGCAAGCTCTAATATTATTTTTATATTTGCACCCGCATTCAGGGTAGGTTTTACAACCCTAATCATGGCGAGATAGCTCAGTCGGTTAGAGCGCAGGATTCATAACCCTGAGGTCCCGAGTTCAAATCTCGGTCTCGCTACCAAAGCAAAAACCCTAACATCAATATGTTAGGGTTTTTTATTGAAATTATTTTTCCAAAACACGGACTTTAAAACTTTCAGGTGAGGGAAAGAGGTGCGGAATTTTATAAATTTAGATAGGAATTCTTTAAATATGAAAAAAAAAGGAATAATGAAATGTAGTTTTTCATTTACAAACTTTCTGTTTTAATGAATTTTTTTACCTCCGAAGCCCAGTTTTGCATTCACTGATGAAGGTTTGATATTGAATTACCAATTTTTCGAAACTTCATTAATTGATTGAGATATGTAAATTCCAATTTCATTGTCCAATGCGCTATTAACACGCGTAAAATATATTTTATATAAATTTTTCAAACTATACTTTTTATTAATTCCCGCTCAGAACAGAAAAAAAAGTCATTTGTGACCTTTTTTTAAAGAAACTTTATCGAAATTACCACGTTCATCGACTCTCCGTACCTTTAATCAAATTGTAATAGATTTTTTTTTAAAATTTATTACAGTTTTGGCTTCAAATTTTTCTCGGGAACCTAAATTTTTAAAAAATATTTATTGATCAGGATACAGCAAATTGCCATGGCCCGTAACACTAAAGTTTGCAGCTGAGATCAATTTTTAATTCCTTAAAAAAATTATAAATAAATATGACAGTCCGGTAAATTAAATTTCCAAGACTGTGAATTTTGTAATTAATAAAAAGAATTATGTACAGAATGAATTTCACTAATTTTTAAATTTGTTTTTTGAATTAATACCGTAATTAATTTCTTAAATAAATAGTTATGAAAACGACGAAAGAGGAATCTGTAAAAGCTGTTAAACCATCGATAAAAAGGACTGGAAGAGCAGCTCAGGAATTGACTGCTATGCCAAAAGACGGAGTGGTAAAAGCAAAACCTGATGCAGCGGAAAACTTAAGAGATTTTTTGGAAGATGGTTTGAAAGATATTTATTGGGCAGAAAAAGCATTGACAAAAGCACTGGCTAAAATGGCCAAAAATGCAACATCTACTCAGTTAATTAAAGCGTTTGAAGATCATTTGAAGGAAACAGAAGAACATGTTACCCGTTTGGAACAAGTTTTTGAATCACTGGGTCTGGAAGCAGTTGCCAAAAAATGCGATGCGATGGCAGGATTGTTAGATGAGACTGATAAAATAATCCAAGAAACGGAAGTTGGGAATGTTCGTGATGCAGCGATGATAGCCGCAGCACAGAAAGTGGAGCATTATGAAATAGCTGCTTATGGAACTTTGCGTGTTTACGCAGTTACTCTTGGTAAAACAAGAACTGCCTTACTACTTGCAAAAACACTCGCAGAAGAGAAAAACGCTGAAATAAAATTAAAGGAAATCGCTGTATCACATATCAATGTTGATGCTGCGCATGAAGGTCATAAATAAATAAAGATTCTCAATCAAGGATTTAATAGAGATACAATGCGCCCGAATCAAAGATTTGGGCGCTTACGTTTTTTACTTTTTTGGATTCTAATCTTCTTCATTGCAGTCAAAATGTTTGAAGAAGACTTTTTTGTTAAGTAGAACTGACAACAATTCAGCATTCCTTTTCATTAATTTTATTCTTATTTTTATGTTCGCTAAAAATATACATATCGGTTATTCTTCCTTTCATAATACCAAATGGAAGAATGTCTTTTATCCTGAAAACATTCTGCCGTCCAAATGGTTTAATTTTTATTGCACGCATTTCAATACCTTTGAAATAAATGCTACATTTTATAAATTTCCAACGTTGCGAATCTTTGAAAATTGGTATAAAAAAAGCCCGGATGGTTTTATCTATTCCGTTAAAGCACCAAAATTGATAACGCATATCAAAAAGTTCGTGGACTGCAAATCAGAAATAGATGAATTCTTCTCGCTCTGTAAACAAGGACTCAATGAAAAACTGGAGTGCATCTTATTTCAGCTTCCACTGAGTTTTCATTATAGCCCTGAAAAGCTTGATCTTATTATAGAATCTATGAGCCCCGATTTTAAAATAGCGATCGAATTGCGACACCCAGGTTGGTGGTCTCAGGAAGTGTATGAACGCTTAGCAAGAAATAATATTACCTTTGCCAGCGTCAGCCGTCCGGCAATGCCAACTGATATTATTGCCACCTCAACTGTTGGTTATGTCAGGCTTCACGGAATTCCAAAGATGTTTTATTCTGAGTACAGCTTTACTGATTTGATAAAGCTTCATGATGTTATTATTGAAAAGAAATTACTCGAACAAGTCTTTATATATTGTAATAACACCGCAAGCGAAGCCGAAGTTTTAAATGCAAAAAAACTAACCACAATTTTTAAATCTTAATTATCAATTTATGCACTTTGTACCAAGTTGTTCTTAGATAGAGTTCAATTCTTTTTAAAGGTATTTCAAAGTAGATAATTTTTGTACAGATGGATTTAATTAATAAAATAATACGTTTTAAAAAATAGCAAAAGACAATGAAAATAATAGCAATTAAAGTGATGCGCGGGCCCAATTACTGGTCAGGATACAATAAAAACCTCATTGTCATGAAACTTGATCTTGGTGATTGGGAACAAAAGCCAACTAACAGGATAGAAGGTTTTGGCGAAGCATTGGAACAACTGTTGCCGTCCATAAAAATGCGCCAATGTTCAGAAGGAGTTCAAGACAGTTTTTTGGAGCGTGTAAAAACAGGAACATTGCTCGGACATGTCGTAGAACATGTTGCACTTGAATTGCAAAGCCTTGCGGGAATGGAATGTGATTTCGGACAAACTCTATCCACCAATGTAATGGGCATATATAATGTTGTATTTTCATATAGTACGGAACGAGCCGGGAAATATGCTGCCAAAGCTGCGGTTGATTTAGTTAAAGATTTATTGATCGGATTAGATTATAATGTGGATGCTACCATACAAGAATTGCAGCACTTGTACAACAAAGAAAAATTAGGTCCCAGTACGTTTGCCATTGTTAAAGAAGCGGAACGCAGAAATATTCCCTATACCAGACTAAATGAGAACTCTTTATTGATGTTGGGACAAGGATACAACCAAAAAATTATCCGCGCTTCCATAGCATCAACTACCAGCAACATAGCCGTTGATTTGGCTTCTAATAAAGATGCTACCCGCAACATTTTATCGAAGGCTTACATTCCCGTACCTAAAGGTCTGTTAATTGACGATAAAACTGGGCTGGAAGAAGCTATAAAGAAAATTGGATTTCCGCTGGTAACCAAACCGGTAAATGGCAACCACGGTAGAGGAATTACTACACGAATAACAACTTTAGAACAGGCACAAAATGGTTTTGATGATGCTCAAAAAATTTCCGAAAATGTGATAATCGAGCGTTTTATATCAGGTGATGACTATCGCTTTTTGGTTATTAATTACAAATTGGCAGCGGTAGCAAAACGAACACCGGCTTTAGTGACGGGCAATGGCATAGCAACAGTTGAAGAACTGATTCATGAAACTAATACCGATCCAAACAGAGGGGAAGGACACCAGAAAGTACTTACCAAAATAACAATTGATACGGCAACACTATCCATCTTAGCAGCAAAAGAACTTAGACTGGATTCGGTTTTACCTATTGGAGAAATTTTATTTTTAAAAGACACCGCGAACTTAAGCTCGGGCGGAACAGCCACAGATGTAACTGATTTAGTGCATCCACAGAATGTTTTTATGGCGGAACGCATTGCACGTCTGATGAATTTAGATATTTGTGGTATTGATATCATGGCAGAAGACATCACTATTCCCATCACCGAAAAAAACGGAGCTGTGATTGAAGTAAATGCAGGTCCGGGTTTGAGAATGCACCTTTCCCCTACCGAAGGTACAGCAAGAAATGTGGCTGAACCTATAGTAAATATGCTCTTCCCTAATAATGCAGACGGGCGTATTCCCGTTGTTGCTGTTTCAGGCACCAATGGCAAAACAACGGTTACACGATTGATTGCTCATTTGGCGCAAGCAGCCGGTCATCACACAGGATATACGACGACGGATGGAATTTATATCGATGGAACTACAGTTCGTTTTGGAGACTGCAGCGGACCTGGCGGTTCAGCTACCGTGCTTCGCGACCCGCTTGTTGATTTTGCAGTGCTCGAATGTGCCAGAGGCGGAATACTCAGATCCGGCTTAGGATTTGATAAATGCAAAATCAGTGTAGTAACCAATGTTACTGAGGATCATTTGGGATTAAATGATATTGACACCATCGAACAATTGGCACGTGTCAAAGCAGTGGTGCCGCAAAGCACCTTTGATAGCGGAACCGCAATTCTAAATGCGGATGACGATTTGGTTTATCAAATGAAAAATACGCTTAGCTGCACAATCGCATTGTTCAGCATGGATGCCAATAATGAACGTATCAAAAAACATAGCAGTGAAGGCGGACTAGCGGCTTTTGTTGAGAATAATTATTTTGTCATCAGTAAAGGCGAATCGAAAACGAAAATTGCAGCAGTTGATCAGGTGCCTCTAACCTTTTCCGCTACCTGCGAGTTTATGATTAAAAATGTTTTACCCGCTATTTTAGCTGCAACAATCAGCGAGTTTCCTGTCGAAACCATTACTGCTGCGCTTCAATCTTTCATTCCATCGCCAACATTGACACCCGGCAGAATGAATGTTTTCGAGTTTAAGAATTTTAAATTAATGATTGATTACGTTCACAATACCGATGGGTACGTGCAGATGCAAAAATTCATGGCACAGGTTGACGCCACAAAAAAAACAGGGATTATTTCAGCCACCGGCGACCGTCGTGTCGAAGATATAAAAAACATTGGCCGGCTTTCTGCTCAAATGTTTGATGAAATAATAATCAGACACGGAGACAACAGAGGAAGAACAACCGAAGAACTTAGCACGATGCTTTCTGATGGTATTCGGGAAATTGACAGCAACATTAAAATAAGTATCATCTCAAATGAAATAGAATCCGTACAATATGCCATTGATCATGCGCAAACCGGTGAATTTATTTTTGTGTGTGTCGATGACATTCAAAATACGCTTGCCTATGTCCAACAACAATTAGATAAGGAAAACGAAATAGCTGAATAAATATCGCATTCATAATAGTAATAATTTAGTATAATAAGCTTACGAAAGCAACTGGAAATATAAATAAATTAGCCAAGGATAATTCGCTGCTGTAACAGCTGTGATACTTTACACTCTTAAATTTGTATTGTGGTTTTGTTTTAAAGAAAAACAGCTGAAATATTTGTCAAAAGTGAAATGCCCATCGATCAAAAACATAACATCTACATTTATAAAATGAAAAAAAAATTAATACCATTGTTATTTTTAATACTGCCTTTTTTATGCAGTGCGCAGGAATACATCGATCTATTTTCTATCAATTATGGTAAATCGCAAAAAACGACTTTCGAAAATTCATCTTTTGAGACCGACATCACAACATTTCAAACGAATCTTATTTTACCAATTGTTTTAAATGAAAAATATATTGCTTTAACCAATGTAAATTTCAGTAGCTACAACCTACAATTGTTCCCTGATTCTGATAACAATCATTTATACTCTACAAATTTAAGAGTAGGTCTGAGTGTCAATCATTCCGAACACTGGAGTGGACTATACCTTTTTCTCCCAAAAGTGGCATCTGATTATATCAATATCAGCACCGAAGATATTTACCTGGGAGGATTGGCTTTATTAAAATACAAAAGAAACGAAAATTTCGGTTATGGCTTTGGGATTTACAGCAGCAGCGAAGCTTATGGAATGTCCGTGGTTCCTATTGTCACTTTCTATTATCGCAGTCCAAACAAACGTTTTGAAATAAATGCCTTTATGCCAAATGACGCTGATATCAATTATAATTTGACTGATAAAACAAGAGTTGGCGTGGATTTTCTGGGTCATGGAAACAGTTATAAAGTGACCACTGACAACGTTCGTGCTAATTATGTCGAAAATAATTCAATAGATTTTTCTTCGTACGTACAGCGAAGCGTTTTGGACAAAAAGATTCTTTTGCGTCTGAAAATGGGCTATTCTTTAAACGATTTCAGAGTTTATCCAATAGACCAAAAACTTGATTTACAAATTCTAGTTTTGAGATTGGGAGACAACCGAACACAATTAATACAGAATACTTCAAACACATTTCTTTTGAAGATGGAAGCTATTTATCGCTTCGATTTGGGCACCTTAAAAAATAAGTCTTAAAACAACTAAAGAGCAAATAAGATATATTGTTGCAATTATTAACAGGAGATGTTGCCAAAGATTAGAACGATTAAAAAGATTTTAAAGCGCAATGACAAATCGATCTGTGGCGAAGAAATTACTGCTTTATTAAAATACTAAAGTAAATTGTAGCTATTACAATTCCTATTGTAACACGCAGAAAAAGAGATTTTAAAAATTCGGAAGGCGTTTATCTTTTTTAAAGAAAATCATAGTGTTTTGAAGTCAGGAAATGGGCTATCTAACTCTTTTTTTCTATGTTTCAAGCTTGAACAGAGCAAAGTCGAAGTGTGGTTGATTGTGTTTCGCTGAAGTTTTTATTTTGTCATTCCGACAGAGGAGGAATCATATTATAGATTTACATAATGAGATTTGCTTCGCCTGTTCGCTGTCACTCGAGTCTCGTTCCTCGAAATAACAGAATCAACAGGCTAAAATTACAATTCTTAGCTTTAATATTTAAATCTAATTACACCCAAAGGGTAACAAGAATGAATTTCTATAGGTTAAACAGTCTCTGCTTTTTCTGAAATATCCGTCTTATCTACGGGCTCGTCGAGCGGTAACGTGAAATAAAAAGAAGATCCTTTACCCTCTTCACTTTCAACCCATATATTACCATTATTTTTTTCTAAAAATCCTTTTACCAATAATAAACCAATGCCTGCTCCTTTATTCTCCTCAACAGATTTAGAAAGAGATTTAACCTGTGGAGCAAAAAGTTTATCCATTATTTTTTTTGACATGCCCTTACCTGAATCCTTAATTGCCACTATCATCATACCATCATCCTGTTTTGCTGACAGCGTAATTTGGCCTCCTTTGTGCGAATGTTTGATCGCATTCGAAACTATATTTTGCAAGATAGAAAGCAACATTTTCTCATCAGCAAACACACTACAGTTTTCCTCTATTTCACTGTGAAGATTTATGGTATTGATTGATGCGGTTTCTTTTAATGAATCAAAAACTTTTTTCACATAATGAACAAGTTCTATTTTTGTCGGAACAAATGCTTCCGCAGCATATTTTATCCTTGTCCATTCTACCAGATAATCCAGCATATTCAACTCGTTAACTGCAGCAGTGTGCAATTCCTTCAACAAATCTTTGGCTAATTCAGGATTAATTTTGTCAAAATTTGTTTCCAAATATTGAGCACCCTGAATAATTCCTGCCAATGGGCTTCTTAAATCATGAGACAAAATCGCAAGTACACTTTCCTTGTGCGCATTAAGGTCTTCCAGGTCTTTTGCATATTTTTTTATCGCGTCCTCGGATTCTTTTTTAGCAGTGATATCACACAATATTTTTACAAATCCTATAACCTCATCATCTTCATCTTTCAATGGAAATACCAATCCATCTGCAAAAAATGTTTTCCCGTCCTTGCACAAGTGCCATCTTATATCTGTACATCTTCCGGTTTTGCGCGCAACATCAATCTCCTTTTGGGGAATCCCGTCTTTTTTATCTTGCTCGGTAAAAATTATTTCAAAAGGTTTCCCTATAATTTCATCTGTTTCATATTGAAATATATTTGTTGCTCCGGAATTCCAACTGTTTATCTTTAAATCAGTGTCTACTGTAAAAATGGAATAATCCAATAAACTATCGATGATTTGGCTATAAAATTCTGCTGTAGGAACGTATTGTTCTTTGAGACCTCTAGTCGTTGTTGCTGTAGACATTTTATTGGATTTAAAGATATTGTATGAAGAATCAAAACGCAAATGTATTTTTTTTACTGTATAATGTGTCATAAAAATATTTTTATTTTTTGCAATATTCAATTCTTAGTTTTTCTTTCAAAAACGATGCGCTAATACTTTAAAAATGCTAATGCTAAATACGTTAGTTATGCTGCGTTCGCCTTGCGATTTACTAAATGGGTGTTGAAAAGCGCTGTTTAATTGTTGCCGACCGATATGCAATGGAGTTTTAATACCCTTTACAGAAAATATAAGAAGATTTTCAGAAGCTTTTTTATTAGCAAAAATAACGAAAGCCATAAAGTATTGTCTGTGCGAATTGCTGCATTTGTGGACCGTACAAATAGTCAGATAAATAGTATCTTACTGATTGTAGTTGTCCTTTTTTAATAGTAAGTTTGATCACTAAGAATTCTGAAAAAATCCCATGAATACAATTCTTCTCGAACCTCGCAAAGCATTCAACAAAGCATGTTTTAAAATCAAACCAAATCGGATTCACATTGAGCGTTTTAAAACGAATTTGATTCAGATTTTAGATTCCATCAATGAAAAGGAAAGCGACGAGTTTCATAAAAACTGAGTGATTGATTTCCTGAAGAAAACCTATTATAGTTGTATGGCTTGACTGCCGAAGAAATTAATATTGTCGAGAATAATTAATAAACAAAAAAACAGTAAAACTTTTTTATGAAAATTAAATCCTTTTTTATCCGTTCGTTAATCGTTGCAAGTATGTTCGTTTCCAGTTGTACCACTTCAGAGGACGATGCTGAGATCATCAATTCTGACAAAAATTGCAGCCAGATAGTCAATATTCCGGACGCTAATTTCAAAGCTAAACTGCTATCAGCAACTGCTGGCGGATATAGTATTGCTGGAAATTTAGAAGGTATTGGCTGTGTAATTGATACCAATGGTGATGGTAACATTCAAGTTTGTGAAGCCGAAAACATAGGCTCACTAACGGTGGACAATTCCAATATCGCCTCGCTGGAAGGCTTACTTTCGTTCCGAAACCTTAAAATTTTTTCGTGCAGGGATAACAAAATCACTTCTTTGGATGTGTCCAGTCTAAAAAAATTACAAGTCGTATACTGTACTAACAATGCTCTTACGAACTTAAATGTGCAGGGCTTAAACAATTTAAAAGAACTTTCGTGCGACCAAAATCAGTTAACTGAACTGAACTTGAAATCACTGCCGGCTTTGGAAAAAGTTGATTTTCCTTATAATAAAATTAGCAATTTGAATATCAGTGATTCTAAAAACATAAAGTTTATACGTGGGGATTCCAACCTGATTACGACCTTATCCGTAGGACATTTGACTAATTTGGAGTCTTTGAATATTTCGAACAATCTACTGACTACGCTGGATGTAAGTAACTTATCGAAGCTTTATAATGTACAATGCGACTCCAATCGCTTGACGAGTGTAAACGCTGCTAATTGTACCAATCTGGGTTGGCTGCATGCGCGAAGTAACGCGATGACCACTTTGAATATTACCAATTGTACCAAATTAAATTTCTTGGGCTGTAGTGGGAATAAATTAACCGCTTTGGATTTAAAAGGAATGGTAACCTTAAATAGTTTAGATTGTTCGTTCAATCAAATCACCAGTTTAGATATTCGTGATTCACCGGAAATGGCACGTTTAAGCCTTTATAACAACAACTTACAAACGTTGGTCTTAAAAAATGGAAGCAAATTGACCGATTATTTTTTCGCAAATAACCCAAATCTGAGATCGATTTGTTGCGATGCCTCCGAAGTTACCGAGGTTCAAAATCAAGTGGCAATTAATGGTTATAATTGTGTAGTAAGTACTACTTGCTTTTAAGCAGAAATTCAGAACATAGTGGTTTATTTGGTGATCAATTCAGTCATTCGATAGCCACAAACTTAAACTCCATCAGGAACTTTCGCCGTTCCTGATAGAATTTGTCATTGTATATTTGAATTATTTGACTTCGAGTGAAAAGGCATCCACATGCGGAGTATTGCTTTCATGTAAAAAGATTATGGCTAAACTGCAGGTCATCAGGCAGTCGCACCGGAATTTAGAAAAAAATAATTAAGACCTGTTTGCAGGAATTGAAAACGATTTTTTACAAGATAACTGCTTATATTTTTTGTATCAATTAACTTACTTTTAACTATTTTTAACGGAGTTTATCGATTTTATCAGTTTTTCATCGGTATTAAAACGACTTTTTTATACTTTTATTCACTAAATTTTGATTTACAGACGCTCTTTCTGCTGCTGTGTGATAAGTCAAAATATAACTGTAAAAAGTCATACCGATATGAGGAAAAAATACTTTTATATATTTATACTGCTTATTAATTTTTATCATGGTTACGGGCAGTGCACTCCAGACGAAACTTCTCCTAATACTCCAACTCTTACTGATGTGAATGTTGGACAATGCGGTGGAACGCCAGTTGCTCCAACAACAACTGATATTTGCGCGGGTACCATTACAGGAACTACTACAACCATTTTTCCAATAACTACACAAGGAACAACGGTAGTAACTTGGACTTTTAAGGACGACAACGGAAATTCTACAACTGCAAATCAAAATATAATTGTAGATGACACCACCATTCCTACAATTACTGCTCCAGCAGCTGTAACGGGAACAACAAATGGAGGATGTACTTCCACCAATGTTGTTTTGGGATTACTGACAGTCTCCGATAATTGCACCGCTACAGGCACTTTGATTGTAACAAATGATGCTCCAACTGCTTTCCCAATTGGAAGCACTACGGTAACTTGGACTGTAAAAGATGCCGCTAACAATATTGCAACTGCAACACAAACAGTAACCGTAACAGATAATATCGCGCCAACGATCACCGCGCCAGTAGCAAAAACGGGGACAACCAATGTCGGTTGTACTTCCACTAACGTTGTTTTAGGTTTACCGACAGTTTCCGATAATTGCACGGCTACAGGCAGTTTGATTGTAACAAATAATGCTCCAACCGCTTTCCCTATTGGAATCACCACGGTAACTTGGACTGTGAAAGATGCTGCCAACAATACCGCCACAGCTACACAAACAATAACCGTAACGGATAATATAACGCCAACAATCACAGCGCCAGTAGCAAAAACGGGCACAACCAATTTAGGATGTACTTCGACTAATGTAATTTTGGGATCACCGACAGTAGCCGATAATTGCACCGCGACAGCCGGTTTGACAGTGACCAATGATGCTCCAGCCGCTTTCCCAATTGGAAGCACTACGGTAACTTGGACTGTAAAAGATGCCGCTAACAATATTGCAACTGCAACACAAACAGTAACCGTAACAGATAATATCGCGCCAGCGATCACCGCGCCAGTAGCAAAAACGGGCACAACCAATTTAGGATGTACTTCGACTAATGTAATTTTGGGATCACCGACAGTTGCCGATAATTGCACCGCGACAGCCGGTTTGACAGTGACCAATGATGCTCCAGCCGCTTTCCCTATTGGAATCACCACGGTAACTTGGACTGTAAAAGATGCCGCCAACAACACCGCTACAGCAACACAAACAGTAACCGTAACAGATAATATCGCGCCAACGATCACCGCGCCAGTAGCAAAAACGGGGACAACCAATGTCGGTTGTACTTCTGCTAATGTAATTTTGGGATCGCCGACAGTTGCCGATAATTGCACCGCGACAGCCGGTTTAACAGTGACCAATGATGCTCCAGCCGCTTTCCCAATTGGAAGCACTACGGTAACTTGGACTGTAAAAGATGCCGCTAACAATACCGCTACAGCAACACAAACAGTAACCGTAACAGATAATATCGCGCCAACGATCACAGCGCCAGTAGCAAAAACGGGCACAACCAATTTAGGATGTACTTCGACTAATGTAATTTTGGGATTACCTACAGTTTCCGATAATTGCACCGCTACAGCCGGTTTGACAGTGACCAATGATGCTCCAGCCGCTTTCCCAATTGGAAGCACTACGGTAACTTGGACTGTAAAAGATGCCGCTAACAATATTGCAACTGCAACACAAACAGTAACCGTAACAGATAATATCGCGCCAACGATCACCGCGCCAGTAGCAAAAACGGGCACAACCAATGTAGGATGTACTTCGACTAATGTAATTTTGGGATCACCGACAGTTGCCGATAATTGCACCGCTACAGCCAGTTTGACTGTAACAAATGATGCTCCAACCGCTTTCCCTATTGGAATCACCACGGTAACTTGGACTGTAAAAGATGCCGCCAACAATACCGCTACAGCAACACAAACAGTAACCGTAACGGATAATATCGCGCCAACAATCACAGCGCCAGTAGCAAAAACGGGAACAACCAATGTAGGATGTACTTCGACTAATGTAATTTTGGGATCACCGACAGTAGCCGATAATTGCACCGCTACAGCCAGTTTGACTGTAACAAATGATGCTCCAACCGCTTTCCCTATTGGAATCACCACGGTAACTTGGACTGTAAAAGATGCCGCCAACAATACCGCTACAGCAACACAAACAGTAACCGTAACGGATAATATCGCGCCAACAATCACCGCGCCAGTAGCAAAGACGGGTACAACCAATTTAGGATGTACTTCGACTAATGTAATTTTGGGATCACCGACAGTTGCCGATAATTGCACCGCTACAGCCAGTTTGACTGTAACAAATGATGCTCCTACCGCTTTCCCTATTGGAATCACCACGGTAACTTGGACTGTGAAAGATGCCGCCAACAATACCGCTACAGCAACACAAACAGTAACCGTAACGGATAATATAGCGCCAACAATCACAGCGCCAGTAGCAAAAACGGGCACAACCAATGTAGGATGTACTTCGACTAATGTAATTTTGGGATCACCGACAGTTGCCGATAATTGCACCGCTACAGCCAGTTTGACTCTAACCAATGATGCTCCAACCGCTTTCCCTATTGGAATCACCACGGTAACTTGGACTGTGAAAGATGCCGCCAACAATACCGCTACAGCAACACAAACAGTAACCGTAACGGATAATATCGCGCCAACAATCACGGCGCCAGCGGCTACAATGGGAACAACTAATGTGGGATGTACTTCGACCAATGTTGTTTTAGGTTCACCTGTAATTACCGATAATTGTACCGCGACAGCCAGTTTGACTGTAACCAATGATGCTCCTACCGCTTTCCCAATTGGGATCACCACGGTAACTTGGACTGTGAAAGATGCCGCCAATAATACTGCTACAGCAGCACAAATAGTGACAATAACAGATAATATCGCGCCAACAATCACCGCGCCAGTAGCAAAAACGGGCACAACGAATGTAGGATGTACTTCGACTAATGTAATTTTGGGATTACCTACAGTTTCCGATAATTGCACCGCTACAGCCAGTTTGACTGTAACAAATGATGCTCCTGCCGCTTTCCCTGTTGGAATCACCACAGTAACTTGGACTGTGAAAGATGCCGCTAACAATAGTGCTACAGCAACACAAATAGTAACCATAACGGACATTATTTTACCAACGATAACTCCAGGAGCAAATCAGTCAGTAAATACTTCACCGGGCGCCTGCCATGCTCCGGTAACAGTAGTAGATACTTCTTTTTCTGATAACTGTACTGCCACTATTTCTTATACCTTAAGTGGTGCTACAATAAAAATGATAACAGCCGGTCAAGTAGGAACTTACGTATTTAACAAAGGAGTAACAACCATTAATTATACGGTCACGGATGCTTCAAATAATTCAGTTACCGGTTCTAAAACGATAACTGTAATTGACAACGAACTGCCTTCGATAACATCACTGCCAGCTCTAACAGGCAACTGTTCTATAACCATAACTGCCCCTACTTCACCTGATAATTGCGGAACAGTAACGGGTATTACTAGCGATATTACATTACCACACACCTATTCGAAACCTGGTTTTTACATTATAAATTGGAATTTTACTGATTTATCCGGAAATAGCAAAAATATATCTCAAACAGTTACGGTTACAGATACAAATGCACCTGTGGCTAGTGTAACAAGTCTGCCCAACATAAGTTTTATTGGATGTCAAATTTTGAGTTCTCAATTAACGTATCCAACTGCAGTAGATGCATGTAACGGTATAATTACGGGTGTTCCAAGTATTCAATTCCCATACAGCGTACTGGGAACAAGTCAGATAACCTGGACCTATACCGATGCGACAGGAAATGCAGCGACGCAAGTTCAAAATATTACGATGACTTCCGAAAAAATTAGTGGAGGTGTTTTACTAGGCTATTTGACAGTTGATGATCCAAAGACTGCGAAAAGTATCATTGACATAAAATCATGTTCTAGTGGCGGTAACGAAATTAAAATGAATTTATCCGGACAAATAGGTACGATAATTCAATGGGAAAAATATGACCTAGGAAGTGCTGTTTGGGCAACAATTCCAAATACAACAAACAACTATACAGTTACTTTTTATCCCACAACAACAGAATCTACCTATTTCAGAGCATTGGTGCAAGTAGGAACCTGTTACCAGTATTCCAGCAATTTTTATGTGCGAGCGTTACCGGCGGATCAGCCACCGGTTTTGGCTCAAAGTGTGTTCAATATCTGCTTGAACGAACAAGTAACTTTACTAGCTCGCAGAAGTTATACAATTCAGGAAGATGCTATTACCGGAAAAGGTGGAGATTTTAACACTGGTCAATTCCCCGATAAATTCAATGATGATGCATGGAGAATCGACGGTGCGCCTTCAGCTTCTCATTATACTGCAAATGGAAATGCAACCAAGGAAACCAACTGGGCAGCTACAAATCCGCATGAATTTGGAACAATAGAATATGATTCCGGAGATCCTAAATTTAGTATCGCACAAGGAAATTACTATTCAGAGTGGATAAAAAAACAACAACCTCAGGTTTATAAAGGAAAAACAACGCTGGAAACACCAATTTTTAGTTTAGTAAACATGAGAGCCGCTTTTCTTAATTTTGATCAGGCCTATAACTTAGTCGATGCAGATCGCGCTTATTTAGACCTGTCAATAGATGGCGGTGTTACGTATCCTTATCGTTTACAAACTTTAGTTGGCGGGCAAACATGGGATTGGGCAAGTCCACGAAATGCGGGCACAGGATCATCGGCAACGACATACAATTTTAAAAATGATAATTCTTCCTTTGATTTGAGTGCTTACTTAGGGCACTCAAAAGTACGAGCAAGATGGACTTTTTATGGCACAACTGATTTCAGTGTCTGGGCTATTGATGGAATTTCAATTCCCACAGCACCTGTATTAGACCAAATTGAATGGACTGACGGTATTGGAAAACCAGGAGTACCTCCATTATCACAAGGAGTATTAGAAACATCGTACACCTATACACCTGAAGCACCAGGAAAACACAAATATGGAGCAACAATATTAGCATCAGGCTGCAGATCTTATGGAGAATTAGGAACGGCACTCGCCGATGTTAATGTGAGCTATTCCTTTGCAGGAAGCAACATTACGCTGGGACCTGACAATTGCGGTTCTAACAGTGTAAAATTAAATGCATACGACAACACCAAAACTGCTAATCAAAATGCCACCAAGGGTTCTTATATTATTCCGGCGGGTTGTACCACATGTGATGACCCGGGAACAAATATTCAAGGTACTTGGTCTATCAGTGGATCCAGCAGTTGTGGCACTGGAACATTTTCTGACATACATGATCCCGACGCAACTTTTACAGCAGAAGTGGGAAGTTATATACTAGAGTGGACTGTTTTTGGTTGCAAAAGTAGCGTAAACATAGAAATTTCAAATTGCGCAACTGTAGACTTTGACGGTGTAAATGATTATGTAGATTTTAAAGCACAGAATTATCATTTAAATTCAAATTTCAGTCTTGAAGTATGGGTAAAACCGGAAGCATCATCAAATAATGTTCAAACCATATTTTCGAAAAAAAATGCAAATAGTAATGGAGACAATGGTTACGATTTAAGCATCCAAAATGATTTTGTTACTTTTAGATGGAATGGAGTTGGAAGTATTACATCACCTAATAAAATAGGGTCTAATCGATGGTATCATATTGCTGTTACTTATGCGAACAGCCAATACAAACTATACATTGACGGAATATTACTGAATACAAAAACAGGAAGCAGCCTGCCTAATGCGAACAATTTTAAAGCATTAATTGGCGCTATGGATCAAAATGCCACTGCATCTAGCGAACCGGTAAATTATTTCAAAGGTTGGATTGATGAACTTAAAATATGGAATGTTGCATTAAATGATGAGCAGATTCGTCAAATGATGAATCAGGAAATAAAAGAACAATCTGCTGGAAATAATGTAGTCTTTGGAGAAGTAATCCCTGTAGCAGTCAATGGCGTTACCTGGGCAAATTTGAAAGGCTATTACAGAATGGATCAAATTGGATGTGGGTATTTAAAACCTAATTTCGGTGTCGGAGCTGATGGTAAATTAAAAAACATCACCACTGCCGAGCCTCAAACCGCACCATTACCTTATTATTCTGTCAGAAATGGGGATTGGACAAACAGATCCGCTGCAACGCCGTGGGCTTACGGAGAAACTGTTTGGGATTATCCAAATAGCACAGGAATTAATGGACAACCAATAGACTGGAACATTGTAAGAAGTTTGCATGATATAAACTCAACTTCAAAAGACATCACATTATTAGGACTAAAATCAGAAGCTGGAAAATTAACAATAGCAGATCCTTCTAAACCTTTAGACGAGAAAAATAGTGGTCAAGGTTTATGGATTACCCTGTATCTAAAACTGAACGGCAGCATTGATCTTGTGGGCGAATCACAGTTAGTGCAAAAGAGATATTTGCCAACTTATTTCAATGAAAGTATTTTAGATCAAGCCAGCACTGGCTATATTGAACGCGACCAGCAAGGCCAGCAAAACAGTTACAATTACAATTACTGGTCATCGCCGGTAAGCATTCAGGGAGGTGTCAATAATGCGCCCTACTCGATCTCAGGGGTTATGAGAGATGGCACAAATTCAGCCAGTCCAGGCTTAATATCTTTTAATGATGGTGCGTATTTTGCTGACGGAGCGTTATCGTCACCAATAAAAATAAGCAACCGCTGGATCTGGTCTTATAATGCTCCTGTTAAAAGTACGGAGCTACAAAATTACAATCAATGGAACTATCTCGGAAACACAGGGTTATTAAAAACAGGGGAAGGATACACAATGAAAGGAACCGGGGGAACTGCTGCAACGGATCTAACACAAAACTATGTTTTTGTAGGGAAACCCAATAATGGTACGATTTCATTACCATTGCCTCTTAACCAGATTTACTTAATCGGAAACCCTTATCCATCTGCACTTGATGCAGACGAGTTTATAAGAAACAACCTGAAAGATTGTGTAGGATGTACGGCAACCCAAAATGTATTTAATGGAGCGCTTTATTTTTGGGATCATTTTGGTGTAACCAACAATCATGTACTGGCGCAATATACAGGAGGCTACGCTGCCTATAATTTATCCGGAGGGGTTGCCGGTATAGCAAATAGTGTATTAACTGTTCACGATTTTTCCATTGGATCAAAAAGACCAAAGCAATACATTCCGGTGGGACAATCCTTTTTTATTGATGCGCCGACAGGAACATCGACATCGACTGCTTCTTTGAATTTTACTAATAATCAGCGGACCTTCGTACGAGAAACCCTTGCAAGCTCATTATTTATTAAAACAATTGGAAGCGCCAAAAAATCATTAATAGATACAAGATCAAAAATCAGATTGGGATTTGACTCTTCTAAAGGTATGCACAGACAATTATTAGTGACAGCCGATCCTAACACCACTTCCGGTTATGATATTGGTTATGATGCCCCGCTATTTGATATAAAAACTGATGATATGTATTGGATAATTAATAACAATGCCTATGTAATTCAGGGAATTAATAATTTTGATGAGGATCAGATCATCCCTTTGGGAGTTGTTATTGGTAATAAAGGATCAATCACTATAAAAATGGATGAGCTTGAAAATATAGCCGATGATTTTCGAATATTTTTGTTTGACAATTTAACTGAAAGCTATCATAATATTAGAAAAGGTCCTTTAAACATTATGCTGGATATCGGTGAATATAAAAATCGTTTCTCGTTACGTTTTAAAGATAAAACGCTTGGTATAGAAGAATCAATCTTAAATAATGATATTGCGGTATTTTACGCCAAAAACTCGAAGACTTTGTTTATTCAAAACAACTTTCCTGATGTAACGGTTAATAATGTGACACTCTATAATATCTTAGGACAGGATCTCGGAAACTGGGATGTACAAAATCAGATGCAATCCAGCATTCAAATTCCTATTAAAAATTTAAGTTCAGGAGTGTACATTGTAAAACTTAATACTACTGAGGGAGTTCTCAGTAAAAAAATTATTGTAAATTAATACCATATTTTACCATACAATGAAGCAAATAATGATCTGATTTTTAAAAATAATTTGACCAATTATTAATATCTAATGTTGGTTTGTAAATTGATTTCAAACAGAGAAACAAAAGCATTTAACCTTAAATGGAAATATTTAACATTTGCTGCCATCATACTCCCTTCGTTTTAGCATGCAGGAAATAAAACTAATACTGAAGAAAGTAACTGCATTAAAAAATTAAATGTTTATTCCATTACAAAAAAAGCTGTCCGGGTATGGACAGCTTTTTTTAGCGCTAATATTTTAACGTAAAAAAGTCCGAAAAATAAATTAATTTTTATAAAGTAAATGTACTTCGTCGACATAAATACACTTTCGTCGAAAATACGCTTTTAAAATACATCGATATAATTTAAATACTTAACTTTAAGCTAGATAAGCCCAAATCTACATTTCATATTAGAAATTAACTTTAAAATTAATTAAGCCGCCCCGCTTTTTTTACAGAAATGTTACATCTACAGTAAATACTATTTTACGTATGAATTAACCTAGTCCCCACTATGTAATTTTTAAAAAATATTAATTGTTTGATTCTAAATCGTAGGTGCCATGAAAAAAAAATACTTTATTATACTATTATTGTTTCTAAGTAGTCTTTATAGTTTTGGGCAGGATTGTGCTGAAAGAAACGTATCGGACGATATAATTTGTAGTGGACAAAGTGCGTCAATTATTTTGACTGGTAGTGTAAACTTGCAAGATTATCAGTTAAGAGTTGGCACTACTATTATTGCTACTAAAACAGGAACTGGAGCTGATGTTACTTTTAGTGTTAACCCATCTTCAACTACCACTTATAATATCATAGCAGTAGGATGTTCTTCCCCATATACTGATAACTCAATTGTTACTGTTAATCCAAATTTAGTTCCGGCTGTATCAATTGCCGCCAATACCGGAAACAGTATTTGTGCAGGAACTTCTGTGATCTTTACAGCAGCCCCTACAAATGGCGGTACAACTCCCTCTTATCAATGGTTCGTTGGTACCACTCCAGTTGGATCTAATAGCGCAACTTACACAACTTCCGCCTTAACCAATGGAAATCAGGTAAAAGTGGTTATGACTTCCAATGCGACTTGTGCCTTACCTACTACTGCAACAAGCAATGTATTTACCATGACTGTCAATACTCTGGTCGTTCCCACTGTTACTCTATCAGCTACTCAAACAACATTTTGTGTTGGAACTGCTGTTACATTTAATATCAATAATTTAAATAATGGAGGACTAAACCCAACCTATCAGTGGCGAGTAAACGGTAACCCCGTTGGAGTAAATAGCGCCTCTTTTACTTCAAACGCACTTTCAAACAACGATAACGTTACTGTAGATGTCACTTCTTCTGCCACATGCCCCTCACCTTCAATGGTAACTAGCAACGCTATTAAAGTAACAGTCAGTCCAGATGCTTCAATTAGTTTAACGTCTGGAGTCGGAAGCAATAATCAAACCTTATGCGCTAATTCACCACTTTCGCCTATTACATTTGCTATTAGCGGTGGAGGAACCGGAGCGGTCGTGACAGGTCTACCAGCAGGTTTAACAGGCAGTTTTAGTGGAGGTGTGGTAACAATTAGCGGCACACCCACAGCGAGTGGCTCTTTTACATACACAGTCACAACAACCGGTACCTGTGTCCAAACAACTGCAACGGGTGTTATAAAGGTCAATCCTGTTGCAGTAATTAGTTTAACATCAGGAGCAGGTTCTAATAATCAAACAAAATGTATTAACGTTGCGTTAAACACTATCACATTTGCCGTAAGCGGAGGAGGAACTGGCGCAACTGTAACAGGACTACCTGCAGGCTTAATTGGAACTTTTAGTGGAGGAACCTTTACCATAAGTGGAACACCAACAGCAATTGGATCTTTTCCCTATATTGTGACAACTACAGGCACCTGTACTCAGACTACAGCTACGGGAACAATTACGATAAATCCGGATGCAGTCATTAGCGTAATTTCAGGAGCTAGCACAAATAATCAGACCTTATGCGCCAATACTTCACTAACAAATATTAGCTATAGTATAAGTGGTGGTGGAACCGGAGCTACAGTATCAGGCCTTCCCTCTGGAGTGTCAGGAAGCTTTAGTGCAAGTACCTTCACAATTGCCGGAACTCCAACAGTTAGTGGAACTTTTCCTTATTCAGTGACAACCACAGGATCTTGTGTTCAAGTAACAGCAACTGGAAGCATTACAGTTAGTCCAGATGCAGTTATCACTTTAACTTCCGCCGCAGGTACAAATAATCAAACTAGATGCATTAATACAGTAATAAGTACTATTACATTTGCCGTAAGTGGAGGTGGAACTGGCGCAAATATAACAGGATTACCGGCAGGTTTAACAGGAGTATTTAATAGCGGTACATTTACAATAAGCGGTACACCCACAGCTAGCGGATCTTTTCCTTATACAATAACAACAACTGGCACTTGTGCCCAAAAAACAGCCACGGGAACCCTTATTGTTACTCCTAATGCAGCAATCAATTTAACATCTGGAGCAGTTACAAATGACCAAACAAAATGTATTAACGTTGCGATTACCAATATCACATTTGCAGTTAGCGGTGGAGGAACTGGAGCAACCGTAACGGGCTTACCTGCGGGAGTAACAGGTAGTTTTAGTGGCAACATTTATACAATAAATGGCGTACCCACAGCAAGCGGCTCTTTTCCCTATACGGTCACAACCACAGGCGCTTGTGTCCAAGCAACAGCAACTGGAACAATTACAGTAAGTCCAAATGCAGCAATCACTTTAACCTCAGGAGGTGGTTCAAATAATCTAACCAGGTGCATTAACACCGCAATTAGTACGATTACATTTGCCATTAGCGGTGGGGGAACTGGAGCAACCGTAACAGGATTACCAACCGGCGTAAATGGCATTTATAGTGGCGGAACATTTACTATAAACGGAACACCCACTGTTAGTGGCTCCTTTCCTTATACAGTGACAACGACAGGTTCTTGTAATCAGACTACAGCTACAGGAACGATCACTGTCAATCCTGCTGTAGTACCCTCTGTGACTATTACATCAACGTCTACTTCTATTTGTAATAGCGCTGGAACAAGCGTAACGTTTACGGCAACGCCAGTAAATGGTGGCACTAACCCAACATATCAATGGCAAAGAAATGGTGTAAATATAAATAGCGCAACCAATTCAACCTACACTACTACGTCACTTGCAAGCCCATCAACAATTACCGTTGTAATGACATCAAATATTGGTTGCGCATCTCCCGTTACAGTAACCAGCAATAGCATTATTATGACGGTGTATACAGCTCCACCGTCTGGATGGAATGGTAGTGCATCCATATCGATCTCCCCAAGTAAATCAATTTGTCCAACAGCAAATATTACACTTACAGCTCCGGCAGGCGCGACTGGTGTGCAGTATTACAATTGGATTTTACCTTCCGGATGGACAATTTTATCAGGAGATTTGACCAATACAATTACGGTCTCTGTGACAACTGCGGCCCAAACTGGTAATCAAGTTGTAACTGTACAGGCAGTTAATACTTGCGGAAATATTAGTGTTTCAACAGCTAGTAACGGTAGTAATGCAATAAACGTTAATTCGTTTACAGGGGTAACTGTTTCCTCTGCAACACAATCAGTTTGTTCGAATAGCGCTATTTCAGTTGTTGGAACATTAACAGGGAATGCAAATGCAGGAACGTGGTCAGCACCAAGCGGAAATTTTTCTAACATAATAACATCGGGAACTAATCCAATAATAGTGTCTGCAACTTACACCCCGGCTATCAGTGCCGGTAATGTAATTCTAACAATAAAAACAAATACTCCTACAGGATGTTCTACACTTGCTGGCACCGCAACAGTAAACGTCACGGTAAATCAGGCAGTAGTAATTACATCTCAGCCTATAGCTTCACAAACCGCTTGTTCAGGATCGAACGTAAGTATGAGTGCAGAAGCAACAGGCACAGGTTTGACTTATCAATGGAAAAAAGGGTCAACACCGTTAGTAAATGGTGGGAATATATCCGGTGCAACAAGCGCTACTTTAAATTTAACAAGCGTTTCAGTGGGTGATGCCGGTTCTTACAACGTTATAGTAAGCGGAGCGAGTTCCTGCACTTCTGTCGCCTCTTTGAATGCCATATTGAATGTGAACCAAGTTGTAGCGATCAGTGCTCACCCTGCTGTTTCGCAAACCCTATGTTCAGGAAATTCAGCCAGCTTTAATGTTACGGCCACTGGAACAGGATTAAACTACCAATGGAGAAAAGGAACAACCAACCTTGTAAACGCGGGTAGTATCAGTGGAGCAACCACTGCGACATTAGTTGTTAATCCGGTATCGCCTGGCGATGCGGCAGCCGATTATAAT
This sequence comes from Flavobacterium caseinilyticum, assembly GCF_004349085.1. Taxonomy (GTDB): domain Bacteria; phylum Bacteroidota; class Bacteroidia; order Flavobacteriales; family Flavobacteriaceae; genus Flavobacterium; species Flavobacterium caseinilyticum. The sequence goes on along the minus strand of NZ_SMFM01000006.1, from coordinate 50,886 downwards.
GTTGTGATAACAGGAAGTGCTCCTTGCACGCCCTTGACTTCCAATAATGCAGCTTTGGTGGTAAACCAAGTTGTTGCAATAACTGCCCAACCACTAACGACACAAACCTTATGTTCAGGAAGCACAGCTACTTTTAGTGTTAGCGCAACTGGCTCCGGATTAACCTACCAATGGAGAAAAGGCACTACTAACCTTAGCAATACAGGAAATATAACAGGAGTTACCACGGCTACATTAAATTTATCCAATTTAGCCACTTCGGATGCCGGAAGTTATAATGTCATTGTAAGCGGGGCGAGTCCTTGTGGTCCCGTAGCTTCTTCAACGGCTGCTTTAATAGTAAACCAAATAGTAGACATTGGAACTCAACCTGCAACATCACAAACCGTTTGTTCGGGAACAGCAGCAAGTTTTAATGTAGTAGCAACAGGAACTGGTTTAACGTATCAATGGAGAAAAGGTAGTACTAATTTAACTGATGGAGGTGCAATTTTAGGAGCTACAACAGCAACTTTAACGATAAATCCAGCAGTAAGTGGTGATGCTTCTTCGGATTACAACGTGATAATTACAGGAACTGCACCTTGTACCCCTTTGACTTCAAATAATGCAGCTTTGGTCGTGAACCAAGTTGTTGCAATAACTGCACAACCACCAACAACACAGACTTTATGTTCAGGTAGTACAGCAACATTTAGTGTGAGCGCGGCAGGAACAGGTTTAAATTATCAGTGGAAAAAAGGCGGAACCGATTTAGTAAATGGTAGCAATGTCTCTGGTGCAACAACATCTACTTTAACATTAGCTAATGTTACTTCGTCTGATGCTGCAAATTACACTGTAGTTGTCAGCGGAACAGCACCTTGCACGGCGGTTACATCAAATATATCGAGCCTTGTAGTAAACCAAATAGTAGCTGTAAATACTCAACCAGCACCAACACAAACCGTTTGTTCAGGAACATCAGCAAGTTTTAATGTAGTAGCGACAGGAACAGGTTTAACGTATCAATGGAGAAAAGGAACTACTAATTTAACTAATGGAGGTACTATTTCAGGTGCTACCACAGCCACTTTAACCATAAATCCAACAGTTAGCGGTGATGCGGCTTCTGATTACAACGTGGTAATTACAGGAACTGTACCATGCGCACCCTTGACTTCAAATAATGCAACATTGGTCATTAACCAAGCAGTCTCAATTATAACCCAACCTCCAGCAACCCAAACTTTATGTTCGGGAGGTACAGCCACTTTAAACGTAAATGCAACGGGTGCAGGCTTAATATATCAATGGAGAAAAGGCAGCACTAATTTGGTAAACGGAGCCAATATAGCTGGCGCGAACTCATCAACTTTAACGCTGTCTAATTTACAAACTACTGATACTGCCAATGATTATAATGTAGTAATTACGGGAACGGGTCCTTGTATTCCTTTAACATCAAACAATTCTATTTTGATTATAAACCGCTTAGTAACTATAAATACTCAGCCATCTAATGTAGGTGTTTGTGCTTCCAACCCTGCAACCTTTGGCGTAGTAGCTAGTGGAGACGGATTAACTTTTCAATGGTATAAAGGGATAATAGGTAGTGGAGTCGCTGTTGTAAATTCGGCTAATATAACTGGCGCTAATACTAATGTATTAAATTTCGCTCAAGCTGCTTTAACTGATGACGGCCCTTATTATGCAATTGTTAGCGGGATCTCACCTTGCGCAGCTATTACTTCTGACCAAGTAACGTTGAATATTGATCAATCCATTGCTATAACATCTCAGCCAATTTCAAAAACTGTTTGCGAAGACACGGCAAATGTTAGTTTCTCAGTAACAGCAGATGCTGGTGGCGATCCTTTGACATATCAATGGAGAAAAAACGGTGGTAATATCACTGGAGAAACTTCTGCTACTTACACTATCACAACAGCAGCTTTAAGTGATGCAGGTAATTATGATGTGATAATTTCTGGCTCTTCAGGTTATACTTGCACCTCTATACAGTCAACAGCAGTACTATTAACAATTAGTCCAAAACCAATAGGATCTGCCACTACTCAAACTATCTGTAGCGGATCTTCGACAAATGTGGCGCTAAACTCAACCGTTAGCGGCACAACATTTAGTTGGATTGCAGCAATTCAAACTAATCCAACGGGTGGAACAATTACTGGATTTAGCGATAGTTCGGGAAATACAATTGCCCAATCTTTAAACAATACAGGCACATCAGCAGGAACTATTCGCTATACAATTACTCCTACTGCAAACTTTTGTACAGGAATAACTTTTACAGTTGACGTAACAATTAATCCCGCTCCTGTAGGTTCTGCCATAGCTCAAACGATTTGCAGTGGTTCAACAACAAACGTAGCGTTAAACTCGGCAGTAACTGGCACAACGTATAGTTGGACAGCCGCCATTCAAACTTCTCCTACCGAAGGGACAATTACTGGATTTAGCAATGGTACCCAAAACACCATCGTTCAAACTTTAAACAATACGGGAACAACGGCAGGAATTATTCGATATACCGTAACTCCTACTTCAAATTCCTGTTTGGGATTACCATTTACAGTTGATGTTACCGTTAATCCTAATTCAACTATTGTATTATCATCTGGAGCAGGGTCAGACAATCCGACAAATTGCGTTAATACTGTACTTAATATCAGTTATGCTATTGGAGGCGGTGGGACTAACGCTTCCATTACAGCTGGCGCACTTCCAGCTGGTGTCACTGGTTCCTATAATTCTGGAACTAGAGTGTATACAATAAGCGGTACTCCATCTGTAGTTGGAACTTTTAATTATACGGTAACGACACAAGGACTTTGTAGTAACGCTTCTTTAAGCGGATCCATAACAGTAAATCCTGCTGCTCAAGTCAATCTACCTACTAATCAAGTTTTTTGTAACGGAAGTTCATCAACTGTACCTGCTTTTACAACCATAAACACTATCGGAACTACAACATATTCTTGGACTAATAATACTGCTTTAATCGGACTGGCCGCTACCGGAACTGGAAACATTCCTGTATTTACAGCCGCAAATACTGGAACTTCTCCAGTTGTAGCAACAATTGTGGTTACGCCAACTTTTAATAACGGAAGTGTTAATTGTGCCGGATCTTCTAAAACATTCACCATTACTATTGACCCTAATCCTAAAGGTGGAATCTTATCCTTTGGAGCAACAGGAAGAATCTTTTTATCTTGTATAGATCCCAATCCAAATGCTGCTGTTGTTGTTGTTAATCCAGTTAAACTGGATTTAACAGGTATCGTAGGTACAATAGTAAAATGGGAATATAGAACAAGTACCGCACCATCTTGGTCTGTAATTCCAGACGGTGCCGGAAATTTTACTGGTACTTCTCTCTCGGCCTCACAAATAAATAACTTAAAGATTACGGCATCTACAGTATTCAGGGTAGAGATAAGTAGTGGTGCTTGTTCACCAAACGTATATAGTGAAACTGCTATTATCAGTGTTATCCCAACTAATATTAAACCAAGTCCAGTTTCCGCAAACAAAAAGGTAATTTGTATCGGTGAAGGGGTTGAACTAAGCTCACAAACAGGTTATGGTGAATCTTTCGGACAATTTGAGGGAGGTGCTTTTGATAATTCATCCATAACTAATAAAGGCTGGAGAATAACAGATCAATTTGGAAATACTAATTTTAATTTCGAATCTTCTGCTGATAATAGAAATCCAGATAAGTGGTTAAGAACCAATCCGCATGATTTCGCTACGGCAAATTTAACCCCAACTTACGAAATCGTTGATAAAAGATGGGATACTTCCCTAAGCACCGCGGGCAATAAAGGTTTTGCTATTGTATCGGGGAATAACCCATCGACACTTGAAACAGCAGTATTTTCATTAGGTGCCTTGGACGAAGCCATTCTAACTTTTGATCAGGCTTACAACCTTACTCCTGGCGCAACTATTAAAGTAGAAATTTCAACAAATGGTGGAGTTTCCTATACCTCCGAACCTATATTATTCCAACAGTCTGGCATAGCAACTAGTGGAAATTACGATCGTTTTGGACAAGGAACACCTGGTATAAACCAGATGGAAATTGATTTAGGAGACTACATTGGCTATAGTAATTTAAGGGTTCGATTTAGCTATACTGGTAGTAGAGTTGGAGATATCTGGGCTTTAGATAACATCAAAGTACCTGAAGGCCCTAGAGATGTAAACTTGCAATGGACTGATACTACTGATCCTTCAAATCCTATAATTATTGGAACCACAAATAATGTAACCTGGACTCCAACAAAAATTGGTTGGAATATCTTTGTGGTAAAAACGTCATTGATTCTTGACAGTGCTGGTAATACATGTTCCAGCCCAGTAAATCAAGAAGAAGTAAGGGTTTTTGCCTTCGATAAATATACAACCACAACAGTAGCATCGGCAGTAGGCTGTGGAACTAATAGTGTACCTCTAAGTGCTGCCGTTGTTGGAGGAAAACAAGGTGCAATAACTTCTTACCCTACGCCGGATGGATACGTAGGCGAATGGAGTATTCAGGGGCCTGTGGGATTTGTTCTTTCTAATCCTGACCAAAGTGTTAACATAGATCCTAAAAATAATCCAAAAGCCATTTTCACAGCAGCAAATATAGGAGACTATACCATCAATTGGGTTTTAGTACCGATGTCAAAAGATGAAAATGGACAAATTATCCAAAATACCACTTGTATCCCTAATTACATTGGACCTAAATTAAGTATACAAGATTGTACCACCTTAGATTTCGACGGGGTTGATGACTATGTTGACCTTGGCACAGGATATACTGGAACCTATAGCATAGAGGCTTGGATAAGACCATACCCAAGACTAAAAGCAGACGGAACCTTTACAGATGCCTCAAAAGGTACAATTATCAGCACTAAAAATTTAGAAATAAATATGTCAGATCTTCCTTCATCAGTAGTACTAAATAAACGTTGGTACCATATTGCAGTAGATACTGACGGGAAATTATATGTGGACGGAATTAACGTAAATAAAACTATTTCCGCTAAAGGTACAGACCGAGCATTTATAGGTGCACGATGGACTCCTCCGAATACTGATAATCATTTCTCCGGCTGGATAGAAGAAGTTAGGATCTGGGATGGGAAAATTACAGAAGATCAGATAAGATTCACAATGAACCAACGTTTGCAAAATAATGCGAATATCGGCGTAGAAATTCCAATGCCCGCTCCAGGCTTCGGCTTTGGAACACTGAAGGGTTATTTTCAATTATTGATTGGAACAATAACAAATGGTGGCTATACACCGGATAATTCCACTATTCCTGTAAATGGAAAACTTCGTAATATGACCACTTGGCAGGAAAATACGGCACCATTACCATATACAAGCGCAAACGATGGAGATTGGAATGTTATGAGCACCTGGACTCAGCCAGTTGTTTGGGATTACCCGAATAGTGTAGGAATTGATGTTGCTAAGACACGCATTGATTGGAACATAGTAAAAATATCAAACAATATTAAGTCGGTAGAAGCTGGTGGAAAAGATGGAATTACACTTTTGGGATTGAAGTCAATTTCAGGTAAGTTAACAATGGCGGAACCAGCTCCCGCGCCTCAAAACGAAAGTAACAGTGGTCGCATGCTATGGATCACACATTATTTAAAACTGGACGGCAATATTGATTTAGTTGGAGAATCGCAACTATTGCAAAAACGTTATGGCTCTTATGATTCCGATTTCTACTTTTCCACTACCCAGGTTAATGAAAGTATTTTAGAGGAAGCCAGTTTGGGATACATTGAACGCGATCAGCAAGGCCAGCGTAACAGTTACAACTATAATTATTGGTCATCACCGGTAAGTATTCAAGGAGGCGCTAATAACGCACCATATTCAGTTATAGGAGTAGCAAAAGATGGCACAAATTCAGCAGCTCCGGGCCTAATCTCTTTCAATGATGGTGCCTATTTTGCTGATGGCGCGTTATCATCGCCGATAAAAACAAGCAACCGCTGGATTTGGTCTTATAACGATAAGGTTAAAAGTACCGAGCTACAAAATTATAATCAATGGAACTATCTTGGAAGCACTGGGTTTTTAAAAACAGGGGAAGGATTTACGATGAAAGGAACGGGAGGCACTGCCGCAACTAATGTGACGCAAAACTATGTTTTTATAGGAAAACCAAATAACGCTACAATTTCACTACCATTACCTTTAAACCAAATTTACCTAGTCGGAAACCCTTATCCATCAGCACTTGATGCAAACGAGTTTATAAGAAACAACCTGAAAGATTGTGCAGGCTGTACCGCAACACAAAATGTATTTAACGGGACGTTGTACTTTTGGGATCATTTTGGTGTTACTAACAATCATATACTGGCGCAATATACCGGAGGTTATGCTGCGTATAATTTATCCGGAGGGGTTCCTGGCATTGCAAATAGTGTATTAACCGTAAATAATAATTCCAGCGGATCAAGAAGTCCAAAACGATACATTCCTGTGGCACAAGGATTTTTTATTGATGCGCCACTTGGAACAGCGGTAGCTGCTCCTTTGTTGAATTTTAACAATAATCAACGTGCATTTAAAAGAGAAAGCCCCGAAAGTTCTGTATTTATGAAAAGTGTAGGAAACAAAAAAACTCAAATAATAGATGCAAGATCAAAAATCAGACTGGGATTTGACTCTTTTGTAGGTATACACAGGCAACTGCTGGTTACGGCTGATAGTAACACGACCTCGGGACCTGATATTGGTTACGATGCTCCTACGTTTGATATGCAAAAAAATGATATTTATTGGGAAATAAATAACAAAGCTTATGTGATTCAAGGAATTAATAATTTTAATGAGGATCAGGTCATCCCTTTAGGAATTACAATTGCTGATAAGGGACCAATTACTATAAAAATTGATGAGCTAGAAAATATAACAGAAAGCACCAAAATATTTTTATTCGATTCCGTAACGGCCAGATACCAGAACATAAGGGATGAAGCTTTCTCCATTTCATTAGATATCGGCGAATATAAGAATAGGTTTTACATACTGTTTTTAAATAAAACACTTGGTGTTGAAGAGTCGTTCTTGGACAAGGAAATTGACGTTTTGTATGCAAGAAATTATAAAACCCTGATTATCCAAAACAAAACTCCAGATACTACAGTGAATGATGTTTATCTGATTAATCTGTTAGGGCAGATTGTCGATAAGTGGGATGTTGAAGACAAAGATCAAAGACGAATTCAGATACCGATCAAAAATTTTGCTTCAGGTGTCTATATTGTGAAACTTAAAACTTCCGAAGGAGAAATGAGTACAAAAATAATCATCAAGTAAACTGGAAGTTTGCAGCAATAAAACTTGATTCAATTAAGTAAATATTAACCTGTAAATAAACAATTGATTTAAATTATTATTTATATTTGAATTGTAATTTTGGATTAATTCCAAAGCAAAAAAATAAAAACCATTTTAAATTTATAGATATGAAAAAGATTATAACATTTATCGCAATCGCATTTATGACAGTAAATCTTAGTGCGCAAGAAAGTAAAACTGTTACAAAAGAAAAAGCAAAAAAAGAATCTTGTTGCGCTAAAAAAGATTCTAATGCTAAAACGATGACTGCTGCTGAAGTGGCCAAGTGTAAAGCTAAATGCAAAGCGGAAGGAAAGACATGCAAAACAGCTTGCTAATTAAAGCTGATTTAAAATAAAAAGCTTTCAAACAGAAAAACGCCTCTAGATTTAGAAGCGTTTTTCTGTTTTTTATAGATAATGCGAATCAAGAGTTAAAAGTCTTTTCTTGTGCCTTTAGGCACTAAATATAGGTAGTAATTTAGGTTTGAAATTCGTTAGTGTGCCTTAAGTACGCAATAAAACGATAAATGTCGCGTACCTACGGCACGCTAAAATGGTTCCAATTCATGTTTCTACCAGGATTTAGTCCCTAACGCCACATTTCGTCCCTTGGTTCGAAATAGAACTATGGGTAATTATTTAATTCTTACACTCCATTCAAAATCCATTTCGGATACTTGAACTCCTTTTTCGTCCGTTCCTATAGACTTCATCCAGAATGTTTGTCCTTCTCCGGTAGCAATTGTTTGTTGAATAGCTTGTTCAATCAAATGACCATCCTTACAAGTAAAAGTAATTCTACCCGTAGCTTTTTTAGTGAAATTCCCTTTATTGTTAGCGACTAACATCGATATTTTTCTGCCGCTTTTTTGAATTTGAAACATTACCAAAGCTCCGGTAGAAAGCTCAGCAGCCATCGCCTGCACTGCAAAATACATGGAGTTAAACGGGTTTTGATTAATCCAACGGTGTTTTACTGATACTACACATTTGTTTTCATCAATCTCTTTTACACGTACACCACAGATAAATGCTGAAGGTAATTTGAATAACAGAAATTTATTAAGTTTTGAGGCTGTAAGTTTCATATGTAGTCCTATTTATTTAAACAAGAATACGGCAGTACTACTCCCCTTTTCTGTGGGAAATTGATTCATGGCGTATTCATTGTTGCTATGTTTTTTGCTAAAATACAAAAAAATACTATGCGTACATATTAAATTAATTTGTTAATTTTATGTTAATATTTGGTACTATGCGAAACAAGATACTGTCTTTTAGCCATATATTTGCATAAGAAATTACTATATACTTTTAATCATGGAAACAACAACCGAAAAAAACATCGCTACATTTACTCATTTGAGTGCATTGACTCAATATTTCATTCCCTTTGGAAATTATATTTTTCCAATACTATTTTGGACTTCAAAAAAGGAAAGTTCAGAATTTGTGGATCACCATGGAAAACAGGTACTTAATTTTCAGTTAAGTTTATTACTGTATTCTTTAGTGCTCATCCTAATTGCAGTTCCAATATTTTTAATTACTCTCTTTAATAATATTCCGTTGGAAGCTGTAGTAAATAATCACGATTTTACTTTTAGAAATTTTAATTTCGACGGAAACATCGGATTGCTGACAATTGGTTTGGTTTCGGTCTTAATTTTTGGTCTTTTGAAAGTGGCTGAATTCTTTTTAATCATCTACGCTTCCATCAAAACATCAAATGGAGAAAAATACAAATATCCAATAACGATTCCTTTCATTAATTAGGAAAATTAAAACGGATTAAAAGAGAATAGACGTAATAAATAAAATGAACCCAATAGCCCTGATTGCAATGGAAATCCTTTTTTATTTTTTCTTTAAAAATAAAAAAGATTGAAATGGAAAGCAGGAATAAGCTCCAAAAAAAATCAATCATCAATCAAAAAATGAACCGTTTAATCAACACAAAATCAAAAAAAAGAAATTATGAATATTGAAAACACAAAAGCACAGATGCGTAAAGGTGTTCTCGAGTTTTGCATCTTATCCGTTTTAAAAGAGAAAGATGCATACACATCGGAAATATTGGACACATTGAAAAACGCTAAATTATTAGTGGTGGAGGGAACTATTTACCCGCTGCTAACCCGATTGAAAAATGATGGATTGCTCAACTATCGTTGGGAAGAATCCACATCAGGGCCACCGCGAAAATACTATGGTCTAACTGAAATAGGACAAACATTTTTAACAGAACTTAGTAGCACCTGGACTGAACTATCCGATGCCGTAAACCTTATAACCAACCAAAAAAATTAGTCATGAACAAAACTGTAAATATTAACTTAGGCGGGATGTTCTTTCATATAGATGAAGATGCATACCAAAAATTAACACGCTATTTTGATGCGATAAAACGTTCCTTATCGAATTCATCAGGCCATGATGAAATCATAAAAGATATCGAAATGCGCGTTTCGGAACTATTGAACGAAAAGCAAAAAAGTGACAAACATGTTGTTGGTTTAACAGATGTGGACGAGGTGATTGCCGTAATGGGCCAGCCGGAAGATTACATTATTGAAGACGACTTGAAAGTTTCTCCGTACTATAGTGAAACAAACACTCGAAGAACGAAAAAGCTGTATCGTGATAAAGAAAAAGGAATGATTGGCGGAGTTGCTTCCGGTTTGGGTCATTATTTTGGAATTGATGCAGTATGGATCCGAATTGTTCTAATACTTTTAGTTTTTGCTGGTTTTGGAACTGGAATCGTAGCGTACATTATTCTTTGGGTTGTAACTCCGGAAGCTGTTACGACTTCAGAAAAACTTGAAATGACGGGAGAGCCTGTTACAATTTCAAACATCGAAAAAAAAGTACGTGAAGAATTTGAAAGTGTTTCCGGTAAACTGAAAGATGTTGATTACGATAAATACGGCAATCAAATAAAAACCGGTGCCACCAAATTAGGCAGTTCACTTGGCGATTTGATCATGACCGTTTTTAAGGTTTTCGCGAAGTTTTTGGGTATTATTTTAATCATTACAGGTATAGGGACTTTAATCTCTTTATTGATTGCCGTTTTCACCTTAGGTTCTTCTGATTTTATCGATGTCCCATGGAGAAGTTTCATTGAAGCAGGAAACTTTACGGATTATCCTATCTGGTCTTTTGGATTATTAATGTTCTTTGCAGTTGGAATTCCTTTCTTTTTCCTGACACTTTTAGGGTTCAAATTATTGTCTCCTAAAATGAAATCCATTGGAAACATTGCTAAATACACGTTATTGGCACTTTGGATAATTGCAATTGCAATACTAATTTCTATTGGAATAAAGCAAGCATCTGAAGTGGCTTACGAAGGAAAAACTGTACAAAAAGAAATAATTAACATGATGCCGACTGACACTTTGTTTGTAAAATTCAGGTTCAACGATTATTATACTAAGGATATTGACAACAACGAAAACTTCAAATTTGTGCAAGATTCAGCAAATGCTCAGTTGATTTATTCTAATAATGTGCGTTTTCAAATTTTGAATACAGATGAAAAAGTCCCATTTATTCAGATTGAGAAAATGGCAAGGGGAAAATCATTTCAAGATGCGAAACAACGAGCCGAAAAAATAAAATATGCTGTTAAAATTGAAGGAAATCAGCTGATTTTAGACAACTATTTATTGACTGAAGTGACTAATAAATTCCGCGATCAGGAAGTGGAAGTGTTTTTATATTTACCTGAAGGAACTTTATTAAAACCAGATTCTTCCCTTCAGAATTATGACAGATCAGACGATACGTTCTTCAATTTACATTACAGCTCAGATAATTACATCTATAAAGTTACAAATTCTCAGATAAAATGTTTAAATTGTCCTACGGAAGAAAATGAGTTTAATGATGTTGACAATGACTCAGAAGCAGACACCTCCGATGTAACAGTTACAATCAATAACCAAGGAGTTTCAGTGGAAAAAGACACCGTAAAATCAAATACTAAAAATAGAGGATTAAAGAAAAATAAAGACGGAATAATCATTAAAACAAATTAGTCATGTTACGAATCATCGCATTAATAACAAAATTTATTCTGGTTGCCTTAACTGCTTTATTGTTTGGATCGTGTAACCATTTCATTAACTTAAATGCAATAGAAGGAAGTGGAAATGTCACGACAGAGAATAGAATTGTTGAGGGCGAATTCGTAAACGTGGAAGTCAGTAATGCTATTGACCTCATTATTGAGCAAGCGGATCGAAGCGAAATTAGTGTTGAAGCGGATGATAATTTACAAAAGCATATCAGTACTAAAGTAAAAAATGGCACTCTTATTATTTCTTGTGATAAAAATTCTTTTATTAATACAAGATCGAAAAAAGTAACGGTGAAAATGCCAAATATCAGCCAACTTGAGGCAACAAGCGGCGCTACAATTATAAGTAAAAATATACTAAAAGGTGAAAACATCAAATTGAATAGTTCCAGCGCAGCATCAATTGATGTAAAAGTTGAAGCAGATAAAATAACCTGCGATACTAGCAGTGGCAGTAGTATAACAGTTAATGGGATAGCGCTGAAAATGAGGACCACCGCCTCAAGTGGAAGCAAAATTGACTCTCAAAATTTACAAGCCAATGAGGTAACTGCAGCTGTTTCAAGTGGTGCGTCGATTAGTGTACATCCTATCGTGAGTTTAAAAGCTGAAGCCTCAAGCGGCGGTTCTATCAATTACGATATAATCCCAAAATCAGTTCAGAAGAAAATAAGTTCCGGAGGCAGTATCGGCAAAGAATAATTTCTATTTTAATTGTATTTAAAAAATCATCCATTTCCAATGGATGATTTTTTATATTTGTAAGGATCCTAAATTATATGAAATGAAAAAATATATCATAGTACTTTTCGTTGTTTTATCAGCTACCTTGACATTTGCACAAAAAAAGGAAAAAATAAAAGGTTCAAAAACGGTAACTATAGAAGAGCGACAAGTTGGCTCATTTGAAGCCTTAGTGGTTGAAGACAATCTCGAAGTTCGTCTGGAAAGAGGAGAACAAGCGGAACTTAAAATTGAGGCTGATGACAACCTGCATGACATTGTTTCTTTTGATTTATCTGATAAAATATTGCGTATCTATGCCACAAAGCAGGCGACAAATTATAAAAAATTGACTGTGCGAGTGACTTACACCAACGACTTAAATCTAATCACCTCCAAAGATGAATCAACTGTCACTGCTACACAGCAACTTCTCCTGGACGCAATAACTATTAAAGTTCGTGATAATTCTAAACAATTTTTGAATGTTGTTTCAAAAAATTTTATTTTACAATCTGATGATAAATCAAAAACAGAACTGAATTTAAAATCAGAAATTGCAACATTTGAGATGAGCAAAAATGCCTCATTGAAAGCACTTGCTATTGTTACCGAATTAAAAGTAGATATGTATCAAAAATCTACGGCCACTATTGAAGGAGAAGCAACTTCTGCCATTATACGTTTAGAGAATAACTCCGATTTTACGGGGAATAAATTCGCTGTAGAAAATGTGGATATAACCACCGAAAGTAATTCTAGTGGCAGTGTAAATGCATTGAAAATAGTTATTATTGACGCAGCCGAGAAATCAGAAATTCAACTTGTGGGAGCGGCAAAAATTGAACTCAGAAAATTTATTGATGAAGCTAAGCTGATAAAAAAACTGAAATAGAAAGCTCCTTCCTCCCCCAACCCCTCCGAAGGAGGGGAGAAAAATTGGAATGATACTATTCTTAACCAACAAAAAGTCCCATTTGCTTAGGCAAAATGGGACTTTTTAATTTTGAATTTTCTAATTAAGATTATTCTTTAGCAGCCAAATATCTTTCGGCATCAAGAGCAGCCATACAACCGGTTCCGGCAGCAGTAATCGCCTGACGATATACATGATCCGCGGCATCACCAGCTACAAAAACACCACTAACATTGGTTTTTGCAGTTCCTGGAATATTGATAATATAACCTGTTTCGTCTACTGTGATATAATCTTTGAAAATATCCGTGTTAGGTTTATGACCAATGGCTACGAAGAAACCAGTTGAAGGAATATCAAAAACTTCATTCGTAGTTTTGTTTAAAGCCCTCACTCCAGTGACTACTTGTTCATCACCCAACACTTCAACAGTATCGTGATTCATCAATATCGTTATGTTTTCTGTTTTACGAACGCGCTCCTCCATGATTTTTGAGGCACGGAATTTTTCACTACGCACTAACATGGTTACTTTTTTACAAAGTTTAGAAAGATAATGTGCTTCTTCACAAGCTGAATCTCCTGCTCCTACGATCACCACTTCCTGGTTTCTATAGAAAAAACCATCACAAACAGCACAGGCAGAAACCCCTCCACCCATTTGCAAATAATGTTGTTCTGACGGCAAACCTAAGTATTTAGCCGTTGCTCCAGTTGAAATTATTACAGTTTCGCAGTGCAATTCTTTTGTATCATTGATCCAAACTTTATGAATTTCTCCTGAAAAATCTACTTTTGTTGCCCAACCATCGCGGACATCAGTTCCAAAGCGTTGTGCTTGTGCCTGTAACCCAACCATCATTTCCGGACCGGTGATTCCTTCAGGATTTCCAGGCCAGTTTTCTACTTCGTTAGTTGTTGTCAGCTGGCCTCCAGGCTGCATTCCTTGGTATAAGATAGGATTCATATTTGCTCTGGCGGCATAAATTGCTGCAGTATATCCTGCTGGACCAGAACCTATAATAAGACATTTAATTTTTTCGATCGTATCAGCCATATTGATGTTTCTTTTGAATTTAACATTGCAAAAATAGGATATTATTGCTGGAATACTGGACTAGAAGTATCAGTTTTAATTATTCTGAAATAAAAAATACCTTATGTGAGAACAGAAAGGATCAATTTGTCGGGGTGGCAGGATTCGAACCTGCGGCCTTCCCGCCTATGCGGGACGCTACATCCGAACTAGCATACATTTATTTAAGGATATCAAGATCTTCTAAATATCTTTTTGCTCCTCTTTTTTTTATTTTATTTTCTAAAATCATAGCCTCTGAGCGTGTTGAAAGTTCAACCTGATAAATCAAACACCATGGCATTCCAGATTTTGTAGACAAACTAAAGCCAGAATTATGTCGGTATAATCTGTTAGCCAAGTCATTAGTTTGACCTGTATAAAATTTAAAAGAAATTTTACTCTGGATTATATAGACAATGTACATTGCTGTAAAATAGAAAAAGCCGAACAATTTTGTTCGGCTTTTGTCGGGGTGGCAGGATTCGAACCTGCGGCCTTCCCGCCTATGCGGGACGCGACATCCGAACTACCATACATTTATGTAAGGATATCAAGATTATCTAAATATCTTTTCGCTCCTCTTTTTTTTATTTTATTTTCTAAAATCATAGCCTCTGAGCGTGTTGAAAGTTCAACCTGATAAATCAAACACCATGGCATTCCAGATTTTGTAGACAAACTAAAGCCAGAATTATGTCGGTATAATCTATCGGCAAGGTCATTTGTTTGACCCGTGTAGTATTTAAAAGAAGTTTCACTCTGAATTATGTAGACAATGTACATAGCTGTGAAATAAAAAAAGCCGAACATATTGTTCTGCTTTTGTCGGGGTGGCAGGATTCGAATCTGCGGCCTTCCCGCCTATGCGGGACGCTACATCCGAACTACCATACATTTATTTAAGGATATCAAGATCTTCTAAATATCTTTTTGCTCCTCTTTTTTTTATTTTATTTTCTAAAATCATAGCCTCTGAGCGTGTTGAAAGTTCAACCTATTAAAACAAACACCATGGCATTCCAGATTTTGTAGACAAACTAAAGCCAGAATTATGTCGGTATAATCTATCGGCAAGGTCATTTGTTTGACCCGTGTAGTATTTAAAAGAAATTTCACTCTGAATTATGTAGACAATGTACATAGCTGTAAAATAAAAAAAGCCGAACATATTGTTCGGCTTTTGTCGGGGTGGCAGGATTCGAACCTGCGGCCTTCCCGCCGATGCGGGACGCCACATCCGAACTACTATACATTTATTTAAGGATATCAAGATCTTCTAAATATCTTTTTGCTCCTCTTTTTTTTATTTTATTTTCTAAAATCATAGCCTCTGAGCGTGTTGAAAGTTCAACCTGATAAATCAAACACCATGGCATTCCAGATTTTGTAGACAAACTAAACCCAGAATTATGTCGGTATAATCTATCGGCAAGGTCATTTGTTTGACCCGTGTAGTATTTAAAAGAAGTTTCACTCTGAATTATGTAGACAATGTACATTGCTGTAAAATAAAAAAGCCGAACCTATTGTTCGGCTTTTGTCGGGGTGGCAGGATTCGAACCTGCGGCCTTCCCGCCTATGCGGGACGCGACATCCGAACTACCATACATTTATGTAAGGATATCAAGATTATCTAAATATCTTTTCGCTCCTCTTTTTTTTATTTTATTTTCTAAAATCATAGCCTCTGAGCGTGTTGAAAGTTCAACCTGATAAATCAAACACCATGGCATTCCAGATTTTGTAGACAAACTAAAGCCAGAATTATGTCGGTATAATCTATCGGCAAGGTCATTTGTTTGACCCGTGTAGTATTTAAAAGAAATTTCACTCTGAATTATGTAGACAATGTACATAGCTGTAAAATAAAAAAAGCCGAACATATTGTTCGGCTTTTGTCGGGGTGCCAGGATTCGAACCTGCGGCCTTCCCGCCGATGCGGGACGCCACATCCGAACTACTATACATTTATTTAAGGATATCAAGATCTTCTAAATATCTTTTTGCTCCTCTTTTTTTTATTTTATTTTCTAAAATCATAGCCTCTGAGCGTGTTGAAAGTTCAACCTGATAAATCAAACACCATGGCATTCCAGATTTTGTAGACAAACTAAACCCAGAATTATGTCTGTATATTCTATTAGCCAAGTCATTAGTTTGGCCTGTATAGTATTTAAAAGAAATTTCACTCTGGATTATATAGACAATGTACATAGCTGTAAAATAGAAAAAGCCGAACAATTTTGTTCGGCTTTTGTCGGGGTGGCAGGATTATATGCCTATTCCTTAATTCGTTGATTTTATTGGTGTTTTCAAGTGTTCCTCCAAAAAGGGTAGCCGAATAGGTCTCATTTAAAATGACTTACCTTGTATCCCTTTATAGTCTTGATCAATTAAATCTCAGTCAGTCAATGTACTTTTATTAATGTAAATGTATTAAAAATGTCATTATAATGCAACATATAATAATCATTCTCGTGAATTATTAAGTCTGTTAATTGGTAAATTGTAGAATGCTTTTTTTGTATCGTTTGATAAATATTTTTGGAACGCTTTGAAGATCACTATTAAATTTTAAATAACGAGTGACGGTTTTTGTATAACTTAAATGTAAATTTTCAATTGTCAGTCTCATTGTTTGATTACTGTAATATTAATTTAAAAAAATACCCGAAAAATTTAAACCGAATTTAAATGGGTTATTCTATTTTTACAAATAGTAGATATGCAAATAAAAACTGCACATTAAGTGAAGCTACATTTTTGTAATTAATTTGATTGTTAAATTCTTCAATAGTTGCATAATTGAAATCATCAATCCATATTTTCTTTTCGCCGAAGATGTGATTTTCGTTGTGATAGATAAATTGAAATGTGATGTCTTTAATTTTAATTTCCGATGGCCTCATTTGTTTTGAAACAACAATTTGCTCTTTACTTTAAGGGAGGGTTGAGTAATGAGATTGTGGATTTGTAAAGCAGAGTAGTAACTAATGTAATACTTTGGACCCTTTACGAGATATTGCGCAATCAAGTGCCTATCGGGCATAAAAGTTTCCGCATTCTCTTCATAGGGTATTATAAAATAAACGCCCTCTTTCAGCCGCATTAAAAGCCCTCTTTTGGTCATATCGCTAAGCAATTCCCTTACCGCACTTTCTTTTGATTCAGGCAAAGCTTGTAGTGCTAAACACGGTATGTCCTTACTATTAAAATAGGAAAGAATCTCGTTAGATTGTGTAGATATATATTTATGCCTCATAGTTAACATATCAGGTTTAACCTGACTACAATGAAACAAAATATAATAATATCAACAATCATTTATTTAGCACGATATACATACCATAGCTATATTGTCAGGTTGAACCTGACAATATAGATACGAAATATAATTATAATAACCCGTTTATCTCTTGTCTTCTATTTCTATATCAAAAACAATCGAATGAAACATCTGCTATTTATTGTTTTGGCAGGCAAGTATCGATAAAGCACAATTTAGTACTATAGAAAACAATAAAACTGACCCATCATTTTCTACGATTGAAAAATTGCAAAAGCAATGGGTTGCTCGATTGCCGAACTGTTTGCGTCTGCCGAAGAAATAAAAGACATTCATTCCCACGATAAAAGTTTAATGGAAAAATTGACACTTATAGAAACGCTGTCAGATGAAGAAAAACAGACCTTGTTTAATATTCTTGATGCTTTCGTTTCCAAGAAAATATAAAGACACCCTTTCGGGTTTGCTTAATGATGTAAAATAAGAAAGCCGTGCATTTGCTCAGCTTTCTTTGTTAGACTACTTTTTACTTATTTCCTGTGATTTGTTTGTGCATTTACTATAAATGATATTTTACTGCAAAACAGCAATAGTGCTTTTTTCATTGAAGCGATTTATTTCAAAAGTTTACTTTCTTTAACTATTTTTCTAATTTCCTGCTCGAAATAATAAGCAATTTCAAAGTTTTCATGGGCTTGATTTTCCATCACTATGACACTTGTTTTGGTTTTAGGGTAGTATAAATTTACTGCCGTAAATCCTTCGCTTGGATGAAAACCTGTATGTCCAATTTCGTAGATGTCGTCTTTATCATTAATTCGCAAACCATAACCATAACCAATAGGATTTTCACTAAAAAGTTGATGTTTGTTGGTAATAGAATAATTAGTCATCAGTTTGTAAGTAGCTGGTTTTAATAATTTTTCATTATGCAAACATTCGTTCCATTTGGCTAAATCTGATGCGGTAACAATTAAATGACTTCCCCAATACTTGTCAGGTGTAAAGCTGATTTTTTCAAATTGCGTTATCGTTCCATCTTTTTTTATAAGGTGTCCTTTAGTCAAAAAAATACTATTGGATCCGTTAGGATAATAGCTATTGTTCATTTTACATTTCTTAAATAATGACGTTATTAACGTTTCAAAACTTTTTCCACTTTGCTTTTCCAAAACCATTCCAGCCACATAATAACCAACGTTTGAGTAGTTGAATGCAGTACCTGATTTAAATTTCAAAGGCTTGTCTATGCTTTCGCTGTACAAACCCGAAGTGTTGTTAAGTAATTGATGAACAGTGACAGTGTCTGCCCAAGAATATTTTAAATCGGGTAAATATTTACGAATAGGTGTCTGCAAATCAATCGTTCCTTTTTCAACTTCTTGTAAGATAAGCGTAGCCGTAAATTGTTTTGCTATCGACATTGTAGAGAATTTGTCGTCGATTTTTAGAGGTATTTTTTTGTTTAAATTAGCAAATCCGTATGCTTTACCATATTTCAATTTTCCGTTTTGTTGAATGTAAACTACTCCGTTGAAATCTCTCGGATTTTTAGTTTGTAGTAAACTGTCAATTTTTGTTGAATAGTTGTCTTTTTGTTGTGCTGATAAATTGCAACTTGTAAATAGAATTGTTGTTGCAAGTATTGTTAGTCTAAAAAATTGTTTCATTTATGTTCTGAAAATTATTTAATGTTTGTATATATCCTGTGGTTACGGTCGTTTCGGTAAAATTGCCACCAACATCAGTCTGTGAAAAAACTAAAATCTACCTCTTGAGATCCTCCTATTTGAGATTTTTCTTTGGTAGCCCTCCGAATACTTTCTAAATTTGATGAGGTTTTTTTAGAGCCTGACGTTCCAGTACTCAGCGGGTTTGGGACTAAATTAAAGTTATTAAATTATTCGCAAAAAAATAAATCTATTTTTTATAAATTTTTATTTGGCTGAATCATAGTAATCGAACAGGCGAAGCAAATCATCCCAAATACAAAACCAACTTTAAATTAAGCCTATTGCCCAAATCCGTTGTAGTAGCTATTACAAGTAGCTGTTTTTCTTCTGTCATAAATCAAGTGTTACAGTTAAAGGTTTATGGTCACTGTGTTTTGTCCACTTTTCATAACTGCCAACTTCAACATTTTCTAATTTGTCTATAAGATTTGAAGATGCAAAACAAAAGTCAATATGATATGGTCTTTCAATTTTTCGGTGCATAAAAAGCGTGTTATCTTTTTCCTGTCCTTGTGTTTGGTTATGAAAATGATGATAAGTACTAAAAATATTTTTGCCCTTTAAATAGTCAACAAGGTTTGAGTGGTTGTAAACTCTTTTTGGTTTGTCCCAAATTGAATTGCTATTAAAGTCACCCGCAAGAATCACATTGTCATTGTCTAATAAATTGCTGTAAAAATGAACAGCGTTCCAAACCTGCTCTGTATAGCAATCGTATTTCTTAGGTTTTTGCGACCATATTGCAAAAACTGTCAAGTTGATTTTTTCATTATAAATAGATAATGGCAAAACGTATTTGAAGTCAGGGTTATGAATTTCGAGAAGTTTAATTTTAAAGTCGCCAAATGAAAATACTCCAATTCCTTTATGTGGATTGTTGCCATACCAAAAAATGTCATTTGGTTGTTTTGTGCCAATTCCAAATACAAGTCGTTCCAGATTTTCGCACTCAGGCACAATTAGAATGTCTGGCTTTTCTGTCAGAATAAATTCCGCTTTTTTGCGGAAAGCCATATTACAATTCCAAGTTATTATTTTCATTCTGTCTTTTGTCGTTGTGTCTTCGGTTACAGTTACTTGAAACGTTTCGCCACTTTGAGATGGCTGGAAGTTCGTAAGCGTTTAATTTTCGGCTTAATGAAAACTTGATGCGAGACGATAATTCCACTAAACTCCAGCTATATCAAAACAGCTGTTAGTGGCTGGTTTTATATTCAGTTTCACTTTTAGTTAAATTTTTACCCATAAAATATATTCCGATTATAATAAATGGAATACTCAAAATTTGTCCCATATTTAATTTCATTCCTTCTTCAAATTCCACTTGATTTATTTTTACATATTCTATTAAAATTCTCATTGTAAAAATTAAAGTTATTGCTAAACCAAACAAAAATCCATTTCCTAACTTTATGTTTTTAGTTTTGTAAACTGTAAAAATTATAATAAAAATTATTAAATATGCGATTGCTTCATAAAGTTGGGCTGGATGTCTCGGTATATTGTCAACTTTTCTAAAAATAAATGCCCAAGGCATTGTAGTTGGATTACCAATCATTTCCGAGTTCATTAAATTAGCAAGTCTAATAAATGTCGCTCCAAGTGGAGCAACTATTGCGATTAAATCAAGTATTTTAAGGTATTTTATTTCGTATTTTTTTGAATATAAATACAGTAAAATAATAAGTCCAATTGTTCCTCCGTGACTTGCTAATCCGCTATAACCAATAAATTTTATTTCTCCAATTTGATTTATTTTTATTGGTAAAAATATTTCTAAAATATTTTTTGAATAATATTCAAAATCATAAAATAAACAATGACCAAGTCTTGCCCCAACAAAAATTCCAATAAATCCATAGACAAATAACGCTTCGTGTGCGTTATCTTTTAAGTTTTCTTTTTTATAAATTCCTTTTAGAATATAAGTGCTTAAAAGTAAACCACAAGCAAATAGAAGTCCGTAATATTTTAATGGAAACCCAAGAATGTTAATTATTTCAGAGTCAAAATCCCAATTTATGTACAATGCAATCATATTTTTTATTAATTTCTATTTTCTGTGGTTTTTTGGCAAACTAGCCACTAACGTCAGTCTGTGAAAAAACCTTCGTAATATCATCATCAAATATAACAAAATACTAGTATAAAAAGAAGATTTTTCGTATTTTTAAGAATGCAACATATCATAGGAATTTCCCGTCACCAGATGCGTTTTTCTAGTTTAGAAGACACTATAAGTCCCGATAATCAGATACGTTTTATTGATGCCTTTGTAGAGCTTATTGACATCTCTAAGCTTGATTTTACCATAAAAACGCTCAAGACCGAAGGTCGCCCGAGTTTTAATAGTAAAGTATTTCTAAAGATGTATTTATATTGTTATTTCAACGGGGTCAAGAATGTTCGAGATCTAGAAAAGGAATCTTTGAGAAACATAGAAATGCAATGGTTCTAGATGATATTCGTGATAATTACCATAGCATTGATAGGTTCCATTCAACAGCAACTTAATTGTTAGTGCTACGCACGCAACGAAATTCTAGCTGTTGGCAAATGCTGTTTTATTTATAACGATTTTATGATTTTTAAAGTCAATTTTCTTAATTCACTTTCAAATTTTGCAGATTCAGTAACCACATCATCAAAATATTTGTTAGACACATCTTTTTCATAAAATTCATCTCCTGTGATTTTCTTATTTAAGCTATTATAAGAATTCACAAGATTAGTTTTAATTTCATTATGTTCACTGCTATAACATTCTTCTAAAAATTCACTAAAAACATTAATTTTTTTATCAATTAAATTCATTTTTGAATTTATTTCTTTTCTCTGTTCTTCATTAAAACAATTATTGCTTTTAAAAGAAAAGCAGTAATTCTTTAATGTTATTAATTCTTGAGAAATTTTATTAACATCATCTAAAAGATATCCTTTTACAATTTTATTATTTTCAAATTGATTTTTAAAAACAAACCCAACCATAAAACCTATAAATAATGTTGTTATCCAATTTAGGATTTCAGAATATCGAATTTTATTATCTATTTCAATATTACATCTTGATTGTATTCCAATTCCAATTACTATACTTATAATAATTATTACGATGATGATTACAATAAATTTCCAAGGGATTTTTTTCATTTATCTTTTCGAAATTGGATTATTGATTTCATCTTCGATTGCTTGTGCTCTTGAAGAACTATCTTCACATTTTAATATAATATGTTTTCTAACTAATTCAGAAGCTTTCTTTTGACCCATTATTTTACCCAGTTCAAAAGTTATTTTACCGAAAGAACCTGAAATAAATGATGATGGATATCCATTCATACCATTTAAGTTAATTTCCAAAAGACAATTCTCAATTATCGAAACAATCAGTTTACCTAACAAGTGGTCTAACAAAAATGCTTCACCTGAAGTATCACCTTCTGAACGGAATCTCCCAGCTGGATATGCCGAAAAATCTTCTGCAATATTTATTCTATATTTAATTTCCATTTTTTAATTATTACTTGATATTTCAAAATATATAAAAGTACCCTCAAAGTTATCACTTAATTCCTCACCTTCTTGAGATTTAACATCAATTTTCACATCATTGCTTATGATGATAAATTTTTTAAATTCATCGAGTTTTGCACAATCGATGATTTGCTGAACACCTTTTCCACTAATTTCATTATCTGTTTTTCTCGAAGAAATTATCTTACCTTCTAAAAAGGGTTTAACTAATAAAAGATTTCCTTTATAAATATGCTTCATGTAATTTTTATAAGTATCAAAACTTGCACTTTTAAATATGCCAATACCTAAATCAATAAAGCTAAATTTTAAAGTATTATTTTCTTCATCCAAATAGTAGTATAACCACCAATCTAAATTTGATATTTTTCCATCAGCATGATTCATTGTGTTTGACATTGCTTCAACAAGTAAATTGTACAAACTATCTGTATCGTAATTTATTCCTTTTAGTTTAAACAATTCTTTGCAAGCTTTTATCGCTTCTGCAGTCATTTCACCTCTTACTTCATTGTTTGTTGAATGTTTCCATAGTTTATTTTTTTGGGAAACTTGTTTTCTGCCTCGGCTATTTACAAAATTGTAAATCCCTGATTCAACAAACATTTTTTTAAGTATTGGATCTTTTGGTGCGTTTCCATGTAAAACAACTTTCCTACTTTCTTTCTCACTTAATTTAGCCATTAATAACGTAATTGTTTCGGGTGTCAATTCTGTAATATCTGAAATATCTAAATTTACTGATTCTTTTTGTTTTATGTAGTCTCTAACATCATTAAAATAAGTTAGAACCTCATCAGTATTATTGATAAAAGAAAATTTCTGTGGAGAAGGATAATTAATAATAGTTTTTTTCGAGTTTTCAATTTGTTTTTGCAAATTATCGTAACGTAATTGTATATTATTTAACTTGTTTTTTATCCAATTTTTTGTTCTTCTTTTTTTCTGGTAATTATTTCTTATCGAGTGATATTTTTTATTTTTCTTACCCATTAATTTGTAGTAATTTTTCTTTGGTTAAATAGTTTTTCTTTGGTTTTTTTTCGGTTTCTGTCAACGTCAGTCTGTAAAAAAACTTCCTTTGATGGCAAACAAATATAGTAAAATAGTGGTGTAAAAACAGGATTTTTCGTATTTTTAAGAATGCAACCTATCACAGGTATTTCCCGTCAACAAATGCGTTTTTCAAGTTTATATGGCACAAAACGCTCGGACAATCAAGTTCGGTTTATAGTTGACTTTGTCGAATATATTTATATCTCTAAGCTCAATTTTGATATAAAAACGCTCAAGACCGAAGGTCGCCCAAGTTTCAATAGTAAAGTGTTTCTACAGATTTATTTATATGGTTATCTCAACGGAATCAGAAGTGGTCGAGATCTAGAAAAGGAATGTTTAATAAACATTGAAATGCAATGGCTTTTAGAAGACATTCGTCCCAATTATCACAGCATTAGCGATTTCAGAAAAAATAACCCAATCGCATTAAAGAACAGTTTCAAACTATTTGTTTCGTTCTTGAAAGATCCTGATTTGATTGATGGCGAAACCATAACTATAGATGGTTTTTTAAAGGAAGACAAAACACAGTTTCCTGTCAAAACTAATTTTATGAGTAAAGGAACTTGTGTGCAAAAGTGAGCGAAAACACGAAACTAAACCTAAAATCCTTCTCGAAAAAAAGAGTACACTAAATCCTCTTGACATTCTCTCTCAAAACTTTACGATAACTCCATAGTTCCTGCCAGTGAACGGTTACGTTCAACCGGAGTTTCATTGTTCGTGCTGCGCACGCAACGAATCTCTAGCTGTTGGCAGATGCATTTTATTCTTTTACGAAATTTTCACATTCAATTTCTGAATCAAGTATGTATTTATGTATTTGATTTGTTCCATTTATGAATACTTTAAATAAATATCTTTCATTTATAAATTCTCCATTAATTTCCAAATCCATTGTTATAACACCTTGAATAAAAGTCAAATTATTACTTAACAATATTGAGTTATGCATTAAAAATCCATTTTCAAATTGTACTAAATTATTATTGATTTCGGTATATATATTTCTAGAAATTAGACCTAAATAGTAAATTTTATTGTCAAAAAGTTTTACTTTGATTGTTATAGTTTCTTTTACATTTTCAAAAATCTTTTCAAATTCAATTCTTGAATTTAAAAAAGCACTATACTTTTGCATTAAGTCCAATCTACTACCATTATATTTTAAATAGATTTTTGCAGCGGTTGCTGGTTTATTTATTTTTATCATTATTGATTTATATTTAGAACATTTACTGCAATCCAAGCATCTAAATTATTTTGATTTTCTGCACCACCACGATTAACTGCTGTTTGCGAAGGACTATAAGATGTTGCTATAAATTCTATTTGATTATTGTTACAAATTTCTATAATTTGATTTACGAAGGGTGTAAAACCTAAATTATTATTTACTGGTTTTGCAACTAAATTTAAATCAATTCTATTATTCCCTAAAGTATGAATCACTTTACTAATTTTATTATCTTCTAAAAATTCAAAAATATGATGATTAAAATTCACATTTTTATGAATTATGTTCGGGTTGTTTTGATAATTAAAAGGACGAACTTTAAATAATTCAGTATCATCGAAAGTTGTGAAAATTTTGTCATTCACATATTGATTTAAAACTTCATTGTCATTGCAAATAAAATCAATTGAATTTATTAAATCAAAAAAGCAAAATTCATATTTGCTCATACAATCAAGTTTTCTTCTATTATTCTCAAAAAAATAGTTTTCAGGTAGATTTAAATTCCTTGAAATGCTTTTCCAAAAATGATTTGTATTTCTTCCGTAATAAAAATTAGTGTTTTCATTAGGGTTAGGTTTATTAGGATTAAATGAGCCTAAAATTAAAGTTTTTGCGTTCTTAGAGATTTCATTAGCTTCTACTAAATCCCAATTTATTAATGCGTGGTTTATTTCCATAGTTATTTTTTTAATGTTTCTGCCAAGGTCAGTCTGTGAAAAAACCTCCGTTGTATTTATCATCAAATATAACAAAATACTAGCATAAAAAGAAGATTTTTCGTATTTTTAAGAATGCAACACATCACAGGTATTTCCCGTCAGCAAATGCGTTTTTCAAGTTTACAAGATACTATAAGTCCCGATAATCAGGTGCGATTTATAGATTCTTTTGTAGAGCTTAGTGATATTTCTAAGGTTGATTTTGCTGCAAAAACGCTCAAGACCGAAGGTCGCCCGAGTTTCAATAGTAAATTGTTTCTAAAGATGTATTTATATGGTTATCTCAACGCAATTAGAAGTGATCGAGATCTAGAAAAGTAGTTTTTCAGAAACATTAAAATGCAATGTCTTTTAGTAGAAATTCGTCCCAATTATCAAAGCATTACCTATTTCATAAAAATAACCCAATCGCATCAAAGAACACTTTCAAACTATTTGTTTCGTTATTGAAATATGTTGATTTGATAAGTGGCGAAACCATATCTATAGATGGTTTTTTGGTGGTTGCCAAAACACAATTTCCTGTTAAACTAATTTTACGGTTAAGGTAACTTGTGTTCAAAAGATACCGAAAACATGAAACTAAAACCAAAATCCTTCTCAAAAAAAAGAGGACACTAAATCCTCTTGACATTCTCTCTCAAAACTTTACGATAATTCCATAGTTCCTGCCAGTGACCAGTTCCGTTCAACCGGAGATTCATTGTTCGTGCTGCGCACGCAACGAATCTCTAGCTGTTATGTGCTGGCTATTTTTAGATGCTATTTTTTATTTTAAGTTGTCCTCCCAATTTATTTTTATCATCATTCCTTTTCTCCACATTTCTATTATTGTTTTTGATGTGAGTCCAATAATATTTTTTTCTTTTGTTAAACTCTCTAAAATTTGCATACTTCTTAATTCATTTGTACTTAGAAGTTCTGTTGCTGTCCAAAGTTTAACTGATGGATTTTCGTGGTCCAATAATTTATAAAATTCGGTTTTAGTTTCATTTTTAGTTACCCGTAAAAAAACTAGTTCTTTTTCAATATCTGAATGAATTTTATTGGCTTTTTTGTTTCCTTCTTCAATGAGGTTCCCGTGTAAAACGGTTAATTCAACATATTTTTCTATTTTAGAATCCATTGATTTTAGTAGTTTTTCAATTTGCCTTCTTTTGGTTTTAGCTTGCACATAACGTCAGTCTGTCTAAAAACCTTAAAAAGTTCTCTGAGAATCACATATTTGAAAATTTTTAAAGATATGAGTACGAATACTAAAACTCAAAATTGAGGTTATTAGACAGTCTGACGTTCCGGCGCTACACGCAGTTTGGGACTAAATTAAGTCCATTATTAGGATTTGCCAAATCATCCCAAATATAAAACCAACTTTCCATTAAGACAAGTGCTGTAATCCTTTGAAGTGGCTAATGGCAATAGTTATTTTTCAATACTTTCACTATCTATAATATTCAATTAGTTTATTCCTCTCTTTTTTTCTTTTTTTTGAAGAAATGAATAGAGGTATTGATACCCCTAATTCAATAGTTCCGACAGCGATAAACATAGTTCCAATAGATTGTCCGACTCCTTCTCGGTCATTTTTAGAATTTGAAATTACCATAATTCCAAATGTTGTAGCCAATGCAGACAGAGAAGTCAAAACTATTCCAATTGTTTTATTTCTTATCCTTTTTTTATCTTTTTCTAAAATTGTAACTAAATTCAAATAGTTAGTTGAATTATTTAAGTCAATTGAACTCAGATTAATTTCAAATGAATTAAGTCTTCTACGCTCATAATCCTTAAATGTTTGAGAAAAACAAAAAGTAGTTAAAAGTAAAATCATTAAAGTTGTCAAGGTCTTTTTCATAATTCTAAACTAATATTTTTATCAAACTTTTAAAATTCAATTATTTGCAATTAGATAATTCTCCACAATTTAACTTAAATTTTCAATTTCTTCCGGTAGATGAAGGAGGCCATTTTAGCTGAAAATATGTAGAATTATTGCCAACGTCAGGCTATGAGAAGTTGCGGCTTTCGAAGCTGAGTATTCTCTGTTACCAGGTTGGAAGTTATGAAAAAAAGTGGTTCTATTTAATTGAAAGGCAGCAATTTATTATAGCTTGTGTTATAGGCAGTTTGAATTTAAAAATTTGCGAACATTCCATTACCTACATGCGCATTTTCAAAGTAATTGAACAGAATCATTAACTCGTTTATATTTTCTGTAAGAAATGTATCAAAAGGCACAGTTTCGATTTTGCTTTTTTCAGATATTGTTTTATTACGAATCAAAATGTCGTTCAAATCCGTTTCGACTTTTTTACCGACTTTTTTGTAGTTGGTGACATATTTTAATCCCATTTTTTCCATAAGCAAATGATTATGTTGCCTTTGTTCTCCAAAATGTCTTGCAAAAAGATATTCTTCGAAGTTTTTAAACGATTCTTGAATTATGTTATTTATCTCAAATTGTTTTCTTTCCCAAACAATTTCTCCACTAAAAAACTCAACGGCTTTAGAGGAATCATTTGGATCAACTATAACAAAAAAACGAGGTGCCCACAATTTTGAGTCTCTACAAGAAATCGATTGCCAAATGGTTTCAAAAATGTCATCTTTATTAAAAATAGAAATTAACATGGTTGAATGAGTCTTTTTCTTGCAATAAGAAATAATGTCTTTGACATCATGTTTCCAAATTGAGTTGTTGAAAAACGGAGTTTCTATATTCGATTCAATTTCGTTAAATTTTGAGCGGTTTTCACTTTTTAGCGTAGAGAAAAAATGCATAAATGATGCTCCATTAAGACCTTTTAAATCCATCAGAATCATAGGTTCAGAAAGACGTTCATCTTCCTGAAAAACTCCATGTTTGAAAACTTTTTCGAGACTCCACATTTCATTGAGTCTATCGGTTAATTTTTCTGGATATCCAATTTCGCAAGTTTCACAAGTTACATCAATCTCACCGTCTAATCTTTCAGATAATTCGTCTAATGCATCCTCGTCATCAAGTTCGTCTATTGTTTCTAATATTTCATTAAGACTTTCTGAATCTAGAACTTCAGTAAGCTTTTCAATATAAAATTCACGCGATTTGAGTTGTGGCGCCCAATAAAGCACTTTTGTTGCTCCATAAAATGGGTCCACAAAATTCAAATTAAATACTACAAGAATAAAGTCGTGTATACCTAAAGTAGTGGCTTGCTTAACAATTTCTTTTTTTGAATCAAGTAAATCGTCATAAGTTTTATAATATCTAATAAAATGTCGCCTACAAATATTTCTACCCTCAATTTCAGGAAGTGCTTCAATTTTTTCAACTGAAATTGGATTATAATCTTTGTCAACAGTAAGCTTAAAACCACTCAATTGATAATTAGTTGCATGATAAAACTCTGAAAATGGGACTAATAATTCATGCCAATGTGTCGAAATTACAATTAACCGTATTTCACTATTCTTAAGATTTTTTTTTCGCTTTAGAAGGGCAACATATTTTGAAAGTTCTGTAATCGCTTCTCTTGATGCGGCGTCTGAACGCTTTACCTCTATAATTACAAAGTTATTATTGGTATCATTGGCAAATATATCTACAAAACCACCAGCTCCATTTGGATTTTTGAGATGATATTCGTCATCAATATATGTCAATCCATCTTCAATTAGGTTAAGTTTTATAGCGAGTTTATCTCGAATTTTATCTTCAATCTGCTGTTTTGCCATTTATTCTATATTTGATATTCTTGCCCACAAATTGCCTATAAAGTCAGTCTGTGAAAAAACCTCCGTTGTATTATTTTCAAATATAACAAAATACTTGTATAAAAAGAAGATTTTTCGTATTTTTAAGAATGCAACATATCACAGATATTTCCCGTCAACAAATACGTTTTTCAAGTTTAGAAGACACTATAAGTCCCGATAATCAGGTGCGATTTATAGATGCCTTTGTAGAGCATATAGACCTCTATAAGCTTGATTTTGCTATAAAAACGCTCAAGACCGAAGGTCGTCCGAGTTTCAATAGTAAAGTGTTTCTATAGATTTATTTATATGGTTATCTTAACGGAGTCAGGGGCGGTCGAAATCTTGAAAAGGAATGTTTCAGAAACATGGAAATGCAATGGCTTTAAGAAGATATTCGTGCCAATTACACAGCATTACCGATTTCAGAAAAAGGATCCAATCGCATTAAATAACACTTTCAAATTATTTGTTTCATTCTTAAAGGATGGTGATTTGATAAGTTGCGAAACTATAGCTATCGATGGTTTTTCGGAGGTAGCCAAAACACAATTTCCTGTCAAAACTAATTTTATGGGTAAGGTAACTTGTTTTCAAAAGTGACCGAAAATACGAAACCAAATCCAAAATACTTCTCAAAAAAAAGAGGACACTAAATGCTCTTGACATTCTCTCTTAAAACTTTACGATAACTCCATAGTTCCTGCCAGTGAACGGTTCCGTTCAACCGGAGTTTCATTGTTTGTGCTGCGCACGCAACGAATCTCTAGCTGTTAGTGGCTGGCTTTTATTTTTGCATTATCAAACTTATTTTCGGTGGATATTTTCTCTATCCTCTGTCTTATAGTTTTGTTCAAATCTCCTTTTTTTACTTTCAATTCTTTTTCTATGAACAAAAGGAATTCCTCTTCGCTTTTGCTATTATTTAGAAAACGTTTTAATGTATTAATTCCTCCTTTTTCAAATGCAACATCGCAAATTATAGCTCCAGTAACATATTGAGGATTTGTTTCTTCGTCTAATTTCCAAAACTCATTCGGTTTGTTTAAATCAATTTCAGGATGATTTTTCAAATATTCATTTACTCTTTTAATACTATATAGCAAAGGTTTTCCTTTGTGAGCATTTTCTTCTCCCCAATATGCTGAAAGTCCTGTTAATAGTAATTCATTTGCATTTGGAAAATAGTTATTTATAAAATGAGTGATTTCGTGTTGGTGGTTTTCACCTGCAAAAGCCGTAGCGTAAATTATATTATTATATTTATCAAAAAAGCCACATTCTTTTCCATTTCCCATTGATAACACATAATCAAATCCTTTTACTCTAAAAATATCTTCGCAATCACGGCAAATAAAATAATTAATTTTTTCAGGCTTTAGTTCAAACACAGAACAAATTTTATTTAAATATGCGTTTGCTTGTTCTGCTTTTTTTTCATCGAAATGATATTCAGGAAAATAATGATAAGTAATATTACCTATTGTTTTGGTTCTCCATTCTTTAATAAGTTTTGGCTGATAATTTGTAAGGTAAAATTTATCATTTAATTTTGTTGCAACTACATTTGTTATTGCATAAATATCAAAAGTTTCACTATCATAAAATGCTGATTTTATAATATAATCATTTTCTTTTTTTGATATTGATAGTATTTTATTGTTCAATTGAAAGTAATAAAGTGACGGACTTAAAAATCCTTCGCTTTTCAATAAATCATAACTTTTGTATTTTATTTTGTCATTTTCACACCAATTTGGATTGTTATTTATTTCATCTGGATTTGATTTTAAATAATTACTCCACAGTTTGACAATTTTATTTCTCTCTAAACTTAAAGTATCTAAACCAATATTTACAGAAATTTCTTGTGCTGTTGTGTAAAAGCTATTTGTTAAGATGAGTAAAAATGTAAAATATAATAATTTCATATTCTGTTTTTAATGATTTTCTGCGATTCTGCGGACAGCTTGCCACTAACGTCAGTCTGTGAAAAAACTAAAATCAACCTCATGAGAATTCCATATTTGAGATTATTCTTTGGAGCCCTCCGAATACTTTCTAGATTTGAAGAGGTTTTTTCACAGCCTGACGTTCTCGCGCCTTGTGCCGTTTGCGACTTACGAAGACGAGTATTTTCGGCTAAACGAAAATACGATAAAAAACGGTAATTCCACTAAATTCGCAAATGGCGCAAGACGTGTGTTACCAGAAGCCTTATTCGTTCTTTAATATTTGTTTTATTGGATTTAAATAAAATTTTTCAAAACTATTTTTTAGTTGTTGATTTTCATCATATGAAAAATCACGATTTATATCTTTCCAATGTCCAATTTCAAAACCATTATTTATAGAGACGAATTCTAAAGTAGTATTAGTTTCATTTCCTCTTATTGCAATATTTAAAATTCTGTTTTCGTTTGAATCGTAAAGAAAAGCAACAAACCATAATCCATTTTCAGATCTAGTGTCTTCCAATTTAAATGAATTGTTAGAGGAAATTGAGACTTCAGGGACTTCATATTTCGGATTTTTTTCTTTAAATTTTTCGATGGCTTTTATTACTTCAGTCTCTGAATAGGGAAGTTTATAAGATTCTGAAAACGGATAACTTCCAGCAGAAATCATATTCACTCTTTTCGCAACTTCATATCGAGCAGTATTACTAAATATTAGAATTGTTGAAAGTATTAATATTAAAGAAGTTATAATTTTTTTCGTCATTTTTTCAAAGGTTTCTGTTAACATCCCGACGCTTCAAGCCGTTTGCGGCTTAGGAACTGCGGTTTTTCCGTTAGGAAAAAACGAAGTTATGAAAATTATTGTTTTTATTTAACGAAAACGAACATATGGCTTGAAACGGCTGTTACCGGCTGTAACAACACGTTTGTTGAGTACGTTTGTCTGCCTATTCCAAAAGTTTCGGTTTATCGCTAAAATTCCACAATCAAATTTTTTAATTTAGTGATTGAATGCGTTTTCAGGAATTTTTTTTTGGAATTCAATTTTATATTTCTCCAAATCGTTTTTATCTTTCAATTCATAGTTTAATAAGATTAAACTATTATTCGGATTTCCCTTTTCATAAATTACTAAATAGTCAGAATTAAAATTGGGTTTTTCAACAGGGAAACTACTGTAGTATGTGTCATCATATTGCTTAACTATTTTAATATTATTCACATAATATTTAAACTCAATATAACTAATTGCTTTTCCTTTTCCTCTTATATGTTTTATAACTTTCCCATTAGTGACATCAAAATTTTTCACTAAAGATTGTATTTGATTGTCATTTCCAATTGTGTCATAAATTTTAAAAGGGATAGCAATTATAATAATAATCAATATCAATTTCAACTGAGAGTTGATTGTTTTATAATTCTTTACAACATAATAGAAAAGACATATTGCTATTAGCACTAGAAGAATACTAAAAAAATTAGTATGAGATTGTAAATTATTAAAATTATCCATTTTTAAATTTTTCGGTTTCCAAGGTAGTTATAGCCGGTAACGTCAGTCTGTGAAAAAACCTCCGTTGTATTATCTTCAAATATAACAAAATACTAGTATAAAAAGAAGATTTTTCGTATTTTTAAGAATGCAACACATCACAGGTATTTCCCGTCAACAAATGCGTTTTTCAAGTTTAGAAGACACTATAAGTCCTGATAATTAGATATGTTTTGCAGATGTCTTTGTAGAGCTTATTGATATTTCTAAGCTCGATTTTGCTATAAACACGTTCAAGATCGAAGGTCGCCCGAGTTCCAATAGTAAAGTATTTCTAAAGATATATTTATACGGTTATCTCAACGGAGTGAGAAGTGGTCGAGATCTTGAAAAGGAATCTTTAAGAAACGTCGAAATGCAATGGCTTTTAGAAGATATTAGTTCCAATTACCACAGTATTACCGATTTTACAAAAAATAACCAAATCGCATCAAAGAACACTTTCAAACTATTTGTTTCGTTCTTGGAAGGTCCTGATTTGATGAGTGGCGAAACTATACCTATCGATGGTTTTTTGGAGGTAGGCAAAACATAGTTTCATGTCAAAACTAATTTTATGGGTAAGGGAACGTGTGTTCATAAGTGACCGAAAATACGAAACTAAACCCAAAATCCTTCTCAAAAAAAAGAGGACACTAAATCCTCTTGAAATTCTCCTTTAAAACTTTACGATAACTCCATAGTTCCTGCCAGTGAACGGTTCCGTTCAACCGGAGTTTCATTGTTCGTGCTGCGCACGCAACGAATCTCTAGCTGTTGGCAGTAGTTTTTATTTTAATCTTCAAAAAAATCTTCAATTAATTTCTTTTCGTGTGTTAGATATTCTCTGTCTTCTTCATCCATTTCGGATATTCTTTTTTCTAATTCAGACTTTATATTTTCAGAAACGTCTTCATTGAAATTTGGAATTACCCAATCTTCAGAATAATCTTTTCTTGTGAAAAAACTAAATGATGAACAAGCAACTAAAAAACCATTTGTGTAATCTTTTTTTATCAGCGAAGTTGAATACTCTAATTCACTTAAGCTAAATTTCTTTTTGGTTTTAAAACTTAAGTAAGTTGCATATAATGCAAGAAGTCCTGATGGAGAACTAAATTTATAAAATTTATCAAATATTTCTTTAGAGATTACAGTTGTTGAAGCGTCTTTCGGAATAATTTCTTTATTATAAACATCAGATACTAATTTGTGTGTATTGTCTACTTTACCTTCTAAACTTTTTAGTAATACTGGAATATTTTCTATTTGTTGATTAAGTTTAATTGTACTTTCGGTTAATTTATTTGATGATTCATCAACCTTATTAGACGCACTGTTTAATTGACTCAATGTTTGAGATAAGGACATATTTGAATAGAATGCATAAATTATAGAGATTAATGCTAAAAATAAAGAGGTGATTGTTAAGGCAAATGATATGTATGCAACTAATTCAATTTGGTCTCCAAAATTGAACGTAAATAGGCAAATGATAATCATAATTAAAATACCAATTATGTATAAAAAATGAATTTTTTGAGTTTTGTTATTTCCCATAAATATATCTGTCTTAATTTTTAAAATGTGCTAAGTTTCTAAATTCTAGTTTTCTGCGGTAAAATTACTGCCAACGTCAGTTCGTCTAAAAACCTTTACACGAACTTTATTTGTTTAATCAGTTAGTAAATATATGTGATTTAAACTACAATTAAAATTCTTTTGTTTAAAAGTCGCTTTACGATTAGTAAAACAAAACAGTCCATAAAAATCTTCAAAAATCGCTCTTAGAGTCCCAAAATACAACGCCAATACTTTTAGATATTGTTTTAGCCCATTTTGTGGTTAAATAGCCACCAACTTCCAAATACAAAACCAACTTTCCATTAAACCAATTGCCCAAATCCGTTTTAGTGGCTGTTATGCCTCGTTATTTATATCCGGTTTTATATGTTTTATCCAGTTTGTTTTGAATTATTGTTGCAACGACTAATACTTCTGTCATTTCGGTCAGATGTGTATCTTCTAATAATTTTGGGTCATGCGCTTTAGGGTTTCTATACATACTGAAAAACCCTTTGATAAAATTAGAAAATCCTTTATGCTCACTTTCATCACTTTCAGATTGTAAAAGGCTAAATGCTAGCATTGGCTTTTTATCACATCCCAACCCAAAACATTCATCAACTAATATTGCGCCGTCTGAAACATAACCACTTTTTTGGCGAAGTTTATGAGCAATACTTTTAGTTATTTCAAGAATTGCGTGAAAATAATTTTCGTTAAGCCATTCAGATTCGCAATACGGTAAAATGTCATGATGAATTCCTATTCCGTGAACTCGTTCTTTTATTTTCATAGAGCGACATTTCGCTTCTGAGATAGTTTTCGCTTTATCTACAATTTTTGGCTTTCCTTCTTTATTTATTTCGATTCCTTCATAAAGTAATCTTTCATTTATAGTGGTTCGGTGCTTTTCAAAACTAGCTTCATCGTCGTAGCGTTTTGGATCTATAATTTTCACTATAAAGCTTAATACATTATTTCCGCAATTATCTTGTTTCTGTCTTGATGTTAATGTGTAATAAATTCTATCTGGTTTATTCGTTCCTTCACCAGTATCGATAAGTCCTGAATTATGAAATTGCTCATTAATTTGTTTATGAGTCAAGATTTCTTCACC
Organism: Flavobacterium caseinilyticum; assembly: GCF_004349085.1. Classification (GTDB taxonomy): domain Bacteria; phylum Bacteroidota; class Bacteroidia; order Flavobacteriales; family Flavobacteriaceae; genus Flavobacterium; species Flavobacterium caseinilyticum. The sequence continues at coordinate 15,213 of NZ_SMFM01000006.1, read as the reverse complement.
AATTATTTTGGAAATACTTCTTAATGTACTTGGGTTAAAACTTTCTGTCATTTAGATAAATCGTGTTTATAATGAGACATAACGCCAGTCTGTGAAAAAACCTCCGTTGTATTATCATCAAATATAATAAAATACTTGTATAAAAAGAAGATTTTTCGTATTTTTAAGAATGATAACATATCACAGGTATTTCACGTCAACAAATGGGTTTTTGAAGTTTAGAAGACACTATAAGTCCCGATAATCAGGTGCGATTTATAGATGCCTTTGTCGAATATATTGACATCTCTAAGCTTGATTTTGCTATAAAAACGCTCAAGACCGAAGGTCGCCCGAGTTTCAATAGTAAAGTGTTTATAAAGATCTATTTATAAGGTTATCTCAACGGGGTCAGGATTGGCCGAGATCTAGAAAAAGAATGTTTGAGAAAAATTGAAATGCAATGGCTTTTAGAAAATATTCGTCCCTATTACCACAGTATTACCGATTTTAGAAAAATAATCCAATCGCATCAAAGAACACTTTCAAACTATTTGTTTCGTTATTGAAAGATGCTAATTCGATAAGTGGCGAAACCATATCTATCGATGGTTTTTTTGCGGTAGCCAAAACACAATTTCTTTTTAAAACTGATTTTATGGGTAAGGGAACGTGTGTTCATAAGTGACCGAAAATACGAAACTAAACCCAAAATCCTTCTCAAAAAAAAAGAGGACACTAAATCCTCTTGAAATTCTCCTTTAAAACTTTACGATAACTCCATAGTTCCTGCCAGTGAACGGTTCCGTTCAACCGGAGTTTCATTGTTCGTGCTGCGCACGCAACGAATCTCTAGCTGTTAGCCATAGTTTTTATGCTTCTTTTGTTAATCGGTCAAGTTCTTTAAGTAAAGTTGGAATTCTATACTCTCCATCCATACTTTCTATTTTCTGTAAAGCATCTTCAGTTTCAATTCCGATGGCTGTTATAAATAAAGGTTTTTTGCTTTCACCTCTAAATAAAGTCTTTTTGTGTTTTTCGATTGTGGCAAAATTAGTTTTTGCAACACCAATGATTGGAATTTCTTTATTTAGTTTTTCATACAAATATCCGCCTAAACCGAATTTCTTGTCATCATCTAAATAAACAAATCCATCAACAATAATGGTATCAACTTTTTTTAGATCAATTTGATTTAATAAACTAATAATGCAAGGTAGCTCTCTTTTATAAAACTCTCCCGGAATATACTCTTCAACATTATCTGTTATTTCAGTGTAAATTTTGAAGATTTTATTTTCATTCCATTCTGCAAATTCAAGACAAACTGTTTTTGCCTTGTTATCATAATAATAAGTATCAAAGGCTAATAACACAGTTTTCTTTTTATTTTAGTTATAGTTAAATTTCCATTATCATATAGTAAATACGTTATGATGTAGTTTTCATAACCATAATTAGTTACAATATGAACTTTAAAAGAATAATTTACAATATCCAAAATACGAACATAATGCAGAAAAGAATTTTCTTCATTGAGTATAAATTTTTCATCGTCATTAATATTTGAAATATCATCTATAACCTTTCTTGTAGTTTTTGATATTTTTATTTCATTCTCTATAAAATAATTTATAAAACTTTTCAAATAACTATTAAAGTCGTAATTTTCAATAATATATTCTTTTTTAATTAAATCATTTTTAAAAGAAAATTGATAATTTGATTTAGTACTACCAATTGATGAAGTATTTTCTAGTTTACTTTCCCATAAATTTTCATCTGTCAATTCTCTAAAAAGTAATGTTCTATTATTTTTGGTTATTATTTCCATAAATTATTTTTTAGATTTCGAATTTTGTAAAATTATGGCTAACGTTTCTGGCGCTTTGAGATGGTGGGGATTTCGTAAACGAGTATTTTCTGTTTAATAAAAACGTGATGCGATACGGCAATTCCACTAAAACCCCACTATATCAAAACGCCTGTTAGCTGTTGTTTTTATTCATTGTTCCGTTCGATTACAAAATCTTCATCAACCATCATTTCTATTGTAATTCCTTTTGAATCATAATCAAAACCTTCTTGAAAGTCAAACGTAACATTGTATTTTTCAAATAAAGTATTTAATTTATCTTCAAACCTTCTTATGTTGGTATAGTTTTTTTTGATACCGTTTATACCTTGTCTACCGTTAGAAACCGATATATGTAAATTAGAAATATCAGATTTAATAAATTCAGAATAGTACAAAACATTCAAATTTTCACTAATTGCTATTTCCTTAATATCTTCAATATAAGCAGATTTTATTTTTGTAGCTATATAGCAATTTATATGAATAAATTTCGAAACAGAACTATATTTATTTCTTGTGCTGTAATATATTTTAATGTTTTTATTTGGATTGTATTCATTTTCTAAGTTTTCGTTAACCTTTTTCAATCTTATTAAATTCTCGTTCTTAGAATGTTTAATCTCACTTCTTTGGAAAACTAACCAATTTTTATTTAAATAAGATTCAATTTTATTTAACACAAAGAAATCATAATCGTATAATGCATAATTTACCATCGAAATTTTCAAATTATTACCTTGTCTAAAAATGCAAATCTCGCAATCATTGTATTTGTCGTGTATTTCTTTTATACGTTTAATCACTTTTTTAGGATTAAAAGTGTAAACAGTTGCAGTAAGACTTGCAGGTCTATCATCAAAACCGCTTAAAGCTTCTTCGAATTTAAAAAAGTTTATATGAAAAATGGATTCTGGTAAATAATACGACCAATAAACTCCTAATAATATCATTACTATTCTCTCTTTTTTTAAAATAACAGCTAACGTCAGTTCGTCTAAAAACCTTTACACGAACTTTATTTGTTTAATCAGTTAGTAAATATATGTGATTTAAACTACAATTAAAATTCTTTTGTTTAAAAGTCGCTTTACGATTAGTAAAACAAAACAGTCCATAAAAATCTTCAAAAATCGCTCTTAGAGTCCCAAAATACAACGCCAATACTTTTAGATATTGTTTTAGTAGATTTTGATCAATTAGGTTGAAAATTCGACGTAGATTATAAGCAGAGAAAATCAAACCTACATCGGCTGAGGCATGTTTGATGGTTTTCTTGGTCATGATATAATAAAAATCCCACTGTCTCTTTATGACTCCATACGGATGTTCTACGATAGCTTGACGTTTACGGTAGATTTCATAATTGTTGTCGATTCTAACTTTGTTTTCATAAATCAAATGGGCGTACTGGGATCTTTCAATGAGTCTGCCTTTGGCATTTTTGGTGCATTTTTTATACAGTTCACAAGTCAAACACGCAGTAGTTTTGTAATGCTTCATCTGGGTTATTGATTTGCCGTTCTTTTTGGCGTACCAATTTCCATTGGTCGTTAGGGTTTCATTGGCAGGGCAAGTATAGGAATCGGTGGTTATGTTGTATTTAAAATGCTCTACATCAAAAGCCAAATCAGGTGCGTGAGCAGAAACTCCTGGAATAGCGACCAAAACATCAATTCCAAGGCGATTTGCATAATCAAACTCACTTCCCGTATGATAGCCTTTGTCGTAAATGGCGGTAAAATTATTGTGTCCCAAAATGTTTTTGGCTCGGCGTAACATTCCTCCCATGGCTTTGGAATCGTTTTCATTCGTCACCTTGAAATCAATGGGAATGTTGTGCAAAGCATCCACGGTAGTTTGTATCGTATAGGCCACTTCCGAGATGTTGTTACGAGTCATGATTTGGCGACTATCGGGATCTGAAGTCGAGATTTGGGTAACGCCAGTGGAATCAATTGTATTTTGATACCCAATGTATTTTTGTTTCTGAATCGTATGTTTTTTAATCTTCTTTGCAATAATTTGTTTTTCCAGAACATCACCATCTTCTTTAGCTAAAGCCGAGTTGTACTCTTCTAGTTTGGCATCGATGTAAGCAATGTGTCGCTCAATTTTATTGGGATTGAAATTGTTTTTCTTAGAGTTTTGTGCTCTGAGTTTGGTACTGTCACCAGCAACCAAAGAACCACCAATGAGTTCAAAATGGGAGGCTAGTTTTACCGTTGCACGAAACACGCGAGCAATGGCTTTAGGATTGTTTTTACGGAAATTAGCAATGGTATTGTGGTCCGGAACCAAACCTTTCAACAGCCACATGAGTTCAATGTTACGACTGCATTCTTTCTCCAAAGTTCTGGAGGAACGCATGCGATTAAGATAGCCGTAAATAAAGAGTTTGAGCAAATCCGAAGGATGATAAGCGGGTCTTCCGTTTTCGACAAAATCGAAAGTGAATCCAAAATCAGGGAGTTTAATACTGTCTACAAAAAGGTCAATGAGCCTGATTTCGTTGTCTTGCGCAATAGCATCATCTATCGATGAGGCAAAAAGCGGGAGTTGGTTTCTGTTGGTTCCGTTGATGAATTTCATACTTAAATGTACAAAAAGTCAATGAGTTGCGCAAACATTTTGAAAGATTTTTAGTACAAATAATTCGTAACGAAGAAAAGAGGTTATTAGACAGTTTGACGTCCGGTGGCTTGCCTCAGTGGCTTACCTGTCACCGAACAATCACAAATATAAACCAAACTTTGAGTTATCAGCGTATTTTCTAAAGAATCACTGATTAAGCCATTGAGGCAAACCGCTGTTATGCAATCGGCTTATTTATTAGTCTTTCATAATACTTTTCTCCAATCACATAACATGATAAAAGTAAAAGAATTATTAAACAAAAGGGGAGAGAAGGCCATATACTGAAAGGCTTGAAAAATGCTGCCAATAAAAAAATGGCTGATATGGATAACATAATCCAAGTAAACATTTTTCGGTTAACTATTGAAGACAATATATTTTGAATCAATACAATTTCAAAAAAGATAAGGATAACATAAGGAAGTATTCCTTCGGTAATTTGTCTGCTATTTTCTGCCACAAACTTTGTTTCTGCAAACTGAAGTAATTCTACAAAACTGAAATACAGCAAAGTTTGGATTAAACTCATTACAATTCCAAGTATAAAAATCCTTTTGATCATATTTTTTAATTTCCGAGTTGTTTTCCTACGATTCCCAAGCTGTTGTATAACGTCCCGCTACTAAAGCGGGTTTAGGACTAAATTAAGCCCATTACTCGGGTTTTCCAAATCCTCCCAAATACAAAACTAACTTTCCATTAAGCCAATAGCCTAAATCCGTTGTAGTGGCTGCTGGCAGTAGTGGTTTTCAGGCGATTGATACAGGATGCTACCAATCTGGTTTTGTTATATTGACATTTTTTGGAATAATTTCCTTAAAAAAATATGATTTTATTTCTGCATCTGTATAGGTTTTTGTCAAAATCATTGTGTCATTTTGAACAGACAGTATCTCATTTGTTAATTCTGCTGCGTTCATATTAGAATTATAAAACTGGACAATAAAATCTTTACCATTAAAATTATAAAACCCCATATGAGCTTTCTTAGCTTCGAGTGTCGGATCTTTTTTAAAATCTATCAAATAACTATCAAACCAAGCAATTCTTCCATTGGAATAAAATTTATAATAAAAGGGTTGAACAGAACCTTGACTTACATTTATTCTTTTATCCTTGATAAATTTATAAATAGAATTTGTATCAATAATTGAATACGCTTCATCGTTTGTATTTGCTTCAATTTTATATTTTGATTTACTATATCTATGAATGCCAAACTCATTTTGAGCTACACAGGAAACTAACAATAAACATATAAAGAAAAAAAATACTTTCATATTCATTTTTGTTTGATTTTGTCTTTTTGGCACCATTACTGCCAACTTGTATATATGCGCTATAAAGTAGCGCATATACATCTTATTTTGGGTGGATAGGCGCTACTTAGTAGCGTATAACATTCAAATATACATTTTAATTATTATCTTACAAATTATCAAATGGACTTTTTATTTGTTGAATACTTTTCGTATTTACATGAGCATAAATTTAAGTTGTTTTACTATTATTATGACCCGGTAATTCTTGTATATATGTTTGAACTGAGCTTAGTATATACAACCTTTTTGGTTAAATTACTGAAAGTTCATTTCGATAATTTATATTCAATAACTAACGTACAAAACCCTTTCTAAAATTCTTTACGGTTTTCCACATAGGCAATAAAAAAAGATGCCTAAGCATCTTTTTTCAGTGGTATTAAGATTAATTTGTTATTCTTTGTTTAAATCAATTCGATAATCAAGTAATTTTTTTGGATCGATCCCTAAACCCTTTGCCAACTCTAAAAAAGTAGTAAAAGCTAAGTTTCTATTTCCATTCTCAATTTCACTAATATTGCTCTTTGTCAAATTACTATTGGTTGCAACAAAATCTTGACTTAAGCCCAATTCTTTTCTAACACTCCTCAAGTGCGCTCCAAATTGAATCAATCTTTTGTCTTTTTTCTTACTCATTTTACAAAAGGACTAAAAATAATTTTTAAAAAAGTTATAAGAACTTATAACAAAATCATTTTATTTGTTATATTTGTCATAGAGTAACAATTAATAATAAATTGGTTACTTGATAAAATTTAATATTTTTGCGACACTTCAAAAACATTGAAGCATTCGCTTTGAATCTCGTACTAGAAAATTGGCCTTTTCAAATTACCACGAGATGATAAGTATGATGCTCACGTCTATAGGCGTGGGCTCACTTATTTGTGGTAAGGTATGGCCAATACCTCTAGTGCAGTAAGCTGAGTTCCATGCCTTTTTTATGCGCAAAAGTTACTCCCTTTTATTCTTAGCAAATCTTCTTTTTTCAGTTTCGCAGACCAATTAACGTATTGAATTAGTTAGTTTGGAAACGCACTGCCTGAGTTGGGCTGCAACTGGCAACGGCAGTGTACTTTCCTAAATAAACAATATAAATTCAAAAGCTTTTGCACCCAAAAAAAGAGTGCTCTCAAGATCTGTGGTAAAGCAATAGCGCAAATCGAAATAATAAATTAAAAGATAATAAACGAACAACGAAAAGATGAAATACTATAAAACTATAAAAGCTACTTTAATTCTAGCTTTCATTACACTGATAATTTGTTGGCTTTATGGCTGCAATGTTTTATATAAACAGCAATAACTAAGAAAAATAACTATTTATCTTCACATCACACAGCTTGCTTAGATGTGACAACACCTAATAATATACAGATAACGCCTATGACTTAAAAAATAAAAATCTATGCCTTACTTCTTTCAAGGCTAATCACAAAAAAAGGCCCTCTAACTCTTCTTGCCGGACGAATAGAGGACCAAAGCAAACTAAACCGAAGTCTCATTTAACCAATTCAAAAGTATGAAAAAAAAATCATTTTTGAAGTTTTGGACAACAACACAACTGTCCAAACTGTCCTGCATCCTTTTCCTGTGCTTCATAACAGGATTGAATGCGCAAACACGATCTATCAAAGGTAAAATTACCGATGATACCAACACAGTTCCTGGTGTAACCATAAAGGTTAAAAATAAGCCAACAACAGCATTTTCTGATGAAAATGGAAACTACACCATACTAGCAGCGGAGAATGATGTTTTGTTTTTTTCCTATCTAGGCTATAAAACAATTCAAATTGTAGTTGCAAATCAAGTAACTATCAATGTAAAATTGACTGAAGATGCAACTACTTTAGAGGAAATCGTTATAAATGCTGGATATTATTCTATTAAAGAAAAAGAGCAAACAGGAAGTATTGCAAGAATTACTGCAAAAGACATTGACAAGCAACCTGTCACAAACGTACTAGCAGCGATGCAAGGAAGATTGGCAGGTGTCAATATCATTCAAGATGGGGGAACTCCCGGCGGTGGTTTCCAAATTAAAATTAGAGGTCGCAACAGCATTCGACTAGATGGAAATGAACCATTATACATTATTGATGGAGTTCCCTATTCAAACGAGTCTATAGGAAGTACGAACACTTCAACGGGATTACCAAGCCAAGCTAGCCCGCTCAACAGTGTTAATCCCAATGATATAGAAAGCATTGAAGTATTAAAAGATGCCGATGCAACGGCAATTTATGGCTCAAGGGGAGCAAATGGTGTGGTATTAATTACTCGAAAAAAAGGAAAATCGGGTAAAACAAACATTTCAGTAACTGCCTCAACAGCCGTTGGTACAGCTACTAAATTTGTAGAACTGATGAATACGCAGCAGTATCTGTTGATGCGTAAACAAGCATTTATCAATGATGGAATTCCAATCTCGGATACCGATTATGATGTAAATGGAACTTGGGATCAAACTCGATATACCAATTGGCAAAAGGAATTATTAGGCGGTTCAGCAACAATCAATGACTTTAGAACCAGTATCTCTGGTGGTAGTGAAACAACGCAATTCTTGATTAGTGGGAACTACAGAACCGAAGGAACAGTCCTTCCGGGAGATTTCAGGTACATTAAAGGAGGGATTCTTAGCTCAATAAACCACACTTCTTTAGATAAGAAATTCAAAATCTCTTTTTCGGGAAATTACATGGCACAAGATAATCTACAAGCAGCGACAGATTTGACGTTAACAGCGCGTTATTTGGCACCAAACGCTCCCGCACTCTACGATTCAAATGGTAATTTAAACTGGGAAAATGATACCTTCGAAAATCCTTTGGCACCTCTAAAAAGTACCTACCGTGCGAACACCAATGACTTGGTGGCCAACAGCGTGTTGTCTTATGAACTACTTCCAGGTTTAGAAATAAAATCAAATTTTGGTTTTACCGATTTAAAAACCAAGGAAGTTAGAACGATACCATCCACCATTTACAATCCTGTTTATGAAGTTGGGAGTGACAATTCCTTACTGTACTTAAACCTTACCAGCAGACAATCATGGATTATAGAGCCACAACTAAGAGGTTTCAAAAATTTTGGAAACCACAAATTTGATGTGCTACTGGGGATGACAAGCCAACAGCAACGTACAGAACGCCTATTCCAATCGGGTATTGGTTTTGCAAACAACAATCTGATTAACAACTTAGCTTCTGCAATTACAAAAAACACAACCAATAGCGATACCTTTTTATACCGTTATCAAGCTTTTTTTGGTCGCATCAATTACAGTTACAACGAAAAATACTTTTTAAACTTTACAGGTCGTCGGGATGGATCCAGCCGATTTGGACCAGGCAAACAATATGCTAATTTTGGTGCTATTGGTGCTGCATGGATTTTTAGCAAAGAAAAATTCAATCCAGAAAATAGTAAAATGAGTTTTGGAAAACTCCGTTTTAGTTATGGAACTACGGGCAATGATCAAATTGGAGATTATCAGTTTTATGATACCTACGGTACAACTGGTGCAAATTATCAGGGCATAATTGGGTTACAACCTACACGACTTTATAATGCCGATTTTGGATGGGAAACCAATCGTAAACTAGAATTAGCTTTAGAAACTGGTTTTTTTAAAGACAGAATTTTTAGCACGCTAGCGTTGTATAGGAATCGTTCGTCGGATCAATTGGTGGGTATTCCTATGCCAGCTACAACAGGTTTCTTGTCATTGAATGCGAATCTTGATGCTACCGTTGAAAATTCAGGTTTTGAATTTTCCGTAAGAACCCTAAATATTGATTCAAACTCTTTTAAATGGTCAACGAACTTCAATGTGGCCGTTGCAAAAAATAAATTACTTTCTTTTCCGAATCTTTCAGGTTCCACTTTTGCAAATCGGTATGTGATTGGACAATCCATTGATATTGTAAAATTATACCAAAGCAAAGGTGTTAATCCACAAACAGGATTATACGATTTTGAAGATTTAAATGGGGATGGAAGCATAACAGCAGGCGACAAGCAAATTAGTAAGGACTTATCTCCTAAATATTTTGGAGGCATCCAAAACCAATTGGACTATAAAAATTGGCAATTGGATTTTTTATTGCAGTTCGTAAAAAGAGATAATTACGATTACATTTCAAATGTTCCGGGAGGTGGTCCAGTAAACCAAAGCAACACTATTGGCGATGCTTGGCAGCAAATTGGGGATCAAAGCAGTTCGCAACTGCACACTACGGGACTAAATGGTGCTGCGGTAAGCACCTATTATAGGTACATAGAAAGTGATGCTGTAATTACAGACGGCTCTTTTATCAGACTAAAAAATATATCACTTTCCTATGATATTCCGTTACAAGCGACCACTAATGTAAAATGTAAACTTTTTATTCAAGGTCAAAACCTACTGACATTTACATCTTACAAAGCAGGTGATCCCGAGTTTAAGTTCTCAGGATTCCTCCCTCCGCTAAAAGTGATCAGTGGCGGAATGACATTAAACTTTTAATCCTCAAAAAATAGTAATATGAAAAATTTACAATTTATAACGGTACAAACAAAGCCATTTCAGGTGTATCGCATTCTTTTGGTTTTGGCACTAATACTGTCTTCAAGTTCCTGTAGTGAATTTGTAGAGGTTCCATTACCGAATTCTCAGCTTACAGGAACTACAGTTTTTGAAAGTGAATTGACAGCAAATGCAGCAATGGCACAAATCTATGCACAACTTCGTGACGGCGGCATCCTATCTGGATTACCTACTGGTGCATCTGTTAGAATGGGATTGTACGCGGATGAATTACAAGATTATACCAACTCTACAATTTCGCTACCTATTTACAACAATGCGCTTACGGCTGACAATGCTACTGTGGCGTCACTTTGGACTTCAAGCTATAGTCAAATATATAACGCAAATTCGGTTATTCAAGGTATTGAAAATTCGACTGATTTACCTATTGCGGTTAAAAATAGAGTGTCGGGTGAAGCACTATTCGTTCGTGCTCTCGTGCATTTTTATCTGTTGCAAATTTATGGTAGCATCCCCTATATTACAGGAACCAATTATGAAATTAATAGAAAAGTTACGCGTAGTGCTGCTGATGAAGTCTATGCAGCAATCGCGAAGGATTTAGAAAGTGCTAGTACTAGATTGCCTGAAAATTATAGTTCTTCGGATCGTGCCAAACCCAATAAAATGGTGGCCAAAGCCATGCTGGCCAGAGTATATTTATACATGAATAAAAATACAGAAGCAGCAAATGAAGCAACTACTGTTATCAATAGTCCGCTTTATGCTTGGGAAACGGATTTAAACAAAATTTTTCTAAGAAATAGTAAAACTACTATTTGGCAATTAGCATCAGCAACAGCGGTACGAAACAGTAATGAAGGTACAACTTTTATTTTCGTATCAGGACCGCCACCAGTTTGTGCGCTTCGTACCGATTTTATGAATGCATTTGAAACAGGCGACCAACGCAAAGTGAATTGGACAAAGTCAGTTACCGCCGGACTAAATACTTGGAATCATCCCAATAAATACAAACTGCGCACCGCAACAACAAGTTCGCAGGAATATTCTATTGTGTTGCGCTTAGCAGAACAATATTTGATTAGAGCCGAGGCAAGAGCAAAACAAGGTGATTTAGCGGGTGCAAAAGAAGATTTAAATAAAATAAGAACGACCGCAGGATTACCAATAACTACATCATCTATCGCCACTGAAATTTTGTCTGAAATTCAAAAACAACGAAGATTTGAGTTTTTTACGGAACACGGCCATCGCTTTTTTGATTTAAAGCGCAGTGGAACAGCCGATGGAATACTATCTGTGTCAAAATCAGGTTGGAACAGTTCAGATATTTTGTGGCCTATTCCAGAGCTAGAATTGAATGCAAATCCAAATTTACAACCGCAAAACACAGGATATTAAAGTTATGAAGCTATTAAAAAACAATAGTACTATCACTTTCAGTTATTCTTGTAAAAAAACAATTTTGACAATTTGGATAGTAATATCCTGCTCTATTTACGGGCAGGGTAATTCCAAAAAGAATATTGCTGAAGCAGAGTATGAAAGGTGGGGCAAATTAGAAAACAGAGCTATTTCCCAGAAAGGAAACTGGATATCATTTGATATGCAGTACAGCAATGGTTCAGATACATTATTTGTAAAACATACGCAGAAAAAGATTGGATTTAGTTTTCCACTAGGAACACAAGGCAAATTTGGCGGTGAAATTGCATTTGGTGCCTTTCAAGGAGATAAAGTAATAGTAACCAACTTAGAAAGTAGTGAAAGTACTGTTATAGCGAATAGTGCTGCTTTTGAATTTGCCAACAGCGGAAAAATTATTGTGAGCTATTCCAATGATGGGGAATTAATAATAAGGAATATCAAAAATAAAGAAATCATCCAACTTCCAAATGTAACGGAATACCAATTGGATCAGCTTAATAATATCCTGACTTATCTAAGTAACCATAAAGGGAAAAGTAGTTTCGGAACAATAAATCTTAGGACAAACCAAAAAACAGAATATCACACAACGCAAAACAAATTATCTGGTCTGACATTAGCAGAATATGGAAAAGGTGTTTTTTGGCTTGAAGAGGGCATCAACGGGAAATACACAAAACTGAACTTCTACAAAACCCAAGATAAAAGTATTCAAACCTTTGAACCAAAATCATTCTTAAATTTTCCTGAAAAGCATGAAATTGTTACCACAAAATCTTTCAAAATTTCAAGTGATGGTAAAAGGGTGTTTTTTGGAATCGCGAACCTCAAAGAAGAGGCAACACCAAAAAAAGGCGATGTTGAGGTTTGGGATACAGAAGATTTATGGATTTACCCAAAAGCAAGTAGGGAAAATTTAGAAGGGTATTCCACTTTATCGGTTTGGTTTATTGAAGAAAAGCGCTGGAATACGATTACAAGTAAAGAACTTCCTTTTGTACAGCTTAACGGCAGTAAATCAGTTGCATTACTTTACAATCCAACTGCATATGCACCTCATTTTAAGCGCTATGGTGAGGTTGACTATTTCTTGTACAATCTGGCTGATGGTACCAAAAAGCTATTTTTAGAAAAGCAACCTGGTGAAAATTACTTATTGTCTTTTTCTCCAAATGGAGCGTACATATGCTATTTTAGAGATAAAAATTGGTGGCTGTACAATATAAAAACACAATCTACAGTGTCAATTGTGCCACCTACGGGTTCCGAATGGGTTTCAAATGATTTAAAGTACATAACAAGACCACATATTTTTGGAATAAAAGGATGGAGTGATAATGGAGAATACCTTTTGTTACAAGACGAATTTGATGTCTATCAATTTCACATCAAAACAAATAAACTAAAACGCATTACAAATGGACGAGAAAGCGGTACTTACTTCACTGTAGATGGTGCGAACATAAAGCAAATAGGAAATGATAATTACAATGGTTGGGCTCTCACTGAAATTAATGCGACTAATGATTTAATCGTTTCATCAAGAAATGCGACCACCAAAGTACAACAATTTGAATTAGTTTCTACACCCAACAATTTAACTCCAGTAGCAAACAATGATACAAAATCAGATGAATTGCGCAGAGCCAATAATGAAGTGTATGTCTATCGAGAACAATCGCATAATCAGTCTCCCAGAATTGTATCATTTAAAAACGGTGTAAATAAAGTTCTGTTTGAAAGCAATAATCATGATAAAAACTTTAATCAAGGAAAGGTAGAACTAATTTCATTTTCGAATTCAAAAGGAGACAAACTGCAAGGATTATTATATTATCCGGTAAATTATGAAGTAGGCAAAAAATATCCAATGATAATCAATGTGTACTCGCAAATCACGAACGCACTGTACGAATATTGCATTCCGACTTTATACAACGATACCGGTTTTAATGTAAAACATTTTGTGCAACAGAATTATTTTGTACTAATGCCTGATGTGAAATATTTTGAAGGAGAAACCGGAAATAGTGCACTGGATTGTGTTGTTGCTGCAAACAATGCCGTTGTAAAAACAGGAATGATTGACACAAAGCGTATTGGTTTGATAGGGCATTCTTTCGGAGGTTATGAAACAAATTACATCATTACAAAATCGAAAATTTTTGCAGCTGCAGTGTCGGGTGCAGCAATTTCAGACATGGTAAGTTGGTATTTTAGCAACTCAAAAAGTCTCAATATCCCAGAATTATGGAGAAGTGAATCGCAACAATGGAGAATAGGAAAATCTATTTTTGAGGACAAAGAGTTGTACCTAAAAAATTCACCAATACTTTATGCAGATAATGTAACTACACCGTTACTGTCTTGGGTGGGTAAAATGGAGACTAATTTACCCTACGAACAGAGTTTACTTTTTTATAATGCATTGAGGAGAGCCAAGAAAAAGAATGTTTTATTAGTATATCCAAAAGACCAGCATGTAATTGTAATCAAGGAGAATAAAATGGACCTTACAAAACGAATTACCGATTGGTTTGACCAATATTTAAAGGACTAAAAATAAATAAGTGCAGTTTGAAAAAACTGCACTTATTCGTTAATCGTAAATCCATTTATAATTTTAATAAAACGCCGACTTTGGAGGCGTTTTCCAGCCCCCTGCAAGGGCAAGTGGTTTTGAGCTGCGGAAAGTATTTCAAGCAGCTCAAAACACAACTTGCTATTTTCCTGCGAAAATATTATTGGATATGGTTTTAATGGAAAGGGCTTGAGGCCCTTTTTTTATTGTAATGGTTATAAAGTAATTTATTTTAAAGATATATCTAAATAAATCGGATCCTTCTCATACGGCAGTGTTATTGTTTAAGCAGGAGACTGCGGAGAGTTATATGATGCAATAATTGAGTTGTATCTTAAAATATTTTCTTTCAAGAAAAGGCTCAAGTATGCAGGGATGCAAGTAAGCAAGCATGAGGAAATACAGGCATTCAAGTATACAAGTATACAAGTATACAAGTATGCAAGCATGCAAGTATGTTGGACTGCAGGCTTGCAGGTATTCAGGTGTGCAAGCCTGCAGGTATTTGCCTATTTGCATAAGTGTTTTTAAAAGCATAAAATGTAAAAATGCTTTTATGGTTTTTCCGGAAACTTTGCGATTTTATTTCAGACAAACCTTGAAAAGATAATTGAGCCTCACAAAACCAATAAAAATATCTTTTCCAAAGAAAACAGAAAATCGGAAAAAAGAAAAAGAAAGCAATTTCAAAGGACGGGATGCAGACAGGACAAAAGGAAACGGAATAAGTCCCGAAGGGTGGTTTGTGAGGAACGAGCAAACCATTATGCCGTAGTCTTTTGGACAGGCTCATCCAGCACGTCCTACCTTGGTTTTCTTTTTATTATTTCTTTGGGTAAAATATAAAGTTCAACCCGTAGAAAGTCTG
>NZ_SMFM01000005.1 GCF_004349085.1 Flavobacterium caseinilyticum | reverse complement strand
AAAGTAAACGGAGAACACAGCCTGATTATGCTGGTGTATAACATCAAACGCAGTATCAATATCATGGGCATTCCCGATCTTATTGCCAAGCTCAAAAAATGGAATTCACCCTACAAGGCAAAAGTTTTGTTTTGTCTAAAAACGGAGTATTTAAAGCTAACTAATGCCCTTGATTATTATCTAATGAAATTAGTAGCCTAAAAAAAGAGCCTTCTTAAAAAGGCGTTATTTCAATTGCAAAACAGGAAAATTGAAGGTTTTTAATAGAAAAAGGAGGTTTTTTCACAGCCTGACGTTCCCGTGCTTTGCCTTCGGTACGGTACAGACACAAAATAATACTTACCTAATAACTAATAATTAAAAATACAAAACCATGAATACAGAAAACAATAATAAAAGTACTGAGGCAAAACACGTG
Organism: Flavobacterium caseinilyticum; assembly: GCF_004349085.1. Taxonomy (GTDB): domain Bacteria; phylum Bacteroidota; class Bacteroidia; order Flavobacteriales; family Flavobacteriaceae; genus Flavobacterium; species Flavobacterium caseinilyticum. The sequence continues at coordinate 262,794 of NZ_SMFM01000005.1, read as the reverse complement.
TTAGGCGAGGTTCTTATTGCTAAATATATGGGAATAACACCGATTAAAGGGTTGAATGAATATACAGGTAATGAATATTACTACTACAATAATGCTGAAATGCAAGATTTTGAAGCATTACCGAATTATAAAGAATGGAATGAATTAATGCCTGTTGTTGAAAAAATAAACAAAAGGGATTGGGTTACAATTTATAATGACCAATGTAAAATACATTCTTTAATTGTTGGAGAATTTGAAGATATAAATATAATAAACGAAGGTCAGCCTATGATAAAATCTGTTTACGAAGCAGTTCTGGAATATGTTGAGTTAACGGTTTCGTTGAATCTCGCCTAACGTTCCGCAGCTACAGGAGGTTTGGGAAAAAGTACGCCTTAATTTTCGGTTAAAGACTGAACTTTAAAACACAAAACCAAGTTTCAGTTGATGACCAAAACCCAAATCTCGTGTAACTGCTGTTAGCGGTAGTGTTTTTTATAATTCAATTACTGTTCCTTTTTGCCAACAATCAATACACATTACAATTCCACTTTTCCCTAAACGTTTCATTTCTTTTGGGTGAAATTCCATTCCACACTGTTGGTCATATTCATAATTCATCCAGAAAGTAATATGTTTCTTTTTTATTCCTATTGTTTTTAATTCCGCAAATTTCGGTTCAATTATGTCTAAAAAATTATTTATGAAGTCATAATATGGAGCTTCGTCTTCTTCATCAACACAGTATGTCCATAAACTATATAAAGCAGTTAAATTATTTTTGGATTCAAATTCAGTCGGTTTAACACCAAGAATTTTAGTTATTTTAGAGTAAATCTCAAAACTGTTTTTTGAATCAATATGTAATCTATAATATTTCATTTATTACGGTAAGTCATTAATTTGCAGTTTTTTCGGCAACATTACCGCTAACGTTCCCACGCTAACCAATGTTTAGGATTTAGAAAGCCTTATGTTTCTGATTAGCAAAATAATAACAAGTAAAAGAAAATAATTAAATTAATAACTAATGCCTAAATAGTGGTTAACGTGTGTTATCACTTCGGCTTTTTATTCATAACGAAATGGAAAACGCAAAAACATTAACCAGAACTTGGAATTATTTTAGTAATAAAGCAAGAAAAGAACAAGCTATTCATATGCTTGAAAACGCAAAGACATACATTATACATGAAATAAATAAACTTGTAATTTTTGAAATGAACGGTCATTTTGAAGTTATTAATAAAGAAAGTTTATCTATAAAGTTTTTTGACACAGAGAAGCAATGTATTGACTATTGCTTAGACGCTTACCCAAATAGCTTTTTTAATACTCAAAACAGTCTTTTTGAGCGTTCCAACGAAGCTGAGTGATAACGTTTTGCCACTTTGAGATGGCTGGAAGTTCGTAACCTTTCAGTTTTCGGCTTAACGAAAACGTGATGCGTAACGCTAATTCCACTTAACTCCAGTTAGCTCAAAATGGCTGTTACCTGTAGTTTTGTTGGAATGCTATCTAATCAAATGAATCACCAGTATCTGCATGAAACCCACAATTTTTACAAATATATTGTAGCGTTAAACCACCATACTGTGAGCGGAGATAAGCACCTTCTAAAAATGAATTTGCCATTGCACATTTAGGACAAATATTTGGTTTGCTAGGCGCAAAACTTCCCGAATACATAAATGATGCTGTTGAACCTGTTAAGCCTGTTAAATCTTGAGCTTCCGTTTCCGATATTAAATCAAGTTCTTCTTTACTTGGAATTGAAGCTATTTTAACTTCATTATTAAAATCTCGCAGTGCCTCAGATAAAATATTAAATGTTTTGATTATTATTCTAGGATTTTGTCTGACTAAATCTTGATATAAAACAGGATTAAGATACAATGTTTTTTTATGTTCGGTAAAATAATCTCTATCTGTTGAAACAATCCAAAGTTGCGAAATATCTGGCACAATGGTTAATAATTGCTCCCACGATAGTTGATCTCCTAATGGATCAGCTCTTTTACCTGGCGGATTTCCTATCTCTTTTCGAAGCCTTGCATTTTCTAGGTCTTTTCCTGAAGGAGATTGCGCAGTTGCGTAGATTGCAGAAAGTTCTTTCGAAACTTTGTCTTGTGATATTGCAATGTCATTAAGCACATCATTAAGTATAGGTGATAGTTCTTTATTTGAATCTGAAATTTGTTTCTCTAACTCTTTTCGGGCTTTATTCCAATCAGTAAACTTTGGAGAACCATCTTCATCTAAATGTTCAGGTAAAATAGTAGCAGTTAATGAAACTTGTTTGATATAATTATCAATTGAAAGCCTGAAAATATTCAATTTATTTCTGTCAATTTCAAAAGCAAGTTGTTGTGTGAAAAATATTTTATCTGCCAATTCTATAACAGAACCCAATAGTTTCTTGTATTCAGGTCTATTTGAATTATAAAATCCTAGATAAATATTCGCATCGATATAGAGTATATTCATATGATTGAATTGTAGTTTTTTAATTCTTGATGAAAAATTGATGATTATTTTCTATTTTCCCTATCGATATGGTAACAATTAGATTATTTTGAATTTCATCAACAAGTTGGGTAATGAAATTTTGTAAATAGCTTCCTTCAACTCTTCTAAAGTCCTTTTTCAAAACAGTTTTAATGTTTATTTCATCGCCTTGAATGATTGAAGTTGCTCTAAACTTTCGTAAGACTAAATTTTTAAAATCTTCATATTCCGAGATTATAGTATCTAAATGTTGATTGACATCAATATCAATTAAATATAAATTTTTAAGAAGATGTTCAGCAATATCAAGAGCAATTCTTAATTTTTCTTCTTTTGGAACATCCATTTCATGTACAGAGTCATTTCCAAGAAATCTTATAGTATGGAGCCTATTTCCATCTTTTTCTGTTATTAACTTGTTTCGAACAAGACTATTTATTTTTATTTCTAAATTTCTACCTGTAATATTTTGATCAAGACAAATTGCCTCAATAATTGCCCTTAATCCAACTCCTGCTAATAAATAACAATTGTTTTTTAACGCTTCAAGAGTTTCAGTGTAAACAATTCTTAATTGGTGTGGTAAGTGATATTGGTTTTTTAACAAAGAATGATTCGTTAAGTTCTTAGGGAAATACTTAGACTCGTCAAACGATTCTTCATGACCATCATCTGTACATCTAAACATATCTTCATGTGAGTAGCGATTTCTAAATTGAATATTTTCACAGCCTAAGCATTGTATTGTTTCATAGTTTTGTTCCCAATGAAAATCAGCATTGTATTCTGAACGCTCCTGTATGCTAAATAAGCATTTTTGATTTGTAATTTGTTGACAAATAGGGCAGTAATCTTTTGTGTTAATCATATTTATGTGATGTGTTTTTAAAATTACAGGTAACGTCTTGGCACTACAGCGGGTTTGGGATTAAATTAAGCCCTATTTTCGGATTTGCCAAATCATCCAAATACAAAACTAACTTCTATTAAGCCAAATGCCCAAATCCGTTGTAGTGGCTGTTATGCACAGTTATTGTATTTCTGATATGTCTTTTGTACACTGTCGTTTAAAGTATTCATATTTGACTTCTTTTATTTCGACAATTTCTGCATTTTCATAAGTATAGTTCATATATTCGGGATTAAATACAACTAAATTCTCTCCGTTTCCAACTGAACTAGGAAATAAAATCCCATCAAATTTTAGTTTTCTTGCACAGTCCGCAATTAATTGTGTTATATTGTATGCTTGTCTTTCTGATGGAGGTATAACTTTTTGCATCAGTTCAGTGAAAGTATTTAACTTTTTAAACTTATATAGACTTTCGTCGTTATGATAAAATTTTAAAAATTGAGTTTCTGTTACATCAAATATAAATAATTCCTTATTTGCAATAAATTTACCAATTGAAACGATGTCTCCAGGATGTGGTCTTATCTCAGATATTGCAGTATACTTATCACTAGCACAATATAAATAAGAAACACCTGCTCTGTTTATACGACCAAAACCAGCAAGATTTGGAGGAGGAGCTCCCATTTCAGAATTAGAATATGGTTGAAAAATTATTTCGCCTTCAAATCCACCGCCTAAAATACTTCTTTTTGAATCCGCATATCCAATTCTGGCTCTATAGAATTCAGAGTTTTTCTCGATTTTTGATTTACAAATTTCCGAATACTCGGAAAGTATTTGAATAATTTTTTCTTCGAATTTAAAATAATTTTCGTTCTTTAATTTATCTTCAATTTCTATGATTGAATAATCTAAACTAGATTTTATAGATTGTAGTAGTGGATTTTGTTCTCCTTCATAATAACCCGCAAAAATTGATACACCCTTATCATAATCTTCATATACTTCGAAACATGCTATTCTGTCTATTAGTTCATCGTAGACTTCATTATCCTTGAAATTTTGCTTATTGAAAAATACATTATCATCTTCATAAAATAATGAAGTGTACCCATTTCCACCCCAATGTTCATTATAGTCCCATTCTGAATAATGATAACGAATCAGTGCTTTAGTCATTTGTATAAATTCGTTGCTATATATGTCTATAATATATTTCGTATTTCCGCAACAAGTACAGAATCCTTTGGTATTAATAATCTGAATAAGTTTCTTCAGGCGAATGTCTTTTGCACATTCAATACATAGTAAAATTTCATCTTCGTCATTCATTTCATGTTGTGATTTTATAATTGTGCATAACGTCCCGCTGCTTTGAGATGGCTGGAAGTTCGTAACCCTTCAGTTTTCTGCTTAACGAAAACTTGATGCGAAACGGTAATTCCACTAAACTCCAGTTATATCAAAACAGCTGTTATAGCCAGTTTTTATTATAATTTCATTATTACGAGTCCGTTGAGTTCGCATAAATAAGCCACATATTTTTCGTCAGGAGAAAGCACTAAACTATGACAATTTTCTCCGCCGCTTGTCCATAAAATTTTTTGCTTCTCTCCTTTTTTAGTTACAATCAGTGAAACGGACATATCACCTGTTTCTCTTAATTCTATTTTTGTTTCGTTCTTCGTAGTTACTTCTCGGGGATTAAATTTTGAAACTTTATCAAATTGTTCCTGTTCATTGTCGGTCAGCAAAGTATATGCATCTTTTGTTGTTATAACGCCAATTGCCTGTCCGCGCCACTTTGCTTCAGCTAAGTCAATGTCTGTTAATCTAAACTTATACCACTTTTCTTCAATATTACAAGCAATAAAGTCTGAGTTTGGCGACCATAATGGATACCCGTCAATAGCTTGAGATTGTACGATTAAAACTGTTTCTGTTTTTAGTCGAGTCATTTCGGAATTCAAGCTTCTGGTAGCGTCTTGTCCGTAAACACTGATTGTCAATATTGTCAAAAGTATAATGTAAATTCTCTTCATTGTTTTTCTTTTAAAATTGGCTATAACGTTCTGTTACTACAGCGGGTTTGGGATAAAGTACGCCTTAATTTTCGGCAAAAGACTGAACTTTAAAACACAAAACCAACTTCCCATTAAGCCTATTGTCCAAATCCGTTGTAGTAGCTGTTATAGGCAGACCATTTATTTAAATACTAAATTAAAATCTAAAGTATTTTTTTCTTTAATAAAAGCTCTTTTCATTTCGTTCTTACTTCTTAAAATTAGAGTGTCTCCTTTTTTAGCGATTATAACTTTTTCAAAAAAATTAAATTGTGGAACTCCGCCCCAATCTCCATCTATTTCTGCACAAGAATCTTTTTGAATTTCATATTCGGCTGTTAGTTTATCTGTGTTGTATCTTATTAAATTCAAATTGGAATAACCATCGTGATAAGTTCGAATTAATTCGTTTATTTCCAAGTCTTCTCGTTCTTGAATATAAGCTTTATCAAATTTAACTATTACGCGAATGTTCTCATTTGATTTATTTAAAATACGAGCTCGACCAAATTTATCACAACTGGATATAGTGCAGACGACAAAAAATATTGTTATTATCTTTAAGTAATTTTTTAATTTTCTCATAACGAAATTGTGTCAGATTTCTGTCTGCTTTGGTGGTTTGCCTATAACGTTATGCCACTTTGAGATGGCTGGAAGTTCGTAACCGCTCAATTTTCGGCTTAACGAAAACTTGATGCGAAACGATAATTCAACTAAATTCCAGCTAGCTCAAAATGGCTGTTGTACGCTGGCATTTATTCAGATTCTGTTTTTACGAACAATATGCTTTCTGTATTAGTCCAGTCTTTTTTGTCAATTTTAAAATCAAATGAAAGAGCTGATTCTTTTCCACTCCCAGAAGGACTTGCCCATTCAGATAAATTACCTCGTTCATCGTAAAATTCAAAAAGTCCATCTATTCCACCTGTTTTCCAAGTTCCACTTTTTTTAAGTCCAACACCTTCCATTTCGTCAAATTTATAAGTTCCGTCAGTAAATAAAATCAATTTTGGCTTTTTCTTGTCTAAACCATTTTTAGTTATCAATTCGTATGCAGAGTTGTTTATTTCATAAACTCCTGCAAAATCTTGTATTTGGCTGTTATTGAATGATGGAACAGCAATCAAATACCAAAATGTAATCAGTCCGAAACACAATATTGGTACAATTCCAATTCCGAGTGATAATTTTTTGAGTTTGGAAGATTTCTTAATAAGTCCTACTATTAAAACAACCAAAGAAATTATCAAAAATATTCCTCCAATGATAATTAGAAAAATGAATAGTAAACTTTCTAGCATATTTTTTTTTTAGCTTGCGTACAACGTCCCGCGGCTCTCACGATGTTTGGGATTAAATTAAGATTTATTTTTCGGTTAAAGACTGATTTATCAGATACAAGACCGTCCTTAAATTAAGCCTAGAACCCAAATATTGTGAAACCGCTGTTACCATATCGGTTTCTCTTTTCCACCGTAAAAGTGAAAAGTAAATTTAGATTAACGAAATTATGAATTTATATATTTTACCTAGCGTAATCTCTTCGATTGTAATTCCACTTATTAACAGTACCCAAGAATTAGAAAAAAACTTTTGGAGTGACGACTTTATTTCGGGACTTTTGCTTGGTGCAGCTTTTGTTTTTATGCTATTAGGACTTTCGAAAAATTCGGAATCTTGATTAAACTGTCCAATACTTGAATTATTGAAGTGATTAGTTACGCTATTATTTTTTAGTTCAATTTCAGATAAAAACATTTTTCCTGCAAGCTGTATTTTACATTTTGGAGTTGGAGAAGGAACTGAAGAAGCTAAACGAGTTGTAGGATAAAAAGTTAGATATTCTAATTTTTTCAACTCTCTTACTTTTTCTAACATCAGATTTTTATTTTCGGATAAAAATGAAATATCAATATAAATACCGTTATCATTTTCTGACAAGTGTTTTAATATTTTATATTCTAATGTTTCTGTCATATTTCGGTTTTCAAAACTGTATGGTAACTTGTATATACTCGCTATAAAGTAGCGACTATACACCCTAATTTGGGTAGATTGTCGCTACTGAACAGCGTATCGCGTTTCAAATATAACAAATTAAATTCTTACAAATCATCAAATGGGCTTTTTATTTGTTGGATACTTTTGGTACTCACATGGGTGTAAATTTCAGTAGTTTTACTGCTATTATGGCCTAGTAATTCTTGTATATAACGCAAGTCAGTCCCGCTTTCTAGTAAGTGCGTGGCAAAACTGTGTCGTAACCAATGTAGTGTAGCTGGTTTTGTAATCTGAGCTTTATGTAGTGCTTGTTTTAGTACCTGTTGTAAACTTCGGCTATCATAAGGAACTCCTGCTATTTGCCCTTCAAACAAATATTTTTTTGGTTTATATAATGAATAGTACTCTCTTAGCATATCGAGTATTTTTGGGCTTAGGGGTACGATTCTGTCTTTTTGTCCTTTTGCGTTTTTAAGTAATACAATGTTCCTTTGTGAATCGATGTGAACGGGCTGCAGTGCTAATAATTCACCACAGCGTAACCCACAACTATAAATCAGGCTTAACATCATTTTATGTTTGATATTGCTGTGGGCGTTCAGGATTAATTTTACTTCCTCTTTACTTAAAACATTAGGTAATAGTTTCGCTCGTTTTGGCCGATGAATTTTATCCACTTCAATCTTTGTTTCCCTTACTGTCATAAAAAACAGCTTTATCGCATTAACCGTTTGATTCTGGTAGGAAGCCGAAAGCTTATTCTTCAAAATATACTCGTTGTTATAGATAATCACATCCTCGTTATTAATCTCAGCAACTGGTTTTTCTCGGTAGAAAACCAAAAATGATTTCAAAGCTTCGCTGTAGGTATTAATAGTGCTCTCGCTATAACGCTTGGAACGCATCCATTGTTTGAATTTTTCGATTTGTGCTATTGCCTCTGCCGAAGGGAGTGAATTTGAATGGAGTTCTATATTGAAGCGTTCTCTGTTTTCAGTCGTATCGGGGAGATGCCACACCGTTTTTTGCTGGCTCCATCGCGCTCCTTCTATTTGTTTAATCCGGGCAATTAAGTCTTGATTTTTTTCAAAATAGACGGCAATTCTACTTTCGCTATTGTGTTTAATAAGTTTTGCTGACCAAGTCATATTGTGTTGATTTTGTGATTTAAAGATAGTGATTTTTTATAGACCGGCTAGTTTTGCTACTGCTGTTCATTTAGCATAACATTCTGTTTTAGTGAGGGATTACTTCACTTTTTTGATATTTTTCATAGGAGTTCAGTGAACTTCGTTTGCAGTGGAAATCCTTTTATGAAGCGCAGCGCAATAAAAGATTACTTCACAATATTTCCATTTTAAGCGGAGTTCAGTGAACTTCGTTTATAACGGGTAGCCCGACCTTGTTGCGGCACTAAACCATCTGATTTATACAATGGCAATGCAACTTGGTCACGCCCAAATTGTGACTGGTAGAATCACCATTGGTATTTGTATTTCGCTAATTTAAAACGATAAAAAGTAGTATACTTTGAGAAAAACTTTGCGAACTTTGCGGTAAAATTAGAATATGAAAATAAATCCAAAAAACGGAATTGATAAGCTCATTTTCGGTATGAAACAGAGTGATGTTACTGCTATTTACGGCAAACCGGACCGCAATTACAAGGACGAAGATGATAATGTGATCTTCGCCTACAATAAGCTAAAAATGCGTTTGACTTTCTACATTGAGGAAGAACTTAAATTAGGTTATATTGTGGCTTCGAGCCCGGAATTGGAGTTGTTGGGACATAAAATCATCAACAGAAAAATAAGTGACGTCAAAAAAGATTTGGCTGCCAAAGGCATCACTAAATTTACGCAAGAGGAATTTGACACGTTTGAAAACTATTTCAATGAGGAAAACTGGATGATTTTTCAAACCGAATTTGATGAAGTGGTGAAATTTGAGATTGGTGCGATTATCAATCAAAAAGACGAATTTGACTGGAAATTCGGAAAGAAGTAAAAGCTGCTTCAATTGAACAACTGAAGACACGGGTCAAACGAATATCCTCCCATTTTTATGTCTGCAGTCTGTAAATGGAAAGCCTAAACCATAAAAAAAACCCGACAGATTGTGAAGTCTGTCGGGTTTTTTATGGATTTTTTTTGAGATTTATTGTTTGGTAACAGGTTTGCTTTCCAGCATTTCCAATTCGAAAACAAGATTTGTGTTGGGCGGAATAACGCTTCCGGCACCTCTTTCGCCATACGCCAACTTTGACGGGATAAAAATCACGGCTTTGTCACCAAATTTCATGTTGTCCAGACCTTCAATAAATCCGGGAATCATGCCGTCTTTTTTGCCTGCTTCAAAAGGGAAGGGTTGGTATCCGTTTTGAGCGGCTCTCTGCGCATCATATTTTCCGTAGGTTTTATTTACTTCTTCATAACTGCTGTCAAAAAGAGTTCCGTCTTCAAAATAGCCGGCATAATGAAAGTAAAAAGTCGTTCCGTTAGCTGGTTTTATGCCAGTTCCTATTTGTATGATGTTATATGCTAATCCGGAAGGAGTAGTGATTGCATTTGCTTTGGTAGTGGCCAGGAACGCTTTTTTTGCAGTCACAACAGGGCCGTATTTTGCAGCGTAAGCTTTTTTAGCTTCGGCTTCAACTGCAGCTTGCTTTGCTTTGTTTTCAGCGTTGACAAGATCCTGTTTCTTTTGATCTTCCGCTTTATTATTAAAATAATCCGAGAACACTTTTGGCGCGTCGAATTTTTTGGCCAAAATACCTTTCCTAACGATTGTAATTTTTGTGATTACGTCATTTTGCTCAATCGAGTTGACTACCTTCATTCCTTGCGTTACATGACCAAAGACAGTGTGCTTGCCATCTAACCAAGGCGTTTCTTTGTGGGTGATGAAAAACTGGCTTCCGTTGGTGGTTGGACCTGAATTTGCCATAGAAAGAATTCCCGCTTTGTTGTGTTTTAAGTCTGTAAACTCATCCTTGAAGGCATAACCCGGACCTCCGGAACCACTTCCTGAAGGATCTCCTGCCTGAATCATGAAGTCTTTAAGTACGCGATGGAATTTTAAACCATCAAAAAAAGGTTTTCCTTTTAATTTTTGGTCGGTTACAAATGTATTTTTACCTTCGGCAAGCGCTATAAAGTTTGCAACGGTTACGGGTGCTTTTTTGTATTCTAATGCAAGAACAATATCACCTTTGTTTGTTGAAATGGTTGCGAAAATACCTTCGATTACTTCCGGAGCTTTTACTGCAGTTTTTACAGCCGTTGTAGGCTTCTTGGCAGGAATCGACTTCTTGACAGTTTGGGAATGAGCGCTTGCCATTCCAAGAAATAATAAAAACAGAACTTTAAATTTCATCTTTTGCTAATTTAAGGTGTAAAATTTGATTTACGCTATTGTTGTGGCATGTTTTCCATCAACTCAATTTCAAATATAATGTTGGCGTTTGGTGGAATTACTCCGCCAGCTCCCGCTACACCGTATCCTAATCGAGCCGGAATGAAAATTACCGCTTTGTCACCAAAGGATAATTGCTCCAGTCCTTCAATGAAACCAGGAATCATGCCATCTTTTTTCCCTGCTTGAAAAGGGATAGGCTGGTAGCCATTTTGTGCGGCTCTGTTCTCATCATATCTGCCAAAAACTTTGGCAACGCTTTCTACGCTGGCATCAAATAATTCACCATCTTCCAGAAACCCGGCGTAATGAATAAACACATTGGCGCCATTGGCTGGTTTTTTGCCACCGCTTTTCTTGGTGATTACGTATTGTAATCCTGTTGGTGTTCTGGTTGCATTGGCTTTCAAACTGGCAAAATAAGCCACTTTTTGTTCGCGGACTTCTTTGTACTTTTCGTTGTACACTCTTTTGTTTTCGGCATCAACGGCAGCTTTTTTCTTTTGATTTTCAGATTCTACGGTGAAATAATCAGTGAATATTTTTACCGCATCAAACTTTTTTGCTGCTTCGCCATTTCTGATAATAGTGACTTTATTCATGTAATCATTTTGTTCAATCTTGTTGACTACGTCCATTCCTTTTTCGACAACATGACCAAAAATAGTATGTTTTCCATCTAACCAAGGTGTGGCAAGATGGGTAATAAAAAACTGACTGCTGTTGGTGGTCGGTCCGTTATTGGCCATAGCCAAAAGGCCTCCTTTGTCAAATCTTAAATCAGAAAATTCGTCTTTAAATTTGTAACCGGTATCTCCAGAACCTGTTCCCAATGGATCTCCTGTCTGTATCATAAAATCTTTAATGACTCTGTGAAATTTCAGGCCATCAAAAAATGGTCTGTTTTTAAGATTTTCATTAGTGACGAATTTATTTTTTCCTTCGGCTAAGATTACGTAATTCGCTACGGTTATCGGCGCTTTTTGGAAATCTAATTGCACAATTATTTCACCCTTATTGGTTTCTATTTTAGCATATAAACCATCAGGAAGGTTGTTGTGATCTTCTTTACAGGAGTAAAATGAAGCGATTACAAGGAATACGAATAGGATCTTTTTTTTCATTATAAAGGTGATTTTATTGATTTATAGTATCTTTTGGCTTTATTACGGCGGTGCTTTCCGGTTTTATTGGCGCGGGGGGTACCGTTGTTTTTACTTTTACTTCAGTTTCTTTTTCATAGGCTGCTTCTGATTTGAAATCACGCAGAGTTACGGTACAGATTAGCGGCTGGTTGGTGTCAATTTTCTTGTCGTCACCATGATAGCCAAATCCCATATTAGATGGAAACAGAAAGTTTACTTTTTCATTTTTACGCATTAACTTAATTCCGTCACGTAAACCCATCATAATGTTTTGTTTGTCTACATAATAGATTTGTGGCCTTAACTCCAATTCAGAGTAGATAATCGTACCTTTTAAGTCTTTGATTTCATAATCAAAAAAGACAACATCCCCTTTTTTTGGTGTTAGTGTATCCACTTCATTTCTTATTTCATAAGAGTACCAATAACCCTTTTTAGAAGCGATGTATTTTACCTTAGGATTACTTTTGATTAAATTCTGAATTTGAGTTTCCTCGCTGGCAACTAATTTTTTATTGCGTGCAATAGATTTCTTCATGAAAGTCCCAGAGGCCTGAGAAATGGGTTTTCTGGCATCCTGTTGCTGTTTACAACTCGAAGCAAAAACCAGCAATAAGCATATAATTGCGAGTAAGGTGTTATTTTTCATATAATTACAGGCTTAGTTCAGTTACTAAAGCTTCAAATTTTTGTATTGTTTCTTCCATCGATACTGCTGATTTTCCTCCGGCGGCATTGCGATGTCCTCCGCCACCAAAATGATCTCTTGAGAATTGATTGACATCAAAATCGCCTTGGGAACGGAATGATATCTTGATTATGTTTTCATCTTTATTTTCGATAAATATAGCAGTAAAAACGATGCCTTTTATGCTTAATCCGTAATTTACAATTCCTTCGGTGTCGCCTTTTACGTAATCAAACGAGTTCAACTCATCTTGAGTCAGCGTTGTATATGCTGTTTTGTGCGCCGTAAGCACTTTCATGTTTTGAAGCGCTCTTCCCAATAATTGTAAACGTCCAAAGGAACTGTTATCAAACAGTAAGTTCGGAATTTCGGTGTTTTCGACTCCTAAATCAATTAATTCAGCGATAATTCGGTGCGTCGTTCCGGTTGTTTTTGGAAAACGGAAGGATCCTGAATCTGTTAAAATTCCGGTGTAAATGCAAGTTCCGATAGTTTTATCGATGTCTTCTTTTTTTCCAAGAAATAAAATGAAGTTGTACAACATTTCGCAGGTGGAACCAAACGAAGTGTCAGAGTACGTGTAGGTGGCATAATCATCCGGTTTTTGATGATGATCAATCATGATGATCGGCACTTTCAGCTTCGTCAAAACATTTTCCATCTCGCCGGTACGGTGCAAAGCATTAAAATCTAAAGTAAAAATAACTTCCGCCTCTTCAAGAATCCGGGTACAGTTTTTTTTGTCTTTTTCGTAAATTTTAACAGTTTCTGTTCCGGGCATCCAGGCTAAAAAATCGGGAAATTCATTAGGTGAAACCACTACCGCCTGATGGTTGTTTTTTAGTAAAAAATGGTATAATCCCAAGGTAGAGCCCATAGCGTCTCCATCAGGGCCTCGGTGCGGGATTATAGCAATCTTTTTTGGAGTTGATAATAACAACTGTATCGCTTGAATGTCTTGTATTTCCATAGGGTGCGAAATTACATTTTTTTAATTTAATGTTGAAATCATTTATATAATTAACATGATTTTCACTCTTCCTAAAGTTCAGTTGGATTCTTTTTAAAGTTTTGGTACAAATGGTATTTTGCTCCTTTAACCACTTGCGAATTATAAATTCCCACACTACCCGAAGAAAAGTAAGCGATAATGCAAGCGACACCAATGAAAAGACCGCTTTCTATGCCAAAAAGTTCCATTCCCATAACGGTGCAGGCAATAGGAGTGTGAGTGGCACCTGAAAAAACGGCAACAAATCCCATTGCTGCCAACATGGCAATGGGCAGAGGAACTATAAGAGATAAAGCGCTGCCCAGAGTCGCACCCACAAAAAATAGCGGCGTTACTTCGCCTCCTTTGAACCCAGCACCCAAGGTAAAACCGGTAAATAGTATTTTTAAAAGAAAATCATAGCTCAAATTGGCTGTGGAAAATGAATCAACGATGACAGGAATTCCCAGTCCGATGTATTTTGTGGTGCCTATCAAGTAAACCGCAACAGCGATAATAAATCCTCCTATAAATGGGCGAAGAGGAGGAAAGGCTATAGTTTTCGAAAATAAATGAGTCCAAAAATGTGTGCTTCGGGAGAAAAGCATGGCGGCTAAACCAAATAAAACACTAACCACAATGATCCAAAATAGGACGGTAAAACTCATACTTGGAACTATTGGAACTGAATAGTGTGTGTGTTGCACTTGCCAAAATTCAACAGTGAAATACGCGATGTAAGCTACAACAAAAGAAAGTAAGGCGCTTTTAAAATTGATTTTACTAAAGTAAACAACTTCTATAGCGAATAAAGCTCCGGCTAAAGGAGTGCCAAATATGGAAGCAAAACCGGCGCTGATTCCAAGTATTAATAATGTCTTTCTGCCGGAATCATCAAGTTGAAATATTTTTGTAAACTGATCGGCAATTGCGCCTCCCATTTGTACTGCTGTCCCTTCTCGCCCGGCAGATCCTCCAAAAAGATGGGTGATTAATGTGCCAAAAAGTACCAATGGCGCCATTTTTAATGGAATTGTTTTCTGCGGATTTTGATATTCTTCCAGCAATAAATTATTTCCCTTTACAACTGATTTCCCCCAATAATGGTACGCAAATCCTATGGCTAAACCGCCGATTGGCAGCAGCCAGATAATCCAGCTGTTGTGCGCTCTTATTTGCGTAACCCATTCTAAAGACACCAGAAAAAATGCTGAGGCGGAACCGGACAGAATGCCAATTAATGCGCAAATTACTATCCATTTGAGTGTCACAAACAACGTATGCTTAAGTTTTTCTAAATTCATTACTGGAATTGATCCCGTTGTTTAAATATTATAATCCTTCCTGAATCAAAGGTTTTTCAGTAGCAATTGCGGTAAATTCAATTTCGACCAAATATTCGGGAGATACCAGTTTGCTGATTTCGTAAAAACCGGTGGCAGGTTTTATATCCTTGAAAAATTTTGAATGCGCCATAGCTACTGCTTCAAATGTGGAAATATCAGTTGTAAATATGCGCGTTCTGATGACATCATCCATGCTGACTTTTAAGTCTTCCAGGACTTTTTCGACCCGCTCCAGAATATTAATGGTTTGTGCATAAGCATCATCAGCTTTAACTTTTTCACCATCGACAATCGCCACTGTTCCTGACACTTCAATGCTGTTGCCAATGCGCACTGCGCGGCAATATCCCATTTTTTCTTCCCACGATGATCCTGTCAATATGTTTTCCCTTTTCATTTTAATTGTATTTAGAGGTTATAACTCTATGATTTAATGCAATTTTTGATGTGGCATAATATTTGCAATTTATGAAAAAAAGTGAAATGAAAGTCCGTTATTTCCATTTATTAAACGCAAAATTAAATACTGAATTTTAGAATATTTGATCAGTTAAAGTGCAATATTTTCGGATAATAGTTGTTATAAATGAAAGTTAAATTAGTACCGTAATTATAAAATATAGGATTAGTTTTTTACTTTCAAAATTTCGCAAATACAAATACAATAATCTATAAAGTGATGAAAAGGATTTTATTTTTACTAATTACAATCAGTATGTCTGTCAGTGGATATGCGCAAAACGAATTCAGTTCGAAATTTAAAGCAATTCCCCTTAAAAATAATTCCCCAAAAATAAAAAAAGTAACTCCGCCAAAAGCGGATATTCCGCCAATTACGGCTCCAAATGTATTTAATAATGCGGAAATTTTAAGTCCGAAACCGTCTCTTTCTCTTTCAATACCTCCCGTTAGCACTATTTCGATGACTCCTAAAAATGATTTCATCAATCCAGGAGACGTTTACAAAGATAAGTTAAACAAAAAAGAAGAAAAGTCTGATGGCATTGTTTATCGAAAAAATCAAAATTTAGGAGATTTTAAAACCGGTTCGCTTACCGCCAAAGTAAGGTATCGTGACGCGGCATATGTTGATGGGGATCAGATACGAGTGTACTTAAATGATAAAGTAATTCAATACCAGGTAAACCTGGACAGTGAATTTAAAGGCTTCGAAATAGTTTTGGAAAAAGGATTTAACAAAATCGAATTCGAAGCTTTAAATCAAGGAACTTCCGGCCCTAACACCGCTGAATTCCAAATTTATGATGATAAAGGAGGTATAATTTCCGCAAGTCAATGGAATCTTGGAACTGGTTTTAAGGCCACTATAATCTTAATTAAAGAATAGACTTAGCGATTCATTTATTGAAAAGGATCTGCGGTAACCTGAAAATTCATATCCGCTGTTATGGAAATATTTGCGGATACAGTTTCTTTTGTTTCCGCTCTGGCTCTTATTCTGAAAGTTGGCGACTTAACGTATTTGTCTAATTTTTCTGTGGTACAGGTCAGATTTAATATATTGGAGGTCGAAGTAATATTGTCTAGATATGCTAACTCGATTTCGTCACTATCATTGGTAGAAATGTACATGCGTACTGATTTCAGGAATGAAAATGTCTTGTCATTTGGATTAGTTATCGTCAATTTGAATTCCTTTAATTTAACTTCCTTTACTAATTCTGCTCTTGTATCGTTATTCTCAAATACCGTTGAAGAGTTTGAAGATATTGCTGGGGTAAGAAGTTCTACCGGCATGTTTACAGGGAATCCGGCAGGAATTGTAAAAGAAATTTGATTGTCAAGTGAAAATGTTAAGAGCTGATCCACTACACTGCACGAAATCACTAATAATCCGAAAATTGCAATTGCTAGGGTTTTTTTTGTTTTCATATTTAAAAAGAATTTGGGGGCACTTCCTTTTTTAGAAGCATGTTTAATGTAAAAGTACTATTTTATATTTTTGATTCAAATATAATTAGAACAACGCAACTATTAAGATTGTATTGGATTCTTTGTTAAATTTTTTTAACAACTGATTTTTTGGCAAGCAGCAGCTACAGGTATTTTTAATGATCAGAACACCTTTGAAAGATAAAAAAATAAAAATTTCAAAATTCAATTTTTCATTTCAAAATATAAAAAGTATTTTTGCGCATGCAACACAACGTACTTATTTTAGACTTCGGATCGCAATACACACAACTTATTGCGCGTAGAGTTCGCGAATTGAATATATTCTGCGAAATCTTCCCTTACAATCATTTTCCGAGTGATTTATCCTCTTATAAAGCAGTAATCCTTGGTGGTAGTCCATTTTCTGTTCGCTCAGAAGATGCTCCACATCCTGATCTATCTCAAATTAGGGGGAAACTACCTGTATTAGCCGTTTGTTACGGAGCACAATATTTGGCTCATTTTGATGGTGGTGAAGTTGCTGCTTCAAATACCAGAGAATATGGTAGAGCAAATTTGTCCTTTATTAAAGAAAACGAAACTTTTTTTGAAGACGTTTCTCCCAACAGTCAGGTTTGGATGAGTCATAGTGACAGTATTAAAGATTTGCCGACTAACGGTGTAAAATTAGCAAGTACGCATGATGTAGAATTTGCAGCGTATAAAATTGAAGGTGAAACCACCTATGCAATTCAATATCATCCTGAAGTTTTTCACTCTACGGATGGAAAACAAATGCTGGAAAATTTTTTGGTAAAAATCGCTGAGGTACCTCAAACATTTACACCAAAAGCTTTTGTCGCTGATATGGTTGCCGAACTAAAAGAGACTTTGCAAGACGACAAAGTGGTTCTTGGACTGTCCGGAGGCGTAGATTCTACGGTAGCGGCAGTGTTATTGAACCATGCTATTGGTAAAAATCTATACTGTATTTTTGTAAACAACGGTTTGCTTCGCAAAAATGAATTCCAAAGTGTATTAGATCAATACAAAGGAATGGGTTTAAACGTAAAAGGTGTTGATGCCGGTGATCGTTTCTTGTCTGAATTAGCAGGGGTGAGTGACCCGGAGACCAAACGTAAAATTATAGGACGCGTATTTATCGAAGTTTTTGATGATGAATCGCATCTGATACAAGATGTAAAATGGCTGGCTCAAGGTACCATATATCCCGATGTAATTGAATCTGTTTCTGTCAATGGTGGCCCTTCGGCAACTATCAAATCGCATCATAATGTAGGTGGTTTGCCTGATTACATGAATTTAAAAATTGTCGAGCCGCTTCGAATGCTCTTCAAAGATGAGGTACGCAGAGTAGGAGCCTCACTTGGAATAGATCCTGAATTATTAGGAAGGCATCCTTTTCCGGGACCAGGATTGTCAATCAGAATTTTAGGTGATATTACACCAGAAAAAGTACAAATTTTACAAGATGTCGATGCTGTTTTTATTGACGGATTGAAATCTTGGGGCTTGTATGATAAAGTTTGGCAGGCCGGAGCAATTTTACTTCCGATAAATAGCGTAGGAGTTATGGGTGATGAGCGTACGTATGAAAAAGTGATTGCACTGCGTGCCGTAGAATCAACGGATGGTATGACAGCGGATTGGGTACATTTACCATATGACTTTTTGATGAAAATATCAAATGACATCATTAATAAAGTAAAAGGAGTAAACAGAGTGGTTTATGATATCAGTTCAAAACCACCAGCAACCATTGAGTGGGAGTAATAAGTAAGATTCTTATCTTTTAGAACAGCAAGGTTTATTAAGAGTGTGCCTTATACAAACGGTATCAGATTTTTGGAATAAAATTTGATACCGTTGCTTTATTAAGGATTTGAATAATTTTATAAATAAAAGTATGAAATATTTTTTTGCAGTTTGTATGACTGTTTTGTTGTTTAATCACAGTGTTTTTTCGCAAGGAAAAACCACAACACATAAAGTAGAAAAAGGAGAGACAATCGCTCAGATTGCACAAAAATATAATGTTACTCCATTTGATATTTATCAGTTGAATCCAGATGCGCAAAGTGGTATTAAGCGGGGCAATATATTGATAATTGGTAAAAGTGAAAGTAAACAAAAGGCCACCGTAGCCAATGCAGTCACTACAAAAATGACAACTCATTTGGTGGCGCCAAAAGAAACATTGTACGGTATTCAAAAAAAATACGCTGTCTCTGAGGAAGCTTTAAAACAAGCCAATCCGTTTCTTGAAAAAGACGGCTTGCAGATAGGACAGACACTTACTATTCCTTCGAATATTATTTTAAAAAATAATACTGTAGCGCCTGAAAAATTGGTTTATCACTATGTGCTTCCTAAAGAAACCAAATATTCAATATCTAAACAATACGGAATTACGGTTGAAGAATTAGAACGCAAAAATCCGGAAGTGGTGTCTAATTTACCGGAAGGATTCAGATTATTGATCAAAGGCAATCCCAAAACTTCGGGACCAAAACCAGATAAAACTGCGATGGTTATTGAATCTAAAAAAGAAATTGTAATTGTCAATCCGGTAAAAGGAATTTTTGCTCCGACACAATATCTTAATTATGTGGTTAAACCAAAAGAAACTTTATACAGCTTATCAAAAATGGCAGGTGTAACTCAAGAGGAATTAATTGCCTTAAACCCAATTTTGTCCGAAGGTGTTATCGAGGGTATGGTTTTAAAAGTGCCGGCAACAATAAAAGTTTCACAAGAGACCAAAAAAGAATATACAGAATTGTCCAACGTTAACTCAAGTAATATCAGAAAAAAGATGGTGCTTTTGTTGCCGTTTAATATATCTAAAATTGAAGGCGACACAGTCAATTCGACTGCAATGCGTCTCAAAAAGGATAAATTCCTGAACATGACTTTGGATTTTTATGCCGGAGCTTTAGTTGCGATCGATTCTGCTAAAACATTAGGACTTAATATCGATGTGAAGATATTCGATTCGCAGGAAACAAAAAACAGTTCCAATGTTGCTTCCTTAATAAAAAATAACGATTTAGAAGACTCAGATGCTATTATTGGACCATTCTATCAGAGCAATGTAGAAAAAACTGCCCAACTATTGATGGCAGATCAAGTGCCGGTAATTTCACCTTTATCCAAAGATTTGGGAGTTTCATACGCCAATATTTTCCAGTCGATTCCTGCTCCCGAGACTGTTAAAAATACGATGTTTGATTATATGCGTTCCAAAGGTGGCAATATTGTTGCCGTTGTCGATAAGAAAAAAGGCTCCGTAATTCAGTTCATCAAAGAGAACCATAAGGATGTGCGATTTTCGACACTTACTGCAAACGGCGGTGTATCAGTGGAAAATTTAAAAAGTTTATTTGTAAAAGACAGGATAAACTATGTTGTAATGGAAACCGGAAATACGGGTATGATAAAATCAACAATTGCGGCTATGTTAAATGCAATGTCGACTTTTAAAGTGCAGCTGGTTATTCTGGAACCAAATGAAACATTGGATACTGATGAAATTAATTTTGTAAATTTAACTAAATTGAAATTAATGTATCCTTCGGTTACTCGAGAGAATGAATCTCAGGAAGCTTTAATTTTCGAAAAGGAATTTAGAAAGAAAAATAAAATTTACCCGAGTGTTTTTGCCACTCGCGGATTTGATATTACTTTTGATACGATGATGAGATTGTCTCAGGACAAAAAATATCAGGAAACAATTGATGCAGCAGCAACGGAACAAATAGATAACAAATTCGAATTTTATAAAAAAGAGGACGGTGGTTACACCAATAAAGGAATCTATATTTTATATTATGACACGGATTTAACCATAAAAGTAGCGGAGTAATGACGTCAATAGTAACGTATTTAGGAGATTTAAGAACCTCTTCGATTCATTTGCAATCAGGAATCGAAATCCTTTCAGATGCTCCGGTGGATAATAATGGCAAGGGTGAGGCTTTTTCTCCAACAGACAGTGTGGCCAATGCGTTGGCAACTTGCATGATGACTATCATGGGAATCAAGGCAAGGGATATGGAGTTAGATTTAAAAGGGTCCACTGCAGAAGTAATTAAAATTATGAATGCCGAACCCAGACGCATCGGTGCGATAGAAATTGCTTTTGAGATGTATGGAACGGCTGAGGTAAAAAGTAGGACGATACTGGAAAAAGCAGCGATGACTTGTCCGGTTTTCTTAAGTTTGCATCCTGAAATCGAGAAACGAATAATTTTTAACTGGAAATAAAGTGATTTGAGAAGCAAGAGGTAAGAAACAAGAAGTAGTAATAGCTCTTGTTTCTTGTCTCTTACTTCTTTTTTATTATAAAATGGATCAAAACCAAAAACAACTCATCAAGCTAGCCCACACCAAAATGCCTTTTGGGAAATATGAAGGGTGGTTTCTAATTGATATTCCGGAATACTATATCGTCTGGTATAGCAATAAAGGTTTTCCAAAAGGAGAATTAGGAGAGCAACTGAAATTAATTTACGAATTAAAACTCAACGGTCTGGAAGAGTTGATTCGGAATATAAAAAAACGATACCCGAAACCATAGTTTAGACTTTCTCGAACTCTTTAGGATTTTTAGCGGATAGAATTTTACATTTTTTTAGCCAAAAAAGAGTCTGAAAATCTAACAGTGTAATATTCTAATAGTCCAATTAAATTTGTACTTTTGCGACGTTTTTTTACACAACTACAACACAAACAACAACAGAATGAATCAAACGAAATATATTTTTGTTACTGGCGGTGTGACTTCTTCTTTAGGGAAAGGAATCATTGCAGCTTCGTTGGCAAAATTGTTACAAGCTAGAGGATACCGTACAACTATCCAAAAGTTTGACCCGTACATTAATGTAGATCCAGGGACATTAAATCCTTATGAACATGGGGAATGTTATGTGACCGATGATGGTGCAGAAACTGATTTGGATTTAGGACATTACGAGCGTTTTTTGAATGTCCCTACTTCTCAGGCGAATAATGTGACCACTGGAAGAATATATCTTTCGGTTATTGAAAAAGAAAGAAGAGGAGAATTTCTTGGTAAAACAGTACAAGTCGTGCCTCATATTACCAATGAAATTAAAGAAAGAATGCAGTTGCTAGGGAATTCCGGCGACTACGATATTGTAATTACAGAAATTGGTGGAACGGTAGGAGATATTGAATCTTTGCCTTATATAGAATCGGTTCGTCAATTGGTTTGGGAATTAGGGGAGCATAACGGAATTGTAATTCACCTTACTTTGGTGCCTTATTTGGCTGCCGCAGGAGAATTGAAAACAAAACCGACACAGCATTCTGTAAAAACGTTGATGGAAAGCGGAATAAAAGCCGATATTTTAGTGTGCAGAACAGAACACGAAATTTCCGAAGAGCTACGCAATAAGCTGGCTTTGTTTTGTAATGTAAAAAGAGAAGCAGTTATCCAGTCGATTGATGCTTCGACGATTTATGAAGTGCCTAATTTAATGTTGGAAGAAGGACTTGATGTCGTTGCATTGAAAAAATTGGATTTGCCCAAAAAAGCTGCTCCGGATTTAAAAAACTGGAATACTTTTTTGCGAAGATTAAAAAATCCGAAACATACCGTGAATATCGGTTTGGTTGGGAAATATGTAGAAATGCAGGATTGTTACAAATCTATTTTGGAAGCGTTTATTCATGCAGGAGCTGCAAATGAAACTAAGGTGAATGTGATTTCGATTCATTCAGAACACATTGATGCCAACAACATAAGAGAGAAATTTTCTGGTTTAGACGGAATTTTGGTTGCTCCGGGTTTTGGAGAAAGAGGAATTGAAGGGAAAATTGCAGCAGTGCAATATGCCCGTGAAAATAAAGTGCCGTTCTTCGGGATTTGTTTGGGAATGCAAATGGCAATTATAGAATATTCCAGAAATATTCTAGGTTATTCTGATGCTAATTCTACCGAAATGAATGACAACACTGCGCATCCTGTCGTTAACCTTATGGAAGAGCAAAAAACAGTTACTGATAAAGGTGGTACAATGCGTCTTGGTGCATGGAAATGTGATATCAAAAAAGATTCATTGGCCTATAAAATATACGGAAAAGAAACGATTTCAGAACGTCACCGTCACCGTTATGAGTACAATAGCAATTATGTGGCGCAATTACAAAATGCAGGATTGATTGCTTCTGGAGTAAATCCTGATACCGGATTGGTGGAGATTATAGAAATAGAAAATCATCCATTTTTCATTGGGGTACAATACCATCCGGAATACAAAAGTACGGTAGCCAATCCGCATCCTATTTTTGTGAATTTTGTGGCAGCAGCTGTTCAGGCAAAGAAAAAATAGTTGTTGTTTTTTGAAACAATTCATCAAACTTCATACTAATAGATTAAACTTTTTTAAATATAATAATGGAACAAAAAAAATTCGACCTCAATTCGATTATCGGTTTTGCATTAATTTTTGGTATTTTGGTTTTTATCATGTACCAAAATCAACCTGACCCAAAAGTGGTTGCGGCTGAAAAAGCACAAAAAGAGTTATTGATCAGAGAGGCTAAAGCCAAGGATTTAGAACAAAAAACTGTGGCAACAGCTACGGTTGCAGTTGCAGCAACTGGAGATTCAACTCAACTGGCGCAATTGCAAAAAACGCTGGGGAATTTTGCTTATTCTGCTACATTGCCTTCTGCAAAAGCAGGTGTAACTACGATCGAAAATGATTTAGTAAAACTTACAATTGCCAACAAAGGAGGATATATTATTGAGGCTACTTTGAAACAATTTGAAAAGTTCAAAAAAGGTTCCGGACAATTAGTGCAACTAATAAAAGACAATAATGCCAATTTAAATGTACAATTGCTAACCAGCGATAATCGTACTTTAAATTCTAAAGACTTGTATTTTGAACCTACTTTGACGAAAATTGGAGCAGATCAAATATTGTCGATGAAATTGAAAGCGGGAGCCAATGAATTCTTGGAGTACAAATACATTTTGAAGCCAAACGATTATATGATTGGTTTTGATATTCGTTCTCAAGGGTTGAATAAAGTATTGAATACGGCAAAACCATTGGATTTAGAATGGAATTTGAAAACGTACAGAAATGAAAAAAGTGTTTCTTATGAAAACCGTTACACTGAAATCTATTTCGAACATGAGGATGGAAAAATTGATTATGCCGGTTTAGGTCAAACAGAAGAATCTGATTTGGAAAAAGCAACTTTTATTGCTTTCAAACAACACTTTTTCTCTACCATTCTTTTATCAAAGACACCTTTGGAAGCTGCAAAAGTGAAGTCTGATAACTTGGTTATAGATGATCAAATCGATACCACTTTTACCAAACAATTCAAAGCTAATATTCCTTTGGCTTTTACAAATGGGGAATTAGATCACAAAATGAGTTGGTATTTTGGTCCAACAGATTATAAAACTTTAAAGGATTACGATCAAAATCTTGAAAAAATTATCTCGTTAGGTTGGGGGATTTTCGGATGGATCAATAAGTTTATTTTTATTCCGTTATTCGGATTTTTGAGTTCTTACATTGCCTACGGAATTGCGATTATTGTTTTTACAATAATTATAAAAATCGCAATGTCGCCTATCACTTTTAAATCGTTCTTGTCACAAGCCAAGATGAAAGTATTGCGTCCTGAAATCACTGAGTTGGGGGATAAGTTCAAAAAAGACCCAATGAAAAAGCAACAGGAAACAATGAAGTTGTATAACAAAGCGGGAGTGAATCCTATGGCAGGTTGTATTCCGGCTTTGATTCAATTACCATTTATGTATGCTTCGTTTCAGTTTTTCCCTTCAGCTTTTGAGTTGAGACAAAAAAGTTTCCTATGGGCAGATGATTTATCGTCTTTCGACGAAGTTATACGATTGCCTTTTCATATTCCTTTTTACGGAAATCACATCAGTTTGTTTCCTGTGCTTGCTTCGATTGCGATTTTCTTCTATATGAAAATGACTTCTGGTGACCAACAAATGGCTGCTCCACAACAAGAAGGAATGCCAGATATGGCAAAAATGATGAAAATCATGATCTACGTATCGCCAATAATGATGTTGTTTTTCTTTAATAGTTACGGTGCGGGATTGAGTTTATATAACTTTATTTCGAATCTAATTACTATTGGAATTATGATTGTCATAAAAAGATACTTTATCGATAGTGATAAGATCCATGCTCAAATTCAAGAAAACAAATTGAAAGAGCCGAAGAAACAAGGAAAATTCCAGAAAAAACTTCAGGAAGTAATGGAACAAGCCGAAGCTCAAAAGGCACAACAGAAGAAAAAATAATTCATAAAAAAGCTCTCATATTACTGAGAGCTTTTTTTTTGTTCTTTATTTAGAAAGCCGGCAATAATACTTTATCAATGGCATGAATGACTCCATTTGAGGCTTGCACATCAGTAATAATTATATTTGAAGTTCGATTTCTGGCATCTTTTATTTTTGCTCCGCCGCTTAGCTGAATCGTGAAAGTTTGAGAAGGCGTTAGCAGCGGCGGTGTTATTACTTGTCCTTCGGTTAAACTCGCTGCTAATACATTACCACTCACCACATGATACTGTAAAACCTTAGTTAAATTTGCAGCTGAAACACTCGCAATTCCTCCCGGTGCAAGTTCTAAATCTAAGGCGATAAACGATGCATTTGTTGGTGCAAAAACGGTAAAAGGACCTACGGCGGACAATGCAGTTATAAAATCAGGTTGACCTGATCGGTTTAGAACACTAACTAAAGTACTAAAACTGGCGTTTGCAGCCGCATGAGTAACAATGGATGGTAAATCAATAACTGCATCAACGATGTGAATCACTCCGTTAGAAGCCATTACGTCAGCGGTTGCAACATTCGAAATTCCATTTAACCTTACACCTGAACTCGTGTTGACATACATACTGAGGGTATTAGTAGTAGACGCCGAACCTTTTCCTAAAGTTTTAATGTAACCAGTCGTTAAATCAGATGATTTCACTGAACCTGTGACAACATGATTTAACAAAATTTGAGTTAACGCTTCCTTTGGCACATCGTTTATCGTTGCGTAATTCTTACTGGCAAGGAAAGTTGTAAACGCCTGATTTGTGGGTGCAAAAACGGTGTACGGACCAGCACCCTTCAAAGTCGTTGCTAAATCAGCTCGAACAAGCGCCTGAACCAAGATGCTTAAATTCGCATTTGTAGATGCTTTTCCTGTAATTGTGTTGTCTACAACAACATCGTTATCGTCGTCATCACAAGATACTGTTAGGATTGCAAATAATGCAATCAGCGCTAAATTTCTAATTTTAAATACATTTTTCATAATGTTGTTGTTTATTTGTTACTTCTAAATTAGTAAATTGATTTTAGATTTTGTTTATTTTTTATTTAAAAATGATGAACATTTAGAAATTTTATGATTTTTTTTATCTTTGTTTACGTTATACATGATTACTTAAAACATTATGTAATCAATTGTTAGTCAGTATCATGAGTAAACGTTGGTATTTTTGATACAGTATTTGTAATAAAATAATTTAAGAACATTAAACATTTTATAAAATACTTTAAATAATTTATTTGTTATGGAAATAAAGAAATTTGATGAAAATTATTGATTTGGTCTAAAATTTGAATCGAATCCTACTTTCTAACGATTCAGTGCCTAAACTATTGAATCGTGAAATAATGGCACAGAAATAAGCAAAGTAAAATTGTAAATTTGTCAAAATAAAAATAACAGTGTCACTGTTGTTGTAATATGTAAAAACGAGAAATAATGAAAAAATATCAGATTAGTTTTTTTGCCTTTGCAATTTTTATACTCTTCAGCCAAAATATAATATCGCAGAACAGTTATAACCAGTTAGATGAAAAAGGAAAAAAACACGGATTATGGAAAGGATTTTATGAAGAATCAAAAAGACCGCGGTATGAAGGTACTTTTGTTCATGGAAAAGAAATAGGTGTTTTTAATTTTTATGATGATACCAAAGCTAAATCTATAATTGCCACAAGGGAATTTAACGCTAAAGATGCCTCTGCTTATACTATTTTTTACAATCAGTCCAAGAATAAAGTCAGTGAAGGAAAAGTCATTAACAAATTATTTGAGGGTCAGTGGAAGTATTATCATCTGAATTCCAAAAACATTATGACAACTGAAAATTATGTTAAGGGAAAATTAGAAGGCTTGCGAACCGTTTTTTATCTCAATGGCAAAATAGCGGAAGAAATCAGTTATAAAAACAATTTGAAAAATGGTTTTTATAAGAAATACACAGAGAAAGGAATTCTGTTGGAGGAGTCATCATTCAAGAATAATCTATATAGCGGTTTGGCTACCTTCAGAGATTCTAATGGAAATGTAGTTTCTACCGGCCAATTTGTCAATGGAAAAAAATCAGGAATTTGGCAGTTTTTTGAAAAGGGAAAATTAGTTAAAGAAACCAATATGAGCTTTCCTGAAAATGCCACAAAATCAAAAAACAATTAACAATGGCCTTAACAACTACTGTTGCAAATCTTTTGTAACTTTGCATCCGTATAAAAATATAATTTTTGGATGATGAAGCGAGTTGTTGTAGGACTTTCTGGAGGTGTAGATTCAAGTGTTGCTGCGTACTTATTGCAACAACAAGGGTACGAGGTCATAGGTCTTTTTATGAAAAATTGGCATGATGATTCGGTTACTATTTCTAATGAATGTCCGTGGCTTGAAGACAGTAATGATGCTTTATTGGTTGCTGAAAAATTAGGAATTCCTTTTCAAACAGTAGATTTAAGCGAAGAATATCAAGAGAAAATTGTGGATTACATGTTCAGTGAATATGAAAAAGGGCGAACTCCAAACCCAGATGTGCTTTGTAACCGTGAAATAAAATTTGATGTTTTCATGAAAATCGCTTTAAGTCTTGGTGCTGATTTTGTGGCAACCGGACATTACTGTCAGAAAAGTGAAATCGAAGAGAATGGCGAAACCGTGTATCAACTTAAAGCCGGTGCCGATACTAATAAGGATCAATCCTATTTCCTTTGTCAATTATCCCAGGAGCAATTGTCTAAATCGTTGTTTCCTATCGGAGAATTAACAAAACCGGAAGTGCGTGAAATAGCGGCCCAAATGGATTTGATTACCGCAGAAAAGAAAGATTCACAAGGTTTGTGCTTTATTGGTAAGGTTAGATTACCGGATTTTTTACAACAAAAATTACAACCCAAAGACGGAGTCATAATTCAAATTGATAAAAGCGATCCTGTTTACAGTTTTGAAAAGACAATAGGTTTAAGTGTAGAGGAAGATTTAAAATCTGAAGCAGTGAAAATTCCGTATACACCACAAATGGGAAAAGTAGTTGGTAAGCATAAAGGTGCCCATTATTTTACTATTGGTCAACGAAAAGGATTAAATGTTGGAGGAACGACCGATCCATTATTCATAATAGCCACAAATGTGGAAACCAATACAATTTATACCGGATTGACCAGTCAGCATCCCGGATTATTCAAAAAAGCATTGCGTATCGAAAACGAAGAAGTACATTGGATTCGTAGAGATTTGGCTTTGGCCAATGGAGAAACGATGAAAGTAATGGCAAGAATCCGATACAGACAACCTTTGCAAAGCGCCACCTTGCATCAGTTCGAAGACGCGATGTACGTGGCCTTTGACGAACCTCAGTCCGCAATAACGGAAGGACAATTTGCAGCTTGGTATTTAGAGGATGAATTAGTTGGTTCGGGAGTAATTTCTTAGTTTAGTATTTTATTTTTATAAATTTCAGGAAAGACGGTTGCATTAACTATAATTTAAATGTTTTTTTACAGCTGTACTTGCAATTCCATCTGCTACGTAGTGAGAATCTTTGCAGTTTATTCAATAACGATCCCTATGAGAAATTTCTATTTATTCCTTTTTTTATTAATCACAACTGCTAGCTTTTCTCAACAAGATGCTTGGGTTTATTTTAATGCCAAGCCCAACGCTCAATTCTTTTCGGATTCGCCACTGAAAATGCTTTCTCAAAGAGCATTGGACAGAAGAACTAATCAAAATATTGCATTAGATTTTAAAGATATTCCAGTAGAAGAAACTTATGTTGATCAACTAAAATCGGCTGTTGGAATTACTGTTATGGCAAAGTCCAAGTGGCTGAACGCTATTCATGTTCGAGGAACACAATCAAATATAAATTCTTTGGCTATGCTTTCATTTGTCAGTAAAATTGATTTTGCAGACAAATCGCTGAATACAGCTGGGAAAATTGCAAAGGTACCAAAAATTAAAAAAGTAAATAAAACGAGCAAAACTAAAATTGATTATGCTTATGGTTCGTCACTGAATCAAATTCAGATGCTCAACGGATCAAAGTTGCACCAGCAAAATTATACAGGTTCCGGTAAAATAATTGCTGTTTTAGATTCTGGATTTCCCGGAGTCAATACTGTGCAGCCTTTTCAAAGATTAAGAGACAATAAGCAAATTTTGGGCGGCTATAATTTTGTTTTAAGAAATCCTGACTTTTATACTGGCGGCACACACGGATCTTTAGTACTTTCGTCAATGGGCGGTTACAAAGAAAATGCGTTGGTGGGCACTGCGCCGGATGCTTCCTATTATTTATTTATAACCGAAGACACTACTTCCGAAAATCCTGTTGAGGAATCGCTTTGGGTTGAAGCAGCTGAAAAAGCGGATAGTTTGGGCGTAGATATAATTAATACGTCTTTGGGTTATTTTGATTATGATAATGCAGCGTATAGTCATACTTATAAGGAAATTGACGGCAAAACGGCATTCATAACCCGTGGAGCTGAAATTGCATTCAGCAGAGGAATGATATTGGTTACTGCAGCCGGGAATTCCGGTGCTTCTTCGGATCCGCACATTGCCGCTCCGGCCGATGCAGTTTCAGTAATTACAGTTGGAGCAGTAAATTCTGCAGAAGTTTTGACAGCGTTCAGTTCGATAGGACCTTCGTACGACGGCAGAATAAAACCAGATGTGATGGCACAAGGACAAGCAGCAGTGGTTTCGGATGCTGCGGGAAATATAGTAACAGTAAATGGAACTTCTTTTTCAAGTCCGATAATGGCAGGAATGATTGCTTGTTTATGGCAGGCATTTCCACAAAAAACAAATCACGAGATTAGACAATTAGTAATAAAATCCGCTGATAGATTTGCCGCTCCCAATAATCAGTATGGATTTGGAATTCCTGATTTTGCATTGGCATTGAGTAATCAGTTAGTAGTAGAATCCTTTTCTGATGATGATTTTATAATTTATCCAAATCCCGCCAGTGAGTATATTTCGGTTTCGTTACCTGAAAAATTTGACAGTGGAATACTATACATTTATTCTATTTTTGGACAAAAGGTTTTAGAACAAAAAATCACACCTCAATCATCCACTATTTCTTTGAAATCTCTTAGTCAGGGTATGTATCTTTATAAAATGGAGTCAGATGGTTTGTCTAAAACGGGAAAAATAATCAAAAAATAGTAGCATCAATAATACATGAACAATATCACAAAACTTTTTAAAATTAAATACCCAATCATTCAGGGAGGAATGATTTGGAACAGCGGTTATAAATTAGCTAGTGCAGTGAGTAACGCTGGAGGTTTAGGATTGATAGGAGCAGGCTCCATGTATCCGGAAGTTTTACGGGAACACATTCAAAAATGTAAAAAGGCCACTTCAAAGCCTTTCGGGGTAAACGTACCGATGTTGTATCCCAATATCGAAGAAATTATGAAAATTATCGTCGATGAAGGTGTGAAAATTGTTTTCACATCAGCTGGAAACCCAAAAACATGGACTTCGTATTTGAAAGAAAATGGCATAACTGTTGTGCATGTAGTCAGCAGCTCTGTGTTTGCATTAAAAGCGCAAGATGCAGGTGTCGATGCCATTGTCGCTGAAGGATTTGAAGCCGGAGGGCATAATGGTAGAGAAGAAACAACGACACTTACGCTAATTCCGATGGTCAAAGAAAAGATTACTATTCCTTTGATTGCTGCCGGAGGAATTGCTACAGGACGAGGAATGTTAGCAGTAATGGTTTTGGGAGCGGACGGGGTGCAGGTGGGAAGCAGATTTGCGGCATCGTTGGAATCATCTGCACATATTAACTTTAAAGAAACAATTCTTAATGTAAAAGAAGGTGATACCCAATTGACATTGAAGGAACTCGCTCCAGTTCGGTTGATTAAAAATAAATTTTACCAGGATGTGCAAAATTTATATGAAAACTGTCCAACAAAAGAGGAACTAGTTGCGTTATTAGGAAGAGCAAGAGCAAAACGAGGCATGTTTGAAGGAGATTTAATCGAAGGAGAATTAGAAATTGGACAAATCGCCGGATTAATTCACGAGATAAAACCAGCGGAAGCTATTATTCAGGAAATGATAACCGATTTTGAAACCGCGAGAAACGAAGTAATGAATTTTGATTATAATTGATAAGGAATGACGAAGACAAAAATATTTATAGTATTACTTTTTTTAGCATTGGGACTGCAAAATTCCTACAGCCAGAATTATAAGTTTAAAACTTCGGGTTTTAGTGTTTTGGAGAAAACGGAGAAGGGGAAATGGGGAAAATGGTCTGACTTAGATCTGGTCAATATTTTAGTAACATTGGACACTAATAAGAACAGAATAGTAGTGTATTCCCAAATCATTCAACTTTTTGAAATTATCGATTACCAGCCAGTTGAAGAAAATGATGCCGACGTCGTTTACACTTTTACCTGTAAGGATAATGAAGGAGTCAATTGCACCGTTTCTATCATTACGCGTAAAAAACAAGCGAACAGGAAACAAATGTATATCAATTATGACAATCGGATTATAGTTTATAATATATTCAATATGTAAATTTAAATAAACGAAAAATGCATTAATTAGAATTTGCTTCTATAATAATGCATTTTTTTTTAACAGAAATAAATTTTCCGTTTTATAGCTTTTCAATATCTTTTATAAATTCATCGTATTCTAAATAAAACATTTCCAATGCGTTCATTTTATCATTGTAGAAATCAAATATTTCGTCCCAATAACTTCGATTGCTGACGCCAACTCCTAATTTTTCTACCCAGATGCGGCTGATGGTTTTACCATTTTCCAGCGTGTAATTTTTCTCAAAAACTAAATTTTGAATAAATTCTTCTTCCAGAATACTTTTTAGCGCTTCTAATTTCTCAAAATAAGCGATGCGTTTTTCGTCACTTCGGTGCTCAATGTCAACTAAGATCTGTGCTTTTTTGTTGTCTACATAAAATTTAAAAGAAAAGTCCTTGATTTTGGTATCGTATAATACCCATTTTCGAGGATATTTTTCAGCGAATGCAATCCAGAATTCTCGCTTTAATCTTTGGGTTTCTTCTTTGCTGTACATTATAATGACTTTTTGGCATTAGAAAATTTGTGAAATTGTATTTTCTAACTTATATTTATGTGCTGTTCTGAGTGCAAAAATAGACTTTGATTATGGATTTTCAAGAATTTTTACGGTATGTTCCCAAATTAATTGAAGCCGAGCTTCCGGCATTTAATGCACATTTGAAAATGGCGCCTTTAGAGCGATTGGAACGTTTAAAAAATAGCAATGCTGAGGATAATCAACCGAGAATGGCCTCCGTATTGATGCTTTTTTATCCTAAAAATGACAAAGCACATTTGGTACTGATTGTCCGCAATTCTTATAAAGGAATTCATTCGGCACAAATTGCATTTCCGGGAGGTAAATACGAACTGGAAGACGAGAATTTTGCTGTAACTGCGCTTCGTGAAACGCATGAAGAGGTCGGAGTTCATCCGGACAAAATAGAAATTCTGAAACCATTTACGGAATTGTATATCCCGCCGAGTAATTTTATGGTACATCCTTTTTTAGGCATCAGTAAAGAAGAACTTGTGTTTGTACCGGAACCTGCCGAGGTGGCAAATATTATAGAGTTACCCTTGACGACTTTTTTAGACGATGCGATTGTAATTGCTACGAATTTATCGACTTCTTACGCTGACAATATCACTGTGCCGGCTTTTAAAATTGAGGAGCACATAGTTTGGGGCGCTACAGCGATGATGTTAAGTGAATTAAAAGAAGTTCTTAAAGAAGTTCTACGTTGATCTTTTAAAATTTTTTATAAGAAAAGTGGCTTTTAATTGTTTAAATTATTCAGTTCGTTCTGTTGAATTCAGCAGCACAATTCAAATATTAATTTCGTAAGTTTGTAATCCAAATTCACAACAAAATACACAATTTTATGGGATTGTTGAAGAGAAATCCTTTCGGACATATATTATTTATAAAAAAATGGTTAATACGAATCTTTGGAGCTATGACTCACAGGCGTTACAGGGGATTTAATGAATTGCAGATAGAAGGTTCAGAAATCATCAGAAATTTGCCGGATTCTAATGTCCTATTTATATCAAATCACCAAACCTATTTTGCCGATGTCGTGGCTATGTTTCATGTTTTTAATGCGAGCTTGAGCGGTCGGGATGATACGATTAAAAATGTTTGTTACCTTTGGCAACCCAAAATGAATATTTATTATGTTGCTGCCAAAGAAACGATGCAGGCGGGATTATTGCCAAGGATTATGGCGTACGCCGGGGCAATTTCTGTTGAGCGTACCTGGCGTGCGAAAGGGATTGATGTAGAACAGAAAAAGGATATAAATCCCAACGATACTGAAAACATTAAAATTGCGCTGGCTGATGGTTGGGTAATCACTTTTCCGCAAGGGACAACAAAATCATTTAAACCCGTTCGTAAAGGAACAGCCCATATTATAAAACAGCACAGGCCAATTGTAGTGCCTATTGTGATAGATGGTTTTCGCCGTTCATTTGACAAAAAAGGATTGCGCATGAAAAAGAAAGGGATTTTACAGTCCTTTATTATCAAAGAACCGTTGGATATTGATTATGATAACGATACCATCGAAGAAATTGTCGAAAAAGTTGAATATGCAATAGAACAACATGCTTCTTTCTTAAAGGTAATTCCTGCGGAAATTATAAAAGAACAAGAAGAATTAAACAAAACCCGGAGATGGGAATACTAACAGAACTAAAAAAGCGGCTTCCTCTATAAGGAAGCCGCTTTTTTATACTCCAAAATTACAAATCAATTTTCTTTAGTTCTACATAATTTCTGTTTAGTTTTTTTAGCAAAATACCATAAATCAATTGGTAAAATAACCAAACGAAAACCAGTAATACAAGAATAAGAAAAACAGAAATAAGACAGGTGAAAATTATTTTTGGAGTATCAGCACTCGTCCAAATCGGAGAATGTTGCACTCTGTAAAACACTAAAAGCAGTGAAATAAATAGAATGAGAGATAAGTTATAAGCTATATAATACTTCACCGTTTTCCTTGTATTTATAATACACTCCATCAATTTTTTAGTATTAGAAGTAACCGAAATAGAGCGGTAATTTTTGTAAAACAAGTACATAAAAAATAGCGCTACCCCGTAACTAAGGTAATCTAAAACATCAATAAAAGCATCAATTACACCCGACTTGCTCATTTGCTCATCTGGAAATAAAAAACTCAAAGAATTCAATAACACAAATTCAATAATGCTAATGATAAAAATCCACTTCACAATTGAAGATGATCTTTTATGAATCATTTTATAAATCTCGCTTTCTGATACTTGTTCAAAAGAATTCACGTTCTTTTGCCAGTCTTTTTTTAATAAATCCAGCTCTTTCATATTCCTAATGGATTTAATATTTTTTTTAATTTCCCTTTTATTCTGTTCATTTTTACTCTGGCATTGACTTCGCTAATTCCCAAAGTTTCTGATATTTCCTGATAATCTTTGTCTTCCAAATACATAAATATCAGCGCTTTTTCAATATCATTAAGTTGATAAACCGCTTTGTACATTAACTTTAATTGTTCCTCCTCCTCATAATCATATTCAACATCATTCAGGAAATGGTGCCGACCTTCAAACTCTATAGTGTTTATGGATCGTTTTGTTTTTCGGTATAAAGTAATAGCGGTGTTCAATGCGACTCGATAAGCCCAAGTAGAAAATTTGCTGTCTCCCCGGAATTTCGGGAACGCTTTCCACAATTGAATAGTGATTTCCTGAAACAAATCCTTGTGCGCGTCATCACCATTAGTGTACAACCTACAAATCTTGTGGATTATATTCTGATTTTCCTGAAGCTGTTTTACAAAAGAATGTTCTAAATTATCACTCATATTAAAGTTAGTAAGCCATTATTAGTTTTTGTTACAAAGCGATCCATTTTTGGGAGCACAATATATTTCATTTATAAGCACTATTCGTCCCGCTGTACATTTCAATCTTTCCAGTGCTGAACTTTTTCAGCAGCCTGAAAAAGTTCAGCACTGGAAAGGATTTTTATTTCCATCGGGGCTAATTTACACGTTTATTCTTTCAAAACTGCGTTTCCAAAAAACAAAAATTATGATGTTAATTGATCGAATCCATCGGAAAAAAACATTGTATCTTTGAGTACCAACAAATCAGCACTTTTTGAAGCATGAACATCCCAAATTCAACTTTACCCAGAATAGTAATTATTGGAGGTGGCTTTGCAGGAATCGCATTAGCCAAAAAACTCAAAAATAAAAAAGTTCAGGTCGTCCTGTTAGACAAACACAATTACCACACTTTCCAACCTTTGTTGTATCAAGTAGCTACAGGCGGACTTGAAGCCGGTTCCATAGCCTACCCAATCCGAAAAGTAATTCAGGAATACGATGACGTTTACTTTAGGCTTACTAATGTTCAGGAAATCGACACTAAAAACCAAAAAGTTATCGCCGAAATAGGGGATTTGAGTTATGATTATCTTGTAATCGCAACAGGCTCCAAGACCAACTATTTTGGAAATAAAGAAATCGAGCGCAACAGTATGTCCATGAAAACCATACCGCAATCGCTAAACATCCGCAGCCTTATTCTTGAAAATTTTGAGCAAGCAGTCCTCACAACCGATGTTGCGGACCAAAACAGTTTGATCAACTTTGTACTTGTGGGTGGCGGACCAACTGGAGTAGAACTTGCCGGTGCCTTGGCCGAGATGAAAAAAGCAATCTTGCAAAAAGATTATCCCGATCTTGATATTGCAAAAATGGAAATCAATCTCATTCAAAGTGGCGATCGAATACTGAATACCATGAGTGAGAAATCCTCGGAGGCCGCTGAAAAGTTTCTCAGCAACTTGGGTGTGAAAATTTGGAAAAACGTGCGCGTTACGAATTACGACGGTCGCACCATCACCACAAATTCCGATTTGACATTTGAAACCGCCACCGTAATCTGGACTGCTGGCGTACAAGGTGCTCTTGTTGCCGGATTAGACGGAAAAGCACTCGTTGAAAAAGTTGAACGTATTCGAGTAAATGAATACAATCAAGTAGCAGGGTATGATACTATTTTTGCCATTGGTGATGTCGCGTCAATGGAATCCGAAATTTTTCCGCAAGGGCATCCCATGATGGCGCAACCTGCAATGCAACAAGGAGAATTGTTAGGAGAAAATTTAGTAAGACTAATTCGAAACCAAAAAATGGTAGCTTTTCGCTACAATGACAAAGGTTCCATGGCAACGATAGGAAGAAATAAAGCGGTCGTGGATTTGCCTAAATACCATTTCAGTGGCGTTTTTGCTTGGTTTGTTTGGATGTTTGTACACTTATTTTCACTTATTGGTTTCAAAAATAAAGCAGTGGTTTTCTTGAATTGGGTGTATAATTATATTCGTTTTGATCGTGAAGGACGCCTGATTATTCGTCCTTACAAAAAGAAAAGTTTCACGACTTTTACAAGCGATGAGGTTTAGGTTTTTTTTTCGAATTCAGTAACAAATTCAATACTAATACTTTAGTATTATAAAATATTTTTATTCGTATTTACCTCATAATCAGTATATATTGTTACCGTAAATTAATTCTTATAATTAGCTGATTAACAGTATTTTAACATACATAACACAACTATAAAGTATTGTAAATCAAGTATTTAGCTTTTTTTAAATTCAATATGTTTTTTAGCATTGATTTTGAAATGATATTTTTTTTAAATTTATCTTTCAATCAAAGTCAGGAAGCCAATGAAAAGCGTTATACTCTCCAATTTTCATCCCATCTTAGGGGGGAAATTATTAGATCAAAACAAGCTCAATCAGTACACAAAATTCCTTTATTATCATTTTCAAAATTTCTCGGAATCGGATGATTTACTAATTCCGGAACGCTTAAGTTTTGAGACGATATCAGATCACGTAGATAAGTATTCTGTTTCTTCGGAAAGTATCAATAGCAGACAGATTTTAATATTTGAAGAAGTTGAACATTTTATTGAAAATGAAATGGATAGCGCTCTACCGAATGAATATCATTTTCCTGCTGGTTTTGAAGTGCAACGGGAAAATCATTCCGGTCCTAAAATTGAAGTTCGGATGGATTGGTTCAAAAAGAAAATGGGATATGTTTTTGATGAGTTTTATTCAAAAACAACTTCGAGTCCGGAAAATCTTATTCATGTGACCTGCTCTGGGTATTCCTCACCAAGTGTTGCTCAGGAAGCGGTAATAGAAAGGAAATGGGAGACAGTTCAAGTTACGCATTCGTATCATATGGGCTGTTATGGCGCTTTTCCAGCAATTCGCACCGGCAGTAGCCTTCTATGTGCCAGTTCAACCAAAGGTAGAGTTGATGTGGTTCACACTGAATTATTGTCCGCACATTTAAATTTAGTTGAATTTTCTAATTCAAATACCATGATTTGCTCCCTTTTTGCGGATGGATTTATTGGCTATTCCCTATTTGATGAAGAAACTTTTTTGAAAGATGATTCCTTTCCGCAAAAGAAAGGACTTCGGATTTTAGCCGCACATGAGGTCATTATCCCGGATTCATTAGAGGATATGTCATGGGATTTGGGAGAATATAATTTTTTGATGACTTTGTCTAAACGAGTGCCTGTTTTTATTCGTAAAAATATCAAACCTTTTTTGACTACACTTTGTAAAAAAGTTAATGTAGATCTTGATGAACATAAAGCCGATATGCATTTTGCAATTCATCCAGGAGGACCAAAAATTATAGATTATGTTATAGATGCTGTTGGATTAAAAAAAGAGCAAGCTAAATGGTCTTATGAGATATTACGTCGATATGGAAATATGTCTTCGGCGACCATACCGCATATTTTCGGAGAAATAGTAGATGATCCAAATATAGCATCCGGAACCAAAATTGTTGCAATGGCGTTTGGTCCAGGTCTTACAGCAACAGGATTGTTGCTTGAGAAATTATAATAAAGATCCTTTATTACAGAGCAAAATGATGATGTTTACCATTTATCTTTGTCCTTATAAAAATTCACCATCAAATCCACAAATTTACTGTAGCTTTCCATTCCATCTTTTTGCTGGTTTATTTTTAGAAATTGATCGTAAAAAGCATGAAAACCTTTGTCGATAATCGTGTCGTATTGTTTCCAGAAACGCTCGCTTTCTTTGTAGTTTTTCAAAATACCGGGATTTACAGTTTTTAATAATTGTTTAAAAACAGCCTCGTCTCGGGCTTGCCAATTGCCTAGACAATAACGCAATGCCATGCTATATCCCGAATATTGAATGTATAAATCTTCATTTTTCACAGAAGCTAAAAATCCGATAAAGTTGCATTCACTTTCACTTGCATAACCTATCTGGTGTGCCATTTCATGATTTGTTGTCATCGGAAAACTGTACATTGGTCCAAGATAATTAACCTGCGCTTCATTGGTAAACGGATTTAAATAGCCTCCAAATCCCATATAAGTCAATGGCAAGCTGATCAGTGATTTCTTGGCACTTAGCTTGGTATAAGAAAGATAAGAATGTTGCTCAGCTAAGTTTTTATATCCATTCAGACTCATTTCAAAAACTTGTTCTTGAGAATACGGAATTACTACTTTCAAGCTGTCGTTTTTTGTGAGTTGGTATTGAATAGCATTGGTTTTGGCAATTATTTTTTTGGTGAAAGCCAACAAATCGGCATCCGAATAGTCTTTTTGAATTTCCATTTTTTCAAAAAGCGGTTCACGGTAATAATTGAGTGCCCAAAGTACATGAAACAAAAAGTAAAAAACGGAAACAAAACTCAAGATGCTTAAAACAGTTTCTTTCCATTCGGATTTCCATGTTTTTCGTTTGGTCCAAAGCCATTTAAAAATGAATAAAATGAGGATAAAATAGAGACAGTCACCTACTGAAAAAGGAATTTCACCCAAAATAGTCCTCGAAAATGACGAAAGTATCGGATAGAAACCATTACTATACCAATCTTCGACATATTCCGGGTAAAAGGGAATAATTTGCAGAAGCAATATTTGGATAAATAGAAAAAAGGAAAGGAAATATTTTGTTTTCAATGTTTGATTTTTGGAAATGTAAATATAATTACAATATCAATTAGTATCAATAAAGTATTTAAACTTTGTAACTTTGGGCCTTATAAACGTTAACCCTCAAACAATAATAAATGAGTCAAGAAATAAGAAATCTGGAACCAAAAGCACTTTGGAATAAGTTTGCCGATTTAAATGCCGTGCCTCGTCCTTCTAAAAAAGAAGAGCGTGTAATCGAGTTTATGAAAAACTTCGGAAATAGTCTCGGATTAGAAACTTTTGAAGATGAAATTCGCAATATAATTATTCGAAAACCGGCAACCGCTGGAATGGAAAACCGAAAAGCGATTGTACTTCAAGGGCATTTGGATATGGTGCATCAAAAAAATACTGATACCGTTTTTGATTTTGATACACAAGGAATCGATATGTATGTGGATGGAGATTGGGTTCGTGCCCGCGGAACAACCCTTGGTGCTGATAACGGTCTTGGAGTTGCAGCTATTATGGCCATTCTGGAAAGCACTGATATCCCCCATCCTGCCATTGAAGCTTTGTTTACCATTGACGAAGAAACAGGAATGACAGGTGCGCTAAACTTAAAAGGAGGAATTCTTCAAGGTCAAATTCTTTTGAATATGGACACCGAAGAAGATGATGAAATAGATATTGGCTGCGCGGGAGGAATTGATGTTACGGCTACTGCGGAATATGATGAAGAGGAAACCCCTGATGGTTCTGTAGGATATGAGATTACTGTAAAAGGCCTGAAAGGCGGGCATTCAGGAATGGATATCCACAAAGGTTTGGGCAATGCCAATAAAATCATGAACCGATTATTATTTGATGGTTTTGATAATTTTGGTTTGCAAATTTCAGAAATCAAAGGAGGAAGTTTACGCAATGCGATTCCGCGTGAAAGTCATGCAAAAGTTATCATTGCTGAAGTGTATGACGAAGCATTTGTTTTTGACATGCAGCAAATTGTAAACGAAATTAAAACAGAGTTAAAAACAACAGAGCCAGATTTAGAAGTTGTTTTTGAAAAAATGAAGGTAACTCCTGCTAAAGTAATGCCGACAATTGCTCAGTTTTACTTTGTGAGGTCCATGTATACTGCACACAACGGAGTGTTTAGAATGAGTGCTGATTTTGACGATTTAGTAGAAACATCGAACAATATTGCCAAAGTGATTGTAGGGGAAGGACAACTTTCGGTACAATGTTTAACGCGTTCTTCTGTTGAAACGGCTAAATTTGATTTGGCT
Organism: Flavobacterium caseinilyticum; assembly: GCF_004349085.1. Taxonomy (GTDB): domain Bacteria; phylum Bacteroidota; class Bacteroidia; order Flavobacteriales; family Flavobacteriaceae; genus Flavobacterium; species Flavobacterium caseinilyticum. The sequence continues at coordinate 222,179 of NZ_SMFM01000005.1, read as the reverse complement.
AATGCATTGCGTTCCGCATTTGAATTGATGGGTTGTGAAGTAGAATTTTCTGGTTCTTATCCGGGTTGGACACCAAATTCTAAATCAGAGATTTTGGATGTTTTAGTTCCAATTTACGAAAAACAAAACGGTGAAAAGCCAAAGGTGGTGGCATGTCACGCAGGATTAGAATGTGGGATTCTGGGAACTAATTATCCGGAAATGGATATGATTTCTTTTGGACCAACGATTCATGGTGCGCATTCCCCTGATGAAAGAGCGAGTATTTCCTCTTCTCAGAAATTCTGGAAATTTGTATTGGAAATTTTAGCAAATATCCCGGTGAAATAGTATTCAGTGTTCAGTATTTAAAAAATAGTCTTCAGTAACAATAGGAACTGAACACTGTAATCTGAATACTGAACACTAATTTTTAGTCTCTTTTAGGAGTGTTTTTCTTATCTCTTTTTTCTTCTTTCTTTTCTTTAGCCGTTTTTAAAGGCTCTTTTTTCGCGGTTTTTTTTGCGTCTTGACTTTTTGCCATGATATAGGAATTTAGGTTTTTATAATTTTGATATAAGTAAATGTATATAATATTTTTGATTTCTTTAAAAGTAATATTTTAAAAATCCTCAGGTAGTTTCGAAATTGAGGACTTTTTTATTTCAATTAGCTTTATAATGAAGTGACTAAAGTGAAATTTATTTTTTCTTTAAAATCTTATATTCCTCATAACAGCCACTTATAGCATCCATAATTTGCAAGTCATTTGCGTTTTGGATGAAAGATTCGGAGTAGTTACAGCGCTGTAAAATCTCGGCAATTTCATTTTTTTCTACTCCTAAAAGAACTGATATAGTTTCTCTGTCAAATTTTGACTCTAAAAGACTTCGGACGGTATCATCTTTTTTCATTTCTTTAAGCTTTTTAAGCTCTTTGGGTTTCTTACCAAAGAAATTGTAGAGCATATCGGCGGGATTGAAAATAGAACCCAATACTCTTCCAAATGCATTTGGAGAATATTGACCTGCTTCATATCCTTGTGTTAATCCGGAAATACTATACCGATAATTCTCTTTTGTGGGGATTATTTTGGTATCAACTTCAAGATATCCCGTTAAATTAAAAGGTCTGATAACCACTTCCTCCAGGGCAATGGCTTTCTCGGTAAGTTGGATTTTGGTGCTTTTATTTTTGATCCAATCATTAGTTACGCGAACGCGAAGTGATTGAAACCCCAAACTAGTAAAATGAAGTGTATCATTTAGTTGAACATCAATTTCGAAATAGCCTCTCGAATCAGTAGTTGCGCCTCTTACTTTATTGATGTTAATGATGTTTACGCCAGACAAGGGTAGTCTGTTCGTATTACTGATGATGATGCCATCAACTTTTTGAGAGGGTTCTTTTACTTGCGCAAAAGTGTATGCAGATACTACTAAAAAAAAGAAAACTACAAAATATTTCATAAACTGATTTAAGACTTTAAAAGTAATAAAACAGGATTAAATATTTTGTAGTTTCCGGATATAATTATAAGAATATTAACAATGAATGTTAGTCTTTTCTTGGTCTTCTTGGTCTTGGTGAATCTCCAAAGCTTTCAGAACGTCTTGGAGCTCTATCGGAGGAACCTTCAGTTCTTGATCTGTCCGATGAAAAACCACCTTCTCTAGGTGCTGAACTTCTTCCGCCAAATCCACCTTCTCTTGGAGTTGAATTTCTGTCGCTTCTGAAACCACCACCGCCAGAACCTTCTCTTCTTGGTGCAAAACTACCTTCTCTTCTTGGAGCTGAACTTCTTTCGCCACCAGAGCGGCTTCCTCCAAAACCACCACCAGAACTTCTTCCGTTATGGTCACGTCTTCCGCCACCATCGTTTTTAGAAATTTCAACATTGATTCTACGTCCTTCTAATTGTACGTTATTCAATATTTCCATTACTTTATCAGTATGTTCCGGATCAGTGTTAAAGAAAGAGAAACCTTCTTTTACATCTACTTTGAAAACGTCATCACGACCTAAGTCTAAGGTTTCTTTCAAGTAATCTTTCAATGACATCCAATCAAAATTATCTCTTGAACCGATGTTCACGAAATATCTTGTTGCACCACCATTGTTATTTTCTCTTGGAGCACCATCTCTGTCATCACGCTCACGTCTTTCAGAACCTGAAGTTTGATTAGAAAGATCTCTTGTTTTCTTATAGTAATTGATAAAACGGTTAAATTCAACCGATACCATTTTCTTGATTAATTCCTCTTTTGATAAACCTTCAAGGACACTGTTAATTGCAGGAAGGTAAGTGTCAATTTCATGATCAACTTCAGTATCCTTAATCTTAGTGGCTAAGTGTAACAATTGGATCTCGCAGATTTCAATTCCGGAAGGAATCGTTTTTTCTTCGAATTTTTGTTTGATGATTCTTTCGATTGAAGAAATCTTACGCAATTCACTTTTAGTAACAATTACAATAGATGTACCTAATTTACCAGCACGACCAGTACGACCTGAACGGTGATTGTAAGTTTCGATTTCATCAGGTAATTGATAGTTTACTACGTGAGTAATGTTATCAACGTCAATTCCACGTGCGGCAACGTCAGTAGCCACAAGCATTTGAATTTGTCTTCCGCGGAAAGATTTCATTACACCATCACGTTGCGCTTGAGATAAATCTCCGTGCAATGCAGCAGCGCTGTATCCATCTTCAACTAGTTTTTCAGCAACAGCTTGTGTGTCTCTTTTTGTACGACAGAAAACTACCGAGAAAATGTCTGGATTAGCATCTGCTAAACGTTTCAAAGCTTCGTAACGGTCACGTGCATTTACAAGGTAAAATTCGTGAGAAACTGTAGCAGATCCTGAGTTTTTAGCTCCAACTGTAATTTCAATTGGGTCGGTCATGAATTGTTTTCCAATACGTGCTACTTCAGCAGGCATTGTTGCAGAGAATAACCATGTGTTTTTTTCGTCTGGCGTGGTTGAAAGGATGTTTACGATATCTTCGTAGAAACCCATGTTCAACATTTCGTCAGCTTCGTCAAGAATACAATAGTTGATTTGAGAAATGTTTACCAAACCTCTATTAATCATATCTTGCATCCTTCCCGGAGTGGCCACGATAATTTGTGCGCCTCTCTTTATGTCTCTCGCTTGGTCTGTTATGCTAGCTCCACCGTAAACTGCTACCACATTAATACCTTTTTCGTATTTAGAGTAGTTTTTAATTTCGTTGGTAATCTGCAAACAAAGTTCGCGTGTTGGAGATAAAATTAATGCTTGTGTGTTTCTGTTGTTGGCATCAATTTTCTGAATAACTGGAAAACCAAAAGCTGCCGTTTTCCCTGTCCCTGTCTGAGCCAACGCAACCATATCTGTGTCTTTTTCCAATAATAGGGGAATCGCTTTCTCCTGTACTTCGGTCGGATTTTCAAATCCTAGATCTAAAATCGCCTTCAGTAACGATTCACTCAATCCTAATTGTTCAAATTTATTCATATGTATTTTTAAAATAGGGTGCAAAACTACTGTTTATAATCCATATAAACTAATGCTATTTTGAGATTTAATGATTTATTACCATTTGACTGTCAGAATGTTATAGAATTAGTTTGAAATCTGGAATTTCAAATTAAATAATTAAGGCTTAAAGCAGGATGTTCAATTCCATTTTTTGTTAATAAAATGGAATCTAAATTAAGAGTTCTTTAATAAATAGTTGATTAATTCTTGTGTTGCTTTTCCTCTATGACTGATTTTATTTTTAATTTCTAATGATAATTCAGCGAATGTTTCTTTGTATCCAATGGGCTGGAAGATTGGGTCGTAGCCAAAACCTTTATTTCCTGTTTTTTGTGAAGTGATTTCACCTTTTGCAATTCCGGTAAAAAGATGTTGTGTGCCCTTTATATTTAATGCAATTACCGTTTTAAACTGTGCATTTCTATTGTTTTGATCGGACAAGGCGCTCAATAATTTATCCATATTGTCATCGGCACTGCGCTGTTCTCCTGCATATCTTGCGGAGTAAACACCAGGATCTCCATTTAAAAAGGCTACTTCTAATCCGGTATCATCGGCAAAACAATCGAAACCATATCTCTGGGTTACATAGTTGGCTTTTAAAATAGCATTTCCTTCAATGGTATCGGCAGTTTCTGGAATGTCTTCCAGACATCCAATATCTTCCAGGCTTAGGATCTTAATGATTTCAGGAAGCATACTTTGTATTTCCAGAATTTTATTTTTGTTATTAGAGGCGAAAACAAGTTGCATTTAGTCGGTTTTAATTTGATTTTTCAAAGATACATTTTTTATAATACTCTGTCATGTGAGGTGACAAAACTAGGACAAGTGCCTTTTTTCTTTATTGTATCTTATTTATCAATTTCAAGAAAAATAGACTGTAAATAACTATAAAACAATAGGTTAATTAATAGTTAAAATGTTCAATTCTATTTTTTTAACCAACATAAGTTGTATCTTTATCATGTGGTTTTGATTAATCACTTGAGTAAATTCATCTGCAAGGAGAAACTTATTCAAATAGTCATTTCATGCTGAACGGTATGAATTGATAAATGATAAATCAGAATCTACAATCGGAGGCCCTTTAAAAAGGCCTCCTTTTTTATGGCTTATACTATGTGGACTTTGACGGATGTTTTGGTCCATTTTAAGAATTTCAAGTCATTTTAAATTTAAGTAATCGGTCGGCACAAAAGAGTTAGTTTAAGTAACATACAAATATTTTAATAAGCTAATGATCAATTAGTTAATTATTGGTTAAAGTGCTTTTTTAGAGTTGTTTAAAATTAAACTAGTGGTATCTTTGAGTATGATTTTGCTTTGTTCTTGAATATGGCCATCTGCAAAGAGTAGCGTATTTGATAGTTAGCTGTATCGAAAGATATAAGTTGATAATAACAAATCAAAATCTAAATCGGAGGCCCTTTAAAAAGGCCTCCTTTTTTTGTGGCTTATCCCAAATGGAACCTAATGAAGATAATGGTCCGTTTTACGAATTTCAAGTTATTCTAAAATTAAGCAATTGGATCGGCATAAAAGAGTTAGTTTAAGTAACATACAAATATTTTAATAAGCTAATGATCAATTAGTTAAATATTGGTTAAAGTGTTTTTTTAGAGTTGCTTAAAATGAAATTAGTGGTATCTTTGAGTATGATTTTGCTTTGTTCTTGAATATGGCCATCTGCAAAGAGTAGCGTATTTGATAGTTAGTTGTATCGAAAGATATAAGTTGATAATAACAAATCAAAATCTAAATCGGAGGCCCTTTAAAAGGCCTCCTTTTTTGTGGATTATCCCAAATGGAACCTAATGAACATAATGGTCCGTTTTAAGAATTTCAAGTTATTCTAAAATTAAGTAATCGGGCGGCACAAAAGAGTTAGATTAATCATTGGGCAATTGTTTTAATACTCTAATGATCAATTAGTTAAATATTGGTTAAAGTGCTTTTTTAGAGTTTTTTAAAATGAAATTAGTGGTATCTTTGAGTATAATTTTGCTTTCTTCTTGAATATGCCCATCTGCAAAGAGTAGCGTATTTGATAGTTAGTTGTATCGAAAGATATAAGTTAATAATAACAAATCAAAATCTAAATCGGAGGCCCTTTCAAAGGCCTCCTTTTTTGTGGGTTATGCTAAGTGGAGCTTAACGGATGTTTTGGTCCGTTTTAGGAATTTCAATTCATTTTAAATTTAAGTAATCGGGCGTCACAAAAGAGTTAGATTAATCATTGGACAATTGTTTTAATACTCTAACGATCAATTAGTTAAATATTGGTTAAAGTGCTTTTTTAGAGTTTTTTAAAATGAAATTATTGGTATCTTTGAGTATGATTTTGCTTTGTTCTTGAATATGGCCATCTGCAAAGAGTAGCGTATTTGATAGTTAGTTGTATCGAAAGATATAAGTTGATAATAACAAATCAAAATCTGAATCGGAGGCCCTTTAAAAGGCCTCCTTTTTTGTGGGTTATGCAAGTGGAACTTAACGGATGTTTTGGTCCGTTTTAGGAATTTCAATTCATTTTAAATTTAAGTAATCGGGCGGCACAAAAGAGTTAGATTAATCATTGGACAATTGTTTTAATACTCTAATGATCAATTAGTTAAATATTGGTTAAAGTGCTTTTTTAGAGTTTTTCAAAATGAAATTAGTGGTATCTTTGAGTATGATTTCGCTTTGTTCTTGAATATTGCCATCTGCAAAGAGTAGCGTATTTGATAATTAGTTTTATCGAAAGATAAAATCTGATAACAACAAATCAAAATCTAAACTGGAGGTCTATAAAAAGACCTCCTTTTTTTTTGGGCATAACACAAATATGGCACTTTTATAATTTTGTTTTTTTAATGCATTTTTTTGGGTAATCTCTCCCATTAAATATTACAGATTGCGAAACTACTATTAACGGCATTAAATAGATATGGCTGAGATTTTTAAAACGGTCGAATGGCGTTAAATATTGGTTAAATGCTGATTTACAATTGATTAATATTAAAATAAATAATACCTTTAGGTGTGATTCTGATTGAATACTTGGGAATGTCAATCTTATAATGAGATTGATTACTCACAATAGACTATACCAGTAACGGTAAGAGTTAATATCGGTAATTCAGAATTACATAGGAGGTCCTTTAAAAGGCCTCCTTTTTTTATGTAGTTTCAGTTTTAATGAATAGAATTTAGAATTAAAATCAAAACGTAATTTCTGATATATTTTTTATTATTATCGCAAAAGTTCTAGTAATTACCCAAACAGATCAATAAATTTTTTATACTTTCCGTACTTTTTTTAAAATGAAATGTTTTATTTAAAAAAATAGAAAAACATGATTTGAAAAGGGTTTTTTAAAACTAAGAAACTCTTTATTTCGTAGGTATATAGATTTGAAAGTAATTTACTAAACATGGATAAAAAAAAGCAACTACAATTTTCGGTTATTTTGAAATTACTATTTTTTATCTTGTTTTTTTCAAACACTTATTCACAATATGTCTTTAGCAGTGATACAATTCCTAAAGAAATTTCTTTGCATAATCACACCATAATTGCAGATGTTGGACAGAGAGAACTGGAAATCGACTATGTTGTTGCTAATTATAACACTTTGCGTCCGAAAAAACTTCTTAGTGAAAATGATGATTTAGGATTTACACAAAATCATTTTTGGTCAAAAACAGAAATTAAAAATCTAACAAATTCAAAACTGAATTTTTATTTGGAAACAGCACGTCCTATAACAGATTTAGTAGAATTATTTATTGTTGATGCCTCTGGAAAAATAACTACCAAGATTAGTGGGGATAATCTGCTCTATTCCAAACGGAGTTTTGATAATCGCAAAACTATTTTTGAAATTGAAATAGCACCAAAATCCAATCTGCAGTTGTTTATGCATTTGAAGAGTGACGGTGAGGTAATAAAAATTCCCATGCTGCTCTATTCGTCGGAAAGGTTTATCCAAATGATTTCAGACGAGCAATTATTTTTTGGAATTTTTTATGGCATTTTGTCTATCACAGCTATTATCTATTTTTTCTTCTTTTTTGCTTTAAATGAAAAAATATTTTTATACTATAGTTTGTACGTTTTATTTGTTGGTTTACTACAATTTGCTTTAGATGGTTTTTTCTACAAGTACATCACACCGCATGCAGGATGGTTTTCAAATCATAGTGTATTATTTATTGCGATAATTGCCGTTTTTTTGTCGGGAAAATACAGTGAATTATTTTTGAAGATTAAAACGAACAGTAAGAAAATTTATATTCTGTTTAATATAGCTTACGCATTACTGTTTTTATTATTATTTTGTATCATTTTTATTCCCTCGACTTTATTATTTTCCTACGTTTTAGTAAATGTTCTTACGCTGGTGTTTTTGATGTTAATTGTCTGCTCGATAATTTATTTATACTATAAAAAAAAATCCATAGATCCCTTTTTCACAGCTGGTATTTCGTTTCTGATCATCGGATTCGGAATTTTTATATTATATAATTTCGGATTATTACCGAATACTTTTTTTACTCAAAACAGTTCAAAATTAGGGACTGGATTAGAAGTTGTTTTTCTTTCACTTTCGATGTCGAATTTGATTCGGAATTTAAAAAATGAGAAAAATGAACTCAATCGACTGGCTTTGATTCGCTCGGAAGAAATGAATGATTTAAAATCCTATTTCTTATCGAATATCAGTCATGAATTGCGGACACCGTTGAATGCGATTATGAATTTAATTGATTCTATCTCTAATGAGGTACAGGATGATAAAATCAGAAAAAATTGCCAAATTATAAAGTACTCTTCTCATAGTTTATTGAGCTCGGTGAATGATATTTTAGACTTTTCTAAAATCGAAAAAGGAGAATTAAAGCTCGAAAAGAATCAATTTGATCCCGTTCAGGTTTTTGAAAATTTAAAGAATAATGCCATTAACAGGGCCGAAGATAAAGGATTAACATTTCAGTTTTCTAAATCAGGTACTTTTCCGGATTTAATAATCGGGGATGTTAATCGATTGGTTCAGATAGTAAATAATGTACTAAATAATGCCATCAAATTTACAACAAAAGGATTTGTCAAATTTCATGTGGATTGCCAGTTGAAAGGTGGAAATAAAGCCAGGTTGATTTTGACTGTTTCAGATTCCGGTGTAGGTATTCCAAAAGATAAAATGGAAAGTATTTTTGATTCCTTTTCTCAAAATAATATTGATAATAAGCGAAAATTTGGTGGACTTGGTTTGGGGCTTTATATCGTCAAAACTTTAGTCGATATGCAAAACGGAACCATCCAAATGGAAAGTAAAATAAACGAAGGGACGACTTGCGTTATTACAATTGATTTTGACATTTCAACAGAAAAGAGAAAGCTGGAAGCTTCCCCTAAAGCTGTTATTGATGATTTGGCAGGAAAATCCATTTTAGTGGTAGAGGATAATCCAATCAACCAAATGGTGATAAAAATGATAACAAAAAAATGGTTAAACACTACTGTAATTTATGCTAATAATGGTGAGGAAGCACTGGATGCATTTAAAACAAATCAATTTGATATCGTATTAATGGATCTGCAAATGCCAATCATGGATGGGTATGAGGCAACAATTGCCATTAGAAATGGCGAAGCTGGAGCGCAAAACAGTAACATTCCCATTATTGCAGTAACCGCCGATGTGATGGAAACCACAAAAGAGCGTGCCAAGGAAATAGGAATGAATGATTATTTGTCTAAACCAATAAAGAAAGAAACGTTATATGAGGCGGTTAAAAAATTAGTTTAACTGTAACGCAAACGAACATAAACGTGTTTAATACCTTTTTTATCCGATTCTCTTTCATCGATTTCAAGTATATCAGTCAGCGATTTCAGCATAGGAGTTAGTTTTGAAAAGCCATAATTTCTAGGGTCAAATTCAGGTTTTCTCTTAACGATAAAGTTTCCTACATCACCAAGAAAAGCCCAGCCGTCATCATCACAAATATCTTCTATCGTGGTTTCAATAAGTTCTATTGTCTGTACATCAATTTTATTTAATGATTTCTCAGTTGGTTTTTCAATTGGTTTTTCAACGGGTTTCTTACTGTCTGATGTTCGTTTTTTTGCTTTTTTCTTAATAGCGCCATCCAAAACTTCGATATAAATGAAACGGTCGCAAGCTACAATGAATGAGTTTGGCGTTTTTTGTTCACCGATTCCAATGACTTTCATTCCCGATTCTCTCAGTCGTATAGCTAAACGTGTAAAATCAGAATCACTGGATACGATACAAAAACCATCCACTTTATCGGAGTACAATAAATCCATGGCATCAATAATCATCGCTGAATCGGAAGAGTTTTTACCAACCGTATAACTGTATTGTTGAATTGGAGTAATCGCATGTTCTAATAAAACACTTTTCCAGCCTCCGGCATTCGGTTTAGTCCAGTCGGCATAAATACGTTTGGTGGTGGGTGTTCCAAATTTAGCAATTTCTTCCATCATTCCTTTTACATTGCTGTACGGAACATTGTCAGCATCAATGAGAACGGCTAATTTTAATTCTTTTGTATCTTGTGACATAAATTTCTAATGTTGAAATATTTATTCAAATATACAAAGTTTATTCCTGAATATGTTTTTTAGACCTGATCGAAACGGCATCCTTTTGCGCCGATTTTTCTTCGGCGCAAAAGATATAGTGTAGAGCAGGAGATAGCTGCAAATAATCATTAAGTTAATGCTTGAAAAATAAATTTACTTTCAAGTCCTTTATAAAATTTAAATAATTATTTTTGCAACTTCTTAAAATTAAAATTATTACTTGATATATTATGGTAAAAGATTTATTCGAAAGGATTCAAAACAATAAAGGACCTTTAGGAAAATGGGCTTCACAAGCAGAAGGTTACTTTGTTTTTCCTAAATTGGAAGGTGAGTTGGGTCCAAGAATGCAGTTTGGTGGAAAAGATATTTTGAACTGGAGTTTGAATGACTATTTAGGTCTTGCTAATCACCCGGAAGTGCGTCAGGCAGATACGGAGGCAGCAGCACAATATGGTGCCGCTTACCCGATGGGAGCGCGTATGATGAGTGGTCACACTAAATATCATGAGCAATTAGAGAATGAATTGGCAGCTTTTGTAATGAAAGAATCGGCATATTTGTTGAATTTTGGATACCAGGGAATTATGTCAACAATTGACGCTTTGGTTACAAAAAATGACGTAATTGTATATGATGTTGATGCACATGCTTGTATTATTGATGGCGTTCGATTGCACATGGGCAAACGTTTTACATACCGTCACAATGATCTTGCAAGTATGGAAAAAAACTTGGAGCGTGCTACAAAGTTAGCGGAAGTAACAGGAGGAGGAATTCTTTTTATTACCGAAGGTGTTTTTGGAATGCGCGGACAACAAGGAAAATTGAAGGAAATTGTTGCCATGAAGGAAAGATTTAATTTCCGTTTGTTGGTTGATGATGCACATGGTTTTGGAACACTAGGAAAAACAGGTGCCGGAGCAGGTGAGGAGCAAGGTTGTCAAGACGGAATTGATGTATATTTCTCTACTTTTGCAAAATCGATGGCTAATATTGGTGCTTTTATAGCCGCTGACAAAGACATTATTGATTATTTGAAATACAACTTGCGTTCTCAAATGTTTGCGAAAGCTTTGCCAATGATACAAACAATCGGTTCCTTAAAACGATTGGAATTATTGCGTAACCACCCGGAATTGAAAGATAAATTGTGGGAAAATGTAAATGCGTTGCAAAACGGATTAAGAGAGCGTAATTTTAATATTGGTGACACGAACACTTGTGTGACTCCAGTATATCTTGAAGGAAGTGTGCCGGAAGCAATGATTATGGTAAACGATTTAAGAGAAAATTATGGGATTTTCTTATCGATTGTGATTTATCCTGTTATTCCAAAAGGCATCATTTTATTGAGAATGATTCCTACTACGTCTCATACTTTATCAGATGTTGAAGAAACATTAACTGCTTTTGAAGCGATTCGTGAGAAACTAGAAAATGGAACATATAAAGAGATAGCTGCTAGAACTACGGTTGATTTAGATGCATAATAAGTAATAAAGTTTTACATATTAATCCATCATTCTTCGGAATGATGGATTTTTTTTTTTGAATTTTAGTGTTCTAGGAAATAGTGTATTTATAAAACTAAGCAATGGTTAAAATTTAATGCCGTATTTTAATAAAGCATTAAATTTCTTTGCCATAGATTTCACAGATTAGCACAGAATAATTCGTCACTTAACTTTAAAAATCTTTTTAATCCGCACAAACACTGGCAAAAAAACTTTTTAATAATCGCGACAATATATCTTTCTAGCTAATTAAATAGAAAATTTATTAAAAAAGTAATATTATTGGGTGTCATTTTTATAAGTGCTTTTGCTTCTTGTAAAAAAGAAAAGGAAAAAGTTTCTGCTGCTTCAGAAAAAAAATATTGTAGAAGAACGAGAATTTAAAGAATATTACCGGACAATCCTTAAAAAGGACTGTATTTCATGGATTTTGAATATAAAAAAGGGTCAGCTTTCCTCAGGAAATTTGAGCTATAATTTTTTTGAGAAAGATAAAAGTATAGGAACACCAGAGTGAGAAATAAAAGGAGACACGATTTACGCGAATCATGCTTTCATCTCCGAAGGCAATTCATCTGCTGGCGAGGTTGCTTTGTTGAAAAAAGGTGATTCTTAAGTTGAAGGTTTTTGTGATTTGATTGATTACAATAAAGGGAAAACGATTTTTTAAAGATAGAAAAACAATAAGAATTTGATGGAAATGTGGTTTTGTTAAAAGAGGATTGTGAAATTTAAATCGAAAACGGCTCAGAAATGAGCCGTTTTTTTTATAAATCGATGCGATAAGTACACCGTCTTTTATGTACAACAGTATCAAAATGTTTCCATAAATTAATACTGGCTGCATTATCTGCCAGTTCGGGTGTTCTAAAGCAATTGATAATGCCTTTCTCTTTAAAAGTCTCGTAATATTCTTTAAAAATGATTGCCGTTACTGCCTTATTTTGATAATCCGGATGCACGCCTATCAAATAGAAAATAACGTCTTTAGTATGTTTTTTAGCTAGAAGTAAATGAAGAAAACCAAAAGGGAATAATTTTCCTTTTGCTTTTTTCATCGCTTCAGAAAAAGAAGGCATCACAATGCTAAAAGCGACAATATTATGGTCTTTGTCTTCTACAAATTTAATATATTCAGGATTGATGAAACTGATATATTTTTTCTTGAAATATTCTTTTTCGGTGTCTGAAATGGCGACAAAAGAGGATAATGAAGCATACGATTCATTGAATAAATCAAACATTTTATCCACATGTGGCATTACTTCTTTGGTTGTTTTGAAATTTAAAGGTGATAATTGGTATCTTCTTTTTACCAGATCATTTGCCTTTTCAAAAAATTCCGGTTTTACGTTTGAAAAAGGAAATTTACTTTCAATGTATTCTTTTTCTTTAACGTAACCCAATTGTTCAAAATGTGTCGCGTAATATGGATTATTGTACCAAGTAATCATGGTTCCCATCTCGTCAAAGCCCTCGGTAAGTACTCCAACTTTGTCCAGATTTGAAAACCCCATAGGACCTTCAACATATTCTAAATTATTTTTTCTTCCTAATTCATATACTTTTTCTAAAAGTACTCTGGTAACCTCAATATCGTCGATTACATCAAACCAACCAAAACGGACTTTCTTTTTTTGCTGTTCATTTACTTCACTCCAATTGATAATTGCAGTGATCCTTCCGACAATTTCATTGTTTCTTTTTGCGATATAAAAATAGGCTTCTGCCTTTTCGAAAGCAGGATTTTTTGTTTTGTCAAAGCTCTCCAGTTCATCTGCAATTAATGGAGGAACCCAGTTTTTATTGTTTTTATATAAAGAAAAAGGGAATTTAATGAAATCGGTTAATTCACTTTTAGTTTTGGCTTCTTGAATTGTAATCATTCTGTTTTTGAAATTCTATGTTTATCCTTTTTTTGTCTTTTTCGCTCTTTTGTCTGCTTTTTTTCCGGAATCTCCGCCAGAGTCGATATTTACCCGCACTTCTTCATAATTTGCGTCATAACGCCATGAAACTCCTATTCCGCCGTAGAGAATTGACGGTGTGTTTTTTAGGCTTGTACTTACTGATGCATCTATTTGCATGTCTTTATTTATCAAAAAAGCAGCGCCTCCGCGAACAATGGCATCACTGTAAAAATCACTTTTGAAACCCTGATTCTCTATAAATCCGGACCATTTATCACTGATTCCTTTAGTTAAAGTCAATACATAACCATAACTTGGAAAATCAGTCGTTACATAATCTCCTATTATATTGGTTACGAAAACCCAACTTCCGTCACCTAAATGGTTTTGTGTAATCAACATAATCTTGGGAGAAATGCTGGATTCCCGAGAAAAAGAATACGGATTATCTGCCATTGTAAAATTAGCTCCTGCAAATACCGAAACGGCAGGTACTAATTGTCGCCAGTTAAAACTACGATTGGCTTTCCAACTGTATATATTAACCTTTTTCTCGTAATTTTTAAAAGGATCGTAAATTAAATATTTGGCTCCTAAAACAGTTTGCTTGAAGTCCGCTCGCTTTGTTTTAGTGAATAATTGAGTGTATTCTTCATTTTGGTATTGTATATCGGCTATCAACTCTAACTTTTCCATGAACAATCCCCAGCGCAATGTTGCATCTACACCAAAACCATTGGCGTCATATTTCAATAAACTGTGGTTTTGCTTGATGCCATAAATTCCTGTTTCTATTTGAATTACAGACTTTCCGACTGCAAAAGCCGACATAGTTTCACCGGGTCTGTTAGAATTAATTTGATCCGTATGTTGGCCATAATGAACACAAGGAATCATCAAAAGAACTGTGGCAATTACGTTTTTGATTTTGAACATCTTATTTTTTTTTTCGGTTAAAAAGTAATAACGTTTTTTCAAATGTACTATATTTTATTATTTATTTAAGAGAGATATTTTAATTTTGAACCGTTGATTTATTAATTTTGAAAAAAATTATACATTTATGCAAGCAGCTTCTTTTACTGGTATTCTAAAAGCAATTTTTTATATGATTGCTTTCTACTATATTTTTCGATTTTTAGCAAAATTATTTTTACCGTTATTGGTAAAAAAAGTAGTTGAAAAAGCTGGGCAAAAATTTCAGCAACAACAGCAACATTCTCAGGAAAATCCCTGGAATAAAACGACTGCCAAAGATGAAGTAATTTATAATACAGCGAACACCAAAAATCCGCGCGAAACCAAAAAAGTGGGAGAGTATGTTGATTACGAAGAAATAGATTAAATTTGTCGTAATTAACAAGCTTTTTACTCTAATCCAAACTTTTTTAAATTGAAAATAATAAATAAGTTCTACCCACACGCGCTGGCAATACTTGGTTTTGTGCTCGTTTCTTTAATCTATTTTTATCCTGTACTTCAAGGAAAACAAATTTTCCAGTCTGATATTGTTCAATATACCGGAATGGCTAAAGAGCAAAATGACTTTAGAAACACGCAAAATGCGGAACCTTATTGGACAAATTCAGCGTTTGGAGGAATGCCAACCTATCAATTAGGTGCTAAATATCCACATGATTACATTGGTGCTTTAGATGATGCGTTGCGATTTTTACCGCGTCCTGCAGATTATTTATTTTTATATTTTCTTGGATTTTACGGTTTGATGCTTGTTTTAAAAGTAGATCCTTTAAAAGCATTTTTTGGAGCGTTAGCCTTTGGTTTATCTACCTATTTAATTATCATTCTTGGCGTTGGTCATAATGCCAAAGCACATGCAATCGCTTATATGCCGCTGGTTATTGCCGGATTTATTCTGGTTTTTCAAAAAAAATATATTCTGGGAGGTTTGATTACGCTTTTTGCGACAGCACTGGAAATCAATGCGAATCACTTCCAAATGACGTATTATTTATTGATTTTTCTATTACTTCTTTCTGGGTATTTTATCTATCAGCAAATCAAAGAAAAGGATTATAGATCAATGCTTTATTCTTTCGGGATTTTGGCGGTAGCCGGAATTTTTGCTCTTGGTGCAAATGCAACCAATTTACTGGCAACAGTCGAATATGCAGATTTCAGTACGCGTGGAAAAAGCGAATTGACTTATAATCCCGATGGTTCAAAAAACACCAGTAGCAGTGCGCTGACTCACGACTACATCACGGAATACAGTTACGGAATTACCGAAAGTTTCAATCTGATTGCACCTAGACTTTTTGGTGGTTCAAATAATGAAGCGGTTGGAAAAGACAGCAATATGTTTGAATTCATGATTGGTCAGGGTGTGCCGGAAGATCAGGCAACTGATTTTGTTTCCGGAATGCCAACCTATTGGGGAGACCAGCCTATTGTTGCCGCTCCTGCGTACATAGGTGTTGTGGTTTTCTTTTTAGGAATTATGGCTTTGTTCATCGATAAACGTAAAATAAAATATGTATTCCTTTCGGGAGCTGTGGTTGCATTAGTACTTTCATGGGGGAAAAACTTCCCTTTACTGACAGACTTTTTTATTGATTATGTTCCAATGTATAATAAATTCCGAGCAGTTTCTTCGATACAAGTTATTCTTGAATTGTGTTTCCCTGTGTTGGCGATTATGGGATTGCAGACTTTTTTCCAATTGGATAAAAAACTGCAATGGAAAGCGTTGTATGAATCGGCAATTTTGGGTCTTGGAATTATTGTGATTTTGTTTTTAAGCAAAAGCTTATTCAGTTTCTCAGGTGGAAATGATGCTTATTTCCAACAAACGTACGGTCCGGATTTTGTAAATGCATTGAAACAAGACAGGATGACTTTGTACAGTGCTGATTTATTGCGATCTGGCTTCTTTATCCTAATAACAGCAGGCGTTTTGTGGATGGCTATTAAAGATCGATTTGCGCAAAATACGGCTATTATAATCGTAGGATTGTTAATGGTTTCCGATTTGTTTTTTGTGGATAAAAATTATGTTTCAGGAAAAGATTTCGTCAGCGGCAGAGATGTAGAAGTTCCTTTTCAAGAATCTCCTTCCGATGTTGAAATTTTAAAAGATACTACGCATTACAGAGTTTTCGAAGTTTCAGGGAATTTGTCCAGTGCCAGAGCATCTTATTTTCATAAATCAATTGGCGGTTATAGCGCAGTGAAACCACGAAGAATGCAACAGTTATTTGATTACCAAATCGCGAATAGCAATATGGAAATACTGAATATGCTTGATGTGAAGTACGTGATTCAAACCGATAAAGAAGGACAAGAATTTCCAACGTCTAATCCTAATGCTAACGGCAATGCTTGGTTTGTAAGTCAAGTAAAATTGGTGAATTCTGCTGATGAAGAGATGAAAGCGCTAGATAGTTTGGATTCTAAAAATGTGGCAATCGTAAATACTAAAGATTTTGAAATTAAAAAGACGGCTTTCGCCAAAGACAGTTCAGCGACTGTAACTTTAGAAAATTATAAACCTAATCACTTGACATATACATCCAACAATTCACTGGAAGGATTAGCCGTTTTCTCAGAAATGTATTATGGAAAAGGATGGAATGCTTATGTCGATGGAAAAATTGTGGATCACATTAGAGTTAATTATGTTTTACGGGGATTGCAAATTCCGGCAGGAAAACATAAAATAGAATTCAAGTTTGAGCCTCAAGTCGTAAAAACCGGAAGTACGATAACGTTAATTAGTTCCATAGGAATGCTGTTGCTTTTGATTGGTGGGATTTATTTTGAAAGGAAAAAATCCGTGTAATTAGGTAGAGACGCACTGTAGAGACGCACTGCAGTGCGTCTTTACAGTGCGTCTCTATCATAAAACAATTAAATTGAAACCAGAACCCAAAAAAACTTTAATAATTACCTATTATTGGCCGCCTGCTGGAGGACCTGGAGTGCAACGTTGGCTTAAGTTTGTCAAGTATTTGCCGGATTTTGGCGTTCAGCCGATAGTTTATATTCCGGAGAATCCTACGTATCCAATTGTGGATGAAAATTTAGTTAAAGAAGTTTCGGATAAAGCGATTATTGTGAAACAGACCATTTTTGAACCGTATCAACTGGCTTCTTTTCTTTCGAAAAACAAAACTAAAAAAATCAGTTCAGGAATTATTCCCAATCAGAAAAAACAATCTTTTCTGGATAAAACTTTCCTTTGGATTCGAGGAAATCTTTTTATTCCCGATGCACGTGTTTTTTGGGTAAAACCATCGGTTGCTTTTTTGGAGAAATACATTTTGGATAATAATATTGATACGATTATAACTTCTGGACCGCCGCATAGTTTGCACCTTATTGGATTAAAATTAAAACAAAAATTAGATTTAAAATGGTTTGCTGATTTCCGTGATCCATGGACGACAATTGGCTATCACAAATCTTTGCGATTGTCCAGTTTTGCTGCCAAAAAACACAAAGCTTTAGAACATCAGGTTTTGAATACAGCCGATACCATTATTGTAACGAGCAAAACTACCAAAACCGAATTTCAGGAGATTACCAATAAACCTATTGAAGTTATCACCAATGGTTATGATACGGAAGAAGTTGAAAAACAAACTCTAGATTCTAAATTTTCTTTAGCACATATAGGTTCTTTTCTTTCGGAGCGAAATCCTTTGATTTTATGGGAGAGTCTAGTTGAATTGATTGAAGAAATTGCAGACTTCAAATCGCATTTAGAAATAAAACTTATCGGAGCCGTTAGTCAGGAAGTTTTGGAAACCATTTCTCAATTTGGACTTAATTCCTACTTGAATAATTTGGGTTATGTCTCGCATAGAGAAGCGATTGCGCACCAACGAAAGTCCCAGGTTTTATTGCTTATTGAAATTAATTCAGAAGATACTAAAAGCATTATTCCGGGAAAATTATTCGAATATATGGTTTCAAACAGACCTATAATTGCAATTGGACCCAAAGATTCTGACTTTTCCGAAATTATTACGAATACCAACACAGGCGTATTTTTTGATTATTCAGAAAAAATGAAACTTAAAAGTGTAATTTTGGATTTTTATAATCAATTTTTGGAAGGAAAATTACAATCAAATGGAGTTGGCTTGCAAAACTATTCCAGAAAAAACTTGACGAAAGATTTAGTTCAATTGCTTAACAAAATGTAAATTAAAAGTGAGACTGCTTTATGCCTCGCAATGATAAAATAATGGGAATAGTATTAAATCAATCTTTAAAGAATACAATAATAACCTATTTTGGTTTTGGTATAGGTGCAATTAACACGCTTTATTTATATCCAATTTTTCTTGGGGCCACTTATTACGCAGTAACCAATTATATACTTTCTGTTGCTAATGTAATCATGCCATTATTTGCAATCGGGATGCAAAATACATTAGTAAAATTTTATTCCCAATGTGAAAATGATGAAGAAAGATCCCGATTTTTATCCTTTACAGTATTGTTCCCTTTGCTTTTATCCATTCCTTTAATTTTTATTGGTTTTATTTTCTTTGATGATATTATATTTTTTGTGTCAAAGAAAAACCCAGTAGTTAAGGATTTTATTTGGCTTATTCCATTTATAGGATTGTGCATGGCTTATTTCGAAATTTTTTACGCTTGGGCGCGAGTGCATATGCATTCCGTTTTTGGAAATTTTATCAAAGAAGTAGGACTCAGGTTGTTTTCTCTGTTTGCGTTGATTGGCGTCTATTATGGATGGATAACCGTTGTCGATTTTGTTTATATTACTGCCGGAATATATTTTTTAGCTCTAATTATCACGATGGGATATGCGTTTTATATCAAAAGACCACGTTTTCAGTTTGCGATACCACTTAATGTAAAAGGTATAATGGAGTATACTTTTTATATTATATTATCAGGAAGTGTGGCTAATTTGTTGCTGGATGGAGATAAAATTATGCTAAACCAGTATATGGTTATTGAAAACATTGCCTATTATTCGATTGCCACATTTATTGCTTTGGTAATTTCAGTTCCCAGTCGCGCCATGCACCAAATTGTCTATCCCATTACAGCCAGACTGATGCATGATAATAAGCATGATGAATTAAATGCTTTGTATAAAAAAACTTCCATTAACCTGCAAGTAGTGGGTGGTTTCGTGATGTTGGGAATTTTTGTCAACATCAACCAGTTGTATGAAATCATTCCAAAAGAATATAGTGGTGGAATTTTAGTTGTGTTTATGATCGGATTGTCTAAATATTTTGATTTGATATTAGGCAATAACAATGCTATTATCTTTAATACGAAATATTACAGAGCTGTGCTGTTTTTAGGTGTGTTTTTAGTAATTGTAGCCATTGGTCTGAATATGATTTTTATTCCTTTGTACGGAATCATGGGCTCTGCTTTTGCAACATTATTATCGATAACTTTTTACAGCATTGCCAAATTGCTTTTTGTGGTAAAGCGTTTGCATTTATATCCATTTACTAATCAGACTTTATATTCCCTGGGAATAACATTAATATTATTTCTACTGTTTTATTTCTGGGAATTTCCTTTTAGCCCTACAATTAATATTATTTTGAAATCAGTATTAATTGCGCTGTTATACGTTTATGTGAATTACAGATTTGTTATTTCTGTCGAAATAAATCAAGCCATCGATACTGTTTTAAAAAGGTTAAAGTAGCTAGTTTTTTGTTTTTTTGAGATAAA
The DNA here is from genome assembly GCF_004349085.1 of Flavobacterium caseinilyticum. Classification (GTDB taxonomy): domain Bacteria; phylum Bacteroidota; class Bacteroidia; order Flavobacteriales; family Flavobacteriaceae; genus Flavobacterium; species Flavobacterium caseinilyticum. The sequence continues at coordinate 201,948 of NZ_SMFM01000005.1, read as the reverse complement.
TTTATTTCAAATAAAATCTTTTTCAGCATATTTTTAAATTCATAAACGATAATTATTAGGTTATAAAATATCACTAAAAGTGGGTATTGCATTGTTTTAAAAATGACATTATTTTTGCCATAATTATTCTACTTGACTACGAAGCCAATTAGTTAAGATGATTAACCTCCAATAATTATGAAAAGCAAAACGAATATAAATAATGACAATTTGATAAAATTTTCATCTATTTTAAAAGATAAAACAAATAACGGATTTATAGTTTTAGAACGAAATGATAAATTACCGTATGCCGTTTTATTAAAAAAGAAAAAAAAGGTGGATCATCTTTTTAATTTTTGGATCTTTTGTGCTACCCTTGGACTTTGGTCAATAGCTTGGATTTACATTACACAAGTTTCGTCAAAAGCTAAAAAGATTTTAATAGCAATTGATGAAGACGGAAATCCTTTTGAAGAAAAATGCTATATGGGTTAATTTTGTTATAATTTATCTTTCAGATAGATCCCAGTAACAGATTCTTTTATTTTCACGACTTGTTCCGGAGTTCCTACTGCTAATAATTTTCCACCATTTTCTCCGCCTTCGGGACCCAAATCTATAATCCAATCGGCACACTTTATTAAATCAAGGTTGTGTTCAATAACAATAATCGAATGGCCTTTGTCAATTAATGCATCAAAGGAAGCCAATAGTTTCTTGATGTCATGAAAATGCAATCCCGTTGTAGGTTCATCAAAAACAAACAAAGCCTTATCTTTTGTCGCTCCTTTTACCAGGAAGGAAGCTAGTTTTATGCGCTGTGCTTCTCCACCGGAAAGTGTAGAAGACGATTGTCCTAATTGCACGTAACCCAATCCAACATCTTGCAAAGGCTGTAATTTCTGAGTGATTTTAGTTTGTTTATTATCTATAAAAAAGGCAATGGCATCATCAATGGTCATCGTTAGAATATCATGAATGTTTTTACCTTCAAAAGCGACTTCCAAAACTTCTTTTTTAAATCGTTTTCCATTACAGGTTTCACAAGGCAATTGCACATCGGCCATGAAAACCATTTCTACGTTGATGGAACCTTCTCCTTTACAGGTTTCACATCTTCCGCCATCAACATTAAAAGAAAAATGTTTGGCCTGGTATCCTCTTATTTTTGATAGTTTTTCTTTGGCATACAATTCCCGAATGTCATCATATGCTTTAATATATGTTACAGGATTAGAACGGGAACTTCTTCCTATTGGGTTTTGATCTACATATTCGATGTGTTTAATTTGAGCGAATGAACCACTCATTTCAGTAAATTGTCCTGCTTTTTCACCAACATTTTCCAGCTTTTTTTGCATGGCCGGAAAAAGGATTTTCTTAACAAGCGTACTTTTTCCACTTCCCGAAACTCCGGTAATTACCGTTAATACATCTAAGGGGAAAGTAACATCAATATTTTGAAGATTATTTTCTCTGGCTCCTTTTATTTCGATAAAATTCTTAAATAATCTTCTTTTTTTAGGGACGGTAATTTCTAAATCTCCGTTCAAATATTTCGCTGTAAGTGAAGTTGATTTTAAGATCTCGTCGTAGGTTCCCTGAGCGACTAAATGTCCGCCTAAAGTTCCCGCTTCCGGTCCAATATCTATAATCATATCAGCGGCTTTCATGATGTCTTCATCGTGTTCTACCACGATTACCGTATTTCCTAAATCGCGTAAGGAAAGCAATACTTTTATCAGTCGTTCTGTATCCTTTGGGTGTAAACCAATGCTTGGTTCATCCAGAATATACATAGAACCCACTAAACTGCTTCCGAGTGAAGTCGCTAAATTGATACGCTGCGATTCTCCTCCGGAAAGCGTTGCTGAATTCCTGTTTAATGTCAGATAATCCAATCCTACTTCGGTTAAAAAGGCCAAACGGTTGTTGATTTCCACCAATAATCGTTTCGCAATTTGTTTTTCATATACATCTAAATCAATGTTTTTGAAAAATGTAACCAAATGTTTTATCGGTAAGTCTACTAAATCCGAAACTGTTTTTTCATTGATTTTCACATAGGAAGCTTCAATCCTTAAACGTTTTCCTTTGCAGGAATGACATTTGGTTTTGCCTCTATAACGAGAAAGCATCACTCTGTTTTGTATTTTATAATTCTTTTGTTCTAGCTCTTTGAAGAAATCATTCAAACCTTGAAAATAGCTATTTCCATTCCAGATTAGCTCTTTTTGATCTTCCGATAGTTGGTAATATGGTTTGTGTATTGGAAAATCAAATTTATATGCCTTGTTAACCAGTTCATCTTTGTACCAACTCATGCTTTCCCCTCGCCAAGGGAAAATAGCATTTTCAAAAACGGATAAAGTGGTATTTGGAACGACTAATTCGGCATCAATCCCAATAATGTTGCCATAGCCTTCGCAAACTGGACATGCTCCGTATGGATTATTAAAACTGAATAAATGAACGTTTGGTTCCAGAAATGTAATGCCGTCTAATTCAAAATTATTAGAATAGGAATACTTTTTATCGGAGTTCAATTCCTGCAAATGGCAAATTCCTTTTCCTTCAAAGAAAGCAGTTTGTACCGCATCGGCCAAGCGATTATAAAATTCTTCTTCGCCAGAAGTGTCGTGATTAATTACAATTCTATCAACGATTAAAAAGATTTGTTTTTTATCTAATGAATCCGGTAAATCGTCCAAACGGACCATTTCATTATTAACCAATATTCGGGCAAATCCCTGTTGTAAAAGTACTTTTAGTTTGTCTTCCAGTTTTCGTCCCTCTTCCAAATGAATCGGAGCAAGCAGTAACCATTTGCTGTCCAATTCAAAAGTTTTCACATCAGAAACGACATCTGTAACAGTGTTTTTTTTGACTTCACGACCAGAAACAGGGGAATAAGTTCGTCCAATTCTGGCAAAAAGCAATTTCACATAATCGTATATTTCGGTAGAGGTTCCTACTGTAGATCGCGCATTTGTTGTATTCACCTTTTGTTCGATAGCAATCGCTGGAGCAATTCCCTTAATATATTCCACTTTTGGTTTGTCCAATCGTCCAAGAAATTGTCTAGCATACGAGGATAAACTTTCGACATATCGGCGTTGGCCTTCGGCATATAAAGTATCAAAAGCCAAACTTGATTTACCAGAACCAGAAAGTCCGGTAATAACCACTAATTTATTTCGGGGGATGGCGACATCTACATTTTTTAGGTTGTGAACTTGAGCGCCTTTTATGATGATATTTTTCTTTGGATCTAATTTCGAAAGGTCAACTTGCATAAAAATTATAATTTTTACAAAAGTAATCAATTTTCAACAGAGAAAACGGAATGAACAACTCACAAATAATCATTAAAAGCGCTGTCGAAAATTGATTTTTATCATTGTATAGTTTTTATGTTTTTTATCCAATAAATAAATACTATTTTAGTTTTATTTTTGAAAAAATTAACATCATCATTCCATTGAAAACAAAACTATACATTTTTCTTTTATTAATGTCTTTCTGTGCATTTTCGCAAGAGTTACCGCCAATTGTAAAATACACGTCTAACACTTATGGAGCAGGAAATCAGAACTGGATGATTGCGCAAGATCAAAATCATTATGTTTTCTTTGCAAACAATGAAGGATTATTAGAATTTAATGGATCTGATTGGGAGTTATATCCATCGCCAAATGAAACTATTGTTCGCTCTGTTAAAGTGATTGGAAATAAGATTTTTACGGGTTGCTACATGGAATTTGGTTTTTGGACCCGACAAGCAAATGGAAAATTAAAATACACTTCTCTAAGCAAAACATTAAAAAATAAGATTCTTGATGATGAACAGTTTTGGAACATATTAAATTATGATCAATGGGTAATTTTTCAATCCCTTAATAGAATCTATATTTACGACACTAAAACTGGAGGTTTCAAAATTATTGCTCCTAAAAACAATATCACCAAATCGTTCCGAACAAAAAATGCGATTTATTTTCAAACAATCAATGAAGGACTTTTTGAAATAGAAAGTGGAAAAGGACGTTTGGTTTCTAACAATCCAACTTTACAAAGCAATAAAATTGTCAATGTTTTTGCCATTGATGAAGGACTTTTAATCCAAACACAGCAGAATGGTTTTTATAAGCTTATAGGAAGTGTTTTGACTAAATTTTCTACTGAAGTTGATTCGCAATTGGCTGCCAGTAGTGTTTACAGCAGCCAGTTGCTTTCGGATGGAAGTTTTGCTTTGGGAACTGTTTCTAATGGGATTTTCATAATTGATAGTAGCGGAAAAATTAAATATCACATTACTCAAAACAAAGGATTGAGTAACAATACGGCGTTGTCGTTGTATGAAGATGTCGAAAAAAATCTTTGGGTAGGGTTGGACAACGGAATCAATTGTATAAACCTGCAGTCACCAATACAAAACTTTGTTGATGACACCGGAATTCTTGGGACAGTTTACACTTCAAAACTATATAATGGCAATTTGTATGTGGGCACCAATCAAGGTTTGTTTTATAAAAATTACCTGACTAATGATGAATTCAAATTTGTCACGGGAACGAAAGGACAGGTTTGGTCTTTGTTTGAGCACGATGGGACACTTTTTTGTGGTCATGATTCGGGAACATTTGTCATTGAAAATGCTGTCGCAAAAAATATATTTTCAGCATCAGGAACATGGAAATTTGAAACAGTGCCTAACAAAAAAGGACTTTTGCTTCAAGGAAATTATTACGGAATTTCAGTTTTGGAAAAAACGAATAATCAGTGGGGTTTTAGAAATAAAATAGCCGGATTTGATTATTCTTCTAAATATTTTGAAATTACAAACAACTTGAATGTGTTCGTAAGCCATGAATACAAAGGCGTTTACAGACTGGAATTAGACAGTAATTTATTGAAAACAAAACCTTTTGTTACCTATAAAACGCCCACAAAAGGTAAAAATGCCAGTTTAACAAAGTTTAATAACATCATTTATTATGCGAATAAAGAAGGCATCTTTAAACTGAATGAGAAGACAAAACAATTCAGCAAAGATGATTTATTAAGTTCCGTTTTCGAAAAAGACGAATACACTTCAGGAAAATTGATTGTCGACAACTCCAATAGAATATGGCTCTTTTCAAAAAACTACATTCATTATTTTTCACTGAGTAAATTAAGCAATCAACTGAAACAAAATGTGATTCCTATTCCCGCTTCATTGACTAATTCGATGTTGGGTTATGAAAACATTACTCAAATTTCTAATTCTAATTATTTGATAGGAACCACCGATGGATATTATATTTTAAATCTTAATGATTTGAGTTTTAACAACCATAGTGTTTCAATATCGGAGATTTCAACAAATAAGCTGAATGAAAGTTCTGTAAACCGTTCTATTCTGGAAGAAGGCAGTTTTAAATATGATGAAAACAATATAACTATCAATTATACGGTTCCCGAGTTTAATAAATACATTAATGCTGAATTTCAATATTTATTAGAAGGATTTCAGGACGATTGGAGCGAATGGAGTGCCAAATCAACGGTAAATTTTAAAAACTTGCCTCCAGGAGATTATACATTCAGGGTGAGAGCTAAATTTGCAAATTCTATTTTGGAGGATGCAGCTGTATATTCTTTCACGGTAACGAAACCTTGGTATTTAGCCAATATTGCTCTCTTTGTGTACTTCATTTTTTTAATTGTTTTAGCTCGATTTATTCACAAAACTTATAATAATTATTATCAAAAGCAAAAAGAGAAATTGATAGACGAGAATAATCTTTTGTTAGAGATTAAAGAGCTCGAAAATGAGCAAGAATTAATGCGAGTTAGAAACGAACAACTTTCTCAAGATGTGGATACTAAAAACAGAGAATTAGCCGTTTCCACGATGACTTTAAATAGTAAAAATGAATTGTTAGCTTTTATAAAAGCCGACTTGAAGAAAACTCCTGATGATGGTAACAGAAGTATAAAATCAGTCATCTCTACAATTAATAAAAACATAACAGAAGGTGATAGTTGGAGTGTTTTCAAAGAAGCTTTTGATAATGCGGACAAAGACTTTTTGAAAAAAATGAAACAGGCTCATCCATCTTTGACGCCAAACGATTTGAGATTGTGTGCCTATTTAAGATTAAACCTTTCATCGAAAGAGGTTGCACCTTTACTCAATATTTCTGTCCGAAGCGTTGAGATAAAAAGATATCGTTTGCGTAAAAAAATGGAATTACTGCACGAACAAGGACTTGTTGAGTACATTTTAGCTGTATAGTTTACTTTAATTCCGTAAAATAAAACCATACATTACCACAACATTAACGTTATTGTTGTGGTTTTTTTGTTTTACAGAAAAAGCGGGTTCCATAATTTCTTCTTAATTTTCAATACTTTTTTTGATTATTGGAAATTAAACAGATAATTTTTTGCAATGTATGTTTTTTGTAGAGGTTCTTTTTGAATTATTAATAGTGGTTTCTGTTAATTTTATAAAATCAAAAATCACCAAAAAAAAATAAAGAAACCAATTTACATCACTACTTACTTATTCTTGACGACAAGCTATTGTCTTCATAAACTATAATCTAAGGGGAGTATTGCATTACTGAAGACTTTTCGCAATTTAGATTAAAATGAAAAGGGAAATAAGAATCCATAAGCAACAAAGATTTTAACTCGAACTGCTAAGCTCATTTAAATAATTACTGTTCAATAACTTTTGAAAGAATCAAATTAAATTTATTAAAATATGAAAATGAATATTCTAAGATTACTATTTTTCTTAATAACAACAACTGTTTTTGCACAGCCTAATAAAGTCTCGGTCGTTTCTAACGAGAAGGGAATGAAATTAGTTGTTGATGGAAAAGATTTTATGATCAACGGTATGAACTGGGATTACTACCCTATTGGGACTAATTTTTCCTATAGTTTATGGAAACAGCCAGATGACGTTATTAAAGCTGCACTTGACGCTGAAATGGGTTTGTTGAAAAACATGGGAGTTAATGTAATTCGGCAGTACACCGGTGTACAACCAAAGTGGGTTCAATACATTTATGAAAAATATGGTATTTATACTATGCTTAACCATTCTTTTGGACGTTACGGACTAACTCTAAATGGGAATTGGGTGCCTAATACCGAATATTCTGATTCCCGAACTCGTGAATTACTTCTGAAAGAAACAAGAGATATGGTTCAAGAATATAAAAATACTCCCGGACTTTTATTATTTTTATTAGGAAATGAAAATAACTATGGTCTTTTTTGGGATGGTGCTGAAACGGAAAACATTCCGTTAGAGGATCGAAAATCTACTGCCAGAGCACGTTCGTTATACAAGCTCTTCAATGAGGCAACCTTAGAAATGAAACAAATCGATGCCTCGCATCCAATAGCGATTTGTAATGGAGATTTATTATTTTTAGATATCATTAAAACGGAATGTCCAGACATTGATATTTTAGGAACTAATATGTATCGTGGTGTTTCCTTTGGGGATGCTTTTACAAAGGTTAAAAATGAAATAAATAAGCCTATTTTGTTTACAGAATTTGGTGCTGATGCATTTAATACCATTAATAATAGTGAGGACCAAAAATCTCAAGCATATTACATGGTAGGAAACTGGAAAGAAATTTATGAAAATGCAGCAGGAATTGGTAAAGCAGGAAATTCACTTGGAGGTTTTACATTTCAATTTAGTGATGGCTGGTGGAAATATGGTCAAACTAAAAATCTTGACATTCATGATACTAATGCTTCTTGGTCAAATGGAGGATATTCCTATGATTTAGAGGGTACTAATAATAATATGAATGAAGAGTGGTTTGGTATTTGTGCCAAAGGACCAACAAATGAACGTGGTTTATATGATCTTTATCCACGTGCAGCTTATTATGCATTGAAACAAGCGCATAATGTTAATCCATACGCTCCAGGCGAAAATCTTGAGAGCATACAAAATTCTTTTGCAAATATCCAGTTAATGGATGCTGTTTTAAAAGCTCGTGGAGATAAAGCGGCGCTATTGGGTAGCGGCAGCGAAAAAATTCGTATCAGTAATATGAGAGCTGAGTTTACTACATTCAATACCGGTGGAAGTTTAATTACTACCCCGAAAACTGCAGATCCTGAATCGACTGTTTATCCTAATAAACTTGGATTTGACCACATGCAGTCCTTTTTTGTAGGCGTTGAAGGCAATCCATCTTCAAACATGCGTGCTAATGTCAATTTCAGTATACTTGGCAATGTTGCTGAAAATCCAATTGATGAAGTTTTTTATGAAAACCGTGGCCGCAGTAGAACTGTCTTAACTGATAACGGTCCCCTTTTATTAGATGACATTAATAGAGTTAAAGTTTATAATGCAAGTTACACTTGGGATGCAAAAGATTTTGAATTAAGAGGTTTCTACAGGACGGGTCATTATCATTGGGGATATGAAGGTGATTTTTTTGGGTTATATCCTGAGGCTAACTATGGACCAAATTTAGATATTTATAATGGAGAAACCTCTGGTTTTGAAGTTGATGGTAAAAGAGCATTAAAAGGCTTTAAAGCTGCTTTTGGGCCACAATTGTGGTGGGGAGCAAACCCTGCAGTTCTATTGAAATACGCGACAAAGATTGGTAAGTTCGATTTTGCAAGTGTTTATCATGAAGATATTGCTGATGCTCAGCGAGCTGTTTCATCAATTGCAGTTCCGTTACCTAAAACAAGAAGACTGTCAATTTATTCAAAAACAAAATTTGGAGATTTAGGAATTGAGCTTGGCGCTATATGGGGTGGGCAACCGTTAAATGGAAGAGTATTTCAATTCACTGAAGGACAATCAGGAAATTATGTAATTTTTACTGATAAGGTTAATTCAACAGATAATTGGGGGGGGAAAGCAAAAATAACATACTCCAAAGGTTCATTTAACTGGTATTCACAAGCTGCAGCTATGGGATTAGTTGCTAATGGTGGTGCTGATTATACTCAAACATTTACCGGGTGGAGATTAAAAGACAGTGGAAGTGGAAATCAGGTTAATGTTCTTTCCGGTTTTACCTTTAGTACTGGTAATTTCCAAATTGCTCCAAACTTTTTATGGCAAAAACCTATTGTAGCGGCTATGCCAAATGATGTGCAAGCGCCAGGAAGATTGCGGAATATACAGGATGATCCATTTGCTGTAAGAGGGAATAGAGAAACATTGGCAGGAGAATTATTATTGACTTATGATCCAACACCTGCTACTTGGATGTATGATTGGGATAATGACATGACGGAGGACGCTAAGTTTGCCATCAGTAGTGGGTTTGTATTTCGTCATTTACCTACTGCTCAAGATGCTGCTGTTGGAATTCTTGCCGATGGGCGACAAACATTTGCTTTTCCTAATTCAGCTCCTGCACATGACTTATGGGAATCAAATACACGGATAGTATCTAAATTAACACCATATTTTGGATTAATAGGTAATTTTTACTTTGGTAATGCCCAAGCAAATGGTGGTGATGCTAGATTAGTGGAGCGTTTGGGAGGTGATATCAGAGTTGTCTATAATAAGACTAAATTAGTAAGTTCTGTAAAAGTTAACGATTGGGGTCCATTTGATTACCATCGAGATTTCAACTTGACGTATCCTATGCAGTTAATGCTGGATTTATCTACTTCAGTAGGAAAGCCTAATTGGTTTATATTACCAGACACTAAAATTGGTATTCGTGGAACGTGGCGTACTCTTGATCAATATTCACCACGTTATTCTCCTAATGAAACACTTCCATTTGCAACATCGCCTATTTTAAGTCCTATAGGATTTCCGAATGGAAATGAATGGGAAATTAGAACATATGTACATATTAATATTGGAAAATAAAAAAGATACAAAATGAAAAATAGAAAGTATATATATTTAAAAAACAGCTTCGTTTTAGGATTGTTTTTTGCCGCTTCTGTAAGTTGCGATAGAGAAATTTCCGATGAAGTTCAGTTTGCAACTTTTCCAAACTCTCCAGAAGTTTTTATGGACGGCTTTACCGGTGGATTAAACTACTTCCCGTTTGAAGGTTCTTATTTTCAGGCTTTTACTGTTGATCAAGAAACAAAATACAAGGGGACTTCTGCTATGCGATTTGACGTGCCTAACGTGGGTGATCCATTGGGCGCTTATGCAGGTGCTATTTTTCGTACAGAAACAGCGCGTGACTTATCGGGTTACGATGCATTGACGTTTTGGGCAAAGGGAACTCAAGCAGGTTTAATTAACGAAATTGGCTTTGGTCAAGATTTTGGAGAAAACAAGTACTTAGTAACCACAGATTTACTACTCACTACAGGTTGGAAAAAATATATAATTCCAATTCCTGACGCTACTAAATTAATCGCAGAAAGAGGAATGTTTTGGTATGCTGAAGGACCAGAAAACGGTAAAGGGTACACTTTTTGGATTGACGAATTGAAATTTGAAAAGTTAGGAACTATTGCACAACCTCGACCATCTATTTTAAAAGGCGAGGATAAAGTAGAAATTCAGTTCTTAGGAAATTCAATAAGTATGGCTGATTATGGATTGACACAAACATTTAATTTGGAATCTGGAGTAAATCAAACAGTTACTGCAGCCCCCGCTTATTTTTCTTTTAAATCATCTAATATTGAAGTGGCTAGAGTTAGTGATATAGGAATTGTAACTCTTGTTGGTAGGGGTACATCTAAAATAACAGCTTCTATAGGTGGTGTTAAAGCAACTGGATCTTTAACGGTTAATGTTCCTGGATCTTTTCCTGTTGCTCCTGTCCCTACTTTGGATCAAAATAAGGTGATTTCAATATTTAGTGACAAATATACAAACGTACCCGTAAATTATTATAATGGCTATTGGGCTCCTTTCCAGACTACTAGAGGTGAGCAAGCAATTATTGACGGCCAAAATGTACTAAACTATACCGAATTTAATTTTGTGGGTACTCAGCTTACTACTCCATTAAATATTTCAGAGATGACACATTTCAGTGTTGATATCATGATGCTAGAATTACCTACTGATATTGATCTTCTTCTCACATTTAAAAATGAAAATAGTGCTGCTACTACTTTTCAACAGAACCGTATAGGTCAAAGTTATCAACTAGACCCAAGAGCTCCAGTGGTTTATCCAAGTGCTAATTTTAAAGCAGGAGTATGGTCAACGATAAAAATTCCAATTAGACCAACCTCAGAAACTTCACTAGACAAAACTGGTGTCAATTTAATCATTATTGAAAATATAAAATCTTCTAACGTTAAAACTATTTATGTAGATAATATGTATTTCTATAAAGAGTAATAGTAATGGAGAAAATATTAAAACGAAAAAAAATGAAAAAAATAAATATAAATTTAATGCTAATAAAAGGACTAGGTTTTAAGTCTCTCTTTTTGGCACTGCCATTATTTGTAATTTCTAGTTGTTCATCTGATGAAAAGCAAACGGTAGCACAATTTACTGAACTAGTAATGCAAGATGAGTTTACTACAGACGGTGCTCCAAATAGTACTATCTGGACTTATGACTTAGGAACCGGTAACAGTGATACTGGAGCAGGCTGGGGTAATAATGAGCTCCAATCCTATACAAATCGCACCGAAAATGTAAAGGTTGAAAACGGATATTTGTTAATTACCGCTAAAAAAGAGTCGTTCAATGGAGCATCTTATACTTCTGCAAGATTAACAACGAAAGGTCTATTTGAGCAAGCTTACGGACGATTCGAAGCTCGCATAAGAGTGCCTTATGGTCAAGGAATTTGGCCTGCGTTTTGGCTACTAGGTGCTAATTGCGACGAAGTTGCTTGGCCTCAATGCGGTGAAATAGACATTATGGAATATCGCGGGCAGGAACCTACAACAGTGCTAGGTTCTGTGCACGGTCCTGGATATTCTGGTGCAAATGCAATCACAAAAAGCTATAGCTTATTAAATGATCGTTTTGATACGGGCTTTCACATATTTGGGATTGAATGGGGTCCAGACTATATCAATTACTATGTGGATGATGTTTTATATAATCAGATAACACCATCTAATGTTAAGGGAGAGTGGGTCTTTGACCATCCTTTCTATATCATTATTAATCTTGCTGTTGGAGGTAATTTTGTAGGTGCTCCAAATAGCGAAACAGTTTTCCCACAAACCATGTTGGTTGACTATGTGAGAGTGTATAAAAAATAGTAGAATAATCTAATAAATAAAAATTATGAAACAATTACAAAAAAATGTTAAGGCCATTATTGCGATACTGATCTTGCTTGTGTCATTTAGCGGATGCGAAAATAACGATGATAATTTACCCGAAATTTTTGCAGGATTTACGCACACTATAAATGCAAGTACTGGAACGGTAACATTTATCAACACGTCAACAGAAGTTAGATATTACTTATGGACTTTTGGTGACGGAACGACTTCTACGGAAATTAATCCTATAAAAACTTATGCTAAAGGTACATACACAGTAACATTAAAAATTACAAATGTAGCAGGAGCAACTGATACGTATGAGGACACTATTGTAATCGATGGAACTACTACTGGTCCTGCATGTACTTCGGAGACGGTTGAATCCATGAGTGCGGCAAGCTTAAATGTGACCTTTAAAACTGACCAAACTTCAAAAGTTATTAGTGATGGTGCTGGTTTTCAATGGGTCGCTAATCCAAAAACTGATGCTGGTATCAATACTTCATGTTATGTTGGAAAGGTTACTAAGACAGGAACTAACCCGTGGGATAACGTTCAATTTAATTTAGATGCAAAATTAAATTTTAACTCTAATACAGGGTTAAAAATAAAAGTATTTTCAGCTGTACCTGGATTTAAACTTATAATAAAATTAGAGGACAAAGCAAATGCTGGAACCAATACAGAATTAGAAGTTGCAACCACTAAAACCAATGAATGGGAAGAGTTAAGTTTCCCTTTTGCAAGTTCTCAAACTGGTAAATATGATAAAATAGTATTAATTTTCGATTTGGCAACAAAAAATACTAATACGTATTATTTTGATGACCTTGCACTTTATGGAACTGGTGGTGGCGGTACTGCTGCATGTACGACAGAAACTGTCGAATCCATGAGTGCAGCAAGTTTAAACGTGACTTTTAAATCTGACCAAACTGCAAAAATTAAAAATGACGGAACTACTTTTGCTTATGAAACAAACCCAAAATCCGATACCGGTATCAATACTTCATGCAAAGTTGGAAAAGTAACCAATTTAGGTATTGCACCTTGGGATAATATCCAAATTGATTTAGATGCAAAATTAGATTTCACCACTCATTCTGGTTTGAAAATTAAAGTTTACTCTGCCAAAGCGGGAACTAAAGTGACTATAAAATTAGAAGAGATAGGAAATTCAGGGAATAGCACAGAGGTAGGGGTTGCAAGAACTAAAACAAATGAGTGGGAAGAACTATCAATTCCTTTTCCAAGTAGTGCAAGTGGTAAGTTTAATAAAATAGTTATTTTCTTTGATCTTGAAAATAAAGATTCTGACACTTATTATTTTGATGACCTTACATTTTATGGAACAGGTAGTGGTTCTGGCGGAGGAACAGGCGGAGGAACTCCAGCTACAGGGGATATTGCTGCTAATGGTGGTTTTGAAACAGGAGACTTTACTGGTTGGGCTGTTTATAAAAATGGTGGTGTTATTGAGGTCGATAACACACAAAGTAAAACGGGAACTTATTCGGCTAAATTATTTGCTAGTCCATCAGGATTAAACCCAACTCTTAAACAAGAAAGAAAAGGGGCAGGTGGAATTAAAGTAGGAGATAAGGTTAAAATTACCTTTGACTATTTGGGATCATTAACAGGTATAAGTGGTGCTTATTCTATACAATCTTTTGTAGAGGCTGCAAATGGGGTTAACCAAGTCGTAAATATTGCAGTTACCCCAACAGCTACATGGCAAACCTTTACTACAACTTACACGGTAGCTGCTGGCGATGTAAGTGGAGGTATTACATTAGAATTTGTAGCTATCTGTGGTGGTGTACAAGGCTGTAGTTCAACTCTTTACATAGATAATGTTTCGGTAATAATAAATCCATAGTTTTATAAACTGGCTAACGCCATTGGAATAGGCTTTTAGCCAGTTATTTTATTGATGATAAAAAAAAAGGTTAACATAATAATATTTTATATTAGTTAACCTTTTTTTTATCAATAGGAGGGCTGTCAATTGGTAGAAGAGGAACTTTGGTTAACTTTTGAAAAAAAAATCAAAATCAGTAATTCAAAATTAAAAGTAGTCGTAATAAAAATAATATAATGAATAAAAATATTCTTCAAATTTTATTTGCATTTTTTCTGGCAGCTCAATGTTGTTTTGGACAAGTTGATGTCGTTTATAAAGATTTGGTTTGGTCAGATGAATTTGATTCTAATGGAGCTTTAAATAGCACTAATTGGTTTCATCAAACTCAGTTGCCTGCTGGAGGTAATTGGTATAATAATGAACTACAACATTATACCAATTTAGAAAAAAACTCTTTTGTTGATGCGGGCTCGTTAAACATAGTGGCAATAAAAGAAAATTTCACGGATCAAGGAGTAACAAAAGGATATACTTCGGCAAGGTTAAACTCTAAATTTGCTTTTAAATATGGTCGCATAGATATTCGGGCAAAAGTACCTGTTGAATTAGGGACTTGGCCGGCATTATGGATGTTGGGCAAAAACATAAATGAAGATGGCGGTTATTTTGATGCGGCATATGGTACAAGTAATTGGCCGGCATGCGGAGAAATTGATATTATGGAACATGGAATAACGCGATCACATCCTATCAATTATATTCAAAGTGCCATGCACACGCCTTCTTCTTATGGAAATACAAAGGATATAGGTGGTATTGAGGCTCGCTCTAACATAGACAGTAATTATCATGTTTACTCAATGAATTGGTCACCAAATGAAATTTCATTTCTACTAGATGATGAAATTTACTATACCTACAACCCAGCGGTCAAAAATGCAAGCACCTGGCCATTTGACAAAGAACAATATCTCTTGTTGAATATTGCCATGGGAGGTGTAGCTGGGCCAATAGCATCTAATTTTACAAAAACTTCAATGGTAATTGATTATGTCAGAGTCTATCAAAACACGACCGTAGATACTCAAGCCCCAACAAATTTCACTGCCACAGTTGGAGCAATTACGGGAACTTCTGTTGAATTATTGTTAAATGCTAATGATAACTCAGGTACGGTGACTTATATTGTTGATTATGGGTCTGGTACAACTTCAACTTCATTCCCTTCTGGGGTACAAAAATCAATAATTATTCAGGGATTATCGCCTAATACAAACTATAGCTTTGATGTTTTAGCCAAAGATGCTTCAGGCAATGCTTATCTAAATAATCCAATTACTATAAAAGCTACAACTACGGAAAATACTACCACGGAATGTGCTGGAACTTCTTCGGAGGCATCGCAAAATGCATTCTCTGTTGGTTACAAGTATGCTTTTCAAACTACTGGTACAGATGTTAAAATCACTTTTGAATTATTAGATAAAGACAAAGTGGGAGTTGTTGCTTATTTATGGAAACAAACTCCTTTTTCAGAATCGCAAATGTCAAATGTCTCAGGAAATATTTTTACTAAAACTATTACTGGGCAAACTATTGGATCAACCATTAATTATGCTGTGAAATTTGCTTATGCAGGCGGATTGTCGGTTACTAAATACTTTTCTTATGTAGTAGGAAGCAATTGTACATTAGGAACACAAGTTCCACTTGAATTAACGCAATTTTTCTATCCGAATCCGGTAGAAAATAAATTGAACTTACAGCTATTAGATGATACAAACCATATCGTTTTGACAAATATTTTAGGACAGAAACTAGTTGAAGATACCGTAAAATCATCCCATTCATTAGATTTAAGTCCTTTTAAATCGGGAATCTACTTTTTAAAAGTAGAGAACTCACATGGGATACAAAATTTTAAAATTTTAAAGAAATAATTATTTGACTAAAATCAGTTACATTTTAAATCCTCAAGGGAATGATTCAGAAATAGTAAAGTGTCAATAAAACTAATGCCTTAAAGACTTTTCGTCTTCTGAAATTCTAAAAATTTACTGAAAATCGCGCAAACTAAAAATAGTGAATATCAGCTATTATGCTGATTAATAGTAATTTATCAATATTCAATGTCATTAAAAAAATTTGGATGATTCTGTTTTATTTCGGCAATTTGCAGCAATTATGACTAAATAAAAACAACTTACGAATGGACAAAAATTAACCATTAGAACAAAGAAGTCGAAGGTGCAAGTATCGACTTGAAAAAAGGGGGACAGCTCAATCAGTACAGTGGGATTCGTAATAAACTGATCAACTCCAAAAGATGGTCAGGCAGCTAAAAGACACAATGATTTTAAAAGGGATTGGTGGGTTTTATAGTCAACGGAAAAGGCATTACAGATGGAAAAGCATTGCGAAAAAATGCTGTTGATGGGCGAATAAACTACACCCAAAAGGTTAGATAATGTTATAATTATTTTCGATAATAATATCACTATATTGTATCGGGCTGAATCCTTTCAGATTTAGTCCGATTTTTTCATTATTGCAAAGTTTTATAGAACTATAGGCACTACATAATAATGTCATTTTTTGTATGGATATCCACTAATTTCATCAACTTTAATTTTTAAATCCAGATAATCGGTACACAGATTGTAAAGAATAAACTGATTAGCTTCGATTTTTAAACTTGAATGTATAGCAAGATTTAAATCTTTATAAATCAATAAAATTCATGCTTTCTAAGTCCCATTTTTAAGTTTTTTGAAAAGTATGCGTTTTGTGGAAGGTGGAATTAAATAAGATCAACTCATCCAGCGCTGACGCCAAAAATCAGAGAATATGTGCAAATTTAGATTAAACCTTTCTTCGAAAGAGGTCGCACCTTTACTCAATAACTCTGTCCGAAGCGTTGAGATAAAACGATATCGTTTGCGTAGAAAAATGGAATTACTGCGCTAACAGGGATTTGTTGAGTACCTTTTAGCTGTATAGTTTTGTATGAATTAGACACTTTGAACCATACATTACCACAACATTAACGTTATTGTTGTGATTTTTTAATTTTTTAGAGAAGCAGATTTTCTTAATTTCTTCTTAATTTTCAATCCTTTTTTCAGAATTGTAGATTTTATATGTAAATTTTTGCAGTGTATGTTTTTTGTTGAGGTTCTTTTTGATTTATTATTACTTCTTCCTACTAATTTTATCCTTCACAAAAAACACAAATTATGAAGTCAAACTATCTACTAATCCTTTTTCTCTTTCTATCCTCTATTGGCTATGCCCAAGGATATGATGTTGGAGGAGTCGTTAAAGAAGCAGGTTCTGGGTTACCGATACCAGGAGTAAATGTTCAAGTCAAAAATTCAACTATTGGAACCGCGTCGGATATGGATGGTCGTTTTTCTCTAAAAGGAGTTTCATCCGGTTCGACTTTAGTTTTTTCATATCTAGGCTTTAAAAGTTTAGAATATCAAGTAGTTTCCAGTAGTAATACTCTTTCTATTTCATTACAGGAAGATTCTAAAGTATTAGACGAAGTTGTAGTTATTGGATATGGTACTCAGAGAAAGCGAGAAGTAACAGGAGCAGTTTCTGTTGTGGACAGCAAAACTTTGGAAGCTTTAAAACCAGTAAAAATTGAACAAGCCCTACAAGGAACTGTTTCTGGGGTTAATGTTACGACTACTTCAGGTGCTCCGGGTGCTGCTTTGGATATTCGTATCAGGGGTATTGCAACTAATGGTGAAAATAGACCTACAACAATTATCGATGGATATATAGGAGAACTTGGATTATTGAATCCAAATGATGTTGAGTCTATCACCGTTTTGAAAGATGCTCAGGCGGCTATTTACGGAACTATCGGTGCTAATGGAATTATTCTTATCACGACAAAATCGGGTAAAAAGAATTCCAAATCACAAATTAGTTACAATACGTATACTGGTTTTCAGGAAACATCGAGAACATTACCAATGTTGAATGCTACGGAATATGCTTTATTATTGAATGAAAGCTATGCAAATGGCGGGAATCCAATTCCTTTTCCTAATGTTTCAGGTTTAGGTAAAGGTACAAACTGGCAAAATGAAGTTTTCAGTACTAGTGTTCCTATTATCAATCATGACATCTCATTTTCTGGTGGATCTGATAAAATTACCTACGCGGTGAGTGGTTCTCATTTGGATCAAGAAGGAATTATTGGAGAAAGTAAATCTGGATTTTTAAGAAATACAGCAAGAGTTTCTGTAGGGGCGGATGTTACCGATAAATTGAAACTGAAAACAAACGTAATCTATACTTATTTTAATAGAAAATCATTGAACGAAAGTGGTTTGGGTTCTGTTTTGTTCAATGCTTTGAATACGCCGTCAACGCTTGCACCTTACGATGCAAACGGTGATTTTACAAAAGTGCCAACAAATACAGGATTGGGAATAGAAATTATAAATCCATTAGCTCAAATGGCCAATACCTATAATGACTATAACTTCAAAAAAGTAAACGGTAATTTTGGATTGGATTACAAGGTTTTCAAAGATTTTACGATTTCTAGTTCTATTGGTTTCAATACGTCAAATAGCGAGTCCAAATCGTTTGCAAAGCAAATTTTGTATTGGATAAATCCTTCAGATAAAGTATTTGATGTTTTGAGAAGTTCAGTTTCCCAAAGTGCCATTAATGATAATGATTATTCATTTGATTTATTTGGAACTTACACGAAGAAAATTGCAGATGATCATAATGTAGTAGCTACAGTGGGAAATACTATTTTCAAACAATACGGAAATGGATTGTTTGCAACTGGATTTGATGTTCCGTACAATTCATGGGAATTTGCAGACATTTCATTGACCAGAGGAGTTTCTGAATTCGTACCTAACGGTTCCTACAATTATGACGAAAGAAGGCTTTCTTATTTTGCAAGAGGACAATACGATTACAAAGGGAAATATCTTTTTTCTGCGATGATTCGCCGTGATGCTTCGACAAAATTCGGACCTGGAAACAAAGTAGGTTATTTTCCATCCTTTACAGCAGGTTGGATAATTTCTGACGAAGGTTTTTTTGGAGAAGACAAATTTGTAAATTTCATGAAATTGAGAGGGAGTTATGGTACTTTAGGTAATGACCAAATTCCAAATAATGGTTATGTTTCCCAGTTAAACGGAGAAGCTACTTATGTTTTTGATGATGCTTTGGTGAATGGTTTAGCAACGGGACAAGTTCCAAATCCAAATTTAAAATGGGAGGAAGCCAGAAAATTTGATGTTGGATTAGACCTTAAGTTATTTGAAAATAAAGTTTCGATTGTTGCGGATTATTTTATTGATACGAGAGCCGACTTGTTAATCCCATTTATTCCAGTTTCCGGGATCAACGGAACTGCAGCCCCAGGCGCAGGTTCTCCAACGATAAATGCAGGAACGATTAGGAATTCAGGGTTAGAGTTTGCGATAGATTACAAAAACCAATTCTCAGAAAATTTTTCGATGAGTGCGGGATACAATGTGACGTTTCTTAAAAACAAAGTTTTAGCCGTTGACAATGGTATAGGATATATTGAAGGTGGTTCATTTGGCGTAGGCCAACAAGCACCTTCAAGAATGGAAGTGGGTAAGCCAATTGGTTATTTTTATGGATATCAAACAGACGGAATTTTTCAAAATCAAACAGAAGTTGATGCGCATCCTTCTCAATTAGCTTTAGGTGCTGAAGCCAATCCCGGAGATCTTCGTTTTGTTGATGTAAATGGAGATGGAATATTGGATGCTAATGACAGAACGAATATTGGAGATCCTATTCCAGCTGCAACAATGGGTTTCAATTTACAAATGAATTATAAAGACTTTGATTTTGCAGTTTATACTTTTGCTTCTGTAGGGAATGACATGGTTAGAAATTACGAAAGAAACCTTACGGATGTCAATCGTCTAAATTATGTTTTGGACAGATGGACTGGCGAAGGAAGTACTAATTCTACTCCAAGAGTGACCACAAGTGCTACGGGAAATTCTACTTTTTCGAGCTATTTTGTTGAAGATGCTTCTTATTTAAGAATACAAAATATGCAATTGGGATATTCAGTAAATTCTAAATATTCTGAAAAGGCAGGCATCACAAAACTACGATTGTATGCGGGTGTAAATAATCTGTACACATTTACAAAATACAAAGGTTTTGATCCGGGCGCTTCTAATGGAGCTCCAATTGGCGGCGGAATTGACTATGGTTTTTATCCAATCCCAAGAACCTATTTGTTAGGTTTAAACATTAATTTTTAATTCATATTAAAATGAAAAAGTATCTATTTATTACCCTTATAACGATAACAATATTTTCAACTGTAACTATTTCTTGTACTGATGATTTTGTTGACCGACCTATCGAATATTCGATTGATTCTGAGAATTATTTTAATTCAAAATCAGATTATGACAATGCGCTAATTGCAGCATATGATTTGCTACAAACCACGTATCTAAATGCATTATTGGGCGAAATTGCCTCAGATAATACTTTGGCCGGAGGCGAAAGCCAGTCGGATACTCCAGGTTTTCAGCAAATTGATGATATGATTCACACGCCTGTGAACAGTAATCTAAAAAACTTGTGGGACTGGATGTTCGCAGGAGTTCAAAGAACCAATTACATTTTAGAATTCAAAGACAAAACAGATTTTGAAGGTAAAAATCAAGTGATTGGTGAAGCTCGTTTTCTTAGAGCCTATTATCACTTTGAATTAGTAAAATGGTTTGGTGGAATCCCATTGAAAGGGGATGCAAGATTCAGCTCTGGTGACGATAAAATAATTCCGCGTTCATCCGTTTCAGAAGTATATGCTTCGATTGAAGCTGATTTAATTTTTGCTTCTGAAAATTTGTCTGCAACAGCAGCACAAAAAGGAAGAGCAACTAAAGGCGCTGCTTTGGCATTATTGGGAAAAGCATATTTGTACCAAAATAAATACCCGCAAGCAGCATCAACCCTTGAAAGTCTAATTACGACTTCTTCCTATTCATTGGTTTCGGATTACAATAGTATTTTTGAAAATGCTGGAGAAAATGGCCCAGAATCAGTTTTCGAAGTGCAGTACACGGATGTGGAAGGTGCAGGTTTTGGTTGTCTCCAATGTAGTGAAGGAAATGTAGCGGTTGGTTTTAGTGGACCAAGAAATTATTCAGGCGATTTATTTACGTCAGGTTTTAGTTTTAATGTTCCAACTCAGAAAGTTGTAAACGCATTTGAAGCAGGAGACAGCAGAGAAGCAGTGGCGATATTGGATATCGAAGCTTGGGCAGCAGCTACAGGTGCCACTTTTGGAAAAGGATACGAACACACCGGTTTTTTCAACAGAAAATATATTCCAAGAAAAAGAAGAGCCGATGCACAAGGAGATTTAAATCTTACAAATCCAAATAATTACAGAGCCATTCGTTATGCAGATGTGCTATTAATGGCCGCGGAGGCTTACAATCGCGGCGGAATAGACGATGCTAAAGCAAGAGGTTATCTAAACCAGGTTAGAAGACGCGCTTTTGGTGATTTGAATCATGATATTTCTTCTTCTGGACCAGCTTTGACTGACTTTATTTTGGCAGAAAGAAGAGTGGAATTAGTAGGCGAAGGACACCGTTTTTTCGATTTAGTAAGAACAGGTAAAGCAGCGCAGGAAATTACTGGGTTTACTATCAACAAAAATGAATTGTTTCCAATCCCTATCGAGGAAATTCAATTCGCAAATGGAAATTGGCAACAAAATCCTGGATACTAAAAACTAATATTATTTAAATATGAAAAACTTAAAATTAATACTAAGTCTTTTTGCTCTAACTATCTTTTTGGGATGTTCAGACGAAAATAATGATGTGGATCTGGATGGAGTTAACGCTCCTTCCAATGTATCTGCACTGACTACAATTACGCAGGATAATTCAGGAAATGTTACTTTTCTGCCACGTGGGGAAGGGGTCACCCAATTTGAAATTTATTTTGGTGACGCAACTACAACGCCTGCTTTTGTAAATCCGGGCGGAACAGTTACCCATAAATATTCAGAAGGTAAATTTCAGGCAAAAATTGTAGCAACAACCATCAATGGTAAAAGAACTGAAACTATTCAAGAAGTTACCGTTTCTTTTTTAGCACCAACAAGTTTTGAACCTACGATTACTATTGGTAGTAATCTGTCGATTAAAGTAACTGCTAAAGCGGAATTAGAGACGTTCTTTCAAGTGTATTTCGGCGATGTCGCTAATGAAGTTCCTGTGGATTTCATGGAAGGTGAAGAGATCATACATACGTATGCAAATCCGGGAACCTATCAGGTCAGAGTGGTTGCATTAAGCGGCGGAGTTGCAAAAACAGAGAAAACGCAAGCTATTACTGTAACTAATTTATTTGCCGCACCAGTTCCTACAATCCCGGCTGCGAACGTGATTTCTATGTTTAGTGATAGTTATACAAATGTAGCTGTTGATACTTGGAGAACTTCTTGGTCACAGGCAAATTTGGAAGATATTGATATTAGTGGTAACAAAACTAAAAAATACAGTGCTTTAAATTTTGTTGGTATCGAAGCGACTACCACACCGATTAATGCCTCTGCAATGACCTTTTTTCATGTGGATATTTGGTCAGCAGATTTGACAGAATTTAAAGTGAAATTAGTCGATTTTGGAGCTAATGGAGCTTTTGGCGGTGGAGATGATAAAGAACATGAAATCACGATTTCAAATCCTGATAAGGAAAAATGGGTAAGTTTAGATCTTCCTTTGAGTGACTTCACCGGACTGACCACTCGTTCTCATATTGCTCAAATAATCTTTGTTGGTGCACCTTCTGGAAATACGACGGTTTATGTGGATAACGTTTTCTTTTACAATCAAGCAGGTTCAATTACAGCGGCACCAACACCAAATGTAGCACCTTCCAAAGTGATTTCTATGTTCAGTGATGCTTATACCAATGTAGCTGTAGACACTTGGAGAACTTCATGGTCAGATGCTACGCTTACAGATTTAAGTATTAATGGAAATGCGACAAAAAAATACAGTGCATTGAATTTTGTGGGTATCGAAGCGACTACCACTCCTATAAATGCTACCGCAATGACCCATTTTCACACTGATGTTTGGTCATCAGATTTTACAGAATTCAAAATAAAATTAGTCGATTTTGGAGCTAATGGAACTTTTGGAGGAGGAGATGATGTTGAGCATGAAATCACTATTCCGTCGCCGGCTAAAGGATCTTGGGTAAGTCTGGATATTCCTTTGAGTTCTTTTACAGGATTAACAACGCGAGCACACATTGCACAGCTAATTTATGTGGGTGCACCTGCTGGAAATAACACCGTTTATGTTGATAATGTTTATTTTCATAATTAATAAAAAATAGATAAAATCAATACATTACGAATTTAAAATGAGTTTGTATAAAACGAGTATCACAACTAGATTTTTTAAAAAAGAGTAAAAATGAAAAAAATAATAATAAACATAGTATCCGTTTTTGTCCTTCTTTTGATGGTTAATTGTCAGGAGGATAATTTGGGTTTTGGAGCATTAGACACGCCAACAAATCTTCAGGTGACGGCAGAAATAGTAGGTAAATCAGCAGCGTTTCCAAACGGGGATGGTTCTGGAAAAGTTTTATTTACCAGTACGGCAGAAAATGCAATTTCGTATAAGTACATTTTTAGTGATGGGACTTCAAAGAATTCCCCAAGCGGAGTATTCGAAAATACATTTGCAAAACCAGGAGTAAATACTTATACAGTGACTGTTATCGCTTCTGGAGCGGGAGGAGTTGCCACTAACGTTACGATTGAAGTAACTGTTTTTAGTAATTTTAAAGATGAGCAGGCCGTACAATTATTAACCGGTGGTGCTGCCAGAAAATGGTATTGGGCACAAACTGAAGAAGGGCATTTGGGCGTTGGTCCAAACGTAGCGTGGTCTGATCCTACTTTTGGGACAAAAAATTATTACCCTGATTTCTACGCTGCTAAAGCAAATGAAAAATCAGCTACTTGTTTGTACAATAGCGTAATGACTTTTTCTTTAGTAGGAGATCAAATGAAATTTGAATTGGATAACAAAGGACAGACCTACTACAATGGCGCCTTTAAAGGCGGCGGCGATGATGCTTGTTATGACTTAAATACCAGTGGCCCAAAAACAGTGACTTTGAGCAAGTCAGAATCTTTTGTGACCATGAATCCAGATAGTGCTACTCAAACAAGGGGAACTATGATAAATATTGCAGATGGTGGTTTTATGGGGTATTTTGTCGGAACCAGTTCCTATGAGATTCTTTCAATCACCGACAATCGTATGGTGGTACGAGTGATTCAGTCCGGAAATCCATTCTTGGCATGGTATCATACTTTTACAACAGCTGCTCCTGGATCAGCTGTAACTCCTACACCAACGGTTGATTATACTGTTTTGAAATTTGCTGACGAATTTAATGTCGACGGTGCTCCAGATGCTGCAAAATGGGGATATGACCTAGGCGCTGGCGGTTGGGGAAATGGAGAAGCCCAAACCTACACTAGTGCTGCTGATAACGTGATTGTACAAGGTGGAAATCTTAAAATCACTGCAAAAAAATCAGGTACAGGCTACACTTCTGCAAGATTAAAAACAGAAGATAAGTATGAATTTACCTATGGTAAAATTGAGGTAAGAGCGAAACTGCCAATTGGTGGAGGAACTTGGCCTGCAATTTGGTCTTTAGGACAAGATTACAAAACAAACGAGTGGCCTAAATGTGGTGAAATTGATTTTATGGAGCACAGAGGAAATGATCAAAATGTTATACACGGTTCCTTACATTATCCGGGTAATTTTGGTGGCAACCCAAACACTGCAACAACTACAATAGCAAATGCTTCTACTGAGTTTCATATTTACAAAACAATTTGGAGTCCGACTTTGATTCAGTTTTACGTAGATGATAAATTATTTCATTCGTTTGCTAATAGCTCTTCGGTACCTTTCAATAGTGATTTTTTCTTGATATTGAATGTGGCAATGGGAGGAACTTTTGGAGGAACAATTGATCCTAATTTTGCACAATCATCCATGGAAATTGATTACGTTCGAATTTACCAATAAAACATAAAACATGTAATGAATATGTAAAGGTCGGTTATTTTCCGGCCTTTTAATTGTTAAAAAAAGGACAAAAATGAAAAATAAATTCCTGTTGGCATCATTTGCTATAGCAACGCTAATAATTGCAAGTTGCAGCAATAAAATTTTAAAACTGCCTGTTGCTTCCTCCAAAGAAAATATTTTTGATACGAAAGTTGATTCAGTTCTGCAATTGATGACTTTGGATGAAAAAGTGGGGCAGCTGAATCAGTATAACGGTTTTTGGGATATTACCGGTCCAACTCCCAAGGAAGGTCAGGCCGCCAAAAAATATGAAGATCTTAAGAAAGGCTTGGTAGGTTCAATGTTAAATGTAAAAGGGGTAAAAGACGTAAAAGCATTGCAAAAAATAGCAGTGGAACAAACAAGATTAGGTATTCCGTTGCTTTTTGGATTTGATGTTATACACGGTTATAAAACAATCAGTCCAATTCCACTCGCAGAAGCAGCAAGTTGGGATTTGGAAGCAATAAAAAAATCGGCTGCAATGGCGGCAGAAGAAGCAGCTGCCGTAGGATTGAACTGGACTTTTGCTCCTATGATTGATATTTCCAGAGATGCCCGTTGGGGACGTGTTATGGAAGGAGCCGGCGAAGATTCATTTTTAGGAAGTAAAATTGCCGTAGCTCGTGTACAAGGTTTTCAAGGCGAAGATTTAGCCGCTACAAATACTATTTTGGCGTGTGCCAAACACTTTGCAGGTTATGGTTTTGCGGAAGCTGGAAGGGATTACAATACCGTTGATGTAAGCGAAAATGTATTGCAAAATACCATTTTTCCTCCTTTCAAAGCAGTCGTTGATGCAGGTGTAAGAACATTTATGAACTCTTTCAATGAATTGAATGGCATTCCAGCAACAGGAAATGCATATTTGCAAAGAGAAGTATTAAAAAGAGACTGGAACTTTGATGGCTTCGTAGTTTCGGATTGGGGTTCGATCAATGAAATGATTCCGCATGGCTATGCTAAAGACAGCAAACATGCTGCTGAAATTGCCATCAATGCAGGTTCAGACATGGATATGGAATCTAGTGCGTATGTGGAACATTTGGTGGCATTAGTAAAGGAAGGCAAAGTCAAAGAAAGTATTATCGACAATGCGGCAAGAAGGATTTTGAAAGTAAAGTTTGAATTGGGTTTGTTTGACGATCCATACAAATATTGTGATGAAAATAGAGAACTGGCAACCGTTGGAAAACTGGAATTTCAAGAAGAAGTTTTGGATATGGCAAAGAAATCGATTGTGCTTTTGAAAAATGAAAAGGAATTATTGCCTCTTAAAAAATCAGGACAGAAAATTGCCTTAATTGGTGCATTGGCAAATGATAAAACAAGTCCGTTGGGAAGTTGGAGAATCGCTGCTGACGATAATTCGGCTGTTTCAGTCTTAGAAGGTTTGCAGAAGTATTCTGGGAATCAGCTCACTTATACAAAAGGAGCTGAAGTAACCGAGGGAAGAACCCAATTCATTTGGGAAACTAAAATCAATACGACGGACAAGAGTGGATTTGCAGAAGCAATTGCCGTTGCAAAACAAGCTGACGTGGTAGTTATGGTTTTGGGAGAACACGGTTTGCAATCGGGTGAGGGAAGAAGTAGAACTGATATTGGTTTGCCGGGCGTGCAACAGGAATTATTGGAAGCAATTTACAAAGTCAATCCGAATGTGGTTTTGGTTTTAAATAATGGTCGTCCATTAGCAATTCCTTGGGCAGATGAAAACATTCCTGCAATTGTTGAAGGTTGGCATTTAGGAACGCAAAGTGGAAACGCTATTGCGCAGGTTTTGTATGGTGATTATAATCCAAGTGGGAAATTACCAATGACTTTTCCCAGAAATGTAGGTCAGGTTCCTATTTATTACAATTATAAAAACACTGGTAGACCTGTGATGAATGAGCCTGAAAGTGTATTTTGGTCTCATTATATCGACGAAGAGAACACGCCTTTATATCCTTTTGGTCACGGTCTGAGTTATTCTAAATTTGAATACTCAAATTTACAGTTGTCCTCCAATGCATTCGCTAAAAATGGTAAAATTGAAGTTTCTGTAAACATCAAAAATATTGGAAAAGTTGCAGGAAAAGAGGTTGTTCAGTTGTACATCAGAGATTTAATTGGCAGCGTCACACGTCCAGTAAAAGAGCTGAAAGGATTTGAAATGATCGAATTACAGCCTAATGAAACCAAAAAAGTAGTATTTACAATAGACGAAAAAACAATTGAATATTTTACGGCCAATAGAAAGTGGGAAGCAGAAACTGGAGACTTTAAAGTATTCCTCGGAGGTAGTTCAGTAACAAAATTGGAAGGCGATTTTCAATATTCTAATTAAAAATTCAAATGAAAAAAATAATAATATTTCTTCTTGTGGCCAATTTTTCTTTCGCACAACAGAATAAACGAAAACTGGTGTGGGAAGAAAATTTTAAAGGTAAAACTTTAAACGAAAAGAATTGGAATTTTGAGCTTGGTGACGGTTGTCCTAACTGTGGTTGGGGCAACAATGAGAGACAATTGTACACAAAACAAAATCACAAGATTTCTAAAAATAAGTTGGTCATCACCGCTAAGAAAGAAGGGAATAAATATTCGTCGACAAGGATTACAACAAAAGGTAAAAAAGAGTTTCAGTATGGTCGTTTCGAGGCAAGAGCAAAACTGCCTGTTGGTCAAGGAGTGTGGCCTGCTTTATGGATGTTAGGTTCGAATATCAGTGAAGTTGGATGGCCAAAATGCGGAGAAATCGATATTTTGGAATATGTTGGTAAAGAACCCAATATGGTTTTCACTTCTCTGCATACGCAAGACAGCCACGGAAATACAATAAATACAAAGAAAACAAGATTTGACAATATTGAGAAAGGCTTTCATATCTATGCGATGGAATGGACGAAAGACAAAATCGATTTTTTTGTGGATGACATTTTAGTGTACACTTTTCAGCCTGAAAATAAAACAGAAGCAATCTGGCCTTACAATCAGCCGTTTTACTTTATTGTGAATATGGCGATAGGAGGAAACTTTGGAGGTCCCGAAGTGGACGACACCATACTTCCTCAGGATTTCATCGTTGATTACATCAGAGTTTACCAATGATAATCTGATTTTATAAATATATCAGAATGTAACTAAAATAAAGGTTATTGTAATCCATTGACAATCAGTCTTTATTTTAGTTTTTTTTTTATTTTTAAGAATTTCTTGACATAAACTTTTATTTTCACTGCAACGGCATGCTATTTGAAAGGTAAATGTGAAAAAAAGGAGAAATAAATTAACAAATTTCAATCTTCTTATGTTAATTTTTATTAATTTTACTTGGATGTTAAAATAATAATTAGTTAAATTTGACCACTTAAAAAAACCTAAATAAAATCAGCCTATAATAAAAAACTACTTTTTAGAGACCCCTCTCAATTTTAATTAAACTAAAAAGTATTATTATGGTTAATATACAACTCCCTGATGCGTCGTTAGTAAAGGATTATGTCGCAGGTAATGAGGATGCCTTAGCTAAACTAATAAAAAGGCATGAATCAAAAATTTATGGTTTTATTTATTCTAAAATCCCTGATAGAGATATCACCAACGATATTTTTCAAGACACTTTTATTAAAGTTATAAAAACTTTAAAATCAAACTCCTATAACGAAGAAGGTAAATTTTTACCTTGGGTTATGCGTATCTCCCACAATCTTGTAGTTGACCATTATCGAAAAACAAAAAAAATGCCGATGTTCAGAGAAACAGAAGAATTTTCTATCTTCTCAATAATGTCTGATGATTCCCTGTCGATCGAAAATAAAATTATATCCGAACAAGTCGAAATGGATTTAAAAAAACTTATCGAAGAATTACCATGTGATCAAAAAGAAGTATTAGTTATGCGAATGTATCACGACATGAGTTTTAAGGAAATTTCGGAATCAACGGGAGTCAGCATCAATACTGCTTTAGGAAGAATGCGTTATGCTCTTATGAATTTGAGAAAAGTGATCGATAAGCATCAAATTGTTTTAACCAATTAACAATATGTTTAAACTTGCTGCGTTGTAATAAAAAGATAAAAATTTATTACTTTATGGCAAAAATTTACTCAAAAAAATCAGTAGTTTCAAAGAGTATGAAACCTAGAAAAGAAACAGTTTCTTTCCTATTAAGCTATTCTCAGGCATTAAGCATAATAAAGATTGACAACAGAGTTTTCGAATTTATATCGAATTAAATCTACTTCGATTCCTGCACGAACACAGTTGTAAGGTTGCTTATGAAATTGTTACATTTTAAAAAAGACCCACTGTTTTCCTAGAAAATCAGTGGGATTTTTTCTTTATTGGAAGTTTACTTTTGTAGTATAAATCGATGATTGTTTTTCTTCCAACTGTTTTTGTGATTATATCTTTTTCTAAATCCCAGCCGCGAGCCGGCGAATATTCTCTTCCATACCAAATAATTTGAAGATGCAAGTCATTCCAGATTTCTTCAGGAAAAATGCGTTTGGCATCTTTTTCGGTTTGAACTACATTTTTTCCGTTGGTCAGGTTCCATCTGTGCATTAAACGATGAATATGTGTATCAACAGGAAAAGCTGGGATACCAAATGCTTGTGACATTACCACACTTGCCGTTTTGTGGCCTACTGCAGGTAATTCCTCTAAAAATTCAAAGCTTTGAGGCACTTTTCCGCCATGCTTATCAATTAGGATATGTGATAAGCCGTGAATGCCTTTGGACTTCATTGGCGATAAGCCGCAGGGACGAATGATTTCCTTGATCTCCTCCACTGACAATTTAACCATATCATATGGATTGTCCGCTTTTGCAAAAAGTAGAGGGGTAATCTGATTCACGCGCACATCTGTACATTGCGCTGATAGTAGAACGGCAATCAATAAAGTGTAAGGGTCTTTATGGTCGAGCGGAACTGGAATCGTTGGATACAATTTTTTTAACGTATTAATAACAAAAGTTACACGTTCCTGTTTATTCATTATTGTCTAAATTTGATTGGTAAAGAAAAACTATTTCAACGGCAATAGCAAAATTCAATTTCAATTCAAATAAATAAAAAATATAACCAATGACAACATTAAAAAAAGGAGACAAAGCGCCCGATTTTTCAAGTTTTGATCAAGATGGAAAAACGCATCAGTTAGCTAATTATGCTGGAAAAAAATTAGTTCTTTTCTTTTATCCGAAAGCAAATACGCCAGGATGTACTGCTGAAGCTTGTGATTTAAGAGACAATTTCGAACGATTTCAAGCTAATAATTACGAAATTTTAGGCGTAAGCGCAGATGCGCAAAAAGCGCAAGCCAAGTTTAAAGACAAGTATGAATTTCCTTTTCCATTACTTGCTGATGAAGATAAATCAGTAATCAATGCATTTGGAGTTTGGGGACCCAAGAAATTCATGGGAAAAGAATATGACGGAATTCACAGAACCACATTTGTAATTGATGAAAAAGGAATTATAGAGGATGTGATTTCAGATGTAAAAACGAAGGCTCATGCCGCGCAGATATTAAAATAAGTGTTCAGTATTCACTTTTTAGCGATTACTTACAGCAATTGCAAATAAGTATACAAAAACTGAAAAACATATTATGAATAATTAAAAAAGTCCAAAGTTGAGGTTTTAATTGACCGCAGCTTTGGACTTTTTTTTGTAATTTAAATTTCATTATGGATATAAAAGGTAAGTAGGTGTAGCAATTGAACATTAAAAACTAAATACTGGCTACAACCTCTTAATTGCTTTCTTTCAAGACTTTATTGGGGTCAAACCCGAAAAGGCGGTGCTCCTTGATAATTTCTGCAATACCTGCCGGAAGCATGGTTTCCCACCCTGGTTTTCCATGATTAATCATATTAAGAACTTCACGAGAGAAAACCTCAAGAATCGCAGGGTCATAATCATCGATATCAACTACTTTTCCGTTGAATTTAAAGAATTTGTATAATTCCTTCATTCTTGGATGTACTTTTAAGTTTTCCGATGTGATGATTTCGCCATTTTCTCCCATCATTGGATACAAGAAAACTTTCATATCGCGATAAAATAACTTCCCAAAGGCTTCAAGAATTCCACCACTTAAATGGCGGTAATACTTCTCATCAAAAATATCCACTAAATTATTTACACCCATCGCCAATCCCATTCGAGCTTTGGTATAATTAGCAAAATACTCTACCACTTTATAATATTCCTGGAAATTTGAAATCATTACTGTTTGTCCAAGAGAACACAGTAATTCAGCTCGATCCATGAAATCTCTTTCATCAATTTCACCGTCTGAACGCAAGTTTGATAATGTAATTTCAAAAATCACCAATGTATTTTCGGCATTTACTTTATTTTCATTCAGGAACATCTTCAATGATTTCTCATACATGTCCATGTTTACTTTTGTAACAGGACGAAAACTACCTCTGAAAGCAAGAATATTTTTCTTGTATAAAATAGCTGCAGGAAGAATGTTTTTTCCTTCTGGATTAAACATTACCGCATCAGTCATTCCATTTTTTACCAACTGTAAACTCATCAATCGATTGTCAACATCGGCAAAACGGGGACCTGAAAAATTTATCGTGTCTATTTCTAATTGGTCTTTGTCTAAATGATCATATAAATAGCGCAACAATCGTTTAGGATCATTGTATTTATAGTAAGCTCCATAAATTAAGTTTACGCCAAGAATACCAAGTGTTTCTTGCTGTAATCGCACATCAGTTTCTTTAAATCGAATGTGAATTATAATTTCGTTATAATCCTCATCTGGCTCAATTTGATAACTGATTCCAACCCACCCATGTCCTTTAAATTGCTTAGCAAAATCGATCGTAGCCACAGTATTGGCATAACTAAAAAACATTTTATTGGGATGTTTTTCTCTGCTCAATCGTTGCTCAATCAGATTAACTTCGTGAGAGAGCATCTTTTTAAGTCGGCTTTCAGTTACATAACGGCCGTCTTCTTCGATACCATAAACGGCATCACTAAAATCTTTGTCATAAGCAGACATTGCTTTTGCGATTGTACCGGATGAACCGCCTGATCTGAAAAAATGTCTTACAGTTTCTTGACCAGCTCCAATTTCTGCAAAAGTTCCGTAAATATTTTCATTTAAATTGATACGAAGTGCTTTGTCTTTGATCGAAGGGATTTGTTCGATGATTTTGTCACCTTTTAATTTTATTTCTGTATCCATTTTCTTTTAATATGGCTAATATGTCGCAAAGTTAGTGAAATAGGTTTCTAAAGAAAGAGAATTAACCCTATTTTTGTAAATAAAAACAAGAAATTTGAAAGTATATTTTTTA
This sequence comes from Flavobacterium caseinilyticum, assembly GCF_004349085.1. GTDB lineage: Bacteria > Bacteroidota > Bacteroidia > Flavobacteriales > Flavobacteriaceae > Flavobacterium > Flavobacterium caseinilyticum. Next base: position 169,377 of record NZ_SMFM01000005.1, on the reverse strand, counting down.
GGAACTGGCACCTCACAAGGGATTCCTGTTATTGGCAGTAATCATCCCGTATGCAAAAGTACTGATTTTAAAGATAAAAGACTGCGAGTTTCTGTCTGGATTTCTTGGGGACATCATTCTTTCGTAATCGATTGCGGACCTGATTTCAGGCAGCAAATGCTTTCTTCAAATTGCAAGAAAGTGGATGCAATTTTGTTTACCCACGAACATGCAGATCATACCGCAGGCATTGATGATATTCGACCCTTTAATTTTAAACAAGGTGAAATGCCTTTTTATGCTCATCACCGAGTTATAAGTAATTTAAAAAGACGTTTTGACTACGTTTTTGAAACTATAAATAAGTATCCTGGTGCGCCTTCTGTAGAAACAATTGAGGTGATTAACAATGAGCCATTTTCTATTGGTAACAAAACAGTTATACCTGTAAATGTAATGCATGGCAATCTTCAGGTTTTTGGTTATAGAATTGATAATTTCGCCTATTTAACTGATGTCAAGACAATTGAAAACAGCGAAATTGCAAAGCTAAAAAAATTAAAAGTACTGGTTATAAATGCTTTACGTGAAGAGCCTCATGATACACATTTCAATTTGAAAGAAGCATTAGATTTTATAACTTTGTTGCAGCCAGAAAAAGCGTATCTCACCCACATCAGTCACATTATGGGGTACCATGAAGAGGTTCAAAAAAATCTTCCGGAAAATGTGTTTCTGGCCTATGATAATTTAGAAATTACAATTTAATTTTATTTAAAATGAAACAATCATTATTGCTTTATCTTACTATTTTGGCGGTTCTCTCTACGATTTTTACTTATATGTTCTTGAGTAAAGAAGTGACATTTCAACAAAAAAGATACGATAAAACCACAAAGAAATTAAGAGACAGTTTAAGTCTGGTTACGAATCAGTTAGTTGATGCAAAATACTTTTCATTGGATAAAAATGAAAATGCCCAAAATTATTTTGATTCTGGAAATTCAGAAAAAATAATTCAGTACGAAAAATTAATTCCTTTCGTTACCGAAAAATTACTAGATTTTAATGCCAACGCGAAAGGAAATCCTTATACGGGACAAGACCAGATAGGAGCGAATAAATTCATTATCAATAAGGTGAAAATCCTAAACCACAGATGGATTATTGCCGATTATAGTGATGGTGAAATTTGGGGAGAAGTTTTGTTAAAATACTTTGTGAATCCTGATGACAGTATTTCATTTGAAGTGAATCAATCTTTGTTATATCAGAAATAAATATTTAGTCGCAGTTTTCAGGAAATTTGAGTTCTGAAAACTGCAACTTACTACTTAGAACTATTTTTCCTGAAGCCAATTTTTAAAGTCATAAAAATTTTGCGGAGCCACTCCATGACCTATTGGATATTCTTTGTAGACTGATTGTATACCCAATTTATCCAAAAACGGTTTTGTTTTTCGGGCCCATTCTACAGGAATTACTTGATCTACAGTTCCGTGTGAATGGAATACTTTTAGTTGTGTAAAATCGTTTCGTAAGTAATTTTCTTCCAATATAGGTTCACTGACGTAACCGCTCAAGGCCACTACACGTTGCACTTTATCAGGATGTGATAAAGCTATTGCATAACTCAAAATGGAGCCTTGGCTGAAGCCAACCAAAGTCACATCCTTAGCATCTATTGGATATTTTTGTATTAATTCGTCAATAAAGCGTGCGATTAAATCTCTTGAAATTATTGCCTGCTGATGATCTGAAAATTTATTTTCATCCGCATCAAAGTTTATCGCGTACCAAGCATAAGCGCCATATTGCATGTTATACGGAGCTCTGGCAGAAATGATGTAATATTCATCAGGAAGCTCAGCGGCAAACGAAAATAAATCTTCTTCATTGCTGCCGTATCCGTGTAATAAAAGGATAAGTGGATTTTTGTCTAATTTTATTTTAGGTTCTCGTATTTTATATTCTAAGGATAAGTTCATTGTAATTATGATATGTTTGATAGCCATTTTTGAAAATAAGTTCCCAATAAAGGAACCGGTTTTGTTTCGCCTTTTATGGCGCTGGTAATGCCATAAGACCACAAAATAAATACGAAAATCCACATGGGAGCTGAAATCATTAAGCTGTCAAAATTGCTGATGATTAATCCTAGTGATATAAAAGTTAAAGTTAGTCCCAGGCCTTGGCGAATGTGAAAGGACGCAAATGCATTTTTGTCTTCGGAGTTCATCGACATCGCTATAAAGACGCCAATTCCTAATATGTAACTGGTTATTGCAGCAGTTTTTCCGGACTCAGAATTATTATTATTGATCATTTTTTTATGCTAAAATTAATTTTCCTTGATTTACAATCCCGTATACTTTTCCATTTATTTCGGTCCCCAGTAACGCGGAGTTTTTTGATTTTGAAAGAATAGATGATTTTGTAAAAATGCCTTTTGGTTCTGGATTAAATAAGGTAATATTTGCTTTGGAACCTTCATTAATTGTTTCAATTTCGATACTAAAAGTTGTTTTTCCGGAGGTCAATTTATCTATCACGGTTTCTAATGGTAATACGGTCATCAAAGCACCAAAAGCACTTTCCAATCCAATTGTTCCATTTTTAGCGCCGTCAAATTCCATTTTCTTGTGCTCGATGTCCATCGGGTTATGGTCGGATGTAATCATATCAATAGTTCCGTCTTTTATTCCTTTTAACAATGCTTTTCTGTCGGTTTCAGTTCTAAGTGGCGGCGAAACTTTATAACGAGTGTCAAAACCTTCCAGTTTTTCATCGGTTAAAACCAAATGATGAACAGCAACACTACAGGTTACATTCAGTCCATTCGCTTTAGCCTCTTTGATTAATTGCACTGATTTTTTAGTAGAAATTGTTGGAATGTGAAGTTTTCCTCCGGTATATTCTAAGAGAAATAAATTTCTTGCAATTTGCAATTCTTCAGCAAGATTTGGAATTCCTTTCAAGCCTAATCGGGTAGAAACAATGCCTTCATTCGCTACTCCGTTTCCTTTTATATTTTCGTCTTGTGAAAAAGCAAGAACCAATCCATCAAAATCCTGAACGTATTGTAATGCTATTTTCAGCAAATTAGCATTATCCAAACTTTTATTATAATCGCCAAAAGCAACTGCTCCCGCTTTTTTCATGTCATACAATTCAGCCATATCTTTCCCTGCACTTTCTTTGCTCAAAGCGCCAATAGGATACAGTTGAGTTGCAAAACCTTGTGCTTTGTTTAAAACAAAATTTACTTGGGACTGATTGTCAATAATAGGGAAGGAGTTGGGTTGTAAAGCTATTGCCGTAAAACCGCTTTTGGCTGCAACATTGAGTCCGTTTGATATGGTTTCTCGGTCTTCAAAACCTGGTTCTCCAAACGAAACGCTACTGTCAAACCAGCCTTGCGAAACATGCAAATTATCAAGTTGTACTTCATCTGCTTTATCGGGATTAGGAAGTGATGTTCCAATTTTTTTTATAAAACCATCAACAATTAAAATATCTGCAGTCTTATTATGAAAGGGACTTTTCGAATCGATAATTTTGGCGTCTCTGATGATTAATTTCATATGTAGATAATGTTTTTTTTTAATGGAATAGGTAATTCGCGAGGTGTATTAACACTTTAAACCGTAATCATGTTATATTGATTTTTAAAGTTTTTGACCTTCCTTATTTACTTTACGAATCGTATAATTGCCATTTCGGTTATTACAAATAATAGCGCAAAGATAACAAACCATTTCCAAATTTGATTATCAGTTCTGTCAGTTTGTAAAGTGTCAAATAGCGATGGGATTGATTCGATTGTTTTATAATCAGAAAGAATATTGTCATTGGCTGAAGCCAGATCACTTTCGGTTCTGTTGTAATTGAAACTGATGTTTTCAATCCATTCTTTTTTATTGAAAATGCTGAAATTTCCTGCGTGTTCAGGATAATCATTGAAAGTTATTTTGACTTTGTTATTCAGTATTTGTTGAATAGGAATAAATTGTTCATCCAAGCCTTTTACGGTCAAAATAGCATCTTTGTTTAACGATACTTCAGTCAAGTGCGGATTATTTTTTCCAATTATCAAAGCATTTACACTGTTGTTTTGATTGTTCATTGCCATCTTGTAAAACGTAGGTACAATTAGTGGAGATTGCTGGAAATTTGAATTTTCAATGTTGATAGGAGCTGCAAAAACAGCAACCGCTGAAGTCGAATTTGCTATAGAAGTCAAGAAAACACTTTGATCCTCATAGGACAAAGCCGCAGGACTGGAACTTGATAATATAAAAGAGCTTTTTGTTTTTGGATACTGAAAATTAGTCACTTTGTTTTCAAATACGCTACTGAATATAGGATGATTGAAGTTGATTTTAGTAATTAGCTTTTCTCTGTTTTCTAGAGAATTGAATTTCAAATTCCCGAAATTTGACAAAAAAGAATTCATATTTATAATTGAACTCCCTGCCGAAGGAATCACAATTAAACTGCCGCCTTTTGCCACAAAAGATTTCAAAGTGGTCACCAAAGCTTGCGGAATTTCATCCAATTCATTTAAAACAATCGCATCCTGTTCTTCCAGTTTATTGTAATCTAACGCGCTTAAAGTATAATTGTTAAAACTGAATTCTTCACTGGTGTAAATTCGGGAAAGAAAGTTGCTTTTTGCCGGTTCTCCAATGCTGATAACTTTGGTTTTCGTAGACTCTGAAATGCTAAAATACAAGGTGTTATCATAAGACAAACCAGCATCAACAATAGAAAAATAGCCATGAAAAGCTTGTTTCGGAATCGTAAAACTCAGATTTTTTTTATTGGTGTCTAAAGTTACTATTGTCTTCGCAATAAGCTTATTTTCATTAAATAAGGAAATTGGAATCGGCTTAAAACCATCTCCATAACCGGAAATTTGGACATTAATTTCATAAAAATTATCTGATGTTTTATTGATGAAAACGCTATCAATAGAAACATTGTTTTTTTGTTCTGCTTTTGGAATTATAAATAAAGGAGAATCAGTTGTATTACTATTTTTTAGTTGTTTTTCATCAAGACCAACAGCATCAGTAATGATAATAATATCCTTTTTAAAAGCTGATTTATGCGCTTTTATTTTAGCCATTATATTGTCTAATTGAAAAGGAGTGGCGCTGTATTTTAGATTCTGCAAAGCACTTCGAACGGATTTAATATCTGTGTTCCAATAATTCTCGGAATTGGTAAGCAAAGAAAAATTCACGTTCTCCGGAGTTTCTTCTAGTAGTTCCTGAACAGCTCTTTTTAGCAATTCTCCTTTTTTGCCTTTGGCTTGCATACTAAAAGAATTATCTAAAATGATATATAATTCATTGTTGGCATTTTTACTGTCTTTCGACTCAAAATAAGGTTGTGTAAATGCTATGATAATACTCGTTAATAGTAATAAACGACAGGCGAGAAGCAGCCATTTCTTGATTTTAGAGCTTTTTCTGGTTTGTATAGAAAGTGCTTTTAAGAAACGAACATTGGTGAAATATTGTTTTTTGAAACGGCGCAATTGAAACAAATGAACCAAAATTGGAACAATCAAAAAGAACAGGAAGTATAAAATTTCGGGATGTTTAAAATGCATTCTGAGGTTGATTTTACTTCACTGGATTTAATTTTCAATGGATTTCACTGAATTTGAATACTCAAAAATACAAATTTGTGTTGAGTTTTGATTGAAGTTGTTATTATTTTTCAAATGAAAAAATATTTAAAATTCCATCTCACTATATTCTGTATTTTAGCTTTTTAATAAAATTCTTAAACATGAAAAATTCGATAGTTGTTTTTCTTTTCATTTTCATTTTTACAAACGTGCAGGCACAAAAAAACAAATTCAATTTGCTAATTGGAACCTACACCCAAACCTGTGAAAGTAAAGGAATTTATGTATATGATTTTGATTCAAAAACAGGTAATTTCAGTTTTAAAAACGCAACGGAAAAGGTTGTCAATCCAAGTTATTTGACCGTTTCAAAAGACAATAATTTTGTGTATTCTGTAAATGAGTCTGGTGCTGAAAGTACAGTAAGTTCTTTTAGTTACAATTCATCAAGCGGAAAGCTTGACTTAATTAATAAACAAAGTTCCAAAGGCGCAGATCCTTGTTACATTATAAACGATGAAAAAAATGTAATTGTTGCCAATTATTCCGGTGGAAATATCTCCGTTTTTGGAAAAAATAACGACGGAGGTCTTACTGAAGCAAAGCAGGTGATTCAGCATTATGGAAAAGGAACTAACATGCAAAGACAAGAAGGTCCTCATGTGCACATGGTTCATTTTTCTCCCGATCAAAAGTTCGTTTTGGCCAATGATTTAGGGAATGACAAAGTATACTCATATGCCTATAATCCTGCTGCTGCAAATACGGTATTAGTATTAAAAGATAGCATTTCAGTGAAATCAGGAAGCGGTCCTAGACATTTAACGTTCAGCAAAAACGGAAAGTTTGTTTATCTGTTACAGGAACTCGATGGAGCTTTAACCGTATTTAGTTATTCAAACGGGAAATTAAAAAAGATCGATGAAACCACTATTTTAGCTAAAGATTTCAAAGGAACATTTAGTTCTGCGGATATCCATATTTCGCCGGATGGGAGGTTTTTATATGCTTCTAATCGTGGTCAAGCAAATACTATCACAATTTATAAAATTCTAAAAAACGGAAAATTACTGTTGAAAGGACAAAGCAGCACTCTAGGAAAAGGACCTCGAAATTTTGCGATTGATCCGACGGGTAATTTTCTTTTGGCAGCACATCAATATACAAATGATATTGTAATTTTTAAAAGGAATAAAACTACGGGAGCTCTTACAGATACTGGTAAGAAAATTACTTTGTGTTCTCCGGTTTGTTTGGTTTTTACAAAGAATTAAACTTGAAAATTTAATAAAATTCCCAAAAAAGGGTTGAAAAATGATTTCCATTTTTCAACCCTTTTTTACTATTGGTTTTTATCTTTTGTTCCGGTGTTCAGAAAAAAAATGAAGATTTAGAAACGGTACACTAAAAACGGAATACTGAACACTATTTGTTCTTATCTTTTCTCTTTTTATCTCGGGTTTTCAGCATGTTTCTATTTACAGAGCCGTGCGTTTTTTTCTTGGTGACACCAGGACCACCTAAGTTGACTTTCTTATTCTTTTTACTTTTTTCTTGAAAAGCGCCATCTCCGTCAAGTTTCTGTTTTTTCATCATAAACTTAATCGGTTGTCTGTCTTTTTCAGGTTCGATTAATTTCAATGAAACTTCAACGGTTTCCGGGAAAGGCTCAATTGCCAATTCCATATTCATCAGTACTTCAACTTCCACTTTCGATTCTTCTTCACGAGGTGCGATAAGACTTATTGCGGTTCCTGTAGCATCTGCACGACCTGTTCTACCAATTCTGTGCATGTACAATTCAGGCATTTCAGGCATTTCGAAATTGACAACATGAGTAATATTTGAAATATCCAGACCTCTAGCCATAATGTCAGTAGTAATCAAACCGCGTAAATTCCCTTCTTGAAACGAAGCCATCGTACTCAAACGATAATTTTGTGATTTATTAGAGTGAATTACTCCAAATTCTCCTTCAAAATCTTCTTCGATTCGTTCGTGAACCATGTCGGAGATTTTTTTGTTATTTACAAATACCAGAACACGACTCATGTCTTCGTTGTTTTCCAATAGATACTTTAGAAGGTTTATTTTAGTATTGAAATTGGGAACTTTATAGCTAATTTGTTTGATATTTTCTAACGGAGTACCTGATGCCGAAAGCGTAACTTCTTCCGGATAATCAAAATAGTCATTCAAAATAGCATCTACTTCCTCTGTCATCGTTGCCGAAAACAGGATGTTTTGACGTTTTTTTGGCATCATGGCCAAAATAGATGTCAATTGAGTACGGAAACCTAAATTCAGCATTTCATCAAATTCATCAATCACCAATTTCTGCATTTCCTCAAAACGAATGACGTTATCCAGCGTTAAATCCATGATTCTTCCTGGAGTTCCCACTAATATGTCGCAACCTGCGTAAACTGCTTTCTTTTGTGTGTTGATATTGACACCACCAAAAATTCCAATAGTTCGAACCGACATGTATTTCGTCAATTTTTCAACTTCTTCCACAACTTGCACTACAAGTTCGCGAGTAGGAACCAGAATTACTATTTTTGGGGTATGTCCAGGTGTGAATTTATATAATTTCAACAAAGGCAATAGGTAAGCAAATGTTTTACCGGTACCCGTCTGAGCGATTCCCATCATATCTCTGCCTGACATTATCACAGAAAAAGTTTTTTCCTGAATCGGAGTAGGCGTAGTAAATCCTAAATCGTCTATCGCTTTTTGTACGGATTTAGGAAGGTTGAATTGCTCAAAAGTAGTCATTTGCTTAAATTTTTTGCAAAGATAGTCTTTTTGAAAGTAATGCTCCAAAATCAAAGAATTGGAGAATCTCTTTATTTTGTTTTTACTTGAATTTCAAGTCCCATGATAACCCAACGGAGTAAATCCAAAAGTAATTCCCTTGATCAAAGATTATTTCCTGGTGTGCAACACCGAATTGCGTTCCCCATGCGTTTTGTTTATTGGAAGAAGTAAAAAAATAAGAAAAATTAATTCGTTGTGCCTTTAAATCAACGAATTCTGACGCATCTTGGTTGATGTTGAATTGATTAATTTCCGGTGAGTAACCCACACTAAGCGATACCCCTAAAAAATTCTCGGCATCACTGCGGTATTTTCGGTAGGTAACCGTACCCGATTTGCTGGTACCTGTTTCTCCCGGAGTGAAATAGGGACGGAAAGCTAAATAACTGTTTCCGGTGTACCAACCCAACGATCCAGTATATATATTGGTTGTCGTACTGTATTTTAGAGTTCGCAGTCCTAACGAAACTTCAAAGCTTTTTGGTAAAGATTTATACAATTCTGCACCAAACCTGATATCCGGGAATAGAAACGATTTTGACAAGCCAACATTTACGTAACCATAAAGTCCATTTGCAATCTTAGGGTATAAATCGATTTCGTACTGCAACCCATTTTCATTGAATCGTCTGTTGAAATTTACCTTGCCGATGACACTTCCGTATTTAGTTAACCGTCTGTAGCTGAGGCCGTAATATTGCATCGGATCAAAAACATCAGAATAAATATCCAAGGAAGAGGTAAGACCAATTGTATTTTGGCTCAAACTATTTTTTAAGCTCGCTTTGTATTCTTTGGCGTTCTGATCATTCGGGTTTTCTTTCAGTACGGCGTCAAGTGTGCTCAATGCTTCTAATGGATTATTTGTCTTTTCTTGTGCGCTGGCCTTCAAGTACAAAAGCTCTGGATCATTAGGAATTGTTTTTAAAGCGGTGTCAGTCATTTCAAGAGCAACATAAGGCATGTCAGCCCAAATTTCATTTTTGATGGCGGCCATCCAAATGTTTCTGTCCTCTTTTTCTTTTTTTAAAATATAATCAAATTCTTTTCTTGCTTTTTTATAATCGCCATCCCACGAGTAAGTGCTGGCCAAAAAGGAGCGAATATCATGATAATCAGGATATTTAGTTAAAATAAATAATAAGGTATCCTGGGCTTGTTTACGTTGCTGATTAAAGGCTAAGTATCGGGCTTTCTCGAAAGAAGCGTCTGGATCTCCGTTGTATTTAATTTCTTGTCCAGACATTTGAAATACACTTAAGAATGCAATTATATAGGTGATTTTAATAACTATTTTTGAAATCATTTTTTTAAGGATTTTTTAAAATTTGAGTATTCTTTATTTTCAGGATGTACAAGTAAAAGACTGTCAATCGTAGTATTCGAAGCTTTAAAATTGCTCATTCTGTTGTAGGCTTGAGCCAATTTATATCCCAATTCCGAATCAACTATCTGATTTTGTAGTGCCTTTTTACCTATTTCGACTGCTTTTTTGTTCTTCCCTGACCACCAATACACATCCATTAATGCTAAGTATGAGTCCCCATAAAAGGGTGTTCTGCTTATGACTTCAAGCAACTCCTTTTCTGCATTTTTATAGTCGCCATCCCATGCCAATGTTCTTCCTTTCAAAGTTCTGACATCGCCATAATTAGGAAGATCATTCAAAACATAATTGCATAATAATCTTGCATTTTCACGCTCTTTTTTAAAGGCCAAATCTCTGGCAAGAAAGAAAATTTGATCGCGATCGAGTCCTTTTGTTAATTTTTTTATGGTCGAAAGTTGCGCAGGTGTAAATGCATAAACAGGTTTTATAAAGCTGGAAGCAACTTTGGTTATTTTATTTTTGGTGGTTAAGTAGGAGTTTAATTTTTTGAAGTCATTAAAGGAGCCGGTTATGGTTTCCCTCATGTCATCATCGGCTTCACTAATATTGAAGTCTTCATCAATTTTGAAAAGATTTCCATCCGAATAATAAAAATCTTTGTAGATGTAATCATTAATACTTCCCTTATATCGCATCAATGGAATGTTGTGGATATTTCTAAAATGTCTTACTGTATCCAATCCTTGACCTAGCCAAGTGGTTTTTTCTATTTTATTGAATTGGTAGTTATTCGTTAAAAAAGAAACTAAACTTGGCGCTACATCAGTATGTGAAGAAATGGATTTGAATTTTGCCGTTTTCTTTAACATTGGGCTGTAAATATATAACGGGACATGAAAACGGGATAAATTGTCTTTTTGAGGAACTGGAATTAACCTATGATCTCCCGTAATTATAAATATGGTATTGGCATAATCTGCTCTTTTGGAGTACGCTTCCATAAAACTTTGAAGAGAATTATCAGTATATAAAACGCAGGCCAAAATATCTTTATATTCCTTCATTTTATTTTGCTCAAAAGACGATTTGGTATTTAAAATTCGTTCTACTTTTTCTAGGTAAACTTTTTTGGAAGGAAAATCAAAAGGTTCATGATTGGTAAGTGTCATTATGATATCCAATCGTGGCTCCTTTTTATTGTTTAATTCAGAAAGTGTCTTTCGGTATATCTCAGCATCGGGAAAACCCCAAGAGAATCCGCCTGAATTCTCCTTTGTTTTTTCATATCCAGGTCCAAATTTATTAATGTCTATGATTTTATCGATTCCATTATATTCTAAGAAATTACTTTTTTTGTCAAATGATGATTCATCGCCAGAGTAGTAACTGGTTGTATATCCGTTTTCTTTTAGAATACTGATTAGCGAATTATGTTTGGGTAATGGGTTCAATTCCATAAAGCCATCTTCTCCAAAAGGTAACGAACCCAATAGCGAGGGCAGTGCGCCAAATGTTCTTCCAGCATTACTAACGAAATTTTCCCAATACAGCGATTTCGTAGTCAATGCGTCGAGGTAGGGAGTAAACCCTTTGTATTCACCATCATCAGTAAAATCACTTCCCAACCCTTCAATTATAATAAAAACCACATTTGGCTTTTCTTTTTGAATGTTGAAAAATGGGGAAAGAACATCTTTTGTGTTTTCAGCGGATTGTTCTAAAGGGAATTCTTTCTTAAAAGTAGTGATGCCCTTGCTAGACGATGTCTTATCATTTTCGCTGCGTATAATGTCGCTAATTAAAAAATTTAATTTATTTTGAGAAACTGGTTTAATGCTACTAGCCATAATTAAATTGATACCTCCAAAAAAAATTATAACTACAACAATAATTATAGTGTTGATCTTATGTCCAAAAGATTGGAATAACCAAATCAATCCAAGATATACAAGCGGTAGAATTATAAAAGGCAAAAATAGCAAGATTGATAATGATAAAGAGGCCGTTACCGTGATATACATATCACTCAACGAATATCCCAAAAGATCAGCTCCAAGATTGGTATGTGTGGTTAGGCTGTATCCTATTAAACCAAGTTGGATGAGTGCAATAACAGAAAATAGGACTCTGATGACGATTATTCCCAAAGAGTTCTTTAAATATTTCAATGCTAAATACAAGGGAAAAAAGAGCAATCCTATTAATAATCCAGTAAAAATATCATTTAATAATTTATAAGTAAACAGTAGTATCTCAAAATTTTTGAATACTTCAATCAAGCTTAAAAGGCAAAAAACAATTGTCAATGAAACAGTTGCGTAAATGTATTCTAAATAGTTTTTATAAGTAAATTTCATTTTCATCTAGCGGTAATTTTATAGTTTTATGCTTTATTCATTCCTTTACGTGTCATAGCTCCCCATTTTTTATTTTTATTGAAATAATAATCTATGTTTCCTCTAATAGCCGCATATAAAATAAAAGGGTGATTTACAAAAGGTTCTAAGAAAGCAATCATTACCAGATGTTTCCCTGTTCCTTTCTTTTTGTATTGGTGATATGTAAGCTCTTCAGTAATGATTGCCACGATAGAAAATAGAACCGTAAACAGATAGGCCAAAAGAATAAAGGCCAAAGAATAATCCCATCGGATGTGGTTCAGTGCAATTAGGATTCCAAAATAAATGATACCGGCAACTTCGATAATTGGTGCCATTCTTTCGAAAAAAAACCAGTAGGGATAACTTAACAGTCCCAGCGAATTGTATTTTGGATTAAATCCTATTTTGCGATGTCTTCGCAAGGTTTCAATGGTGCCGCGAGTCCATCTGTTTCTTTGTGAAATAAAAGTCTTGTAATTGTCCGGAGCCTCCGTCCAGCAAAGAGGGTCAGGGATATAAGCGACTTTATATTTAATGTTTTGTTCTTCCATGTAGCCGCGCATTCGCACCACAATTTCCATATCTTCTCCTACGGTTTTGGTGTCATAACCGCCCACTTTAATGGCTATTTTTTTATCGAACAATCCAAACGCACCAGAAATTACCAACAAACCATTAAGCCTGCTCCACGCCATTCGTCCCAGTAAAAAGGCTCTTAAATATTCCAAAATTTGTCCCTTTTCGAGCCATTTAGAAGGAAAATTTACATCATGTAATTTACCTCCTTTAACCAGGCAAGAATTCGAAATCCGAATTACTCCTCCTGCCGCGATTACTTTGGCATCAGTCGCTTCAAGAAATGGTTTTATCATTTTTTGAAGGGATTCTTCCAGTAACAAACAATCGACATCTATGCAGGCAACATATTTGTGAGTACTGATATTGAGGCCAAGATTCAGTGCATCTGCTTTTCCTCCGTTTTCTTTATCAACCACTATCAGTTTTTCAAACGCAGGATTCGTTGATTTAAAAACGCCATTTCTTAATGGTTTTGTCAGAATTTGTTCATTGATAAGGTACTCTACCGGGATTAGATCATAGGCTTCAATTAATTGTTCCAAACTATTATCGGTACTTCCGTCGTTAACTATAATGACATCATAATTCACATAATAGCTAGAGAGTAACGAGCGCACATTTTCGACAATATTTAAGCTCTCATTATATGCCGGAGCAATGATCGAGATCGAAGGGGAAATAGTCGAAGCTAGTATTTCTTTGTAGTTCACAAAGCTATTTTTCCTCATATATTCTTTGGTCTCAATTGCAGAAATGAAGGCTAATATGATATAAGATCCTATTGCTGCTATGGTGTAAACAAAAAATAAATAATGAATGATCGATATTAAAATGATCTCCGTGCTTTTGTCCATAACTAATTATTTTCTATAAAATGAGCAATTTGTAAAAATTCAGATTCGGAGGAGCTTGACTTCAGAAAGTTGAACTTGTAGCTATTTATTGATTTCAAAATCTTTAGGGCCGATACCTTAATTTCGAAGTTTTCATGATATATATAATCCAGTAAAAAAGGTTCGTCATTAATTTCATATAAATTTTCCATCAATTTAAAAATGGCAATTTGTTCTTCCTGAGTTCGTTGCTCAAAAGTATTTTTCAACACTTCTTTGGCTTCAAAAACTTCCAGATGGCACAGTACTGAAATCACTTCTACGACTATATCTTTGTTTTTATGATTGAGCATATCAATCAGGACTTCTTTTTGCTCAAATTGATTGTAGATTTTCGCCAGTTTTAATACGAATACCACAACGGAATCATTGGAGGAATTCAGCCAAGAGGTAATATTAGGAATTTTTTGATTATCGAATCGTTGCAGTACTTCCAATAACTGAATCTGATCCCACTCTGATAAAGGAGTTTTTAAAACATTCAGAAAATCTAAACCCTCGAAATAAAAAAGATTAACCATGTACAATTGCATTTCTTTACGCACTTGTCTTCTCGGATGGTTGATATGTTTTGCAACCTGATCATGCGCTTCTTTTACCTGAAATTGTCTGAGTTCTCTAATTCCTTTAGCAAGAGTATACCATTTTTTACTTGTCAGTTTGGGTAATGTGTAATCAATGAGTCCGCTTTGGCAATATAGTTTTTCTATAGATTGAGCCACTTCTCCGGATATTTCATTTTTTAACTTCAGTAAAGTTGAGATGACAATCTTTCTTTTAAAAGGAGTAAGAATGCATTTTTTTAATTTATCAATGATTAATTGTTGTTCTGAGCTGATTTCTTCCTCTTCATTTCCAGAATACAAATAATGTACAAGAGCTTGTTCGTATTCTGCTTGATATTTAGCCACCACTATTTCATTTTTTCTCAAATGCCATCGTAAATAATTTAGGTAAATGATTAAAGGAATTATAAATACACTAAAAACGGCACTAAAAATCCATGCCACCTGAATTATAGGTGGAGATTGTTTAAAGTATTCAATAAAATAGTAGGTTTCATTCATATTGTTTCCCTGGGGCAGTAGGTTAAATACTAACGAAATAATTTTTTTATTCGAATAACGAGTTCATTAGGGCTTAAAGGTTTACTCATAAAATCGGTAGCTCCCAAATCAAACGCTTTAAGGACCATTTCCTCTTGTCCGGCTGACGAAAAAACGATGATCGGAGTTTTTAGATTTAACTTATTCCTTACATGGCTAATGACTTCTAATCCACTAATAAAAGGCATCATAATATCAGTTAAAATCAGATCTGGATTATGTGCTTCTATCAAGTCGACCGCTTCCTTTCCGTTCACTGCAATTAAGAGTTTATACCCTTCTTTTTCCAATTGGAATTTCAGCAATAATAATAGAATAGAATTATCTTCAGCCAAAACAATTTTTTTAGCATCGCTCATTATAATTTTGTTTTTGTTACTTCTACCACGTTTAATAATCTTTTTTCCAAAAGCGGTGAAGCTCTTCACAACGATTCAGTTACTTTTCGGCACTAAATTGCTTTATCATTGCGATTTAACATCCTTCATTTTTTTTCAAAAGGGATTTCTTTCTTGAATGTATCGGTATCACGTTTAATACCAAGCTCATCTAAAGAGGAGAACAAAACAGCTGTTAAAAAAACAATTGTTTCAGTTTTTGATGATTTTATTCTTGACTTGCATGATTCGTATTCCAAACGATGTATAATTATAGATATAATTAAAATCAAATGGGAAACGAATAAAAAAAGTAGAATAAAATGAATAAAATGGGGCAAGGTTAAATTCATTCTATATGTAAAGTTATAACATTGGCATTTTTTTTTTTTAAATATAGCGGTAAAACTAATTAAATTTAATTGATTTCACTATAAAATCAGGTAATTAAACACTCTTTTTTAGTCGTTTATGATCAACAACAATAGCTTTAAAATCTTTCAAAAACTCCTAATCCAAACAATGCAAAATCATATTTTACAGGATCAATTGGGTCAAATTCACGAAGTTTCGAATCGAGTTCGGCTACGGCTTTTGCATCATTTTGATTTCGTGTCAGCAATCCTAATTTTCGTGCTACATTTCCGGAATGCACATCCAAAGGACAGGATAAAGATGATGGAGAAATACTTTTCCAAATTCCTAAATCCACGCCTTTGTTGTCTTGTCGTACCATCCAGCGCAGAAACATATTTATTCGTTTGGCAGCTGAATTATTCAAAGGATCCGATATATGTTTTTGTGTCCTGTACTGATGCGGAATTTCAAAGAATATTTTCTTAAATTCGTGAATGCTTTTTTGCATAGTTCCTATTTCCTGGTTCTTTGCATATACGCTTTCTAACCCATTATGGTTTTGATAGATGTTTTTTAGACATCTGATAAAACTGATAAAATCCTGCCCGTTGAAAGTTCTATGAACAAAAAACTCCAGGCGTTCCAAATCAGTTTCAGTATGTGACATTACGAAATCATATGGTGCATTACCCATTAAATGGATCATTTTATGAGAGTTTTTAAGGATCATTTTTCTATTTCCCCAAGCAATAATCGCGCTGAGAAATCCGGCAATTTCAATATCTTCCTTCAGTGAAAATAGATGAGGAATCTGGACCGGATCACTCTCTATGAAGTCAGGAGTGTTGTAAAATTCGACCTTTTCGTCGAGGAAATCTTGAAGCTCTAATAGATTCATTTTTGATGATGAATAAGAATACTAATTTATTTCAGGAAGTACAGCCTGTTCTTGCAACTTATTGCCTAGATAGAAGCGACATCCTTTTTATTTTTTGTTTAAAATAAAAAGATAGATTGGATATCTTGAAATAGCTCCTAATTACTAATTAAACCATCAACCATTACTAATTTCCGATCGGCCATATTAGCCAATTCTTCATTATGTGTCACAATCACAAAAGTTTGTCCCATTTCATCTCGCAGTTTAAAAAACAATTGATGCAGGTTTTCAGCAGACGCTGTATCTAGATTTCCCGATGGTTCATCGGCAAAAATAATAGCGGGTTTATTGATTAATGCTCTTGCAACGGCCACGCGCTGCTGTTCTCCGCCCGAAAGCTCATTAGGTTTATGATTTAAACGATGGGAAAGACCAAGATAAGTAAGGAGTTTTTTCGCTTCAATTTCAGTTTCCTGTCTGGATTTATTGGCAATAAAAGCAGGGATGCAAACATTTTCAAGTGCTGTAAATTCCGGTAATAATTGATGGAACTGAAAAATAAAGCCTAAATTTAAGTTCCTGAATTTAGACAATATTTTGTCGTTCATGGATAGAATGTCTTGACCATTTATTTTAAGTTCTAACAGATTCTCTGAATTTATGGATTGATTAGGCTTGTCTAAAGTACCAAGAATTTGTAAAAGGGTTGTTTTCCCGGCACCTGAAGCACCAACAATAGAGACAATTTCGCCTTTTTGTATATGTAAATCAACGCCTTTCAACACATGTAGTTGATCGTAATATTTATGTAAATTTTTGGCTTGTATCATCGTGGAACTGTTTTTGGCAAAGAAACAAAGATTTTAATGATTTTTAAATGCATCACCGGTTATTTTGCTTTGACAAACTATAAACTTTAGTTAATAGGGAATACGCGCTCCGATTTAATGAATAAATTTGAATTTAAATCGTAAATAATGAAAAAAATAATTGGGGTTTTTTTGGCGCTGTTGCCTTTTTCATCATGTGCAAAAGAAAAGAATATTACTTTGCCCAAAAGTATAGAAACAAAAAATATGGAAATACAAAACGGAATGGAAGTAGCAACCTTTGCAGGAGGTTGTTTTTGGTGTACGGAAGCAGTTTTTTTACAACTGGACGGTGTCAGTAAAGTGGTTTCAGGATATATAGGGGGAAGCACGGTGAATCCTACGTACCAGGAAATCGGTACTGGTGAAACTGGTCACGCTGAAGCAATTGAAATTACATTTGATCCCAATAAAATTAGTTTTGGGGAGCTGCTGGAAATATTTTTTGCTACGCACGATCCTACAACATTAAACCGTCAGGGGAATGATATTGGGACACAATATAGAAGCGAAATTTTTTATCACAATCCTTTTCAGAAACAATTATCCGAAGACTACATGGCTTTGATGGCGACTGAAAATACGTTTGGAAAACCAATTGTTACTAAAGTTTCTCCAGCAGTGAAGTTTTATGTAGCAGAGGAGTATCATCAAAACTACTACAACCAGAATAAAACGCAGGGATATTGCAGTTATGTGATTACTCCTAAAATAGATAAATTAAAAAAATTATATCAGGATAAACTCAAAAAATAGTTGGCATTAGATTTGTAAGTATTATGGAAAATAATAATCTAAATACTATGACAGAACAATTGTCCGTTAGTGAAGTAAATAACAAAACCAGAAATCTGGTGTTAGGAATTCTATTTGATGCCATTGGAATGCTTTCGTTTGCTGTTCCTTTTATCGGTGAATTTTCAGATGTGATTTGGGCTCCTTTAGCCGGTTTTTTAATGACTTGGATGTATAAAGGCACCCTTGGTCGAGTAGCGGGAGTAATTAGTTTTGTGGAAGAAATTTTACCTTTTTCAGATTTTATTCCAACTTTTACGCTAACCTGGATTTATAATTATGTAATAAAAAACAAAAATGCCTCGTAATCGAGGCATTTTTTATTCTTTAAAAAAAAATCCGAGTCCCATGCGTTTCAGCATTTTTTTTTCGAAAGCCCAAAAAAATGTGAACTGTCCAAAAATAAAACCGATCAACACCAAAAGTACCTGATAAATTGGAAAAATCAGAATTAATCGGACAGGAGTAAACCAATAGCCTAAATCTTCTTTTGTAATTCCAAGCCAGATACTAAATGGTTTCGACAACCATGCGGATGCCGAACCGGTAATTGCAAAAACAATAAATATTAGGGCAAGTTGGAAATTAGAATCAATTCCCCAACGTTCTTTTAGTTTATTCATTTTTATTCATAATTATTACACATACAGTGGCATTATCGTATGGGGACAAAACCAAAAAGTTTTTGATTATAGGTATTCTGAAAATAAATCATGTAATTGTATATTAAATAATTTACTTCATAACCGTAATCCGTGCCGCGGTCATAATTGATTGTCATTTCATAAAGATTAGGGTCATAACGTTGCGGTTGCAGCACTCGATTATTCCACTCACGAACGTACATCTGGTTTTTATTTTCCAAAAAAGACTGAGAATGGTATCCTCGAGGATAGGCTCTCGAAGCCAACCAAGAATTAAAACCCGGATCAATAATAATCACTTCATATTCGAGCGCATCATTGGCAATTCTAATTGTATCACTTGTAGAAGTAATTGATTTTTCAACAGGTGGCAGATAAGATTTAGAAGTGTTGCAGCCAAATAAAGCGCAAAAAAGGATGATGATATAATAACTATTTTTCATGATAATAAAATGAATTATAAAGTTTCAAAAACAAAAAATTATCGATAGTTGTCTCGTGTAAAAAATGTTCCTTCTAAAAGTAGAATATTTCGTTTAGGTAACTCGATTGTTATTTACCAAAAAGTTTACCTAACAAACCACCCAGACCTCCACTATTTTTTGTAACCATGTCAATAACCTCACAGGCATCTACTTTTCCATCTGAATCTTTATCTAATCCAAATTGGACTCCATATTTAGATATTGCATCCATGATACTAGAATTTTGTCCTGAATTACCAGCAATAGCGGCAATGACATCTGAAATTTGAAAACTGGAATCATTAGGATCTTTTGCTTTTCCAATTAGAGAACCTAATATTTTAGGAATTATATTTCCTGCCACACCAGTAGCAGTTCCTTCAGCTAATCCGAATTTTTCGCCCAAATTTCCAGAAAGCTGTTGTATTAATTTTTGAACAACAGGATTGGAAGTATCCTGAGCATTATTTCCCTGAAATAAACTGGCTAACTGGTCAAATGCACCTTCTGAAGCGATTTTTTGCAGTCCTGAAAAAATAGAGCTGGTCGTTTCGTTGATTACAGCCTCGTTTTGCTCATTCGGTATATTGCTGTTTGTAACAACAGATTGATATCCAAACTGCTTTGTTAATTGAATTAATTGTTCAAACATTTTACTTGATTTTGGTTGCATATCAAATTTAATACAAAAAGAAGGATTTATTAAATTTTTTAATAAATCCCCTTGTATTTTTTAACATTTAGAACCTAGCCTAATATACTAATAATTTGTGAAGCTAATTCAGTACCAATTCTATCTTGTGCTTCTCCAGTTGCAGCACCAATGTGTGGAGTCAACGAGATTTTATGATTCATCAAAATAGCCATTTCAGGCGTTGGTTCGTTTTCAAAAACGTCTAATCCTGCAAATGAAACTTTTCCGCTGTCTAATGCTTTTACTAATGCTACTTCATCAATAACTCCGCCGCGAGCACAGTTTACAATTCCCACACCATCTTTCATGATAGCAAGTTCTTTCTCGCCAATGATGTAACCATTTTGAGCAGGAACGTGTAACGTAATGAAATCAGCTTCCTTAAATAAAGATTCCAAAGATTGTGAAACTATTGTAGTTGTGATCGATTGTCCGTCAAAAAATTCCACTTTAACATCAACTTGAGGGATAAAACTATCGGCAGCAATTACTTTCATTCCCAATCCTAACGCCATTTTAGCAGTAGCCTGACCAATACGGCCTATTCCAACGATTCCCAGTGTTTTTCCTCTTAATTCGATTCCGTTTGCGTAGGCTTTCTTCAAGCCATCAAAGTTAGTATCGCCTTCAAGCGGCATATTTCTGTTCGAATCATGCAAGAAACGAACACCAGAAAATAAGTGTGCAAAAACTAATTCTGCCACCGATTCTGAGGACGAAGCCGGAGTGTTGATTACATGAATTCCTTTGCTTTTAGCATAATCCACATCAATATTATCCATCCCTACACCACCACGACCTATAATCTTCAATCCTGGGCAAGCGTCAATGATATCTTTACGAACTTTAGTCGCACTTCTTACCAATACCACGCTTACATTATTTTCATTGACAAAATTAGCCACTTGTTCCTGCGCTACTTTTGTAGTTATAACTTCAAATCCACCTTTTTCTAAAGCTAGAATTCCACTTTTAGAAATTCCGTCATTGGCTAATACTTTCATTTGTATTTTATATTTAATGATTGAAAAATTTAAAGATTCAATCTATGTTGTTTAATGTAGTGATTGATTAAAAATTGATTTTTCAAATCTTTAAATCATTCAATATTTTAATTTTTAAATTGCTTTTTCCAAAGCCTGCATAACATCTACTAATACCTGAACGCTTTCCAGCGGAAGCGCATTGTACATAGAGGCTCTGTAACCACCTACTGAACGGTGTCCAGGCAAACCTGAAATTCCTACTGCTTTCCACATCGCATCAAATGTTGCAGCATGTGCTTCATCATTTAATAAGAACGTAGCATTCATATTTGAACGGTCTTCAACAGCTGCAGCTCCTTTGAATAACGGGTTTCTGTCTATTTCCCCATAAAGCAATGCCGCTTTGGCATTGTTTATTTTTTCAATAGCAGCAATTCCACCAAGGTTTTTCAACCATTGTAAAGTCAATAAAGACGCGTAAATAGGGAAAACAGGTGGCGTATTGTACATACTTTCTGCTTTGATATGTTTGGCGTAATCCAACATGCTCGGGATTATTCTGCCATTTTTACCTAAAATTTCTTCTTTTACAACAATCAGTGTAGTTCCTGCGGGTCCCATATTTTTTTGTGCTCCGGCATAAATCAAATCAAATTTAGAAAAATCCAATTCTCTTGAAAATATATCAGAACTCATATCACATACAAGTGGCATATCAACTGACGGGAATTCCTTCATCTGTGTACCAAAAATAGTGTTGTTACTTGTGCAATGGAAATAATCAGCATCTGAAGGAACAGTATATCCTTTTGGGATATGATTGTAATTTTGCTCTTTTGAGGTAGCGACAACAACTGTGTCTCCAAAAAGTTTGGCTTCTTTTATAGCTGCTGCTGCCCAAGTTCCTGTATCCAGATAAGCCGCTTTTCCGCCTTCTTTCATCAAGTTATAAGGAGCCATAATAAATTCTAAACTCGCTCCGCCAGCAAGAAATAAAGCTTGATATCCTTTGCCTTCAAGTCCTAAAAGTTCCAGAACGATGGCTCTTGCTTCTTCCATAACGGCAACGAAGTCTTTGCTTCTGTGCGAAATTTCTAAAAGCGATAACCCGGAATCGTTAAAATTTAAAATTGCTTGTGCTGATTTTTCAAAAACTTCTTGCGGTAAAATACAAGGTCCTGCGCTGTAGTTGTGTTTTTTCATGGTGTAGTTTATGTCCAAAAAATTAAGGTGTAAATTTCGACAATCACAGTTTAAAAAGCGTTAATTAATTCGGAATTATTGAAGTTTTTTTAACTATGTTGTTAACAAAAACGAAATAGTATCGGTATTATCTGCGTAATTCCATAAACGGGGATTTTGAGTTTGTCCAAATGCCACGCTGTTTTCTATGGTCTCATCAGCAACAATGCATTGTAACAGCTCACTTTCCGACTCTAATCTTGTTTTTAATTCATTTATATCTTCGTAAAACTCATAAAAAACACTCGAAATAGGCGAGGCATGACTTTGATCTTCTTTTAAAGTCAGAAATCCGTTATCCAATAATTTGAAATTACTCATCAGAAAAACAGCTTTGTTGTAATCGTAATTGTTGGCGTATTTTTCGTAATGAATGACGTCTTGGTAAGCAAAGATCGCTTCAAAAAACGGAACAAAAGAATAACCTTTTGGAACAAAAAGTTTAGAAACGTTGCGGCAACCCAATCCAAAATAGCGAAAAATATCTTCACCCAAAGCGGTAAGTTGTTCTTTGGTTTCATTTCCGGTTAAAACTGCCACTGAATTTCTGCTTTTTCGAATAATGGACGGTTTATCTTTAAAATAATATTCAAAATAACGGGCTGTATTGTTGCTTCCTGTGGCTATAACGGCATCAAAATTTTCTAATTTTCCATCTACAAAAGCAATATTCTTAGCTAATTCTGGCTGAACAGCAATAATATATTTCGCTAAAAAAGGCAACAAATGCTGATCATTTGAGGATGTTTTTACCAAAACAGTATTTCCTGTAATCAAAACCGAAAGGAAATCGTGAAAACCCACCAACGGAATATTACCGGCAAGAATTAAAGCGACTTTTTTAGGTTCTTGAATTGGAATTGTATAGCTTGAAAGCCATTGATTCAGGTTTTCGGCGGTTAAAGCTTCTGCCCAAGATTGTATCGAAAAATAGACGTTTTCAGGAGTATACCAACCATTGTGCGACTGCGACAATTTGATTAAATCAACAAAAGCATCAAAAAACGTTTCGTTGTGCAAAACAGCCGGATTTCTTAAAGTGTTATTTTCGGAAAACTGACTTAAAAATTTCCCTAATTCAACAAAAACACTTTTTTTTGTTTCTAATGTCATAATGTTTGCTTATGAATAGTTTTGATTGTAATTTTGCACAAAAATAAGCATAATTATGTCGAAAGTCAAAAGTCCTAATGTCAAAAGAATATTTGATAGTGGACATTCGAAATTATGACTTTAAAACTATAACTAGATGGCAATTATAATAACTGATGAATGTATTAATTGTGGTGCTTGTGAACCCGAGTGCCCAAATACAGCAATATATGAAGGAGCAGACGATTGGAGATATAAAGACGGAACAAAACTGAAAGGAAAAGTGATTTTGCCTGATGGTTCTGAAATTGATTCTGATGAAGCTCAAACTCCAATTTCTGACGAAGTGTATTATATTGTTCCCGGAAAATGTACCGAATGTAAAGGTTTTCATGATGAGCCACAATGTGCAGCCGTATGTCCTGTTGACTGTTGTATTCCAGACGATAATCATGTGGAAAGCGAAGAAACATTGCTGAACAGACAAGCGTTTTTACACAACGAATAACAAACGTTACAATATTGACAAACATGAATCCTGAGTTTAGCGCTCGGGATTTTTTATTTTATTTTTTTATTGCCACAATCACGTAGGTATCGTATGCATAGGTTTTTCTGTCGATTGTCTGAATGATTTCAAAGCCATTTAAATATAAAAATAATTGCATTTCATTCAAGGTAAAAACACGAACGGTAGAAAAATCATCGGCTATTATTTCTTTCCATTCTCCATTAATCGTATAATAGTTCGCGGTCCATTCCAGCATGAAATTTTCTGATAGAGTCGTTTTCCAGTTGCTGTTGCGATAATAGTTTATGCCTTGGTAGTAAGCCTCATGTATTATTACGGGATTTTCTTTAGTAAAAGGAATAAATCTATTAGCATCTATAATGTCGAAAATAAGAATGCCGCCTTTATTTAAATTTTTATAAATGGAATCCAACGTATTATTTATGTCTTGGTTTGTAATCAAATAACTGGTGGAGCGTCCAGTAATTAGTATGGAATCTACTGGTTTTTCAAGTTCAAAATCTCTCATGTCGCCCGAAATGAAAATGCCGCTTTTATTTCTTTCTTTGGCAATCGCAATCATACTTTCGCTGTAATCCAAACCGATATAATCAGCATGATTTTGTAAAAATCGTTGAGCAAGATTGCCAGTTCCACTGCCAATTTCTAAAACTGTTTGACAATGATGTTCTATCAGTAAATTGTTATAGAGCTGATATTCTTCATCATAATCAATAAAGGTTTGGTACATAGCGTCAAAAATGGCTGCCATTTTTCCTTCATAGAGATTTGCCATAATAGTTATTATTAGAGATTAAATTTAGGAAGATTTATTGAAATAAAAAAAGGGCCGTCTTTTTGACAGCCCTTGTAAAATTATTCTATAACCGAATTAGAATTTATAATTTAAAGATAAATTAAACATTGTTCCCAATTGGCTAAAATGATAACCATCATATGTCATTTGAGAATAACGTTGGTTGAAGGTAATTAAGTCAGACTGTTCTTTGATGCCAACAGCATCATTAATAAGCGCGGTTCCAGCTGCATTTTCAGCTTTAAATTCCCACTCAGGTAAAACATTTAACAAATTATTTACATTTAACGCTACTGTTAATTTCTCTGTTGCCGAAAACGTAACGCCTAAGTCTGAAACAACTTTTGTTAAAAATTCGATTCTTAAATCATCGCTCATACCTGCATTTTTAAATTTTGTAGGTCCAAAAACAGTATTGTTCAAAGAAAAACCAAATTTACCAATTTCGTAATCTCCACCCAAAATGTATTTGAATTTTGGTCTTGATGTAAAAAGTAATGCTTCTTGCGTTGCATCAATAATGGTTTGTCCAGCTAAAGCGCCAGATAGGTTTTTAACACTTTGAGGATCTTTTACTGCTCCATCTCTTTCATTTTCGAACGTGTAATTTCCAGAAAAATTAAGGCCTAATTTCCCGGAACCTAACAAAATGTTTCTGTAATTGGCAACTACATCAATTCCAGAAGTTTTTGTATCCATACCATTCACAAAAAAACTTTGTTTGTTAGTGGGTTCACCATCATCATTTAGTTCAAAAGCTATTTCGTTACTTAACAATACTCTGTCTTTTACTTTTATATTGTAGTAGTCTAAAGTAAAGGTGAAATCTTTAGTTGGTTTTAATCCAAAACCTAAAGTCAAGTTGTTTGATTTTTCAGAATCCAATTTTGGTATACCGTTTTGTCTAGCTGCAGATGAAACATTGTTTATCAAACCTGTGACTACAATAGCTCCACCGGCCTCGAAAGAGGACTGTGATTTTTGCGTGTAAATTTGGTGTAATGACGGCGCTCTGAAACCAGTAGAAAGCGAACCTCTTAAAGTGATTTTGTCATCTAAAAATTTATATCTGGAACTTACTTTCCACACTGTTGCTCCTCCAAAATCACTATAATCTTCATAACGTACTGTACCGTTTATCAAGAAATCTTCGGTTACATCATAAGCAACATCAAAATAACCACCTAAATTGTAACGATTAAATTTTCCGGAATTCTCAGGAGTATTTCCTTGGAATGAATCTGCACCAACACCAAAATATGATGCTTCATCTCCAGCAATAATTTCAAAATTTTCTGTTCTAAATTCAGATCCAAAACCAATGCTAATTTTGTCAGAAACTGCTTTAGAAATGTCCAAGTTACCAACGATATGACTGAACGAGGTTCCCCCTGGTCTGAATGAAATTGGGCTTAAACCCCCATAAACGAAATCTCCATTAGAATCCACAGATCTATTATGAGAATTATCAACAGTATAACTTTGTTTGTTGCCGCCTGTTGTAATACTGACATCCGTATTCCATTCATTTTTGGTAGATTTGTAACCAACCGTAGCATTATAATCATTCAAATCTCCAGTAAAAGTTGGAACATAACCTACATAAGAACTTGGATTTGTACCGTCTCCAAATAAATCTAATAGATATGGAAATTCATCTAATGTTCTCCAGTACGGCGTTCTGTAGTTTGCAAATGAGTTTACTTTCTTGTAAACATAAGCAGCATTGTAGTATAATTGAGTGTTTTCTGTGTAATTAACTCCGCCATTCACTAAGAATTTTGCAGCAGCAGTTTCTGGTGAACCATTAACATTCCCAGCATCAGGATATTTAGAAAGAAAGGCCTGAACATCCGCTAGAGGAGCACCAAAACCTGTATTTCCATCAGCTTCAGCTGCTGCATCAACTTTTCCGGGTCTATTGGCTAGATTTACTTTAGAAAAATCTATTGTATAATTTACAAATCCTTTGTCTCCAACAGTTGATCCATTGTTTAAACTCACACCTAACATTTCTCCGTCTCCCTCAGATGTAACTCCGCTTCGAAGTGTTACAGATCCGTAATTGGTGTTTTTTTTCAAAATAATATTCATTACTCCAGCAATCGCATCAGAACCATATTGAGCCGATGCTCCATCGCGAAGTATTTCTACTCTTTCGATAGCGTCAGTAGGAATTGCAGAAATGTCTGATCCCGTTTCACCACGTCCCGGAGAAGTTTGTGTGTAAAGCAAAGAACTCATATTTTTACGTTTCCCGTTGATAAGAATTAAAGTTCTACTTGGTCCCATATTACGAATTTCATAAGGATCCAATAATGAAGTTGCATCATTTACAGGAGTTTGAACCGTGTTGAATGATGGGATTTTATACTGTAATGCCTTGTCAAAGGTAGCTTGTCCGGTTGAATTTAGATCTTTTGCTGACAATACATCGATTGGTAATGCTGAAGTTGTGTTGCTTCTTGGTGCCGTTCTGGTTCCTGTAACTACAACTTCGTCAAGATTTTGTCCTTCTTCTTCGGATAAAACTACATTTATTACCGCATCAGTAGCTGCTCTTTCTAATTTAGAAAAACCAACATAGCTAAAAACTAAGATAGCCCCTTCTTTTACTTTAATGGTATACATTCCGTCCATGTCAGTGGAAACCCCGTTCTGAGTTCCTTTCTCAACAATGTTTACGCCTGGTAAAGCATTGCCAGTGTTGTCTTTTACCACGCCCGAGACTTGCTTTTGAGCAAAAATAAACGAGACGTTTAAAAGGATTAGTAATAATGCTAATTTTTTCATAATAAGTTGTATTTAGTTGTTTGTTTGGTTTGAAATCGTTCACAATATAATTTTTTTTTAACAAAATATTACAACATAATTTAAATTTTTATAAAAAAATTATCAGACCTGTTTAAACTGCAATTTTTACTTATTTAAATAGTATTAAAATCTTATATTTGCAAACTTTTACAGCGGTCGCTAAATTCAGATGCAGCGCCTAATACGTAAAAAAAAGAATCGTATAATCTTCTCAAAAAAATCGACAGGATAACGACACCATATTCCATTAAAAATAAAATATTATCCACATATGAAAGCAGGAATTGTAGGATTACCAAATGTTGGAAAATCAACATTGTTTAATTGTTTATCCAACGCAAAAGCGCAAAGTGCCAACTTTCCTTTTTGTACTATTGAGCCGAATATAGGTGTTGTAAATGTACCAGATCCAAGAATTGAAAAATTGGAAGAATTGGTGAAACCAGAACGCGTGCAAATGGCAACAGTTGATATCGTTGATATTGCAGGATTGGTAAAAGGCGCCAGTAAAGGAGAAGGATTGGGGAATCAATTTCTTGGAAATATCAGAGAATGTAATGCGATTATTCATGTTTTGCGTTGTTTTGACAACGATAATATTGTACACGTTGACGGAAATGTAAATCCAATTCGTGACAAAGAAACAATTGATATCGAATTGCAGTTAAAAGATTTAGAAAACGTTGAAAAACGTCTGGAAAAAGTAAATCGTGCCGCTAAAACAGGGAATAAAGAAGCGCAAACCGAGAAAGCGCTTTTAGACCGAATCAGAGAAACGTTACTTCAGGCAAAATCGGCCAGAACAATAACTCCTCAAAATAATGATGAGGAAATTTTGATGGAGGGATTTCAATTGATTACAGCAAAACCAGTTTTGTATGTTTGTAATGTAGATGAAAATTCAGCAGTGAGCGGAAATAAATATGTGGACCAAATTCGGGAGTTGGTAAAAGATGAAGATGCGGAAGTGATTATACTTTCGGTTGGTGCTGAGGCTGATATTACCGAATTAGAAAGCTACGAAGAGCGTCAGGTTTTCTTAGAAGATATGGGATTGACTGAGCCAGGAGCTTCAGTTCTTATTCGTGCCGCATACAAGTTGTTGAAACAACAAACCTATTTTACCGCAGGTGTAAAAGAAGTTCGAGCTTGGACTATTGATGTTGGATCAACCGCGCCACAAGCTGCGGGAGTGATTCACACTGATTTCGAAAAAGGATTTATCCGTGCCGAAGTTATTGCATACGAGGATTTCGTTCAATACGGTTCAGAAGCTAAATGTAAAGAAGCCGGAAAATTCAAAGTAGAAGGAAAAGAATATATCGTAAAAGATGGTGATGTGATGCATTTTAGATTCAACGTGTAGTCTTAGAATAAAGAAAATAGAATAAAGAAAATAGACAAAACTGTTCAAGAAATTGGACAGTTTTTTTTGTTCCCATTCCAGCTTTTTATTTCAAACGAAGTTCACGGAACTCCAATAAAAATACAACTTTAGTGAAGTAATATTTTTCCATCAATCTCTTTTTTTTAAGAGAAAAAAGGAGCTTCCTTCGGTCGCTCTTTTTCATCAAGAAAAAAGAAGATTGATCAAAAAAAAAAGCTTTCTGTTTCACTCTGGGGTATCATCGATTTGGATACAAACGAAGTTTCGTTGTGTACTATTAATTTCAAAATAGTTGAATCTGTTAGTAATTATTTTGTATCAGAGCCAATTTTTAGTACTTTTAAAAAAAACTAACTCTCATGAAAATAATCGCTTTTGGCGCAAGCCCCAGCAAAAACTCAATCAATAAAAAATTAGCAACTTACGCAGCCAATTTATTTGAAAATGCCGAAGTGGAGGTTCTGGATTTAAATGATTTCCAAATGCCAATTTTTACCGTTGATATCGAGCCAGCAATCGGTCAGCACGAGTTAGCAAAAACATTTTTGGCTAAAATTGCTACTGCGGATATTTTGGTAGTTTCAATGGCAGAAAATAACGGAAATTATTCCGCTGCTTTCAAGAATATTTTTGACTGGTGTACCAGAATAAACGCTAAAGTTTTTCAGGAAAAACCAATGTTGTTGATGGCAACTTCTCCAGGAGCCAAGGGTGGCGCAATCGTTTTGGGAATTGCTAAAAATGCTTTTCCATTTTACGGTGGAAACATAAAAGCAACATTTTCATTGCCAAGTTTCGAAGCTAATTTCGATGTTGAAAACAGTAAAATTTCTAATGCCGAGTTGGATAATCAGTTGAAAGAAATTATTAAAAATTTTTAATCTTTTAATTTTTTCAATATTTAAATTTTTCAATAGAAAATGTCAATATTATTCTTGATAACTTTGATGACTTCCTATTTTAAAATGTATCGAATTACACTACATTAGCACAAAATCCACAAATTTTACAATGTCCGAACAAAATCAATATACCGAAGATAATATTCGGTCACTCGACTGGAAAGAACATATTCGCATGCGTCCCGGAATGTACATCGGGAAATTGGGTGATGGTTCTTCTCCGGATGATGGTATTTATATTCTTTTAAAAGAAGTTCTCGATAATTGCATCGATGAGTTTGTTATGGGTGCAGGAAAAACAATCGAGGTAACGATTAAAGATAAAACAGTTACAGTGCGGGATTATGGTCGTGGAATTCCGTTAGGAAAAGTCATTGATGTAGTTTCAAAAATGAATACCGGTGGGAAATATGATTCATTAGCATTTAAGAAATCCGTAGGTTTGAATGGAGTAGGGACAAAAGCCGTAAATGCGTTGTCTAATTATTTTCGTGTAGAATCTGTTCGTGACGAAAAACAAAAAGCAGCTGAATTTTCGGCAGGAAATTTAGTTCTCGAAGAAGACATTATTGATACGACGAAACGAAAAGGAACTAAAGTAACTTTTATTCCTGATGAAGCGATTTTCAAAAACTATAAATTTAGATTTGAGTATATCATCAAAATGCTCAAAAATTATTGTTACTTAAACAATGGTTTGACAATCATTTTTAACGGAGAAAAATATTTTTCTGAGAATGGTCTGAAGGATTTGTTAGAAGAAACTATTCATGCAGACGATTTGGAATATCCGATCATTCACTTGAAAGGCGAGGATATCGAGATTGCTTTAACACACAGTAAAACACAGTACAGCGAGGAATACCATTCGTTTGTAAATGGACAAAACACGACGCAAGGAGGAACACACTTAGCGGCATATCGAGAAGCAATTGTCAAAACGATTCGGGAGTTTTATAATAAAAGTTTCGAAGCTTCAGATGTTCGAAAATCGATTGTTACGGCGGTTAGCATCAAAGTAATGGAACCGGTTTTTGAGTCGCAGACGAAAACTAAACTAGGTTCGACTGATATGGGTTCAGAACCGGGAATGCCTTCGGTGCGTACTTTCGTAAATGATTTTGTAAAAACGAAATTAGATAATTATTTGCACAAGAATCCTGTAACTGCAGACGCATTATTACGCAAAATTCTTCAAGCCGAAAGAGAGCGAAAAGAATTATCAGGTATTAGAAAGCTAGCCACAGACCGCGCCAAAAAAGCGAATCTGCACAATAAGAAATTAAGGGATTGTCGCGCACATCTTCCAGATACTAAAAATCCTAAAAATTTAGAAAGCACGCTTTTCATTACAGAGGGAGATTCGGCTTCCGGATCCATTACCAAATCACGTGATGTAAATACTCAGGCCGTTTTTAGTTTACGTGGAAAGCCTTTGAATTCGTATGGAATGAGCAAGAAAATTGTTTATGAAAATGAAGAATTCAATTTATTGCAAGCGGCTTTGGATATCGAAGACGGATTAGAAAAATTGCGTTACAACAACATTGTAATTGCTACTGATGCCGATGTCGATGGAATGCATATTCGATTGTTATTGATTACTTTCTTTCTGCAATTTTTCCCTGAATTGATAAAAGAAGGACATTTGTATATTTTGCAAACACCACTTTTCAGAGTTCGAAACAAGAAAGAAACAATCTATTGCTATTCTGACGACGAGCGAAAAGCGGCAATCGAAAAATTAAAACCAAAACCGGAAATCACCCGATTTAAGGGATTAGGAGAAATTTCGCCGGATGAGTTCAAGAATTTTATTGGAGAAACCATTCGTTTGGATCCGATTATGATGGACAAAAACACTTCGATTGAACAATTGTTGTCTTTTTATATGGGGAAAAATACGCCGGACAGACAGGAATTTATCATCAAAAATTTGAAGGTGGAATTAGATGTAATCGAGAAAGTTTAAATAATTATGAAATGCCTACAACAAGAACACCAATTCTTATCGCTGTCCTATTTGTGATTAGTTTTTCAACTATCTTTTTTATTAAAAGTAGTAATGATCACATAGAATGCGACACAATTCCGAAAAGAGAATTGGATAAAAATGGAATTGAGGTTACAACGCAAAAGCATGTTTGTAAAGAAAATTATTCTTTTTAGCATTTTAAGACAAAAAATATAATTAACTACTATTCAATAGAATATGTTTAATGAAAGACGAAGAAAATACAATTCCAAATAATTCTCAAAATAAAATTTTATTTTCTCAAGTAGTCGCGCTTTTGCAAAATGCCCGGCAGCAGGTTTTACGTACCGTAAATTCTACAATGGTGTATACCTATTTTGAAATAGGAAGAATGATTGTGGAAGAGGAGCAAAGCGGAAAAGAACGAGCTGAATACGGAAAGCAATTACTAAAAGGACTTTCTGAACAGTTGACAATTGAGTTTGGAAAAGGGTTTTCTGTAGCTAATTTGGAGAATATAAGAAAGTTTTATTTAGCTTACTCAATTTCCGAGACAGTGTCTAGGATTTTGCAAATTCAAAAATCCCAGTCACTGACTGGGGAATTGAATATTAAGATCCCTCAACCACTGATTGGGGTTTCTGAAAATCAAAAAGCGCAATCGCTGATTTCATTTTTTAAATTGACATGGTCTCATTATTCATTCTTAATGCGAATTGACGATGAGAAAGAAAGACGTTTCTACGAAATAGAATCTGACAAATACAACTGGAGTGTTCGCGAATTAAAGAGACAATATGATTCAGCTCTTTATACACGATTGGCTTTAAGCCGAGATGCAGCAGGAGTTTTGAAACTTTCGGAACAGGGTCAGATTATAGAAAAACCTAAAGACCTTATTAAAGATCCTTATATTTTGGAATTTTTAGGTTTACCGGAATTACATCAGTATTCGGAATCGGAATTAGAGGAAGAAATCATCAATAAATTAGAACATTTCTTATTAGAATTAGGTCATGGTTTTACTTTTGTAGCAAGACAAAACAGAATTACTTTTGACGATAAACATTTTCGAATCGATTTGGTTTTTTATAACCGAATTCTTAAATGTTTTGTGCTAATTGACTTGAAAATAGGTGAATTAAAACACCAAGATTTAGGACAAATGCAAATGTATGTCAATTATTACGATAGAGAAATGCGTTTGGAAGATGAAAATAAAACCATAGGAATTGTATTGTGCCAAAACAAAAGTGATTTGGTTGTAGAATATACTTTACCTGAAAATAACGAGCAAATTTTTGCTAGTAAATACAAAACAATTCTGCCAAGCAGAGAAGATTTAATACAATTAATTTCGGAATCAATATAATGAAAGACGAAGAAGACGAAAACATAGTACCAGAAGGTCAAGAAGAAGATAATACAAGTGGTGAAGAAGGCTTTGAAGACATAATCTCTTCTGGAAGCCAGCATTTTTACGATAATCAAGAAGACGGAAACGATACCATTACCAAAGTTACTGGAATGTATAAAGACTGGTTTCTGGATTATGCTTCTTATGTAATTTTGGAGCGTGCAGTTCCGGCGATTGAAGATGGTTTTAAACCGGTGCAACGCCGTATCATGCACTCTTTAAAAGAATTAGATGACGGTCGTTACAATAAAGTTGCCAATGTAGTTGGTCACACCATGCAGTATCATCCTCACGGAGATCAAAGTATTGGTGATGCGATGGTGCAAATTGGACAAAAAGAATTATTAATAGACTGTCAGGGAAACTGGGGAAATATCCTAACGGGTGATGGCGCTGCGGCTTCTCGTTACATTGAAGCACGTTTGTCTAAATTTGCTTTGGAAGTTATTTATAGTCCAAAAATTACCGATTGGGGCGTTTCTTACGATGGAAGACGTGCGGAACCAAACAATCTTCCGGTGAAGTTCCCGTTGCTTTTGGCACAAGGAGCCGAAGGTATTGCGGTAGGTCTTTCGACCAAAGTTTTACCTCATAATTTCAATGAATTAATAGATTCTTCGATAAAAATATTAAAAGGGAAGCCATTTACACTGTATCCGGATTTCATGACGCAAGGAATTGCCGATGTGTCTAATTATAATGACGGATTGCGTGGCGGACGTGTTCGAGTTCGTGCCAAAATTGGTCAGCTGGATAAAAATACGTTGGTCATTACCCAAATTCCGTTTTCAACCAATACTACGACTTTGATTGACAGTATTTTGAAAGCGAATGAAAAAGGTAAAATCAAAATCAAGAAAATTGAAGACAATACTGCCGCTGAGGTAGAGATATTAATTCACCTTTTTCCAGGTGTCTCTCCTGATAAAACTATTGACGCATTATTTGCTTTCACGGCTTGTGAAACTTCGGTAGCGCCTTTGGGCTGTGTAATTGAAGACAACAAACCGTTATTCATTGGGGTTTCTGAAATGTTGAAAATATCAACCAACAGAACCGTTGAATTACTGAAAAGTGAACTCGAAATTCAATTGAATGAATTAGAAGAACAATGGCATTTTCTTTCTTTAGAACGTATTTTCATCGAAAATAAAATCTATCGTGACATTGAAGAAATGACGACTCGAGAATCGGTGATTAAAGCGGTTGATGATGGTTTAAAACCACACACAAAACACTTAAAACGCGCTGTTACCGAAGAAGATATTCTGCGATTGTTGGATATCCGAATCATGCGTATTTCCAAATTTGACAGTAATAAAGCGCAGGATAAAATAGAATCATTGGAAGGTGATATCGAGCAAGTAAAACACAATTTAGAACATCTGATTGATTTTGCGATTGCCTATTTTACCAAGTTGAAAGAGAAGTATGGAAAAGGACGTGAGCGTCAAACAGAGCTTCGAATTTTTGATGATATTGAAGCTACGAAAGTGGTTTTAAGAAACACTAAATTATATGTTAATAAAGAAGAAGGATTTGTAGGTACGAGCTTGAAAAAAGACGAATACGTTACGGATTGTTCTGATATTGATGATGTAATTGTTTTTCTGCGTGATGGAAAAGTGATGATTACCAAAGTAGATGCTAAAACATTTGTGGGTAAAGATATTATTCACATTGCTATTTTTGACAAAAGCGACAAGCGTACCATTTATAACATGATTTACCGCGATGGAAAATCCGGGCCTTCCTATATAAAACGTTTTAATGTTTCAGGAGTTACCCGTGACAAAGCGTACGATTTAACCAATGAAACTGCTGGTTCTCAAGTTTTGTATTTTTCTTGCAATCCAAACGGTGAAGCAGAGGTAATCACAATATTATTACGTCAGGTGGGAAGTGTCAAAAAGCTGAAATTCGATATTGATTTTGCCAGTTTAGCGATAAAAGGACGCGCTTCGAAAGGGAATTTGGTAACCAAATATCCAATAAAAAAAATAGAATTGAAGGAGAAAGGAATTTCTACTTTATTGCCAAGAAAAGTTTGGTTTGACGATACTGTTCAACGCCTAAACGTTGATGCAAGAGGAGAATTATTAGGTGAGTTCAGGCCAAATGATAAAATTTTAGTCATAACGCAATCTGGAAAAATAAAAGTAATCACACCAGAATTATCTACTCATTTTGATGAAGATATGGTAGTTTTAGAAAAATGGATTCCCAAGAAACCAATTTCAGCTATTTATTATGATGGCGAAAAAGAACGGTATTATATCAAACGTTTTTTGGTGGAAACTGAAAACAAAGAAGAAAGTTTTATCACGGAGCATCCTAATTCACAATTGGAGATTGTTTCAACGGAATATCGTCCGGTTGCTGAATTAGTTTTTACAAAAGTAAAAGGAGTTCAAAAAGAAAGTATCACTGTAGATATTGAATCTTTTATTTCTTTGAAAGGATTTAAAGCTTTAGGAAATCAATTAACAACCGATAAGTTGAAACAAGTAAACCTGCTCGAACCTTTGCCGTATGAAATTCCAGTTGAGGTTATTCCAGAAGATTTAGAAGTAAAAGGAGAAACTGATGCTGATGACGCTACTATTCAATTAGATGATGACGGTCAGATTACTTTAAGTTTAGAATAAAAAATAAAAAAAGCGCTAAAAGCGCTTTTTTTATGAAATATTATTTCTTCCTCTTTCTCATTTTCATATTGAGGAATTCCACCGCAAGGGAGAAAGCAATTGCAAAATACAGATACGCTTTTGGAACCGCACCCACAGTTTGTCCTGCCAATACCGCATCCGATAAGTGCATACTTTCAGTAATTAACATGAATCCGATTAAAATCAAAAAGGCTAAACCTAAAATCTGAATTGATGGATTATTGTTGACGAATGTACCTACAGGGACAGCAAACAACATCATCACAGCAACAGAAATAACAACCGCGGTTACCATTATATATAAAGCGCCTTCCAGTCCGTTAGTCATTCCTACAGCGGTAAGAATACTGTCTACAGAGAAAATAAGATCAATCAATAAAATCTGAAAAATTACATTTCCAAATGATTTTGCTGCTGAGGTTTTTAACTCTAATTCCTCTTCGCCTTTAAGATCTACTTTTTCATGAATCTCTTTGGTACTTTTATAAATCAGAAAAATACCACCACTTAATAGTATCAATGCCTGACCATTAAAATGACCGCTGAACCAGCCCCAGTCAAAACTAAAAAGAGGTTCCTTCATTTTGATCAGTAATGTGATTCCAAATAATAATGCAATTCTCATGAACATGGCTAAAAATAAACCAATTTGAGTTGCTTTTTTGCGTTTCTCAGGAGGTAATTTACCAGTAACAATCGATATGAATATAATATTGTCAATTCCTAAAATAATTTCAAGAAAAGTTAATGTTAACAGTGCAACCCAAGCATCGGGATTTAAAAATACTTCCATGTTTATTTAATTATAGTTTTTAATATTTAATCAGCAATCTTAGTAACTGTTCCTCTTTGTTTAGCATCAGAACCTACCATTCCAAACTCAAAGGTATATGAATTTTTTGAGGTTGTCATGATCTTCATACCAATTGCTTTTTCCTCAGCCATATTTTTAGGATGAATTTTTTGCAATACATATTCACAATCGTTTACCCATCGTATCGAAGCGGTATCTGTTTTTCCCTCAAAAGTTTCGATTTCAATACTGTCATTGCGTTCAAAAACAGTTGTTTTCTTGACACCGTCAACTTCATATTCAAATTTGAATTTACCGGTTTTAAAATCCTTGCAATTGCGGTCCGCATCATAGCAAGACATTAGCAGCAGTAGTGGGAGGAGGAACATTATTTTTTTCATTTTTAATTTATTTTATTTTTTGGGACCTAATCCAGCTGTACGTTGCAACTCACAAGTCTAAAATCTTTTTTTCTAATGACAAAAAAGGAGCTTCCTTTGGTCGATCTTTTTAGTCAAGAAAAAATAGCTTTAAACCTTGCGGGTTTTCACTTCCATCTGGGGTAAGGGATTATTGTATTTTAATGTCATATTTTTCCAGAAGACCAATAATTCCTTGCGTCGAAAATTTTGCTTTTTTCATCGGATTGAATTCGGGATCAATTTTAAAATCAGTTGCTTTTGAAAAATCGGCTCCAGCTAACTGCGTATTATTAAAAATAGCACCATCCAAATTACTGTTGTCAAAAACGGAACTCGTAAGATTGGTCCCAACAAAACTTACTTCTTTTAAAGAACAGGAATTGAATTTTGTCTTCGGCATTTTTTTGTTGGCAAACGAAGAATAATCTAAAACACAATCCTGAAAACTGACGTTAAACAAGAAATCTTCGCATTCTTCAAACTGAATACCCAGCAATTTACAGTTTTTGAATTGTACCCCTTTCAAGCTTGTTCCCGATAATTTGGTCATGGCCAAATTACAATCAATAAACTCGCAATCCATAAAACTGCTATAAGAGAAATCACTATTCGATAAATCACAGTTTTTAAAAACGCAGTCCTCAAATTCTCGATTGTTTACTTTTTTATCGACATAAACGATTTTTTCAAATGTTTTTTGAACGTGAATTAGATTTTCCATCAGTCGTTAAATAAGCTTTTCATAATTGTTTTTAACCCCAAAAACATCAAATACATTGCAGCAAGACAAGCAATGACTCCAACTGCCAACACTGCATAATGCCATATGTTTTGCTTATTCATAAACGCGTTATGAATCACGACCGGACCTAAAAAAAGCAGCGGTAATGCACCTGCCATGTATTTGATACCTTTTGATAATAGTTCTTTATTTGCCATTTATTTAAAAAGAGATTCGCATACCAATTCCGTTTTGATTGGTAATAACATTAATTTTTTCGACATTAAAACCGGTTTTATTGATCAATAATGATTCATTGTATCCGTCAATTGCCTTCTTTATTTTTTTTGAATGGCCAATTAGAACCGGAATAGCTATAATTGTAGAGGCCAGTCCAATGTAAGTTATTGCGGTAGGGTATATTTTATCTTGTGTGATGCCTGTTACCAAATCAGCTCCTAAAAGTCCTACTCCAAATCCCAGAAGGAATCCTCCAGCTGCAGCTTTCGTTCTCCCCTGATTATATTGTGCTAGAAGTTCGGGCTGTGCAGCCAGTATTTCTTTTACAGCGGCGTTTGAAAGTTTTTGGTTGTTGGAATCATATATTTTCCCGCCTGATTTCAAAGTTAATTGTTGCGAAAATGATACTGCAGAAAATAATAAAAATACAACGAGTAAAGTTTTTGATTTCATATAATTGTTTTATCTGAATGTTTTTTTGTAAAATTAATAAAGCGATTTACTAAAAAATGTAATTATCAATTGCTTTTCTCACACTCCCATGTTCTTTTAATAAATCAGAAGCTTGTTCATAGGTAACTGGAATTTCACTCATAATCATTTTCACGCCTCGATCCACGAGTTTGCTGTTGCTGAGTTGCATGTCTACCATTTTGTTGCCTTTCACTTTTCCCAGTTGAATCATGGTTGCGGTTGAGATCATGTTGAGTACCAGTTTCTGTGCTGTTCCGGCTTTCATGCGGGAACTTCCCGTTACAAATTCAGGTCCTACAACTACTTCAATAGGGAATTTTGCCGTTTGCGAAAGCGGACTTCCTGCATTACAAGAAATACTTCCTGTGCTAATATTATTTTCGTTACAAGATTGTAATCCTCCAATAACATAAGGTGTTGTTCCTGAAGCTGCTATTCCTATAACAACATCATTTTCATTTACATCAAAAGCTTTCAAGTCTATCCAGGCTTGTGTTGCGTTGTCTTCGGCATTTTCTACTGCTTTACGAATTGCGGTGTCGCCACCTGCAATAATCCCGATTACTAAATCGAAAGGTACACCAAATGTTGGTGGACATTCCGAAGCATCAAGTATTCCAATACGTCCTGATGTTCCTGCGCCAATGTAGAATAATCGTCCGCCGAGTTTCATTTTGGCAACGATTTCAGTCACTAAAGTTTCTATTTGCGGCAACGCTTTTTCTACGGCAAGCGGTACGGTTTTGTCTTCTTGATTGATATTAGATAACAATTCTTGAACCGACATTTTTTCTAAATGTTCGTATTTTGAGGATTGTTCGGTAGTTTTTGTGAAGGTCATTTTTCGTATAATTGGACAAGTCCAAAATTAACCTTTTTTATCACAATCTCGAAATTTTCTATTTTTAGTTTCAGGTTTTTCACTGTCTATTTTCTTTAAATTTGACATGTATTGATTTACTTTTTTCAGTTTTTAATTTCTCATGTGGAGAAAGGGTATTGAATCTTTGTTAGATGAACTAAAATATTATATTTGTTAAATATTAAAAAATAAATGGATAGAATAATCTTATTGCAAGGGATTGCACGGATTTCAGTTTTTGTGTCTTTATTGATGGCATTTTTTTTACTGACTGTTAAAACTGAAAATAAATTGGCCAACCGTTTATTTGCCTGGTTTTTTATTGTTTCGGCTATTGATCTTAGTGGTTTTTTTGTTACCGATTATATTCAGGATTATCTTGATTTGTTGATTTTTAGA
This sequence comes from Flavobacterium caseinilyticum, assembly GCF_004349085.1. Classification (GTDB taxonomy): domain Bacteria; phylum Bacteroidota; class Bacteroidia; order Flavobacteriales; family Flavobacteriaceae; genus Flavobacterium; species Flavobacterium caseinilyticum. The sequence goes on along the minus strand of NZ_SMFM01000005.1, from coordinate 129,845 downwards.
TGGACAATCTGTTTGCTGGCAATGCCCTTATTTTATCTTTATGTATTATCAGTTTGTTATTCTGATTTTAAATTAAAGTGGAAGCATTTAGTGCATTTACTACCTATTGTACTAGTTAATTTAGTTTTTCTTCCAAGACTTTATTTAGCCAGTGATGCAGATATGAAACTCTTATCCGGAGATCTTGATCATATGCCTGAAATATACTTAATCCAGATTTTAATTGAATTTCAATATGTGTTTTATATTATTGGCGCATTTTTAATTTTGAAGAAATACAGAGAAATTTATCTGGAGAACTATACCAATCCAAGTACTTCGACATACAAGTATCTTTTTCAGATGACTACTGTTTTTCTAATCGCGCACTGTTTGGTTGCATTAAAAAACCTCTTACGGTATACCGAATACAGACAAATGTTTCTTTGGTTAAATGTAGTTGTAGGAAGTGTAGCTTTATTTATTACCTGTTGGTTAGTAATGAAAGCATTGAATCATCCGGAACTTTTTAGAGGCGTTAATTCTAAATTACAATTGGCAAAAGATATTTTGCCTGCAGTAGAAGAAAAAACTGAATCTAAAGATGTTCAAGATGATGCTATTTCCAGTCAAATTTCGACATTAAAAAAATATATGGCTGAGAAAGAGCCTTTTCTTGATCCATCGCTTACCATTCAGGAGCTTGCCAATCAAATTGATATTCCGGTTCGGGATTTATCGGTTTTGATTAATCATCATATGGATCAGCACTTTTTTGATTTTGTCAATGAATATCGTATTCAAAAAGCGATGGGTATTTTGAAAGATCAGTCTAGAAGTCAGCTTACCGTTCTGGAAATTTTATACGAAGTTGGTTTTAACTCCAAATCTTCTTTTAATACCTCTTTTAAAAAACACACTAATTTGACGCCGACAGCTTACAGAAACGCCTTATAATAAGTGGCTTGTAAAAAGTCGTACTTCATACCTGATATAGTCGAACTGATTTTCTGAATAGAAATTGGTTCGACTTTTTTTTGTCGGTCGAATTCTGAAAATTTCTAAGGCAACTTTGCTTCAAATTAATCTAAACAAGTTTTAAAATTAGAAATCATGAAAAAAGCAAATCTCCTTATCTTTTTATTATTGCCTTTATTTTGTTTAGCACAAGCATCATTTAAATTAAAAGGAAAAATAGCAAGCGAAACAATTCCATTAGAATGGGCAGATGTTTCCATATCCAATTCAGAAGGAAAAATTATAGACGGTTCAACCTCTAAACAAAATGGAAGTTTTGAAATCAATCTTAAAAAAGGATCTTATAAAATTGGAATCACCCTATTAAAATTTACAGATTATGAAAAAGAGTTTACAATAGAAAATGATACTGATTTAGGAACAATCATTTTAAAAGAAAGCGCAACCAATTTAAAGGAGGTTATCGTTCAATTTAAAAAGAAAACAATCGAACAGAGAACGGATCGTTTGGTTTACAATCTTGAAAACAATGTTACAACCGTTGGCGGAGATGCTTTAAGCGCCATTAATACGGCTCCCGGAGTTGTCGTTCAGAATAATACAATTAATATATTAGGGAAAGGAACTTCCCGCGTTATGATAGAGGGACGAATGATTGAATTAGTAGGTGAGGAACTGAATAATTTTCTGAAATCAATTTCGGCTGGTGATATTAAAAATATTGAAATTATCAGCAATCCGCCGGCAAAATATGATGCCGAAGGAACTGGTGGATTGATTAATATTATTATGAAAAAAGGAGTTCGTGATTCCTGGAAAAACACGACTACAGTTTCTTATGATCAAAATAAATATAGTGTTTATACTTTAAGAGATAACTTTTTTTACAATAAAAACAAGTTTAGATTTTCTGCGAGCATTAATGCGAAAATAGGTTATTTGAATGCTACAGATGATTTAAAAATGTATTTTCCTGATGGACTTTCCCATATGAAAAGTGTGACAAAGGTAAAAACTGAAAATCTTTCCGGTAAATTGGCTTTAGATTATGATCTTTCAGAACACACTACTATTGGATTTCAATATTTAAACGATAGAAATAACCCTGATTTTAAATCGGACATTAGAATTGAGGATTACAATACTCAAAATGAATTGGATAATGTTACACTGAACAATAGCTTCACTGATAAAGGATCAAAAAATCAAACGTATAATGCACATTTGATTACCAAACTAGATTCCTTAAAAAGGAAGTTATCTGTTGATGTGGATTATTTTAATTACAGTTCAAAATTCGATAGAAATTTTGTCGCTAATAATTTTACGCCAGATATGATATTTGTTGATATAAATCAGTCGGGAAGAAACATTTCGAATCAGGATATTGACAATTGGAGTTTTAAGGCAGATATGGAACATCCGCTTCAAGCGATGAATTTGTCTTATGGCGCAAAAATGAGTTTTACAAATAGTGTAAGTGATGTACTTTATTTTAATACAATTACAGGAACTCCGGAATTAGATTCTAACCAATCCAACCGATTTATATACACTGAAAACAATCAGGCAGTTTATGTAAATGCGGATAAAAAACTCAATGAAAAATGGAATTTCCAAATGGGATTAAGATTGGAGAACACTCAAACAAATGGATTTTCTGAAAATTTAAATCAGGAAACAGAAAATAATTATTTGAAATTATTCCCAACGTTTTATGCTTCTTATAAGAAAAACGAAAACAATACTTTTAGTTTGAATTATGGAAAAAGAATCAACAGACCACGTTTTGACTTATTGAATCCGTTCAGAATTTACATCAACAGCAATAGTTATTCCGAAGGAAATCCGTTTTTAAGACCTTCATTTAGTGATAATTTTGAATTGGCACATTCTTATAAAGAAATTTTGAGAACAAGTGTTTTTGTCAATGCAATTACAAACGGTTATGGCGTTTTGTTTACTTCAAACCCGGAAACCAATACACAGATTATAACCCGTGAGAATTATTTTAAAAACTTAAATTATGGAATAGGGGAAAGTTACTCAGCAAGTTTTGCAGATTGGTGGTCTAGTGAAAATTCATTGTACCTTTTGGGAGCAAAAACAGAATTTATTAAAGATATCAATGCCACACCATCAAACAGTTTACAAATTGATTTGTCGACAAATAATACTTTTTTATTAGGTAAAACAACAAAATTGCAAATCGATTTTATGTACACAACGCCTTTTAAATCCGGTTTATATGAAGTAGGATATACCTCGAGTTTTGACATTGGTTTCACACAGGATTTGTTTAATAAAACCTTGCAGATTGCATTTTTGGTAAATGATATTTTTAATACATCTTATTTAAAAGATTTTACTTCAGTTATAAACGGTGTAAAACAGGTATATGACCAGAAAGAAAGTAATCGATTTGTACGTTTATCTGTGGTTTATAATTTTGGAAACAAAAAGATCAATGTACAGCAGCGTGATTTTGGAAATAAGGAGGAGAATAAAAGAACAGGAGGTAATTAGAAAATTGAAAGTTAAGAAACAGAAATCTCTTTATTTCTGTTTCTTAGCTTTATAAATTTATATAAAATATGCCAACGCAATTCCTATCACTATCATCGAAACTTTGGCAATATTGAACTTGTGTCCTTCGCTGCTTTCGAAAATAATGGTGGATGAAATATGAAATAATATTCCTATTACAATGGCGGTGATTTCAGTATAATACACGTTTAATACTGGCAAATAATCAGATAAAATGGTACCAAGCGGTGTCATGACTGCAAAGGTAATCATGAAAATAAAAATGGCTTTTTTGTTCAGACCGGCATTGATAAAAAAGGTGGTCAGGATTATGGCAATGGGTAAATGATGGATAGCAATTCCGATTGCTAAATCATGGTGATGACTCACTGGAAATCCTTCCAAGAATGCATGAATACATAAACTGATGAATAGCAACCACGGTATTTGGGTCATTGTGGGATGCCCGTGAACATGCCCGTGTTCAGCTCCTTTTGAAAAAAATTCCAATATGATTTGGAATAATATCCCCAGCATGATGAATAGTCCAATGTTTGGGTTTGCATTTTCATAAATTTCAGGTAATAAATGCATTACCGTTAAAGAAAGTAAAAAAGAACCACTGAAAGCCAATAGCAATTTTAGGTTGATTTTGTTCTTTGGTCGTATAATCAATGCGACAATATATCCGATGATTACGGATAGTAATGGTAAAAGGTAATTCATGTTTCTTGCTTAACCGTTTATTTTTATTCGTTCAACCGTTAATCTGCTTGACGGTTTATTTGTTTTTTCGATTAACCCTTTAAACGATTAACCGACTAACCCAACAATTATTTAAAAATCATGATTAGTCGTTCACTTTCTGTTTTATGGAATTTTTTTAATTTGTAGTCGCCAAAAATATCCAGTAGATAAATTCCGGCTTCTTCCATTAATTCCTCAAAATCTTTTAAAGTAAGCGCTTTTACTTTTTCGGTGAAATGAAATTTTTGACCTTTGTCTTCAAAGTCAATTTCTTTGTAAATATGACCGTCTTTCAGATAGCGTTTGATATTAAAATTGATTCCTTCGACCGTTTTTGTCTCTTCCGGAATCAGCGTTTCGAGTACTTGGGGAACATTCATGAAGTCAATCACGGCAAAACCATACTCTGAAAGGCTTTCTTTGATGGCTTTTAATGTTGTCAAGTTGTCTTCGTCATTTTCGAAATAACCAAAGCTGGTAAATAAATTGAAAATAGCATCGAATTTTTCTTCAAAAGGTTCACGCATATCGTGTACTTTAAAATGAAGGGTTTCATTGGTATTTTTAGTAGCTTCAGAAATGCTGTTTTCGGATAAATCTGCTCCTAGAACCGTAAAACCTAATTGGTTCAAATAAATAGAATGACGGCCTTTACCACAGGCTAAATCCAGTACTGTTGCGTTTTCAGGAAGATTTAAATAATGGGTAAGATTATCCATGAAAACCTGAGCTTCTCTGTAGTTTCTGTCTTTGTATAGGATGTGATAATACGGAGTGTCAAACCAGGAAGTGTACCACTTTTCAGTTGATTCCGGTTGATTTTCAATTGGTGGATTTTGTGCTGCAGACATTTATTCTTTTTCAATTAATTCGATTGATGCAAATTTAGTGTATTTTTGCCGAATATAACGATAACAATTCTCCCTTTAGGGGTTAGAGTGGGCAAATGGAAAATAATTATAAAATGATTGCCAAAACCTTTTTTGGTTTTGAAGAAATACTAGCAAAAGAACTGCAAAACCTTGGCGCACAAAACGTGGAGCAAGGGGTAAGAATGGTAAGTTTTAAAGGAGATAAAGGCTTCATGTACAAGGCAAACCTATCTTTGCGTACAGCATTGAAAATCCTGAAACCTATTTATTTTTTTAAGGCAAATAACGAACAGGCTTTATACAAAGGAATTTCGAGCATGAACTGGTCTAAATTACTGAATGCCAATCAGACTTTTGTGATTGATACAACGGTGCATTCGGAATATTTTAATCACTCGGAATTTGTTTCCCAAAAATGTAAAGATGCGATTGTCGATCAGTTTAGAGAAAGAACCGGACAACGACCAAGTATTGATAAAGTACATCCTGATTTAAGAATCAACATCCATATCGATAAAGACCAGGTTTCAGTTGCATTAGATACTTCAGGAAATGCATTGAACCAACGTGGGTACAGGACTGCTACGAATATTGCTCCTATAAATGAGGTTTTGGCAGCGGGAATTTTATTGCTTTCCGGTTGGGACGGACAAACGGATTTCTTGGATCCAATGTGTGGTTCTGGAACATTCTTAGCCGAAGCAGCGATGATTGCCTGTAATATTCCAGCGAATATTAACCGTAAAGAATTTGCATTCGAAAAATGGAACGATTGGGACAATGAGTTGTTTGATAATATTTCAGACAGTTTATTGAAACGCGTTCGTGAGTTTCATTACACGATAAAAGGCTATGATAAAGCACCAAGTGCGGTTCAAAAAGCCAAAGACAATATCAAAAACGCCAACCTTGAAGAGTATATTTCTATCGAAGAAAAGAACTTTTTTGATACTGAAAAAACTTCAGAAGGGAAACTGCATATTGTTTTCAACCCGCCTTATGATGAGCGTTTGGATATTCACATGGAAGAATTCTATAAAAATATTGGTGATACGTTAAAGAAAAATTATCCGGGTACAAATGCCTGGATGATTACAGCAAACTTGGAAGCATTGAAATATGTTGGACTTAAACCTTCGAGAAAAATCAAACTTTTTAATGCTGGCTTAGAAGCTCGTTTGGTAAAATACGAAATGTACGAAGGAAGTAAAAGAACAAAGTTTCAGGTTGTTCAGGATTCAGAGACTACGGATAAGACATCAGAAGATAATCAAGGGTAATCAGGTAAAAATTCATAATTCATAACTCACAATTCATAATTTATTATGACCAAATTACAAATACGAGCATTTATATATCAACTGGGATGTTTTGCAATATTATTTATTTCCGCAAGGTATCTTGTAGAACAGTACACTAATTTAACCGGATTTTGGATTCCGTTAACCGCATTTGTGATCGGAACACTTTTATCCCCAAAATTTCATGCAATAAAAACCAAAGATGGAGAGAAATTATTCATGAAATGGATTTTCATGAAAGGAATTAAAGAAATAGGATAGTTTATCAATTACGAATTACGAGTTAAATACTGACCGCTAATTTGCTAATTTTTACCAAAAATAAAAATTAGCAAATTGGCGGTTATTTTTTGTCTGCTTTTTTTGAAATGGATTTTTATAAAAGGAATTAAATAAGTAGGATATTTTATAAAGTACGAATTACGATTTAAAATATGGACTGCTAATTTGCTGATTTTTCCTAAATAAAAATTAGCGAATTGGTGGTAATTTTTTCTCTACTTTTTAGGAGCAATTTTCTTCTTATAAATAGGAACAAAATAAGTCACCGTATAATTGAAACCTACTCCAAAATCGCCATCGTAAGTCCTGTTAAATCCTGGAATATATAAGTTGGAGAAATTCTCCGGCTGCTTGTTGGTCACTAATAGCTTTAGCTGCAGACCAAATCCCACGAAGATATTATCAAGTACTTCGACTTTGAGTCCGGCAACTACTTCAACCCAGCTGGCATTTAATCCACTGAATTTTTCACCGGAAACAATTACGGGCACTTCTCCAAAATATGGATTGGAATTATAAATCTTGTAATTGTTTAATTCCTGATTAAAAGTACTGAAACCGTAACGCATTCCTATAGATATAATGTTTTCCATATCCAGCCAGTTTTCGTAGGCATTATAATCAAAACCAGCTTTTAAATAAGAACCTTTTGTCGTAAAATTAACGCGATCATCAGCGGTGGTTTTGTTTTCGTTGCCTATTTCTGCAGCGAGATAGTATTTTTTAGTCAATCGATAATCTCCCACAAACTCAATTCCTTTATAATCCTTGTCATAAAGAGCACGTGTCAGTTTGTATAAATCTACTCCTACACGCACGCCGTAGCGCTCCGTCGTTGAGGAAATCGAATCGTTGTTTGTTTTTACCGGACTCAAATCAACTAAAGGCAAAGGTGCTTCAGGTGTCTTGTCCTCTGTTTTGGTGGGTTGTTTAATACTTTTTACAGGAGTCGTCTCCTGAGCCTGTACAAAAGCAAGAGACAATAGGAGACAAATGCTAAAAAAAGATCTTAATGTGTGTTTCATTTTCGTTTTCGATGTTACTATTTTCAACCGATATAAATTTTATCCATTTTTGGTCTACAGCAGCACCATCGGAATGTATATAAGGGTTGATAGGATCTAATGAAAAAACAGTTTTGTACCCGCACGCTCTGGATACAAAGAGTTCTTTTGTTAGATAATCAAATTTGATGATATCTTCATTAACTAAAGCTGGATTAGGATTTCCTGAATTCAGCGTCAAACTATAACTGGTACTATTTTCATTTGTTTTTAATGGAGTTGAAATTTTGCTTCCGTTGGCTATCATACTCCCATTAAAAAGAATTCCATCGGTCATTCCTGCGCCAACTACTTTTAAATTTGTAACGCTTTTCAAAACGGAAGGATTGTCGAAATCATAAAACTCGATTACTAATCGCGGCGTTGTGGGAGTATTTGCATCGCAAATATCATCTTTTTCACAACCGGAGAAAGTGAAAGCAAAAAACAATAACAATAAAAATGTCTTTTTCATATAATAATATTCAGTGTTCAGTGTTCAGTTTTTAGTATTCAGTACTATACGCGCTGAATACTAAAAACAGCACACCGACTACTATTTTCTTCTTTCCAAAAGTACAACATTTTCCACGTGATGCGTTTGCGGAAACATATCTACGGGACGCACACGTGTTACTTTGTATTTATCGTCCATTAAAGCTAAATCACGCGCCTGTGTCGCTGAATTACAACTTACATAAACCACTTTTTCGGGAGCAATTTTCATAATTTGTTCGATTACATCTTTGTGCATTCCGTCTCGTGGTGGATCTGTAATAATCACATCAGGATGACCGTGTTGAGCGATAAAATCATCATTAAATACCACTTTCATATCTCCTACAAAGAACTCACAATTGGTAATTTCATTGCGTACCGCATTAGCTTTGGCGTCTTTAATCGCATCAGGAACACTTTCTACACCAATTACTTTTTTTGCTTTTTTAGAAACAAATTGCGCAATCGTCCCAGTTCCAGTATATAAATCATAAACAATTTCATTTCCTGTTAATCCAGCAAAATCGCGTGTTATTTTGTACAATTCATACGCTTGATCCGAATTGGTTTGGTAAAAAGATTTTGCATTAATGCTGAATTTTAAACCTTCCATTTCTTCCAAAATGTAATCACGACCTTTGTATAATTTAATATCAGTATCGTATAAAGTATCGTTGGCTTTATTGTTCACTACGTATTGGAGCGAAGTAATTTGCGGAAATTTCTCGTAAAGGTGATTTAGGATTAATTCTCTGTTGGCTTTGTCATTTTCAAAAAACTGAATCAAAACCATGATTTCACCAGTCGAAGCCGTACGCAACATCAAAGTTCTCAATAAGCCTTCATGCGCTCTTGGATTAAAGAAAGTCAGTCCATTTGCATTAGCAAAATCTCTCACTTCGTTTCTAATGGCATTCGATGGATCCTCCTGCAAATGACATTTGTTAATATCCAGAATTTTATCCCACATTTTCGGGATGTGAAAACCAAGCGCGTTTCTGTTTCCTAAATCTTCGGTGCTGTCAATTTCCGCTTCAGTCAACCAACGGCTGTTCGAAAACGAAAATTCCATTTTGTTTCTATAAAAAAACTGTTTTTCCGAACCTAAAATCGGTTCAAATTCGGGGATTTCTATTTTTCCAATGCGTTGCAAATGATTTTTTACCTCGTTTTGCTTGTAATACAACTGTTGGCTGTACTTCATATTCTGCCATTTACAACCGCCACAAACACCAAAATGTTCGCAAATCGGTTCTACACGATGCTCTGAATATTCGTGAAAATGAATTGCTTTTCCTTCATAATACGCTTTGCGTTTCTTGAATGTTTGCACATCAACCACATCACCGGGAACAACATTTGGGATAAAAACTACTTTACCATCCGGAGCTTTTGCTACCGAAACGCCTTTTGCACCAGCATCAAGGACTTTTATTTGATGAAAGACAACTTTGTCTGTATTTTTCTTTGCCATAGCGCAAAAATAAGCGTTTGAATGGTTTTATAAATTCAAATTAGGAAATATTTTCACTGTGATGTGTTTTTTATTTGAACTGATTCCTGCTTTGCGCTACAAATCTTAATGGCGACAAAACAGCTTTCCCCGTAATTAACCATTTAATTTCAATTAAAATATATTTTTAAAAGTAAAAAAAGAGTACTAACGGGTAAGCCACTTGTTAATTGTCAAATTATTAAAGTATAATTCCTGTTCATTGTATTAACTATTTTTAAAAGGAAAAAAAGTACAATTTTAAAAATTTCAGAATAGTGTTTTGGAAATTAAAAATATAATATTTAACTTTTTTTCTATTAAATATTATTGGCTTACTATCTATTCCGATGATAGAGTCTGCAACGATTTATGTGGAAAGTACAAACAGCTAACTGCAGAAATTATTGATTGCACTACAGTAGATAAAAATGTGAATTATGTAATCTTTTTGTTTAATTTAATAACTTTTCATTAAGATAATATTAATATATTTGTTTTTACGAAACAATTAACATAATTAATATCACTAATTAAAACTATTTAACATGAAACAATTGCAAAACATCAACACAAATTTAAAAAAGTCTTTAGCAATAGGTGCACTTTTCTTTTTTCAAACTTTTGCATGGGCGCAAGACAAAGAAGTAGATGTAAATTTGAATTTGAATGACGGAGGAAGTGATTGGTACGCAGAACCATGGCTTTTAGTCGTAGGTGCTGCAGTTTTTATAATAATTATAGTAGCTCTTTTAAGAGGTAGAAATAGCAACTAATATACAGGTACTTAATTATTAGTATCAATAGTAAAACCGGTGTAAACTGACCTTCGATAGGGTTAATTTATACCGGTTTTTTATTGCATGATATTTTAAACTATCAAAAAAACTCCCTACTTTCGGGCTTTGCGCTAGATACTATTTTCTAAAAAAAATTAATTTCTACTTAATAGTTTTTTAATTAAGTAAACTAATTCCCATAATAAAGTAACAGATACTAATATGAATATAAAATTTATTATAAATCCTTTATTAAGGTAAGTTTTATATATGCTACTTAACACAAATATTAAAATAAAATTTATTGTTATCAAAATCCATTTATTTTTCATTATTTAAGAATTTTGAAAATTTACTATTTTTTTAAAAGATTATAACATGCTATTTAGGTGTAAACATAATCTTTTAAACATAAAAAATAATACGCAATACTATTTTAAAAGTTGCAGTAATATGGTTTTTTATAAGTCATGCCGATGTTCAAAAGAAAAGGGGCATATTTACATTTATTTCTTCAATAAAGTCATAGCAATTGCTTTTTCGGCTAATGGCATCATTACTTGATATCCCGCTTTGTTGGGATGCACGCCATCATTAGAAAATTCAGATTTTAGACCTTTCCGTTCATCAGCCATTGCCGAATAATAATCGAGATACACGATGTCATTTTTTTTAGCGTAATTTTTAAGGATTTCGTTTAAAGCTGTTATTTTTTCAATTGGATCCTGATTGGGTCTCCAAGGAAAGTCGTAAGCTGGCAGTACTGAACCAAGAATTACTTTGATATCGTGTGAATTGGCGAGTTCAATCATTGAAAATATATTATCTCGAATCATTTCAGTGGTCATCGTACCTGTATTTCCAGCAATATCGTTGACTCCAGCATGAATTATAACAATATTGGGACGTAACGCGATTACATCGGCTCTGAATCGCAAGAGCATCTGCGGTGTAGTTTGTCCGCTAATGCCTCGATTAACATATGATTGTCCAATGAAAAACTCTGGATGAACGGTGCTCCAAAACTCGGTGATGGAATCACCCATAAAAACAATCCTTTTTTCTTTTTGTGCAGCGGGTTTTAGAGCTGCGTTTTCATTATGGTATCGATTTAAATTTGGCCAGTCTTCTGTATTTCCTCTTCCTTTCATAAAATTTGGTTCAAATAACGCGCAATAGATTAACTTGACTTTTTCAATTTTAAAAATTTCCTTTAGTTTTAAATTATTAATTTTTAAGTCCCACAAACCTAAAGTATTCCACATTGGAAACCTACCTAAAAAATGTAAGAGGATTTAAAATGCTTTTCAAATATTTTTTAAATTTTCGTTAAAAAAATCAGTTTCTGAAAGTTTTTTTTGATTAAATAACTAAATTTGAGAAAACAGAAAATTAAAAAATATGAAAAGAAATGCAACCGCAGTCTGGAATGGTTCACTAAAAGAAGGAGCCGGGAAACTTACCACGCAAACTACCACATTAAAGGATACACAATATTCGTTCAAATCACGTTTTGAAGAAGGAGTTGGAACAAATCCGGAAGAATTAATTGCAGCTGCTCATGCAGGCTGTTTTACAATGCAACTTTCGGCTTACATAAATGAAGAAGGTTTTGAAGTTGAAAGTATCGAAACAAAATGCGACATCGATTTTGTGGATGGAACAATTGTAACATCTCATTTAACGGTTCAAGCAAAAGTAAAAGAAATTACAGAGGATGCTTTTCAGCAATTAGTTACAAAGGCTGAGAAGAATTGCCCGGTTTCTAAAGTATTGAATGCAGCGATTTCAAGTACAGCTACTTTAGCATAAATTACAATTAGCATATAAAAAGGCTCGATTTAATTTAAATCGAGCCTTTTTATATGTTAAATAAATATTGGATTAGTCAAACAAATCGGAAGATAAATACCGATCGCCACGGTCACAAATGATAGCGACAATCACACCAGATTCTAAAGTATTTGCAATTTTGATAGCCGCTGCAACAGAACCGCCACTGCTCATTCCCGCAAAAATACCTTCCTCCAGCGCCAAACGTTTGGTCATGGCGCGTGCTTCTTTTTCAGAAACTTCAATAATAGTATCGACTTTTGAAGCATCAAAAATTTTGGGCAAGTATTCCGTAGGCCATTTTCTGATTCCTGGAATTTGAGATCCATCGCTGGGTTGTGCTCCTATGATTTGAATGGCTGGATTCATCTCTTTCAAATACGTTGAAGTTCCTATAATTGTTCCTGTAGTTCCCATAGCAGCTACAAAATGTGTGACGGAACCTTCGGTATCTTTCCAAATTTCTGGACCGGTGGATTTATAATGTGCCTTCCAGTTATCGTCATTGGCAAACTGATTTAACATGATGTAACCGCCCTCGGCCACTTTTTTATCAGCATAATCTCTGGAACCTATTATTCCTGTTGCCGCGGGTGTCAATATTACGGTTGCGCCGTATGCACGCATTGTTTGGGTGCGTTCTTTAGTAGAATCTTCAGGAAGCACCAATTCTATTTCAATGTTGAACAATTGGGCAATCATCGCCAAAGCTATTCCGGTGTTTCCGCTGGTTGCCTCAATAAGTTTATCTCCTTTTTTGATGTCTCCTCGTTCCAGCGCAGATTTAATCATGTTGTACGCTGCACGATCTTTTAGGCTACCGCCAGGATTGTTGCCTTCTAACTTCAATAAAAGTTTGACATTTCTATTTTTTATCAGATTACCGGATTCTACTAAAGGTGTATTTCCAATCAAATCCAATATTTTTTGTGATTTCATACTTTTTTTGTCTTATATTTTTGTTGTGTAATCAATGTAGATTATATTGTAATACATTAGATTTACTAAATTTTACGTGCAAAAGTTTATCTTTAAAAACAACAACAGCACTACCAAATTTATTTGTGGTTCAATGCTATTTTTATGGTATTTAAAAAGAATTGCAAAGATATTGAACTATTTTGGATTATAACTTTCCAGCACGAAGAGGATAATATATATTTTAAAAAAAAGAGAGTGCATTCTCTAATCTTATACCTATTGATTTTTTTTGCAACACATAAAATTAATTAAACTGCTATTATTCAATACCCTTTGGTTATTTATTAGTTTTGGTGAATGTGTTTTTTTAAATTAGCCAATAAATTACAACCTATGAAAAGCAATCCAACTTTTATAAGTGATATTTCCAAGAAGGAATTCCCAATTGTAGATAAAGTACCTGCTAAAAACATACGTAACCCAATATTGGCGCTTATACAAGATGATTATCCTGATTTTGATGCCGATAAATTCTTGGCGATAAGCGAACTCAATGCGTATCGGGAAAAATACATTTCAAATTATTTATTAGTAGAAATAGGGGAGTTGTCCAATCTTGAAGCTAAAGTTCTCGGTTCCTTGCAGGAAGATAAGTCGTTAGTAACTAGTGTCGAGGATGAAACAGGGGTTCGTACAGCTGGGCAAAAAGTAGCGGATAAAGTTGCAGCTTTTGGCGGAAGCTGGAAATTCATTATTATTTTCGGAGCTTTTATTATATGTTGGATTTTAGCGAATATTTTTATTCTGATGAATAAAGGTTTTGATCCCTATCCCTTTATTTTATTGAATTTAATTCTATCATGTCTTGCCGCGCTCCAAGCTCCGGTAATTATGATGAGCCAAAATCGTCAGGAGGAGAAAGACAGGGAAAGGTCTAAAAAGGATTACATGATCAATCTGAAATCAGAACTTGAAATTAGGATGCTACATGAAAAACTGGATCATTTGATCATGCATCAACAGGAAGAATTGATAGAAATCCAAAAAGTTCAAATCGAAATGATGAATGATATTTTGACTCGAATCAAATAGTATAATTTGTTTTTAAAAGAAAAAAAGGAATCAATAGTGTTTAAAAAAATAACCGGCGATCATAAAAGCTCCATTTAATATGGCTGAGCCAATGATAATTTTTTTGTAGTTCCTATCGCTGTCGATTAAATTTAAAAGCAAAATTCCCAAGAATAAAAGTGTCGTAAAAATGGCTGGATACATCTTGAAAGATCCGGATAAATCACCTTGTAAAAGCAGTACAAATCCTCTCTGAAAACCACAGCCCAAACACTCCACTCCGAAGAGTGTTTTGCTTAAACACGGAAACATATATTTCTGTAAATCCAAAGTTTTTTATTTTTACAATTTTACGAAAAAATAAGAAAACTTTTCAATAATAAATAGAGCAAGTTTAAATTCCTTACTTTTGGAATCTGATACCTAAAGAGATGAAAAATTTTATAATTCCGATAATGATTATTGCCATCACTGTTGCTTTATATCAGCAGGTAAGTGCTGAGAAAAATGTATATATAATGGTAATTGCAATTGTAGTTTTCATGATAGGAATGATGCAGTTGAGTGCCAAAACGCCAAGTAAGAATCAAGATAAAGAAGACGAAAATGTTTAATAAAGGAGATAAAGTTTCAGTGCTGGACGAGGCGATGAACGGAGTAGTATTATCGGTCAAAGATACTCAGGTTACTATAGAAACAGAGGATGGATTTATGATGACATTTTATGTCAAAGAATTACTTAAAGTAAACGATTCCAGTAATTTAATGGAGTCCATTAAAAGAATCAATGTAAGTGAAGTTACTAAAGAGAAAGAGATTCCTAAAACGCGAAATTTTGTTAAAGAGAAGAAATCAAAAAATGAAATTCCGGCTCCAGAGTTCGATTTACATATTGAAAAACTTGTGCCAAACAAACGTGGAATGTCGAATTACGATATTTTGACTTTGCAGACTGAAACGGCAAAACGACACATCGAATTTGCTATCCGCAATCGGATCCCAAAGATTGTTTTTATTCACGGTGTTGGTGAAGGGGTTCTAAAAGCAGAGCTTGATTTTTTATTGGGTCGTTATGATAATATTGCTTTTCAGGAAGGGAATTATCAAAAATACGGTCAAGGAGCAACAGAAGTTTTTATTAAGCAAAGTGCCATGTAGGTACTATTTTGTTTTTTAAGAGAGCAAAAAAAGGTCCGATTTTTAAGCAATTTTCATTTGAAAATGTACTTTAAAATCGGACCTTTTTTTAGGCATAAACAAGATATTTTTGATCACTGTTTCGGCATCTTTTTAGAGATTAATTAGTAGTCAATAATTCGCCATAAAGGTAATTATCGCCCAGAAGAAAATCACTATTTCCTTTCTTGATTTTTACTTTTTTAAGAACAATGGTATGTTTAAAACCAGTTCCAAAACTTGTGGTTGTTACTTCCACAATTCCACTTTCATTACCTACTCCGGCAACCGCAATCCATTCTTCGCTTACCACGGGTGTTGCTGGATAAGTAGCGTTACAAAAGTAGTTATCGGTTAGTAATCCTGAAAATAAGCGATAAGTAAGCTTGTTTTTAGTATTGCTGACTAATCCGGTTCTTGGAACATTCAGCGGCGTAGCTACATTAGAAATCAAAGTTGGATCTATATCGAGAATTAATGCTTCACTACTGTTCTTGTCATATATTTGTTTAGAAACACTGCATTGTTTTAGCGTTTTGTTAAACGCAAACGGTAGCGGCGTAGCCGAAATAACATAGTTTCCGAAAGGGAATGTTTCGTAAACTTGAGTTCCGTTACTTCTAACAAAAGTGATGTTTTTGAAAGTTATATTATGACTGTATCCCGTTATTTTAGTACTGTTATCAGTTGTATTTACTGTTTTTACGGCGGTAGTGTTAATTTGGATTTTTCCATTACTCCCGGTCCATTGATCGGTAACAATAGGTTGTGCCGGCGGAATACTCTCACAAAGTGTTGCAGAAGTTACCGCTCCGCTGTAAAAACGATATAGGACACGATTTGATTCATTAATGTCTAATTCTTGAGAGGTGGTTTGTGTTGGGAAAGTAACACCAGGAATTTCAAGAATAAGCGCTTCATTAGCTTTTAATTTAAAGAGCAAACCTTTTGTCTGACAACTCTGCGCGGCAACATCTTCAAAATCAATATCTTCTTGAATTAAATCTCCATCATTGCAACTGTTTAACATAAATGCAAAAACCAACAGGCTTACAACTTTTTTCATCTTTATACTATTTGAAACAAAAATAGAATTTTTAATCTGTTTCAATTGCATTCCCTTTTAAAAATAGATTAATTAACAGTATATTGGGTATTTAATTTTCAGATTGAAAGTGGAATTTAATAGATGGTGCATTATTCTATTGCTGCTTTTGGATTAATTCAAAGCGAGTAGAAATCATTATCTTTGCGCAAATTTTACCCTAAAATGAGACCCAATAACTATTATTTAGCTGCTTTTTCTGCCTTTTTTATTTGGGGTTTTTTTAGTTTAGCGTTAAAGCCTTTACATAATTATTCTTCGTTAGATATTTTATTTTACCGCGTGTTTTTTAGTGTAGCGCTGATGGTAATTATCAATGTTATTTTTCGACGAAATGTCATGTTGCAAAACTGGAATTATTTTAAAGCAATGACTCCAAAACAAAAGCGAAGTGTTATTGTTTTGACACTTGGCGGTGGCTTATTTCTATCCTCAAACTGGTTTGTTTTTATCTATGTGATGAATCATATTAGCGTAAAAGCAGCTTCGCTAGCCTATTTGATTTGCCCGATTTTAACGACTATATTAGCTTTTGTTTTATTGAAAGAACAATTGAGTAAATGGCAATGGTTCGCAGTATCGATAGGCGCTTTTAGCTGTGTTTTGTTGTCATTAAATCATTTTGAAGATATTTTTTACAGTCTTATTACGGCAGCGACTTATGCAATGTATTTAGTGAGTCAGCGAAAAAACAGTGAGTTGGATAAATTCCTTGTCTTGACCATTCAATTAGTATTTACTGCAATTATTCTGCTTCCTTTTTATCCTAAACATAGTGGAGCTTTACCAACAGAATCTTTATTCTATAGCTGTTTATTAATAATAGTTGTGTTTTTTACGATTATTCCGTTATTTTTAAACTTGTATGCTTTAAAAGGGATTAATTCATCAGCTGTAGGCATCATGATCTACATTAACCCAATTATTGGGTTTATGTTAGCACTATTTTATTTTCATGAAAAGGTGAGCACGCTTCAGTTATTTTCGTATTTCCTGATTATCATTTCGATAATTGTTTTTAATAAGAAGATTATTTTTTCTAAAAAGGCGAAAATCGTTCCAGCAGAAATTGTAATTTAAAATAATTTATAATTATAAAAAAATGAAAAAAGTATATCTCGATAACGCATCTACAACTGCTATTCGTGCCGAAGTTGTTCAAGAAATGACTAAAGTATTGACGGAAGATTATGGAAATCCATCATCTACTCATAGTCTGGGCCGTGCGGCAAAAAGTATCTTGGAGCTCTCCAGAAAATCAATTGCCAAAAACTTAAATGCTACTGCTCAAGAAATCATTTTTACTTCCTGTGGTACCGAAGCCAATAATTGGATTCTTCGTTCTGCTGTTAAGGATTTAAAGGTCGAGCGAATAATTACCAGTAAAATTGAACATCATGCGGTTTTGTATACGGCTTTGGTCTTGGAAAAAGAATATGGCATTCAGATTGATTATGTCGCGGTAAAACCAAATGGTGAAATTGATATCACGGATTTAGTAGAGTTGCTTTCACAGCAAAAGAAGACATTGGTCAGCCTGATGCATGTGAATAATGAAATTGGAACTGTTTTAGATTTAGAACGAATAGGCCGTATTTGCCAAGAGCATAATGCACTTTTTCATTCAGATACTGTACAATCTATTGGAAAGACAATAATTGATTTGCAAAAATTACCAGTTGATTTTATTGTGGCTAGTGCGCATAAATTTCACGGACCAAAAGGTAGTGGTTTTGCTTTTATTCGAAAAAATTCTGGTTTACAGCCATTGTTTTTTGGTGGCGAACAAGAGAAAGGATTGCGAGCCGGAACGGAAGCTTTACATCAAATTGCCGGAATGGCAAAAGCATTGGAAATTTCGCAACATAATTTAGAAGCGGAGCGGAATTATATTTCAGAATTAAAAAACTATCTTATAACTAAACTTGAAATTGAATTTCCAGCTTTTGAAATCAATGGTAGTAAAGATGGATTTTACACGGTTTTAAATTTTATTCTACCTTTTTCAGAGGATAAAACAGCGATGATTTTATTCCATTTGGACATGAAAGGAATTGCCGTTTCCCGCGGTAGCGCCTGTCAATCAGGAAGTATTAAACCGTCACATGTTTTAGCCGAAATGCTTTCCAATGACGATTTAAAAAAACCAAGTTTACGGGTATCGTTCAGCCATTACAACACAAAAGAAGATATTGATATACTCATAAATGCTCTGAAAACGATTTAAGAAATATATTTTACAGCAGTTGTAAAGTAGTATTATGCTAGAATTTTGGTGTATTTCTTTTTTTGATAGATATATTTTTCCATAATAATCCGCGATTTAAAAAAACATAAAGTAGATTCAGCTCCCTGATTAATGTTAACATGTTTGTCTTCAAGGCCATCGTATGAGGCTCCATTTTCAGGATTATACATAATTTGTTTGAGATGATTGTTCCCTAAAAACCACATAAAGGCCAGTTTGAGCTGGTCTTTGTATTTTGTATTTCTAGTGACTTCATAGAACAAATCCAATGCAATAATTGTGGTAGATACTTCAATGGGTTGTTCACCATAAAAAACCCTTTCATTTTCTTTTTTGAACCATCCTCGGTTTGAAATTACTTTAAGCTGTCCCTTCATAAAATAATGTGAAAGCAGAAAATCAAATGTGATTACCGCAATTTTTTTGTATTTCAATTTTTTTGTGACTAAGTAACTGTACATCATAGCCTCAGGCAATACGTTATTGGCGTAGGTCATATAATCTTCGTACCAGCACCAATTCTCCGCTGAATTGATATTATAATGGCGCAACAGCTCGTCAGCAAGATTTTCTATATGCCGCCTCGTGTGCTCGTCTTTATAAATATTATGATATTGGTAAAGTCCTTTTAAAGCATAAGCAATTGCTCTTGGGGATTTAATATCGTCAATTCTGCAAAGGGCTTTAGTCCAGCAGTTCTGAGCCCGATTTACTAAATCCTGCGGTAGTATTGTTTTATATCCAATTACAGTGCCCAGACTCCATATGGCTCTTCCATTTGCGTCTTCCAGATTGACTTCTGAATTTTGATCTGTCAAATGATGTTCAAAGTCCTTATAATTATCAAACCAACCGTTTTCTTGCTGAATACCTTCAATAAAACTTAAATAAATCGATGCAAGTCGCAAGGCAGCATCGTCTTTATTATAATTATAATACAAAACCATATTTATTAACGCTCTGGCGTTATCATCCAGTGTATAACCCGATTCAGGATCCGGATCGCTAAATTTAGAAAATTGAAGGATTCCAAAATCAGTGGTAAGTTTTTCGATATGATCTAATTTTATTGGAGGAAAATTGAATCTCAAGTCGTCTTCTCTATTGGTCAGTTGATCAAAAAGCAACCGATATTGTATGGCGATGTTTTCCCAATTTGTGGCATGTGCCTCGACATAAGCATTTTTGCCCATCGCTATTCGTACCTCTTTATTTTCAATAAGATACAGTATCGCTTTTTGAAATTCTTCAGTTCGGTCGAAATTTTTTAACAGCATTCCGTTACCGTCAATCAACGTTTCTATAGCGTGGGGTATCGGTGTGGAAATCACCGCACAGCCACAACTCATAGCATATGCAAAAGTGCCACTCACGGTTTGATTGGGATCTTTAGAAGAAAACAAATAAATCTCCGACAGCGTTAAATAATGCAGTAACTGCCACAATTCAAGATATTCATTAATAAAAATAACATTTTTCTCCAGCTGAAGTTTTTCTACGATATTTAATAGTTTATCTCGGTATTTTTCCCCTTCGTTTTTAAAAACTTCAGGATGCGTTTTTCCAATAACCAGATAAATTACTTCAGGATGTTCAGTAATTATTTCGGGTAATGCGTATAGCACTGTTTCTATATTTTTATTCTCACTGATTAATCCAAATGTCGCCAAAACGATTTTGCCTTCAAACCCATATTTTATCTTTAACAGTTCCTTTTGTTCCCACAGCACATTGTGGTTGCCATGCGGAATTACAAGCGTTTTAGATGTTGGACAATCATAGTAACTTGTCAAAATTTCTTTGGATCTGTTAGTGAGAACAATTATTTTATCAGATAAATCTACTATCGCATGGACTACTTTTTTTCTTTTTTCATCAGGATTTGGAAGTACGGTGTGGAAAACAGTTACAATAGGTTTGTTTAACGCCAATATGAAGGAAAGGATGTAATCACCATATTCTCCTCTAAAAAGTCCAAATTCATGCTGAATACATACTAATGCGATATCATCTCGCTCATTAATTTTTTCGGCGACCAAGCGGTAATCCTCTAATGAGTCTACAGGCAAAATATAATTTACCTCATCATTATAATCAAAATGTTGTTCGCTATTTTGCAACGCACAAACCTCTATAGGAAGTGTATCTCCAAAAACATTGTTAACTGCATTTACGATATCATTAGAAAAAGTTGCTAATCCACATTCTCTAGGCGGGTAAGAACTCACTACCAGCATTTTTATTCCTTTTTCAAATTTCATGTTGTTAAGTTTTAAGGTTGTTTTCTTAGTTCCAATAGTAATTCGTTGATGTTTAATTTGGCTACCGCCATGTGTTTGTCAGCCACACCATAATAAATATATAAATCCTCCCCAAATAACGCATGTCCAGTTGGAAACACTACATCGCTGACTTCTCCTTCCAGTTCCCACTGCATGGTAGGTGAGAAGAGTGGGTAGGGTAGTCTTGCAATTTCATTCTCCGGTCTGTCCAACTCCAGCAATGCAGCTTTGGCATGGTATATTTTTCCTGTTGTAGTTTCTTGTACGCCATGATAAATAAGTAACCAGCCAAAAGCCGTTTCAATTGGCGGACCACCTGCTCCAATATAACTTACTTCAAATATATCTTTGGGATCCAATACGATATGGTCCACCAGATTTTGAAGATAATTTTCCCAAAAAGAGTCGTTTAAATCTTTCCAATGGTCAAAATGTACAATCTGAATTCCAGGCCAGATGCGATGCAACATCACAAATTTTCCGTTTATTTTTCTTGGGAACAGCACTACGTCCTTATCTCTTAATAATCTAAACTCATCTTCCACTAAACCTATTTGTGCAAAAAGATTATAATATTGATGGTATTTTGGATTTAGTTCCCTTTCACTGCAGCAATTCACATGACTTTCATATTCCTGATAATTCACATGGGGAGTTATGATTCCATGCTTTTCGAAATGAATCAAATCCTTTGATGTGGCTAGAGCTCCCATAGCATTTACTCCGTCATAGGCCGTGTAAGTGATATAATAAGTATCTTCAATTTTTACAATTCGGGCATCTTCTACACCATTTTTTTCATAATTGTATTCCCGGGCAATCAAGGGTTTTTCATTTCTTTGTATTATTTTTAACGGTCCATCCAATTTTGCGTACCCAATGGTAGATAGGTTTCCATTTTGTACGGCACGATACAAAATATGAATGGTAGTCCCTTCCTGATAAATACCGGGATTAAATACACCGTTATTTTCAAATTCGTTGTTGGTGGGGCTGAGAATTATCCCTAGTTTTTCTACTGTAACCATGGTTTCAACGAGTTTTATGTGAGTCTACACTTAAATTTATCTCCAAATCTAGTTTTGTACCTCTTGTTTTTTTTGTTCCTTCAATTTTGCTTTTTCCTGTTTTTTAAAATAACCACGAAATAGAAAATTGTGTTTTAAGGCTTCCATGTTTTCATTCAAACGATAACTGGCTTGGTTAATATTTGTCATCGTTGAATCTATTTTCCGAACTAATTCAGGGTCATTAGAAAGATAGTTGACCGCACCTTTTCCGTCTTTAATATTAACTATCGTTGAATTGAGATTAGTTACTACCTTGTTTATTTCAGTACTTGATTTCTCTAAATTGAGCACTACCTCCTTCATATTATTGGCCACAGCCGTATCTTTTAGAAGTCCAATTACATTATTTTTATTTTCTAAAGAAGAAATGAGCCGATTCAATCTTGTCACGGATTCTGAAGTTCCTTTACTAGTAATTTTTAAATAATGTATTGTCTCTTTGAGGTTATTTGCTATCGAGGTATCTTTCAACAATAGTCCAACTGTTCCTTTTCCATTATTTATTTGATCTGTGATTTTTAATAAGTCAGCGGTAAGAAGTGCTGCGTTTTTATTGGTAACTCCTAACGTATTCAATAAATCATCCGTACGAATGCGACTAAGTGATTTAATCTCATCTCCAGGCGCCACGGATGATTCCATTCCTTTTCCCGGAATAATATTGATGATCATATTCCCTACCAATCCATCAGAACCTATTGTAGCAACAGCATTTTTTCTGATATGGGGGAAAATAGTTTCATCTATAATCATATCAACTTTGATAGTGGAATCATTAATCATTTCGATTCCTCGAACCGTTCCTACATTGATCCCTGAATAGCGTACATTATTACCTAACTGTAACCCGCTCACATTATTGAAAATCGCTTTAAGATGGCTGGTTTTACCAAACATTTTTTGTTTATCGCCAATGAAATACACAGCCAATACAAAGATCAGTAATCCGATGATTACGAAAAGACCCAAGCGTAATTTTTGTGATGTCGACTTTTCCATTCTTACTCTATTTAAAGAAAGCTTGTACTTTAGGATCAGTTGAGGTTGATAATTCCTCAAATGTGCCTTCGATGTAATTTAACCCATCCACTAATAAAATCATTCGGTTCGAAATTACTCTGGCACAGTCCACATCATGCGTGATTATAATTGCCGAAGTATTGTATTTTTTCTGAATAGACATCATCAATAGCAAAATTTCCTTTGCGGTTATTGGGTCTAATCCGGTGGTTGGTTCATCATAAAGAATTATTTTTGGCTGCAGGATTAAAGTTCTGGCCAGAGCAATTCTTCGTTTCATTCCTCCTGAAAGTTCTTCGGGCATTAAATTAATAGTATGTGCTAATCCTACGTTATCCAATGCTTCCATAACCAGCGGAGTGGTGTCTTTTATTTTTCCGAACTTCTTTTTATGGCGTCGCAGTGGGAATTCCAGATTTTCTCTGACGGTCATCGAATCATAAAGAGCACTGCCCTGAAATAGAAAACCCACTTCTGTACGAAGATCGTCCAATTCCTCGCGGTTAAGTTCGTTGATGTCCTTTCCCATTACCTCAATAGACCCGCTGTCATGCTCTTCTAATCCAATGAGGCATTTTATCATTACGGATTTACCAGAACCGGATTTGCCCATGATAACCAGATTTTCACCTTCATACAAAACCATATTAAAACCAGCCAAAACGTGATTGCTGCCGTAGTTTTTTTTTAAGTCTTTAATTTCTATGATAGGTTTTTGATTTTGCATAAGCGTATTGATCATCAGTTATAAATCATAAAATATGTCGGTAACAAAAACAGCCACAAAGTCAATAATAAAGAGCAACATCGAGGTAAAAACAACTGCTGAATTAGCAGCTAAACCAACACCAGCTGTGCCTTTTTTGCAGTAATATCCTTTATAACAGCCAACTAATCCTATAGCAAATCCAAAAAAAAACGTTTTAATTGTTGCGGGAATCAAATCACCAAACTCTAATGCATCGAAAACCTGATTGTAGTACAGTAGGAATGATACGTTCCCCTTAATGTTTTCGACCAAAAAAGAACCGAAAATGGCAATAAAATCGCCAATAATTACCAAAATTGGCAACATCAAAGTGGTAGCCAGTATGCGCGTTACCACCAAATATTTGAAAGGATTTGTTCCAGAGACTTCCATAGCATCAATTTGTTCCGTTACTCGCATGGAACCTAATTCAGCTCCAATTCCGGAACCGATACGACCTGCGCAAATCAAAGCGGTTATAATAGGTCCTATTTCCCGAATAAGCGAAATACTCACCATTGAAGGCATCCAGGACACGGCACCAAATTCCTGAAGCGTTGGACGTGATTGTAAGGTAAAAACTAATCCAATAATAAATCCCGTGACGGCTACAAGAAGCAAAGAACGATTTCCCATATTAAAGCACTGCCTCAAAAACTCTCTGAATTCCGAAGGACGCCTAAAAACTTCTTTAAAAAAACGACCTGCAAAATAAGAGAGCTCACCAATTTCAAGTAAAAAAACTTTGAATAATTCAAATATTTTAAAACTACTTTTCATATGTAAAATGAATTTATTTTTAACAGAAAGTGGCTACTCAAATATACAACTATTTATCTGATTATCAGTATATATACATGTTGTTCAACTATTATTTTGATGAGTTTGTCGATAAAAACCATTTGGAGAATAATAGAAATATTTTTGCATTCAAGTTTTTTATTTTTACAGTTAAGAATGTCGTGCCAAATTGGAATCAAAAAAATTAAATTTTTTCCTGTAAAAAGAAATAAAATACTTAAGTTTTTGAAGGGAACTATTGTTTTCCTTCACAGAAAATAGCGATGAACACTCCGAAAAGGGCTACTGATATATTCAACGATTGAAGTTTATCTTTTTCTGTTTTTTATCCATTTTTCTATTTCTACAGCCCAAAATACGATACTTGATACAGCTAAGGTCAGCAGCAACTCATTTAAAGAAAGTGGTTCTGTTTTGAAGATATCATTAAAAAATGGGGTATAAATTATCATCATCTGTAGCGCAACAGTTAATACTAAAGCAGCTAGTAAAGGCTTATTTGTAAACACTCCTATTTTAAAAATTGATTCTCTTTCTGAACGGATTGCCATTACATGTCCCAGTTGACTAAAGCAAAGAACGGTGAAAGCCATCGTTTGCCATTGCGTATTGTCGCTGTGGATTGCCCAAGCTTGCATCCCAAGCGTGACGACGCCCATTAGTAATCCTACCCATAAAATGTGTATTGCCATTCCTCCGGCAAAAATATTCTGTTTTGGATCTCTTGGAGGACGATTCATAATATTGGGTTCGGATGGTTCTGATGCCAGTGCTAAGCCTGGTAACCCATCTGTCACTAAATTTATCCAAAGAATATGGACTGCTAACAGCGGTACAGGTAATAACAAGAACGGAGCCAGAAAAATCACCCAAATCTCGCCGCTGTTGCTGGTCATAGTATATTTAATAAATTTCAAAATGTTGTCAAATATTCTTCGTCCGTGCCTCACGGCTATAACGATGGTGGCAAAATTATCATCAAGCAAAATCATGTGTGATGCTTCCTTAGAAACTTCAGTACCGTTGATTCCCATAGCGATTCCAATATCAGCATTTTTAAGGGCTGGTGCATCATTAACACCATCACCTGTCATTGCCACAAATTGATTTTTATTTTGTAAAGCATTTATTATCTCTAATTTTTGTTCGGGATTTACACGAGCATAAACTTTGACTTTTTCAACAATATCTTGAAATTGCTTTACCGTTAGCGCCGCAAGCTCTGAACCTGTAACAATTAAGTCTTCTTCAGAAGTGATAATTCCCAAATGCTTTGCAATGGCTTCTGCAGTAAGTTTGTGGTCACCTGTGATCATGACTGGAATTATGCCCGCCTGTTTACATTCTGTCACAGCTTGTTTTGCTTCTTCCCTTGGTGGGTCAATCATTCCGGCAAAACCAATTAATGTTAAGGAGGATTCTACTTCGTCTGCAATTAATTTTTCCGGTATCGATGGAAGTGTTTTCATGGCATATCCTAAAACTCGATAGCCTTTCTTAGCCATTTCGTTGACTTCGAGTTCAAACTGAGGTATGAGTGATTTTTGATTATCCGTAAGTTTATTTAGTAATACATCTACAGCACCTTTTGTTATGGCGATTATTCCATTTTCGGTTTCATGCAAGGTTGTCATGCATTTTCGCGTTGAATCGAAAGGCAATTCTGCAATTCGGGGAAACTCTAATTCTAAATTGGTTCGTTCTAAATTTTTATCGAAAGCATATTGTACTAAGGCAACTTCGGTTGAATCGCCTAGCCATATTCCGTTTTTATCTTTAGAAACATCATTGTTCAAAGCCATTGCCATGACCAATGCATCTCTTCCGGCAAAAACGGTGTTAAATTTTTTGTCGGCTGTTTCATAAACTTCTTGTACAGTCATTTTATTCAGCGTAAGGGTTCCCGTTTTGTCTGAACAGATGAACGTAACAGAACCAAGTGTTTCTACAGCCGGTAACTTCCTGATTAGGGCATTGCTTTTCACTAGCCGCTTTGCGCCAAATGCAAGCGCAATGGTTACAAGCGCTGGCATAGCCTCGGGTATAGCGGCAACAGCGAGTGAAATGGAAGTAATCAGCATTAATAAAATAGGCTCCCCGCGCAGCCATCCTATAAAAAAGATGATGGTACAAATAATGAGTATTCCTACTGATAATCGTTTGCCAAAAGCGGCTAATCGTTTCTGTAACGGGGTACTGGTTTCGTCGGTCTGAATCATTTTAGCAATTAGTCCCAGTTCCGTTTCCATTCCTGTTGCGACAACATAAGCTAGTGCCCGTCCATTGGTGATATGAGTTCCCTTGTACCCCATATTGGTTTGGTCACCTAGTGCATAGTTTCCTTCAGGAAGCTCATCAGTGCTTTTCTCAACATTGTTGGATTCACCGGTAAGCGCTGATTCGTCCACTTTTATTTGATAAGTTTCAAAAAAACGGATGTCTGCCGGAATAATATTGCCTGCTTCGAGCATGACAACATCACCCGGAACAAGATCCGAAGCTGGAATGTCCATCATATCGCCTTTGCGTAAAATACGAGCAAGGTTTGCCGCCATTTTTTTTAATGCTTCCATGGCTTTTTCAGCCCGATATTCTTGGATAAATCCAACGACAGCATTAAGAATAATAATAGTAAGAATAATTATTGTATCTGTAAGATCGCCTACGATACCCGAAATAATTGCCGCCGCAATTAGAATTAATATCATGAAATCAGTCAACTGAGAAAGAATCATCTGTAAAACGCTCCTCTTTTTCGAGTCTTCAATTTGATTCTTACCGTGTTCGATTAAGCGCTCCGAAGCTGTTATTGCGTCAAGACCACTTGGAGTTGTATTCAACAACTGTGTGATTTCTGAAAGAGGAAGTAAATGCCATTTCATCGTTTTTATTTTACATAATATAACAAGACCATCATCAATACGTAAACTATTGCTATTAAAGCAGTGTCAATGGCGAGTTTCCATTTTTTTTCTTCTTTGAAAACAATACCAATTATACCAATTGCCGTAATGATAATAGTTCCTAGAACTGGTATAATATGATTGGGACTTGTATATTGAAAAATGGG
This sequence comes from Flavobacterium caseinilyticum, assembly GCF_004349085.1. GTDB lineage: Bacteria > Bacteroidota > Bacteroidia > Flavobacteriales > Flavobacteriaceae > Flavobacterium > Flavobacterium caseinilyticum. Next base: position 102,003 of record NZ_SMFM01000005.1, on the reverse strand, counting down.
TCCCTTAGTATAAAGGATGTCATCAAGCGCCAGGATGGCGATATTAAAAATATTACTTCCAAAGATATTACCAATCGCAAGGTCAATGGTACCCAAACGGATGGCAGCTAAAGATACAACCACTTCGGGAAGTGAAGTCGAAGCAGCAATGAATAATGTGCCAAAAAAACTTTGCCCCAAACCGCTCTTCTCTGCAAGGTGTTCACCAAAATAAGGCAGTAACATTGCTGCTGCCATTAAAACAACTGAATTCAAAGCGTAGCGCAGAATCACTTGTTTCAAGGAAAGAGGATAGGAATTTTTGTTTTTTTCCCGATGATTACTCTCTTTTTTGTCATAAAGGAAAATTACTCGAATGGCTATCAGGTAAAATACCAGAAATAAAATACTGAATTCTCCAATCCATATGATAGTTCCAAAAATATCAGGCATTAAAATAGCAAAACCAACCAAGCTTAAGAGGATAATTCCAAAAGATGCGGCAATCACGTGGCCTGTTTGGGCGACGGACGTTAACGGCTTTTTGGGATCATAAAACAAATCCATTATGGAAATAATAAGTATATTGAAAGCGCAGCTTCCCACGATATCACCTACGGCAAGATCCGGAGCGTCCAGGATAACCACGGAGCTTATGCCATTCATCAATTCAGGCATCGATGTCACTGATGCTAAAAGAATAATACCCACAAACATTTTCCCCCAGCCAAGAATACCGGCCATCATATCACCATATTTAGAAAGCTGAGAACCCGTTACTACAATCACTGCTGTTGCAGTCAAAAATCCGAGAATATGCAGATATAAAGTACTCATATTGAAATGATTATTTCGTTGATGACTTTTAAGGGTTTCTGAATTTTTCCTGCAGGGAGCAGAAATCCGATGATTAAGCAGCGATTTTTAATATATACTTTTATTCTGCTATTTAGTTGTAATTATGTTGCGGAATTTCAATGCAATTGCCTTATTTACTGGGTATTGAAAGTAAAGGAACATGTAGGTGATAGGCTGTTTTTTTAGCGACGCTTCTGTGAAAAATACGATTCCAGAGTCCCTTTCTCTTTAATGGATTTATCACGATCATGTCTGTCTTGTCTAGTACCGTTTCCTGTAAAATAGTCTCTGCGACATCTTTTCCAGCTGTATGGTTGAAAGTAAACTCAAAATTTTTAAAATGATTTTCGATTGTTTTTTTATACTTTTCATGATCTTCATCTGCCGTAAAAAGTGTTATTCCCCAATCGATATGAAGAATGTTGATTTTAGCGTTGAAAAGTTGGTTTAATTCTAGTAAAGTCTGCAGCACTTTTTTATCTCTTTTGGAATAGTTCGATGCATAGGTAATCTTTGAGGGAAGTTTGAATTTATAATTTTCTGGAATTGCTATCACAGCACAGGGGGATTTAGTAATTATCTCAGCGGTAAAACTACCAATTAATTTTTCCTTTAAACCGCTGGCACCTGAGGTTCCAATAATAATAAGATCAATTTTGTTTTTTTTGCAAAAAGCAATAAGTCGAATTTCCTCGGGTCCTTGATCTACATGAACAGAAATGGAAAGATTGGGGTTTTTCTTTAGAATTGTATCCTTAATTTTTGTAAGGCGGTTAACTATAGTTTCCATGTTCTCAAGATTATCCTTAGTACTCATACTCAGCGGATAAAAGCCGCTCTCAAAAGGAATAAAACAATGGTATAAAATTAGTGAGGCATCAAATTTTTCTGCTATGTTTAAAGCATAACGAATAGCAGAATCTGCAGGAATAGAAAAATCTGTTGGTACAAGTACTGTTTTCATAATTTATATTTTTAGGTTATTAAATAGTCAATTCACTAAGCTACGTCTTAATTTTTTCTGTTTCTCAACACTTTGAAACAAAATTCTTTAAAGTAATTTAATTTAGGACTTATCTTTTTCACTTTCTTACAAACGCAATTAATTATTCAGGGAAGTTAATTTGTTTTGTTAAGTGTCTTTCATTTTAGACGATTAAATACCAAATCAATTCCTTCCATATTTAAATTCAATTCCTGAAGGTTGCTCATCATTTTTTCAATTTTATTAACCGCAGTAGTACAACCGTAAGCAATAGCTTCGACTGTTTATATTTCTAGTAAACCCATTTCGTTGAGGTTCGTAAAAAAAGACAGCTCCATTTTATAATGGGTACATAATTCTGATCTTTGGATTTGATTTTTTATGTTCATAACGTTCGTAACTTAGCGAGTTCCGTAAATAATTCTTTTTCTTTTTCAGAAAGATTTGTCGGAATTTGTATTTGATAGGTTAAGTACAAATCACCAAATTCCCCTTCCTTTTTATAGACGGGAAACCCTTTTCCTTTCAGTTTGACTTTAGTTCCGTTTTGGGTTCCTGATTTTACGCTCAGTTTTACTTTTCCGTCAAATGTGTCTGCAGTGATCTCGCCACCCAGTATTGCGGTATATAAATCTAAATTTACAGTAGCGTATAAATTATGTTTATCCAATTTGAAGTTAGTGTGGTTTTCTATTGTGAAAGTGATGTACAAATCGCCTTTAGGACCGCCGCCCGAACCTTCGCCACCTAAACCGCTTATTTTAATCTGTTGTCCGTTTTCGACTCCGGCAGGAATGGTAATGCGTATGTTTTTGCCATTGACAGTCAGCGCGCGTTTTTGGGTAGTGTATACGTCTTTTAGATTAAGATGTAGCTCAGCATTAAAATCCTGTCCTTTAAATTGCGCACTTCTTGGTCCGCCGCCAGAGGAACGGCCACCAAACATCGATTCAAAAAAATCTGAAAAATCACCGCCTCCGCCGAAACCTCCTGCTCCAAATCCTCCCTGTTGGCCTTGCCCTTGGTACTGCCGTTGTTGTTTGGACTTTTCAAATTCTTCGGAATGTTGCCAATTTTCACCGTAGTCATCATATTTTTTACGGTTTTCGGAATGGCTCAATACTTCATTGGCTTCATTAATTTCTTTGAACTTTCTTTCAGCTTCCTTATTGTTCGGATTTAAATCGGGATGGTACTTGCGTGCAAGTTTGCGATAAGCCTTTTTGATTTCGGCTTCGGTCGCTTTTTTATCCACTTCTAATATTTTGTAATAGTCTATAAATGCCATCTTAAACTTTTTATAATTGCTGCAATGATGCTTCAATTTATACTTTCCAGCAATCTATCGTTTACTAAAGAGAAAGCAATAAATGGAATATTTTACCATAAATTTAATCAATTTTCTGTTGTTAAAATAAAGACAAAGTGTTTTATTACAGTTATTTATAAATAATAAATTCTAAAAAAGGATTTCTTCCTTAGGATTAGTCAATTGAAATAAAATTGATACATACCTGTTTTTCATTCTGTCTTTAGATTATTATTGTTTATGGATTCGGAATCTGTCTTAATTTTTATTATATCACTAATCTTTGATGCGAGGAATTTGGCACTAATATTAAAATCAGAACGTTTTAGAATTCCGCTAAACTTAAAACCGGCTGTGCTGGCTTTAGATTGCCCATTAATTGAATTTTTCCTGATATTTTTCGATTTTTTTGTTGTAGGTACTTTTAAAAGTCATCTTCGGATATTTTTCCACATCGAAGAATTCGGCACTTCGCAAATGATTATCGCGCATTTTTACTTCGGTATTAATTGAGTTTACTTCCGCAGAAAGTTCAATGATCGCATTGCTGATTTCAGTTTTACCGGTCATAACGCCTATGTCAAATAAGAGGTCATTATAAAATTTTAAAAATCTACTTCGCGAAAAATTAGTGTTTGGGCTAATTTAGAAGAATGGAAAGTAATAGTATAAAGCAGAATGGAAAGTTATCTTGACTTATACCTATATTGTATTATTTCAGAATTACTTTTGGATTAGTTTTGTAATTCACAGCGATTGTGTAAATTCGTGTCGAAAGTGTAATTTATAATAATCTACTTTTCAGAGTTACCTCATTAACAATTAGAATGCTATTAAAAATCAATTAAAAATTAACCTTAAAAACCAATAATTTGAATAAATATTTCATTTTAACCGCGATCGCAGTCACTATGCTTGTGCCTACCACTCAATTTGCGCAGTCCAAAAGAAAAAAAGCTAAAAGTACAGCCGTAGCTCCACCTGCAGAAAAAAAACCGGAGTCTACAATTAAGGAATACAGCAAAGTAATAACCAAAGATGCCGTTTCTGACCAAGGATTGTTTACGGTACACAAAGTAGATAAAAAATATTTCTTTGAAATACCCAATAAACACTTGGATAAAGACATGCTGTTAGTGAGCCGTTTGTCTAAACTTCCTGCTAATTTAGGCGGAGGATATGTAAACGCAGGTTCCGAAACCAATGAACAATTAATTGTTTGGCAGCGTTTTCAGGACAAAATACTCATTAAATTAAAATCATATAATTCTGTTGCCAATGATAGTTTACCTATCAGTATTTCGGTGAAATCGAATAATTATGAACCTACATTATTTGCTTTTGATATTGTAGCTTTTAGCAAAGATTCCGCTAATACAGTGATTGATGTAACTAAGTTTTATGGCACTGATGTGAAATCTATAAGCGGTTTATCGGCAGAAATGAGGGAGACATACAAGGTAAAAGGAATGGATGATTCCCGCAGTTTTATCAATACAATGAAAAGTTTTCCGACGAATATTGAAGTGATTCAGGATTTTACTTACAACGCTTCTAAGCCGCCCGTTCTGCAAGATGCAGAAACGATAAGCATTCAGATGAATCAATCGATGATTTTATTACCTGAAAAACCAATGCAGCCAAGATTAGCTGATCCGCGAGTGGGCTGGTTTACTATTAATCAAATCGATTATGGAAGCTCTGAACTGAAATCAGACAGCAAAACTTTTATTCGTCGCTGGAGGTTGGAGCCTAAAGATCCTGTCGCTTACGCAAAAGGCGAACTGGTAGAACCGATTAAACCTATTGTCTATTATTTAGATCCTGCCACGCCTGAAAAATTGCGCAAGTATATCAAACAAGGAATTGAAGACTGGCAAAAGCCTTTTGAAACTGCTGGTTTTAAAAATGCTATTATTGCCAAAGACGCACCCACAAAAGAACAAGATCCTGATTTTAGTCCGGAAGACATCCGTTATTCCGTAATTCGTTATGTGGCGAGCACGACGCGTAATGCCGTTGGGCCGAGCGTTTCTGATCCCAGAACGGGAGAAATAATTGAGAGTGATGTAATTTGGTATCACAACCATTTGCGTTCGTACCGTAATAGATATTTATTAGAAACGGGAGCTGCAAATCCAACAGCAAGAACATTAAATACAAGTGATGAAGAAATGGGCGAAATGATGCGTATGGTTATCGCTCATGAAGTGGGGCATGCTCTTGGTTTTCCTCATAATATGGGTGCAAGTTGCGCGTATGATACTGAAAATTACAGAAATGGTGATTTTACACAGAAAAACGGAATCGCAGCGAGTTTAATGGATTATGCCCGTTTTAATTACATTGCACAACCGGGAGATAAGAACGTTCGTTTTATACGCCAAATGGGTCCTTATGATCATTATGCCACCAATTGGGGATACAGAGTTATTCCAAATGCGACTTCACCTGAGGTAGAAGTGCCAACATTAGACCGATGGATTATGGAAAAATCCGGAAATCCTAATTATAAATTTGGGAAACAAAGCAGTAGTTTTGATCCGTCTTCGCAAACGGAAGACATCGGAAATAATTCAATGAAAGCAAGTTCTTATGGACTTAAAAACTTGCAATACGTAGCGGCGCATTTATCAGAATGGACCAGCGATGTGACAAATAATTACGAAGATTTAGATGAGTTACACAAAGAAATGCTGGATGTCTGGAGCAGATACGTAGGGCATGTAGTCACCAATGTTGGAGGTGTTTATGAATCTACAAAAAAACCAAATCAAAAAGGAAGCATTTATGATATTGTACCAAAAGTAAAGCAACAGGAAGCCATGCAATGGTTGCAGGCCAATGCTTTTGCATCTCCAACTTGGTTGGTGAATGTAAGTACGCTGAAAAACATTGATTACGCCGGGTACACAGAACGTTTCCGAAATTTACAAGCCAGACATTTGAATAGCGTATTGAGTTTTGAGCGTATTGGCCGATTAATGGATGCAGAAATAATGGGTACTTCTCATTACAAAGCGTTGGATTTACTGGGCGATATGCGCAGAGGAATCTGGAAAGAAGCCAGCCTAGGTTCGAATGTCACTATTTACAGAAGAAATTTACAACGGGCACACATAGAAAGAATGGGTTACCTAATGAAAGAAGAAATTAAATTAGGCCGTCCGTCTGATTATTATAATGTGGCTCAATCGGATGTCAGAGGATTGGTAAGAGGAGAGTTGACTGCCTTAAAATCCACTTTATCAGTTGCTAAAACCAGAGCTGCAAATGCAGAAACCAAATACCATTATGAAGATGTCATCAAACGAATCGAGTTAATTCTAAATCCTAAATAATTAAAATTCAAAATCATAAATAAAAAAATATCCGCTGAAGAGCGGATATTTTTTTATTTAAAATTTAAACCATTTAAGAGTAGTTTACTTTTTTTTTAGATGGTCAAGGGATTCTTTTTTATTTTCTTTATTTTTTAGAAACTCAAAAGTGTAGCTTTTCCCTATAAGAAATAATAATCCATGAATGATAGATTCCGGAAGGAATGTGAGTTTGTCTAAATACGAATCATATACTTTGTTGCTGTAATTTGTGATCACAAAAGCAGAAAAATCAGAAGTCACATACAAGTCATTTATCCTTTTGTTTTCAGTTGTAATTAGGTCATTAAAACTGGAAAAGGAAATTTTGTGGTTTTCATTTTTTCGTTGTACAATTTCGAAAACGGATAATGGAATTCCGGGACTTACATCATAAAAAAGTATTGATTTAGAAACATCAATCAGAACCCATTTTTGAAATTCTTTGGAATAAACTTCGTTAAAAGCGTGTCCGCCGCTTATCGCTGAGTCATTTGACATTATTTTTAGTCCCCATTCTTTTACTTTTAAATCATTAATAACGCAAAAATTATTAAAGACTTGCGAAAAATCGCTGCAAACGCCGCCTTCCCCGTTCATCATTTTTCTTAAGGCCGTAGCTGAGGATTTACCTAATCCAGGTCCGCCTTTTATGTTATTTCTCAGCCAGGTGGCTATTTGTTTTGCTTTATCGAGATCAGTTATTTCGGATTTTAACTGTTTGAAAATTAATGAATTCAGTTCATGATAAATTTTTGGAATATCAGTTTTTTTATTCATTTCATTATAAGAAAAATCTTCAATGGAGTCTCTACAAGATCTTTTAGATAATAATCTAAATCGAATTTTATAAAGTATGGGGTGTCTTCTGAAATACCAAATGAAAGATCTGCTCATTATTCAATAATATTATATGCTGATTTAAAAACCAGAACATGGCTTTTGCATTAATTTTTTTAGACTGCAAATATAGGGGATTGCTATTTAGTTTGTTTTCTTTTCAGATTTTTTCTCGGTTAAAATAAAGTCAAAATAGAGAAATAGCTCTTTAAAATTTTGTTCTAAGCTGATTTTTCAAAAAAAAACGAGTACTTATGAAGATGATATTTTGGGGAATCTTTTCTTTACTCGCAATCTCGTCAACGGTCTATTTCAGCGGAAAATTTGCTTCGAAAGTTTTAAATCTGGAATCTAAATCTTTTAGTAATTGCTTTTTTACGGAAGCCTCTTTTATAAAACTATAATTAATGCTGTTGTATACATATTGCTTAATATCGATGTAAGAAACATCTTTGTATCTTTTGGACAACAAAACATATTGCTCCGTCATATTCGTGCGTAAAATCCCTGCATCATCGGTACTTATTACTATTGGAACGCCAAATTCTTTATATAAAGTGAATGGATGACGGCTTTCTTTCACCTTCAAAATGAATTCGTTGCTCACTAAGTTAATTTCGATAGGAATAGTTTTCTTCGCCATGTAACGCAATAAATCATAGGAATCTTTCTCGTATGCCATATCAACTCCGTGGCCAATACGATTGGCTCCCGCAGTATAAACGGCTGCGCCAATATGCCAAGTCAAATCTTCCGGTTGCACTAAACCAAGAGTCAGTTCGCCGGCATGCATTGTGTATTTTACATTTGGATAACGAGAATGACAATATTTAAACATGACCATGTGCAACCAATAATCCTTCATCGAAGTTTCGCCATCTTCAGGAGAAACAATGTTAACTCCTGCCATCAACGGACTTTCATCTGCTGAAATGAATGCGATTACCAGATTTTTAAATAAATCCACGGGTTCCATGAATCGCAGCACAAAATTTTGATACCGCATGGTAAATTGCTTGTCATCAATTTTCAGGTCCTTGTGAAGCTTTGCCACAAAATTGGTGTTGAAATCTTTGGCGTAAGATTCTGCATCTTTTTTCAGTAAGGAACTATAAACAGAATCCAATGATTTTAGAAGTCCTTTTTCGTCTTTTGCCAAAGCTAATCTTCGTAATCGATTATCGAATTTCGTCAGATTATCCGTGTTCATTGCAGTTGGAATCGTAGACAGCTGGGTTTCAATGTAACTGACATTTTCTGAAATGGCTCTGTTTTTAAGTTCCAATAATCCTTGTCCAAAATTCCCTTTTATGGCCGGTTCAAACTTCATAAATGATTCAAAAAATAATTTATCCGATGGATAATCGACATGATTATAGTCTTTTACAGACCATTTCTGCATGATTTTTTGCTTATAAATGTCTAATGTTCCGTTGCTTTTTAATGTTGAAAATAATTCCCAGTTTCCGGTTGATGGTTTTTCTTTTAAAACATCCATCGTTTCAATATTGAGGTAAAAATCTTTTGAAATTGCATGTCTTAATAACGGTTCCGCGTAAATAGAACCTGAAAAATGATGATGTAAATCGCCGCCTTTTGGCATTTGCGAAAAGAAAGCAGTTAGTTCTGCTTCATTGTTTCTGATCTTTTCAAAATAGTCATTCGTCGATTGCGAGTAACTTGAATTCAGAAAAAGAGCGAAGAATAAAATATGTAATAATTTCATGGTTTTTTAATTGAATCGATAGTATTTTGCTGGTTCTTTTTTTAGAAGCGATCCTCAATTTTAATGATAATGATGTAACAATTAAAAGGTTGATTACTGAAAAAAAGTTGTAATTTTAGCCAAATTTAAGCATTTTCACTAACTGTTTGGTCAGCCGAGAAAAAAGTTTTATTTTTGCACTTCTTATGAAAAACGTTATAATAGCAATTTCTGAAGGTACTCCGCCCTGATTTATAGCCTTTAAATCGAGGGATTTTCCCAAAAACAGTTAGCTGATTTTTTTTTCGATACAATTTCTGATTACGAAATTATATCGGACGTTTTTTATTATAATTATCACATGAAAAAAGTTTTTAATTTATTTGATTTATCTCAAAAGGTAAATTACAGAACAGAAATTTTAGCCGGACTTACTGTGGCTATGACTATGATTCCTGAGTCGCTCTCGTTTGCCATATTAGCCGGTTTTCCCCCATTAATGGGTTTGTATGCTGCTTTCATTGCGGGTTTGGTTACGTCAATATTTGGAGGTAGACCCGGTATGATTTCTGGTGGAGCAGGCGCAACGGTGATTGTTTTGATTGCCTTAATGAAGTCAAATGGTTTAGAATATGTATTCGCGGCGGTTGCGCTGGCAGGTATCTTACAAATTTTAGTGGGTGTTTTTAAACTCGGAAAATTTATCCGACTGGTGCCACATCCCGTAATGTTTGGTTTTGTTAATGGATTGGCAATCATTATATTTATGTCTCAATTGGAACAATTTAAAATGGTGGTTAATGGAGAAACTACATGGCTTACGGGAACTCCAATGTTGATTATGGCAGGTTTAGTAGCACTAACAATAGGAATTGTGGTGTTGCTTCCTAGAATAACAAAAGCTATTCCGGCTTCATTAGTGGCTATTATCGTGGTATTTGCTTTGGTTTTTTTCATAGGAATCGAAACAAAAACAGTGAAAGATATTGCCTCGGTAAGCGGAGGTTTTCCCCCATTTCACATTCCGAATATTCCTATTACTTTAGAGACTTTAAAAATAATTTTCCCTTATGCCTTAATTATGGCTGCAGTGGGATTGACAGAAGGTTTGCTGACCTTGAATTTAGTGGATGAAATCACGGAGACTCGCGGTAACGGAAATAGAGAATGTATTGCGCAAGGCAGTTCTAATATCTTGAACGGGTTTTTCTTTGGTATGGGAGGTTGTCCAATGATAGCACAAACACTGGTTAATTTATCAGCAGGAAGCAGAGCCCGTTTGTCTGGTATTGTCGCTTCACTGACAATTTTAGTAATTATTTTGTTTGGTGCTCCTGTAATTGAACTTTTACCCATGGCGGCTTTAGTCGGCGTTATGATTATGGTTGCGATAGGAACTTTTGAATGGGCTAGTTTAAAAATATTTAACAAAATGCCCAAAAACGATGTTTTTCTTGTCGTAATAGTGGCTTTAATTACTGTTCTACTGCACAATCTGGCTTTAGCCGTTTTAATTGGAGTGATTATTTCAGCTTTGATTTTTTCATGGGAAAGTGCTAAACGCATTCGCGCCAGAAAATTTGTTGATGCAAACGGAGTGAAGCATTATGAAATATATGGACCCTTGTTTTTTGCCTCTACAACTGCATTTATTGAAAAGTTTGATGTATTGAGTGACCCAAATGAAGTTATAATTGATTTTAAGGAAAGCAGAGTTTCTGATATGTCAGCAATTGAAGCATTGAATGTTATTACGCATCGGTATCACAAACAAGGTAAAAAAGTACATTTGCGCCATTTGAGTACCGATTGTATTTTGTTGCTTAAAAATGCAGAAGCCATCATTGATGTAAATATTATGGAAGATCCAACGTATAAATTGGTTATCGATCAGGATTAATCTCAACAAGAGTAATAAAAGCTCTCGTCTGCAACTGATTAGATTAGTGCTTCGGCTTGGTAATAATTAAAAATGACGTTGCCACGAATTACACAAATCTCCACAAATTAACTTGTACTGATTGGTGTAATTCTTGGCAAATTAGTTGAAAGCTATAACTGGGGAAAGTTTTGGTTTAAAATAATAAGCTATATTTTCATCGCTTCAGCAGCCAATCGTCCCGTTTTTAGAGCAGCATTTATGGAGCCATTCAACAAGTTATCTCCGCAAATAAACAGCCTATCTGAGATTTTTATCTCCGAAGCAGCGATTTCATTTCGTACACTTTCCTGAGTTGGTAAAGCATATTCAATGCGATATGCCTTTAGCATTTTCCATGAATTTACTTTTTCACCGTACCATCGTTTCATTTCCTGCTTCATGTTTTCGGCCAAAGTCGCGTCATCAACAGTCGGAATTCCATTATAGGAAACGGAAATAAGCACTTTTCCTTTTGGAGCATAAGCGTTGGAAACATTAGACATGACGGTCAAATTATTTACCCATTTTTTGTTTGTTGAAGCATTTAAAATGACCACTGCTTTCTTCGTTGGGGCTTCATTAGCTTCAAAATAAATATTAGTAACCTGATGTGAAGTCATTTTTTGCTTCGGAAAGTATTTTTGGGTCAAGGTATTTGCGGTCGTGGCCAAAAGGATTTGGTTGGCTTCAAAAACAGTTCCGTCTTCAATAGTTATGGTATTGCCATCAATAGCAATCACTTTGGTATGGCATTGAATACTGCCCTCCGGAAGCATGGCAACTAATTGTTTTGGAATTTCCTCCATTCCTAATTCAGGAACCGCCACATCACCATCTGAAAACATTTTCATTACAAAATCGAACATTCTTCGTGAAGTTCTCAATTCATTTTCCAAAAAAATTCCTGACAGAAAGGGAGCGTAAAAACGATCAATCATTTTTGGACTAAAACCGTATTCAGCCAACTGTTTGCTAGTTGTTTGTTCCGTTTGTTCGAAAATTTCTTTTACGGTTAATTTTTGTAACCTATTTTTTAACCAAAGCGTATTGATTTTATCTTTTAAAGTACCAACGGGAGCAAAAAGAGTGGCAAATGCTGCCGAAGGTCTTCGGAATGGATCTGCGATTTCAAAACTGCCTCCATCATAAAGCACAGTTGCTCCGGGTAACATTTTCTTTAGTTTTAAATCATTATAATTAAGTAATGCTTGCGTTTCAGGATATGCCGTCAAAAGCACTTGAAAACCTCTGTCGAAAAGAAAACCTTCATGGGAATCGGTTTTTATTCTTCCGCCCGCACGATCACTGGCTTCCAGAAGGAGAACTTTTCGCCCTTGACGGTGCAAATGAACGGCAGCTGATAATCCCGCCAGTCCGGCTCCTATAATAATTACTTGCTGTTTCATAGTTTTTGAAAATATTTGATACAAAAATAAGCCAAATAGGGTTTTAGAAGGGCTTCTGAAAGCGACAATTTAAAATTAGATAATTGTTATTGTATTCGAAGTTGCATCAATAAATCTGTTTGCTCGTCATTACCCATTATAAAAACGTGTTTGTCAAAGACAACAAATCCATTTTTAGTGTAAAATTGAAGTGCTCTGTGATTTTCTTCCCACACACCAAGCCAAATAAATTCGACGCCAGAATTTTTTGCAATTTTTTTTACTTCGTCAAGCAACAGTTGTCCGATGTTTTTGCCATGAAAATTTTGGATGACATAAATCCGTTGCACTTCTAAAGTATTTTCGTTGATCACTTCCGTTTGGGCATCACCAAAGTTTATTTTTAAATATCCCACAACTTCAGTGTCTGAGTAAGCGATATAAAACTGTGAATTTACATTGTTTAATTCAGCCGATAATTGTTCTGTATTTAAGCTGTCACGTATATAATTGGTAATGTTTTCTGGCGTATTCACCGCTGCAAAAGTTTCAATGAAAGTTTGGATACTTATTTTTTGGATGGTTTCCAAATCTGATAGCGTTGCTTTTCGAATTCCAATTATATTCATAATTATAGGAAGGTTTTTAGTTTTATTGGACCTCAAAAATAATTAAAATAGCGATCAATCTCTATTATCTATTAGTCTATTGAGCAAATCAATTTATAGATTCTTGATTTCTTACTTTCAATTAGTACTTTTGTAAAAAATTAATAGAAATCGCTCGAAAGAGTATTGTGTATGAAAATTGTAATATCCCCAGCCAAATCTTTAAATTTCGAGAAACAGTTACCCACCCAATTGCATACCGAGCCATTATTTTTGAAAGAAGCGCGTCAAGTTCAAAAAATTTTAAAAGAAAAAAATCCTGCTGAATTATCGGATTTAATGAGTATTTCAGATAAATTGGCTGATTTGAACTGGAAACGAAATCAGGATTGGAAAACACCTTTTACGGCTACTAACGCACGCCCTGCCGTATATACTTTTGATGGAGATGTTTACATTGGATTAGATGCCTATTCGATTCCATTAAAAAAAATAGAAGCTTTACAAGACCGATTAAGAATACTTTCTGGATTATACGGACTGCTCAAACCATTGGATTTAATTCAGGCGTACCGCTTGGAAATGGGAACCAAATTACCTATCGGCGAAAGCAAAAACCTGCATGAATTTTGGAGTCCAATTATAACTAATGCTTTGAATAAAGAGCTTGAGGAAGACGAATTGTTTGTCAATTTGGCCAGTAATGAATATTTTTCGGCAATTGATGTCAACGCGTTGAAAGTTCCGGTAATTACGCCAGAATTTAAAGATTACAAAAACGGAAAATTAAAAATAATCAGTTTTTTTGCCAAAAAGGCGCGAGGAATGATGGTGCGTTATATTATTGATACCAATGCTCAAACTATAGAAGATTTAAAAGGTTTCAATTACGATGGTTATCATTTTGACGCTAATTTATCGGAAGGCAATCATTTGGTTTTTACCCGCTAATATCTTTTACACAAATTCAAAAAATGCCGTTTTCATAATGATAGCGGTATTTTTTTTTTGATTTTTAATAACAAATTAGTTTTCCAGTTGTCGCTTTAATCCGATAAAGGCAGGCCTTTCATTACTATATTTTCTTTTTACGAAATTGTGGATATCTATTTTAGGAATATTGCTTTTTTTTTGCGTTAAAATCTATCTTTGACATCCTAAAAAAAAATAGAAATGAGCACAATTTGGTACGAATGCAAAGTAAAATATAGAAAAACAGACGAAACTGGCGCACAAAAGATTACGACAGAACCGTACTTGGTGGATGCGTTATCCTACACCGAAGCTGAAAGCAGAATCAATGAAGAAATGTCGGCATATATCAGCGAAGAATTTAAAATCACCAATATAAAAGTGGCTAATTATGCCGAAATTCACCCCTTCGAAAATGCAGATCGTTGGTTTCGATCTAAAGTTTCCTTATTGGCATATGACGAAGAAAGCGGGAAAGAACGAAAATCAAATATTTATTTACTAGTGCAAGCCAATGATGTAAAAGAAGCTTTTGATAACACCACTAGCGTCATGAAAGGCACGATGGGCGACTATACTATACCAGCAATTTCGGAATCGCCTATCATGGATGTTTTTCCGTATTTCAGTGGCGAAGAAGGTGAACTGGAACAATTAGAAAAATTTAATGCAATAAAAGGTTCTAAACCAGAAGTTGCAATAGAAATTGTGGATGAGATGGAATTTGACACCGTTATGGTAGAGTAATTATTCAATTACAAAGCATATTCCGAGTGATAATATTATAAAAAAGAGGGCTTTTGAGTCCTCTTTTTTTTTGCAATAATCGATTAACTTTACAAAGTGTTTGTGGTATATGTTGCGTTTGTTGTCGTAAGCGTTTTCCAAATGCTTGCTACGGATGTATAATTGTATTTTTTAGTGATCATGAATTGGAAATTCACGTTGAGAAAGCTTTTTTTTAGAAATTTAAAGATGGATAACTTTGGTTAAATTTTATATTGTCTCTTTCAAGTTATCTAAAATTTCAACGTTACAGTTTTTAATTTTAAGTTTAATTTCACCTGTATGTTTTATTTTCCCTTTCTTTATTTTCAGGCGAATATATGAATTTCCCTATATCAATAATTTTTTTTCTTAAATCATAAACACTTGCTTGAGTTTTTTTAATTTTTTCAAGTCTCTTTACATTAAAATCTCATTTTATTTTTAATTGGGATAAATATTTTTTAACTCCAACAATTCAGTAAAATTGATTATTAAATGGGTCAATGATAATGAACGCGAAGTATACGTTTTTTTCAGAACTTTCAGATTATTAAAATTTATGTTTTTTAGCCTTCAACTATAATTTAAAAATAGATTTCTATTTCACTGATTTCAAAACAATTGTCTAAAACGTTTCGGCCAAGTTAAGTAGCGTATTAAAGCTGAATTTTCTGTATGATTATAGTTAGAATTAAGAATAAAGTTTTACTAAAACAGAAATCTGCCAAGTTGTTGGACCTACTCTTAATCGTTGGACCTAATCGTAGGACATATGTATTAATTTGAATGCGAATGGAGTTTTCTTTATTTTAAATACCTGATTATTGCTACTTCTTACAATTTCTGCGATGTAATTATTATGTTCTTGAAGAATTAAAAGTTCAAAACTATTTATTTATCATAATAGTCTTTGAGCTTAACTATCAGATTAATTTTTGGATTCTAGCTTTGTTTTTTTGTAGACAGTTTCTTAATTTACTATTTTCAAACTTCGTACCTTTGCGCTTTAGAAATTGAAAGAAAATGATTGAAATAGGAAAATACAATACGCTTACCATTCTACGTGATACCAAAGTAGGTTTGTTTCTGGGAAATCCAGAAGAAGATCCCGAAGGAATTCATGACATTCTGTTGCCTAACAAATACGTGCCAAACGAATTTGAAATAGGTGAGGAGTTGATTGTTTTTGTGTACTTGGATCACGAAGAAAGACCCGTTGCCACGACATTAGAACCTTATATTTTATTGAATGAATTTGCACTTTTGCGTGTGAATTATACCAATCAGATTGGTGCTTTTATGGATTGGGGAATGGAAAAAGATATTTTGGTTCCGTTTAAAGAGCAGGCGCGTCCCATGGAAAAAGGGAAACGCTACTTGGTGTACCTTTATATGGACGAGAAAACCAATCGTTTGGTAGCTTCCAGTAAATTGAATCAGTTTTTAAAAAATGATCACCTAACGGTTGAAAAAGGGGAAGAAGTAGATTTAATAGTTTCCCATATTACTGAATTAGGAATTAACGTTATCATCAACGAAAAATACAAAGGTTTGATGTACAAAGATGAAGTTTATGATGATGCGATTCGCACGGGAGACCGAATGCGAGGGTATATCAAGACAATTCGTCCGGATAATAAGATTGATGTGGCATTGCAAGTTCAAGGCTATCAAAGTATAGAGCCAAATGCAGAGAAAATTCTGGATGAGTTAAGAGCGAGCAGAGGTTTCTTGCGTTTGACTGATAATTCACATCCGGAAGATATTAAAACGGTTTTGAAAATGAGTAAGAAAACCTTCAAGAAAGCGATAGGAGCTTTATATCGAGAGAAATTAATCGAAATCAAGGAAGACGGAATTTACTTGGTTAAGGAATAAAAAAAAAGAAAGACTAATCGTAACGGTTAGTCTTTCTCTTTTTAATGCTGTTTCAGAACATTAAATTCTGGCAACATTAAAATAAATTTGAAGTTCAAAGTAGCTTTATCCGCTTCTAAGCGTAATAGTATTATTTATACTATTTTAAAAATATTAACTTAAGCGTAAGTACTTTAAAGGATGGTTTTGTCTTTAAATGTACAATCACTTGCTTACGAGTTTAGAAATAATTTCACGATTTGGCCGTTGGTTTTCTATATATTGTAAGATAATTTTCTAAACAATTGTTTATTAATGTCTCACTTTTGCAAGGACAAGAAAATAGCTCTTTAATTAACCGTAGGTGTTACTTTTTATTTTTTACTGCTGGGGCAAATGCTAGTATCATTAGCTCGTTTATCGGGGCTTTGAAAATATTTTTATAAGTTATTACCGTAGAAAAAGGAGCGACAACATTTTTAATTGCATTCAATACATTCTTTTTTTAGGTTAATAAATCAGTGAAGAATCAATAATTAATCAAGATAAAGAATTTGTATTCATCTGATTAGCTTATTTCAAAATTAAAAATAATTTGAATTGGCAACTGTTAAAATGCTGATTTTTTATTATTTTTTAACGTTTTAAAGCCTTTAATCAGAGAAGGATTACCATAAGCTTATGCAAATAGAATAGATAAAATGTAAAAAATGATTTATTTTTACACTGAAATATTTTAAATTAATTACGATGAATTGGATCACTGCAAAAGAATACGAAGATATCACTTATAAGAAATGCAATGGCGTTGCCAGAATTGCTTTCAACAGACCGGATGTGCGCAATGCGTTTCGTCCAAAAACGACTGCTGAATTGTATAATGCCTTTTATGATGCACAGGAAGATACATCAATTGGGGTAGTTTTACTTTCTGCCGAAGGGCCTTCCTCTAAAGATGGCGTGTATTCTTTTTGCAGCGGCGGCGATCAAAACGCACGCGGACATCAAGGATATGTGGGCGATGATGGACAGCATCGTTTGAACATTTTGGAAGTACAACGTTTAATCCGATTCATGCCAAAAGTGGTTATCGCTGTAGTTCCGGGTTGGGCTGTAGGCGGAGGACACAGTTTGCATGTGGTGTGCGATTTGACTTTGGCGAGTAAAGAACATGCGATCTTCAAACAAACGGATGCTGATGTAACGAGTTTTGACGGTGGATATGGTTCGGCATATTTGGCTAAAATGGTGGGACAGAAAAAAGCACGCGAGATTTTCTTCTTGGGACGCAATTATTCGGCGCAGGATGCTATGGATATGGGAATGGTGAATGCTGTGATACCGCATGCTGAATTAGAAGATACTGCTTACGAATGGGCGCAGGAAATTTTGCAAAAATCTCCAATGGCAATTAAAATGCTAAAATTTGCGATGAATCTTACCGATGATGGAATGGTGGGACAACAGGTTTTTGCTGGTGAAGCTACAAGACTTGCATATATGACCGAAGAAGCTAAAGAAGGAAGAAACGCATTCTTGGAGAAAAGAAAACCGAATTTCGAGAAAAAATGGTTGCCGTAAATTAGTAATTAGTGTTCAGTGTTCAGTCCCGAAATTTTGGGATTAGTGTTCAGTCGCAAAAAAAGGTAAAAAGTTTAAAGTTTAACGTTTCAAGTATAGAACTTGAAACGTTAAACTTCAAACTTGAAACAAAATAAAAAAATGGAAAATTTCACAAACGAAACGATTGATACCAGCCAGCTTCCTAAATTCGAGGAGGTCTCTTTTACGGCTTTGCAACCTAAATACCTGTTAGTGGTTTTGATTGGTCTACTGAGAATTATTGCATTACTTGTTTTAGTTCCGATAATTGTTTCAATATTTAAACCTGAATTTTTTTCTGGAAGAGTATGGCTGATTTTAGGAATTGTAATTCCTGTATTTTCGATTTTCTTAATTGTTTTATCTATTATCGCTTTTAAGAAAAAAGGTTTTGCTTTCCGCGAACACGATGTGCTTTTTAGGTACGGAGTCATTGCTACTAACACAATCGTTATTCCTTATAATAGAGTGCAGCATGTGGCATTGCATGAAGGATTAATTTCACGTTATTTTGGTCTCGCCAAAATAGAAATTTTTACTGCCGGCGGAAGTTCCAGTGATATTGAAATCCCCGGGATCGAAAAAGAACAAGCCGAAAATATCAAACAATTGTTGATGGGTAAAATACAAAAGCAATTGTAATGGGAACTGATTTTAGTCAACCACAAAGGCAATCCATAGTTGGGATCTGGGTTATGTTTTTTTATGCGCTTCAGCAATATGGAAGAGCTTTATGGCCTATAATCTTAATTTGGGCCTTTAAATTTGATGAAATTAACAAAGTGTATTTAGTGGTGGGAATGCTTCTTGTATTCGCAAGTATTGGAGTTGTTTCTTATTTGAAATATCTAAACTTTACTTTCTTTTTGGATGCCGAAAATGAGGAATTCATTATAACAGAAGGCGTTTTTAATAAAACCAAAACTGCGATTCAACTGCGCAAAATCCAACAGGTAAATATCAATCAGTCTTTTATCCAAAAGTTGATTGGTGTTTATGAATTAGATGTAGATACTGCCGGAAGCAATAAAAAAGAAGGCGCCATCAAAGCGATTTCGCATGAATTGGCTTTGGAATTAAAATCTCGTTTGTTGGAAAATGATAAATTACAGCGTGTAGTTGGAACTGCAGAAACTACTTTGGAGGAAACCGAGCAAAAGCTATTTGAAGCCGCTCATCCTTTCATAAAAATTAGTTTTTTGAGTTTGCTGAAAGTTGGAATAACTTCTAATTATGGAAAAAGTATTGCATTACTGGTGATTTTCTTTAGCACGATTTACGAGAATTTTCAAAATTTTGGAGACGAAAGCAATATTTACAAAGAAAAAGTTGGGTCTTACATTGATAAAAACTTAGTGTTGCAAACTATTTTAACATCGATACTGTTGTTGTTTGGTGTTGTTTTGGTTGTAAATGTTACACGAATCGTTTTCAAGTTTTATGATTACAAAATAACGCGACAAAAAGGTTCGATGTTATTATCTTTTGGATTGTTGAATACAAAAAGTACCATCATCAAGCCAGAAAAAGTTCAAATTACGACAGTCACCAGAAATTACTTCCAAAAGAAAATGGGGATTTTAGAATTAAAAATCAAACAAGCAACTGGAGGCGAAAAGGAAGAACGGAAATCAATAATTGAAATTCCGGGATGTAGTGAAACAGAGAGAGATTCTATATTGAGATTGTTGTTTCATCAAATTCCTGAAAGGGGACAGATGCTACAACCTAATTATCGCAAACTTATTTTTTCTGTTGTTCTTTCAATAGGGTTACCTTTGTTGGGATTTTTGGGGATTGGATATTGGCTTGAACCTATAATTTTTGAATATAGTTATGTGGTGCCGTTTTATGTAGTAGTTATTGGATTAATCCAATATTTTAAATTTAAAAATAACCGATTATTCATTCATAAGAATTTTATAATTAAGCAAAGCGGCGCTTGGGATGTGAGCAATGATATTATTGAACCTAGTAAAATACAAGCGATTACAACGTCGCAGCTTTTCTGGCATAAAAAGTTGAATATTGGCTCCATAATATTGCATACTGCAGGAGGAAATATAGAATTTCAGTTAGCGAATTATTCAATAGTAAAGCAACAAGTCAACCTTTGGTTGTACGAGATAGAAACTTCCGATAGCAATTGGATGTAATAATATGGTTTAAAGTGCGAGATTTAAAGTTGTTTACACAATAAATCTTAAGATTTAAACTGCAAATTTTTAAATAATAAAACATGAAACATTGGATTGAAGCCGCACGATTACGAACCTTACCCTTGTCGGTTTCGGGAATAATAGTTGGAAGTATGTATGCTTTGGCGCACCCAACAGATAGTATATTAACGCCAACAGAAGTCTTTAATTGGCGATTGTTTGGCTTTGCTATATTGACAACATTAGGATTGCAAATACTATCTAATTTTGCTAATGATTACGGTGATGGCATGAAAGGAACAGATAATGAAGATCGCGTAGGGCCAAAACGCGCGATACAAAGTGGTGTGATTACTCCGCAAGCCATGAAACGCGCCATTATAATGACATCAGTCTTGACGTTACTTTCCGCGATGTTATTGATTTATTATGCGTTTAGAGATACAAATCTATGGTATTCCTTTTTCTATTTAGTTTTGGGAATTCTTTCAATTGTATCTGCCATTCGCTATACGGTTGGAAATACAGCTTATGGCTACAGAGGTTTTGGTGATGTATTTGTATTTGTATTTTTTGGATTGGTGAGTACTTTAGGAGTGAATTTTTTATACTCGAAACAATTGGATGTATTGTTGGTTTTGCCTGCAGTCGCAATTGGATTATTAAGCGTTGGTGTTTTAAATTTGAATAATATGCGAGACGAAGCATCCGATAGAAAATCGAATAAAAACACGATTGTCGTAAAAATTGGCGGAGCCAAAGCAAAAATATACCATTACATTTTGATTGTAACGGCGATGGTTTTGGTGTTAATTTTTACAATTATTGACGATTTTCATTTTGATCAATACTTGTTTTTATTGGCGTACATACCTTTAATTAAACATTTAGTTACCGTCTATAAAAATCAAAATGCCAAGGAATTAGATCCTGAATTAAAAAAACTTGCTTTGAGTACTTTTGCACTTTCAGTGTTGTTGTCGTTAGGTATGATTTACTTTTTTTCGGATATCATTGTGAATACTTTTTTAGGAGGGAGATAAATTAATAATCAAGTAGGGAATCATTCCATTTTTAAATTAATAAATATGAAAATAACATTTTACGGTCACGCGTCATTAGGAATCGAAGTTGGTGGCAAAAACATAATTGTAGATCCGTATATTTCGGCTAATCCAAATGCAGCGCACATTGACATTGACACTTTAAAAGCAGATTATATTTTGCTAACGCATGCTCACGGGGATCATATTTTGGATGTCGAGGCAATTGCCAAAAGAACCAATGCGGTAATTGTTTCCAATGCTGAAATTGCAGGTTATTATGGCGCAAAAGGCTTTCAATCGCATCCGATGAATCACGGAGGAAGTTGGAATTTTGATTTTGGGAAATTGAAATATGTAAATGCGATTCATTCCAGTTCCTTTCCTGACGGCAGTTACGGAGGAAATCCGGGTGGTTTTGTCATTGAAGGGGAACATAAAAATGTATATATTGCTGGTGATACGGCGCTTACTATGGACATGAAACTGATCCCTATGCGCACCAAACTCGACTTGGCGATTTTGCCGATAGGCGATAATTTTACCATGGATGTAGAAGATGCGATTATAGCTTCTGATTTCTTGGATTGCGATAAAATTCTGGGCTACCATTACGATACTTTCGGTTATATCGAAATTGACCATGAGGAATCCATTCGTAAATTTTTCAACAAAGGAAAAGATTTGATGTTGCTTGAAATAGGAAGTTCCATCGAATTGTAATTTTTATTTGGAGCTATTCCAGCTATTCGTTACAAATGAAATTCACTGAACTTCAATAAAATAAAAGTATGGTGAAGTAATCTTTTATCACTCAGTCAGGTTTCGAAAACCTGACTGGGTGATAAAAGGATTTTCACTGCAAACGAAGTTCACTGAACTCCTATGTAAATGAAAGTTTAGTGAAGTAATCTGGGCTAGGGCTTGATAGTGCTAAATTACTTAGTGAACTTTGCGAAAAACGTTGTGAGCTTAGTGTTTAAATTTTATATCAATCATGCAAAATAAATATTTCACTTTTCTTGTGCTATTTCTGGTTTCAATAAATACTGTTTTCTCTCAAAAAGACGGCTATTGGGATAAAACCCGTGCTACAACCGAAGAAATCACGGTTTCCGCAAGAGACCGAATCATTATAAAAACCCAAGATTTCCCGGAAGGTACCACTGAAGTCGTTTATAGAATAACGCTTTTGGATAAAAATCAGCAAATGGCGGGCAGTTTAGTTTCAGTCTTAAAAGCCATTCCGGACCCAACAGGAATTAGTCAAGGTTCAGCAGGAGCAGTTTTTATCTTGTCAAAAATCTCAGGAGATGATAAATGTAAATATGCTGTTTTTTCTAGCGCCGAATTAGCTGCTAAATATAAAGCCGACGGAAAAACAGATGATGCTTGTTTGGTGCAAGATACTCCAGTCAGTAAAGATGCCAAACGACTTTCTACTGAGAGATCGGCTTGTATGCAATCGAATTCTGGGAATTTATGGTTTGGTTTCGAGAGTAAAAACTGGATCATGAACCAGAAAATCATTCTGGAAGTTGTGCCTTGGGTTGATAACAAACTCAGTCGTGGATGGACGCTTGAAAACAGAAAAGCAATTATCGATCAATGCAAAACTTCTAATCTAGCTCAAAAAATGACTAATTCAGATGATTTTTGCGTTTGTATTCTCGATAAAATTCAATCCAAATACAAGTTTAAGGAGTTCCAGAAATTATTGGCTGTAGAGCGCTCTAAAGCATTCAAGGATTTTGGCGACAGTTGTTTTGGCGAAAGCAGTCTTTCTAAAGGCGTGTATGATGATTTGCGCAAGCAAGCCGCTGCATTAGTAAAACAAGGAAAGCAAGGTGAGGCGATTGTGAAACTTACTACAATAATCAATGATGGAAAAGCAACCGCTTTGGATTACAACGCAATAGGAAGTAGTTATCTTTTGACGAAGCAATACGGTAAAGCGATTAAATTCCTAAAAGAAGGCGAGAAGCTTGATAATACGGAGTTATTGATACAACTGAATTTGGCGCACGCCTATTTATTGAATGATAATTATTCTTCTGCAAAAGCCATTTACAAAGAGTATAATTCTCAAAATGTAACGGATAGCTTGAGTTGGACTCAAAAAATAAAACAAGATTTTGCAGCTTTCAAAAAAGCGGGAATAGTTTCCAATGACTTTGAAAGAGTTTTGAAGTTGATGGATAAATAGTTAGGTTTTTATAAAATTCGTCAGATACAAGATAAAAATAACTCATACTTTATAACTTTTGAAAGCAACTTACCACAAATACATTCTGGACTTCAAACGACCATCGGGAACTTCCCGCGGTGTTATGACAGAAAAAGAAACCTGGTTTATTGTCTTGGAACAGGACGGTAAAAAAGGAATTGGAGAATGCGGAATCCTTCGCGGATTGAGTATTGATGACCGGCCGGATTATGAAGAAAAATTGCAATGGACTTGCGATAATATTCACTTCGGAAAAGACCAACTTTGGGAAGCATTATTGGAGTTTCCTTCGATACAATTTGGAGTCGAAATGGCGTTCCAGTCTTTAATAAGTGAAACTCCTTTTTTACTTTTTCCTTCTGACTTTACAAATGGTACAAAATCCATCTTGATAAACGGTTTGGTTTGGATGGGTGAAGAGACTTTTATGAAGCAGCAAATCGAGGAAAAATTAGCGCAGGGTTTCCGATGTATTAAACTCAAAATAGGAGCGATAGATTTCGATAAAGAACTGCAATTATTGCGATTTATTCGGGAACATTTCACTCCGGAACAAGTCGAAATTCGGGTCGATGCCAATGGTGCTTTTGATTCAAATTTAGCTTTAAATAAATTAATTCAACTATCTGAATTTAAACTACATAGTATTGAACAGCCGATACAAAAAAACAACACTGACAGTATGGCAGAGCTGTGTAGAATCACTCCTTTTCCTATAGCTTTGGATGAAGAGCTGATTGGTGTGTTTAATTTGGCAGAAAAAGAACAATTGTTGGAGAAAATAAAGCCGCAATATATCATTTTGAAGCCTAGTTTTATAGGTGGTTTTCGAGGCACGCAAGAGTGGATTTCATTGGCTGAAAAGCATAAAATCGGGTGGTGGATTACCTCCGCTTTGGAGAGTAATATTGGACTGAATGCCATCGCGCAATGGACGTTTTTACAACATAATCCAATGCCTCAGGGATTAGGAACCGGAGCACTTTATACCAATAATTTTGACTGTCCGCTGGAAGTTTCACAGGGGCAATTATGGTATAAAAAAGAGCTAGATTGGACGTTTGATTTTGCCCTTTTGAAATAGATTATTTCGTAGTTTTCTTTTGTTCTCCGTCTCCCAATAAGACGGATAACGTCTTTAAGCTTGGTGTGCGGTCCGCAATCAATTTGATGATACTGATGAACGGAATGAACAGAATCATTCCTGCAGCACCCCAAATAATGCCTCCCACGATTACCACAATAATAATGACCAGTGTATTTATTTTCAAACGGCTTCCTACGGCAAAAGGAAATATAATATAGGCTTCGAGTGCTTGGACAATAGAAAAAACGGCAATTACAGCTAACGGATACCAAATAGAATTGTACGTGATCCAGGAAACGGCAATGGGCAAGAGCGACGATATCATGATTCCCACATAGGGAATGAAAGTTAGGATTGATGCTATAAAACCAAATAGAAAAGGATGTGGTACTCCAATAATCATTAGTCCAATACTATTTAACAATCCTACAATTAAGTATACTACTAACATTCCCTTAATGAAATTATAATAGGCATGGATGGTTTCAATAAGGATTTCATGAATGGTATTTTTTCGTCCGGGAGGGAAAATTTCATACAAAGCATTTGATAAAATATGGCGATGGAAAAGTATTAATGCTGAGAAAATAGGAATCATTAGTAGAAAAAACACAGATTCAGATAGGGAATAGGCAGTGTTGCGTAGAATTGAAATGGCTTGCGAACCAGAGTTGTTTAGTGTATTGTTGATGAAATCCGTTTGTTTTTCCAAACTTATGTCAAATCGTTCCAAAATAAAAATGCTCAATTGATTTATCGCTTCGTTTAGTTTAACTTTTATAAATTGCCATTCCTGAAGAAAATCAGTAAATTGTACGAATAACAGATAGATTACCGATCCCACCAAAATTGTTACTCCTAAAATACAAATTACAATGGCAATTGCCTTATTAATCCCTTTTGTTTCCATCCATTTACAGATCGGATACAGAATAAAACCAATTAGTAATGAAAAACTTAAAGGAATAAACAGCGTTTTGCCAAAATAGAGAATCAAAGAAGATAGTACTATAAACTGAAGTATTTCTAAAGCATAAAATCTCCTCTTGGATTGAAATGGAACGGGAGTTTCAGAAGATTGTAACATACAAATTTGTATTATAACCGTTATTAGGATTCGTTTTATATACTATTTTTAATAAAAGTACGAATTTTAACGTATTGGAATACAGTAAATTGAATGTTTGTTAAAATTAGATTTAATTATCCAATAATCGCCTGTATTAATTTATTTGTCCCAAATGGTAGGCGAGTTGCGTGGTCAAATGGATAAACATAAATTCAGTTGAAGTTTTATTTTCGAAAATTAAAATTGGATATTCCACCTTTAATTCTTGTGATGAGATAGTAGTAAGGGCTTTGTTAACGACATCAATGGTTTGATTTATTTTTGATGATAATATTGCTTTTCGAATATCCTTCAGTAAAAATTCCACTAATCTGTTTCTGATATATCCGATTTTTCCAAATTCGGCGCCACTATTTGTATTTAGTTTCCCACCAAATGCAATCAAAGAGTTTCTGTTGAATTACGGATGCCTTTTTTAATTTTCCAAATGGCACTTTCATTTTGAAATAACTGAATATCGGTTTTTTACTGGTTTAAATCTCGATTGAGTACTGTTTTTAAAGTCTCAATTAGCATTTTTAGTTTTTTTGTATTCTTTTAATGATAATAGTGCTTTTTGTTGTAATTTTTTTTGAAAAAAACCTGTCCAGCCTAATATATATCCTGTAAAGCCAAAAGCTTGTTTGGACCATTTCCAAATATCAAAATCATCTGTGTGCTTTATAATTAGTCCGTCTTTAAATTGGAATTGGGCCTGAATGACATTAACCACTTTTCTATTCGTTTTACTAAAATTATAAGTCGCCATCCAATGAGCGGAACCTATGTATTCATCTGCTTTTACATCTGAGAATTCGACTTTTATATTTTCTCTGCTTCTTGCGATCAGCATTTTCCACATCTGACAAACATCATCTTTCTGAAGTAAACCAAATACGGGATCTCGAAACTCAATTTTTGAATGGTAGCATTCGCACATTGTTGCTGAATCGGCATTGGAAAAAGCAGTATAGAATTTGATAAGGATTTTCTCGTTTGAAGTCATGTTTTCCATAAAATGAGTAGTAAAAATACTAATTTTTCTGCAAAAAAGTAACTTTTGAAATCTTAATTGTTAGATGCTTTGTATTAATGGACGAAATTTGTCAAATTTTATTGTATGAATTTGTTACAATGTCTAGGATGGAACTACATTCATACTTTCAATTATGGCATAAAAAAAAGGATAGACTTTTTAGTTTCTATCCTTTTTGAATATTTAAAAATTGTATTCTTTACTGATTTGAATTATTTGGCAGCAGGAATAATGTCAATAATTACCGTTCTGTTATAAAAACGTTCTTCCGGCGTATTATTTTCAAAAGGTGAGTTGTTCTCATTTTCACCATATCCGGAAACATCGAATTTTACATCAGTTCTACCAGCTTTTGCTAAAGCATTTGCAATGATATTCTTTGCATCATTTGCACGTGCAAGAGATAAACCTTGATTGTATACTTCTTCACCAATGATGTCAGTATGACCCTTGATGCTAACCGTTGCTCCAACAGGAATTTTAGGTGTTACAACTTCAGTAAGGTATTTTTCATACATCGTGATCGCTTTTGATGTATTAAATTCATAGATAATGCTGTATCTAGTACCTTCTTCCATTTTTGCAGGAGTCCAAAGTGTCATGTGAACAGGCGTTTCTTTCTCTACGATTTTTCCGCTTTTAGTTTGACCAATCATTTTCACTTTGTAATCGCCTTCTGGACGGCTACCTAAAATTGCTTGACCAGGAATTTTTACTTCTTCCGTAGTGTAAGGTCCAAACGATTGTATTTTTCCTTGCTCATCAGCTATTTGAAGTGACCATGTAGACAGCGCTTCACCAGCTCCTTTATTGTTGAAGGTAACATAACTTTCAACAGGTGCTTCTTGTAAAGCAGAAATCTGTACGGGTTTCAATGGCGCATCAGGACCGCTTTGAAATTCCATCAATAAATCCGGGGAGTTACTTTCGATAGAAACTCTGCGATCTCCTTGACGTAACAATACTAATTCAAGTGTTGCACCAGGTTGTTCTGAAGGGATGTTTGGTTTGTTCTGACCTTTAGTTGTAATTCTAGATGCATTTATTGCAAAGGTATTTACCAAATATGATTTAACTGATTCTGCCATTGCAAGACCGTCAGTATTTCCTTTTTCTGATGAACCTACCAAAGAAATGGTAGCAGCAGGATTTTTCTGCATACGATCTCCAAGGATATTTAATACATTGTAATAAACTGTCATTTGACGTTTAGAACGGTCAGACAAGTTTTTAGGAGCAAATGACTCCAATTGATCTTCTTTAAAGTCTTTAACCTGATCTTTCGTTAATAAAACATAACGATTTGGAATTTCTGTAGATCCTTGATTAAAGAAAACATAGTTTCTAAGTGGAAAAACTTCAGTCATTCTTCGGTCACCAGGAAGATTACTAGGAGAATTTACTGAGAATTCAACTTCACGATCTTTCAACATGTCAGTTGACTGTTGGATATTTTGTCCTTGTCCAAATTTAAGTGCAAGACCAGCTCTAATGGTTGTATTATTCCAAGTTTCTGTTGAACGTGGGTTTTGACCAAAATAAGGTTGGAAAGAAACAAAAGGAGATAAAACAAATTGTGTTTTGTTGCTATCTGAAGAAATTGGAATATCATATCCTGCACCAATTTGCATTGACAAAATAGTTTTTTCAATTTCACTAAATTCACCCGTCACAGCAGCACTAGGTTCCTGATTTGGAAATGCGGGATTAATTCCTAACTGATAAGTAAATGATTTATCCAAGTTGAAAGCCAAACGTGGTCCTCCATAAAGATAAAAATTAGATTTGAATGGAGCGAAACGCAAACTTGGTTCCACCGTGATGTAACTAAGATCAGTTGATAAATCAGCAGGGCAATCGCAGGCGGTAAGCACCTGATCAAATGTACCTTTACGGCTGTCATAACCAGCTTGTAACATCAGTCCCCATCTTGAACTAGCAGGACGATATTCTAATAGTGGCGCGATGAAAAGTCCAACACCATCTCCATTATGAAAAGTTGCAGGAGGTGTAAAAGCAGCATTTAACTTATTAGTAGAACCTTCGTAAAAATTGAAATTAGCACCGCCGGCAACACCAAAGAACCATGATGGTTTAGCATATTTTACTTCAAGAGTTTCCTGTGCCTGAATCGGCGCTTGAGCACCCAACCATGTTAAAGAGACTGCTAACAGACTTTTTAGGGGTAAGTTATTGGGAGACCAAGCTTGGCGTAATCCCTTTTTAATATTATTTTTATTGTCCATGTTTTTTATTTTTAAAATCATTTGAAATATATCCCGTCCTGGGACGGGATGTAATTGTTTGGTTGTAGACTATTACAGTAAATGCTTAGTTTGCAGGAACATTAATAGTCGTGTTCACCATAGTAACGGAAGCCACTAAAGAAATTGCTCTACCATTCAATACGGTCTGAGCAGCATTTCCTGCAGTTGAGAATGTAATTCCAGCAGTAGAAATGATAGTTCCTACCATAACTCCACCACCAGCACCATTAATCACGGCTGCAGTACCTACGTACCAAAAAACATTTTTAGCTTGTGCTCCGTTTACCAATTTAACACTTTTAGCACCATTTGGTCCAGCAATACCTACTGTTAAACCAGCTGCTGTTTGAAAAATCCAAACTGCATTAGGGTCTCCTTTAGCATCTAATGTTAAATCACCATTTGATATGTTAAATGTAGCACCTGCTGATTTATAAACACCTGGAGCCAAAGTTAATCCTCCTAATTCACCGGCACCTGGGTCCATTCCTCCTGGTCTTTGAGCTGGAGAAATAGCAAGGTAAGCTTGTTGAGCAGCCAATAATCCGTTAGCAGCAATTTGTGCAGAAGCAGCTGATCCTGGAGCTGGCGGTGCAGCATGAATTCTTCCAGTTACAAGTCCTCTATTAAGAGGTGTTTCTGTATAAGTATCGCCAGTTGTACCATCATGGAATCCGGTGATCAAAGTAGAAGCAGCTGTAGTTCCAATGCTTCCGTTGATTACTGTATTTATTCCTTGATTTGTTATCCCTGCATTTCCTCCGAAGACTCCGAAATCCAAACCAGCAATAACTGGTGGCGGCGTAACAATTATTGCTTTTACCGTTGTGAAATTCCATACGTAGTTACTAGCTAAAGCTACGCCTGCTGCACTTTTTGCACCAGTAGTTATTGTAGCTGTATAATTAGTATCTGCAACTAGCAATGTAGGTGTAAAATATAATGTTGTGCCGGCATACGTAATTATTCCAGGTACTGTGTAAGTTCCATGTTTTACAGTGAAAGTTGAACCATTCAGCGTTGAAAGATCCATTGGTACATTGAAAGTAGCAGAAATCACTTTATTCAAAGGTACGCCTGTTTCATTATTATTTGGATCTGTAGCTATTACAATTGGAGCTGCGGAAGAAGGAGCAAGTGTTCTAAAAGTCCATACATAATTACTCGCTAGAGGTATACCTGCTGCACTTTTCGCACCAGTTGTTATAGTCACTGTATAATCAGTATCTGCAACTAATAAAGTAGGAGTAAAAGAAACTGTTGTACCTGTATACGTAATTACTCCAGGTACTGTATAAGTTCCGTGTTTAACAGTAAACGTAGAACCGTTTAGTGTTGAAAGATCCATAGGTACGCTGAAAGTGGCAGAAATCACTTTATTTAATGCAACTCCTGTTGCTTTATCGGTTGGATCAGTTGAAGTTACAGTTGGAACTACGGCTGCAGTAGCTCCGGTTTTAAAGTCCCAAACATAGTTACTAGCTAAAGCCATACCTGATAAACTTTTTGCACCAGTAGTTATGGTAACGGTATAATCAGTATCAGCAACTAATAATGAAGGTGTAAAATATACTGTTGAGCCACTATATGAAATTACTCCAGGCACAACATAAGTTCCATGTTTTACATAAAAAGTTGCGCTGTTAAGTGTGGAAGGATCCATAGGCACGCTGAAAGTGGCAGAAATAACTTTATTCAAAGCCACTCCTGTTGCATTACTTATTGGATCTGTTGCCGTTACAGTTGGAGCTGCGACAGCAGTAGCACCTGTTGTAAAAGTCCATACATAATTACTCGCTAGAGGTATACCTGACGCACTTTTTGCACCAGTAGTTATGGTAACTGTGTAATCAGTATCTGCAACTAATAAAGTAGGTGTAAAAGATACTGTTGTACCAGCATATGTAATTACTCCAGGTACTGTGTAAGTTCCATGTTTTACTGTAAATGTTGAACCGTCTAGTGTTGAAAGATCCATAGGTACACTGAAAGTAGCAGAAATTACTTTATTCAGAGGAACTCCTGTTGCTTTATCGGTAGGGTCTGTTGACGTAATTGTCGGAGCAGCTTCTGTTGTGAAACTCCAAACAAAATTACTAGCCAATGAAGCGCCTTCTGTACTCTTTGCAGCGTTAGTTATTGTAACAACATAAAGTGTATTAGGAGTGAAAGGACTCGCTGGTGTAAATGTAACAGTAGATCCTGTGTAGGTAATAACTCCGGCAACCTCAGTAGTTCCTTGTTTAACAATAAAAGTAGAATTATTTAATGTCAAAGGATCCATAGGCACACTAAATGTGGCAGTAATTGTCTTATTCAATGCCACGTTTACAGCATCAGCTGCTGGGTCCGTAGTAATCACCATAGGCACAATTAACATTCCAGTAGTAAATGTCCAAACATAATCTGTTTGAAGCGCATTACCCATTACATCTTTAACTCCAGTTTTAATTCTGGCAGTATAAGTAGTGTTTGGAGTCAGAGGAGCTGATGGAGTAAATGTTGCTGTGTTTCCGCTGTACGAAATTGTACCGGCGATAGTTGTACCAGTTGCTTCTGTAACTATGAAAGTAGTAGCATTAATGGTAGAAGGATTCATTTCCTCATTGAAAGTCGCGGAAATTACCTGTCGGAACGGAACTCCTAAAGCACCATTAGCAGGAATTGTAGATATTACAATTGGACAAACTCCTTCGACTTCTACGAAATCGTCGCTTGCACAACCGGAAATTAATGCAATAAATAGTATTGCAAAGGTTAACAGTAGGTTTTTTACTTTCATTTTTTTAGATTTTAGGGGATTAATTTTATTGTTAAACAAATGTTAAGCTAATAAACCCCGAAAGCATTGTGAAATTTAAATAAATACTTGTAAGATTCACTGATGCAAATTTTAGCAACGAAGAATAAGTAATTTAAAATCAGATATTTATGTTCTTAGTTGCTGAAAATGATTTTTTAATGCCCTTAATTAGCTGTTTTAAAATGTCTTTCAGTAGACAAAAAAGTGTTTGAAAAAGCGATTTTTGAAGAAATTAGCGCAGAAAATTATTAAAAATCTAGGTAGTTGATTAAATAGTATAAAAAATAATCTAAAGTATTTTTAAGAATCGTTTAATCTAAGAGATTAAAAAGTAAGGCAAGTGTTTTCGAGAGTAGCTTTATTTGAATAAAGCTGACCAGTTATAAGTAAAGTATTTACTTATTGTAGTATTATAAAATTAAGGTAGAAGTTTCTTGGGAACGAATTTAGAATGATCGTTACTCTTTCACCAGATTTATGCTTTTAAATGTCATGAAGAATTTTAAAATAATTGAATCACAATTATTTTTTTATTCTATCTCGATACTTCAACTGGATTGTGTTACTGTGGGAAGGAATGCCGTTTATCTTATAAAGAGGATTAACAGCTTCTTCATTAGCAAATGATTACACTTTTAGAATACAACTTATAAAGCTAAATTGAAGATATAAAAAATTGTTTAAAAATAAAACAATCAATACAATCATATAAGTTGGTTTTCCCTAATTATAAATGGGAAATTATAATTTAAAGGTGCAAATTTTGCATTCGGAAAATAGATACACAATTAAAAATTTTGTGCTTCGTATTCTTTTGACTTGTCCGAATGTTTTGTTGTTATATTAGTTACAACGAATTGTAATAAAGTACCAAATATTCTTTTGATTGGATTATGGGTAGATCCCACCAAAACTCTTTTTGTCAAGTAACCTGCCGTTATTCCAACAACATTCTGGAGTAAATTTCTCTTCATGCTTGGAGTAGTGGTCAGATCTGTAAATAGATTTTTAATTAAAGTCACAGGTTTCAGACTTTCAATCGTGTAATGGTACTGATCTTTTAGTATCACTAACTCATTAGCTTGTTTTAATTTCAATAAATGGATAGCCTCTTTGAGCGTTGCAGTCTCGTTGATTTTTTTCATATTAACTTTTTTTAAGCATTTTAACAATAATAAAATTACTCACAGGCATTTTTATCCATTCGTCTTTAAAGATGTTCAGCACAATTGCGATTAGTAAATAAACACTGGAAACTGCAAAGAAACCAAAATAGGTTTTGCCAAGTAATTCTCCGATCCATAAGGATAAGCCAATGTTTACCAATAAGGCAAACATTACAAAAACAATAGAAACGGCTAATCGAGAAAGGAGTGATGACATCACGTCAGCGGTCTTATCGACTGCAGTTAACTTCACTAAATCTACTGTAGTTCTGGTATAATCTTCTGCTTTTTCGAAAAGCATTTCTATTGTTGTTGCTTTGTTTTCCATGATAAAAGTTGTAATCGTACTTAATGTTGAAATTCTTAATAATTAAATATCGTCTTAGATATTTGTATTCTTAATTTCGTTTTTTGCATCGTAAAATTTAGATTTTCCCTCTGCAACTAAGTTTTCACCTTCATTTTTTGCATCATAGAATTTTGATTTTCCTTCAGCAATTAGAGATTCACCTTCATTCCAAATTTTTTCATATTTTTTGGTGATAGAACCTAAAAGAGTGTCTAGTTTTTCTTTTAGTTCGTCAGCATAATTATTGCTTTTATCCATAATTTTAGTTCTTGTTTTATCACCTTTTTCTGGTGCGAACAAGATTCCTAATAATGCTCCTACAGCAACTCCACCTATAACTCCTAATATTACTTTATCTGCTTTCATAATTATTTAATTTTATTTTTATTATTATTATTTAGTCTAGTTTATTAAATATTGCGACCTTGTATAAGTCTGAATAGAATTGCAATTACTGCAATAACAAGAAGAACGTGAATTATTGATCCGAGACTGAATGCAAAAAATCCAATTGCCCAAAAAATTACTAAAATTACTGCGATTGTGTAAAGAAGGTTACTCATAATGATTTGTTTTAAATGATTAAAATATTATTTTTTTGTTTTGATTATTTTTTATAATGCGGTAAAATTAAAGGCTTCGCCCTTGTATTAGTCTAAAAATAATTGCAATAACTGCAATTACAAGAAGAACATGAATAATTGATCCGGCACTGAATGCAAAAAATCCAATTGCCCAGAAAATGACCAGAATTACTGCGATGGTGTAAAGAAGATTGCTCATGATTTTTAATTTTTAAAGATTAGTTTGTATTTATTAATTAAGTCTTAGTCCTACATAAACGTTTAAGACACTATTTTTTGCGTCAGAAGAAAGAAAACTATTATCTTTCCCTATTTTAGTTAAACCATAGTTGTAACGAACACCAAAATTTACTACATCTAAATCAATTCCCACTCCACCAGAAATACCAGCGTCAAACTTATTAAAATCGTCAGTATCTAATTCTCTTTGAGTAGATCCAAAATTAGAATCGTTTGTAGTTTTTCCACTAACCATGTAAGCTGCGTACGGACCAGCATGTATATTAAAATTATCAGTAACATTTACTACCAATAATACTGGCACTTCAATATAGTTTACATTAAATGTAGAAGTCCCATTTGCAATAGCATTATTGTATACAAATTCTGCACCTTTGGTAGTGTAACTAATTTCTGGCTGAATAGCAATGCTGTTAGTTATAGGGAATTTCGCATATAATCCAGCATTAAAACCTGTTAATACGTTATTATCGTCTACAGTATCAGTATAAAGATTGGAGAAGTTAAGTCCTCCTTTGAAACCATAAGCTGCTGTTTTTTCTTGCGCTTGCGCACTTGTGAAAGTCATAAAGCTACATACTAATGAAGCTAAAATTAGTTTTCCTGAATTATTCATCTTATTTATTTTTTGAATTATTATACTACAA
Source organism: Flavobacterium caseinilyticum (assembly GCF_004349085.1). Taxonomy (GTDB): domain Bacteria; phylum Bacteroidota; class Bacteroidia; order Flavobacteriales; family Flavobacteriaceae; genus Flavobacterium; species Flavobacterium caseinilyticum. The sequence goes on along the minus strand of NZ_SMFM01000005.1, from coordinate 67,139 downwards.
ATATCCGCATCTTACCTATTAGCATTGTTACAATACTTTTTGATAATTTTACATTATTCACACTTTGTAGTATACTAATGTGTATATTTATCTGAGGTTGATACGATAGCCATACTTTTTACCAATAAAAAAGGCGAGTATAGAACACGCCTTGTTTTATTCATTATTTATTATCTACTGTAAAGTTCTTCATTGCAGTACCCAATTCATTTATGTCACGATTGTACTCCTCTTTGAACGCTTCCCAATCGCTGTTAGTATCATTTTTATAAGCTTGAACCTGGAGCTTTATATTATTGTTTTTTTGTTCTAACTCTTCAATTTTCTTAGCATACATAGCATCAATAGATTTACCTTTATTTTTCATATTGGCTTTCATTTTAGCAATTTGCAGTTCATTTTGTCTGATTGTCGAATCAGTGCTCGCTCTAAATGATTTCCATTCTTCGGCAGTTGCTGCTTGCCTTGCATCTGAAAGTTCTTTTTTTGCATCGTCAAGATCTCTTCTTGCATCTTCTACATTGTCTCGGGCCTGTTCTTCTTTCTTAGAAGTATCCTGACAACTTACTAAAACTGTCGCTATTATAAAGGCTGTTAATGCGAATGTGAAAATCGATTTTTTCATGTTGGTTTATTTTTTTTTTGACAAATTGATTATTGTCAAGTTATTTATTTTGGCTTTAATTCGTTGTTGTTAAGTAGTTTAAAGATAATAAAATAATTTATAGGACACAATTTTTTTAAATCATATTACTATTATAAAATGCGATACGTTACAAAAATTTAAATTTCTTTAAATATTTTAAGTAATTCTTCTTTTGTCTTCCCAAGTTGGATTTGAAGTTTTTTTAACATTTCTTTATTCTTATACTGTGCAAAAAGTATGTCATTATCAGTTAAAGCAGCAAATTTTTCTTTTAATTTTGTTTTTTGCACTTCCCAATTTCCATCTAATTGTGGTGTATTCATACTTTTCTTATTGCTTGCGAAATAATTTTCACTTTACAAAGTTGAAGAATTTGGGCAAAACAGTAGTTGTATAACTTTAAATATTCGTTGTATTATTCACTGATTTTAAAATAATGACAGGATTATTATACACAATTAGAAAAACTGATCGTTCTTTATTTTTAAGTCCGCTACCGTATGAAATAAGTTTACTTCGGTGAATCTTTATGGTTCGAAATGTATTTTTTTACTATGTTTTCTAAAGACTCGTAATAATCGGTAAGCGTTTTTATGTTGATTTCAGGATTTGAAACGTCGGGAATTGTGATAGGGATTTCTTCAAGGAATTTTAATAATTCGGGATAATCATTGCGAATTTTTAACGTGATTGTAAGTATGGCTTCGTTGAGTTCTTTTTCGGTTTTCATATTGGATTATATTTAGAGTATTAAAGTGAATATATTTTAGGAGTGCAAAAAAAAAATCATTAAAAATATCGTATTGCTGGATGATGCTTTTAATGATTTTATATATTTTGACTATTTATGAAAACGCTCCTTTCTCATATGAAAAAGGAGCGCTTATTTATAATTGATTAGCTTTTTTATAATCCTGCTAAAATACCGATGTCCGAAGTTAAACCAGCCGTAACGGTAATATTATTTTTTACTACAGCCACTAAAGGTAAGGCTGGAGTAACAGTCAGCGTATAGATTCCAGGCGGAAGCCCCATCACCATAAAGTCGCCATTAGCATTCACGTTAGAAGCGTACGTTAACTGGGTTGAATTTGATTTTACTTCCACTACAGCCATTACACCAGCTGTAATCTTACCACTTATAGAACCGCTTGTTGCTCTCTCTATTGTTCTGATAACAGGTTTCAACTGATATCCTCCATTGCCTAATTTTACAATAGATTTATTGGCATCAAAATCTAGAAGAACAGTATACAAAATCCCTTCTTGAAGTGATTGATTAACTTTAAGTTTTAACCCGCTTTGTTCAGCGCTGGTAGTACTTAAAGGAAAACTTACACCGTCTACAACTACCGTATTTCGACTTCCTAATATAAGTCTTATCTGTGTAATATTAGACATTTCTAATGAATCAGTAGCAATTAATGCGTCAACTCCATTTGAAAGTTCCAATAAATTATAAATTCCTTCATTCACATTTAGGATGGTAGTTTTTCCACCTTCTCCCATAACTTCTACTCCCTGTACATCTACATTTACTTCATCATAAGGACCTGGAGCATCAGTCATTCTTACAGCATACGGATAATTACCCTTTTGATCATCATTATTGCTGCAGGAAGTTATAAGCAAACCGAGCATGATAAAAGATATTATTGTTTTCATTTTTTTCATTTTCATTTTATTTAGGTTATTAAGAGATTTGTTGAAAGCAAAGATAAAGGCAACTGCATAACTGATATTACAATACTGTGGTATTAAGTTATGGAATTTACACTTTGATCATCTGATAATTGAGTAATTTCTTATCAATAATTCTTTAGATACTAAAACATTTGAATTTGAATTTTTTTGAAACTGTTGTTGTCTTTTCAATTATTTTAAAGAATCATTTTCAGTGCCTATTTTCAATTCCTTTTTCATCTCTTCCTCCTCTAAATCAGCCGCTTCTTCTAGTTTTTTGTCTTCTTCTTTTTTCTTTTTGTTAAAATAGCCACGCAATAAAAAATTATTTTTTGCAGCCTCAATAACTTCGTTCAGTCCTTTAGTTGCTGTTTTAACATTAGTTAAAGAAGAGTCGATGACCTTACCCATTCGTTCATCACTAACCAACTTCGACAAAGCTCCTTTTCCATTGTTCATATTTAATGTGAATTTTTTAAATTCATTTGAGCTATTTTCGAGATTAGTAACCATGTTTTTAATACTGTTTCCAAATTGCTCGTCAGAAACCAATCGTGATAACGCACCATTTCCATTATTCATGCTGTAACTAAACTGAGCAAGTTGTGCTGTGATAACTCCTGCATTATCGACACTTTTCTTAACGCTAATCATCAAATCGTCCATATCAACAGCTCTCGAAGAAGCGATGTAATCGTTGTCTTCGACCAATATTTTCGAGTTTTTTCCCGAGGATATTGTCAGTATTTTGTCACCCATCAAACCGTCCGAACTAATACTTGCAATAGCATCTTTTTTAATGTATTTACGAACTTCTTCTCTTATAATTAATTTTATTACTACAGAAGTATCCGTTAAAAATTCGATTTGTTCTACAGTACCAACATTAATACCTGAAATGAGAACATTATTTCCCACCTCAAGGCCGCTTACAGAATTAAATTTTGAGTTTAATTCAAATGTAGATCCAAATAAATTTTTTTGTTTTCCAACAAAATAAATGGTTAGAAAAAACAGTGACAAACCAATTACTACAAACATTCCCAATTTCCATTGGAATCCAGATTCTTTATCCATTTTTTATTTTTTAGTGGTTATATGAAAAAAGAGCGGACCCATTCGTCCTCACTTTTCTCTAATTCTTCGTAAGTCCCCTCGATATGTATTACACCATCTTTTAATATAATGATGCGGTCGCTAGTACGTTTTGCACACGGCATATCATGGGTAATAATGATAGAAGATGTTTTGTTTTTCTTTTGGATTTCCATCATTAGTTCACTGATTTCTCGTGAAGTAATAGTGTCTAATCCTGTAGTAGGCTCATCATATAATATAATTTCGGGTTTTAGGATCAGCGTTCGTGCAAGTCCAATTCTTTTTCGCATACCACCGGATAATTCCGAAGGCATTTTATCAATTGCCTCGCCTAATCCCACACTTTCCAAAACGTCTATTATTCGATTTTCAAGGTCCTCAGCCGATAAGTCTTTTGCATGCCTTTTAAGGGTAAAACCCAAATTCTCGCGAACACTCATTGAATCATATAAAGCGGCATTTTGAAACAGAAATCCAATTCGAATTCTGATTTCGTTGAGTTCATTGTTATTCAGTTTAGTGATATCGGTTCCAAAAACATTGATAATGCCTTTATCAGCGCTTACTAATCCTACCAGACATTTTATAGCAATGGATTTTCCAGACCCGGATTTTCCTAATACGACTAAGTTTTCTCCTTTTTTCACGGAAAAAGTTACGCCTTTCAAAACTTCGTTTTTTCCGAAGGATTTATACAAATCCTTAATTTCAATAACTGGGGCCTCGGATTTAGAAATAGGGGTGGTGTCCGTTGTTGGTTTTTCTTGCATCATTTTAGAAAAATAAATCTGTTATTTGTACTGCAAGCATGTCAATAATAAATATAGAAAGAGAAGCAGTTACTACAGCTGAGTTTGCTGCTTTTCCAACGCTTTCTGTTCCGTTAGCTGCGTTAAAACCTTTGTAACATCCGATCATACCGATAAAAAATCCGAAGAAAAAAGTTTTAATCAAAGCAGGAAAAATATCTAAAAAGGTAATAGATTCTATGACTTGTGAGGTATATCTATAAAAATTCACGTCGCTATTAATATTTATACCCACATATCCTCCCATAATTCCAATTCCGTCGGCATATATTACCAATAAAGGAATCATAAGTGTAGTTGCCAAAATTCTTGTAACGACTAAATATTTGAAAGGATTTATGGCCGAAACTTCCATGGCATCTATTTGCTCAGTAACCTTCATAGACCCCAATTCAGCGCCAATTCCAGAGGAAACTTTACCGGCACATATTAAAGCGGTGATAACAGGAGCTATTTCTCTGATCAAAGATAATGCAACCATGCTTGGCAACCAGGACTCGGCACCAAATTCAGCTAACGTCGGTCTGGATTGTAAGGTAAGAACTAAACCCATGATGAAACCAGTAATAGTAACTAATGGCAAAGATTTATACCCAATAACGTAACATTGCTTAATGAATTCCTTCATTTCATACGGAGGCTTGAGTACCTCTGTAAAAAACCTTGCGGCAAACAATGTAACTTTCCCTACATCATTAAAAGTTTCTTTTACGGAGGTAATAATACTTTCCTTCTTTGATGTTAATATTTCATTCATGTATCACTGTTTTTCTTAATTTTTTGGGCTTTTTAAATTTGAGCTAGTCAAATATATTAAAAAGTAGGGATAGGTAATTGTTTTTTCATAATTATTGACTACAATTTGGATTAAGGTACTATTTTAAATTAGTGAAGAATGAAGTACATTTTTTAAAAAATGCAATCAAGTCTAAAATTTTATTTATACGATAACATTAAGTCTCCTAATTTTTTAACCCTGTCGTGGTGTTCCTTTAATAAATTTTGCTGAGTTTTAAGTTTTTGATGCATTTCAGAAGTGAGATAATCAAAATTAGCGGACAGCGTATCTTTATAACTTTTGACAGCTACGAACTCATTGTATTCAAGAGTATTCAAAATATCCTCTCTATCTCTACCAATAGTTCTCGATCGCACAATGCTCCAAAAAGCGATAACCACGTTATTTCTTTTCGTTCTAATGACCGGAATACCTCCCATTTTTTGTACCTCCTCTGTAAGTTCTGATTTGAAAATTTTACTGGTTTTTTCAAATTCACTAAACAAATCTTTTAAATCATTCTCTTCAGTTACTTTTGTGGCAGTTTTATATACCTCAATTAGTTCACTATTGATTTCAATAAGATTATTTAACGCTACGATTGACTTTTCTGTATTCATCTTATATCTGTATTAAATATTAACTTGTATTATATTTTAAAAATTATAAACTTTGAATAATAAAATTTGTTCATAAATTTTTTAATATTCAAAGTAGAATTTATCTAAAATTTGCTTGTAGATAAAATAAGCTGTGTACCGGGAGTTGTGATATCTGCATGATCTTCGGCGGTAATAAATATTTTTTCCGGCTTGAAGGAAGTAACCGTTTCAAAAGATGCTTTCAGTTTTGAAGACATAAATCCGCTGTCGCTTTTTATCTGTCCAATATTTTTAATCACAGCTTCATCAGTTTCCATCCAAACTACATAAAAATTTCTTGAAGGCTCCAGTCTGTTTACTTCTGCCAGGTTTGCTATTTTTATTTTTATCAGATAGTTTTTATTACTATCCTTTTTTACAGTTACATTACCTTGGGCAGCAGGAACCGCCGATGAATTTTGAAAAGCAACATTTTTCGAGCATGATACGAAAGACCACACCATCACAATAGCAGAAAAAGCTAAAATGGATTTTTTTAAAGTTGATTGTAATTGTAAAGTCATTATAGTTTTTTTTTAAAGTATTTTATGATACAAATTTCACGCTGTTGGCCGAAAAATTTGTTATACAAATATTTATAAATGTTGCATTATTCACAGATAAGTAAATTAAAAACCTGCGAAAATCAGACATTTTTTTTAGTGCTGATAATTAAAAGAGCAACACCGCCGGCAGCGAGAACAATACCTATAACGGGTGACCATGTAATGGGGTGATTTACTTCTTTATTTATTTCGATAGGACCAATATCAACTACTTTTTCGGTAGTAACATAATTGAAGGTATTGTAGAGCAACATAATTATTCCCAAAATAATCAGTATGATTCCGATAGATCGTATTTTCATTTTTTTTGTTTTTAAAATTTATTGTGAAAACGAATTGTACATTAGGCTTATGAAAAGTATTCTTTAACAAAAGAGTGCTGCTGGCTTTGAGTCATTTTGTCGGTGTCCTTAATTTCAAATTTTATTTTTAAAAATCGTTCATCTTCACTGAGAAAATCAAACAGTTCTATTTTTGCATTTGTGGGGCCAAATAAGATTACACGGTGGTAATTTTGGATGTAGTCGCCAATCTTTTTGTAGTAAACAGAAAGTTTCTTTTTCTGCGTATTATCAATATCACTGCACTTTGTAGTTGTTTTAGTGCTATGCTTCTGGGTTATAAATTCCGATTCAATGGTTTCAATCTCAAAATGCCTGGAGGTGAATTCCATTATATGGGCAAACGAATGATCCATCCAAATGCCTAATTTTTTTGTTGATTTCATAATATTCTTAATTTGATTGTAGTAAGAATGCGATCGTGGAACGTATTGATTTAATTTTTTTTATAATGAATTAAAGTTCAGTATTATAGCGCGAAAAAATATTATATAATTTTAAACAAGAATTATATAATTCACAGATTATAATAGAATCCAGTAAATGATATTTTAAACGTATTCTCATTTTTAAACATAAAAAAAGGGCTGTTGTTTCCAACAGCCCTTTTAAATATGCAATCTAAACTCAACTTAAATAATACTATTTTTCGTAAGTCATTTTCAACTCTACTCTTCTGTTTTTTGCACGTCCTATGGCCGTAGCATTTGTAGCAATAGGTCTGCTTTCTCCGTATCCAATTGCAGTTAATCTAGAACCATCAATTCCTTTTTCCATTAAATAATTTTTAACAGATTCAGTACGTTTTTGAGATAATTCTAAATTCATAGCATCGCTACCATTAGAATCTGCATGACCTTCAATTACTAAGTTAGAAGCGTTATATTTATTGATCAGACTTACTAGTTCATCTAATTGAACTAATGAACCCACTTTTAGTTTAGCACTGTTATTCTCAAAGAATAGTTTACTTCCTAAATAAGTGATTCTTTCGATATCTTGTTTTGTAATTTCAGGACATCCTTTGTTTTCCATTGTTCCTTTTACAGTTGGACAACGGTCATCAATATCAGCAACACCATCTCCGTCAGTATCTGGACATCCGTTTAAACTTGCTGGTCCAGCAACATCAGGACAACGGTCTAAATCATTTGGAATACCATCTTTATCATTATCCATAGGACATCCGGTAGCATCTACTTTAGTTCCCATTTGGGTATCTGGACATTTGTCATTGATATCAGCAACTCCATCATTATCAGAATCTGGACAACCATTCATTGCTGCAGATCCTGCAGTGTCAGGACAAGTATCTAAATAATCAGGAACACCATCTTTGTCTCTGTCTAATGGACAACCATTTTCGTCAACAACTACTCCAGCCGGAGTGTCAGGACAAGTATCTTTACGATCAGAAACACCATCATTATCAGCATCTTTTACTTCTCCTAAATTGAAAGTAAGTCCAGCCATGTGAGATAAAAAAGCATCTTTTTTACCGCTTACAACACCGTCTCTTCTATCTTTATTAGAATAGCTGAATGTTTCTTGTAGATTAAGGGTAACTACAGGGCTTAATCTGAAGTTTAAACCACCACCAACATTTGGCAACATGTAGTCAATATTTTCTTCTTTAAAGTTTAGGTTTTTGTCAAACAACATTGCACCTACACCTGCAAACACATAAGGTCTAACAATTGATTCAGGACCAGTCATGTTAAATCTTAAATTTAACGAGGCGGCATTAAAATCACTTTTAAAACTTCCTGCAGGATTATTATTGAATCCAACGGTTCCTTTTGAAAGTAAAAGATTTAAATCAAAATAACGACCTAAATATCTAGACACCGAAACTCCACCAAAACCGTAAAATGCTTTATCGGTTTTATAAAAATTATTACCTAAATCACCTTGATATTGTGTTACTCCGCCATGAAGACCGACATTCCATTTCTTGTCTTCGGTTTGCGCTTTCGAAATAAATGTAAATGCTAAGCAGGTACATACTAATAAGATTTTTTTCATTTTGATTGTGTTTAATTATTTTATGCAAAGGTTACTCATTTTGCACGAATTTAAGTTATAAAACTTTTCGAATATGTTGTGTTATTCACACATTTTACTAGGTTTATCTTTAATTTACTGAAAAATCTGAACTACTGAAGGACTAAAAAATAGCGAGAAAAATTATTTCTGAAGATGTGATGGTTCTGTCAAATCTTCTACTTTTCCATCATCTTGAAGTGTTATTTGTTCTTCATCCCAATTAGTTTTTGAAGATGTTTTTCCCACCCTGCAATAACTTTCCCAATGATATATAGCTTCATAGCTTGAATTTTCCATGTCTTTTTTAATTTACTAATTTTTTTATTCTAAATACCTTCTTAGCGTCCATGCCATTGTTTCGTGTGCTTCCATCAATCCTGTTAGGAAATCGGCAGTTACGGCATCTTTGTTTTCATCTGCACTGGTATCTACATCTTTACGCAATTGAACGATAACAGTCTCATGGTCTTCCACTAATTCCTTGATCATATCTTTTTGTGCAGGATACTGATTTGGAGATTCTTTGATAATTGTCAGCTCAGCAAACTCTTTCATTGTCCCAATCGTTTTTCCGCCCAATTTACTTATGCGTTCCGCTACTTCATCAATGGATTTTTCCAATTGTGTGTATTGACCTTCAAATAATTTGTGAAGTTCCATAAAACTTTGGCCAGATACATTCCAATGAAATTTTCGAATTTTAATGTATAAAGTCATTTCATTCGCCAAAATTGAAGAAAGAATCGAAATGCTGTTTTTTAAATGTGCTTCTGTAATCCCAATTTGTATTTTCATGATTGTGTATATTTGTTATTATATTAAATAATTTACTTACAAAGTTATTTCTTTTAGTGTCGTCAAGAGTTGTAAAATTTAAATTAAAAGTTATATCATTCACACACTGCAACTGGATTTAAATGATTTTTTAGGTTACTTATTTTTCCTGAGTTCAGATTTGAAATATTCAAAACATTTTAATTTACAATAAACGCTAGATGTTGATTTTGTTCAAACTGTTGGTAATCAATCTTTATAATTTGGATAATCAGTATATCCTTTTTCATCCGCAGTATAAAATAAATCCATGTTTAAATCCTGAGATAGAGGCCAATTGTTTTTGAATCTTTCTACAAGATCAGGATTATTGATGTACGGTCGTCCAAACGCGACCAGATCTGTAAGTCCACTCTCTATAGCCTCCTCCGCACTTTCTTTATTATTTCCCCCACAAATAATCATAGTGTTTTTAAAATTATTTCGTATCACTTTTTTAATTGCTAAAGGCACTTCAGGCGCTCCCATGGCTGAATGGTCCGCCAGATGAATATAAGCGATGTCCAGTTTATTTAACTCTTTTGACAAGTAATCATAGGTTGCGTCTATTTCCGGATAATGTGGCATATCACTAGCTACACCATAGGGAGATAATCGAATTCCTGTTTTATCTTTTCCAATGGCATTTGCAACGGCGGTTACAACTTCCAGCACAAATCGACAACGGTTCTCAATACTACCGCCATAATTGTCTGTTCTAATATTACTTACGGGAGAAAGAAATTCTTCTAACAAATAACCATTTGCACTGTGTAGTTCAACACCATCGAAGCCCGCAAATAGAGCATTTTCCGCTGCGGCAACATATTCTGTTCTGGCATGTAAAATATCTTGGGGAGTCATTTCTTTTGGCACAACAAAGTCTTGGAGACCTTTAAGATCTGTCCACATTTGCCCAGCGGCTTTTATCGCAGAAGGGGCCAATATTTGGGCCTCCTGATGCATGTTCAGTGGATGACTGATTCTTGCGGAGTGCATCAATTGTACGAATATTTTGCCGCCGTTTTTATGGACAGCTTTAGTTGTTTTTTTCCATCCTTCGACCTGCACTTTACTAAATATTCCAGGAATTCTGGCATATCCAAGACCATTGGGTGAGGGTGAGGTTCCTTCCGTTATTATCAATCCGGCGCTCGAACGTTGTAAATAATATGCTGCCATTAATTCATTAGGAATATTATCTATCGCTCTGCATCTGGTCATCGGAGCCATAACGATTCGATTACTTACTTCTAAAGACCCGACTTTTTGTGGTGTGAATATTTGCATTGTTTTCATATTTTCTGGTGTTAATTTGCTGATATAAAGATAATTGATTTAATTAATTTTGGGAGTTAAAATAGTCATGAAAATAATGTATTCATTTCATAATTAGCGAATTATAAATATAAAAACTCATTGCGAAGAATTTCCATCGCAAATTATAATTCTTAAAAATAAAGGCTTTAAAGATGTTTGAAAATGACTTCCATCTAAAAAGTGAACGGTGTCTAACTATTTTGTGGAAAAATTAACCATTGCCTTAGAAAAGGCTGAAGTTTATACGTTAAATTGAAAAAATTAAGTTAGATAAACATTTTTGCTGTGATTTTCAGATCAACGGTTATCAAGCTCGTGTACCTTTTAGTTGGTTATAGGTGGAAGATTCTAAAACACCATGTTCTTGAGGCCGTTACTACAATTTAGCAAACCTGAAAAAATGGAGAATAACTTATTTTTTATATGCAACTTAGAGGGATACCAAAGTTTTTTAAAAATTTTCCCGCAGCAGGTCACTTTGGAAAGGCAATTAAATTCTTAAAAAAAAATAATGTCGACAAGTAAATTTGTACGGCGAATAAAATTATTCTTTGTCACTACATAGCGTGATTAGCTTTTGGTTGAAGTCTCCGGCCCGATTGATCCGTAAATCGCTTCATATCTTAAAATAATAGCAGATTCTCCAATCGAGTAAAAGATATCCTCTAGTCGCTTTATGTGCTCTATCGTAAATTCCAAATGTATTTTTAGCGCATCTACTACTTCATCACTAGCTGCGCTTTTAATCATGATTGGTATAGCGAGAAGCTGTGCTTTTTCGGAGTAGTAAATTTCTTTTAGTTCCTCTACAAAAACATTTCGACAACTTTCATTTAAACTTGAAGTTGTTTGCTGTGAATTTCCTTTACCTTTTTGAACTTTACCTTTTTTATCAATGATGGTGGCTGTACTTTTCATTTGTTTTAGTTTAATTGTTATATTCTTTAGATTTGTAAATTTGAGCTTTTACTCCTCATAACCTTTTATACAATTTAAGGTACGATTTATAATTTTTACATATTTATTCATTTTCTTTCTCGTCAGAATCAGTGTTGGATTTTGGACTTTCATGATTATTCGGCCGCTCTTCATCTCTGCTATTTTCCTGACCATTCTTTAATTGTGAACCAGAAGGATCCAAATCATTGCCAAAATTGTTTTGATTAACATCTTTCTGATTAGCTTCGAAATTTTCATCCTTTTTAACAGAATCTTTCATGTTGATCATATTGTCAGAAACAATATTAATTTTCCTGGTTTCTTTAATACTATCATCTTCACTTAAAAGATAAATAATGTGACCGCGAAAAGCACTATTTAATGTTTTATTAAGCTGTATGATGTTGGTTTTCGGTATGTAGATTACTTTTTTCATTTTGCTATTATTAAAGAATCTAAGTTCTCAATAATATGTCCAAAATTTATTATATAATTCCGCAAAAGATTTACATCTTTCACGTTTTTTTATTTTGCTAATCGTACTGATCCACTATATTTTGTTATTTTATATTTATAAATCTGCGTGAAATTTGAAAATACTCAGAACTAAAGTGCCTCTCAAAATAATTTATAAAACAGTTTCACACCAAAAAACTCGATTTGTTAAAAGTATTGAATGCTATTACCAGTAAAATATTTAACTAATCTCCGCAAACACAACTCAAAAAAATTGTAAAATGACGAACAGTTTTTTGAAATTATACAGCGAATAATCAAGATTTAAAAAACTATCGTATGCATCTTGTTTTACTACGAAAAGCTCGATTGTGGGGATTTCAAGCTATTTAATTAAATGTATGTTTTACTTATTGGGATGTTTTCATAAAAATTAAAAGTACAAAATTATCTTTATAAAATATAAGTAAACAATTAATTTTTAAAACATTACATATAATTTTTGTGGGGAATAATATTTGTTTTTAATTTTTAAATAACATTTAAGACAAATAAAAAGAGGCATACCTTAGGCAGCCTCTTCTAAATTTTTTTATTCTATAGTCCGAAATAATAGTTACTTATAATTCCGAATATCTGCACTATTTTATGATTCGTCTTTTGTTGTACGAACAAGACTAATTCCAGAAACAAAGAAAATCAGACCAAGTATACCGTAAATAATTAATGCTTTAATATCTCTTGTTTCGCCTGATGTTCCTGCAAATATAACCGCAGTGTAAATAAGACCGCCTATTCCAAGAGCGGTAAGTAATGCCCCAAAGATTCTTTTAAGATTCATAATTTTTCTTTTTAAGATTTATACTTTTTTAATACCGGTTTTTAACCATAACAGTTTGAAAAACAAATACTTCATATCATTAGAATAACCGTTTCCGGAAATCATAATTGTAGTGCAAATATATTTTGATTGCGCAACAAAAGTGTTATACAATTGTTAAAAAAAGTTATATCATTCACACTTATAAGGGAATGGATTACATTTTTAAATTCAATTTGAAGATTATTTAAACAAAAAAACATGCGGAGAAAAATTACTTTTCAACCGCATGTTTTTGTAAAAAAATAAAAAGCTTACGCCATTAAATCGCTTAAATTTTTTATTTTTTGGTAATTTGCTTGTATAGCTGCATGTTGTTCTTTGATCATCATCAGTTGCTCTGAAGATAAATCTTCACTATTACTTACAGCATCCTTGTATGTCTCAAGTGCAGCCTCTTCTCCATATTCACATGAATTAATTATCGCTTTTCTATCGCTTCCTGTAACAGCAGATTTAAGATCCATCCATACTCGGTACAATTTACCGGATGTGGTTGTTCCTTCTGTTGGTTTTCCGCCCAATCGTTTTACTTCTGCAACAAGTTCTGCTTTGCATTTTAAGCTCGTTTCAGTAAAATGAGAAAACAATGTTTTCAAGTCGGTTTCGTCAGCTTCTTTTGACGCGGTTTCATAACCTTCAATTCTATCATTATTGATTTGAATTAGCGAATTTAATATGTCAATTGATTTTTCAGTATTCATCTTTTTTGTATTTAAAGTAGTGAATTAATTTTCACTTATACAAATATCAGGATAATTTAGATTTAAATTTTTATACAATTATTTAAAATATTTGTAACATTTACATATTATTAAGTAATTGATATACAGTACTTAAAAATAATAATTACTGTTCAAGCTTTGATTTATCGATACAAATAATTTTGATTCAAAAAAAAATGGATTAATAATAAAAAAAACCAAATTCACTTAACTTTTGATAGTAAGTAAATTTGGTTTTAGTAGTAGTTAATTGCTTTTATTTAAAGTTTTTCCGTCTTGGTTAATTCCACAATTTTATCATGCAATAACTTTTCGTCAATGGGTTTAGCGATATAATCATCCATTCCTACAGCCTTACATTTTCCCACGTCAACTGTCGTGACATCAGCTGTCAGTGCAATGATTGGAGTTTTTAGATTCATTGTATTACGAATGTATTCTGTAGCTTCAAAGCCATTCATAACAGGCATTTGTAAATCCATTAAAATAACATCGTATTCATTGTCTACCAATTTTTCGATAGCAATTTGCCCATTGTCGGCTATATCACTTTCAAATCCAAAATCGTTCAGTATAGTTTTCATCAATAACTGGTTGAGCGCCATATCTTCCACTACCAATACTTTTATTTCTCTGATTACTGCGGCTACTGGTTTTATTTTATCTTTTACTTTTGCAGATTTTTTAGTTTTGAGAAAAGGCAATGTAAACCTGAAGGTGGAGCCTTCTTGCTTTTTACTGATGACGCGAATATTTCCTCCTTGCGAGGTTACCAGTTGCTTGACGATGGCCAACCCTAAACCGGTGCCGCCATAAAGGCTGGAAGATCCATTTGGTGCCTGCTGAAAGTTTTCAAATATTAAATCTATATTATCCTCGGGAATCCCAATTCCGGTATCGGTAATTTCAAATTCTATGATTACTTTTTCTTGATCTTCAAACAATAGGTGAACACTAACCGAAATTTTGCCTTCGGAAGTAAATTTCACCGCATTACTGACTAAGTTTAAAATAATCTGCTGCAGTCTGATTGCGTCTCCCAAAATAATTTCAGGAATTTTTTTATCATACTGGGTGACTAATTTTAAATCTTTTTCGTGAATTTTTGTGTCAAATAATTTTAGCATTGCATCTACAGTGGCAACTAGTTCAAATGGTTTTTGTTCAAAAGTCATTTTGCCGGCATCGACCTTTGCTAAATCAAGTATGTCATTAATCAATGCAATCAAGGTGTCGCCACTCATTTTAATTGCGTTCAGATATTCTTTTTGTTGTTCTAATAATTCTGTTTTAAGTAAAACTCTGGTAAATCCAATGATGGCATTCATAGGAGTTCGGATTTCATGACTCATATTAGACAAAAATTGTTGCTTGGCCTTCATCGCATTCTCAGCAATTTTTGTGGCTTTTTCTGCATTACTTTTTGCTTCTTCGGCCAGTAGTGCGGACAATTCTGCAGATACTTTAGCTTCTATCAATTCTGCTTCAATTCGTTTTTCATCCGTAACATCTCGTGCAACAATAACGACTCCCAAAACGTTTCCGCTGTCATCCTTATAAACGGATCCATTTAATAGTACATCTGTCAAGGTACCGCTTTTGTGACGAATCTTCAGAGGCGCATTGGTAATAAATCCACGGGCAAATACTTGCTGAGAAACAGCACGAGCTTTTTCAGGTTCTGTAAAATACCCAAAGAAATCAGTCCCGTTTAATTGTTCCCGCGATACGCCTGTGATGTTTACCGTTGCCCGATTCACATCCGTAATCTTACCTTCATTATTTATTGTGGTCAGCGGATCAAGGCTGGCTTCTATAAGACTTAAAGAGTATTTTTCTTTGAGATAATAACGAGATCGATCCGTTATGTCTTCAATTGCAAGAAGAATTAACTGTTCTTTATTTGTTTTTTGAATAATCAGATGTGCATTTAGCAACATTATTCGTTCTCCAATGGCCGAAAATGTGTGAGTAACTTCAAAGTCTTCAAAACTACTGTTTTGCGACAGTATATCATTTAATGCTTTGCGGAGTTCTTTGATATCCCATTGTTTATTTCCTAAGTCAAATAATAATTTCCCTTCTGTTTCTTCCTTGTCCACCAGAAATTTTTTATAAAACGATTTATTGGCGGATATCACATTAAAATCTTTATTTAGAACTAACATAGGTTCATGAATGGTAGCAATGATAGCCTCTGAATATTCATGCGATTCAATTAATAAATCATGACGCATTTGTAATTCCTGATTTGTGGAGATGAGCTCTTCATTGGTGGCTTCAATTTCTTCTTTTGAGGTCTCAAGCTCTTCATTCAGAGTTTGAAATTCTTCATTTGATGAAACGATTTCCTCATTTGCCGCCTGTAATTCCTCATAAATCGTCTCCTGCGTTTCAATAATGGAGATCCTTTCTGCACGCGTACTGTTCAACTCTTCCGCCAGTTTTTTAATTTTAATGTCTTTCAGCGTACCATTGCTTGTATGCGTCGGATCAATTCCAATCAAATTTTCAATCGCTTCCTGAGGTTTAAAAACAATGAGAAGCAGAGGCTCTTCCCACTCAATTTTGAGGGGAGAAACTTCAAAAGACATCAGTCGTAAAACGGAGTCTATTTTTATTTCAATGCCCGATTTGCTGATAGTTCCTTTAGTTTCTATCGCTTTATTGATTGCATTACGAAGTTCGAAAGCAAATTCAGGTCGCGCCATTTTCAAAATATTAAGACTGGCTCTTCCCGATGCATGCTCGAGATAGGAGGAGATGGGACCTCTGAACTGAAGAATTTCCATGTCTTTGTTGACCACTGCACAGGCTGGCATATAATTAGAAAGTAGTGCTGAATCAATAGCAGTTTCAATATTTTCCTGATCTACAATTATGTTTTTAGGGATAATATTGTTAGATGTTTTTTTAGTGGGCATGCTGGAACGCGTAAAGCGAGGTGTTAATTCAAGTATTTTCCGTACGCCCAAATTATTTTTTCGAGAATAGATTTTGAATTTATTATTTATTAAAGTAAAAAGTTGTGATGATGTCCCTGTACTTTCGGCTTTTCCAAGCATTAAATATCCGGTATCGTTCATCGCAAAATGTAATGAAGTAAAGACTTTTTTTTGCGCTGCCGAATCGAAATAAATTAAAAGATTACAGCAGCTTACAAAATCCATACGCGAAAAAGGAGGGTCTCGCAAAATATTGTGCGGTGCAAATATGCACATTTCACGGAGGTCCTTGATAATGCGATAATTGTCACCAACTTTGGTGAAATAACGCGTCAGATAGTTTTGAGGAATAGATTCTACATCACTTCGGGAATATTCTCCGTTTCGAGCATCCCTAATTACGTTTTCACTAAGATCCGTGGCAAAAATCTGCACGGGTATTTTGTTTACTTGATCCTCTTGCAGTTCCGAAATAATCATTGCAATCGAGTATGCTTCCTGACCGGTGGAACAGGCTGGAACCCAAATTCGTAGTGTTTCGTCTTGAGATTTATTCCTTAAAATATTTGGAAGCAGGTTGGTTCTCAGAAACTGGAAAGTTTCTGTTTCCCTAAAAAAACTGGTTACATTAATCAGTAGGTCAGTATAAAGGATTTCGATTTCGTTATTTTTGCTCAGCAAAAGTTTTACGTATTCTTGGATTGTTTTTATACCATTTTGCTGCATTTTATGGTTTATTCTCCTTTTGATCGTGGGCATTTTATAATGACTGAAATCCACACCGGTTTCTTTGAGCAAAAGTTCAAAAATGGTATTTATATCATACTGGTCATTTTCAAGAATTATTGCTTTTTCTTTCACCTCTTTTTTAGGAAGCGGACTTTTCGGGATGCCTTTTTTGCTAAGGCGAACTAATTCCTTGGCAATTTCCACTGGCGATAAAATATAGTCTACCACTCCTTTTGAAATAGCGGATTTAGGCATACTTTCGGCTTGCGCGGTGTCATCTTGTGCAAAGGTAATTCCTCCGGCATCTTTAATGGCTTTAAGCCCCATCATACCGTCACTGGCATAACCGGACAGCACCACGCCAATGACATTTTCTTTATGAGTCTCGGCAAGTGAGGAAAACAAGAGATCAATTGTCAGGTTGGTTACGTTTTTTTTAAGGCGAGGAAGTAATCGAATATGTCCGTTAATCACTTCAATAACTTTATTGGGTGGAATAACGTACACATTATTAGGCTCCATTTTTTCCATATTATCAATTTCCTGAACTTTCATTTTTGTGATCTTTGATAAAATGGAAGTCAGTAAGCTTTTATGGTCTGGGCTTAAGTGTTGGGCATATATGAAAGCCATACCGGTATCCGCAGGTAAATTTTTCAGTAAAAGGCTAAACGCTTCCAGACCTCCGGCGGAGGCACCAATGGCTACAACAGTAAAAGATTCTTTTTTGATTTCTTTTTCGGGTGTTGTTTTTTTCGGACTGGGTTTTTTAGCTAACGTCATAATAGAGTAGGTATTGCTAAATTTACAGTTTCAATAGATGACTGTAAATTTATGTTACATCCAAGACTTCTTGAGACGTTTTAATTCAAATTGTATTTCTAATATTTGTTTAAAAATAAGAAAATATGTTTAATAATTTATCTAAAAAGGAACGATTTATAGTGCTTTCTGAGTTATGAAGACGGAATGCAAATAACGAATAATATTAAAAGTAGCTAAATAGCGACTTTCTTTTGTTTGCGGTACTATAGAATAGTTGTGAATTATTGTATTTTTTACTGATTTACACCAAAGATTTTTACTTCACTTTTATAATATACTATTTTTAATAATGTTCACCTCTTGTTCCAATTCGTCGCATGCTTGAGAACAGATGTTTTCAAGGGCTAAAATTAAACGCGGAATTTCTTCGCTCTGCTGATTTGTAGAGGCGTATTCTTGAATTTTTTTTGCCATTTCTTCGTACTCTCTGTTTATTCCAATTATTGAAAACGACGGAATCATTTTGTGAGCTGCCGCCTGAACCTTATCCCAGTTTTTATCCTCAAAGGCCCTTTTCATTGCATTAATTAATGTGGGAGTCTGTTCTAGATAAAGTCCAATCATTTCCATTATCAGTTTTTGATTTGACTTTGTGCGCTGAATCAGATAGGTTAGGTCAGTGCATTTCGACTTTACGGCTTGCACTTCCTTATCTACTGCAGTACTTATTAGCATAGGTTGTTTTACCAAGCTGATTATTTTACTGTATAATAATTCTTCGTCAACAGGTTTTGTAATATAATCATTCATCCCAACAGCCTTGCATTTAGCTATATCAACGGTGGTTACATCTGCAGTAAAGGCAATTATGGGCGTATCCGAACGCATCGTGTTTCTGATGTATTCCGTCGCTTCAAAACCGTTCATCTCGGGCATCTGCAAGTCCATTAAAATAATATCGTATTTTGTGATTTTTAGTTTGTCGATTGCAATTTTACCATTGGCGGCAATATCGCAGTCAAATCCAAAATCGTCCATAAGTGTTTCCATTAGCAATTGATTGAGCGGAATGTCTTCAACTACCAAGACTTTTAAATTTTTATTTTCAGGTTCTAATTTTAACAAATTCGTTTTTGATTCAGCTTCAGCTTTTGTTTTCTGAAAGCTTAATATAAAGCTGAATATTGAGCCTTTATCTACTCTGCTTTTTACACTGACACTTCCGCCTTGAGGCTCCACTAAATGCTTGACGATGGCAAGACCTAAACCTGTACCGCCGTACAACCTTGACGTATCTGAGGTCGCCTGTTCAAAATTTTCAAATATATTTTCTAATTCTTTTGTCTCAATTCCTATTCCGGTGTCCGTGACTGCAAATTCTATCGTTGAAATATCGTCAGTGTCATCGAGTAAATTAACGCTTACTGTAATTTTACCTTTATGTGTAAACTTAACCGCATTACTGACCAGATTTAAAATGATTTGATGCAGACGAACTGGATCACCTACCAAAACTTCAGGAATTTTGTGGTCATATTCCCGTATTAATTGTAAATTTTTTTCCTGGATTTTTGTTTCAAAAAGATGTAGCATTGACGATATAGATTCAGCCATCTTGAAGGGAATCCGTTCAAATGTCATTTTACCGGAATCTACTTTTGCAAGATCAAGAATATCATTAATTAAAACGATCAGGGTGTCACCCGAAACTTTAATGGCATTCAAGTACTCCTTTTGTTTTTTATCTAAATCTGTTTTTAGAACTACTTTCGTAAATCCGATAATGGCATTCATCGGCGTACGGATTTCATGGCTCATGTTTGACAAAAATTGCTGCTTAGATTTTACGGCCGCAACAGCGATTTGTCTTTCTCCTTCAGCATTGCTTTTTGCCTCAATTAATTCATTTTCAAATCTTTTCTGCGCAGTTACATCTCTGGCAACAAGCACGACTCCTAGTACATTTCCATCATCATCTTTGTACACGGAGCCGTTAAATAATACATCAGTCAGTTTGCCATTTTCGTGCCGAAGCCGTAATAAAGAATCAGCAACAATTTCTTTTGCAAAAACATTTTCATACGTTTCCACAGCTTTTTGTGGTTCAGTGAAATAATCTTTAAACTTAGTTCCAAGTAATTTCTCCCTTGATACTCCAGTAACTTTTACTGAAGCAGTATTCATGTCCGTTATTTTTCCTTCTTGATTAATCGCAAATAAAGGATCGAGATTTGCTTCGATAAGACTGAGTGAATATTTGGAAAGTAATTTTTGGGCTGTAAAATCGGCGTTAAGCCTTTTTAATTGCTCTGCCTGAACTAATAATTCTTTGTTTTTTTTATATAAATCTACGAAAATAGCTACTTTTGCCCGCAAGATTTCAGGTGATAATGGTTTGATCATATAATCAACTGCACCTGCCTGATACCCTTGAAAGATTTGAATAGAGGAATCCATACTGGCTGTCAGAAAAATAATCGGGACGTGTTTAAGATTTTCAATCTGGCGAATAAATTCGACGGTTTCATAACCATCCATCAACGGCATTTGAACATCCATTAAAATGATTGCAAAATCTTGTTCCGTCTCAAGAATGGTTAACGCCTGGCCGCCAGAAGTAGCTTTAATGCATTGGTAATTCTCGTCTCGGAAAATGATTTCCAGGGCAAATAAATTTTCTGTCCTGTCATCTACCATTAAAATTTTTACTGCACTATTTGTATCCATTTTTCACAATGTTTTAATCTTTAATCTACATTCTTTATTCAAGCTGTTTTTTATTTGCTCAACCATACTCGCATCAAGGAAAGTAGTCGTTCTACATCAATAGGTTTAGTGATGTACTCGTTGGCTCCGGCATCAATACACTTTTGTTTATCGTCTTTCATAGCTTTTGCAGTCAAGGCAATCACGGGTAATTTTCGGAATTTAAATTGAGCTCTTATGCGTTTCATTGCCTCATAGCCGTCCATTTCAGGCATCATGATATCCATTAAAACCATATCAATATCATCATTGGCGTCCAGCATATCCAAAGCAATTCTTCCATTTTCTGCTTTTATTATTTCTATTCCCTGCTCGGACAGTATTTTGGTTAAAGCAAAGACATTACGTGAATCATCATCAACCAGCAATATTTTTTTACCCTTAAATATAGTTTCTTTATGATACAATTTACTGACGGCTATTTGTTCCGATTCCGGTAAATTCTTAACCGTTCTGTGAAGAAAAAGCGCTGTTTCATCGAGCAATCGTTCTTCAGATTTGATTCCTTTTATAATAATACTTTCGGAGTATTTTTGAAGCTCATTATGCTCTTCTCTTGTTAATTCCTTGCCGGTGTAAACGATAACGGGCGGAATATTATGGTCTTTATGATTCTTGATTTGATGAATAAGGTCAAACCCGCTAATATCAGGTAAACCAAGGTCCAATATGATACAGTCGATTTGATTATTTTCGTATATTTCAAGGGCTTCTTTTCCGGTTCCTGCTCCAAAACAATTTACATTGTCATTACCGATTAGTATTTTTATTGCTTTTCTTGCATTTTCATTGTCTTCAATAATTAGAAGGTTTTTTATCTCTCTGTTGACAAATGTTTCAATTCTGTTGAATGCTGCTTCTAAATCATTTTTGTCAATGGGTTTCATTAAATATTCTACTGCACCGGCTCTAATTGGCTCTGAGGACGAATCGTTTGCAGAAATTATATGCACGGGAATATGCTTAATTTCCGGATTTGCTTTTAATTCAACTAAGACTTGATGTCCTTGGATTCCAGGCAGATCCATGTCCAGAATAATGGCTTGCGGTTTGTATTTGGCAGCAAGTACTAAACCGTCTTCTCCTGTTGCTGCAACGATGCATTTGAAGTCTTTTTCGTTGGCCTGATTTAAAAGAATCTTAGCAAATTTTAAATCATCTTCAATCAGAAGCACAACTTTGTCATTTGCGTTGATTGAATTTCGGTTATCGTTTATCGAGGGATAATTCAAATACTTCGAGTCATCTTGTAAGCGTGGCTGAAAGGAAACGACCTCGTTTAAATTAGTTACGACAGTCTCTTTTTCAGCATTTATTTTAAGTGGAATAATGAGCGAAAAAGTAGAACCTTGATTGACTTCACTGCTTACTTTTATTTCAGCTTCCAACAATTTAGCGAGTTCTCGTGAAATGGAAAGACCTAGTCCGGTTCCGCCATATTTTCTTGCTGTACCGCCGTCTGCCTGTTGAAAAGCTTCGAAAATGGAAGCGTGTTTGTCTGGATGTAGGCCAATTCCGGTATCAGTTACTGAAATGCATATAGTATTTGCAGTATGGGGATTGATAGAGATAATGACACTTCCTTTCTCCGTAAATTTTATGGCATTTGATAAAAGGTTTTTCAATATTTGATTCAGACGATGCAAATCGGTATAGATGAATTCGGGAAGTTGTGGATCCAAATTGGCACTGAGAAGGAGTCCTTTTTGATCCGCTTGGTGTTTAAAATTACGAATGAGATTATTCATAAAATTTATCAATGATATTCTTTCAATTTGGATGGCCATTTTTCCTGCCTCAATCTTAGAAAGATCAAGTACTTCATTAATCAGCACCAGTAAATCATGGCCACTTTTATAAATTATTTCGGCACTTTCCACTTGAAGTGGATCCAGGTTTTTCTTTTTATTGTCAGATAAATCTTTTGACAATATTAGTAAGCTATTGAGTGGTGTTCTTAATTCATGGGACATATTAGCCAAGAATTCTGATTTATATTTATTGCTTATTTCGAGTTGTTTGGTTTTTTGTTCAATGTTGTTTTTTGCCGCTTCAACCTCTGTGTTTTTTAATTCTAATGACTGTGTTTGCTCTTCGAGCTCTTCATTGGTCATTTGCAGTTCCTCCTGTTGTTGCTTCAGGTTTTGCGACTGTTCTTCCAGCTCTTCATTCATCTGTCTTAGCTCTTCCTGCTGTGCTTGAAGTTCTTCGGCCTGATAGGCAAGATCCTGATTAGCAGCTAGTAGTTCAGCAGCACGTTTTTCTTTTTCATCACTTTGAAAGATCAGTTCCTGGTTGGCAATAACTAATTCTGCTGCCCGTTTTTCTTTTTCGTCTCTTTGAAAGATAAGCTCTTGATTAGCAATAACTAATTCAGCTGCGCGTTTTTCTTTTTCTTCAGCTTGTTGAACAGTATTAACGCTAATGGCAATACTATTCATCGAAACATTGATGAATTCTTTTTCGGTTGTATTGAACTCGGTAAGCCTTCCTAGTTCTATTACTCCCAGAGTTTTGCCATCCTGCAAAAAAGGAGTAATCAGCAAATATTTTGGTGTGATGTTCATTACCGAGGAAGTGATGTGCACTTGGTCTTCTGCTACAGCTGAAATTGAAATTTGTTTCTGTTCCCAAGCGGCCTGACCTATTAATCCTTCATTAAGCGTAAATTGTCGCTTCGCACTTTTAAGAGAAGAAAAAGCATATTGTCCGCTCAGCACCAATGTGTTTTCTTTTTCGTCCAACAAATAGACAGCGCCTATATTGGCTTTCAAATACGTACAAAAAAAACTAATGGTATTGTTTGAGAGCTGTTCTATACTTTTATCACCTATCAATTTTTTATTCAGCTCGGAGTTTCCGGTCGCCAACCAGGTTTTACTTATATTTTCTGTTTCGGCTTGTTTAAGCGCCCTTAAGTTTTTAAAAATGATATTGTATACAATGACCAAAATGCTAATGATAAGTGCAACAAAAAAGAGTAGAATTATATAAAAATTGCTGGCATCCGCTTCACTTGTTTCTTTTCGCTTCACAAGTAAATCCTGTTCAATGTCCTTTGCCCGATTAACAATTGCTGCAATGTTATCTTGAATTCGCTTCCCTTCTCCTGCAGCAACTAATTCTCTTGCATTTTCAAAACCTTTTTTTCTAAATTCAATGCTTTTGTTCAAATGATCGGTGCGAATTTTTACTTCCTGTTCGAGTTCCTCAATATTCTTTTGTTGAAGGGCATTATCTCTAGTCAATTGCCTAGCCTTATTAAGGTGCAACATTACTTTTGAATTGGACTCTGAAAATGATTGAAGAAAATTCTCACTGCCGGTAATGATAAAACCGCGTGTGCCGCTTTCGGCTTCAATGCTGTTCACCATGATCTGTTCAAATTCAAATAGAATCTGATTGGTACGGTTCACCATATCATTTGACGCGATATATTTTTCACTGTTTTTAAAAGTAAAAATTGAAACCGCTATAATAATCAGGATACATACAATGAATCCTGTTATTATTTTGTTTGACAGCGACATTTTTAATTTAGTATTGGTAGAAATATTTTGCTCCATTTTTAGTATTCAATCATTAAAAACTTAGGTTATTTTTAGTAGCAACTTCACTATATTTTCAAGAGATAATATATGATCCGGTTGCATGGCAGCAATTGCCGCGGCAGGCATAAACGAGGATGCCGCTGTCTCAGGATCCTGTGCAATTGTTAAACCACCATATTCTTTTATTCGTTCCATTCCTTTGGTACCATCATAATTAGAACCGGTAAGAATTACTCCAATCAATTTTTTTTCGTACGCTTCGGCAGCCGTTTCAAATAATATATCAATTGCCGGTCTTGCAAAATTTACGCGTTCCCCAATCGTAAGCGAAAAAGTTTTATCTTTTTCAACCAACAAATGATAATTAGGAGGTGCTATATAAATATTTCCCGTTTCAATTGTTTCTTTTTCATCTGCTTCTTTAATGTGGAGGTTGCAGTTATGATTTAAAATCTTGATCCATTCTCCATCGGACTGCACGCCAATATGTTGCACAATAATAATTGGAATTTTGAAATCCTTAGGAAAAAGAGGAAACATGACTTTCATTGCCTGCATTCCACCAGAAGAAACTCCCATTACAATGGCTTCATATTTCATTACTAATTAGTATTTTTTTTTAAAGATTCGCTGTCTTGGATCCCATTCTGTGTACTTTTCATATACATCTGAAAAACGAAGACTTTCCTTGGCACCTAAGCATAAAATGCCGCCATTTATCAGACTATTATAAAATAACGTCTGGACATTATTTTGTAATTCTCTATCAAAATATATAAGTACATTCCGGCATAAAATCAAATTTACTTCAGCAAAAACGCTATCGGTAACCAAATTATGATTGGCCCATACGATGTTTTTTTTCAGCGACTGATTCATGATCACATTATCATAATTAGAAGTATAATAATTAGAAAATGATTCTTTGCCTCCAGACAACTGATAATTAGTAGTGTATTCTTTGATGAGGGAAGTTGAATAAATCCCCTCTTTTGCATGATTCAAGGCATTTTGATTAAAATCAGTAGCGTAGATTATACTTCGATCGTACAAGCCTTCTTCCTGTAATATAATAGCCATCGAATAGGCTTCCTGACCCGTTGCGCAACCGGCATGCCATATTTTGATAAAAGGATATGTTTTTAAGATAGGGATGACATTTTCACGTAACGACTTATAAAAGCTCTGATCGCGAAACATTTCAGTCACTGTAATGGACAGATCCTGCAAGAGTGTTGCTGCAAAGCTTTCATCATTTAACACCGTGGATTGCATCTCGGAAATGTCTTCAAAACCGGACATCACCATTCTGCTCATGATTCTGCGCCGTATATGAGCCTGAGAATATTGCCTGAAATCATAACCGTATTTGCGGTAAATGGCTTCCAATAGCAATGAAATTTCCAGATCAGATGTTTCTTTATAGCGCATTTTTGTAATGATAAATTTGATTTAAAATTCACCAAATTGGTAATAACTAATTTAAATAGAGAGTAAAATTAAAATTGGCTTTGTGAAAAAGCAGCTTACATTCTATCCATGTACCAATTCAATTCTTTTTCCATTTTTTGATATTTAAAAATAGCAGAGATTATTTTTTGCAGACGAACGAAAGCAGTCTCACTTTTTACAACATAATCAAATGCTTTATGGTGCATACAATTGACAGCCACTTCAATTTTATCTTGTGAAGACAACATTATAACAGGAGTGTCCGGATTGAAAGCTTTTACTTTTTCCAAAGTTTGAAGGCCATTCATTGCATTTTCTACGATTCCATCAAGTTGATAATCTAAGATTACTACATCAGGATTATGTGATAAGTTGGCAATACACTGCTCTCCGGTAGGATAGGTTTCAATTATGAAGTCTGCATTTTCCAGAAACTCAATTTCTAAAGATTTTAAAAATAATGCATCATCATCTACAAGGAAGATTTTTATTTTGTTGTCGCTATTTGTCATTATATATTTATATTATATTAAATTCATGTTCTAATTCACTACAAGCTTGCAAGCAGATTTCTTCGATTTGCAGCACTAGGTCCGTAATTTCTTCTGTATTATCTTTTGCCACTGCAATCTTCTGGATTTTTTTAGCCATATCTTCAAAATCAGTATGGATTCCCATAATCGAAAATGAAGGAATCATTTTATGTACTGCCGCTGCTAATGAAGGCCAATTTTTATCCTCCAGACTTTGTTTTATGGTGTTAATTAAAGGGGGTGTTTGTATTAAATACAGGGATATCATTTCCTTAATTAATACTGGATTGGATTTTGTATGCTCGTTTAAATAAACCATGTTGATACATTTCACTTTTTTTCCCGAATCATTTTTTTTCCCAACATTTTTTTTCCCAAACTTCGCTACTTCTGGATTTTTTAGTATCCCAATGATTTTACTGTATAAAACTCTTTCATCAATAGGTTTTGCCAGATAATCATTCATTCCCGCTGCTTTGCATTTAGCTAAATCAACTGTGGTTACATCAGCAGTTAAGGCAATAATGGGAATTTTTGAATTCATTGTTTTACGAATATATTCTGTAGTTTCAAAGCCGTTCATTACGGGCATTTGCAAATCCATAAGTATGATATCATACTTTTTATTTTTTAGTTTTTCGATCGCTACAGCACCGTTTTCGGCTATATCTCTTTCGAATCCAAAATCATCGAGCAGCGTTTTCATTAATAATTGATTCAGAGGCATGTCTTCAACCACCAAAACTTTAATATCTTTTATCTCGGTATTTAATTCATAGATCTCATTTTCTAATGGAGCCGCCTCGTCTGTTTTATCAAAAACTAACGTAAAACTAAATGTGGTTCCACTGTTAACAGTGCTTTTCACTCGAATTTTACCGCCTTGCTGTTCCACTAATTGTTTTACAATTGCAAGTCCAAGACCTGTTCCTCCATATAATCTTGAAGTTCCGCTACTTGCTTGTTGAAAGTTTTCGAATATACTCTCGATTTTTGTTTCGGGAATACCAATTCCGGTATCTGTGACAGCAAATTCAAGAATTACCTGTTCATTATCTTCATGCAGCATATGAACTCCCACAGTAATATTTCCTGTATTCGTAAATTTTACAGCATTACTGACCAGATTTAAAATAATTTGATGTAATCGAATAGAATCTCCCACTAAAACAGTAGGGATATTAGCATCGTAGTCCTTTAATAATTTTAAATTCTTTTCTTGGGTTTTTGTTTCAAATAAATGAAGCATTGAGGATATTGAGGACTTTAATTTAAAAGGAGTTTTCTCAAAAACCATTTTACCGGCGTCTACTTTTGCTAAATCAAGTATATCATTTATAAGTACGATTAGGGCATCGCCACTTAGTTTTATCGCGGTTAAATATTCTTTTTGTTTGGCAGACAACTCTGTTTTTAATACCACTTTGGTAAATCCGATAATTGCATTCATCGGAGTTCGAATTTCATGACTCATGTTTGACAAAAATTGTTGTTTTGCCTTCACTGCATTTTCTGCTATAATCGTCGCATTTTCAGCATTGCTTTTTGCTTGTTCTGCAATTTCAGTTGCTAATTCTGCAAAAATTCGTGCTTCTACTGTTTCTTTTTCAATTCTTTTTTGATCTGTGATATCTCGGGCTACCACAACCACGCCTAGTACCTCACCTTCTTCATTTTTGTATACGGAACCATTCAGTAAAACCTCCGTTAATTTAGTTTCATGTTCTTTAATAATTAAAGGATAATCAGCGATAAATCCTTTATCAAATACTTCCTGATACGCTTTACGTGCATCTTGAGGTTCAGTGAAATAATCAAAGAAATCAGAACCAATTATTTTATCACGTAAAATACCGGTCACTCTCACTGACGCTTCGTTAGTATCGGTTATTTTTCCTTGTGGGCAAATTGTAAATAAAGGATCGCGGCTTGCCTCAATTAAACTTAAAGAATACTGCGAAGCTAATTTTAAGGAATTGGTAAAATCTTCCAATTCTCTATTTTCAATTTTCTGTTTTTCTCGTTCTTGATTTTGAAAAATAAGCTCTTTGTTCGCGATTAGTAATTCGGATGCTCGTTTTTCTTTTTCGTTATTTTGAAAACGAAGTTCTTTATTGGCTATAATTAATTCCTCTGCACGCTTCTCTTTTTCATCATTTTGATAGGCCAGTTCTTTATTGGCTATAATTAATTCTTGCGCACGCTTTTCTTTTTCATCATTTTGGAATGCTAATTCTTGGTTTGCGACAATTAGTTCTTGCGCACGTTTTTCTTTTTCATCATTTTGAAAAGCCAATTCTTTATTCGCATCAACTAACTCATGGGAACATCGCTCTTTTTCATCATTTTGGAAAGCTAATTCTTTCCTGGCAACAAGTAGTTCCTTTGCTCGTTTTGCTTTTTCGCCGTTTTGATACTTCAGTTCTTTATTGGCAATTATAAGCTCAGCGGCTTTTCTTTCCTTAATTTTATTTTGAAAATCAAGTTCTTTTCGGGCAATGACTAATTCAGCAGCGCGCAGTTCTTTCTCATTATTTTGATGTGCCAATTCATCGTTCGCCATTTTCAAATCTAAGGCCCATTTCTGTTCAGCAATATCTCTGGCGACGATTACAATTCCTAAAACTTTACCACAATCGTCTTTGTACACGGAACCGTTGAACAAAACATCTGTCAGTTTGCCGCCTTTGTGGCGAAGGGTTAAGGGAGAATCTGTTATAGATCCATTTGCAAAAACTTGCTGATATACTGCTATTGCTTTTTGTGGTTCAGTAAAATAATTATAGAAGTCCGTACCTGTCAAATTAGCGCGGTACTGCCCAGTAATATTCACGGCAGCCTCGTTCATATCCGTAATTTTACCCTCACTATTTATTGTAATTAGTGGGTCTAAACTAGCTTCTATTAAACTTTGGGCGTATTTTAGTACTTGATTATTTATGATTTCTATTTTTTAATTTTATTGAGTTCATACAAAAGAACTTAGCGTATTATGAGGCTTTTATTTTCCTATATCTTCAATAGGATTTCTTCTTTTGTCCTTCAGTTGTTTAAAATGCGAAGGAGAAAGTCCGGTCACTTTTTTAAACTGACTTGATAAATGCGCAACGCTGCTGTAATTCATTTTCCAGGCAATTTCAGTGATGTTTAATTCGCCATAGATAATTAATTCTTTAATGCGTTCCGTTTTATGAGAGATAATAAATTGCTCAATTGTCGTTCCTTGTACTTCAGAGAATAAATTAGATAAATACGTATAATCGTGACTTAATTTTTGACTTAGATAATCCGAAAAGTTGATTTTAATGTTTTCGGTGGAATGGTGTACCATTTCAATAATAACATTCTTAATTTTTTCGATTAACATTGATTTTTTATCATCCATTAATTCTAATCCCGAATCCAAAAGCGCAATTTTCAACTGTTGTCTCTGTTCGATCGAAATGTTTTCCATAATTTCGACTTCACCTAAATCAACAACCATATAGTGCAGTTTTAGTTTTTTTAACTCTTCTTTCACCGCCATTTTACAGCGATTACTTACCATGTATTTGATGTATAGCTTCAAATTATTATTTTTTAACAGATTATGTAAAAATCGAATAAACTTGTTCAATAAAATTATATAACTTCTTTTTAAAATTACATAATTCACGCATTATAATTTTTAACCTGACGCACTGATTAACTCGCGTCAGAAAAAAAAGCAGCTATCCAATAGCCATTACTTTTCTGTAAAAATATTTATTAACAGTTGCGACAGGTCATTTATAAACCTCTTCAAAACAGGGCAAACAATTTTTGAAATTGTATGAACTATGATTTACTGACTAATACTTGTTTTGCTTGGTTTTAAAATCACGCAATAATCGTTGATAAGTGTAATAGATTATTTAGCTATAAAGGAATTTACCCAATCGGATGATTTAATGGCTGACACTTTATTCTCGTTATTCATAGTAACCCGAAGTTCTTTGTTGGCTACTTTTTTTGAATACAATGCTTTGTAACGAAAAATAGTTGTTTGGTCAAAATTGTTTTGATAAACCTCCACTAATTGAAGGTCAATGAAAGTGCCATAATATTGGCGAAATCTCGTGCATGTTTTGGTGAGTCTTTCTTCAGTAGTATTTTTTATTACAGAAAGGGTTGCCTCAGTAGTGTTAAAAGGTTTAAATTTTGAGGTGTTACAGGTCATTAAAACTCTTTTTCCAAGCTCATACGATTTATTTTTTTGACTATCATTCACCTCAGATAGCGCGATTTTCATGATTTTAACTTTTTCCGGTACCGGTTCTGCAACGGCTACTACTTTTTTTGATTTACATCCAATGAGCAAAAGGATAGTGAAGAGAATAATTACTTTTTTCATGTTTTATTTAATTTTTAGTAAGATATTAGGGTCTGGACAGTTGTCTAAATAATACGGACGATCATTTTCACTGCAAACACCGGGATAATCGCCAAAGGTATTCAAATTATTTTTTATAATCTGAAAATGCAGATGCGGCGCATAATCACCATTTACGGAAGTATCACCCAAAGTAGCTAATTGCTGTCCTTTTTCATAAAAATCACCAATTTTAATACCGCTGATACTTTCTAATGATAAATGGCCGTATAAGGTGTAAAACTTTAGTTCCTCAATTTTATGTTCCAAAATAATAGTAGGGCCATAATCGCCGACTCCAGTATTGTAATTGAAACTGTGGATGAATCCGTCAAGTGCCGCCAAAACGGGGGTGCCGGATTGTATCCATAAATCTAATCCGATATGTATATTTCGTTCCTGAGTTTTCGAATCATTAAAAACACTACTTCGTTTATACAGATTTCTAATTTCGTTGTAGCCTCCAAAAGCTACTTTGGCATTATTTTGTACTAAATAGTGTTCTATGTATTCTTCAAAATCTCCTGCAGTTTCGAACTTTAAATTGGTAAAGGCTTCATTTGTTGTAGATAAATCCAATGGAATATACTGAGTGTAATCAATTTTTGCGTCTATCACCTTAACATTTTCGATGTTGTGTAAGAGTGTTTCTAATGGTATCATTTTTAGTAAATTTTTGAAAACGCTAAAATTAAATTAAAAAATGCAGACAAAAAAAAATAGACTCCCAAAATAACTTTGAATTGAAACTTTTAGGTTTTGTTAATATAAGCTGAAAGGATAATCTTCGGGAATTTTTTTTCTGATATTATTAAAAATAATCTATTGACATTTGTTTCCTTGTTGCTTGGTAACACTGTTAAGCAACCATAAAAAAAGCCAGACAAAATGTGATTTTATCTGGCTTTTTGATAAATAAAAATTTTTTAATACAAATTAGGAAATTTTGAAGGATTTACCTCATTCATCATTCCGTAGATTTTTTCAAAAATATCTTCGGTAGAAGGTTTTGAAAAATAATCACCATCAGTTCCATAAGCAGGTCTGTGTGCTTTTGCCGTTAAAGTTTGCGGTTTGCTGTCTAAATAAACGTAAGCATCTTGCTGCTCAATTATTTGTTGTAAAATATATGCTGAAGCACCACCTGGTACGTCTTCGTCTATTACTAAAAGCCTATTTGTTTTCTTAATACTTTTTACGATATCTTGATTAATATCAAACGGAAGTAATGACTGTAAATCGATAATTTCGCAATCAATACCTACTTCCAGCAATTCTTTGGCCGCTTGCTGAACCAATCTCAATGTCGAACCGTAAGAAACCAATGTTATATCTGCCCCTTCTTTCAACGTTTCTACAACGCCAATTGGAGTTTTAAAATCACCATAATTCAACGGCATTTTTTCTTTCAATCGGTAGCCATTCAGACATTCAATCACTAAAGCCGGTTCATCACATTCCAGTAAAGAATTATAAAAACCTGCTGCTTGTGTCATGTTTCTAGGGACCAAAACGTGAATTCCTCTAACTGCATTGATAATCATTCCCATTGGTGAACCTGAATGCCAGATTCCTTCCAATCGATGACCGCGGGTACGAATGATCAGCGGAGCTTTTTGTTTTCCGACAGTTCTGTAGCGCAACGTAGCCAGATCATCACTCATGATTTGGATCGCATATAATAAATAATCTAAATACTGAATTTCGGCGATGGGACGTAAACCTCTCATAGCCATTCCTATTCCCTGACCAAGAATAGTTGCTTCACGAATTCCGACATCGGCAACACGGAGTTCTCCGTATTTTTCCTGCATGCCTTCAAGACCTTGATTGACATCACCAATGGCTCCGGCATCTTCACCAAATATTAAAACCTCAGGATATTTAGTAAAAATAGCATCAAAATTATCACGCAAAATCATACGTCCATCAGTATCTTCTTTAGCGTCTTCTGGGTAGACCGGCAATACTTCTTTAACAGAAAAGACATTCAAATCTGTTTCTGAAAATAAGTTGCTGCTAAAATTCTTTTGGGTTTTATCCGTGTAGGATGTTATCCACTGGGACAATTCTTCTCTTCCGTTTTCGCTCAGTGCCAATCGCAAGGTTTTTCGTGCGGCAACCAGAATTTCCTTTTTTAAAGGAGTTTTATTGCTGCTTAATTCAGAAATGAATGTTAAGATTGTTTCTTTATTTTTACTGGTATCGCCTATTTTTTGTAATAGAGAAATCAGTTCTTTTTGTTCGCTTATAATAGGTTCAATAAAAGCATTCCAAGCGGCTTTTTTACCCTCTAAAACGTCTTTTTTAGCTTGTGCGTCAATAGCTTCAATTTCTTCAGGCGAAGCAATGTTGATGGCAATCATCCACAATTTCATTTGACGGATGCAGTCAAAATCTCTCTCCCAAGCTAAGCGATCCGCATTTTTATATCTTTCATGTGAACCAGAACTCGAATGTCCTTGTGGTTGCGTCACTTCATTTACATGAATCAAAACCGGAACGTGATTTTCTCTCGCAATATCGGCAGCTTTCACATAAGTAGCCACTAGATCAGCATAGTCCCAGCCTTTTACTCTAAGTATTTCAAAACCATTGGTCCCTTTTTCTTTCTGGTAGCCTTTTAAGATTTCAGAGATGTTTTCTTTAGTGGTCTGATGTTTTGCATGTACAGAGATACCATATTCATCATCCCAAACGCTCATGACCATCGGAACTTGTAAAACACCAGCAGCATTTATAGTCTCGAAAAATAAACCTTCAGAAGTACTTGCATTTCCTATCGTTCCCCATGCAATTTCATTCCCTTCAACTGAGAAATTAGCGGCATTTGGAATACCGGAAACTTGTCGGTATATCTTTGAAGCTTGTGCAAGTCCCAAAAGTCTGGGCATTTGTCCGGCCGTCGGAGAAATGTCTGAGCTTGAATTTTTTTGTTTTGTTAAATCTTTCCAACTCCCGTCATCATTTAAACTATGTGTGGCAAAGTGGCCACCCATCTGTCTTCCTCCTGACATTGGCTCTTGTTCAAGATCAGTATGCCCATACAATCCGGCAAAAAATTGTTGTACCGTTAATTGACCAATAGCCATCATAAACGTTTGGTCGCGATAATATCCAGAGCGAAAGTCGCCATTTTTGAAGGCTTTTGCCATCGCTAATTGTGGCACTTCCTTACCGTCCCCAAAAATGCCAAATTTAGCTTTTCCGGTCAATACTTCTTTACGTCCTAACAGACTGCATTCTCTGCTAATTACCGCAGTTGTGTAGTCGTTTAACACCTCAATTTTGAAATCCTCAAATGTTAATGTAGTATTGTTTTTTTCTTGTATCATAATTCAAAAGTATAACTTTAGGATGTAAATTTAATTAAAAACATGCTATTTTCATAATTCCTTGCAAAAAATAGAATTTAATTATTGCAATAAATTACACTAAAAAGAACTTTATTTTTTTACTATATGTAATTTTTATATTAATATATTAAGAATAGTTTAAAAATTAATGATCTTTACATCATTTTAGAACCATTTTCGATTAAAAAGATTGATTAATGTTTTAGGAGATAAAGTGATTAGAAAACGTATTTTTTCATCGTAATTTTTTTGACTAATTTCCCATCCATTATTTGAATACACCGGAAAATATAACTCAAAGTAGTCAGTAACTAAATTCAGACGAATACCACTGTCATAAACGAATCTTTCGTCCTGACTTTTATTTTTGATTATCCCTGCGTCTCCATAAATCTCGATCCAGTGCCAAATGCTGAAACTTGCATTGACACTTGTAATCCATTGATTGGCATAAGGTGTATTAATTTTCGATTTAAAACCACCTTCCGCCGAGATATATTGCTGACTGTAAAGACCGCTGCTTTCGGACCTGCCTAAATAATTATAATCAAACAGGTAATCTGTGGGTCTATCGAGCGCGAAGCTGAAAAAATCAGACTGGCTTGAATTGTATAAAAAACTACCGGCGTAAAATCGCAAATTAATCTGCCGATTGTTTTCAAATAGTTTTCGGTACTCAATTTCACCTGTTATTTTTCCAAATTTTCCGGAAATTTGTACATCTGTATTAAAACTAAAATGTTTAGTAACTTCAGTAGTTGTATTAATATATCTGGCGTCAAAAACGGAATAATTTTGAGGCGAATTGTCTATAATTAAAGCACTTTTTTCTTTGTTTACGATAACCTGTCTGAATAAAAGCAGCTGTTTCCTATTGTCCCTAAAGTTGGGCTCCCTGATTCGTAACTGAATTGTTGGATTTAGTTTTAAGTAGGAGGCGTCCTCAGCATAATGAAAATAAGATCCGCTCAAGGAATATCTTGCACTAAAAAGATTGCTTTTTCTATAATTTTGAGTAATGACAAAACTCGCGGATCCGGATAAATTTTCTGATTTAGTGGAAAAAGATGGGTTAACATCAAATGTGAATGGTTTTTCGAGGATGGTTTTATTGTGCAGTCGAAGTCCAGGAGTTAAACCATCGTATAAGTTGTAATATATCGAAGGAACATACAAAACTTGATTGTAATAGGGATCCTCCAAGTCTTTCATAAAAACAAACTTGACCGGTCGATTATTAGGAAAAAAACCTTCTAATTTCTTCCAGTTATTTCTTAAATTGTATTCAGGCACTTCATTTTTTAAATTTAAAATAATCTTGTCAACGCTGTTTCTGGGAATAGTGAAAGTGCTGTCACATTCTTCAATATCGAGCCATTTTTTGAAAACAATAGCGCCATTTTTGGTGCCATACACCGGAATGGGAATTGGTGCTCCTGTTTTATTAATTACAGAAAAAGTGACACTGTCTTTCGTTTTGGTTACATTGGAAAATTTATAATCAATGATATCTCTGGAATTAATGATGGTATTAAAAAACCAACTAATATCCTTTTTAGCCTTTGATTTAAGCAACTTTTCAAAATCCTTTCCTGAAACTGATTTCCCCTGATTTTGTGCATATAATTCGCGAATACTGGCGGTTACAACATCGCGCGCTAAATAATCATCTAAAAACCGAATGCTCAGACCCGCGCGGTATTTACTGGCGATTTGTTCATTGAATTTAATTAAAGTATTCTTTGGCGCTCCCAATGGCTGATCCAGATTTTTACGGGCCATCAGCATGTAAAAATAACTGTACTGCGCATTAAAACTTAGATTCATTAAATTATAACTTTTCAAAAGACGGATATTCGATGCGCTTCCCATCATTTTAATTTTTGGATGATTTTCGTCAATATATTTCATCATCGCATACACTTGAATGCCATCATAAATCCAATTGTCTTTTCTTGGATCTAAATTCAGACTGCTTTTTAAGAATTCATTTAAATAGGTTTTCAAAAATTTAATTTCAAAAATAAAATCATCCGCAAACGGACTTATAAAAGAAGGAAGTTGATTCAATCCGTAAAATGGATTTCTCTCATAATCCGTTTGTGACACAATGATTTTCGGGTTTGGATATTTTCCGATTAAATCGTTTGTGAAATTTACAATTTTAGCAATTATAATTCCTTTTTGGAGTGAATCCAATTTATTGTCTTTCAGATCATAAAGTACGTCGATGGAGCTATTGGTGTAACGTTCAAAACTGGATTTTGGTTCAACAAAGAGGCTGAAATCTGTTCTGATTTCGCCTGATAATTTATAAAACGAAAAGAGTTCATTATCGGTTACAGTGCTATTTAAATCTGAAGTAATTTCTAAATTTCTTGGGATTTTCAGATCAATATTAAAATTAGAAACCGCATTAGCAATATCATTAAGATTATTGTTGCTGTACCTGATAAAATCATGATTTTCATAACGAGCCGGATTGAGAAACCAGTTTTTAAGGTTGATTTCTCCTTTGTCATTATAACCATATTTGGTGAATTTATCACTGGGAATCTTTACAATATAGGTAAGATGTAGAGTGATTTTTTGATTGGGAAACAATTTATCGTTTAATTCAACAACAATGATGTCTGGATTTTTATCTGGTCGTTGCCAAGCCAGTGGCGATAGTCGTGAAGTTGTTACAATTAAATTTTTGGTACTTCCTCGTTCTTCTTCTTTTGCCAAATGAAAACCTCGGTAAAACTCATCAGAAAACCGCTTCGCCAATGGTGTGTTTTTATTGGAATAGGCATTATTCCAGTCATTCAAAACAATCGATTTCAAAGTATCATTCGATTGATTAAAAAAAGTGATTTCCTGTTCTACATTCAACGTCTTATTCCCTGGATTCAATTCAACGGTCATCTTAGAATGATGCTGTCCATATTGCTTTACTGAAACCAATAAAACAAGAATAAAAACAATGATTTTATAAAATGATTTCAACGAAATGATTTAAAATTTAATAAAAAAATAAATGTAATTATTAATAAACAGTAAATAAAGAAAGAAGGTATAAAATAAAATAAAAAAAGCTGCTTTTAGGCAGCTTATTATTAAAAATTGGGAGATAAATCATATTTCTTGTAGAATTTATCTAAAACATCAACGACTTCATCTGCACTGTCAACAATTTTAATCAAATTCAAGTCTTCGGCATGAACAGTACCTTCTTTTTCTACTAAAACCGTTTTAATCCAATCAATGAGTCCTGACCAGAAACTGGTTCCAACCAATATAATAGGGAATCTGGCTACTTTTTTGGTCTGAATTAACGTCATCGCTTCAAACATTTCGTCTAATGTACCAAAACCTCCTGGCATCACAACAAAACCCTGAGAATATTTGACAAACATCACTTTTCGAACAAAGAAATAATCAAAATTCAAATTTTTATCGCTGTCAATGTAAGGATTGTAATGTTGCTCAAATGGTAATACAATATTCAGTCCCACAGAAGTACCTCCGCCTAAATGTGCGCCTTTATTGCCCGCTTCCATAATTCCGGGTCCACCGCCGGTAATCACACCATATCCTGCTTTACTTATTTTATAAGCAATTTTTTCTGCCAGTAAATAATTAGCAGCGTCGGGTTTTGTTCTGGCTGATCCAAAAATAGAGACACAAGGACCTATGCGTCCCATACTTTCATAACCGTTTACAAATTCGGCCATGATTTTAAAAATCGCCCAACTATCATTGGTTCTAATCTCATTCCACGTCTTTCTTTTCAATCGGTCTTGGATAACTTTATCCTCGTCATTATCAAAATCTTCTAATCTCATATTCTCTATTTTATAATCTTATTTTTTTTGGAGCTACTTCCAGCTATTCGTTACAATCTTATAAGCCGAAACCCGGCTTATAAGGATTTTCACTGCTATCTGGGCTAGGGCTTCTATATACTAAAGTAATTCTTTTTTTAAAAACTGCGCTGTATAGCTCTTTTTATTTTTAGCAACTTCCTCAGGAGTTCCTTTCGCAATTAGTTGCCCGTCAGCTTTTCCCCTCTTTTGAAGGGGTGCCCGAAGGGCGGGGTGGATTTTCTGTATAAATTTTCAGATACTAGTCTCTTTACCACCATATTCTAAAACAATATATTTCTCCAGTTCCATCATCACATTTCTCAAATCATTTTTCACCCTTAAATCAGAGATTCTGTAGACCTTTAAACCCAAAGAAATAAGATAATCCTCTCTTTTTTGGTCGTATTCTTCTTTGTCATTATGACTTGAACCGTCAATTTCGACTACTAATCCCAAGGTTTTTATATAAAAATCTACGATGAAGTTACCAATGATTCTTTGTCTGTCAAAATCTATTTTCCAAAACATTCCTTTGTGCACTTGCAACCAAAAAATCACTTCTGATAGCACACCAGCTTTGCGCAAGGCTCGGGAACGTGCTTTTAGTTTTGCGTTGTAGGGTAAGTTTTCAATGAAATTTCGATAAATAGGGTGAGTGTAAATATGAGCGGTTATTTCTCTATTGTTTTCCATAACTCCTTGTTTTACTCCTCAATTATAAGGGTGTCATTCATAGCGAGGTGGTTTTTTAAGGCTGAATTTACAAAAATATGTCAATTGTAGCGATAATAAAAGAATATAAAAACCACCCCGCCCTCTGGGCACCCCTCCAGAGGAGGGGAATTTAAGTCAACTCTTTTTTCAAAAACTGCGCCGTGTAACTCTTCTTAATTTTTATAATTTCTTCAGGAGTTCCTTTCGCAATAAGTTGTCCGCCGCCTTTTCCACCTTCAGGACCAATATCAATAATATAATCTGCCAGCTTAATCACGTCCATATTGTGTTCGATAATCAGGATTGTATTTCCTTTATCTACTAATTTGTTAATCACTTCCATCAAGACTCTAATATCTTCAAAATGCAGTCCTGTTGTAGGTTCGTCCAGGATATAAAACGTATTACCTGTATCTTTTTTAGATAATTCACCCGCAAGTTTAATACGCTGTGCTTCACCACCGGAAAGCGTTGTACTTTGTTGCCCAAGTGTAATATAACCCAAGCCAACATCCTGAATGGTTTTGACTTTTCTGTAAATCTTCGGAATCATTTCAAAAAACGGAACTGCTTCATCAACCGTCATATTCAAAACATCTGATATGGATTTACCTTTGTACCGAATCTCCAGTGTTTCTCTGTTAAAACGCTTTCCTTGACAGGTTTCACATTCTACATAAACGTCTGGTAAAAAGTTCATCTCTATTGTTCGCACACCCGAACCTTCGCAGGTTTCACAACGTCCGCCTTTGACATTAAAACTAAATCGACCTGCTTTGTAACCCCGTATCATACTCTCAGAAGTCATCGTAAACAGGTTTCTGATTTCTGTAAAAACTTCCGTATAAGTTGCCGGATTACTTCGTGGCGTTCTACCGATCGGGCTTTGGTCAATATCAATCACTTTATCGATATGTTCCAATCCTTCAATTTTTTTGTACGGTTGCGGTTTTTTGACACCATTAAAATAGTAGGCGTTCAAAATAGGGTAGAGCGTCTCATTAATTAAAGTCGATTTTCCGCTTCCTGAAACTCCCGTTACGCAAATCATTTTACCCAAAGGCAATTCTATCGAAACATTTTTCAGGTTATTTCCTGTTGCTCCGGTCAGTTTTAGGAATTTCCCATTTCCCTCACGACGTTTTTTTGGAACTTCAATTTTCAACTCACCATTCATGTACATCGCTGTAATGGTATGATGTTTCATAATTTCGGCAGGCGTCCCTTTACTGATGATTTCTCCTCCGTATTTTCCGGCTTTTGGTCCAATATCAATTACATAATCGGCACGTTCAATCATGTCTTTATCGTGCTCGACTACAATTACAGAGTTTC
This sequence comes from Flavobacterium caseinilyticum, assembly GCF_004349085.1. Classification (GTDB taxonomy): domain Bacteria; phylum Bacteroidota; class Bacteroidia; order Flavobacteriales; family Flavobacteriaceae; genus Flavobacterium; species Flavobacterium caseinilyticum. The sequence continues at coordinate 27,011 of NZ_SMFM01000005.1, read as the reverse complement.
CGATATCACGTAATTGTTCGAGAGAATGAATCAATTTATCATTGTCTCTTTGGTGTAAACCGATACTTGGTTCATCCAGAATATACAAAACACCAACTAATTGCGAACCAATTTGAGTTGCCAAACGAATACGTTGTGCTTCACCACCGGAAAGTGATTTCGAGCTTCGGCTTAAAGCCAAATAATCTAAACCTACATTCATCAAAAAGTTTAATCGATCTTTAATCTCTTTGATTACTTCTGTAGCAATACGCTTTTGTTTGTCAGATAAATGGCTGTCTAAATCATTAAACCAAACCGTCAAATCCGAAATGTCCATATCGCACAATTCAGTAATATTTTTTTCATTGATTTTAAAGAACATCGCTTCTTTTTTCAAGCGGGAACCATCACAAACCGGACATTTTATTTCGTCCATAAATTCTTTTGCCCAACGTTTTATGCTGGTAGAACCGCTTTCGTCATGCTGATTTTTGATGAAATGTGAAATCCCTTCAAAGTCAATTTTGTATTCTCGGGCAACACCAAGATCTTTGGAGTTGATGGTGAATTTTTCTTTTCCGCCGTTCAAAATCATTTCCATCGCTTCATCAGGAATGGTGTTAACTGCATCTGTTAATTTGAAACCATATTTTTCACCTATGATTTCCAATTGTTTGAAAATCCAAGAAGATTTATATTCGCCCAAAGGAGCGAAGCCACCTGCTTTTATCGATAATTTCGGGTTTGGGATAATCTTTTTAGTGTTGATTTCATTTACCGTTCCAAGGCCGTTACAATGATCACAAGCACCTTTTGGAGAATTGAAAGAGAATAAATTAGGTTCTGGATTTTGATAGGAAATCCCAGTACTTGGACACATCAGATTTCTACTAAAAAAACGCACTTCATTAGAGTCTTGGTCCAAAACCATCAATACATTCTCACCGTGATGCATCGCTGTATTTATACTTTCGGTCAAACGTTTTTCGTTATCTGCAGTGTCTTCAATCACCATTCGATCCACAACAATTTCTATGTCGTGCGTTTTGTAACGGTCTAGTTTCATGCCCAAAGTTATATCCAGTACATCGCCGTTTACACGAACTTTAAGGAAACCTTGCTTGGCAATTTGTTGAAAGAGTTCCGCATAATGTCCTTTCCGAGCACGAATAACAGGAGCCAAAATATTGATTCGTTTTCCAGTAAAATCCTGAATTATCAAATCTTTGATTTGCTCATCAGAATAAGAAACCATTTTTTCTCCGGTATTATAGCTGTACGCATCAGCGCCACGAGCATACAACAAACGCAGAAAATCGTATATTTCAGTTATAGTTCCTACTGTGGAACGCGGACTTTTACTGGTTGTTTTTTGTTCGATGGCAATTACAGGCGAAAGCCCGTCAATTTTATCAACATCGGGACGTTCCAAACCACCCAGAAACTGCCTGGCATACGCAGAGAAAGTTTCCACATAACGGCGTTGCCCTTCGGCATAAATAGTATCAAAAGCTAAGGAGGATTTTCCGGATCCTGAAAGACCGGTAATTACGACCAGTTTTTCACGAGGAATGGAAACATCTATGTTTTTTAAGTTGTGAACGCGAGCGCCTTGAACTTCAATGGTATTGTCTTTATCTAACATAATTTTTGCAAAAAAGCAAAGTTACCATTTTGATTTAGTCTTTCGTTGTAACAGTTTAGAAGTTTATGTTAAAACTAATTGGCAAATTATTCAATCGTCATCGATTTTAGTTTAGTTCGATAGGCTTCAAGCGCAAAAGATTTTGAAATAAAACCGTAATATTTCCCTTCTTGGAGAACCGGTAAAAAGACTTTTTTCGATTTTTCAAACTTATTCATAACGGTTTCCATGCTGTCATCTGGAGAAATGATTTCTGCGGGGTTTGTCATTATTTCTCTGACCAAAGTATATTTTACGCGGTACGAATTGAATATTATTTCTCGAATATCATTAAAATGAACAATGCCCAATAAGTTTTTTTCAGTATCAACGACTGCAAATATAACTTGATTGGAATGAGAAATTAAATCTACCAGCCTCTCTAGATTTTCATCAGCGGAAACCGTCAAATAATCCGTTTGAATTATGGAAGTGGTCTCTAAAGTCGAAAGGATATTGGTGTCTTTATTGCTCGTAAAAGCATGGCCTTTTTTGGCTAAATTCTTAACATCCATAGAATGTTTTTCAAAACGTTTTGAAATTGCAAAACTTATGGAAGCTACAATCATAAGTGGAATCATCAAGTTGTAGCCTCCTGTAATTTCAGCTATTAAGAATATTGCAGTCAACGGCGCATGAAACAAACCACTTAAGATTCCTGCCATTCCCACCAAAGTGAAATTACTCACCGGTAATTTTGTAAGTCCTGTCAGATTTAAAAATTTAGAGAAAAAGAAACCAACATAAGATCCCAAAAAGAGGGAAGGAGCAAAATTACCTCCGTTTCCGCCACTTCCCAGAGTAATTCCAGTTGCAAAAACTTTCAGCATCATAGTGAAACCTACAAATACTAATAAAGCCCAACTATTGTCTCGAAAACCGCTAAACAAGGTGTTTTCCAGTAATTTCCCGGGATCATTCTCAGATAATGTTTTGATACTTTCATATCCTTCTCCAAAAAGCGTTGGAAAAATGAAAATAAGGATTGCTAAAATCGAAGCACCGAATAGCGCTTTTTTGTAAGGTGATAATTTAAGTCTCGCAAAAAAATGTTCTACTTTCTGAAAATTTCGGGAATAATAAATCGAAATAAATCCTGTGAACAATCCTAAAAGAATATAGTATGCAATGTTATGATAATCAAAGCTCTGCTGTTGTTTAAACGAAAGCAATATTTCCTCATCAAGTGCAATTACTGAAACTAAAGCACCTGTTGCAGCGGCGATCATAATAGGAGTAAATGCAGCAATACTCACATCAACTAACAGCACTTCGATGGCAAATAAAACTCCGGCAATAGGCGCATTAAAGGCAGCGGCAATTCCTGCTGCGACTCCACATCCTATTAATAAGGTTCGGTCTTTATAACTTAATTTATACTTTTGGGCATAATTAGAACCAAAAGCAGCTCCCGTAATTACAATCGGACTTTCTAAACCTGCTGAACCTCCCAAACCCACTGTTAATGAACTGGTTACGATTTGTGCATACATCTGTTTTTTTGGAATAATACTTGCTTTTTTGGCAACAGCATATAGAATTTGCGAAGTTCCCTTTTGGATGGTTCCTCCTAATACTTTTTTGACTACTAAAACAGTCAGTAAAATACCAATTATAGGCAGAATACTATTAAGAAACCCTAATTTTAAAATACCGTTGACATAAGTAGCAAAAGAAAATACCCAATGTGCGAAAGTTTTTAGGACGATAACAGCAAAAGCGGAAGAAATACCAACCAAAACCGCTGATAAGAATATAAACTGCTTTGGCGTCAGCATGGACTGTGCAAAAGCTATTATGATTTCTAATTTTGAAAAATATTTTTTGAGCATGACGATTTTTAAAAGGGACACAAAACTACTATTATTTTATCCTAACACATATTTTTCAACGCTTCTTTTGTGCTTAATGGTTTTAAATTACCGGTTTTCACAAATTCTTTAACGGCTTCTGGATTTGATTTTGCATATTCCCTTAGCGCCCAGCCAATAGCTTTCTGTACAAAAAATTTCTTTGAATGAGATTTTTTTAAGCATTCAGAAAATAATAAATCAGCATTCGTTTTTTGTTTGTAGCCCAATTGAAATAAAATAGCGCTTCGGTTCAACCACATATTCTCTGAATTTGAAAAACGTTCCATTACATTTTTGGTTTCCGATGGGAATTGCAATAAATAGCCACCCAAAATGTTCTTTGCAATAGTATCTGCGCTGTCCCACCAAGAATTGTTCAGAATAAGTTTTTCAATAAGCAGAATGTCCTCTTTTTTGTAATTCCCTTTGAGTTCTTTTATTAAAATTTCAATCGCACAATAATGAAACTCGCGTTGTGGTTTTGAATGTAGTTCTAAAGCAATTGCTCTTGCGTTTGCTGAAACTTCTGCTTTATTTTCTTTCCAAATCTTCTTGAAAATCCGTCTGCGTTCCTCGGTTTTTATTCCAAAAAAAGGAAATTTATTCTTCATGTATTTTGCCATCGCAAAAGCATTTTCAGGATTTTTGTTTTCCGCAAAAGCGTTTTCTAAGGCAAGTATAAAGCTCATAAATGGTCAATTTCAATGGCAAAATCCAATGGCAATGTCTAAAAATCAATAGCGATGGCAAAATTCAATAACAATAGTAAAATTAAATATCAAATTCAAAAACGTCATAAAATCAGTTGCCTAAATTTCTATTCTCTTTGTTCTATTTTCTACTTTCTATTTTCTATTCTCTATTTTCTATTCTCTGAAGTCTCTCGTCTACGCTAAAATCCAACCGCTTTATCGTCTCCTCTAAAATCAGCGCCACCTTCGAGTTTTTTATTTGGTAAAACCAAAATAGCATCCACTTTTCCTATTACAGGGTTCGTTTTTTCATTGATAAGATATCCTTTTGATTTCAGGGTTTCAAAGGTTGTAGTGTCGAATGTATTAGGTTCAAAAGTGATTAAATCCGGTAACCATTGGTGGTGAAATCGGGGTGCATTCACAGCATCTTGCATACTCAAACTATATTCATATACATTTAATATCGTTTGCAATACCGATGTAATAATCGTAGAACCGCCCGGAGAACCCACCACCATGAATAATTTTCCGTTTTTCTCCACGATAGTTGGAGTCATCGAACTCAACATTCGTTTTTGTGGCGCGATACTGTTGGCTTCATTTCCCACTAATCCAAACAGATTAGGTTCACCCGGTTTGGAACTGAAATCATCCATTTCGTTGTTTAGGAAAAAGCCCAATTCGTCACAATAATATTTGGACCCATACCCATCGTTTAATGTTGTGGTTGACGAAACGGCATTACCAAATTGATCTACAATTGAATAATGCGTCGTCTCGGTGCTTTCATTATACATTACTTTTCCTTCTTTCATTTCCGATGACAACGTGGCTTTTTCAAAACTAAAATTAGACATTCTTTGCTTCAAATAGTCATCTGACGTCAGTTCCTTCAAAGGTGTTTTTACAAAATCCGGATCACCCAGAAAATAACTTCTGTCTGCATACGCTCTTCTTTCGGCTTCAACAATTACCTGAATCGCTTCTGTTGAATTATGTCCCATTTTTGCTAAATCGAAGGGTTCAGCCATTTTAAATATTTGGGCAAGACAAATTCCGCCACTGCTGGGTGGAGCCATAGAAATCACTTTTAAATCCTTATAATCAAAAATCAGTGGTGTTCTCCATTTAGCTTCGTATTTATCCAAATCTTCCAAAGTGATTATTGCTCCTTTTTCCTGAAGGTAATTCACTAATATTTTAGCTGTTTCGCCTTTATAAAATTCATCTCTGCCATTTTTTGAAATCCTTTTCAATGTAGCAGCCAGCGCAGGATATTTTATAATATCATTTTCTTTGAAAGCGGTTGCAAATAGTGTTTTGTCACCATTTACTTTAATGATTTTGTCTCGGTAATCATTTAATCGGTTTTCTTGTTTTTTTGTAACAACGACACCTCTTTCAGCCAATTCAATTACAGGTTTTAGAATTTCTTCAATGGGTAATGAACCTAATTTTTCATGTACTGCAAAAACACCTGCAACAGTTCCCGGAATTCCAATTGCAAGGGGAGATTCGGTGCTTTTTCCTTTAATAACATTTCCATTTTCGTCAAGAAACATATCTTTTGTTGCTGCTAATGGCGCTTTTTCGCGGTAATCCAATGATCCAATTTCGCCGTTTGCTTTTCGGTACACCATAAAACCGCCGCCGCCAATATTCCCTGCAAACGGATAGGCTACAGCCAAAGCCAATTCGGTTGCAACCATTGCATCAAAAGCATTACCGCCTCTTCTCATGATTTCAACTCCAATTTTTGAAGCTTCTTCCCTTGCCGAAACTACCATTGCTGCATTAGCAACCAATCCTGTGGGCTGAACCATATTATTTTGGGTTTTACAACCAAGAGACAAAACACTCAATAGAATAATAATTTTTTTCATTTTTATACTATAAATTAATATTTGAATAGAATTTTAAGGAACAAAAACCTTACAAAAAGCCTTTTTTCATAAAGTAGTTATTTTAGTATTCGAAAATAGGATTAATTCTTGAAAGAAATTCGTGAATTCATCTTCAAATTCCGAATAAAATTCTGAAAGTTCATTGGTAGCAAACCGCATTTTAGATTCGTTTTTGGTTCGCTGATCCATTTGCGTTAATATCCGGTTAATTCCTTCGACTGTTTGATAACTGACTAACCAATTGTGCTGAATCATGTAGGGCATTATTTGCTTGGTTCTTTCCGAAAGATTAATGTGGTTATCGTGTAAGGATTGATAAAATCGTTCGATAAAATCCTCCAGCTTTTCCTGTGAATATGTACTCCAGTTTTTAGCCAAAAAATGATCATAAAAAACATCAACAATCACACCCGCATAATGATGGTATTTTTCATGCAATTTTTTAGTACTTTTCCTAAATATCGGATGTGCATCGGTAAAAGTGTCAATAGCACGATGCAGAATAATTCCTTTTTGAATTTCTATTGGATAGGTTTCAAAGTGTTTCCCGCGAATTCCATCAGCCATGAAATTGCCAATTTTGATTAATTCGTGATCCCCCGATAGATAAATGTGTGCTAAGAAATTCATTTTTTTTTAAGTTGCAGCGTTTATTTCGTCTGTCTGCCAAATGGCTTAGTCAAAGATACAAAGTTTCAAAGTTCAATCAATACTTTGAAAATTTACTGTTATTTAAAAAACTTTGTTGCTTTGGCTCTTTACAACTTACAACTTTTTTATATTTGTCTGCAATTTAAAATTCACAATTCAAAAAATAAAATAATAATCAATGACTTTAATAAAATCAATATCAGGAATTCGAGGAACTATTGGAGGAAAAGTAGGAGATAATCTTACTCCGGTTGATGCCGTTAAATTTGCTTCGGCATATGGAACTTGGTTGAAAAAATATATTGGAAAAGAAAAAATCACTGTTGTGGTAGGTCGTGACGCCCGTATTTCGGGACCAATGATTCACAATCTGGTGGTAAACACTTTGATTGGTTTAGGAATTGACGTGATTGATTTGGGTCTTTCAACAACGCCAACGGTTGAAGTTGCTGTTCCTCTTGAAAAAGCCGAAGGCGGAATTATCCTTACGGCTTCCCACAATCCAAAACAATGGAATGCATTGAAATTATTGAATGAAAAAGGAGAATTCCTGAATGGCGAAGAAGGACTAAAAATTCTTGAAATTGCTGAGGCTGAAGCCTTCGTTTTTTCGGATGTTGATGATTTAGGAGTTATTATGATCAACGATGCCTACATGGATATTCATATTGATGAAGTACTAAATCTGCCTTTGGTAGACGTTGAAGCCGTAAAAGCAGCCAAATTTAAAGTGGTTGTGGATGGTGTCAATTCTTCAGGTGGAATTATTATTCCAAGATTATTAGAATTAATGGGCGTTGAAGTGGTAGAATTATACTGTGAACCAAACGGACATTTTCCTCATAATCCGGAACCGTTGAAAGAACATTTGACTGATATTTCAGAGTTGGTTGTCAAAGAAAAAGCTGATTTAGGAATTGTGGTTGATCCTGATGTAGATCGCTTGGCTTTCATTTGTGAAGACGGAGAAATGTTTGGTGAAGAATATACTTTGGTGGCTTGCGCTGATTATGTTTTGAGTAAAACACCAGGAAATACGGTTTCGAATATGTCGTCTTCCCGTGCGCTGCGTGATGTGACTAATAGTCATAACGGAAGCTATGAAGCCAGCGCAGTAGGTGAGGTGAATGTAGTGGAATTAATGAAAAAGAACAATGCCGTAATTGGTGGTGAAGGAAACGGCGGAATCATTTATCCGGAATTGCATTACGGACGTGATAGTTTGGTGGGAGTAGCGTTGTTTTTAACGCATTTGGCCAACAAAAAAATGACAGTTTCGGCTTTGCGTGCATCGTATCCGGAATATTACATGAGCAAAAATAAAATAGAATTGACGCCACAAATTGATGTGGATGCCATTCTTGTTGCGATGACGGAAAAATACAAAAATGAAGATATTACAACCATTGACGGTGTGAAGATTGACTTTGCTGAAAATTGGGTTCACCTAAGAAAATCGAATACCGAGCCAATTATTCGTATTTATACCGAAGCTTCTACACAAGAAAAGGCAGATGCTTTGGCACTTCGAATCATAGACGAAATAAAAGCAATTGCCGGAATTTAATTCCGCAATTATCTATAAAAAGAACCCTTTCAAAATAAAATTTGAAAGGGTTTTATTTTTTTCGAACTAATCAAAATTTTTTGAAGCGAATATTTATGCTGAAAATGAAAATATCTTTATTGTTGCTAAAATTTCAATTCCATCAAAAATGAATATCTTTGAACTCAAATTAGATATGTTATGATTACCAAAGAAGCACCAACATTATTAGAGCAATACTTTAAGCAGTTTCGCGATAACATAATCGGAATAGATCAAGGGTTTGAATCTCCTTATGGACATCAACAAATTATTTATACGGATTGGACAGCCAGTGGTCGTTTGTATCGTCCTATTGAGGAAAAACTGATGAATCAATTTGGTCCTTTTGTGGCTAATACGCACACAGAAACCACTGTTTCAGGAACTGCCATGACAAAAGCGTATCATCAGGCGCGGCATATTATCAAGCATCATGTCAATGCTAATGCTGATGATGTTTTGATTACCGATGGAACAGGAATGACTGGTGTTGTAAATAAATTTCAACGAATCTTAGGTTTAAAAGTTCCAGAAAACTTGAAAAATTTTATCACCATTCCCGCCGAAAAGAAACCAATTATTTTTATTTCGCACATGGAACATCATTCCAATCAAACGTCTTGGTTAGAAACTATAGCCGATGTTGAAGTTATTCCTGCAACGGAAGAGGGATTATTCAGCATTGAAAATCTGGAACTGTTACTGGAAAAATATAAAGAAAGACCTTTTAAAATAGCTTCCATTACTTCGTGTTCAAATGTTACAGGAATCGTAACGCCGTATCATGAAGTCGCAAAAATCATGCATCAGCATAACGGACTTTGTTTCGTGGATTTTGCCTGTTCAGGTCCTTATGTAAAAATCGACATGCATCCAGAAGACGCTGAAAGTTATTTGGATGCCATCTTCTTTTCGCCACATAAATTCCTTGGCGGACCCGGGACTTGCGGTGTTTTGGTTTTTAATAAAAAATTATATCAAAATCTGGTTCCCGATAATCCGGGCGGCGGAACAGTAAGTTGGACGAATCCTTGGGGAGAACATAAATACATTGATAATATTGAAGATAGGGAAGATGGTGGTACGCCAGGCTTCCTTCAGGTAATAAAAACCGCATTGGCTGTACAGTTGAAAGAGCAAATGGGAATTGAAAATATCTTAAAAAGAGAGCACGAAATCGTAGATTATATTTTTTCGGAATTAGGAACTGTATCCAATATTAAAATTCTGGCAGGACAGCATCAGCAAAGGTTAGGAGTGATTTCTTTCTTTGTGGAAGACCTGCATTTTAATTTGGGAGTGAAATTATTGAATGATAAATTCGGAATTCAAACTCGTGGTGGTTGCAGTTGTGCCGGAACCTACGGACATTTTTTATTGCATGTTGACCAGGAGACCTCCCATAAATTAATTGACGAAATTACATTAGGAGATTTACTCAGAAAACCGGGTTGGATAAGGATGTCTATTCATCCAACAACTACAAATGCTGAAATTGAATTTGTTTGTAACGGAATAAAAGCATTGGCTGAAAATCATAAAACTTGGGCTTTGGATTATGATTATAATCCAGTGACGAACGAGTTTGTAAATAAGAACGCACAACCTTTAGAAGATGAATTGGTAAAAAACTGGTTTTCTTTATAAGAAAGTTAGGATTTAAAAAGAACTAAAAAAAAATCACAAATTATAAACACTCTTGTTTATAATTTGTGATTTTTTTTACTGAACACTGAACACTATCTTTTGTGTTTCCATCTTTTATGTGTCCAGAAATAATATTCAGGAGCTTCATGTATTTGTTTTTCTACTTCCTTGATGTAGGCATCTGTAATTCCAAAGTCAGGAACGGATTTAGGATTGTCGCTAATTGGAATTATAGTAAGTACATAATATCCTCTTTTAACCTTTTTAACTTTTGCAAAAACAACAGTCATGTCATATTTTTTTGCTAACATTTCAGGTCCTGTGTGCACTGGAACTTCAATACCCATAAAGCTTTTCCAGTGAAATATTCTATCTGTTTTTGGAGATTGGTCACTGGCTAATCCATAAACACAAAGAACACCATTTTTTTGATTAGTAGAAATTAACGGAATCGTTTTTATCGTTGGAACTAATTCAGTGTTATATTTTGATCGAATGTCTCTAACGAGCTTATCAAAATATTTATTGGCTAATTTTTTATAAACTGCTACACCTTGAAAGGATAATTTTTGGTTAAGCGTAATCAGCCATTCCCAGCTTGCGTAATGTGAGGCTATAAGCATAATACTTTTTCCTTTTTTCTCGTATTCCTTTATAACTTCAATATTTGTTATGGTAAATCTTTTGCTCATTTCTTCAGATGAAATAGTCAAGGTTTTTGTCATTTCCAAGAACATATCGCATAAATGGTGATAGGATTTTTTTTCAACGATAAGACGCTCTTCATCATTTAGATGAGGTAATGCCATAGCAAGATTTGCCCGAACAACTTTTTTTCGATAGCCAATGATGTAGTAAACTAGAAAATACATTATATCTGACAACCGATAAAAAACGCGAAACGGAAGAATAGAAATGAGCCAAAGTAAAGGGTAAGCAATAATAAAAACAAGTAACTGCATGCAGATTTTTTTTTGCAAATATAATGTAAAAATGATTGTTGAGATAAAATATGAGCGGGTACTGTATCAGTATTTGAGAATGACTATATTTACAATTCACAAGAGACTGACTTTATGAATATCATTTTAATTGCAATAATTGTTGTAAATGTTTTAATAAGCTATAAGGGTTTTAATGACCTTTCTTTTTTTAGGAAATATGAATTTCATGTTGGGAGTATTCGGGCGGGTGAACATATACGGATGTTAACTTCTGGTTTTCTGCATGCGGATATGACCCATTTACTTTTTAACATGCTGACATTGTGGTTTTTTGCTCCGGTAGTTATTGCCCATTTGGGAGATTTCTCCTTTGCATTGATTTATTTTGCGAGTTTAATTTTTGGAAGTTTGCTGACGATGGTTTTTCATAAAAATGACTATGGTTACAGAGCGGTTGGCGCATCTGGAGCCGTAACGGGAGTTTTATATTCGGCGATATTACTGCAGCCGGACATGATGTTGGGCATCTTTTTCATTATTCCAATGCCGGCTTACATTTTTGGAATTCTTTATTTACTATATTCGATTTACGGAATGAAAGCCAAGAATGACAATATTGGACATACGGCTCATTTTGGCGGAGCAGTTGGCGGCTATTTGATTACACTGATTACGCAGCCTACGCTATTAGTAGAGAACACTCTGATGGTACTATTATTAACTATTCCAATAGTTATTCTTTTTGTGATGGAAAAAATGGGCAAACTTTAATGGCACAACTTTTGAAAGATAATTACAACAAAAACAATTAAATAAATATAACCCATGAAAAAAGTACTACTATTACTGTCAGTTTTATTTTTGACAATTTCCTACGGGCAAGAAGTAAAACAGATTCCTCAAATAAATGTAAATGGGGAAGGAAAAGTTAAAGTTATTCCGGATCAGGCTACTATCGCTGTAACTGTTGAAACAAAAGGGAATAATGCCAAAGACGTTAAAAAACAAAATGATCAAAAGATAGAAGCCGTCTTAAAGTTTATTAAAAAAATGAATCTGGCACCTGCAGATTTTAAAACGCAACGTGTTGCATTGAATCCGCAATACGATTATGAAAAAAAGAAACACAATTATAACGCAACTCAAACTATCGAAATTTTATTGAGAGATTTATCAAAATATGACGAATTAATGGAAGGCTTAGTTGACGAAGGCATTAACAGAATTAATACTGTAATATTCCAATCTTCTAAATTAGCGCAATATCAAACAGAAGCAAGAAAGCTAGCGATGAAAGAGGCAAAATTGAAAGCAGAGGATTATGTATCTGTTTTAGGACAAAAAGTGGGTCGTGCGATGACTATATCTGACAATTCACAAACGTTTTATCCGCAACCGGTGTATTCAGCAATGAAAACAATGGAAAGAAGTGATGCTGATGCACCAAGAGAAACATTGGCATTAGGCGAAATTAATATCACCGCTAATGTCAGTGTGAGTTTTATTTTAGAATAGGATTGTTATTAAAAAGTAAAACCAAATATTTATAATTTTAATAAAAGCAAAAACCGTCCCGATTTATCGAGACGGTTTTTTAAATATAAAATGGTTTGGTTAATAGCGTATTTTTAAAATGAACTAGCTGTTCAGCATTACTGGCATTACAAGCATCGTAACCGTTTCACCTTCTTCTAATCCATCAACAGGAGTAAGGATTCCGGCTCTGTTTGGTAATGACATTTCAAGCATAATCATGTCAGATTGCAAGTTGGTCAACATTTCTGTCAAGAAACGAGAATTATACCCTATTTGCATATCATCACCTTGATAATCACATGTCAATCTTTCTTCAGCTTTATTGGAATAGTCAATATCTTCAGCAGAAACATTCAACTCAGCACCGGCGATTTTCAAACGAATCTGATGTGTAGTTTTATTCGAAAAGATAGCAACACGACGCACAGAACTCAAAAATTGAGAACGGTCAATCATTAATTTATTTGGATTTTCTTTTGGAATTACCGCTTCGTAATTTGGATATTTTCCATCGATCAAACGACACATTAAAACATAATTATCAAAAGAGAAAGTAGCATTCGAATCGTTGTATTCAATTTTCACTTCAGCATCCGCAGTACCAAGAATATTTTTTAAAATAGTTAAAGGTTTCTTCGGCATAATGAAATCAGCCACTTGAGAAGCGGTTACATCAGTACGCGCATATTTTACTAATTTGTGAGCATCAGTGGCAACAAATGTTAATCCTTGTGGCGAAAACTGAAAGAAAACACCAGACATTACCGGACGCAAATCATCGTTTCCGGCAGCAAATATAGTTTTGCTTATGGCTGTTGCCAAAACATCAGCAGGGACAAGTGTTACCGATGGATCGTCTAAGTTAACCGATTTTGGAAATTCATCTCCGGGAGCATAAGCCAAAGCATATTTTCCAGAATTAGAACTGATTTCAATCGTACTGTTTTCTTCAACCGTGAAAGTTAAGGGTTGTTCCGGGAATGTTTTAAGGATTTCCAGAAGTAATTTTGCAGGAACAGCAACGCTTCCTTTACTTTCTGAATCAATTCCTAATGTAGCTGACATGGTTGTCTCTAAATCAGAAGCAGAAACCGTCAGCACATTATGGTCTAAATCAAATAAAAAGTTATCTAAAATAGGCAAAGTATTACTGCTGTTGATCACGTTACCTAAAACTTGTAATTGTTTCAATAAGTACGAACTCGATACTATAAATTTCATCTGTTTTGTTTTATTTTTTAAAGTATTTCTTTAAATCCGAAATACGATACATTCTACAAATATATCGTAAACTATTTTAGTTTCGAAACTTTTTTATTAACATCTATTTACTATATTTTCTTTTTCGAAGGAAAGTAAATACCACACCAAAAAGTGCCAAAATAAGAATTGGAAGCCCGATAGTTAGGATTTGTGTCCGAGTGTAGTTTTCATAAACTTTTTCTTTATCCAATAAAGGTAAATCAAGATCTTTGCTTCGAATGTTAATAAGTCCGGTATCATCTAATAGATAATTGACGCAATTTATCAGGTAATCTTTATTATCATACAAATTTCCAGACCTTTGGTCATATCCCAATTCGACCGGTTGAAGATTTTTATCCAATTGATTTTTTATCAAATCCCCATCCGAAATCACAATCATTTTGTTCTCTTTTCCTTTGGCTTGAAATGTTTTTTGCTCAAATGGCAAAACTCTATTTTCAAACATCGAGCGAAAAGAACCTTCCAGTAAAACAGAAAGTGGAATTTTTCCTTTATTTAAATAATCAGTTGGTGACGTTTCTTCGACAACGATGTTAAGATTTATCTCTGCGGGTGTTCCTATTTTCTTCGAATATTGTGACGATTCCAACAAAATGGTTTTCTTAATTCCGTTTTTCAAGGTGTCGATTGAATTCGCAAAATCAAATTTGATTCCACCTAAATTTTTCACAATCGGATGCAAGCTGTTTGGATACACCTGCGGCGCAAATTTCCAGTTGAATTCCTGAAATTGAGTCGCACTTCCTTGTTCTCCAGTGGCCAGTTTTATTGGACTTCCTTGTTCGTCTTTTACTAAATCAGGATTGATTCGGACTCCATATTTAAAGAACATATCATTTAAATTCAAATCTCTTGGATACGCTAAAGTTGCTCCTGAAGCATCATACAAACTATCCATTTCTGCCGAAACTTGGTCGATCAGCCACAGGGTTTTTCCGCCATTGATAATAAATTGATCCAAAACTTGTTTCTCCGCATCGGTAAACGTTTCAGTAGGTTTTACAATAACTGCCAAGTCATATTTTTCTAATGCTTCTAAACTTCCGATAGGATTTTTGGCAACGGAATCTAAAGTAAATGGGCCTATAAAATAACTTTCGCGAACCTGCAAAAGAAATTTAGCCATCAAAATATCCTGAAGTTCACCGTTTCCTTTAATAACAGCGATTTTCTTTTGTTTTGCTTTGGTAATCTTATTCAACCCTTCAGCGATGGAGTATTCTAAATGCTGAACGGAACCAATCACTTTCTGGGTTGTTGAAGCGCCCATAATATTTTTTAACAATGGAATATTAACTTCTTTATTGTCATAAACGGCAATTGCCCAAGGAAAAACCATCGCTTGGGACTGCTTCCCTTTGTCATCAACGGTTATGTTTATTGGCGTAAGCCCTTTTCGATACAACTCTTTAATATTGTCCATGCTGGCGTCTTCGTTTTCCAAAGGATCTACGAATTCAAACACGATATTGTTATTGTACGCCTGAAATTCTTCCAGTAATTGTTTCGTTTCTTGTTGTAAACGCTTGAATTCAGGCGGTAAATCGCCTTGCATATATACTTTTATAGACAACGGATTTTGAACCTGCTTAATGATATTCAAAGACGTAGGCGAAAGTGTATACCTTTTATCTTTTGTTAAATCAAAACGATGAAATAATGAACTTCCTACTACATTCGCAAACACTACAATAGCGAGGATAATCAATATTGATTTTAGGTTATTTTTCTTAGAAGTAGTCATTACGATTTGAAAGATTTGAGATTATAAACAGTAAATGAAAGAAAGACAACGGTTATGCTTGTAAAATAAAGGATATCTCTGGTGTCTAATACCCCTCGGCTCATGCTTTTGAAATGATCTTGCATTCCTAAAGAAGCGATTATGGAAGACATATTTGGTACAACTTTAGCTAAACCGTCAAATCCAAAATAGAAGAAGAAACATAAAAATACCGCAACGATGAAAGCCACAATCTGGTTATCAGACAATGTTGAGGTGAATACTCCAATGGCGGAATACCCGGCAATCAGGAATAATAATCCAAAATAAGAACCAATCGTACTGCCCATATCGATATTGCCTTCAGGCATTCCTAAATTGGAAATAACGGCCACATAAATAAATGTTGGAATTATTGCCATTACAATCAAAAGTAAAGCGCCAAGAAATTTTCCGTTTACGATTTGCCAAATACTCAATGGTTTAGTTAGCAATAATTCTAATGTTCCTTGTTTTTTTTCATCCGAAAAACTTCGCATTGTTACGGCAGGAATTAAGAATATCAAAATCCAAGGCGCCAAGGTGAAAAACGGAGTCAAATCAGAAAAACCGGTATTCAAAATATTATACTCTCCTTCGAAAACCCAAAGAAACAATCCGTTAATAATCAGAAAAATGGCAATCACTAAATAACCTATGGGCGAACCGAAAAAGGATTTTATCTCTCGTAAAACTATTGATTTCATTTATTTTTTTGTTTAAACTTTAAACTATTTTCTATTCTAAAGTGACTAATTTATCCACGCTCCACGCTTCCGGTTTGCCGTTGAATAATTTCTTGGTGAATGTCCAAACATCGTAAAAAAGTTCAGAATTTCTGTAATTTTCCAAATCATCTTCGGTTTCCCAATAACTGTACGTAAAGAAAATACTTTTATTGTCTCTATCCTGATACAATTCTAAGAAACGATTTCCAGGCGCATTTCGTATTTTATCTTTCATTAACTCAAAGTTTTCTAAAAATGCAGGAATATTTTCCTCGTGAAAACTCAATTTTACTATTCGTACTAACATTAGATTTTTTGTTTAAAGTATAAAGTTTACGGTATAAAGTTGCTCCACTTTAAACCGTAAACTTTAAACGAATTTTATAATAATAACATCTCTGTAATTCAGGCCCAATAAACTATGTGCTGATCCAACGGTGGACGGGTTGCTTCTGAAAACAGCAATTTCGAGAAAACCGGCTTCATTGAAAATCGCCAATTTTTCACCTTCATACGATTTAATCGGATATTTATCGGAACTTGCAATTGCGGAATAATTGGGCAAAATGGTTTTGATATTTTTGGTTTTCATAACAATTTCATAAGGTCTTCCTTTGGCAACTTCTATAAAATATTTTTTAGAAATATTGGTCACTACATTCCCAAAATGGTCAATGTAAATGACGTGTCCTTTCAACGAATTCCCATCAACGGCCAAAACGGCTTGTAAGTCGGTGACTTGTTTAATCTTATTTATTTCTTTGCCAATAACGTTCATCAAACCACCTTTGGCTAAATGGCAGGCAACGGTTACAAACACATCCAGATCCACTGCATCACTGGGTAAACGATCGTGAATATTGATTGCCACGATTTTTTGAGGGACAATTTTTTGCGAAAGCATGCTTAAAATACCATTATCGGCGGCAATAAAATAATGATCATTCCATTGCATCACAATATGTTGGTTTTCTTTATTGTGTTCCATATCCACACCAATAAGATGAACAGTTCCTTTTGGAAAGCTCGCATACGAAGCACTAATGATGTAACTTGCTTCTACCGTGTTGAATGGGTCAATTTCATGTGAAATGTCAATTATTTTAGCTTCGGAATACTCAGATAAAATTTTCCCTTTTAGCGCACCTACAAAGTGGTCTTTCAAGCCATAATCGGAAGTAAGGGTAATTATTGACATAAATTTGTTTATAACTATTGGTGTTTTGTAAAACTAATTTTCATTAAATTTGAGAAACGCAAAGCTAAAGTATTTTCGGCTTTAATTAATTAGATTTTTAATTTCAATTTAAAACTGACACATGATCAAACCTCTATTTTTTCTTCTTGTTTTCTTTTGTAGCTTACAATCGCATTCACAAAAATTAGTTTACAAGTCCAATGGAACTATTTTAGATTCTGAAAGTCAAAAAATTTCACCCAATCAAGTAAGGGAATTATTAAAAGACAATGAAAAATTATTATCGGATTACAATGATGGTAGATCTAAAAAAACACTTGGAAACATTTTGCTTATTGGTGGTCTTGGATTTTTGACTGCTGATTTAGTTCAGGGAGTAACTGCATCTGGAATATCAGCAACACCAATTGGAGGTGGGCAGTATGCTCTTAAGGACGAGAAAAACAATTATCCATCATTATTGACTTATATTGGAATTGCTTCAATTGTAGCAGCGATTCCAATAAAAATTGGCTTTTCTAAAAAAATTAAAAATGTAGTTAATGAACATAACAATCAAAACGCTACTACTGGCGATCAATTTAACAATCAAAAACTGGATTTAATTACCAATTCAAACGGAGTTGGATTGCGATTCACTTTAAACTAAAATAACCTAAAAACTACATCATTTGAACGAAAGAATAATCGAGCTCATAGACATCGCTCCAAAAGACTTTTGGGGTGCTCAAGACACTCATCTTGAAACAATTAAAAAATATTATCCAAAATTGAAAATTGTCGCTCGGGGAACAACATTGAAAGCTTTTGGTGAAAAAGAAGTTTTGGACGAGTTCGAAAAACGTTTTCAACGATTAATGGTTCACTTTTCCAGGTACAATAATATTGATAACAATGTAATTGAACGCGTAATTCTTGGTGACGTTCAGGAAGACAGAAAATTTCAGGGACAGGATAAAATATTAGTGCATGGAGTAGGCGGAAAAATCATAAAAGCCATGACGCCCAATCAGCAATTGTTGGTGGATACGATGGAAAAAAATGATATGGTTTTTGCCGTTGGACCAGCCGGAACCGGAAAAACCTACACGGGAGTTGCCATGGCTATAAAAGCGCTGAAAGAAAAACAGGTCAAACGTATTATATTGACGCGTCCCGCAGTTGAAGCAGGGGAGAATCTTGGTTTTCTTCCGGGTGATATGAAGGAAAAACTGGATCCATACATGCAACCATTATATGATGCATTGCGCGATATGTTGCCGAATGAAAAACTGGAAGATTATATTTTAAAGGGAATAATTCAGATTGCGCCGTTGGCATTCATGCGCGGACGAACACTAGATCATGCATTTGTAATTCTGGATGAAGCCCAGAATACCACGCATTCGCAAATGAAAATGTTTTTGACTCGTATGGGGAAAAGTGCTAAATTTATGATAACCGGTGATCCGGGTCAGGTTGATTTGCCAAGACGAACTATTTCCGGACTCAAAGAGGCTTTATTAGTTCTTAAAGACGTCGAAGGAATTGGAATTATCTATCTGGATGACAAAGACATTGTGCGTCACCGATTAGTTAAGAAAGTGATTGATGCGTATAAGACAATTGAGAATACAGATTAGGATAAAAACCTCGTTGTAATCAGAAACAAAGAAGTTTGAAGCGGAAAGCGAGTTCATTTTAAGTAGTAAATGAATTTTCTTTCCGCTTCATTATTTTTATAAAAAAAGTACCAGTTTATCCGCAAAGCTTTAAATAAAATCCAATTGATTCCTTTTGTATGTCTTATAAATGCAATAAATTTGGAATTAATAAAATGTCAGTGAAAAAGAAATGATTTTAAAAGAAAAAATTAAAGTAGTTATCAGTGATTTAGACGGAACTCTACTCAATTCAGATCACAAAATTTCCCAATATACCAAAACTGTTTTTCAAGAACTTCACAATCAAAACTATTTAATTATTGTAGCAACAGGCCGCCACCACTTGGATGCAATGCCTTTAGTGGAAGGATTAGGATGTCCGGTTTATTTAGTTACTTCAAATGGCGCTCGAATTCATTCTCCTGAAAAAGAATTGCTTTTTTCTTTTGATATAAATAGTGACGATATTAAATCAATATTAAATTTAGGTATAGACCCGGAGATTACGACCGTTTTATTCAAAGAAAATGTTTGGCAAACCAATAAAATAAATGAAAAATTAAATAGTTTTCAGACAGAATTAAATTACTTACCTGAAATTGTTGATTTCGATACTTTGGATGATGTCAGCGGAATAAAATTATTCTTCACACACGAAAAACATTCGAAATTAATTGAATTAAGAGACCGAATTTTAGAAAATCATTCAGCAATTTTTAGTCATGCTTTCAGTCTACCTATTTGTTTGGAATTTATGGACAAGGCTGTAGACAAAAGTTTTGCGATTGCCAAAATCTTGGAAAAAGAGAATTTTGTTTTCGAACAAAGCATTTCTTTTGGTGATGGCTATAATGATGAAAATATGCTCAAATCCTCTGGTAAAGCTTTGGTGATGGGAAACGCACCTGAGAGCCTGAAAAATAAACTTTCACATTTAGAAGTAATTATGACTAATGATAATGAAGGAGTTGCCAAATATATAGCTCAGGAATTATTAAATACTTAATTTTTTTAACCAACGATATTTCTCTATTTACACATTAAACTAAAACCAAATGAACAAAAAAATAATCCTTGTTATCTGTATTTTGTTTTCCATAGCAATTCAAAGTCAAACGCTAAAACTGGAAGAAATCATGAAAGGCAATGCTTTCATTGGTGCGCAACCAGAGAATGAAAGATGGTCTTTAGATGGACAGAAAGTTTATTTTGATTGGAACCCAAATAATGAATTGGGTACCAGTACTTATTTTTGGAAAAATGGATTATCAAAACCTGAATTGGCAACACCAAATGAAGCTGCTTTTTCAAAATTAGATTTCAAGAAAACAAACAATCTGGATTTGTATTATTACATCGATAAAGGAAGATTGTTTTCGTATTCTGTAAAAAGTAAAACCTCAAAAAAATTGTATCAACAAAGCAGTCCGATTGCTAATTTGCAAATGGGTGTAGTTCCAGGAGTACTTTATTTCAGACAAAATGAAAACCTTTTTCAGTTCAATACCAATGAAGGTTCGATTATTCAAATCACGAACTTTCGTAAAGGAAAATCAGATGAGAAAGCCACTGATAAAGGCTCTTTTTTGAAAAGCCAACAAGAGGAATTATTTCAATTTGTAAGAGATCAAGAAGCACTGAAAAAATGGAATTTGGCAAAATCAAAAACTACAAAATCGGATTTTCCAAAACCTTATTATTATGGAAAAAACACTTTTGGAAGCTTGAAAGTAGATCCAAAAGGAAATTTCGCCACCTTCAGATTAATAGAAGATTCGGAACGAAAAAGTGAAAAAATGGAACGTTTTATAACAGCCGATGGTTTCAACCAAATTGAAGACACGAAGGAAAAAGTTTCTGTAGATAATTTGTTGGCAACTAAATTCGGGATTTATAACATCGCCAAAGATTCTGTTTATTTCTTGAATTTTTCATCGTTAAGTCATATTCAGGATGTTCCTAAATATTTTGAGACCTATGAAAAATCAAAAACTGTTGAGAAAAAGGATAAATTGATTGTTGTTCAAGAACCTATTTACAATGAAAATGGTTCGTATGCAATTAGTGAAATTAGAAGTCAGGATAACAAAGACCGATGGATTGTTAGTTTGAATTTACAAAATGGGACTTTTCAGGAAATAGATCATCAACATGATGAAGCTTGGATTGGCGGACCTGGAATTCCTTCTAATTCGTATGGTAGAGGAACGCTTGGATTTTTGGGGGATAATGAAACTGTTTATTTTCAGTCCGAAGAAACGGGTTATTCTCATTTGTATTCATATAATTTAAAGTCAAAAAAGAAAACACAGTTGACTAAAGGAAATTGGGAAGTGCGTAACGTAAGTTTGGCAAAAGATAAAAAGTCTTTTTATTTAACCACAACAACTACGCATCCGGGAAACAGAAACTTTTATAAATTAGACGTCGCAAATGCCGTTTTGCAACCTATTTTAACAAAAGATGGCGCTCATGAAGTGAGTTTATCACCAGACGAAAGTTCCTTATTGGTTCGTTATTCCTATAAAAATAAACCTTGGGAACTGTATGTAGCGCCTAATAAAAAGAATACCAACTTAAATCAGATTACGTCATCAACATCTGACAGTTTCAAAGGATATTCTTGGCGTGAACCGGAAGTAATCACTTTCAAAGCGCAGGATGGAACTCCCGTAAATGCCAGATTGTACAAACCACAAACTGCAAATGCGAACAAAGCAGCCATTTTGTTTGTGCATGGTGCCGGTTATTTGCAAAACGCTCATAACTTTTGGAGTACGTACCACAGAGAATACATGTTTCATAATCTATTGGTCGATTTAGGCTATACCGTTTTAGATATTGATTATAGAGGCAGCGATGGATACGGACGTGATTTTAGAACAGGAATTTACCGGTTTATGGGCGGAAAAGATTTAACGGATCAAATTGACGGCAAGAAATATCTAGTCGAAAATTACGGAATTGACGCGTCAAGAGTTGGGATTTATGGTGGTTCTTATGGAGGTTTCATCACGTTGATGGGAATGCTAACAACTCCAAAAGAGTTTGCTTCGGGAGCTGCTTTACGTTCTGTTACGGATTGGGCGCATTACAATCATGGTTACACCGGAAACATTCTTAATTTCCCTGAGACGGATCCGGATGCTTACAAGAAAAGTTCTCCAATCTATTTTGCAGATAATTTACAAGGCGATTTGTTGATGCTTCACGGAATGGTAGATGACAATGTGGAATATAAAGATATTGTTCGTTTGTCTCAGCGTTTTATCGAATTAGGTAAGAAAAAATGGAGTTTAGCAAGTTTCCCGGTGGAAGCTCATGGTTTTAAAGAAACTTATTCGTGGGTAGATGAATACAGCCGAATCTTAAATTTATTCAACGACACCTTGCTTAAAAAATAACTTTAGAGATAAAATTAAATTTAAGAGTTCTCTTCTTTGCGAAACTCTATGAAATAGTTTTAAATTTGCAGAAACAAAAATAAACACACACACAACTAGTATAATGAGCAACACCATCACAACTACTGATTTTAATTTTCCAAACCAGAAATCTGTTTACCGCGGTAAAGTAAGAGAAGTGTATAATATCAATGACGAACTTTTGGTTATGGTAGCTACGGATAGGCTTTCGGCTTTTGATGTAGTTTTGCCAAAAGGAATTCCATACAAAGGGCAAATTCTAAACCAGATTGCTACTAAATTTATGGAATTGACCGAGGATATTGTTCCCAACTGGTTGATTGCAACTCCTGATCCTAATGTTGCGGTGGGTCATTTATGTGAGCCTTTCAAAGTAGAAATGGTAATCCGTGGTTATCTTTCGGGACATGCTGCACGTGAATACGCTCTTGGCAAAAGAGAAATATGCGGAGTTTCAATGCCTGACTATTTGAAGGAAAATGATAAATTCCCTGAACCTATTATTACACCAACAACTAAAGCGGATAACGGAGAACATGATGCTGACATTTTGCGGGAGGATATTTTATTGAAAGGAATTGTCTCTGAAGAAGATTATGTTGTTTTAGAAAAATTCACAAGAGATTTATATCAAAGAGGAACTGAAATTGCTGCTAGTCGTGGTTTGATTTTGGTGGATACCAAATATGAATTTGGTAAAACTAAAGAAGGGGTAATTGTCTTGATTGACGAAATTCATACACCGGATTCTTCTCGTTATTTTTACGCAGAAGGATACCAAGAACGTCAAAATAGCGGTGAAGAACAGAAACAATTATCGAAAGAGTTTGTTCGTCGTTGGTTAATCGAAAATGGTTTTCAAGGTTTGGAAGGGCAACAAATTCCTGAAATGACTGATGAATACATCCAAACAGTTTCTGAAAGATATATTGAATTATACGAAAATATCTTAGGAGAGAAATTTGTAAAAGCAGATATCACCAATATAGATGAAAGAATCGAAAAAAATGTTTTGGAATATCTAGCGAATAGATAGGACAATTTTATAAAAATAAATAAGACCGCAATTCATAATTTTGAATTGCGGTTTTTTTTATTTTTTAAATGCTGATTCATAACAATTAATCCATTCCTGAATCGAAATTTTTTGGACGAGTTCAGCAATTAAGTCAAACGGGATTTGGTCCATCTTTTTAAATCGGATGCAACTTTTTCCCATATCTAATTTTTGTTCACTTTGTTTTGGGTATTCAGTAATAAACCAATTGAGTAATTCCGGCTTGGCATAAATTCCCATGTGGTAAAATGCGATGAAATTTTTCTGCGAAGCAATACTTATGAAAGGTAACGGTAATTTTGGATCACAATGATAGCCGTTTGGATAAATGGAATGTGGCACAACATAACCGATCATACCATAGGACATTTGTTCAACAAATCCATTTGGAATATTTTCAAGAATAGTTTCTCGAAGTCTTGTAAAAGCATCTTTTCTCTCTTCTGGAATTTCGTCTAAATAGGCTTCGATTGATGTGGTAGTTGATTGCATTTTTAAGAATTGATTGAGTAAATTTAATAAAAAAACCGCAATTCATAATTTGAACTGCGGTTTTTAGCCCCGATAAAAGCGGAAATCCTTTCTAGTCCTGAATTTATTTCAGGATCCTGAAACAAGTTCAGGACTAGAAAGATTGTAACGGATAGCGGGATTAGCTCCTAAAAACTATTTGAAATAAGAGAATGTTTCTTCGTTTTCTAATTTCAATAAGGTTTCATAAATTAATTTAATCACGTTTTCAACGTCATCACGATGTACCATTTCAACCGTAGTGTGCATATATCGCAACGGCAAAGATATCAAAGCCGAAGCAACACCGCCATTACTGTACGCAAAAGCATCAGTATCTGTGCCGGTAACGCGAGAAGAAGCCAACCTTTGGAACGGAATTTCTTTTGCCATTGCAGTTTCTAAAATCAGTTCTCTCAAATTATTTTGAACTGCAGGCGCATAAGTGACTACAGGTCCTCGACCAATTTTTGTATCTCCTTCAATTTTCTTTTCGATCATTGGAGTAGTGGAGTCATGACAAACATCGGTAACAATGGCTACGTTGGGTTTGATCGTTTTGGTAATCATTTCTGCACCACGAAGACCTACTTCTTCCTGAACGGAATTAGTGATATACAATCCAAAAGGAAGTTTTATTTTGTTTTCGTGTAGCAAACGAGCCACTTCGGCAATCATAAACCCGCCCATACGGTTGTCAATGGCGCGGCAAACAAATTTGTTTTCGTTCAAAATCATGAATTCATCAGGATATGTAATCACGCAACCTACATGAACGCCCATTTTATCAACTTGTTCTTTAGTTTCACAACCAATGTCAATAAATAGATTGTCAACTTTTGCCGCTTCTTCTTTATCTCTGTTTCGAGTATGAATAGCCGGCCAGCCAAAAACCCCTTTTACAATTCCTGATTTAGTATGAATGTTAACGCGTTTTGAAGGTGCAATTTGGTGATCAGAGCCACCGTTTCTTATTACATAGATCAACCCATCATCCGTAATATAATTTACGTACCAGGAAATTTCGTCAGCATGACCTTCAATCACTACCTTATATGGTGCATCCGGATTTATGATTCCAACAGCAGAACCGTAGGTATCCGTTATAAAAGTATCTACATAAGGTTTCAAGTATTCCATCCATAATTTCTGCCCGCCACTTTCATATCCTGTAGGTGATGCATTATTAAGGTAGTTTTCTAAAAACTCAAGTGATGACTTGTTTAATATTGATTTAGTGCTCATAAAATTATTTTTTTGCTAAATTATAAATTTGGCATTACAGTTGTTGATATAATGTATAATTTTGGCAATAAAATTTCTCTATATGAAGCTAATTAAATTTTTGTTATTTTGTTTATTTACCACTCTGTCTGTAAATGGACAGGTAATACCTCAGGATACCACAAAGATGGGGTACGAATTAGGAGAAGATGAATTTATTCTTAATGACACCATTCAATTACCGGAGATTTTAATATACAAGGGAAAAACGGATCCTGAAGCTAGAAAGCAGTTTTTATTGCTTCAAAGTAGGGTTTATAAAACCTATCCATATGCAAAACTAGCCTCAGAGCGATTAACTATTCTTAATAAAGGAATGGCAAACCTGAAAACTAATAAGGAGAAAAAAAGATATTTCAAAATAGTAGAAAGTTATTTGAATGACGAGTTCGAAGCCAAGCTCAAAAAGCTTTCCCGTAAACAAGGTCAAATATTAGTCAAATTGATTCATCGTCAAACAGGCACCACAACATATGAATTGGTGAAAAGCCTCAAAAGTGGTTGGAAAGCATTTTGGTCAAATACGGCGGCAAGTATGTTTGATATCAATTTAAAAACAAAGTATGCGCCTTTCGATGTTAATGTAGACTATTTGATAGAAACAATATTAGTTCGGGCATTTGACTC
Organism: Flavobacterium caseinilyticum; assembly: GCF_004349085.1. GTDB lineage: Bacteria > Bacteroidota > Bacteroidia > Flavobacteriales > Flavobacteriaceae > Flavobacterium > Flavobacterium caseinilyticum. The sequence continues at coordinate 1,027 of NZ_SMFM01000005.1, read as the reverse complement.
CGGAAGATTGCAAAACCAAAATCCGGCAACACCAGTGGATTATAATAACCTAACGGATTCCTGGGAGGCCAGAGCCGAAAATCTGAAGAAATAAAATTCATTTGTGCGTTCCTTATTATATAAAGAGAGGCGATTATCCAAAAAGGATAATCGCCTCTCTTTATATAATAAGTCGGGCTTTTCGCTACAAGTCCTCGCCCCGCAAAAGGCGGGACTGTGGGCTTTTCGCTGCTATCCCTAACGCGGTCCTCGAATAATTAAGATATTCAGTTAAATCAAGAGTAGAAGAACTCACACCAACATAAAATCCGGTAACCATATATAGGAGAGATTATAAAAGCATTGTCCATCTATATATAAGGTATAGGATAAATCAATTTAACTGGTTTAAATCTTTTGTTTTTGTTCTTATGATAGTAACCGATGACTTTTTAAGGATGCAAAGCGAAGTCGGAAGCAGTAAAAACAGGCATAAGGTGTGAATTTCAAAAGAACAAGAACACCGATATATAAAGACATCCACAGTTTTTAGCCATTTCATCACCATTTCCTTCGGAGAAGGCTGAGGAGATGAAAAAACTTTTACTTTCAAAATTCACGGTTTCAGCGAGTTAAAGTTTACTTTAATAAAACATCAAAAAAAAGTATTAAAAAAGCTTGAATAACCCAATAAACGGTGTAGTTTTGCACCCGCAACAACGCAGACGTTCTTTCAAATACTGGCAAGCAAAACGAATCAAACAGAAAATTTATTTTCTAAAAAAGATTAAAAAAAGCTTGTGAGATTAGAAAACGGATGTTACATTTGCACCCCGCAAAACAAGCAAAGTTCCTTGATAGATTGATAAGAAAACGAGAAGAAAACGAGATAAAAATTATTTCAAAAAAACTTCAAAATTTACTTGCCAGTTAAAAAGAAAGTTGTACTTTTGCACCCGCTTCCAGAGAGACACAATGTGACTCAAATGAAGGGAAAAAAAGATAAGAACACGTTCCTAGACATATTGAATTGACAGCCGTTTTAAGA
>NZ_SMFM01000004.1 GCF_004349085.1 Flavobacterium caseinilyticum | reverse complement strand
AACTTTGCGATTTTATTTCAGACAAACCTTGAAAAGATAATTGAGCCTCACAAAACCAATAAAAATATCTTTTCCAAAGAAAACAGAAAATCGGAAAAAAGAAAAAGAAAGCAATTTCAAAGGACGGGATGCAGACAGGACAAAAGGAAACGGAATAAGTCCCGAAGGGTGGTTTGTGAGGAACGAGCAAACCATTATGCCGTAGTCTTTTGGACAGGCTCATCCAGCACGTCCTACCTTGGTTTTCTTTTTATTATTTCTTTGGGTAAAATATAAAGTTCAACCCGTAGAAAGTCTGAAATGCTATGCCAATCAAAGACTTAAAATGCCGAAATGAAGAATGTATAAGTCTGATAATTACCTTTTGCCTGAAAATAAAATATCATGAAAAAAGATAAGCATAAAGATAAAGCACCGAAAAAAAAGAAAAAACCACTATTAACTCCAAAACCTGAAGAGGAAAAAAAGAGGACAATTAAAAAAAAGGATGATAGAAAGAAAATTCCATTTATACAGGTAGACAGGGGTGGAAACATGTTAAGCAATTTCTTCTCTAATTTTATCAAACAGTTTAAAAACCCAACAAAAACAGGGCTAAACAGACTGTTAGATAAACTATTGGTTATTAAAATTAAGGAAAGTGAAAAAAAGCCAGTACAGAAGCCTGAAAAACCTTTGGATATAATGGGGTCTGTAAAAACGGTTTTTCGTTATGTAAACAATGATAGCAGGAACAATTTAACTCCAAACGAAAAAGAATCATTGAGACAGCGTACAAACCTGCCAGTTAATATTGGCGTTAAGATGGAACAAAGCAAAGATGAGGAATTAAACAAACCAAGAAAAACCCGTTTAGGGATTTAGGGATTCACTAAATCCAGCTGTAGGGTTTATCTTTACGGTTAAGATAGCAGTACATCTCTTCCTTTTTAAGTTCAGGAAACAATTTTAAAGCCTTGTCAATGGCATAATTTGGAAGAAAATAAATTTCGTCACGAATCGCTTTCACCACCTTTTCAAAGCCGTAGAAACGAACAATTTCATCGATTTCTTCTTTTCCTCCACGCTCTACTATACGGGCAATAATAGTTTTATAGGCTCTCTCAAAGTCCATTGTATCTATGTCGAAATCCCAAAAAAATACTGGGTTTAGATTTGGGATTGCCTTATTTTTTTTAACTCGTGCCATGAAATAAATGTACGATTTTTTAACTTCTTATTCAAACGCTTAGCGTCTAAATCCACGTCCTTTATTGGGTGGAGGAATTTGATTTTTTGATTCAGAAAATAAAATAGTAGGATTGAAAACTGCTTTTTTTAGTCGCTGGGTTATTTTGTTCCAATTGTTTTCTTTGCCTTTCAGGAGTTTGACTTTTTCTTCTTTGTCTACATTCCTATGATCAATCAATGTAAGAACAGCCAGTCTCGGATTTCCATTTTATTTGTTTTGGGAAGTTTCTAAATAGGTTTTAAGGGAATGGTGTTCCAAAAGAAAATACATGTCAACAAAGTCTTTTATCCTTGTTCCGTTTTGGAAAATTGCATGAAGCTTCATAGCATAGATACCGCTATAACACTACAGCGGGTTTGAACCTAAATTAAGTCTATTATTCGGATTTGCCAAATCATTTCAAATACAAAACCAACTTCCCATCAAGTCAATTACCCAAATCCTTTGTAGCATTTATGTTAGCTGCTACTTTTTCTTATGATTTAGCTTTCAGTTCTTTTGTTATTTGTTTTATAAATTTCTCTTTATCTTTTTTTGCTTCTTTAATTGTTGCTTTTAAATCTGCTGACATTGCAAAGTATTTATCAGTCCAAATATAAATCTCCACAATTATAGGTAATAATTCTATCCCTTTTTGTGTGAGCTTATATAATTTTTTTGCTTTACTATCCGGATGTTCTAATTTATCAATAATTCCATTTTCTTCAAGCGATTTTAATCTCGCAGCTAAAATATTAGTTGCAATTCCTTCATCCGATTTTATAAAATCATTGTAGGTGCATTTGTTAGTGAACATCAAGTCTCTTATAATTAGTAATGACCATTTATCTCCAAAAACATCTAAGGAATAACTTAACGGACATTCTGATCTAGGTTGTATCATAAATAAAAAATATTTTTAAAAACAATTCACAAAGCACTTGCGAATTAAAAGTTGTTTTATATATTTGCACTTGCATTTTGCAAGCAAAAGCAAAAATAAATATAATTTTTTAAATACGAAGAAAATGAAGAAAAATATTTTAGTAACAGGAGCATCATCAGGTTTTGGATTGCTAATAGCCAACGAACTGCACAAAAAAGGTTATAATGTAATTGGTACAAGTCGAAATCCTGAAAAAGTGCAATCAGCAGTTCCTTTCAAAATGATAGCATTAGATCTTGATTTAGAGCAATCCATAACTGCATTACCTGAAAAACTTTACAAAGAAATCGATAAATTAGATGTACTAATAAATAATGCAGGTTATTTAGTTACTGGTATCGCAGAAGAAACACCAATTGAATTGGGTAGAAAACAATTTGAAACCAACTTTTGGGGGACAATAAAAGTAACAAATGCCATTTTACCACATTTTAGAAATCAAAAATCGGGTAAAATAATTACTGTTGGTTCAATCACAGGTCTTGTTGCTTTTCCAAGTACATCTTATTACGCTGCTTCTAAACATGCTTTGGAAGGATATTATAAAGCATTAAGATACGAACTACATGAGTTTAATATTCGTGTTGCAATGATTGAACCTGGTTCTTTCACAACAAATATTGTTAAAAATTCTTCAACTAACTCTAATAAAATTGAAGATTATAATTCATTGCGCAATAAAACTAAAAAATATGCTGATTTTATCGTAGCACAAGGTGAAAATCCTGTAATGGTTGCAGATAAAGTTCTCCAGATAGTTGAAACTGAAAATCCAAAATTTAGAAATTTAGTTGGAAAAGGTTTATCGTTACTAATCAATTTACAACACTTTGCCTACGGAATTTTAGAAAATAACATACTTAAACAACTAAATAAATAATAAAATGAAAAAAATATTTATCCTACTAATGTTAATTAATTTAGTTATGTTAAAAGCAAATGCACAAAATGTAAATTACACATATACAACTGTTCCAACGCAATTTGTAGAAGCGAACGAAATAAAATTTGCTTATCGTTCTTATGGTAAGCAAGGTGATATTCCTGTTATTTACTTTAATCACCTTGCGGCAAATCTTGATAATTGCGATCCAAGAATTATGGATTCAATTGCTTCAAATAGACATATTATTTCTTTTGACTATCGTGGCGTAGGTGCTACAACAGGAAAACAAGGAACAAGTATTCCCGATATGGCAAAAGATGCAATAGCTTTTATTCATGCTTTGGGATACAAACAAGTTGATATAATGGCGTTTTCTATGGGTGGTTTTATTACACAAGAATTACTATTAATAGAACCAACTTTAGCTCGTAAAATTATTCTTGCAGGAACAGGACCAAGAGGTGGAACAGGTGTTAGTGATGTCGTTAGTTTAACTTACAAAGATATTTTTAAAGGTATCTTTACATTCAGAGATCCTAAATTTTATTTGTTTTTTGCTCAAAATAAAGTAGGCAAAGAAGCTGCAAGTGATTTCTTAAAACGATTAAAAGAAAGAACCGAAAATCGTGATAAAAAAGTAAAATTAAGCGTGTTAGGCAAGCAATTGAAAGCTATTAAAATTTGGGGAAATGACAAACCTGCTGATTTAAGTGTTTTTAAGCATCCAGTTTTAGTTGTCAATGGCGATGTAGATAGAATGGTACCAACGACTAATTCTTATGATTTGGCAAAACGTCTTCCAAATGCCGAACCTGTAATCATTTATCCAAATTCAGGTCATGGTGGAGTTTTTCAATTTCATGAAGAATTTCTAAAAAAAGCAATTCCATTTTTAACAAAATAAAAATAAAAAAATGAAAGCATTTGTAGTAAAAAAATACGGTAAAAAAGAAACATTGAATTTAACAGATTGGGCTGAACCAATTGTAAATGAAAATGATGTATTGGTAGAAGTACATTCGGCAGGAGTCAATTTATTGGATTCACTTATCAGAAATGGTGAATTCAAATTGTTTCTACCATACAAACCACCATTTATAAATGGTCACGATGTGGCTGGTGTTGTAACAAAAATAGGTTCAAAAGTTAGTAAATTCAAAGTTGGCGATGAAGTTTATTCCCGTCCACCTGATTATCAAATTGGTACTTTTGCCGAATTCATTTCTATTGATGAAAAAGATGTAGCATTAAAACCAAAAAATCTTTCAATGGATGAAGCTGCTTCCATTCCATTAGTTGGTTTAACATCTTGGCAAGCTCTTGTAGAAATTGGTAATGTAAAAAAAGGTCAAAAAGTTTTCATTCAAGCTGGGTCTGGTGGTGTTGGTACATTTGCTATTCAACTAGCTAAACATTTAGGCGCTTTTGTAGCAACAACTACAAGTTCAAAAAATATTGATTTAGTAAAAAGCCTTGGTGCAGATTTAATTATTGATTACAAAATAGAAGATTTTGAAACCAAGTTAGAGGATTATGATTTAGTATTGCACAGCAATAGGGATGCTAAAATTCTTGAAAAATCATTACGAATTCTAAAACCTGGCGGACAATTAATTTCTCTTGTGGGTCCTCCTACACCTGAATTTGCTAATGCAATTGGTTTACCTTGGTATTTAAAATTTGTTATTAACCTTTTGAGTTTAAGCGCAAGAAAAAAAGCAAAGAAATTGAATATGTCTTTTAAATTCTTGTTTATGAGAGCAGAAGGAAAACAATTAGGAGAAATAACAAAATTAATAGAAGCAGGAATTATGAAACCAGTTATTGACAAAGTGTTTACATTTGAGCAAACTAACGAAGCATTATCCTATATTGAAACTGGTAGATCAAGAGGGAAAGTTGTTATAAAAGTTAAATAGTCTTTTTTATAAAATTTTTCATAAAGTAGCACCTAAAATATAAAGATAACAGGCGTACAGCTTTTTCAGTCTGGATTGTTTCCTGCCACGGATACCAGTGAGAGATAATATCTACCTTAACTTGACCTAAATCTAAAAGCACAGTGTTTTCAAGGATCTTTCTGATTTTTACCTGATGTTGATCTTTGAGATGGGAAAGCATTGCCTGTTCATCAAAATCTCTAATTGTAAACAGGTCAATATCTATTCTTAGCCGATGGTCTATCATAAGGCTAAGAGCCGTACCTCCAACAAGGCTGAGGCCTTTCAATTTTTCATCTTTCATAAGCCTTTGGAGAAGTTCCCACATCTCCTTGCTAACTGTTTCTTTGTAGAGCATAATTTCACGTTTCTCATGAAATTAATCCCGAAAGCGAGGCACTCTTAGAAAGGGTCCTGTCGTGGCTTTGTTTGACGGAAGTTGTCCTTAAGGTGAAAATCAACATGCGGAAATAATAAGCCAAATGCTTCCACATCCACCAATATTTAGAGGTCATTACTAATGATAAAGTATATTGGTTTTTAAATTGTTTAAACGAAACCAGTAATAACGGTAATGGAAAGCAACGGCAAAACCACACCGCATAAAGGAGGCAGGCATCCCAAGAAAGATCCCGCCGTTCACCGCTATTCTATAAGCCTTAGTGCTGAGGAAAATACACGATTCCTTTCTCTCTACGAAGCTTCACGAATGGATGTAATGGCCCATTTTATTACGGCATGTGTCTTCCAAAAAGGCATTACAATCGTAACGGTTGACAAGGCAACCAAGGATTACTATATGCGCCTGACCACCCTATTCGGACAGTTCAGGGCTGTAGGAACCAATTATAACCAAGTGGTAAAAATACTGTACCGCAATTTTTCTGAAAAAAAAGCCGCAGCCTATCTCTATAAATTGGAAAAACAGACAGCAGAAATGGCGGTATTGTGTCAAAAAATCATTCTACTAACTAAAGATTTTGAAGCAAAACACCTGAAAAAATGATAGCTAAGATAGGAAGAGGAAACAATCTGTATGGCGCATTGGCATACAATCAGCTCAAAGTGGAAAAGGAAAATGGGCAGGTTTTGTATACCAATAAGATAATTGAAACTCCTGATGGCATTTACGCCACTAGTCAACTGTTGCGTTCTTTTGAACCGTACCTGCTGGCCAATCGAAAGACTGAAAAACCAATATTACATATCTCTCTCAATCCTGATCCGAAGGATAAAGTAAGTGATGAACAATTTGAAAAGCTAGCGCAAAAGTATATGCAGAAAATGGGTTACGCTGAACAGCCTTTTGTGGTATTCAAGCATACAGATATTGAGCGGACCCATATTCATATCGTATCAGTTTGTGTGGATGAAGATGGCAGGAAAATATCGGATAAATTTGAAAAAAGACATTCGATGAATGTCTGTCGGGAATTGGAAAAACAATACTGCCTGATATCGGCTATCGAGAAAAAGCAAAATCCACAAAATCAAATATTCAAACCCGTTGATTATAAGGCTGGTGACATAAAGAGCCAGATGGCTTCGGTAATCCGTCATTTACCAAAGAACTATAAATTTGAGGGTTTCGGCACCTACAATGCCCTGCTTTCCCTTTTCAATATTACCGCCGAAGAAGTCAAGGGCGAATTTAATGGAATCCCAAAACAAGGACTGGTATATTTTGCATTAAATGAAAAGGGAGAAAAAGCAAGCAATGTTTTTAAAGCTTCGCTTTTCGGTAAACAGGCAGGATATGTTCACCTTCAACAACGCTATGCCCAGTCCAAAGAATTGTTGAAAAATGAGCCATCCAAAGCTTTGCTTAAGACAACCATTGAGATGTGCTTGCAGACGGCATCGGATGAAAAAGAATTCAAAAAAAGGTTGTTGGAACGGGGTATTAATACCGTTGTAAGACGAAATACCGAAGGCAGAGTTTATGGAATAACTTTTGTTGACCATAGTTCGAAATCCGTGTGGAATGGTTCGCAATTAGGCAAAAACCTTTCGGCTAACGTATTCAATTACTGGTGGAATAATGGCAATAAAATGGAGCAGCCTGTACAGGGAAATGGTGCTTCAAAGAACAATGCGACTATAAATGAAGATGTCAAACAATCACACAAGCTGTTTGACTTTTTGCTTAAGGAAAATATGTCCTATAGCCACGAAGAAAACAACCTTATTGAAGTCTTTGGAGGGTTATTATCCAATGGAAAAGCAGAAGACTATAATGAAGAATTATTTGTCAACCAAATGAAAAAGAAAGCCAGACGCAAAAAAAGGTAGTGCATACTATCAATTTTAATCGCCAGCCTTTTTGTTGATTCACGACAAAGGAGTGATTCATCAAATTGGCTGTACCAACTATTTTTTAAAACAAAGACTGTCCCGAGGATAAGGAGGGATTGTCTTTGTTTTTATAACTTTTTGTAATCTGGGTACTCGAATCTAAAAAAAATCACCTAGCATTCGCCGATCCATCCATCAGTTTTTGGATGTCGTCATAGCGGTAGTACATTAGCCCTCCAATCTTATTATAAGGAAGAGTGCCGTTTATTCTAAGGTTTTGCAGGGTACCAGCTGAAATACTTAAGAGTTTTCGAACCTCGTAACTCTTGAGCCATACTCGCGCTTCCTGGCCTTGTTTACGAGGATACTGCTGATATCTTCGGATTTCTTCTAACAATTCTTTTTTAAATCTATCAAGGTCATCCTTGGTAATAAGATCTACATTCATAATTCTCTCTTTTACATTGAATAATATCTAACTCAGATTTTGGCAGTTTTTACAAACCATTACAAAATAAACTCATGAGGAAATTAAAAAAGTAAAACTGTCCACGTTTGGCTCATTATGGCTCTCTATTACCAGAAAAATACAATTTTTATATAGTACACAAAAGGCGGACAGATGCTTTACTCCAGTTTAGTTAACGAACATTCTGAACGCGGTGGCATTTCTTTATACTTAAAGATCAAAAACCTTCTTGATAATGTATATTAACAATATAATCTCAACTATTCTCCAAAGCTATAATTCCGATATTTTTAGTTTCACAATAAGAAAACTTTTTCATAAACTTTTAAGGTGTTTAAAATCAATAATTTAAATTAGTTTTGAAATAAATTTCTACCATAGACTAAAATAACCAACCACTAAAGAAAGGAGGTGCTAACATGAGCGATAATCGAGAAGAAAATAGTACTGACGGACATTCTGTGTCAAAACTTTATGATGATATAGAGCGCGAGAAAGAAGATCGATTTGTAAAATTCATGATAGAAATTATGGTTTCCCTGACATTAAAAGAACTATATGGTCAAGAGAATGATGATTCCCATCAATCCTAATAAGTAGATAAAAAAAACTAATATATTATTGATTAATTGTGTATTAAAGAAAGGAATAATGCTAGGGCCTTTTATTATAGGTTCAAATTACTTTTTTTGGGCGATGAGGGGTTCGAACCCATAAAAAAACTTATAGCATTCGGGATATCTAGGACACGATTGTAGACATCCGCTGTTCAAGTTTGCGCATATCCTCGCTGAGTTTTTGTTCAACTACCTTAGCATAGATTTGAGTGGTACGAATACTTGTATGTCCAAGCATCTTTGATACACTCTCAATTGGTACACCGTTGCTCAGAGTAACGGTAGTTGCAAAGGTATGTCGCGCTATGTGAAATGTTAATATCTTTGTGATGCCACATATATCTGCTATCTCTTTAAGATAACCATTCATTCGCTGATTTGAAATTACAGGAAAAACCGTACCGTTATTTTGAGCCCTTGGATTATCACGGTATTTTTCAATAAGTTCTGTTGCTTGAGGTAATAGCGGTACACGAACACCTGTATCTGTCTTTGCCCTGATTGTTGATATCCACAGCCCACCATCTATGCCTGTGACAATATTCGTTGGGGAGAGTTCAGCGAGTTCAACATATGAAAGACCCGTATAGCAGCTAAACATAAACATATCCCTAACATGCCTAAGACGTTCGATAGCAAAATGTTTGTTTGCCAATGCTGTGAGCTCTTTATCGTTCAGGCACTCTCGCTCCACTTTGTCAAAATGCTTTTTAAAACTGGCAAAGGGATCTTTAGATAGCCAATCTAGCTTAACTGCCATATTTATCATTTTACGCAGTCTTTCGATATGCTTCATGATACCGTTATTATTAAGCGGCTTTTGATGGTCTTTAGGAACATAATTAAAAAGGTAGCGCTCAAAGTCCAAAATAAATTTATAAGTAAGTTGTGAAAGCACGATATCATTCCTATAGTATTTCTCCCTGAGGAATTTCTCAATATACCGCTGGGTTGTATAGTAATTCTTCATAGTGCCGGGAGCAAGTTTATGTAGTTGCTGTTCATTGTGATATTCTACCAGTGATACTAAAGTTGGAGCTAGGTGATCTGTGCCTAACACCCTGTCGCGTATTGCAGGGCCGTCTATCACAGCATCACTAAGTATCATCTGCTGATACGTATTTATGATTTTTGCCTTGAACTGGTTTAGGAACATGTTGAGTTCCACAGTTTCCTTACGGTTTCCCTTCGCCATACCTTTTCTGTCATCCCATTCATTTGCGTTCACCGAACGCTTTACAGAAATCTCGGTCCGTTTTCCATTTACAGTGACTCTGGCGCAGATTGGCGCCTTGCCTTGCATGGAGGTTTTTTGTGTCTTTAGGTAAAATAGTACCCCGAATGTTGTAGTAGCTGCTTTCATATTTCAAAAATTTAATGTTCAGATCATTTGCACATTAAATGGGTCCCAATACTGCCGAATTTTTGGTTAAAAAAACGCATACTTCGAGAAGCATCAAATGTTAAAATTTAAGTACAATTGACTGATTAATAGAATTTTAAATATTTTTTTGGGACCTAAAGGTAAAAAAAGAAAAGGGGTAGCCGAATAGGTCCCATTTTCTTTGATATAACTTGAATATTTTGGAGTTGAATAAAAAGAAAAACCCCTTAAATCATAGGATTTAAGGGGTTTTGACTGCCTTTAAGAGGCGTTATTGTCGGGGTGGCAGGATTCGAACCTGCGGCCTCCTGCTCCCAAAGCAGGCGCGATAACCGAGCTACGCTACACCCCGAAAGCGGTGGCAAATATAGCACTATTTTTGGCTTATGCAAAACTATTTCTGAAATAAGAAATAAATTTATTTCCCTCAGAAAACCGCATCAAAATACAATTCCCGATCGTGTTACAAATGTCAATTTCCCTAGCCCGGATGGAAGCGAAAAGCTTCGCAGCATTACTCCCTTATTTTCTTGCCATAAAAGAGCGACCGGAGGAAGCTCCTTTTAGGGCTTTAGAAAAAAGGGAGTAGTGCAAGAACTTGAAGCGCACAGCCGGAACAGCTCCAGAAAATCGGATTCGTTTTAAAAATGAAAATCTGTCAAATGGCAAGGAATCAAGCTTTAACAAATGTTAACAAAATAGATTTTTAGAAACCATAAATAATTGTATTTTTACGGTTCAAAATTTAGAAAAATAAATGGGCAAAATCATCGCGATTGCTAATCAAAAAGGGGGAGTTGGAAAGACGACAACATCTGTCAATCTTGCAGCTTCACTGGGAGTTTTAGAAAAGAAAGTATTACTTATTGACGCTGATCCGCAGGCCAATGCCTCTTCAGGATTAGGCATTGATGTTGAAGCGGTTGAAATTGGTACTTATCAAATTCTCGAACACAGCAATACTCCAAAAGAGGCTATCATAAAATGTTCCGCGATAAATGTCGATGTTATTCCATCACATATCGATCTTGTTGCCATTGAAATCGAATTAGTCGATAAAGAGAACAGGGAATATATGCTCAAAAAAGCATTGGAAAGCGTCAAAGATGACTACGATTATATCATCATTGATTGCGCACCATCGCTGGGACTACTTACCTTGAATGCTTTGACCGCTGCTGACTCGGTTATTATTCCAATTCAGTGTGAATATTTTGCATTGGAAGGTTTAGGGAAATTGCTGAACACCATAAAAAGTATACAAAAAATTCACAATCCAGATTTAGATATCGAAGGATTATTATTGACCATGTTTGACTCCCGCTTGCGTTTGTCAAATCAAGTGGTTGAAGAAGTTCAGAAACATTTTAACGACATGGTTTTTGAGACTATTATTCAGAGAAATGTAAAATTGAGCGAAGCACCAAGTTTTGGCGAAAGCATCATAAACTACGACGCGACAAGCAAAGGCGCTACCAATTACCTGCACCTGGCTCAAGAAGTTATAAAGAAAAACAGTAAATAGGTTTATGGCAAAAGCACTTAAAAAACAAGCCTTAGGAAGAGGATTATCCGCATTATTGAAAGATCCGGAAAACGATATAAAATCTGTTGACGATAAAAATGCCGATAAGGTTGTAGGAAATATTATTGAGCTGGAAATTGAGGCGATTGAAATAAATCCGTTTCAGCCCAGAAGCAATTTCAATGAGGAATCATTGCGAGAATTAGCGACTTCTATCAAAGAATTAGGCGTTATTCAGCCAATTACTGTGCGTAAATTAGACTTCAATAAATACCAGTTAATTTCGGGGGAACGTCGTCTTCGCGCCTCGACTCTTGTAGGGTTGAAAACGGTTCCTGCTTACATAAGGATTGCAAATGACAACGAATCATTGGTTATGGCCTTGGTGGAAAACATCCAGCGCCATGATTTAGATCCAATTGAAATTGCACTTTCGTACCAGCGTTTGATTGACGAAATTCAACTGACTCAGGAACAAATGAGCGAGCGAGTAGGAAAAAAACGTTCTACAATTGCTAATTATCTGAGACTTTTGAAACTAGATCCTATAATTCAAACCGGAATTCGTGATGGTTTCATCAGTATGGGTCATGGTCGTGCAATAATCAATATTGAAGATCAGGATATTCAAACTGATATTTATCAAAAAATTGTCAGTCAAAATCTATCGGTTCGGGATACGGAAGCTTTGGTTAAAAATTATCAGGAAAGTCTAAAACCAAAACCTGTCGGAAAAGCGAAGGCAGCTTCATTCGAAATCGCGGATTCCCAAAAAAGTACTTTTACAAATTATTTTGGAACCAAAGTAGATGTGAAAGTGGCCGGCAACGGAAAAGGAAAAATCACTATTCCATTTCATTCTGAAGAAGATTTCAACAGAATAATTAAATTAATTAACGAGTAGTGTTTAAAATCCTTTCCATAGCTCTTTTTCTTTTTATAATGGGAAATACTACTGTTTTTGCTCAAACGGAAAAAGAAACAGTGTTGATCGCTACAGATACTTTAAAATCGAATGACATCGATCCTTTGACACCGGCAAAAGCAGCTTTTTATTCGGCAATTTTACCGGGTTTGGGTCAGGCTTACAACAAAAAATACTGGAAAATCCCGATTGTATATGGCGCCATTGGAACCAGCGTTTATTTTTACCTCGACAATAATAAAAAATACCATCGGTATAGAGATGCCTACAAAAGCAGATTAGAAGGGCTTACCACAGACGATTTAGCTTTTTTGGATAACGACCGATTAATTGCAGGACAGAAATTCTACCAGCGTAATCGGGATCTGTCAGCTTTGGTAACTTTGGCTCTTTATGCGTTAAACATTCTTGATGCTAATGTGGATGCAGCCTTATTGCAGTTTAACGTAGACGAGAATTTATCTGTTAAACCTGTTCTTTATCCAAACGATGTAACATTTAAAACAAATGTAGGTCTAACATTAAATTATAATTTCTAGACCTTAATTATCCAGCTTGAAAATAACTCATTATGTCATTACTTCATAAAATAGGAAAAAAATATTTTTTTATTATCACTACAGTTTTGTTGTTAATCACATTAGTAAATTATTCCGAAATTAGAGCGCTTGATTCTATTCGAATGAATGATTTCTTCGCTGGATTCTTTGCTGGAACTCTAATAGCATTATTGCTTGCAGGAATCGTTCAGTACTCAAAATTTAAAAAATAAAAGATGAAAATTGCACTATTAGGATACGGAAAGATGGGCCAGGTAATTGAAAGAATTGCAATTGAAAGAGGTCACGAAATCGTTTTGAAAAAAGATGAAAATTCTACCTTTGAAGGTCTTTCGAATGCTGATGTGGCCATTGATTTCAGCGTTCCCACTGCGGCGGTGAGTAATATTTCCAGTTGTTTTAATGCTAACATACCCGTAATTTCAGGAACAACAGGCTGGCTGGAAAACTACGATGAAGTGGCGGCTCTTTGTTATGAAAAAAATGGAGCGTTGATTTCCAGTTCTAACTTTAGCTTAGGAGTAAATGTTTTTTTTGAACTTAATGAATATTTGGCTAAAATCATGTCAAAATTTGAAAGTTACAAAGTAGAAATGGAAGAAATTCATCATACCCAGAAATTAGACGAGCCAAGCGGTACCGCGATTTCATTAGCAAACGGAATTATTGAAAACAGTAAGTACAACAACTGGACTTTGAAAAATCCTGAAGCAAACCAAATTCATATTGAAGCCAAAAGAAGTGGAACTGTCCCGGGAACCCATATAGTGACTTATAATTCAGCTGTGGATGCGATAGAAATCAAACATACCGCTCATAATCGTGAGGGATTCGCAATTGGTGCCGTAATCGCTGCAGAATGGATTATTGGCAAACAAGGAATTTTCACAATGAAAGATGTTTTAGAATTAAAATAAAATTATTCGCCTGTTTAAGCAAATTTCTAATGAGAAAACCTTAAACATTAAACTTTAAACAAAAAAATATGTCAGTATATCAATGGTTTATATTTTTTCTTCTTGTCCAAATAGTTCACTTTTTAGGAACCTGGAAATTATATGAAGCTGCCGGAAGGAAACGGTGGGAAGCTGCAATCCCCGTTTACAACGCAATAGTTTTGATGAAAATAATAGGACGCCCTACTTGGTGGACCATCTTATTATTTATTCCTATTATCAATCTGATCATGTTTCCCGTTATCTGGGTCGAAACGCTGCGAAGTTTTGGAAAACGATCTGGTTTAGATACTTTTTTAGTATTGATAACACTTGGGTTTTACATTTATTATGTGAACTATACCCAAAAATTAGACTATGTTGCCGATAGAAGTCTGAGTCCAGAAAACAAAGCTGCTGACACTGTTAGCTCGCTACTTTTTGCAATTGTCGTAGCAACCATTGTTCATACATATTTCATTCAACCGTTCACAATCCCAACATCTTCACTCGAAAAATCATTGTTGGTAGGTGACTTTTTATTTGTCAGCAAAATGAATTATGGCGCCAGAGTTCCCATGACAACCGTTGCTTTACCAATGGTTCATGACTCGATTCCTTTGACAAAAAGCAAATCGTATCTGACATGGCCGCAATTGCCCTACATGAGATTGCCTGGAATTCAGAATATAGATCGAAGCGATATAGTAGTGTTTAACTGGCCGGTCGATACCGTTTACAGATTTTTTGATACGTCAAAAAGACGTGCCTACAAACCCGTTGATAAGAAATCAAATTATGTAAAAAGATGTGTTGGTATTCCTGGAGATAATTTATCTATAAAAGATGGAATCGTTTATATCGATGGCAAAATACTGCAGTTGCCCGAAAGAGCAAAACCACAGTTCTCCTATAAAGTTGCATTAGACGGAAAAACACCAATTGATTTTGAATATTTATTCAAAGATCTGGATATTACGGATCCTTCAGGCTTCATAAATGAAAATAGCAGAGACACTTTATTCTTCAGCGCCTTAACCCAAGTGGGTGCCGAACGCCTAAAAAACACACCGGGTATTACTGCTGTCATCAGACAAATATCGAAAGATGTTGACAATGGTGTTTTTCCCCATATCAATAAATGGAATCGTGACAATTACGGACCTGTTTACATTCCGGAAGAAGGCAAAACGGTTGCCTTAACTGCCGAGTCATTACCTTTTTACAAAGGTATCATTACGGATTATGAAAACAATGAATTACAAGTTAATGGCTCAGAGATTAGAATAAATGGCGCAATAGCTACTACTTACACCTTTAAACAAAATTATTACTGGATGATGGGAGATAACCGTCATAACTCTGAAGACAGCCGCTATTGGGGATTTGTACCTCAAAACCATGTTGTAGGAAAGCCCATTTTTATCTGGCTGAGTATCGATCCTAATGGAAAAGGATTAAATAAAATACGTTGGGACAGGGTTTTCACAACCGTAAGTGGTGAAGGACAACCACAATCGTATTTTAAATTATTTCTTCTTGGACTCGTAATTTTCTTCGTAGGAGAATATTTTTGGAAAAAAAGAAAAGAGAGAAATGCTTAAACAAAAAATGTTTAAAGTTTATGGTTTGAAGTCAAATAACAACCTTAAACTTTAAACTTTAAACTAAGAAATAAATGAACATTCTCCTCCATCCCACTTATTTTCCATCGATTAGTCATTTTGCTGCAATAGCACAATCAGAGAATATTACGTTTGAAATTGATGATAATTTCCAGAAACAAACCAATCGCAACCGTACTTATATTTACAGTCCAAACGGAATTCAAATGTTGAATATTCCTGTAAAACATTCTAAAGAAAGTCACCAAAAAACAAAAGATATCCAGATAGAAACTGATTTTGACTGGCAAAAACAACATTTTAAATCCTTGGAAGCAGCTTACAGAAGCTCACCTTTTTTTGAATTTTTTGAAGATGACCTGCGTCTTATCTTTGAAAAAAAACACAATTTTTTATTGGATTTAAATTTTGAAACATTGGAAATTATAACCAGATGTTTGCGAATGAAATTGGAGTATACCACGACGAAAGAATATTTTCACGAAGTGGATGCAAATGATTATAAAGACTTTAGATATTTAGTAAACGGAAAAAAAGATCCCTCTGCTTTTGAAAGGTACACTCAGGTTTTTGATGATAAACACGGCTTTATCAATAATCTAAGTGTTCTGGATTTATTGTTCAATGAAGGAAAATATGCAATGGATTATTTAAAAAAACAGGAATTAATCATCAAATAGCTACCGAATCACTTTTACTCCAGCGTCAATCTCGCCATGATAGGAAAGTGGTCTGAATTAAAAAATGCAGGGAAATTTTCAAATTTTTTCACCTTCATTTTTTCATCTGCAAAAATATAATCGATTCTGGCTGGATAGTACCTGAATTTGTAGGTCTCTCCAAAACCTGTTCCCGCTTCTTCAAAACTGTCTTTCATTTTTCCTTTTATATTTCTGTACACATAGGAAAAAGCGCTGTTATTCATATCTCCACAAATGATAGTTGGATAAATCGATTTCATTTTATGTTCCTTGAACAATTCCGCCTGTTGCTGCTGCTGTTTGAATGCTTTACTAATCCGAATGATAAGCTTTTGCGATTTCTGTTGATTGATAGCATCGATATTTTCATCAATTTCGTTAACATCCGGTGAAATCTTGATCGATTGCAAATGCATATTGTAAACTCTGATAATATCTTTTCCTTTTTTTATATCAGCAAAAACCACATTATTGCTTGAATTTGGAAAAACAATATTCCCTTGATCTATTATCGGAAATTTTGAAAAAATAGCCTGACCGGTTTTTATCTGATCACCGCCGGTAAAAATGTAGCGGTGCGGATAGATCTTCAAATCAATATTTGCGGAAGTGGAATATTCCTGAATGCAAAGAATATCAGGATTTTTGTCATTTATAAACGTTAAAATATCTGTAGGAACATCATCTCTGTCAATCCATTTGAAAACATTAAACAAACGGACGTTATAACTCATTACAGTAAAATCCTTCTCCTCTTTTGAAAAATCCTTTTGAGAAAATTTGTAAAATTTGTTTATAAATGTAATTCCCAGCAGTAAAACCAGTCCCGAAACTATTAATTGCTTTTTGAATTGTATGGCCCAATAAATAAAAAACAATGCATTCAATAAAAAGAAAAGAGGCATGAAAAGTGTTAAAACAGACAAAATCGGGAAGGATTTTGGTGCTAAAAAAGGCAACAAATAGGCAATAAAAGTCAGTAGAACGAGCAGTATATTCAAAAAAAACATGCCTTTGTTAAACCATGAAAGATTTTTCATTTTTTTATGTGTTTTAATTTCAACAAACCGTTAAGTGATTATTTCCCCGCTTTGAACAAAAATTCTTTTTCTTCTTTGGTTAAGCTGTCATAACCCGACTGACTGATCTTATCTAGTATTTCATCAATCTGCTGCTGCGATTTGTCTTTCACGATTATTCTTGAAGAGACACTTTTTTCAATAGGGCGACTGAAATTTTTGTGTACTTTTTTGAATGGTTTTTTATCTTTTTTCTTGAATAGATTTACAAGAAAGTCTAAGCAACGAGTTACTAAGATACTTAAATCAGTTCCATTTTGAAGCATCTTCATGAATATAAATCCAAAAAAAGCTCCAGAAAGGTGAGAAATATGGCCTCCGGTATTTCCTAGACGAAATTGCATTAAATCAAGGATAATGATTACCGCCGAAATATGCCACAACTTAACGTTACCGATAAACAATAACCGAATTTCCATCAGCGGGCGATAGGTTGTTGTCGCTACCAAAATTGCCATAATTGCAGCCGAAGCGCCGACAATTGAAGAGCTTAAATCCAAAAAATAATATCCTAAAACAAAGGCGATTCCGGCAAAGATAGCGCTCAAAATATACAACCCTAAATATTGTTTGGGAGTAAAAAATATTAAAAACAAATTGCTTGAAAAATTCAGCACAACCATATTAAAAAACAAATGCCAAAATCCATCGTGAAAAAAAGCATAGGTCAGAAAGGTCCACGGTGTAAATATAAAGGTAGAGGGCTCAGAAGAAAGAGCAATCCATGTTGGAAAATCAAATGCACCGGTCTTAAACTGAAAAAAAAATAGTAAGGAGACCAAAAAGCAAAACACATTCAAGAAGAGCAGCTTGATTACTATTCCTCCCGTACTGTACTGCAATTTAAGGTCATCAATGATATTCATAACGTATTTTTTATATGGTCTTGTTTTTTGTTCGCAATAAAGTGTGTAGCGTTTACTGCTTTAATTCCAACGATTCTCATTAAACTGATTTTTTTTCCAATACCACATAATAATAAAACCAAACAACGCACCACCAACATGAGCAAAATGGGCTATTCCTCCGCCTCCAAATATAGACTTTCCTGAAATACCTAAATACAAATCTACTAATACTAAACCGGGAACAAAGTATTTTGCTTTTATTGGAACAGGAATAAACATCAGAGCCAATTCAGCATTAGGAAACATAAAAGCAAAAGCTACAATCACCCCATAAATTGCTCCTGAAGCGCCAACAGCTGTTCCCATGTATGCGCTAGTGAAACTTTGAAAATCGGACACTGTCATAATTTCCTGCCATTTTGTGTTGATTTTACCTTCATTCAAAATTTGCAAAATTTCTTGCTCAGGAAATCCGTTTGCGATCAGCGTATTCAAACCCTCCTGAAAATGATAATAATTCACGCCGGTGTGCAATAGGGCGGAACCTAATCCGCATGAAATATAGAAAAACAAGAATTTCTTACCTCCCCACATTTGCTCTAAAGCAGATCCAAAAGAAAACAGTGCAAACATATTAAATAAAATATGCATAAATCCTCCATGCATAAACATATGAGAAACAGGCTGCCAAAGTTGAAAACTAGGGTTTTCAGGAAAATATAACGCCAAATATTTATAGGCTATATCACCTAAAGCCAATGTACCAACAAAAAATAAAATATTAATAATGATTAATTGCTTAACCGTTTCAGTAACGTTTCTCATAATGCAAATTTTTTATCTATATCTTCCACACGCATGGTAATGAAAGTGGGTTTTTGAAATGGGGAAACATTAGGGTCTTTACAGGCAAAAAGACCGTTCACCAAATTTTCCTGCTCTTTTTCTGTAAGGTGCGTTCCTGTTTTTACCGCCAGACTTTTGGCCATCGATTTCGCAATGGTATCGTTCTGACTGAAACTACTTTCAGGGATACCATCTTGCAAATCGCTTAATAACTGTTCTAAAACCAATGAAACTTCACTCTCGGTTACATTCACTGGAATTCCTGAAATGACGATGTGATCTGTATTATTTTCTTCAAAAACAAATCCGGTATTCCGCAACGATAGCTGTAAATCTGAGATGAGTTCCATTTCGCTTGACGAAAAAAACAAATTAAGAGGAAATAATAACTGCTGACTGGAAGCCTGATGAACAGTCATGTTTACCAAAAGCTGCTCATACAAAACACGCTGATGTGCCCGCTGCTGATCAACAATAACCATTCCTGATTTGATTGATGAAACGATGTATTTTTTATGGATTTGATAGGTTTTATGAACGGAATGCTCTACTTCTTCATCACTGAATAAAGACGAAGTTACTTCTTCATTTTCGAAAGTTAGGTGTCCTATTTCATCCGTATCTTGTTTTAAACCTACGTATAAACTCTCCCAATTCGCCGTTGGTTCCGGTTTTCTGTAACTGGAAAACTGCTTGCTGGGTGTATCTTCAGAAAACGGGTTAAAATTCCCATCAACCTGTATCGTTGGCGTAGCTCCCACTAAATCTTTATAATGATACGGCGTGTCTAAATTAGAATCCCGGTCAAAATCCAAAACTGGAGCCACATTAAACTGACCCAAACTGTGTTTTATCGAAGCTCTCAAAATAGCATACAACGCATGTTCATCATCAAATTTAATCTCTGTTTTAGTAGGATGAATATTGATATCAATTGTGTTTGGCGGCACTGTTAAATATAGAAAATAACTGGGCTGCGCGCCGTCTTTCAAGATTCCATCATAAGCAGCCATAACCGCATGGTGCAGGTAACCACTTTTTATAAAACGGTCATTGACGAAGAAAAACTGTTCCCCTCGATTTTTTTTGGCAAATTCTGGTTTGCTGACAAATCCCTGAATCGTCACTATTTCTGTTTCTTCCTGAACCGGCACTAATTTCTCATTGGTTTTACCTGAAAAAATAGTGACAATGCGTTGTCTCAAAGTTGAAGGCGGCAAATTGAACATTTCGCTGCCATTGTGATAAAATGTAAAATGTATATTGGAATGTGCCAAAGCGACACGTTGAAATTCATCAATAATATGACGGTATTCCACCGTATCTGACTTCAGAAAATTGCGTCGCGCGGGAATATTAAAAAATAAACTTTTGACAGCAAATGAAGTACCAGTAGGTAAAACCGCTACATCCTGAGATACAAATTTACTGCCTTCAATGATAATGTGCGTTCCCAGCTCCTCCTGATCCTGTTTGGTCTTCATTTCTACATGAGCAATCGCCGCTATAGATGCTAATGCTTCTCCACGAAACCCTTTGGTGTGCAACGAAAATAAATCTTCGGCTTGGCGAATTTTGGATGTCGCATGACGTTCAAAACACAAGCGTGCATCAGTGACGCTCATTCCTAAACCATTGTCAATAACCTGCACCAAAGCCTTCCCGGCATCTTTAAGAATTAATTTGATGTCTGTTGCTCGAGCATCAACTGCGTTTTCAAGCAATTCTTTGACTACTGAGGCTGGACGTTGAACGACTTCTCCAGCAGCAATTTGATTGGCGACATGATCAGGAAGTAATTGAATTATACTCGACATTAAAAAATTTAGGTTAAAGTTTAACCCTTCAACTGCGTTCAGGGTGACAATAGTTTTTTACAAAACCAAGAAATACAAATTTAATAAAATTCTAGTGGGTTTTATTACTAATATGCTTTTTAAAACAGAAAACTTCATAAACCAACGATCAATTTTTATTTGATAGTTGACCAATTATTTCCAGCAAACTTACTCCTGTTCTCTACAGTGTTGTAAACCAATTCGTTTAGACAGTGAAACAGCCTTAAAAAACAAATAATTATATTGAGGAACATAAGCATATAACTATTTCATAATAAGGCTCTAACGTATGAATTTTGAAATTATTTAATAAAATTTTACAAATGATATACAGATTTAAGACTTAAATTTGTTAATCAACATATAGCAATATTTAAAAAACAAGCACTATGAAAACGACCAAAGAAAAAGAAGAAAACCAAAAAGTGGAAACCAAAAAAGGAGCTGTAAAAGCTAAACCAAATGCAGCGCAAGGATTAAGAGATTTTTTTGAAGACGGATTGAAAGACATCTTATGGGCTGAGCATGCATTGACGAAAGCCTTACCTAAAATGGCAAAAAACGCTACCTCTTCAAAACTAATACATGCTTTTGAACATCATCTTAAAGAAACAGAGGAGCATATTGCTCGTTTAGAAAAAATATTTGAATCTTTAGATCTAAAAGCTGTTGGAAAAAAATGTGATGCAATGGAAGGTCTTCTAAAAGAAGCCGACGGGATTATGGCAGAAACGGAAATAGGAGTTGTACGCGATGCTGCAATGATTGCCGCCGCACAAAAAGTAGAACATTATGAAATAGCAACTTATGGTACTTTGAGAGCATATGCAGTGACCTTGGGCGAGAATAAAGCAGCAATACTGCTGGCTAGAACTCTGGAAGAAGAGAAAAAGGCTGATGTCACTCTAACAGAAATTGCTTTGGCTGACATTAATATTGAAGCTGCGCATGCAGATGAAAAATAGTCTTATCAGTTAATGAATTGTAATCATTATTGTACGGTTTAAATAAGTATAGTCCTTACGGGACAAATTTCATATTTCGAACTATCTTACTACCAAAATATAACCTCATTGAGGAATGCTCCGTTAGGAGCAAAATAGTGGTAGTGAATAAAATAGACATGCCGCTAAGAAATGTCCCATAAGGACTAAATCTATCAGGTATAATCAATTTTAAAAAGTTTTCATAGGACAACAATGATTTGTAATTTAAAAAAACCTGTTTATTCAGGTTTTTTTTATGAAGTGTTTTATTTAAAACAGTACAGTTTTGAGTATTGACTGAAACCGCAAAAAAAAACCTACTCAAAAAAAGTAGGTTTTTATTTTATTTTAAAAAACAGTATTGCTGTTTATTCTTTCAACTCTAAGGGCGATCCCTCTTCTAGTTGAATAGAGCCTGCAGTCAATAAGTGGTGATTCCCTATTTGATGTGAAAATGACGATTGCTGACGAATAAAAGCCATTTTTATAGCAGCAATGGCAGCTTCAGTACCTTTATTTCCATGGATTCCTCCACTTCTATCGATAGATTGTTGCATGGTATTATCCGTAAGAACACAAAATATCACAGGAATATCAGTTTGTACATTTAAGTCTTTTATCCCTTGAGAAACCGCTTCACACACAAAATCAAAATGTTTCGTCTGACCTTGAATTACACAGCCTATCGCAATTACTGCATCTACATTTTGAGTTTGCAACATTTTCTTCGAGCCGTAAATAAGCTCAAAGCTTCCCGGAACATTCCAACGAATAATGTTTGCAGAGGGAACGTCATTTTCTAACAATGCTGTAATTGCACCTTCAAAAAGTCCCTCAGTGATGGTCTCGTTCCATTCAGCAACTACAATTCCAAAACGAAATTTTTTCGCATCCGGGACAGCATTTTTATCGTACTCGGATAAATTTTTATTTTCGGTAGCCATTTGATTTTAAATTTTTGATCTTAGAGTTTCAATTCAGATATTAAAGATAGGATTTTGAAATCAAAAAAACTACATTCTCAAATCAGTAATCTTAAATCATTTTTCACTATTGTGCTAATCCTATCAAAACATCAACAGAAACACCTTCTGGAGTTCCTTCATAATTCTCTTTAATATCTGTAAAATATTTCAAAGCATCAGCTTTATTTCCTAATGCCAAAGCCGTTTTTCCAGCTTTTAATAAGAAACGTGGCGTTGTGAAATCATTTTTATTTGTTCCAGCAGCTTTCACGTAATTTTCTAAAGCTTCTTTCGGCTGATTTTTTTGAGAATAAGCATCTCCGATTGCTCCTTTTGCCAAAGCACTTAAAACAATGTCGTCTGACTTAAATTTATTTAAATAGTCAATAGCCTCCGTATATTTTCCTGTATTCAAATAAGCAACACCCGCGTAATAATTCGCTAAATTTCCGGCATCAGTTCCAGAATATTCATCGGCTATTTTCAAAAATCCAAATTTCCCTTCAGAACCATTCAATGACAGCTTATATAAAGAATCACTTGCTACTCCTTCCGTTGCTTTTTGAAAATTTTGTTGCGCAACAAACATTTCATTGGCGGCCTCGTCTTCTCTTGGTGCGGCAATAAAGCGTTGATACGCTAAATAACCTATGGTAACCACAGCGGCAACGGCAACTAATCCAATAATGATTTTTTGATTTTTAGCTACCCAGGTCTCCGTTATTGTAGCTGATTCATCTAATTTTGAGAACACCTCAGCAGTTGTGCTGTCTTTCTCATCAATAATTACTGCTTCAACTGCATCGTCTTTAACTTCCTTTTCTTTTGGTACTTTATATCCTCTTTTATTGTAAGTCGCCATTTATTTTTAATTTAGTGAGCCGCAAAAATAAAATTTTTATTCAAACCGACACAAAAAATATGCTTTTATATTCAAAAAAAATATTATGAGAGGCTCTTTCTTTCCAAAGACAAAATAATTCCGATTGAAAAGCATGAAAAGCCATTTTTATCGATATTTTTCAATAATTTGCACCCACTTTGAAAAACCGTTCCAAAAACACCAAAGTTCTCAATACCAGCAAGCCTTACAGATGTATTTAAAAAAAATCTCGTTATTCAATTATAAGAATTTTTCCGAAGTAACTTTCGATTTTGACAGCAAAATAAATTGTTTTGTAGGCAAAAATGGCATCGGAAAAACCAATGTACTCGATGCAATTTACCATTTAGCATACGGAAAAAGCTACTTCAATCCGTTAGCGGTTCAAAACATTAAACATGGCGAAGAATTTTTTGTGATTGATGGCGAATTTGAAAAAAACGGAAGGACGGAACAAATTGTTTGCAGTCTAAAAAAAGGACTGAAGAAAATATTAAAACGCAACAGTAAAGCGTACGATAAATTTTCGGACCATATTGGCTTTATTCCTTTAGTTATTATTTCTCCCGCGGATCGGGATTTAATTGTGGAAGGCAGCGAAACTAGGAGGAAATTCATGGACAGCGTCATTTCGCAACTGGATTCCCATTATTTACAGCAACTTATTCAGTACCAAAAAGTAATGAGTCAGCGCAATGCTTTGTTAAAATATTTTGCATTGAATCATGTTTTTGACAACGATACACTTTCTATATATAATGAGCAACTCAATGGCTTTGGAACATATATTTTCGAAAAAAGGAAAGAATTTATCGAGGCCTTTCTTCCTATTTTTAACGTGCATCATCAAGCTATAACGGGTTCACAGGAAACCGTTCAACTCGTGTATGAAAGTCATTTATTTGAAAAAGATTTACTGACACTTTTGCAGGAAAACATCAATAAAGATCGAATTTTACATTACACCAGTGTTGGCACTCATAAAGACGATTTGGCATTTGAAATAGACCAGCATCCTATTAAAAAATTTGGATCGCAGGGACAACAGAAATCGTTTCTAATTGCACTAAAATTAGCGCAGTTCGAATTTCTTAAAAAACAAAGCGGCGTTAAACCTCTTTTACTTTTTGATGACATCTTTGACAAATTGGACGAAAGTCGCGTTGGCAAAATAATAGAAATGGTCAACAGCGATATTTTTGGACAACTCTTCATTTCAGATACTCATCCCGAACGCACCGAAGCCATTGTAAAATCAACGCATCAAACTTATAAAATTTTCAATTTATAACTTTTTATTAGTATTTAAAAAGATTCAAAAATTCAAAAAATACCTAATTTAGCAAATTCTAATCTAAATAAGATCACTATGAGATTTCACCCCATATTACTTACAATCGTTTCTTTTGTCATTTTATCCTGTAACGGACAAACTTCAAAAAAAACAGAAACTATTGAAACTATTGAAGCTCAGGCTTTCGCTGAAAAAATTGCAGCAACTCCAAATCCGCAAATCCTTGATGTACGCACGCCGGAAGAATTTACAGCAGGACATATAGATAATGCCGGAAATGTAAATTGGCTGGGTGACAATTTTGTTGCAGGCGCAGAAAAATTAGATAAATCAAAACCTGTTTTTGTGTATTGCAAAAGTGGCGCGAGAAGTCAAAAAGCAGCTGAAAAATTGGAAGAATTAGGTTTTACAACGATTTATCAATTGCAAGGCGGAATATTAAAATGGGACGCTGCAGGATTGTCTAATCCAAGTAACAAAACAATTGGCCTTTCCGTTGCGGAATACAACAAATTACTAATTTCAGACAAAAAAGTTCTAATTGATTTTTATGCGGAATGGTGTGCTCCTTGCAAAAAAATGGAACCGTACCTTTCAAAAATGACAAAAGAAATGACTGATTCTGTTGTGATTATTCGACTGGATGCTGACAAAAACAAAACGTTGATGACAGAAATGAAAATCAGCGAACTTCCTACCTTATTATTGTATGAAAATAAAGAATTGAAATGGAAACATTCTGGCTTTATTAGTGAAGTCGATTTGAAAAAACAACTATAATAGCTTCACGATGCTTTCAAAAGACACCTTACAATTTCTGGATGATTTAAAGGCCAATAACAATAGAGATTGGTTTTTGGAAAATAAAAAACGTTATGAAACATTCAAAACGGATTACCAGCAATTAGTTGCTGATTTATTAAACGTGATGAAACCGCTGGATGCCTCTCTGGAAATGCTTGAAGTCAAAAATTGCACATTCAGAATCAATCGTGACATCCGATTTTCCAAGGACAAAACTCCTTACAAATCACATTTAGGCATCTGGCTTTCTTCGGGAGCCAAAGGTCAGAATCGTTCCGGATATTATATTCATTTAGAAAAAGGATCCAGTTTTATTGCTGGAGGATTATATTGTCCCGAAGCGGAGGATTTAAAAAAAATGCGAAAAGAAATTGCTTTTTTTCACGATGATTTAGAAGCAATCCTGGACGAAAAAAATTTCAAAAAAGAATTTAAAGATTTTGATCGTAATGAAAAAAATACGCTCAAAAACCCACCTCGAGGATACGAAAAAGAACATCCGGCGATTGAATTATTAAAATTAAAAAGCTTTGAATCTTCTGTAAGAATTGATATTTCAGAAGCCACAAAAAAGGACTTTGTCGCCGCAATCAGTAAAAAATTAATCGTACTAAAGCCTCTGAATGATTTTATAAATCGTGCTTTAACTTCCGAGTAATTCCAATTTAAACCGATGCAAAAAAAGAAAATACTTTTTCTTGGCGAATCCTACAGAGCCGATGCGATCACTTGGATGAACGGTCTCAGGGAATTTGGTTATTTTGAAATAATTACCTGGGAATTAAAAACACCCAGTATTGGTTTCAAAAACCGTGTGCTACGAATTTTGGAATTTGCATTCGCATTGTCTAAAATTAGAAAATTAACAAAAACATATCACCCGGATATGGTTATCGCCGAAAGAACTACCAGTTACGGTTTTCTTGCCGCATTATCAGGAATAAAACCTGTGGCCATTGCGCAGCAAGGCCGAACGGATTTGTGGCCGGAAAAATCATTTTCGGTTCCTTTAAAAAAACTGATTCAAAAATATGCTTTCAAAAAAGCCGATTTAATTCACGCTTGGGGTCCTGTGATGACTATTTCTATGATTCAGGCCAAGGTCGATATGACTAAAGTTTTGGTTTTACCAAAAGGAATTAATTTGGTGAAATTTGGGAATGAAAACAATGCAAATCCCGAAAAAATTTGTGCAATCGTGACGCGTTCTTTATTGCCGGAATACCGTCATGCTATTATTCTACAATCGTTTGGAATCTTAAATGAGAAGGGAATAGATTTCGAACTGACAATTATTGGCGATGGGTCACAACTATTATACTTGAAGCATTTAGCAAAAATATTAAGCATCGAAAATAAAGTTCACTTTACAGGTAGAATCCCAAATACTGAATTACCAAAACTATTGCAACAAGCGAACATCTATATCAGTATGCCAATTACAGAAGGAGTTTCGGCATCTTTATTTGAAGCGATGGCAACAAATTGCTATCCAATTGTTAGCGATATTGGAGGAAACCAAAGCTGGATTAAACACCAAAAAAATGGACAATTGGTTTCCGTAGATGATTTTGAAATGCTCGCAGAGGAATTAATCTGGGCATTTAAAAATAGGGAATATCGAGAAAACGCAGTTTTGAAAAACAGAGAGTTTGTTGAACAAAATGCTGATTACAGTACTAACATGAAAATCATCGCCAGCAAATACCACGATTTAATCAATGCGAATGGATCTCGTTAAGCGGATCTACAAGTAAATTTTAATCAGTACTTTTGAAGCTGGATTAAATGATAAAAAAGCACTTTCTTTTATGGAAATACTACATAATTTCTCTTTAAAAAAATACAATACATTTGGCATTGAAGCTAAAGCAAAACAATTTGTCGCCGTTCATTCTAACGCCGAGTTGAAAACTATTTTAAAAGAACATAAATCATATAGAAAATTTATTTTGGGCGGCGGCAGCAATATGCTTTTGACAAAAGATATTGATGCTCTTGTGATTCATATCGATTTGAAAGGCAAGAAAATTATTGAAGAAAATGAAGAATTTGTCTGGGTAGAAAGTCAGGCTGGTGAAAGCTGGCATGCATTTGTGCTATGGACGATCGACCAAAATTTTGGCGGACTGGAAAACATGTCACTCATTCCGGGAAATGTTGGCACAACACCAGTTCAAAATATTGGTGCATACGGAACGGAGATCAAAGATACTTTCGTATCCTGCGAAGCCATTACGATTGAAAATCAGGAGGTAAAAACGTTTTTAAAAGAGGAATGTCATTTTGGATACCGAGAAAGTATTTTCAAAAACGAAGCAAAAGACCAATATATTATCACATCGGTTGTTTTTAAATTGACCAAAAAGAACCATAAAATCAATACTTCATACGGAGATATTACGAGTGAATTAGAAAAAAATAATATTAGCAATCCAACTTTAAAGGAAGTCAGTAATGCCGTGATTGCGATTCGACAGAGCAAATTACCCGATCCAAAAGAGTTGGGAAACAGCGGTAGTTTCTTTAAAAATCCAATTTTGTTGAAATCCGATTTCGAAAAAATTCATCAACAATTTCCTGAAATGAAATACTATAATGTTTCTGAAACCGAAGTGAAAGTTCCCGCTGGCTGGTTAATTGAACAAGCCGGATTCAAAGGAAAACGTTTTGGTGATGCCGGAATTCATATCAATCAGGCATTGGTTTTAGTGAATTATGGCAATGCGACGGGTCAGGACATTTTGAATGTTTCAAAGAATATCCAACAGACTATTTTTAAAACGTTTGGTATCCATATCGAGGCTGAAGTGAACGTGATATAGATTTCAGCTTGCAGTTCCGTGGCAATGTTCAGCGCTAGAAAAAACGGAATTACCTATTGCTTTCAGATTGTCAACACCTAAATAATATTTTACAACTCCTAAAACCTAATTTTTAAATTAAAAATGTACACTCCCGAAATCTACAAAAACGAGAATCAAAAAGAAATCAGAAAATTTCTGCAAGAAAATAGTTTTGGTATTTTAATCAACCAAACCAATGGGAAATTATGGGCAACACATATTCCATTGGAACTGGACACAAATGAAAATGGCAACGATATTTTGTGGGGACATATTTCCAAAGAAAACCTGCAGTGGAAAGGTTTTACGGATAACGACCAAATTTTAGCTGTTTTTTCCGGACCGCATTCCTATGTTTCTTCTTCTTGGTACGATCATGAAAATGTACCAACATGGAACTACATTGCCGTTCATGTGTATGGAAAAATCAAAATTATCGAAGGCGAGGCAGTGATCCAATCTTTAAAAAAACTCGTGGACAAGTATGAGCAAAATTCTGAGAATCCAGTTCGCGTAGAAGATTTATCAAAAGTAACCATGATGCAAAGTCGCGGTATTGTCGCATTTGAAATTGAAATAACCGAAATCCAGGCCACAAAAAAACTGTCTCAAAATAGGGACGAAAAAAATCATCAAAACATTATTTCTGAATTAGAAAAAACCAATAACAATCAGTCCATCGCTATCGCAAAGGAGATGAAAAAATGTCCATTCTAAATTCTATCAAATTTTATAATTTATAATTTACAATTCATAATTGTATTCATACCTTTGCGCTATACTGTCCCGAAACTTCGGAATCGGAATTAAAAACTCACTAAACTCTGATGCTTATACTAATTTTTTACTTTTTTATTTTTATTGTTGCCGTTCAAATTTTATATTATTTAGGTGTTTTCGGGAAATTTGCTTTCGCAAAAGTTCAAACGATAACACCGAAAAAAATTCCGATTTCTGTGATCGTTTGCGCCAAAAACGAAGCAGAAAATGTAGTAAACTTTATTCCGCTACTTGCAGAACAAAACTACCCGGATTTTGAGATCGTGCTAATTGATGATGCGTCAAGCGATACCACTTTAGCTATTTTTGAAGGATTTGAAAAGCAATATCCAAACATTCGTTTGGTAAAAGTGGAGAACAATGAAGCTTTTTGGGGAAATAAAAAATACGCATTGACTTTAGGCATAAAAGCGGCCAAAAAAGAGTATTTATTATTCACCGATGCTGATTGTTATCCAACTTCTAAGGATTGGATAACAGCAATGAGTTCTCAATTTACGATGCAAAAAACGATCGTTTTGGGTTACGGTAAATATGAAAAAATACCAAATTCATTTCTGAATAAAATAATCCGTTATGAAACATTGCTTACAGCAATTCAATATTTTTCATGGGCAAAAATCGGACATCCTTATATGGGTGTAGGAAGAAATTTGGCATATAAAAAAGAAATGTTTTTCAATGTAAATGGCTTCATCGACCACATGCAAATTCGGTCAGGCGATGATGATTTGTTTGTGAATCAAGCTGCAGTTGCAAAAAATACAACGATCGCTTACACGCCTGAAAGTTTCACAATTTCGAAACCAAAAACCAGATACAAAGATTGGATTTTACAAAAAAGAAGGCATGTTGCAACGGCAAATTATTATAAACCTTTTGACAAAATGCAGTTGGGGATTTTTTACTGTTCGCAATTTCTGTTTATTTTATTGCCAATAATTCTACTAGCTTTCCAATTTAACTGGATCGCCGTCGTGAGTTTAATTGCACTTCGATATCTTGTTGCTTGGACAGTTGTTGGCTTTTCAGCAGGCAAATTAAAAGAAAATGACATAAAATTATGGTTTCCTATAGTCGAAATAGTACTTATAGTCACACAAATCAATATCTTTATGACCAATACATTCTCAAAACCCGTCCATTGGAAATAAACAAACAAATAGAAAAAGCAAAACAAGGCGATCAAGTTGCCTTTACTTTTCTATTGAATCACTACTGGAATGAAGTTTACAGTTTCATGCTGAAACGCACCGAAAACGAAACTAATGCTGAGGACATTACCATAGAAACGTTCTCGAAAGCTTTTGACAAAATAGCCACTTACAATTCCGAGTTCCAGTTCAACACCTGGCTTATTGCTATTGCAAAAAACGTACATATCGATTTGTTGCGAAAAAAAAAATCAAGTCTTTTTGTTGAGATTACGGAGAAAGAAGACTTACAAGCTTATAATATTGCCGACACTACTCCATCTGCGGAAGATGAATTGATTACCGAGCAAAATCTATCTCAATTGCTGCAATTCATCAAAGAACTGAAACCGCATTACCAAGAAGTCATTCAACTGCGTTACTTTCAGGAAATGAGTTATCAGGAAATCGCCAATAAAATTGACGAACCGTTGAGCAACGTGAAAATTAAATTACTTCGCGCCAAAAAACTTCTGGCAGAAATTATTCAAAACAGAAGATAGCATTCTCAAACAAAATAGTAAATCAATTTTGATAGACAACAAAGCGCATTCCTTAGTTTGAATGCGTTTTTTTTTTGCGAATATTACAACCTAAAATCTGTATAGCAATTAATTAAACAATAGATAAGTTAAATAAATAAAATTAAAGTAATAATTATCAAAAATTATTGTTAAATTTATAAAATAAAATTTCTCTTTTTTGTTTTATCAGTAAAAACATACTTCGCTTATGATTTAATTGTACTTAACCTCTAAATCCATAAATTATGTCAAAACTAAGCATTTACGAAACTAGCTGGATTAATATTGTTTTCCAAGACCGAAACAAAGAATATGGTGCTTATCAGTTGCGTCAGCAGAGCACTAAAACGGCAGTAACGGCCCTTTTTATCGGTGTATTATTTCTATTTGGAGCTCTAAGTATTCCAATAATCAATAATTATCTTTATCCCGAAAAAACTGTAACCATAGCCATTCCTGAATTTACAAATACAATAGTGCAGCTTACTGAAATAATCCCGAATCGAACTGAGCCAAAAAAAGCTCTTCCTGAGGTAAAAACCACCAATGCTGAAGTTCTCGTAAAAAGTGCCAATTTGGTAAATCCAGTGATTGTTCAGGCTTCACAAGCCATTCAGGACATTGCAAAAAATGCGGACATCACTAATGTAACAAATACAATCACAGAAGGAACTGGAGTTGTGGGTATAAATCCGACTTCATCTCCCGCAACAGGAACTGAAATCACAACAGTTGTTGACACAGGGAATACGATAGTCAACAGCGCTTCATTAGATAAACTCCCTGAGTTTCCCGGCGGAATTAATAAGTTCTACCGCTATGTGGGCAATAATTTCGAAAAACAAGAAATAGAAAGCAACAGCCCAATACGGGTCTATGTTTCTTTTGTAATTGAAAGAGACGGCAGTATGACTGACATTCAGGTAAAAAGAGATCCAGGTTACGGATTAGCCAAAGAAGCTATAAGAGTTTTGAAATCACTAAAAACAAAATGGTCACCGGGAATGATGGACGGAAGAGCAGTGCGAACCGCGTATAATCTTCCAATCACGGTACAGATGAATTAATTTTAAAAAAAGCTTCAATTAATTTTGGAGCTTTTCTTTTCAGGTATTCTATTTTTTTGATATTCTCTCGTAAAACACCAATATTGTGCTCCTTCAACATCTGTTATTCTTTCCTCAAATAAACAAATAAACGAATCAACAAATAAACTACATTCCTTATCTTTGTGCTCTGAAAATTGATATATGGAAACTGTTTTAGAAAATACTTTACCTGTAGGAAAGCCGAAATGGTTGAAGGTAAAACTCCCAATTGGCCAAAAATATACAGAGCTTCGCAGCTTAGTTGATAAATATAGTTTGAACACGATTTGCACTTCCGGGAGTTGCCCAAATATGGGCGAATGCTGGGGCGAAGGAACAGCTACATTCATGATTTTAGGAAATATATGTACCCGTTCTTGCGGTTTTTGCGGTGTAAAAACTGGAAGACCGGAAACCGTCGATTGGGATGAACCGGAAAAAGTGGCACGTTCTATCAAAATTATGAATATCAAACATGCGGTTGTTACAAGCGTTGACAGAGATGATTTGAAAGATGGTGGATCAATAATTTGGATCGAAACCGTTAAAGCCATCCGCAGGATGAACCCTAATACGACATTGGAAACGTTGATTCCGGACTTTCAAGGTATTGAAAGAAATATTGATAGAATTGTGGAAGCAAATCCTGAAGTGGTTTCGCATAATGTGGAAACCGTTCGCCGATTGACACGTGAAGTACGAATTCAGGCAAAATACGACCGAAGTCTGGAAGTCTTGCGTTATTTGAAAGAAAAAGGAATTAACAGAACTAAGTCGGGAATTATGCTTGGTTTAGGTGAACAAGAAGAAGAAGTTTACCAAACCATGAGAGATTTGCGTGAAGTTAATGTTGATATTGTAACAATAGGTCAATACTTGCAACCAAGTAAAAAACACTTGCCAGTAAAAGAATTTATAACCCCTGAACAGTTTGCTAAATATGAGCAATTTGGTTTGGAATTAGGTTTCCGCCACGTTGAAAGCGGACCATTAGTTCGTTCCTCTTACAAAGCACAAAAACATATATTATAAATAGGTAATTTGTTTAATCGGTTAGTCGGTTAACCAAATAAATGATTAAACTAATACATTTGAAAACAAGAATTGCAATAAATGGTTTTGGAAGAATTGGCAGGAATTTATTCCGATTACTTTTAAACCATCCCTTGATAGAAGTGGTAGCCATAAATGATATCGCCGACAAAAAAACAATGGCCCATTTAGTAAAATACGATAGTATTCACGGTGTTCTACCTTTTGCAGTAAGCGATGATGAGAATGGAATTGTAGTTGATGGAAAGCATTTTTTATTTTTTCACGAAAAAAATATTTCAAACCTGGACTGGAAAATTCTAGACATTGATTATGTAGTGGAATCTACTGGAAAACACAAAACTTTTGAAGAACTAAACTCCCATATTATTGCTGGCGCCAAAAAAGTAATTCTTTCCGCACCTTCGGAAGTTGACACCATAAAAACGGTTGTGCTCGGAGTTAATGATTTTATTCTTGACGGTACGGAAACTATTATTTCAAATGCCAGTTGCACGACGAATAATGCTGCACCAATGATCAAAGTAATCAATGAACTTTGTGGGATAGAACAGGCTTATATCACCACAATTCACTCCTACACGACAGACCAAAGTTTACACGATCAACCACACAAAGACTTACGCAGGGCTCGCGGTGCCAGTCAATCTATCGTTCCTACAACCACCGGTGCTGCAAAAGCATTGACAAAAATATTCCCCGAGTTTGAAGGAAAAATAGGCGGTTGCGGTATTCGTGTTCCGGTGCCTGATGGATCGTTGACTGACATTACGTTCAATGTTAAGCGTGCCGTTACGATAAATGAAATAAACGCGGCTTTTAAAGCGGCAGCACAAACTACTTTAAAAGGAATTTTAGATTATACCGAAGATCCAATTGTTTCAGTTGATGTAATTGGCAATAAAAATTCATGTATATTTGACGCACAGCTAACTTCTGTCATCGATAAAATGGTGAAAGTGGTGGGTTGGTACGATAATGAAATAGGATATTCCTCAAGAATAATTGATTTAATTCTTTTGACAAATATGAAACAACACCACTAAAAAAATCGGTAACAAATGAAATATTTTTTCGTTTACGTACTTTTTTTTAATATGTTACTGTATTCTCAGCCCAATGAGAAAACAGACAGCATTGCTTATTACAGCAGTTTAAGCAACTCGGAAATTCAAAACAACAACTACAAAGACGCACTGTTGCACACTCAGCAAGCAATACTTTATGCGATAAAAATCAAGAACAGTAAAGACCAGGCACTGCAAACCTTCAACCTTGGTAAAATTTATTTTGACATACGAAAGTACGATGATGCCATCGAAACTTTTCTAAAAACTGCTGCAATATTTTCCAATTTTGAAAGCAGCAAAGATCATGCTCTAACATACTATCACATTGGTTTATGCTACATGGAAAAAGGAAATTTTGACCGCGCAGCCATTTATTTTGAAAGAGCGAAAACCATCAATAACAGCTTAAAAATTCCGGATAATGCAGAGTTGTTCAATTTGCAAAAAGCGCTCATTTACCAATCAAAGAATAAATTTGAGCTAGCATCATCCATCTACAAAATTATCATTGCAAAAGAGGACAACCCTGCTTTGTTAAATACGAAAACGGAGGCGCTTTATCATATGGGTAATATTGAAGCACTGAAAAACAGAAATAATTTAGCATTAAATTATTTTACTAAAGCATTAGAATTAAACAGCAAAAATGAAAATCTAGTTCAAAAATCAAATATTTTATTGGCGCTAAGTTCTGTTTATGAAAAAATGTTAGATAAAAACACTGCCTATTCGTATTTGAAGCAGCATCTCAACCTTAAAGAAAGAATCAGCATTTTAGACAACGAAAAACTGGGGATTGATGACTATAAAAAATTCAAAGATTCGCAGCGGTTAAAAGAAATTGCCCAAACCAATTATGACAGTAAAGAACAGGAAAAGGCCAATAAATTTTCTAAACTAATCAGTGTTTTTGCCATTGCCTTAATTTCAATTTTATCATTGTTAAGTTTGTCATTGTACAAAAATAATATCATCAGAAATCAATCTAATTTGTTGCTGAAAGAAAAAAATAATGAATTAGAAATAGCAAAAGATAAAGCAGAAAAAGCGTCAAAAGCAAGATCTGAATTTTTATCTACAGTAAGTCACGAATTGCGAACTCCATTAAACGCTATTAATGGGATTACCCATTTATTACTTGAAGAAAAGCCAAAGAAAACACAAATGGATTATCTCTCTTCGTTGCAATTTTCGGCAGAATATTTAACAAAATTCATCAATGAGATATTAGAAATTAATAAAATTGATTCAGAAAAAGTTGAAATAGAATATACTCGTTTTCATCTTAAAAAATTATTACGAAATATTCAGAACTCATTAAAGGAATTGGCTTCAGCGAATAACAACAGTTTCAAACTCGAAATTGACGAAACTATTCCAGATTACTTGATTGGTGACCCTACAAAATTATCGCAGATTATATTAAATCTGATCAACAATGCGTTGAAATTCACATCGGATGGTGCCGTCACAGTGATTGCCAATTTGAAAAAAGTAACAGATGAAAAAGCAACTTTATATTTTGAGGTCACAGACACCGGAATAGGAATATCCGAGGACAAGTTACTGAGCGTCTTTGATAGTTTTTCTCAAGGCTCCATCGAAGTCAATCGCAAATACGGAGGAACTGGCCTAGGATTGACTATTGTAAAAAAATTAATTGAGATCTTAGGCGGTCAAATAAAACTAAAAAGTATTGTAGGAGAAGGCTCAACGTTTTCATTTAAACTTCAGTTCTTGGTGAGTTCAGAGCCCTTGGAACTTGAAATTAAACCAAAAGTGAACTACGATTCAAAATTAGTAAATAAAAAAATTCTTTTAGTAGAGGATAATAAAATCAATCAAATGATTTCCAAAAAAATGTTGGAGAAAAAAGGCATTTATTGTACTATAATCGATAGCGGTGAAGATGCAATTGAAATAGCAAAAAGTAACACATTTGATCTCATTTTGATGGATGTACATTTACCGGGCATAAACGGAACAATTGCTACACAAGAGATCAGAACATTTGATAACATAACACCAATTATAGCGCTTACCGCAATTTCATTGGATGAAAACCGCGACATGTTATTATCATTTGGCATGAACGATGTAATTACTAAACCGTTCATACCAGAGGAATTTTACACCGTCATTGCAGAATATATTTAAAAACTAATACTTCAAAATCAATTCTTTGATCAGGCTTCGCACTTTTGGCTCTGCTTCTTTAGCGGCCTCTAAAACCTCGTCATGAGAGATTGTTCCAATACTTTCTTCGTTACCCATATCGGTAATTACTGAAATTCCAAATGTTTCCAAATCCATGTGACGCGCTACAATAACTTCGGGAACGGTTGACATTCCCACACAATCGGCGCCCAAAATTTTCACCATTTTGTATTCAGCTAAAGTTTCAAAAGTTGGACCTTGTAAACCAAGATAAATTCCTTCATGAACCTCGATGTTCAATTCTTTAGCTAATTCAGTAGCTTTCGCAATCATTTTTCTCGAATACGGTTCGCTCATATTTACAAAACGAGGTCCAAAACGTTCGTCATTTTTTCCACGCAAAGGATGTTCAGGAGTCATATTGATGTGATCTGTAATCATCACAACAGATCCTACTTTGTAACTTGAATTTACACCGCCTGATGCATTTGAAACTACTAATTTCTCGACACCCAAAAACTTCATCACTCGCACCGGAAAAGTTACTTCTGTCATCGAATAACCTTCATAAAAATGAAAACGTCCTTGCATAGCAACAACTCTCTTAGCTCCTATTGTTCCAAAAACTAATGCGCCTTTGTGACCTTGCACTGTCGAAACCGGGAAATTTGGAATTTCATGATAAGGCAACGTATATTCTACTTTCATTTCGTCCGTAAAACTCCCTAATCCTGAACCTAAAATTACACCGTATTCTGGTGTGAAATTAATTTTTTCTTGAATATAACTAACTGTTTCTTGTACTTGTTCCCACATAATCTATAATTGTTTTATCAAAATTTTTACTTCCCGAAACGAAAGAGCTTTGTATTGGCAAATAGAAAAGTTGATTATTAGGCAAACTTCCCTTTAACCGCGCAAAATCTTTTTCGGTAGTGATAATAATGTTGTTTTGAGCTAAACTTTTAATTTCTAAAATGTCTTTATCGGTAAAATTATGATGGTCTGGAAAAGACAAACAAACATCATTTGGGTTTTGTAAATAGGAAAAAAATGATTCCGGTTTTGCAATTCCTGCCACCAATACTTTAGCAGCATGTTGAATTTCTTCAACCTTTACATTACGAATTTCACCATAAATACAATCATCGTATGCTATAAATGTAAAGTATAAATCTTGATTTTTCGAAAGATTTAATCGATTTTTAATGTCGTCCTGTTCCTCAAATGAAAGATTAAAAGGACATTTGGTTACTATAATTATATTCGCTCTTTCTGCACCGCTACTGCTTTCGCGCAAATTTCCGGTTGGCAACATAAAATCATCCGAATACAAATCGCCGTAGGATGTCAACAAAATATAAAAACCTGCTTTTACTTTTCGATGTTGAAAAGCGTCATCAAGTAAGATAATTTCTGGTTTTTCTGTTTGCGAAAGCAATTGTTCTATCCCGTTTTTTCTGTCGGCATCAACTGCAACTTGTATCGATGGGAATTTCTGAAAAAATTGAAATGGTTCGTCTCCAATAGTTGCGGCATTTGAATTGGCATCGGCCAAAATAAAACCTTTAGATTGCCTTTTATAACCTCTGCTTAACGTGGCAATTTTATATTTATCAGAAAGCAACCGAATCAAATATTCGATTTGGGGCGTTTTTCCGGTTCCGCCAACGCTCAGATTCCCGACAGCAATAATTGGCAAATCAAAAGAGTAGGATTTCAAAACTCCTTTATCGAAAAGAAAATTACGAATACTCGCTATGAGACCATATAAAATGGCAAACGGAGACAGTAATTTTCGAAGTAAATTCATTTTACGAAAGTAGAATAAATTATCTTTGATTTAAAATTTTGTTTCTTTTGTTTAATGTTTAAAGTTGATCAACATTAAACTTTAAACCTTAGACTTTAAACTAAAAAAACATGAAAATCAAAGAAATAATTTCTGTACTCGAAGAAATGGCGCCACTTGCCTATGCTGAAGATTTTGACAATGTCGGATTATTGGTTGGAGACCAAGATATGGAAGCCACTGGAATTTTGGTTTGTCATGATGCTTTAGAAAATATAATAGACGAAGCGATTGCAAAAAATTGTAATCTAGTGGTTTGTTTTCATCCGATATTATTTTCTGGTTTGAAAAAAATTACCGGAAAAAACTACGTGGAACGCGCAGTTATTAAAGCCATAAAAAATGACATTGCAATTTACGCCGTTCACACCGCTTTGGACAACCATCAGGAAGGCGTGAATAAAATATTCAGCGACGCATTAGGATTAGTAAATACTAAAATCCTAATTCCGAAGCAAAACTTCATTCGGAAATTAGTGACTTTTACCATTCCTGAAAACGCAGAAGAAGTGCGAAATGCACTATTTGATGCTGGCGCGGGAACCATTGGCAACTATGAAAATTGCAGTTTTAATTCGAAAGGAATTGGAACCTACATGGGAAATGAGCATAGCAATCCACAAATTGGAGAACGATTTGAATTTGTGCAAGGCGACGAAATCAAAATCGAAGTCACTTTCGAAAAACATTTGCAAAACAAAATCCTGAAAGCATTATTCAAAAGCCACGCTTATGAAGAAGTGGCTCATGAAATTTATGAGTTGCAAAACCAACATCAAAATATTGGTCTGGGAATGATTGGCGAATTGAAAAATCCCATGAATGAAAAAGAGTTTTTGCTTTTTGCCAAAGAAAAAATGCAATGTGGCGGGATTCGACATTCGAACTTTATAGGAAAAGAAATAAAAAAAGTAGCAGTTCTTGGCGGAGCTGGAAGTTTTGCAATAAAAAATGCGATTCAGGCGGGAGCCGATGCTTACTTGACTGCCGATTTGAAATACCATCAGTTTTATGAAGCCGAAAACAAGTTACTTTTAGCCGATATTGGACATTTTGAGAGTGAACGTTATACAAAAAATTATATTGTTGAGTATCTTCGGAAAAAAATCCTTAATTTTGCAGTTATTTTATCAGAAGAAAATTCAAATCCAGTTAAGTACTTATAGAATATGGCGAATACGAAAGAATTAAGTGTTGAGGACAAGTTAAGAGCAATTTACGATTTACAACTTATTGACTCTAGAATTGACGAAATCAGAAACGTAAGAGGAGAACTTCCTTTAGAAGTAGAAGATTTAGAAGATGAAGTGGCTGGTTTAAGCACACGTTCAGAAAAATTGAAAGGAGAACTTGAAGTTATCGAGGATCTAATCAAATCAAAAAAGAATGCAATTGATGAGCACAAAGAAGCTATCAAAAAATATACTAAGCAACAAGAAACTGTTCGTAACAACAGAGAATTTAATTCGTTGACTAAAGAAATTGAATTTCAAGAATTAGAAATTCAATTGTCAGAAAAACAAATTAAAGAAATGAAAGCTTCTATCGAACACAAGAAAGAAGTAATTTCAAGTTCTAAAGAAAGATTAGAAGCAAAATCAAATCACTTAAAGCACAAAAAATCTGAGTTAGACGCTATCATGGCTGAAACTGCTAAAGAAGAAGCGTTCTTATCTGA
This sequence comes from Flavobacterium caseinilyticum, assembly GCF_004349085.1. Lineage (GTDB taxonomy): Bacteria > Bacteroidota > Bacteroidia > Flavobacteriales > Flavobacteriaceae > Flavobacterium > Flavobacterium caseinilyticum. The sequence goes on along the minus strand of NZ_SMFM01000004.1, from coordinate 239,629 downwards.
GAAATCAGCAGAATTCCAAGCTTTAATTGAAGAAAGATTATTGAAAGCTTACACAAGAATCAGAAGTAGCGTTCGCAATGGTTTAGCTGTAGTTTCTATCGAAAGAGGAGCTTCTGCAGGATCATTTTTCACTATTCCACCACAGACACAAGTAGAAATTGCTTCCAGAAAGAAAATCATTACTGATGAACATTCCGGAAGAATATTAGTCGACAGTTCATTGGCCGACGAAGAAAAAGAGAAAATGGAACAATTGTTTTCTAAATTCTAATTACATTTAAGTCCCGATACAAATCGGGACTTTTTTTTTATGAAAAAAACAATATTTTTTATATTCACTAAATCAATTGGTTTATATATTAACCTTTTGAGTTTTGTATTTCCAAAAAAAGCATCGCAACTGGCGTATGGTTTTTTTAGTGAACCCCGAGAAGGGAAATTATCTAAAAATAAACTTCCGATAATCCTGCAGGAAGCACAGTCCGAAATGTTTCAACTTGAAAAAAATTCCTTTCACACCTATACTTGGAAAGGAAATAATACCGTAATACTTCTGGTTCACGGCTGGGAAAGCAATGCTTCTCGCTGGGAAAATTTATTGCCATATCTAAAAAAATCAGGAAGCACTATCATTGCTATTGACGGTCCTGCACATGGATTGTCTAGCGGAAAAGAATTCAACATTCCGCAATACGCAGAATTTATTCATGTTGCTGTGCAAAAATTCAAACCACAATATCTCATCGGTCATTCTATAGGTGGGAAAACCTGTTTGTATTATCAATCCGTTTATCAAAATGATGCGGTAAAAAAAATGGTGATTTTGGGAGCGCCAAGTGATTTCAAAATTATCCTGAACAACTACATTACATTATTAAGCTTAAATGTAAAAATCTCTAAATCTTTAGAGGCGTACTATCTTAATAATTTCAAACTAAGTCTCGAGCAGTTTTCTGGTAAAACATTTGCTTCAAAACTAAATATAAAAGGATTAATTGCTCATGATATTGACGACTCCGTGGTTCTATTTGAAGAAGGAAAAAAAATTGCAGGAGCTTGGAAAAATGTGATTTTCATTGAGACCAAAGGCTTAGGCCATAGCATGCATGACGATGAGTTGTATAAAAAAGTATCTCATTTTTTATTTGAAGAATAATAGACGCCTTAAATTTTCAGAATTCTTAGATGATATAAACTTGCGTATTAAATCCAAGAAGACTTAATGCAATACATCAAAAATAACCTTTCCCACAATCCAAAAATCTAAGAAGTCTAAAATCTAACAAACAAATTCATTACTTTTGCAGTATGGAAGAAAATCTAAAACGCCTCAATAAATTCATAGGAGAAACTGGGTATTGTTCCCGCCGCGAAGCTGATAAAATCATTGAAGAAGGTCGAGTAACCATCAATGGAATTGTTCCGGAATTGGGCACAAAAGTTTCCCCAAATGACGAAGTGCGTATTGACGGTAAATTAATCCGTGAGAAAAATGAGAAACCCGTTTATCTTGCTTTCTACAAACCCGTTGGAATCGAATGTACTACTAACCTTGATGTTCGTAATAATATTGTAGATTACATCAATTATCCTAAACGTATTTTCCCTATCGGACGATTGGACAAAGCCAGTGAAGGATTGATTTTCATGACTAATGACGGCGATATCGTCAATAAAATATTAAGAGCCCGAAACAATCATGAAAAAGAATATACGGTAACCGTAAACAAACCCATCACCGATCGTTTTATCGAAAGAATGGGAAATGGAATCCCAATTTTAGACACTATTACCCGAAAATGTAAGGTGGAACAAATCAGCAAATTTACTTTCAAAATTATCTTGACGCAAGGTTTAAACCGTCAAATCCGTCGAATGACAGAATATTTAGGGTATGATGTTACAGCGCTAAAACGCATCCGAATTATTAATATTTCGCTGGATATTCCTGTGGGACGTTATCGTGATTTGACTGATGCAGAAATCAAAGAATTAAACGAATTGATCGAACCTTCCAGTAAAACAGAAGAAGCCAGTTTACCCAAAACGGAAGCGCCAAAAAGAAAAACCGAATTCATCAAGAGAGATGATCCCAGATTTAAAGGAAGAGGCGATTATTGAAAAATACAAATCCCATTCAGAAATGAATGGGATTTTGCTTTTATTTACCAGGTAAAAATTCATAATACAAAGCTTTTGACAAAAAGGACTTTGCTTGCATTCGACTAATCTGCTGATCTCTTGAAATTTCACTGTATTGACCATCTAATTTATTTTTTAAAAAATAGTCTCTGAGTACTTCATCATTAAAATTTAGTCCGGATAAAAATTTAGGCTCCACCCCTTTATTTACAGAAATATTATAATTGGTAATCAGATTTCCCCAGTTAACAAAACTGCATAGTAAAATTGTTCCGTAGAAATACCAAATCATTTGATTGAAAAGAAAAGCATTCGTTTTTTGCTTGGTAATTTTTATAAAAGAAATAACCAATCCAATTATGGCCAGAATCAAGAAAGCATAAACACCTAACCTTTTATAAGTCAATCCGAAAAACGAAACATATTCTGAGTTTTTGATGATGGCAGACAGTATTAAAATTCCGTTTAAAAGAATCCAAATCTTAGCTAATTTTTTAAGATTTTTAGCTTTTTCATCAAAATTAAACCCTCCTTTAAAATAGAATAAAATAACACCAACCGCCATTATGATTGAAAAAATAACAGCAGTTACTCTTTCGTGTGTATCAGAACTTAAGTTAGATTTTTTGACCACTTCAAAAAACTGTTCGTAGTTATAAGTTGCAATGAAAATCAAAAGCAATGTATTTAAAAGAAACAACGTAATCTCGCCACTTCTTCTTTCAAAATCAATATCCAAAAACGAAAATGAATTTTGATTTTGCGTTTTGGCTTCATCCTTAAAGTCATTGTCCAGTAAATTATTCTTTTCATAACAAACCTCAGGAATCCAATAATTCCAAAAAGTGAATGAAATGAAAAATCCTAAAGCGGTAAGTACAAATGCTTGCCACGCATCAATATCTAAATAATAACCGGTAAACAAAGACGAAAAATGATCGCTTCCAAAAGAATATACAGTTAAAAACAACCCAAGAAAAACAACTGGAATAACGAAATAAGCAATCAATTTTTTAGCAAAACCGCTGTTGACTTTTCGCTTCGGAAGATATTGACTAAACATCAATATACGACCTAACGAAGCGATACCGTTCATTAATACTAAAGGAAGAGCTTGTAACAATTTAAGTTTTGGTTCCTGGGTTTTGAATTGTAAAAAGATAATCGACAAAACCATGGCAAAAAAAGATGGAAAATCTCCGTACCAAGCAAATGCAAAGCATGACAGAACCGATGTAACAACTAAAATCAGATGTGCCCTACTGGTAATTTTCTCTTGAAAGAAATAACATATTAAGGCGGTTTGCATCATCCCGAAAATGGCCCAATTGAGACCCAAATCTTGGTTGTAAAAAAGCAGTGTAAAAACCAAACTGCTGACTAAAATAAAATGTAGTTTTTTCATAATTAATAATTTAAAAGTACTTTGTATTTCAAAGTATAAAGTTAAAAAAAAGGGTTATTTCGATTTGATTAATTTTTCAAGACTATTCAAGTGGGAAATAAAAGCAGTTCTGCCAATATTGGTAACTCGATACGACGTTTTTGGTTTTTTACCAACAAATTCTTTTTTTACTTCTATGTATCCAGATTTTTCTAACGCCGAAGAATGACTTGCTAAATTTCCATCAGTGATATTCAATAAAGATTTCATTTCAGTAAAATCAATCCAGTCGTTTACCATCAGAACAGACATAATGCCTAATCTGACCCGACTTTCGAAATCTTTATTTAATTTGTCAATGATTCCCATTTCTATTTGTATTTTTTGAACACAATTATTCCGTACAGGATATGCAAAATTCCGAATCCTATTGCCCAAAAAACGAGTCCAAAACCAAGATAAAAAAGGGAAATACATCCTAAAATAATCTCACATGCACCTAAATATCTAATATCCGAAAAAGTATATTTCCCTGCATTAATAAGTGCTAAACCATAAAATAACAAAGTAACAGGAGCAATTAGAGCAAATAAATGGTGATATAAGAGTGCCATGCAAAACACGCCTCCAACCAATAAAGGAATCGCTAGATTCAGTAACATTTTTTTAGTGGTATTAGTCCAAACCGGCAAATCAAACTTTTTACTTTTTCTCAAAGTAAAAAACACACCCGATCCCAATGCTAAAATTAAAATTGCAAAAGCAATGAAAACTAATTCGATAATTAAATCAGAGCTGTATATCTTTTGCGTATCGTCAAAATATTCAATATCATTATTTTTAAACAATTGATACGCATAAATTGATCCTGCTAAAGCAAATAACCCCGCAAAAACTCCTGAAAGGCCACTTAACGAAATAAATCTGGAAGAGCGCTCCATCATGGAACGAATATGCGATAAATCTTCTTGAAGTTTTTGACTCATATATAAAGTACTTTGAGTTACAAAGTTATTTAATATTTTTAAATTTCAAAATAGAAAATGAATTATTTTTAATAAATATTATTTGTCCAAAGTATAAAGTATCAAAACCATCGTTTTTTTTTGAACAAAAAACACTAAAAGCTGGTAATAAAAAGCAAACAGAAATCACAATCCAGATTCCATAGCAATTACCTTGTGAATTGTGGGGAACGTTCATCCCAGTCCAACCGCACTTTAATGTTGGACCCATCGGAATTTTATACAGTTTTTACAATAAAAAAAAGCCTTAAACTTACATTTAAGGCTTCCATTCAAAATTATTTTTCTCTCTACTTATTTATTTTCATTTCTCTAGCCAATAGTGTATTTTTTAACAGCATCGCAATAGTCATAGGTCCTACTCCACCCGGAACCGGAGTAATGTAAGAAGCTTTTTTACTTACTTCTTCAAAATCGACATCGCCGGTAATAACGTAGCCCTTGTCTGTTGATTCATCAGCAACTCTCGTGATTCCGACATCAATCACCACAACACCATCTTTCACCATATTTGCCTTCAGGTAATTGGGAACACCTAAAGCTGTTATAATAATATCAGCCTGAATTGTAATTTCTTCAATATTTTTAGTATAACTGTGTGTTAATGTAACTGTTGAGTTTCCCGGAAAACCTTTTCTTCCCATTAAAATACTCATGGGTCTTCCCACGATATGACTGCGGCCGATCACTACTGTATGTTTTCCTTTGGTTTCTACTTCGTAACGTTCTAACAATTCTAAAATTCCAAAAGGCGTAGCCGGAATAAAAGTGCTCATGTCTAAAGCCATTTTTCCGAAATTTTCAGGATGAAATCCGTCAACATCTTTGCTTGGATCCACAGCCATTAATACTTTTTGCTCGTCTATTTGCTCTGGCAGCGGTAACTGAACGATAAAACCATCGATATCATCGTTTTCATTCAGTTCCTTAATTTTTTTCAACAACTCGATTTCAGTGGTTGTACTTGGCATTTTTACTAAAGTCGATTCAAAACCCACCCTTTCGCAAGCTTTTACTTTACTGCCTACATAGGTTAAACTTGCCCCGTCATTCCCTACAATAACTGCTGCTAAATGAGGTACTTTGCCACCATTGTTTTTTATTTTTTGAACCTCAGCAGCGATTTCACTCTTAATGTCTTCGGCTGTTTTTTTTCCGTCTAGTAGTTGCATTGTTATTTAATTTAATGTATTAAAGCAGAAAATCTTAAAGTCATTACAACTTTAAGACTTTCGACTTTTGACTTATTTTATTTCATTCCTGGCATACTTTTCATTCCGCCCATCATCTTCATCAAATTTTTACCTCCAGGTCCCTGCATCATTTTCATCATCTTGCTCATTTGCTCAAACTGTTTCATCAATTGATTGACCTGCTCAATTTTGGTACCGGAACCTTTTGCAATTCGGGCTTTTCTTTTTACATCGATAAGTGCCGGTTTACTTCTTTCGATTGGAGTCATCGAGTGAATAATGGCTTCAATATGTTTGAAAGCATCGTCTTCAATTTCAACATCTTTCATGGCTTTGGAAGCACCTGGTATCATTCCAACCAAGTCTTTCATATTACCCATTTTCTTCACTTGTTGTATTTGAGAAAGGAAATCATCAAAACCGAATTCGTTTTTGGCAATTTTCTTTTGAATTTTACGTGCTTCTTCTTCATCAAATTGCTCTTGTGCTCTTTCTACCAAAGACACAACGTCTCCCATTCCCAAAATTCTTTCGGCCATACGAATAGGATAGAACACATCAATTGCGTCCATTTTTTCGCCTGTACCTACGAATTTAATTGGTTTATTAACAACCGATTTTATCGAAATTGCCGCTCCACCGCGCGTATCTCCATCTAATTTGGTTAAGATAACACCATCAAAATTTAATCTTTCGTTGAAGGTTTTTGCTGTATTAACGGCATCCTGACCAGTCATAGCATCTACAACAAATAACGTTTCTTGCGGCTCAATGGCTTTATGAACGCGTTCGATCTCGTTCATCATTTCCTCGTCAACTGCCAAACGACCCGCTGTATCGACAATTACTACATTGAATCCGTTTGCTTTCGCATGTTTGATTGCATTTTGAGCAATTTCTACCGGATTTTTATTTTCGGGTTCCGAATACACCTCAACTCCTATGGAATCTCCAACAACATATAATTGCTGAATTGCCGCCGGACGATATATATCACATGCAACCAATAGTGGTTTCTTATTCTTTTTTGTAAGAAGATAATTTGCCAGCTTTCCTGAGAAAGTAGTTTTCCCTGATCCTTGTAAACCAGCCATCAAAATAACTGTTGGATTTCCGGAAAGATTGATTCCGGCAACATCACCACCCATTAATTCCGTCAGTTCATCTTTAACTAATTTCACCAAAAGCTGACCTGGCTGCAACGTAGTCAATACATCTTGTCCAAGTGCTTTTTCTTTTACTTTGGTGGTAAAATCTTTGGCAATTTTAAAGTTGACATCAGCGTCAAGCAAGGCTCTACGAACTTCTTTTAAAGTTTCGGCTACATTTATTTCGGTGATTTTTCCGTGACCTTTAAGTATGTGAAAGGCTTTGTCTAGTTTATCGCTTAAATTGTCGAACATAGTATTGATTTATTTTGAAATGCAAAGATAAACTAATTAGATAATTAGGCAATTAGATATTTAGAATATTGACATCTCATTTTGAGGTTTGTTTTAACAAAAAAAAAACGACTTCTATTTGAAGTCGTTTTATATTTGCTTTTACATTCTTTCCGGAACACTAATCCCAAGTAACCTGAAAGCTGATGCAATAGTGTCTGCCACTTTTTTAGACAACTGAACCCTGAAAATTTTCTTTTCTGAATCCTCTTCGCCCAAAATAGGAACCGCCTGATAAAATGAATTGTATTCCCGAACCAAATCATAGGTAAAATTAGCAATCAACGCAGGACTGTGATGCTGTGCTGCATTTTGAATAACCTCCGGGAAAAGTTCCAGTTGTTTTACTAACTCTTTTTCCTTTTCATGAAGCGTTGCCATTTTTGATTTATTTGAAAAATCAAAATTAGCTTTACGAATAATCGACTGAATTCTGGCGTAGGTATATTGAATAAACGGACCTGTATTTCCTGCAAAATCAACTGATTCTTCGGGATTAAAAAGGATTCTTTTTTTAGGATCTACTTTCAAAATATAATATTTCAAAGCACCCAGACCTATGGTTTTGTATAATTTTGCTTTTTCTTCAGCAGAATAGGTATCTAATTTTCCTAAATCCTCTGCAATTTTTTGGGCTGTAGCTGTCATTTCCTGCATCAGATCATCAGCATCGACAACCGTTCCTTCACGACTTTTCATTTTCCCGGAAGGCAAATCCACCATTCCGTACGACAAATGAAATAGATTTTCAGACCAGTCAAAACCTAGTTTTTTAAGAATAAGAAACAATACTTTAAAGTGATAATCCTGTTCGTTACCAACCGTATAAACCATTCCGCCTACATCCGGATAATCTTTTACACGTTGTATCGCTGTGCCAATATCCTGAGTCATGTACACCGCCGTACCGTCAGAACGAAGTACAATTTTGCGGTCTAAACCTTCATCCGTCAAATCAATCCAAACGGAACCGTCAGGGTCTTTTTCGAATACTCCTTTTTCTAAACCAATCTGCACCACATCTTTCCCCAATAAATAGGTATTACTTTCGTAATAAAAACAATCGAAATCAACACCAAGATTTTTATAGGTGCTGTCAAAACCGTTATAAACCCATTGATTCATGGTTTTCCAAAGATCAATCACTTCCGCATCACCAGCTTCCCATTTCAGCAACATTTCCTGCGCTTCCATAATGATTGGCGCTTGTTTTTTGGCTTCTTCTTCTGTTTTGCCCGCGCTCATTAACTGCGCTATTTCTTCTTTGTATGCTTTATCAAAAGCGACATAAAAATTTCCAACTAATTTGTCTCCTTTTAAACCCGTTGATTCCGGTGTTTGTCCGTTTCCGAATTTTTGCCATGCCAACATCGATTTACAAATATGAATTCCTCTATCATTAATGATTTGAGTTTTATATACTTTTTTACCCGAAGCTTTAATGATTTCCGCCACTGAGTATCCCAAAAGATTATTACGGACATGACCTAAATGCAATGGTTTATTAGTATTTGGTGAAGAATATTCAACCATCACCGCCTTAGCTTCTGGATCTGGAGTAACGAAACCAAACGAAACATCATCCTTTATACCTCCGAAAAAATTCAAATAATAGTCATCTGAAATAACAATATTCAAAAAACCCGAAACCACATTAAAACGGTCTACTTCAGCTAAATTTTCGACTAAATAAGTCCCAATTCTAGTTCCCAATTCTACTGGATTGCTTTTCACTACTTTCAACAATGGAAAAATAACCATGGTAATATCGCCTTCAAATTCCTTGCGTGTCGTTTGAAATTCAACTTTATCAATGGTAACGTCAAATAAAACTTGTACAGCTTTTTCAATAGAGGGTGTAAGAATCTGTGGTAATGTCATTTCGTGTATTGGTTTTAGGTGGCAAAGATAGTCATATTGTAGTAATTTGAAAATTGGAAAACAAGATAATTTACATCTGAAAATGAAGCCTTAAGCCACGATTACAGTAGAATTCAATATTTTATTTTTAAAATAGATGTAACAAAATCTGTGCTGAGCAGTCTATTTAAAACCTTTTGCGGGTAAGTTTTTGTTTATAAATATTAAATATTATTAAAAAAGGTATTATGTTTAGCATAGTATTATTTAAAAGAATATATTTGCATCATCAATCATTTAAATCAAATCAATCATGAAATTAAAATCAATCTTGATCTGCTTTATTGGAACGTTGTTTTCAATGCAGGCACAAACTTCGGTCAAACCGACAATTCTGGAAAACACAGGAACTATTTCAGGAAAAATCACAGACAAGAAAACCAATGAACCCTTACCGTATGTAAATATTGTTGTAAAAGAAAACAACAAAGTAGTTACCGGCGGAATCACAACTGAGAAGGGAACTTTTCAAATCAAAAATTTAGCCTTGAAAGATTATATCGTGGAAATCCAATTTATGGGATACAAAACGATTTTAAAACCAGCAAAATTAACTTTAGAAAATAGCATCAACTTTAACACCATTGCGCTGGAAGAAGATGCTATCCAACTTGAAGGCGTTTCCATTGTAAAAGAAAAATCTACTATTGAGCAAAAAATTGACCGCAAAATCATAAACGTGGGTAAAGATTTAATCTCTGCCGGAGCAACAGCCGGAGAAATCATGAATAACATTCCATCGGTGAGTGTTGATCCACAAACAAATGCCATCAGTTTGAGAGGAAATTCAAATGTTCGTATCCTTATCGATGGAAAACCAACTAATATGGATGCCGCTCAGATTTTGCAACAAATCCCGTCCGCATCGATCAAACAAATTGAGTTAATCACCAATCCATCGGCTAAGTATAACCCCGAAGGAATGAGCGGAATCATCAATATTGTTTTAAATAAAAATAGCAGACTTGGATTTAACGGAAGTATAAACAACGGCGTAACCTTTGGGATAACACCAAAAGTAAATTCCTCTTTTGACTTAAATTACAGAACAGGAAAGTTCAATTTTTATGGAAATTATGGCTTTAATCATGGAAAATATTCGAACAACGGCTTTATAAACAGTCAAGAATTAAATAATGAAAACAAGCAAATTTTTGACATGAATTCTAAAAACACCTCTCATTTGGCAAAACTTGGATTTGATTTCAATATTAATGACAAAAACACATTTTCTTTTTACACCAATCAAAACCTTTCCAACGGAAAAGATTTTGGAAATACTAAAGTCGATTATGTTTCTTCGGCTACCAATGACCGATTCCAATTGTTTGACAATAAAAGCGAAAACCACTCTGAAACTTATAATTTTGATTATAAATTAGACTTCAAAAAGGAAGGACACAATTTAGAATTAGAAGTGAATTACAATAAAAATGACAGTCCCGAAAACGCCTTGTACACTAATGTAAATGGCTCCACTAATTCGTTTACAAATGATGTAAAAACGTTAGGAAAAAATACGATTATAAATCTTGATTATGTAAATCCACTCTCTGAAACCACAAAATTGGAATTAGGTTTAGAAAGCAGAAATGAAAATACAGACAACAACCTGTTTTTGAATAACCTCTACAATTCTGATTTTACCTACGAAAGAACATTATACTCCGCTTATGCCACTCTTGGAAAACAGTGGAAAAAATGGAATTTTCAGGCGGGAGCGCGTTTAGAACAATACAACGCTGAAGCTTTATTTAGAAAAGTTAGCGAAGCAGATTCGAAATTTGAGGATGATATCTTAAGTATTTATCCGTCGGCATTTATAACCTACAACCCAAGTGACAACAACTCGTTCAGTTTGAATTATTCTCGAAGAGTAGACAGACCGAGTATTTCTCAGGTAAATCCTATTCGAGAATGGAGTACGCCAACAATAGATTCTGAAGGAAATCCGTTTCTGGTTCCTCAATTTACCAATTCATTTGAATTAAATTACACCCGAAAAACTAAAATTGGTTCCATAACGTCCGGGATTTTTTACAGAAGAATTCAAGACGAAATAACACGAGTGATTTTTACAAATCCAAATGATTCCAACAGACAAATTATCTCGTACGATAATTTTGATAACAATAATGCGTACGGAGTTGAAGTGTCCGGAAACCTGGATTTCAAAAAATGGTGGAGTGCCAACATCAGTTTTGATGCCTATAATAAGAAAACAAAAGGAACTATTGAGGATACGCCTGGGAATTATGAATTTGTAGAAATCGATGTTACAACGTTCAACGCCCGTATTAACAATACTTTTAAAGCGACAAAAGACTTGCGTTTTCAATTATTTGGAATGTACAGAGGAAGAGATTTAAGTCTTCAGTTTGACAGAAGCCCAATGTGGAAGATGGATATGGGAGCGAGTTATAACGTACTAAAAGGCAGCGGAACCATCAGTGCGCGTTTCAGCGATATTTTCAAAACTATGCGATTTGCTTTTGATGGAGAACGTCCTTACAAAACAAATGGAGAATTCAATTGGGAAAGCAGAACCGTTTATCTAGGCTTCAATTATAGATTTGGAAGCGGGAAAAATAAAGCCGCCGCAAGAAAGCAAAGAGACAATAACGAAACCCAAGGAGGCGGAGGCCTTTTATAAAAATTAGTTTTAATAGTTTGTTACCAAAAGAAAAACTCGGAGTATGCCAACTCCGAGTTTTTTGATGTAGAAACATTTTTGTTACCCTAACAAATCATTTTACCATTTAATAATAGCGCTTCCCCAAGTAAAACCACTTCCAAATGCTGCCAAAACAACAGTATCTCCTGATTTTATTTTCCCTTGTTCCCATGCTTCAGTTAAAGCAATTGGGATAGAAGCGGCGGTTGTATTTCCGTATTTCTGAATATTATTATACACCTGATCATCTGTCAAGTTGAATTTCTTTTGGATAAACTGTGAAATTCTCAGATTTGCCTGATGCGGAATCAACATATCAATATCGGAAACCTGTAAATTATTTGCCTGCAATCCTTCATTGATTACTTCGCTGAAACGAACCACAGCATTTTTAAATACAAATTGTCCGTTCATATACGGGAAGTAACTTTCGTCATCCGGATCATTATCTGCTAAAATATCTGTTACCCAACGGCCTCCCATTCCCGGAGCTTTTACAATTAGTTCTTCGGCATGTTGCCCTTCAGAATGTAAATGTGTAGATAAAATCCCTTTGGACAAATCTTCTTCTCTGCTCAAAACAGCCGCTCCAGCACCATCTCCAAAAATTACCGAAACGCCTCTTCCTCGAGTCGTCATATCCAATCCGGTCGAATGAACCTCAGATCCAATAACCAATATATTTTTATACATTCCAGTCTTGATATATTGATCCGCAACTGATAAAGCATAAATAAATCCAGAGCACTGATTTCTGACATCTAATGCACCCACGGTTCTCAAACCCAAATCACGCTGTACTAAAACTCCAGGACCAGGAAAATAATAATCAGGACTCAATGTGGCAAAAACCACAAAATCGATATCTTCCTTAGCAACGCCAGAACGCTCGATTGCAATTTCAGCGGCTTTTACGCCCATAGAAGTAGTTGTATCTTCCCCTTTTATAACATGTCTTCGTTCCTGAATTCCAGTTCTTTCCTGAATCCACTCGTCATTGGTATCTATGATTTTGGACAAATCGTCATTAGTCACTACGTTTTCGGGAACATAATAACCTAATCCTGCTATTTTTGAATGATACATACAATTGTTATTTTATTAAAATAAGAGCCAAATTTAAAACATACTTTAAAATATGAGGCGACAAATTACTACTTTTTTAGCAATTTACAAGTTTTATTGCTTTGCCCTTGATTTACAGCTTTCATCAGCAAAATATAGGGATCAAAAATAAAAAATAAAATCACGAGAAAAGGAACTGTAACCAAATCAAAAGTTAAAAAGACATATTTGCTTCCAAATGTAACAACATTGAATTATTTTAGACCAATTATTGACAATACCAACGCTAATTTAAAATCATTCAAATTATGAAATTAAAAATTCCATTTTTTCTTTTTCTTGGCCTAAGCTTAACCACTTTTGCACAAGAAAACTTAAGCTATCAAAAACCATCTCAATCCATTTTGGAATTGGCTGATTATGAAAGAGCACCTTCGGTATCGATGGATACCAAAAAAGAATACATGTTGTTGACCTACAGAAATACCTATAAATCGCTGGACGATTTAAACCAAGACGAATTGCGCTTAGGCGGATTGCGTATTAATCCAATTACGAATATTTCCAGTACTGTTACCTATGTGAACAACCTGAAATTACGTAAAATAAAAGACAAAAACGAAGTACAAGTTGCAGGTTTGCCTACGAATCCTCGTATCAGTAATATCGCCTGGTCACCAAATGATAAAAAAATATCATTTTCCCACACCACTGCCTCTGGTGTTGAACTTTGGTTTATCGATGTTGCTTCGGCGAAAGCCACAAAGTTAACAGAAGCCACAGTGAATGCTAATATTGGGAGTCCGTTCAGCTGGATGAATGACAACGAAACTATTTTGGTGAAAATGTTGCCAAAAAACAGAGCAGCACTTTTAGATGCCAAAAAAGATTTGCCAACCGGTCCAATAATTTCGAATGCTGACGGTGCGAAATCCCAAAACAGAACCTATCCGGATATGTTGAAAAACATGAATGATGAAATCAATTTTGAGAACGTCATGACTTCTGAATTATACCAAGTGAACTTGAACGGAACGGCTACTTTATTCAAAAAAGCCGATATGTACGCCGGAGAAAGTTTTTCCCCTGACGGGAATTATTTGATGCTGACTACTATCCAAAAACCATTTTCATATATCGTTCCGTTGAGTCGTTTTCCATCTAAATCTGTTATTTATGACAAGGCCGGAAACGAAGTAAAAGTAGTAAATGAAGTACCTCTTACTGAAATTATCCCTAAAGGTTTTATGGCCGTCCGAAAAGGAAAAAGAAACATGAACTGGAGAACAGACAAACCGGCAACATTAGCGTATGCTGAAGCTTTAGACGGCGGAGATCCTGCAAACAAAGTAGAATTCAGAGATGAAGTCTTTCTTTGGAATGCTCCATTTGATGCTGCACCCACTTCATTGGTAAAAACTCCGCAGCGCTATGACCGTATGATTTGGGGAAATGACGATATCGCCATAATTTCAGATGAGTGGTACGACACGCGTAATACCAAAACGTATATCATCAATCCATCGAATCCAAGTCAGGCTCCAAAAGTAATTTTCGACAGAAACTCACAAGATGTTTATTCTGATCCCGGAAACTTTGAAACCAGAAAAAACCAATACAACAGATATGTTTTGGCTATCGAAAATGATAATGCATATCTTATTGGAAATGGTTTTACTAAAAACGGTCAATTTCCTTTTATCAGCGAATTTAATTTAAAAACCTTACAAGCAAAACGTTTGTACACCTCAGCTTATAAAGATAAAAAAGAGGATATTTTGGAGATTGAAGACTTCAAAAAAGGAACTGTTTTAGTACAAATCCAGTCAAAAAATGAATACCCGAATTATTACCTTAGAAATATCAAACAAAAAAACAAACTGACACCTATTACGGCATTCAAAAATCCTTTTGAAAGCATCAAAAATGTGAGTAAAGAAGTGATTAAATACAAACGTAAAGATGGTGTCGAATTATCCGGAACATTGTATTTACCTGTTGGTTATGACAAGGCTAAAAAAGAGAAAATGCCATTGTTGATTTGGGCGTATCCAGCTGAATACAAAGACAAAAAATCAGCGGGACAAAGCACACAAAACCCGAATGAATTCACGTTTCCTAGTTATGGTTCGTTCGTATATTGGGTAACCAAAGGCTATGTCGTTCTTGATGATGCTGCTTTTCCTATCATTGGCGAAGGAACTACGGAACCAAATGATAATTTCATTACCCAATTAGTTGACAATGCCGAAGCAGCAATTAATGCCGTGGATGCTTTGGGATACATCAACAGAAAAAAAGTAGCCGTTGGTGGCCACTCGTATGGTGCTTTTATGACGGCTAATTTATTGACACATTCTAATCTTTTTGCTTGCGGAATCGCCAGAAGTGGTGCTTATAACAGAACGTTGACACCATTTGGTTTCCAAATGGAACAGCGTAACTACTGGGAAACTCCTGAAGTATACAACACTATGTCGCCATTCATGAATGCGGACAAAATGAAAACGCCAATGCTATTAGTACACGGTGAAGCCGATAATAATCCGGGAACGTTCACTTTGCAAACTGAGCGTTATTTCCAGGCTCTGAAAGGACTAGGAGCTCCGGCAAGAATGGTTATTTTACCTAAAGAAAGTCACGGTTATGTAACCAAAGAGAATATTTTGCATTTGCTTTGGGAACAAGATCAGTTCTTAGAAAAATATTTAAAAAATTAACTCTGAAAAAGTGTTCAGTAATCAGTTACGAAGTGATCAGTAAGTTGCAGATTAAAAATTAACATTGCACAAAACCCCAAAATCATATTGATTTTGGGGTCTTTGTTTTTTAATACATTAATTAAGATTTGAAAACGGCTTCTACTTTCGATCGTTATCAGAACTGAAAATAACTGAATACTCAGCACTGTTTACTGAACGCTTACCCTCAGGATAACATCAAGTATACTTCCTGATTAAGTTCCAGTTCTGAATCATGCTCAAAGAAAATCGCTCTTCTTTCAAAAGCTGCTTTGACTAAATAATGGCTTCCTTTAAAATAACATTGTTTCACAACTGCTTTCATAATGGCGTTGTCCACCACTTTCAATTGATGCGGATACAATAAAAGTAAGGCATCATCATCGTCTTCAAGTGCTATTAATTGAGACAATTTCAACTCATTCACTTCCCCAAAAAGAGAAGCAATATATTTATTCGCCGGGTTTTCATACAAGGATTTGGAATCCCCTTGTGCCACTACTTTTCCGTTTTGAACCACAATTGTTTCATCAGAAAAAGACAACGCATCGGTGCTGTCATGTGTAGCAATAATACAGGTTACGCCTTTGTCTTTCAAGTATCGAAATAAATTGCGTCGCAATGAATTCTTTCGGAAAGAGTCAATTTGACTAAACGGTTCATCGAGCAAAATAATTTCGGGTTCCAAAGCCAAAACTCTTGCCAAAGCTACTCGCTGCTGCTGTCCGCCACTTAAGAACTTCGCTTTTACTTTTGCGAAAGCAGTCATTTCGACCATTTCCAACAGTTCTTGAACGCGGGCTTTCTTTTGTTCAGGATACATATTCGACAAAAACTTACCCACGTTTTCTTCAACTGTGATGTACGGCATCAGATCGAAATCCTGTGCCAAGTACTTAATATAGTCTATTCCCGGAACCAGATTGTATTTGGGTCCAAAAATAGGTTTTTCATTATAGGTTATTGCTCCACTATCTAAATCATATAATCCGTAAATCAGTTTTAGCAGGGTGCTTTTACCGCAACCACTTTCACCAATAATAGCGGTATTTTGTCCTTTGGCAATGGTGAAACTTACATTTTCAATAACAGGGGTTTCAGTGTAAGAAAAGGAAATATCTTTTATCTCTAGCATCATCTTTTTTTAAAGCTGCAAATTTACAATGTTTAATTCAAATTTAGACACAAAAAAAGGCTGCTTCGTGACGAAACAGCCTTAGTTTTTATGATTTTTTTTGCTTAGTTTTTCACTTCAGCTTCGGCATCTTTTATCATTTTCTCATTTGCAGTAATAGCAAATTCAACACGACGGTTTTGGCTTCTGCCATCAATAGTTTCATTAGAAGCAATTGGATCAGCAATTCCTAAACCAGTAACTTGAAATCTACTTGAAGAAACGCCTCTGCTAGTCAAATAATTTCTAACTGCTGCTGCTCTTTCTCCTGAAAGTTTCAAATTATATTTAGCGGTACCAGTATTATCTGTATACCCGTAGATTGTGATATTTGTGTCTGGATATTCTGCAAATACAGGAACTAATTTATCTAAGTTTGATTGCGCTTGGGCAGTTAAAGAAGATTTGTTAGTATCAAAACGAACTGCATTTTCATTCAAAACTAATTTAATTCCTTCTCCAATACGAACTACTTCAGCTCCTGGAAGAACAGCATCGATTTCTCTTGCTTGTTTGTCCATTTTGTTACCAATAGCTCCACCGGCAACACCACCAATAACACCACCTAAAACGGCTCCCATTGCACCTTTACCACCTTTACCAAGATTGTTCCCAAGAACACCTCCAAGTACAGCTCCCGCTGCAGCGCCTATTCCTGCACCTCTTTGTGTTTTATTGGTGTTTTTTATTGCTTCGCAACTTGTAAACATTGATCCTAAAACCATTATTGTTGCAATTGCAACTATTGAAATCTTTTTCATATCTGTATTTTTATTAATTAATTTTATTAAACTGGTACACAACATCGGTCATATTTCCTGCAACATCAATTCTATCAACCAATTGAAAAGAAGTAGCCGTTTGATTGTCTAACCTAAGTACATAACCATCTCTGACTTTTTTTGCTTTTTCACCTGCATTAAGCACTTTTAACACAAATTGTTTGTCATTGTTTACAAACCAGGTAATTGACGAACTAAAAGAAGGACAACCTGCTTTTGCAATAGCCATTGTTCCTTTATTATTATTGGAAACAAATTTCCATTTACTTCCTACAAAACATTCTGAATCTGCAAGTTGAAAAGAATTCACTTTTACATATTGCGAACCTGGATAGGTTACAGAGCTGATTTCCCAGTTTCCTTTCATGTTAACCTGAGCTTTTCTGTCTGTATTTGTGCTCGTCGCTGATATAGACTTACATGCAAACATTACAACTGCTAATGTGCATAATAAAATTATTTTTTTCATCTTTTTAAAATTTGTATATTGTTATTTTAACAAAGGTACTAATTAAGAAAGTCAAATTTGTTTCAGAATTTTATTATTTTGTATCATAATTAACAGTTACGACAATTTGTCACCTCGTCCGCAATTGGTATTCTATTTGAAAGAATTCTATCCATTAAAATTAACTAAAAAATTCAAAATATGGCAACAGGTAAAATTAATGTGTCAGTAGAAAACATCTTTCCTTTAATCAAGAAATTCTTATATAGCGACCACGAAATTTTCTTGCGTGAATTGATTTCGAACGGAACAGATGCAACACTTAAATTAAAGCATTTAACCAGCATTGGCGAAGCCAAAGTAGAATACGGAAACCCAATTATCGAAGTAAAAATTGATAAGGAAGGCAAAAAACTACACATTATCGATCAAGGACTGGGAATGACTGCTGATGAAGTGGAAAAATACATCAACCAAGTAGCATTTTCTGGAGCGGAAGAATTTTTGGACAAATACAAAGATTCGGCTAAAGATTCCGGAATTATTGGGCATTTTGGTCTTGGTTTCTATTCTGCTTTTATGGTTGCCGAAAAAGTGGAAATCATCACTAAATCATTCAAAGATGAACCAGCGGCACACTGGACTTGTGATGGAAGCCCAGAATTCACATTAGAACCAGCGGACAAAACTTCTCGTGGTACAGAAATCATTTTGCATATCGCCGAAGATTCTTTGGAATTCTTGGAAGAATACAAAATCAAAGAACTGTTGAACAAGTACAACAAGTTCATGCCGATTCCAATTAAATTTGGAACCAAAACTGAAAAAATAGAGCAAAAAAAGGGTGAAGAAGTTGCTGAAGAAGATAAAGACAAAACTTTCACAGAAGTTGAAGTAGACAACATCATCAACAACCCAAATCCGGCTTGGACTAAACAACCAACGGAATTATCTGCAGAAGACTACAAGAATTTTTACCATGAATTGTACCCAATGCAGTTTGAAGAACCGTTATTCCACATTCATTTAAATGTAGATTATCCGTTCAACTTAACCGGTATTTTGTATTTCCCAAAATTAGGTTCTGATTTACAAATTCAGAAAGACAAAATCCAATTGTACCAAAATCAAGTGTATGTAACGGATAATGTAGAAGGAATTGTTCCTGAGTTTTTGATGATGCTGAAAGGTGTTGTGGATTCACCGGACATTCCATTGAACGTGTCTCGTTCTGGATTACAAGCCGATGCTGCGGTTAAGAAAATCTCCAATTACATCACGCGTAAAGTTGCGGATAAATTAAAATCGTTGTTCACTGAAAACCGTGAGGATTTTGAACAAAAATGGAACGACATCAAAATCGTTTTAGAGTACGGAATGCTTTCTGAAGATAAATTCTACGAAAAAGCAGGTGCATTTGTTTTATATCCAACAGTTGACGGTAAATATTACACACTTGAAGAATTAAAAGAAAATCTAGCCGCAAATCAAACCGACAAAGACGGAAAATTAGTGGTTTTATACGCTGGAAACAAAGAGGCGCAACACTCGTATATCGAAATAGCAAAAGACAAAGGATATGAAGTTTTATTGCTGGATTCTCCAATTATCTCGCATTTAATTCAAAAAATTGAAGGCGATAACAGCAACATGACTTTTGTACGTGTGGATTCTGATCATATTGATAATTTAATCAAGAAAGAGGAAACTACCATTTCTAAATTATCTGAGGAAGAGCAAACCAACTTAAAAACTGTTTTAGAAGCTATTGTTCCTAAACAAACCTATTCAGTTCAACTGGAAGCTTTAGATAGCAATGCTTCGCCATTTATCATCACGCAACCGGAATTTATGCGTAGAATGAAAGAAATGAGTCAGTCAGGCGGCGGCGGAATGTTTGGAATGGGAAATATGCCGGAAATGTACAATTTGGTAGTAAATACTAACTCTGAATTGGCAACAAGCATCCTGAACAACAAAGACAAAGACGCTCAGGAGAGTTTGGTAAAACAAGCACTTGACTTAGCGAAGTTATCACAAAACCTATTAAAAGGAGAAGCATTAACGGCTTTCGTGAAAAGAAGTTTTGAAATGATTAAATAAGATTTTTAGATCGTTAGATTATTAGATTAAACCTGCAAGCGAAAACTTGCAGGTTTTTTTTTGGAGCAGAACGATTATTTTCCAGAACAACTTCCCTCCCGCTATCCGCTGCAATCTTTGCTTTTTGCTCCCGCCACAGCAAAGGATTTTCACTTCTATCGGGGCTATTTACAGCATTTTACGGTTGCAATTTCATTTTACAAAAGGAGTAAATAATTAATAATTTGTAAAGGATTATTTATATATTTGTTTTGATAGTGAAATCCGGCAAAGGCGTTAGCAAATCCAAGTTACAAAACATTTTGAATCAAATAATTAACTGTTTTACTATCTAAAAATGGTGATTAAGCATTTATGAATTGTATAAAACAAATAAAAATTGAATATATGAAAAAAATAAAACCAATAGCAATGAAAAAAATAATATTAACTCTGATTTTAGCATTCACTTTCACAATTACTAAAGCGACTGAAAATAAAATTATTGCAGAAGTAGTTTTTGAAAATTTGACAGGTAAAGAATTAAAGGTTGGCGAATTTTTCATAACCGAAACTAATGAGAGAATTAAAATTAATGACACTAAAAGTTTCCAAATAACACTACCTAGTAAAGGCAAATATCAGTTCAGATTCTCAACAGAGGATTTTACAGCCTACACCTATTATCCATCGAGAATTACAAACAAAAAAAACACAATCACAATTCGATTAGTAGAAAAAAAGGTATTGACTTTGAACAGTGGAGTTTTCTCGTTTCCGATGAATTTAGACACAAATCTAACAGATGAACAAATTGAGAAAAGAATATCGACAGGAAACTTAAATTTCATTAGTCACGGAATTGACAACTCAATACCTAAAGAATTTTCTGATTTCAAAGAAAAATATGGAATTGGTCTTATAAAAGAAAATTGTGCAATTGACCCTTTATCTTTTAAAAGAGCTACCGAAAACAATATTATGATTGCAGATTATTTAAATAAAAAATACGGAGAGGCTTGGCTGAAAGAATTACCGACAAAACCTTTTGGAATAAAATAAAAAAGCGTTTTACAACGCCAATTACGAGCTATGTCTTAGTCGGAAATACAACGCTTTTGCGCCGATCTACAACAATCGCGCTGATATGCCACAATTGTTCGCGCAGTTTTGCAAACTGTGGCCGCAGCAGTGAGCAAAAAATAATGAGCAAACAACCCGATCGCGCCGATATACCGCAGTCGTTTGCTTCCCACAATCGTTAGCGCAGTTTTGCAAACTGTACCCACAATGGTGAACAAACAGCAAACATAATACAAAAAACGAATCCCGATTGCGCCAATATACCGCAGTCGTTTGCTTCCCACAATCTTTAGCGCAGTTTTGCAAACTGTGCCCGCAGCAGTGAGCAAAAAATAGTGAGCATACAATACAAATAACACAAAAAATGTCTACAAAGTATAAAGCCACAACAACCGAAGATGCTTATTTTATTACTATAACTACAGTGGGTTGGGTAGATATTTTTAATCGATTAAATCAAAAACAAATTATTATACAAGTATTAAACTATTGTCAAGTTCAAAAGGGCTTAGAAATCTATGGATATTGTATAATGCACAGCCATATTCATCTGCTTTGCAAAGCAACAAACGGTTTTATATTATCCGCTGTGATGCGTGATTTTAAAAAACATACCTCTAAAAAAATCATTTAGACTATTATTGAAGAATCCGAAAGCAGAAGAGAATGGATGTTGGATTATTTTAAAAAAACTTGTCAAAATTTAAAACAAGAACAGCAGTACAAAGTTTGGCAAAACGGCTATCATGCGGAACATATTTACAGCAATAAATTTATAAAATAAAAAATGGATTACATACATAATAATCCAGTAAATGAAAAAATTGTAACGATGCCGGAAGATTATTACTTCAGTTGTGCAAGAAATTATGCTGCATTGGAAAATGAATTAGATGTGGTCTTATTAGATTTATTTTAGTTTCCAATTGCATTTGACACCGTTTGAAAAACTGCTTAACGGGCAAAAGGAAACCAAAATTTCGAATTTTCGAAAAAATAATCTTGAAACACATTTAATTGATTATTGTAATGGGCATGGATTACAGATCCGTGCTAATGAGTTTACCAATTGAAATGGGCACAGTTTGCAAAACTGCGCTAACGTCTTTCGTGAAAAGAAGTTTCGAGATAATCGAATAAGATTAGTGGTTTTTTAAATTGTTAAATTATTAGAATAAACCTGCAAGCGCAAACTCGCAGGTTTATTTGATTAAAAAAGCAAAGTAGCCTATCTCATTTAATTAACCATTATTGATTATTTACAAAAACGTGGCAAAGCAACTCACTACATATAATACAATACAATTGAAAAATAAATAGGCATTCCGATGGTTATATTAAAAGGAAATGTGACCGCCAAGGCCATGGGCAAAAAGATACCTGGATTCGCTTTTGGGACGGCAATTTTCATTGCGGCCGGAACTGCAATGTAGGAAGCGCTCGCTGCGAGAACCGCAAAAATAAACCGGTTTCCAACATCCGAGGTTATAAATTGACTTAGAAAAGCGATAACACATCCATTAATAAGTGGAAAAACTACAGCGAAAAATACGCTGAACCAGCCACTTTTAAAAAAGTCATTTAATTTCCGGCCGCTTACGATCCCCATATCCAGTAAAAACAAAGCCAAAAACCCTTTGAAAATATCTGTCGTAAAGGGCTTAATTCCCAATGCCTGCTGATCACTTGCTAAAAAACCAATCACTAAACTCCCCAGAATTAACAGCACACTCCCATTAGTAAAGGAATGCTTTACAATTGTGGTCATCTTGGTTTTTTGAACTTTTTCCTTGCTAAATAATCGGATTAAAATTACTCCTATAATAATTGCCGGAGCTTCCATCAGCGCCATTACAGCAACCATGTGGCCGCTGAAATTGTAATTTTGAATTTCTAAAAAAGAGATCGCTGTTACAAAAGTAACCGCACTCACAGATCCATAAGCAGCAGCTATGGCGCCGGAATTCTCAATGCTATACTTTTTCTTTAAGATAAAAAAAGTGTAGAGGGGAATTAATCCAGCAATCAACACACCAAAGAGTATTGACCAAAGTATATCCGTAGTAAAATGACTGTGAGCCAATTCTTGTCCGCCTTTAAAACCGATGGAAAAAAGAAGGTATAATGATATGAATTTAGAAGTGTTTTCAGGAATTTCTAAGTCACTTTTGACATAGACCGCTATAATTCCTAACACAAAAAACAATAGGGCTGGATTGGTTAAATTATCGAACAATAAACTTAAATTCATTTATTTCTTTTGTTTTAAAAAATTATTATTTTATTTCTGAGTAGCTCTTTTTAACCGGTCATTTATTGTTTTGCCCAAACCAAAATCTGGAAATCGTTCGGCTATAATACAGTCGAGATGGGAATTATCCAACCGATGCAAAGCAGCATATAATTGGGAAGCTGCTTCTGCTAGATTTCCTGAAGGAGATAAAATTTCTTGTTGTACAATTCTTGGATCGTTAATCCCATTTCGGAATACTAGAACTCCTATTTTTTGATCTTCAAAAGTTACCAGCTTCTTCTTTACATCAGCTGTCAAAAAAGTCGTAGTCAATGGAGCATAATGTTTCGAGAGCATGCCTGGCGCCGCTGGGGCAATATTATCATGGGTAATCATTTTTACGGACCCTGCAACTGCTTCAATATCCTCTACGGACAAAGAGCCTAGTCGGTATAAAATAGGTTCCCCATTTTCAAATCCTATGATTGTTGATTCTATTCCTCTTTGACAGGCTCCCCCATCCAAAACCATTGGCAACTCCTTTTCAAAATAGTCGGCGACATGTGTTGCCGTAGTAGGACTTATAGCGCCAAAGGGATTAGCACTCGGTGCCGCTAAAGGATAGGCTAACTCATTAAGCAGGGCTAAGGTTTCTGGGTGATTTGGAACTCTTACCGCTACGGTATCTTTACCAGCGGTAACCAAATCAGGAATGGCAATTTGCTTATTTAAAACCAAAGTTAAAGGTCCCGGCCAGAAAGCTTCCGCTAACAAGGCAGCTTTTTCAGGAATGTCTCTCGCTATTTCAGAAAGAGCAGTTGCGGATTTTATATGAACAATTAACGGATTAAAAAATGGCCGTTTTTTCATCGCATATATACGTTCTATTGCCTTAGAACTGTAAATGTTACCTGCTAAACCATAAACCGTTTCGGTAGGAATTCCTATGATTTGCTCCTGATTTAAAAGCGCGACAGCTTTTTCAATCGAACTACTGATTATACTCATATTTTAAGGGTTACAGAAATCGCAGAATCCTGGTTCTTCTGTTGTTTTTTGATGGGGATACATTTTTTCGGAACTAAAAGAACACTTTTTACAACTGTAAATAAAACTCAATGTAGAACGAGTGGGCGCTGAACACCAGGAACAAGGCAAGCCCTGTTTACTATCTGTAACACTAAAACCGGGAGTTTTACAACTGGGACATTCAGCTTTTATGGTTTCCAATAATTTTTGTGCCGCTACTTTTATCACATCCATACGAGTGGGATTGTAAAGCGCACGCATATCAGTTTCAGCATAAACACTTCCATATTGGTTCATAAGCTGCTGAAAAGTATCTTCCAATTCACTCTTTGTGGTAATCCCCTTTTCTATTGTTGTGAGATCATCCGGCTTGCTTCGCAAAATTATGGCGTGGGCAGGAAATTGAATCTTGTCTGCAAAATCTTGGAGTGCTGCTTTATTAGGGATGTTTTCTCCATAAAAATTAGTATTCAGGCTGAGCTCTCTGGCAATAATTTCCAAATCGTTTTTTTTATCGATGAAAATTAAAAACTCATCATCGGCCTGCGCAAAAAAAATAGATGGATGTGAACCAAAAGAGCCTTCGCTGGCAATCGCCAGATCGCAGTCAAATTCCTCCATTGCCGCCAAACATTTTGCTCTGACGGTTGCAACAGCCGTGTTTTTTCGCTCCACTTCACCTGAAAATGTGCCAAAAATATCCGAATCATAATTGTCGGGAACAAAACAGTGAACACCTAATCCTTTTTCAAATATTGGAGCAATCACTTGCTCTTTATGATGTTTAGTGGCAATCAGCAATTTCCTGTTTTTAAACATTCACTTCTGTTTTGCTTTTAGGCAAAAGTACAATTTGAATCACACCCTCAATTTTCAGTTCTATATTTTTTGATGATGCTTCGCTGATCAAATCTTTGATATAAGCTGAAGCCTCCGATAGAGTTTCAATCCTTATTTTTGAATGCGAACTGTCTTCATCAAATCGAATTTGATTGCTGAACTTTTCTAAATTATGATAATTAATCTTATTGTTGATTAACGAAAACAGTACTTTACCTGCTTCTGCTGGTGCGAATTGACCTTCAACCAGCTTAAATTGATATTCTTTTTCCATGGCTATTTTATAATAATTTTTGATTTTTTTGGTAATTTATAGGTCGTAAAAAATATTCCGATTCCTAAAAACAAGGTAAAAAAGATGTTTTTAGGTTCAAGGAGAGTCAGGAGGATTCCACAGATAAGCCATATCGCTCCAAGTGACAAACTAAAAATTTTGTTTTTCATAATATTATTTTTCTCAAAGGTAAAATGGGCTATCCATAAATTTTTATTTATATTTGTAATGTTAAGCATTAAAATTATTTATGAACTACACGCTCCACCAACTGCAGGTATTTTTAAAAATCACCCAGAATAAAAGTATCACCAAGGCGGCAATAGAACTGCATCTGACCCAGCCCGCAGTATCTATACAGTTACGAAATTTTCAAGACCAATTTGATGTTCCTCTTACAGAGGTAATCGGACGGAAATTATACGTAACCGATTTTGGAAAAGAAATTGCCACAGCAGCAGAAAAAATATTAAACGAAGTACATGCCATTAATTATAAAACAATGGCATTTAAAGGACAATTGACCGGACGATTAAAGATCTCCGTAGTATCAACGGGCAAATATGTAATACCCTATTTTCTATCTGATTTTCTAAAACAAAATCAAGGGGTCGAATTACTTCTTGATGTGACGAATAAAAATAAAGTACTGAAAAATTTGGAAAAAAATGAAGTCGATTTTTCCTTAGTTTCTGTTCTCCCGGAAACTTTACAAATTGAAAAAATAGAATTGATGCCAAATACTCTTTACCTTATAGCCAATATTGACCAACAAATTGGGAAAGAAATTCAGGATAAAAAAATTATAGAAAATTTACCTATAATCTACCGTGAACAAGGGTCTGGGACCAGATATATAATGGAAAAATTTATAGAGCATAACCAGCTAACTGTTCCAAAAAAAATGGTGCTCACCTCAAACGAAGCGATAAAGCAAGCAGTATTGGCAGGACTGGGATGTTCGATAATGCCGATAATTGGTATAAAAAATGAACTTAACAATCGTGATTTACAAATAATCCCTGTAAAAGGATTACCAATTCAATCCAACTGGAATTTAATATGGCTAAAAGGTAAGAAATTTTCACCGGTCGCTGCTGCGTATTTAAAATTCATAGAAGAAGAAAAAACAAGAATTATTGAGCAAAAATTTGGCTGGCTTGTGTAATGAACAACTTTAATCTAGCTAAGAATAAACATAAACTTTGAACAAAATGATTGTGCAAACGAAAACTTTAGCATTAGTTCTAGTTTGCACTATTGCATTAAAGTGACAAAACTAAATTCAAATGCGTACTCTCATCAGGACCAAGCAACAGTCATCAAATCTGGCTTACCGTTGCCAACTCGCTGTTTTAGAATTTTCATTAATTCATTTCAATTTATTAAATAGTATCGGCTACAGTTTTGTAAGCCTTGAGATAATCAATCGCCTCAATTTCAGCAGTTGTAATTTCTGAATTATCCGAATAATGATTCCTTTCGTAATGATCCAATACTCCTTTTAGCTCCAGCGCTTTAATTTGCAATTTTGCTTTCTGTCGAAACCGAGACAATTCCCTCTCTATAATAATTAATTTTTCCTTTGATATTTTTAGTTTCCCTTTTTTGTATTTCGACAAATTATAAATCTCAAGCAAATCCATTTCCTCAACTTGCTGGATTAAAATTTTCAAATTGAAAGGATTTTCAACTAATGGTAAAATAACCCTGATTGATCTGATAATTCTTTTCACAACAGTTGGATCTTCTTTTCCCCACTGAAAAATTTGATCATAACAAAAGTCAATAAATTCTTCAAAATTAAATTCGTTTACCTGTATTTTTTTGGAACCCAAAGTCCTGGAATTCGTCGAAGGAAATTCTCGTATGGCTAATTCTTTTGCTATTTCCCCAATCTGGTCAATGCAATTTAAACAAGTTGTTGGGTCATTTACCGCAGGAGAGATGGCTTTTATCGCAATATCTACCAGTTTTCTGACACCAAAATTCACATCTTGCGTATGGCTTCTGAACAACTTAACTTTAAAAGTAGTGCTGACAATCGCTGCTACTTCTTTCTTCAAACGAAGTATCTGATTCATTTGGAGTTCCTCGCTAAAAACCAATACCACAAGTGTAGTGGTGTTTTTCATAATAAATTCTCCTATAATTGTTTTTTGATAAGCGTCTTCAAAAAATACGCCCACATCAGAACTACTGAGATATTCGGTTATTTTCTCCAGTTTTCTATAATTCACGCTGTCCAAATAACCTGTTTCAAAAGGACTCACGATTTTTATTTGAAATTTATCCGGGTTTATTTTGGAACGTTTGTAAAGCAGATTTTTTCCAACACTCCAATTTTCCTGATACAAATCATTGATCTCTTCAACCATTTCCGCTTTAATTCCATTTGTGATACTGGAAACATTCATGTTGATACTTAAATAGCTAATCATATTTGGATAAGACCATACCAGGCAATAAAAAGCAAACAGAGAGCCCGTCAAAAGTGTTAAAAGAAAAGAGGTTTGGTAAAAAACGGATGCTAACTGAGGCAAAATACATAACGAAATTGTACCTACAAATAATCCGATAAATCGTTGCATTCTAATATTATTGGATAAAAAATGTCTCAAAATTCGGGGAGAAAACTGAGAAGATGCCAATTGCATTACAACAAACACAACAGAGAAAGTAGTTAGTGAAATTCCAATAAGAATGGAGATTAGAATAGTAGAAACCGGAATCAGCCGATTGTAAATATCCATTTCATTGATATTGAATCTCATTCCAAAATCAACATAATAGTCAATCGTCAATAAAACAGAACCAATAATAAACGCATAAATACCACTGGTAAAGGTACCCATATGTTTGATCTGATGTTCTACCATACTCTTTACCCGCTGTCTTAATTTTTGTACCATAATTTTAATTTCTATAGGTAAATTTAGCCTAAAAATGTTCTTCACCGAACTATTTGGCCTGCTTTATTAATCATCTAAAAAATAGCATATACAGTACACTAAGCAAGACCATGTCAAAATCAATTAAAAGGAGAAGTAGTAATGGCTTTCGTATAAAGAAGTTTTGATTGAATTTTAAACAATAAAAAACCTGCAGGCGTAAACTTGCAGGTTTTTGTGTTTAGAATTGTCCGGAAATGAAACAATATCGCTATTGATTCAAGATATTTTCTTCTTCTTTTTTCTCTTTATTCAATAAGTTAGGATCTTCTTTTGCCAATTTGTTTTTGGTTGGAATTTTATAATTTACACTGAAACCAAAACGGCGCGTATCGTTTTTATTCGCTAATAACAAAGGCGTACCAACAGAACTGAACACAAATCGGTTGGAATTAAGGACATCATCTGCACTTATGGAAACCGACAGCTGGTCTTTGAAAAACTTTTTAGAAAACGTTAAATCAAGCGTGTTATTAAAAGGCTTCTCCGCAATGAAATAAAAATAATTCCCGTTAGACATGATGTAATTAAAGTTAGCCACAAACTTGATGTCTTTTGGCAACACAATTTGAGACATCAAATTAAACATCCAGAAACCATTAGTATTAATTTCGGGAATTTGATGAAACTGATACGCGGTATACACATATAAAAAATTCATTTTATCCGGATTAATATTCATTTTCATGGTTTCCTTAAGTCCTTCCGTAAACAACATATACGGAATTGGCAATCCCACGTTAAAGTTGTGAATTTTAATTTGAGGCACGTTTATATTGGTATTTACCACGACATCATCCGTAAGTAACACTCTGTTGATAACCTGATTTTGAGCAGAACTTACATTGTAGCCAATAAAAGCATAATCAAAAGCACTCAATTTTGCTTCGTAATTATCAAAAATGGTAGGTTGCAAATTCGGGTTTCCGGAATACTCTATATTTGGATTCTGATAATTGGTGTTGTTTGGATTTAAAGCAGATGTGCTTGGCAAACTTATTTTCTTGTTATAATTGACATTAAAATAAACAGAATTACTGAAATTATATTGGGCACTTGCATTTGGAAAAAAACGAAATTGTTTAAACGGAATTAGATCAGCGGTGTTGGTTTTTCCGGCGATATTATAATCCTCGGCTCTACCGCCCACAATAAAATTGAACTTATCAAATTTAGTTTGCAACTCCCCGTAAGCTGCCGCCGTTTTTCGCTGATAATCCAAATTGACAATTTCCATGTTTTGGGTTTCAAAAAGAAGCGCTTCATACAAGCCACCAAAGCTTATTTTCCCTTCATCAGAAAATGCAATAGGTTGCGAATAATCAAATTTAGCATTATACAATTCCTGCGTCGAAGCATTATCTAATATTGCAACATTATTCGTTCTGGAATTCAGTGTGAAATCATTTTGATTGCTGTTATAATTGAATCTAAAATCTAATTTTTTAGATTTATCCTCAAACTTTTTTTGGAAAGTAACTACGAAATCCTGACGTAATGCATCTGTAAAAGAATCATCATTGGTACTAAAACCGGGTCCATTTCCTAATGTATTACTATTATTGTTGCTGTAGTTTACATCATAATTAAATAACAATCGGTCGTTGCCAATATCAAACGTCAGTGCGGATTTTGCAAAATTAGTACGTCCGAAGCGATCCGCCTCAGTAGTAGAAAGCATCGAAGTCGTATTATTTTCATTTTTAGTCAATGAAGTCCACACGGCGGATTCTCTGTAATTTTGTCCAACGTTCAATTGCCATCCAAAATATTTATTCTTGGCGCTCAACAGCAAACTATTATTGATCCTCCATCGCAAATGATCGTAACTCGTAAAATTGGTGCTATTGGTATACGTAGCGCTTAAATAATTTTTAGCGTTTTTATTCGTGATGATATTCATAATTGCGCCACCGGAAGTTGCGGGAAACTCGGCCCCTGGTTGCGTAATAATTTCAATTTTTTCAATGGCGTTAGCAGGCATCCCTTCCAGAAAAGAATTCAGTTCATTGGAGGTAATATTCAGCGGTCTTCCGTCCATAAAAACATCCAGCTGTTTGCCTTGATACATCATCCCGGCAACATCTGAAGCGATAAGTCCAGGCAATTTTTTTATTCCTTCTAATACAGATCCGGAATTCAAACTGGGCTGACTGGAAAAATCAAATATGGTTCTGTCCGCTTTTTGTTCAATTGCTTTTTTAGTTTTTACAATAGCAACTTCATTCAATTCTACAGCCTTTTTGGGTTCTTCCTGAGCCGAAAGTGTGAATATTGCTCCTAAAAAAAACATACTCAATAAATAATTCTTTTTCATCGTTTCTATTTGTGTTACTCCTTTAGTAGGACTAAGGTTCTAAACGTTACTAAAAATCGAATTGATTTTCGGAAATTGTTATATTTCACAAGACTAAAAGACCAATTTCAGCAAAGAATAACGAACTTTGCAACTCTTTATAAAAATAAAATTCCAAAATTAAATCGAAAATGATTTTACAAATAGAAACTCCTGCTTTACTTTTTGGCGCAACCTCGCTGATTTTATTGGCGTATACCAATCGGTTTTTGACCATTGCCACAATCGTCAGAGGTTTAAAAAAAACGTATAAGGAAAAGCAAAACGATACGATTTTATTGGAAATCAAAAATCTTAATTTACGGCTGACACTGATCCGCAATATGCAAATGGCCGGTGTTTTAAGTCTGTTTCTATCCGTTTTCTCGATGCTGTTATTATTTTTGGAACAACAAACAGCCGGAATTTATCTTTTTGGAATGAGTTTATTGGGGCTATTGATTTCATTGGGATTGTCATTTTGGGAAATCAGTATTTCCGTAAATGCATTACGATTGCATTTGAGTGATTTAGTCGAAAAAGAAGTGAAATAATCCGTTGGTGCAATTATTTTTGTACTTGAAAAATATAAAAAAAAACGCATAGAAACATAGAAAAAAAAAATTGCTATAGCCTACTTCTTGTGTTTACAATCCTGTGATTTACTGCAATAAAATGTAACGTCTTTTTATAAATGCATAAAACTATGTTTCTATGTTTTAAAAAACTTGCATTGCGCGCAACCTATAAATTAAAACAGCATCCGCCTGAAAATGCTGCAGAATCTGCGTTAATCTACTCCATCCGAACCGTATTGATATCAGAATTAAAGTCTTACATATTAACTTCAAAATTATGGCTCATAACTAGGAACTAAAGCCTATCTTTGCCCGCTTTTTAAAATTGAAAAAAATGATAAAGAATAACGTATTAAAAGGGGTTTTCCTGGTAGGTCTTGGCGCAACAAGTTATGGAATGCTGGCTACTTTTGTAAAAATAGCCTACGGCGAAGGTTTCACTACGCCTGAAGTTACCATCGCGCAATTCGTATACGGAATTACGGGAATGCTGCTTATTAATATGTTTCAAAAAGCTAAAAAAGGAAATGACGTTATAAAAGCATCTAGGAAAAATATTACCCAGTTAATGCTGGCAGGAACGTCACTGGGAATGACGAGTATTTTTTATTATTTGGCCGTAAAATACATTCCCGTTTCGATTGCCATCGTTTTATTGATGCAAACCGTTTGGATGGGCGTTTTATTCGAAATGATTTTAGAAAAGAAAAGGCCTTCGACGCAAAAAATCATATCGGTGATCATCGTGTTATTTGGAACGGCGCTTGCCACAAATCTGATTCAAAGCAAAATAGAATTAGACTGGCGCGGTATTGTTTTAGGACTTATGGCTGCGGCTTCCTTCACCACAACGATGTTTACTGCTAACCGCATAGCAACACACGTTTCGTCAGCACAACGCAGTTTATACATGTTACTTGGCGGAGCGATAATCGTATTTGGATTTGCAATTGCAACACAAACGACTCCTTTCAATTTTGAGATTTTCATGAAATGGGGGATTATTCTGGCACTTTTTGGTACTATAATTCCACCATTATTATTCAACGCCGGTTTTCCGCTTACCGGAATCGGACTGGGAAGTATTGTCTCTGCTCTGGAACTTCCCGTATCAGTACTGATGGCATACTTTCTTTTGAGCGAAAAAGTAAGTCTAATCCAATGGATTGGAATTATTTTAATCATAATGGCAATTGTGATAATGAACGTGAATTTTAAGAAGAAAGCTTAATTTAAATTTAAAATGTTTTTAATCAACCAATTAAAGACTAAATAACAATTTGTAAAGAGTACCATAGAAATAAAATTAGCCACAGATTAAAAGATTTTCACAGATTTCTTAAATTTTAAATAAAAAATCTGTGTGAATCTGTGAAATCAGTGGCAAAAAAAAGACTTCGTCCGAATTAAGCACATTCATTTAAATTTTTATAAATTCGTGATAAATAACTTTATTATGAATTTACCTTGGCATTTATATGTGATGGCTTTTGTTTACTTTATTGCAGGATTAAACCATTTCAGAAACCCGAGATTGTACCTGAAAATCATTCCGCCTTATTTCCCGAATCCAAAATTATTAAACTACATCAGCGGTTTAGCCGAAATAATTTTGGGAATTGCATTGTGCATTCCAGTGCTTTCAAGCTACGCTGCATGGGGAGTTATTGCTTTATTAATCGCCATTTTCCCGACGCATTTATACATGTATTTTGATGAAAAAGCAAGAATGGGTTTGCCAAAATGGGTTTTACTTTTGCGAATGCCTTTACAATTGTTCCTGATTTTCTGGGCCTACCAATATACATAATCCCGTGAAATCACTTTTCGAATCCACATCCGAACCCCTATTTCTTGACTTGCCGGACTCTGATATTATCTATTATCCTCAGTTTTTTGACAAAGAGCAAGCCGATATTATTTTTGCCGAATTAATAAAAGACATCCCTTGGCAACACGATGAAATTCGGGTGTATGGAAAAATGCACCCGCAGCCCCGCTTGACGGCTTTGTTTGGAAATGAAGGAAAACCCTATTCGTATTCGAACATAACGATGCAACCGCATCCTTGGAATTTACTTTTGCAAAAGCTAAAAACGGAAATCGAAAAAGTTTCGGATACCATTTTCACAACCGTTTTACTCAATCAATATCGCGACGGAAAAGACAGCAACGGCTGGCACGCCGATAACGAAAAAGAATTAGGAACAAATCCTGTAATTGCTTCGTTGAGTTTTGGCGCCGAACGCATGTTTCAATTAAAACATAATTTAGACAAAGAACAGAAAAAAAGCATCGTTCTGGAACACGGAAGTTTACTCGTTATGAAAGGAACGACACAACATTTCTGGAAACACCAAATCCCGAAAACCGCAAAACCCATTGGCGCCAGAGTAAATCTTACTTTTCGGGTAATCAAATAAACCGCTGTAACTATTGAATTTAACAAGGAACGCATTATAATTTTCAAACAATGAGGGTAAGAGGTGATGAGATGCTGGCTTTTATCTTTTTTACAATCAGCTTTAGCTTTTTAATAAAAATAAAAATCTCGACCGCCGTTCGCTACATTCCGTATTTTTCAATATTTTTTTGATACCATTGCATCCTAATCTCCTCATCTCTTTGTCGCTGACAGTAATAAATAATAAAGGTCCGTTTAGCTGACAGTCATAAAAAATTATTAGATTTGGATTAAATACTCAAATCATGGATGCTATTATTGCTTATTTTTCTACCATTCCATCATCACACCGAAGCTTAATCCTGGTGGGCGGAATCACTTTTTTTTGGCTGATTGAAAATGCTTTTCCGCTTTTTAACTTCACCTATAAAAAATGGCAGCATGCAGGTATTAATATCTTTATGACGTTTACGACTATTGTGGTCAACTTTTGTCTGGCTTTTATTCTATTAAAAACTGCCGATTGGACTATTGCTAACAATTTTGGAATTTTACAGTGGCTTCCTGAAATGTCAATATGGCTTTACGCATTGATCGGATTACTTTTATTGGATTTAATTGGTGCTTACCTGGTACATTTAGTGGAACATAAAACCAAATTCTTGTGGCGTTTCCATTTGATTCATCATACGGATACTTGGATTGACACCACTACAGCAAACAGGCATCATCCCGGAGAAAGTGTGATTCGGTTTGCATTTACTGCTTTTGGAGTTTTAATCATAGGAAGCCCGATGTGGATGGTTTTTCTGTACCAGACATTATCTGTTGTGGCAACGCAATTCAATCATGCGAACATTTCTCTGCCTAAAAAGGTTGATACTTTTCTAAGTTATTTCATTGTGTCTCCTGATATGCACAAAGTACACCATCACTATGTTCTGCCTTACACCGATAGTAATTATGGTAACATATTTTCGATTTGGGACCGACTTTTCGGGACTTTCATGACGCTGCCCAAAGAAGAAATCATTTACGGAATCGACACACACCCGAATCCTGAGGAACACAATGAATTAAAAAATTTATTAAAAATACCCTTTCAAAAAGCCGCTTTAAAAGAAAACAGTTAAAAAGAAGAAAAAAAATGTCCATTTGAGAAAATCTAATTATTTTTTTTCTTAATATTGGTATCAAATTAGAAATGTAATTTATTAATCGTTAACAACTTATTAGAATTAATTTTCACGTGATGAAAAAGAGTAACCGTAAAGAATTGAACTGGGAGCAAACAGAAAAACTTGTTACAATGGCTTTAGAAGAAAAAAATCCTTTTGAAACCATAAAAAAAGAATTTGGTCTGGCAGAAAAAGAGATTCTTGAGATCATGAAGAAGAAAATGCCCGCAGAAAAATTTGAAATGTGGAAAAAGAAAGCGACTGCAGTTAAACCAAAGCCAAAACCCGTTAAGATTGATGATTTTGATGAAGACTTGGATGGTAAATATTACATAAAAAATAAATTAGACTAAAGAATGAAACTCCTGATATTTAGGAGTTTTTTTTTATTTTTATAAACACTACCTTTTAAAATGTAAATAATGGTTTCAGTAACATCAGGTGACGGCTCATATATTTTCGAAATTAAAGGCTGGCATAAATTATGGGCTTTCCAAAACAGAATTACCATCCCAAAAGCAAAAATCATCAGAGCCTACCAGAACAGCGATGAATTCACGATCTGGAAAGGTTTGAGGATGCCGGGTACAGAAGTTCCTGGTTTAATTGCCGCAGGAACATTTTATAAAGATGGACGGAATTTCTGGGATGTAATGAATACCGATAATGCCATAATTGTTGAACTCTACGATCATTATTACAAAAAGCTGATTATCGAAGTTGAAAATCCAACAGAAGTACTGTATCAATTAAACACTAAATAATATGAAAAAATCACTACTCTTGATGCTGACATTGTTTTCAGTATTCTGTTATTCACAAGAACCTACCGTAAATCCATCTTTTAAGAAAGAAGAAATTAGTATCAACTCATTGCTAAATGGTTCACTGTATTCGCCTTTAAAACAAAATAAAAAGACAAATTTAGTCATACTCATTGCGGGTTCAGGACCTACGGATAGAGATGGCAATCAAAAAGGCGCTACCAATAATTCCTTAAAATACCTATCCGAAGAATTGGCAAAAAATGACATTGCCGTTTTTAGCTATGATAAAAGAATCATTGCCCAGATGAAAACTGGAACTGTAAATGAGGCAGCGCTAACTTTCGATGATTTCATTACCGATGCGACATCCGTTTTGTTGTTTTTTAAAAATCAAAAAAAGTATAACAAAATAATAATTGCCGGGCACAGCGAAGGCTCGTTGATCGGAATGGTAGCAGCTAATGGCAAAGCGGATGCTTTCATTTCATTGGCCGGAGCCGGAAGAACTATTGATGCCGTTTTAGTGGAGCAAATTGCAAAACAGGCACCTTTCCTTAAAGAAGAAGTACAAAATAACCTGGACATCCTTAAAAGCGGAAAAACTTTCGAATTAAAAAATCCGATGTTAGCCTCCCTTTTTAGAGAAAGTGTCCAGCCGTATATGATTTCATGGATTAAATACAACCCGCAAATCGAAATTGCAAAATTGCAAATACCGGTGTTACTGATAAACGGTACCAAAGATTTACAAGTAACAACTCCAGAAGCGGAACTGTTAAAAAAAGCAAAGCCGGAGGCTGAACTCGTCTTAATCGAAAATATGAATCATATTTTTAAAGAAATCAACGGGGATGATACTGAAAACATGAAATCCTATTCTGATCCTGCAATACCGATTGCGACAAAATTAACAAGCACCATAACAACGTTCGTAAAATCACTTTAAGCTGTAACAATTGTACAACTGAGAAGACTAACAACAAAAAACAAAACAAAATGAAAAGAATACTTTATTCACTGGCATTTGCTTCGATTCTTTGGAGCTGTAAAACTGCAGGCACAACTGTTACTGCTGTTGCAAAAGAACAGGTAGAGGTTGCGATCAATTTGATTGATGTAAAAGATGATAAAGTTATGGTCACTATTACATCCCCTAAAATCATTACCGAACAAGTGACGTACAGCGTACCTAAAATTGTTCCCGGAACCTATTCCATAGATGATTACGGTAAATACATAGAAGATTTCAAAGCGTTTGATAGCAAGGGAAACCTACTTGCAACTACAAAAACTGATGACAACACCTGGAACATCAAGAATGCAAAATCATTGGTAAAAATCACTTATTGGGTAAACGACACCTTCGATACGGAAAAAGGCGGCGGTTTTGGTCAAAATGATATTTTCTCTCCTGCTGGAACAAATATAGACGCCGGTAAAAATTTTATGCTGAACATGCATGGTTTTGTAGGCTATTTTCAGGACAAAAAAGATTTTGCTTACACCGTTAACGTCTCACATCCTGAAATGCTTTGGGGTGCAACTTCAATGACTGACTTGGATCCAAGCACGACCAATGATGTTTTTAAAACAATGCGTTATGCTGAATTAGTTGAAAATCCAGTTATGTATGCTAAACCCGACTATACTACTTTCACCGTAGATGGTATGGAAATCCTGATTGGCGTATATTCTCCAACCGGAAAAGTAACTGCTGAAAGCATTACTCCGGAGATGAAAACAATGATGATTGCTCAAAAAACGTTTTTAGGAAAGATCAATGCTACCAAAAAATACACTGTATTGTTGTATTTATCAAGCATGACGCCTACTGATGCAAAAGGTTTTGGAGCTTTGGAACATCCTACGGCCACGACAGTGGTTTTACCGGAAATGATGCCCAAATCAGAATTGGTTAAATCAATGAAAGATGTCGTTTCACACGAATTTTTCCATATCGTAACTCCTTTAACGATTCATTCTAAAGAGATTCATTATTTTGATTACAACACGCCAAAAATGTCAGAACATTTATGGATGTATGAAGGGGTGACGGAATATTTCGCCAATCTTTTTCAGATTAATCAAGGATTAATTACGGAAGAAGAGTTTTACACGCGTATGGCTGAAAAAATTGAAAATGCGAATGCAATGAATGACACGATGCCTTTCACTACGATGAGCGCAAATGTGTTGACAGAACCTTACAAAGCCCAATACTTGAATGTATATGAAAAAGGAGCGTTGATTGGGATGTGTTTGGACATCATCATCAGAGAGAAAAGTAATGGTGAAAGAGGAATTCTTGATTTGATGCAAAAATTATCGAATGAATATGGTGTGTCAAAACCGTTTAATGATAACGAGCTTTTTGCCAAAATAACGGAATTTACGTATCCTGAAGTAGGTTCATTTTTGACTAATTATGTTTCTGGTGCAACCCCAATTCCTTATGATTTTTATTTAGCCAAAGTTGGTGTTACCAAATCTATTGAAAAAGTTCCGGGAAATGTGTTCCTGAAAGGGCAAATGCCTTACATTACCGTAAACCAACAGACAAAAGAAATCATCGTGATACCAAATATGGAGTTAAACGTATTTTATAGTACTCTCGGTTTAAAAGGAGGAGATATAATAGTGTCTATTAATGACAAGCCGTATTCATTAGACAATATCTACGATATGATTACTGAAAGTCAAAACTGGAAAGAAAACGATGCTGTCGCAATTAAGATAAAACGTGACGGCAAGGAACAAGTAATCAAAGGAAAAGTAAAACTTCCGTATGAAGAAAAAGAAGGCCTAAGAGCAACTGATGCAACGAAAAAAGCGTTGAAAGAAGCCTGGTTTAAAGCATAACTTCTGAAATAATTTTAAGAAATCCCATTCTAGAAATAGTTTGGGATTTTTTTGTAAAATTTGAATGCGTAACTAAAATCTTTCCAACAATTTTCTTTATTTTGCGCCAAAATTGAAACACCAATTAATTCGCAATCGTTCCAATATTAATCCTATTAAGAATGGCGTAATCCTATTCCAAAAAACAAATTTGAACTTCACATGAAAAAATCTATTATTGCATTCGTTACGCTTATCCTATTAGCATCTTGTAACAAGAGTGAATCTAAAGGCAATGTACACATTACCGGAAATATCAAAGGATTAAAAAAGGGAACTTTGTACATCCAGAGAGTCGTTGACACTGCATTAGTGGCTATTGACACAATTAATATAGATGGGAGTTCGTCATTCGAAAGCAATCTTGACCTGGAGTCTCCTGAAATGCTGTATTTATTCTTGGATCGTGGTGTGAGCAATTCGTTAGACAATAATCTGTCTTTCTTTGCCGAACCGGGAAACATAAGTATCGAAACCAGTTTAGATCGCTATTTATACGACGTCAAAATTTCAGGTTCTAAAAATCAAGAAATATTTGAAGAGTACAAAAAAATAAATATGCGTTTCAATGATGAAAATCTTACACTGATTGAGAAAAAATTCAATGCTGTTAAAAGTCAAAACGCAAAAGCAATGGACAGCTTAACTGCCAAACAAGAATCTAACATCAAACGAAAATATTTATTTGCCACTAACTTTGCTTTAAACCACAGAGACTATGAGGTAGCTCCATACATCGCGTTATCCGAGATTTACGATATCAACGTGAAGTACTTAGATACGATACAGAAAGCAATGTCTCCAAAAGTAGCAAAATCACTTTATGGAAAAAAATTGACCAAATATATTGCATCAATAAAAAATGAGAAATAAAACTAAAATCAGAATCCGATACATTAGATAGTCCTTTTAAACGACTACCTAGAAGTAAAAACCAAAACCATCTTGTTACTGCAACAGATGGTTTTTTTGTTTAATAATAATATGCTGCTGGCTGTAATTATTAAAAACGGCAGTTGTTTCGGTACTTCAGTCTTTCGTGCAGCAAAGCAGGTCAAAAAGTATATGGAGGATCGTTCTTAATGAAATTTTTATTGCATCCCATATGATTTTCTTCCAGAGACTTCAAGACAAAACCACTCATTATGATGTAAAAATGATCGTTAAAACTAATTACACCCGGCGGTTTTACAATAATCGTTTTTGAAACACAAATCCTGATTGCGGCCTTTTATATAGTGCCAAAAGTTGCCCGTGAAATTATCATTCCTACAAACATTAGAAAATACATCGAGAAAACAACCAATGTCATTATT
The DNA here is from genome assembly GCF_004349085.1 of Flavobacterium caseinilyticum. Classification (GTDB taxonomy): domain Bacteria; phylum Bacteroidota; class Bacteroidia; order Flavobacteriales; family Flavobacteriaceae; genus Flavobacterium; species Flavobacterium caseinilyticum. Next base: position 199,671 of record NZ_SMFM01000004.1, on the reverse strand, counting down.
CCGATGAACTTGTAATGCGATTTCAAATATTGTAAGGAAACAGTAAGTCTTTCGGAATTATTTTCTTTAAGAGCCGCTTTGGCATGGGAAGCAAATCTATTCAGGTAATACACCGGAAAAAAGTACAGTGCAGCGATGATTAGATACACTACGGACATCACGATCCCAAAAGAAGGTCCCATCGCTCCCATTGGTGGCGGCATATTCCCCATAGCGGAAAATAATGTGCTGGCAAATAAAGCTGCAAAAATAATAAAACCTATTCCTACATAACCGAGAATTGATAAAAAGTAGGCCCATTTTGCGGTTTCTTTTAAAAATTCGCTCGCCGTTTGATGCAATTGCATTTCAAAATTTTCGATAGTTGACTGTTCTTCCATAAGGTGATTGTTTGGTTAGATTTCAAATTTAACCAAAAAATTATGACGAAGGTTTAAAACAGAGTTTAATTGTTGGTTCCACCAAAAACAAAAAACCATCCCGCTTATGACGGGATGGTCTAATTAAAGAGCCGGCGGAGGGACTCGAACCCACGACCTGCTGATTACAAATCAGCTGCTCTAGCCAACTGAGCTACGCTGGCGACTCATTACGGGTGCAAATATAAGTCTGAATTTCTATTTTCCAAAACAAATTCAAACTTTTTTTGCGTTTTTTTTGACTACAATTCGTTGATTTTAGCAATCAATTGATTAGCAGTTTGTTCCAATTCAACATTGATTTGTTTGAAGTGTGCTTTTTTATCTTCTACCTTTTTAGCGTTCACTTTAGTGATCAAAGTGTCAAAAGCAGCGATAGCTTCGTCAATTAAAGCATTCGTTTCTGTTGTTGGTTTTCCTGTAGTAGAAATTTCGAACAAGTAAACTGCTTCAATAATATCTCCTAAAACGTAGTTGATGTCTTTTTTTAAATTTTTAACGTTTGCCATTTTTATTTTTTTAAAATTTGAATTTTAATTTGCGTCTGCAAAAGTACACATAATCTTTCTATTACCGACTATGAAATGTAAATTTCTAAAATTGAAGCTTTTCCATTGAGAATGAATGAATTCATCGCGGCAGGAATCAAAACAGTGTCACCTTTTATATAGTGCAACTTTGAATCGTTGCATTCTATTTCGAAAGATCCCTCAACACACATATAAACCGTAAAGCTTTCTCCGGATTTAGAAATCGAAATTGCTCCGTCTAACGGAATAATGTTAGTCGTAAAATAAGGACAGTCAACAATGACATTTGATTCGTTTGTATTCTTCGTGTATTCTTTCTTGGTTTCTACCTTATTATAATTAATCGCGTCCAAAGCCAAATCGACATGAAGTTCCCTGGTCTTTCCATGTGCATCTACTCTGTCAAAATCATAGATACGATAAGTAATGTCTGAAGTTTGCTGAATCTCGGCAACCACTAATCCGGCGCCAATAGCGTGTACCGTGCCCGTCTCTAAAAAGAAAGCATCACCTGATTTAACTTTTACAGTATCAAGAATAGAAAGTAACGTTTTGTTTTTCAGATTTTCTAAATAGTGCGTAGCATTCGAATCTTCTTTGAAACCTACAATAATTCTGGCATCACGATCAGCTTGCACGACATACCACATTTCCGTTTTTCCAAAAGAATGATGTCGTTTTTTTGCCAATGCATCATTAGGATGAACCTGTATCGAGAGATCTTCGCGGGCATCCAGATATTTGAAAAGCAATGGAAATTGCTTTCCAAAGCGGTCATGAACCGCTGTTCCCAGAATCTCATTTGGCCATTGATCAATCAAAGCAGTCAGTGACTTCCCTTTCCACTCACCGCGCGACACAACGCTTACATCGCCTTCAACCGCAGACAACTCCCAGCTTTCGCCAGTGCTGTTTGAAGTAATAGGCTTGTGAAGCAGTGTTTTTAGTTTTTCACCACCCCAGATCCTCTGTTTAAAAATGGGTTCAAACTGTACAGGATAAAATTTCATGCTAGCGTATATTTTTAAAATTTTACGTTTATAAAAGCCTGTGCGACTGCACCTATCTGATCAAACAATAAATGGAATTTAAATTAGAAAGATGACCTCATTTTTTTCTTTTACACGAATTTCTTGAGTGCTGCAAGAGCTTTAGGAATATGCTTTGTTGCCAGCATACTGTCAAAAACCATCTGTACCACCCCATTTCTGTCGGTTACGTAAGTCACTCTTCCCGGCAGTAACCCAAACATTCCGGTGGGAACACCAAAAAGTTTTCTGATTTTCTTATCAGGATCTGTCAGAAGAATAAAAGGCAGCTGATATCTTTTGGCAAATTGCTGATGCGAAGCAAGATTGTCGCTGCTGATTCCTATCACCTCAGCTCCCAAATCCTTAAAATCTTCATACTGATCCCTAAAGCTGCAGGCTTGTGCGGTACAACCCGGCGTATTGTCTTTTGGATAAAAATAAATTACAAGCGGTTTGTGTCCCACGACAGTTGCACTGTCAAAATCATTTCCATTCGTGTCTTTTGCGATAAAATGGGGAATTGTATCCCCTACTTTTAGTTCCTTCATTCTCCTTTATAGGTTACAAAATTTCGAGGGGTTTCATACAGCACCACTTCCAATTCAAATTCGGGCTTAATTCTTTTTCTGATTTTATTCCAAATGACTACCACAATATTTTCGGCAGTTGGGTTCAAATCCTGAAATTCCGGAACATCCAGATTCAGGTTTTTGTGATCAAACTGGTTCTCAACATCCTCTTTGATAATATCGCTTAAAAATTTCACATCCATAACATACCCTGTTTCGGGATCAATCTCACCGGTAACACTTACGGTCAAATCATAATTATGTCCGTGAAAATTCGGATTATTGCACTTCCCAAAAATGGCATCATTTTGCTCCATTGACCATTCTTTTCGATATAATCTGTGCGCCGCATTAAAATGGGCTTTTCTTGAAATAGTAACTTTCATCAGGCAGGTTTGCGTTTAGTTTATACTTTATGTTCTTCCAGGAAATGGTAAAACTCGTCGAAGATTATTTTGAACCAGACCGTATACAGTTCGGGACGGATTTCCATATCGGTTTTCACATCCTCAATTTTCATCCACTTCCAGTCTTCCACTTCCTCGGGATTAATCTGGGGCTCAGCATCGTAATACCCAATCATCACGTGATCGAGTTCATGCTCAGTCAAACCGTTATCAAAAGGTGCCTTGTATATGAAATGAAAAAGTTCTTTGAGCTCTGTTTTGAAACCCATTTCTTCAAATAATCTTCGGCTGCCCGCGTTGATGTTTGTTTCCCCTTCGCGCTGATGACTGCAACAGGTGTTAGTCCACAGTAATGGCGAATGATATTTTTGGTGGGCCCGCTGCTGCAACATGATTTCGTTTTTGCTGTTTAAAACAAAAACAGAAAAAGCCCGGTGCAAAATCGCTTTTTGATGTGCTTCAAGCTTAGGCATCAACCCTATTTGCTCGTCGTTATGGTTAACTAATATTACGTTTTCTTCTGACATATGAATTTATTACCCCTCAAAAATACAAAAAAAGAAATGGTATAGAAACGGTTTTTGAATTTGTGAAAAGTTTAACGACTGTTGCACATGCTAATATTCTAAATTTATATCAGTTAAAGGACACTTCTAATTTACAGCTTCGGTTACAGTAAAAAGTTAAAACTAAAAGCCCTGTTTTCTCGTAAATAGAAATATAATAATGATAATTAAAAGAAAATCAGATTGCAAATCAGTTGATGCTATAAAATATAGAATCGCTCTGAATTTGTGATATAAAGAAATCAAAATGAAAACAAAAAATCAACTACTGAGCGTATTATTCCTCATTCCGCTGTTCATGTTCACCGCCTGTGCGCAAAGTACTAAAAAACAAGTGAATCCAACTAAATCAATCACGATGGAAAATTCCCTTCAGAAACCCGGAAACCCGTATTATTCCCATACGAACACCAAAAAACTTAATGTCACTGACGCCGAATGGAAAAAGGTTTTACCTGAAGATGTCTATGAAGTAATGCGAAATGCCGACACGGAAAGGCCGTTTACAGGGAAATATTGGAATACTGACGATAAAGGAACCTATTATTGTGCGTCTTGCGGCAATAAACTCTTTCGTTCCGGCGCCAAATTTTCAAGCAATTGCGGCTGGCCTAGCTTTTTTGAACAAGACAACAAAAACAGTGTTATTTACAAAACCGATAATTCTCTTGGAATGGAAAGAATTGAAGCCCTGTGCGGAAGATGTGACGGACATTTAGGACATCTTTTTGATGACGGACCGGAACCAACCGGTAAAAGATACTGTATGAATTCGATCGCCTTAGACTTTATCGCTGATAATAAGTAACTGGAAATCGCCAAGATTTATAATAATAATAATAATAATACTGCAACAATAAAAACCCTGTTGCAATAAAAAAATAAATATTACGTATGAAGAATCTATTTTTAATTTTCTTACTGACATCAGTGGGGATGTTCGGACAAAACAACGCAACGAACAAAGCCGCAAAAAAATCCACTTTGGAGACTATTACGCTGGCCGGCGGCTGCTATTGGTGCGTCGAAGCTATTTATGAAAACCTAAACGGGGTACAATCGGCAGTATCAGGATATGCCGGTGGCAAAAATGGAAATCCCACCTATGAAGATGTCTCAACCGGAAGAACCGGTTATGCTGAAGTGGTTCAGCTCACCTATGACACTACTGTGACCAATCTGGACGAAATTTTTAAAGTCTTTTTTACGGTTCATGATCCAACAACGTTAAACCGACAAGGTGCCGATGTGGGAACACAATACCGTTCTGCAATTTTTTATAAAAATCAGCAACAAAAAAATGCAGCTCAAAATATTATCAATTCACTGAAAAATGCAAAGATTTATGATGATCCGATAGTAACCGCATTAGAACCGCTGACCAAATTTTATAAAGCGGAACAGTACCATCAGAATTATTACGCAAATAATAAAACACAGCCCTATTGTCAAATGGTGATTCAGCCCAAAATGGAAAAATTTGAAAAGCTGTTTAAAACTAAATTAAAGAATAAGAAATAAGTACACCTAAAAAACCGAAAAGAGATTTTCGGTTTTTTTTTGCTTTTGATGTATTGTGCATCAGCTACTTCAAAATACACCCAAGCACACAACCAATTGATTTTTATTGACATAGCATTATTACTCACCATTTTTCAGTAAATTTACTATCCTATCCGCAGCTGTATTTTCTGCTGAAAATAGGACCTTTCAAATAAAAAAATTACTGAATTAACGTATTATAACGTCGCAAAATGAAAGCACTTGAATCTTATTTTCAAAAACAGGCAAGCACTATTCATTTGCTTATGGATCAAGAGTCAAGAAGTTTTACTGCTGATACATTTCACCAGCTCCGGGTAGAAATTAAAAGGGTAAAAGCCTTAGTAGATCTGATAGCCTTTTGTTCCAAAAAATGGAACCCAAAAAAAACGTTCAAACCTTTTAAAGTTATTTTCAAACAAGCGGGAAAAGTAAGGGAAATTCAATTGCAATTGGCGCTTCTTGAAGAACAGCCTTCTTTTAATTCGTTAAAAGGCTGTCGAAAACACTACAAAAAAAAATTAAAAAGAGCCTTGGAAAAGTTTTTTACTGTTACAAACAGCGGGACATCCGGTAAGCTCAGGAAAAAGCATCGCATCATAATTGCGCGGTTTTTACAAATCGGCAAAAAGAAGCAGAGACGATACATGGCTGTGAAAAGACAGGAAATTAAAAAAATGCTGCGTCAAAACACCATTAAAAAAAAACAAATTCACACGTTTCGCATACGCCTGAAAGTGTATGACTACAACGAGAAGATTATGAAATATCCCGAACAAAACAAAGGAATCGCTGCCAGAAACAGGCTAATGGAATTGCTTGGTCACTGGCATGATTTTCAGGTCAGTATTCTTCAGATAAAAAAAGCCACTCGCAATTGCGCGTCGGATTCCAACGAAATTGAACTGCTTGAAAATATTAAATCTACATTTATTTCAAAACGAAATGTACTGTACGATCAAATAAACACCGCGTTAAAACAGCAGCATTTTTTAGATGCAGAAAAAGCCTGAATTTGAAACATTTCAAGCGCAGCGCAATGTTGCTGTTCCAATTTTAACTCTTATTCCTATTCACACAGCAATACTGATTTTGACAAACCAATTGTTAAAAAACCAGACGCTATTTTGCCTGCCTTTAGAAAATAGTCAGGTCAAATTCGTTTGCAGTACTGATAACTCATTTCCCACAATAACCTTTTGCAAAAACAATGTCATAATGCTATGATTTATAGCTTAAGTTTGTATTGTTGCAGCAAATACAATGCGATGTAAAATGAAGCATTTTTTTCAATCTTCAGAACGTGTTGCAAAGGTAAAATTAGAATAAAATTAAAATGTAATGCTTATGTACGAAAATAATCAGCATGAATTATTCAATGTCACGCCCGCTCTATTGCAAGTTTTAGACACTAATCTGGCAGTGATTGCAATTAGTAATGCTTTCCTGCAAGCTACAATGAAGGAAAGAAATGCAGTAATAAATCAGAATATTTTCGATGCTTTTCCTATCAACCCCGACGATAAAAGTGCCGATGGAGAAAAAAACATACGCGCTTCATTTGATCATGTCTTAAAAAACAAGGTAACTGATATTTTGCCTGTTCAAAAATACGATATTAAAAAACCGGAGCGTGATGGAGGCGGTTTCGAAGTGAAATATTGGAAGGTAACACACTCGCCAGTACTTGCTGGTGATGGCAGTGTAAAATATATTATCCAACATGCGGAAGACATCACCGAAAATCAGGAACTGATACAAAGTGTTGAGAAGTTGAAAAAAAACAATGAACAGCTGAAAGAGTCGTACGATTTTTCAGAGGCTATTATTTCCAGCATTCACGAAACTTTACTGATACTAAACAAAGATTTTCAGGTAAAGTCTGCCAGTAAATCGTATCATAAAAAATTTCTCAGCACAAAAAAACAAGTAAAAGGGAAATCATTATTCGAACTTGGAGATGGGATGTGGAATAATCCCAAACTGCGTGACTTATTCAACAGTATTCTTACCGATAACAGTAATTTTAATGATTTTGAAATTAAGCTTGAATTTCCATCCATCGGTGAAAAAATAATGGTGTTGAATGCCAGTCGAATTATTAAAAAGAAACAGGGTAAAGAATTAATTCTTTTCACCATTAAAGACATTACCGAGGTTAGAAGAATGGGGTTTGAATTGCAGTTAAAAGAAAAAAAAGTCCTTCAAGAACAGATTGAAGCCGAAAAAGAAACGCTTAAAAAACTGGAAGACAGCGAAAAACGCTATAATATGATGCTGATGGAATCCCCCTTTGCCATATCAATTTTGAAAGGGAAAGACATGGTGATCACGCTCGCAAATGACAGCATCAAGGAAATGTGGGGTAAGGGAAATGATATCGAAGGAAGAAAATTTCTCGATCTTTTACCTGAGTTGAAAGAACAGCAATTTCCGGCATTACTCGATAAAGTATATACTACAGGAATACCATTCTACGGATCTGAACTGCTGGCGCCAATATACCGTAATGGCAAATTAATGCAGGAATATTTCAACTTTGTGTACCAGCCTTATCATGAAGCAGATAACACCATTTCAGGCGTTACGATAATAGCTTATGATGTCACCACGCATGTCATAGCAAAAAATGAATTGATTCGTTCCAAAATAAATGCCGATCAGAAAACATTGCTGGCAGAGGAAGCCGTAAAATCTAAACAGCAATTTTTGTCGAACATGAGTCATGAAATAAGGACCCCGATGAATGCGATTATTGGATTTACAAATGTCGTTTTAAAGACCAATCTGGATAATTCGCAACGAGAATACATTAGCGCAATCAAAGAATCAGGGGATGCGTTGATTACATTGATTAACGATATTCTGGACATTGCCAAAGTGGATGCTGGAAAGATGACTTTCGAGAAAGTACCTTTTAGTCTGTCCAATTCGATTGCGACAATGCTGCAATTGTTTGAACCTAAAATGCATGAAAAAAATATTGAACTGCATCATCAATATGACCCGGCCATTCCTTTATATTTATTAGGCGATCCTATGCGGTTGCGGCAGATCATTTTAAACTTGATGAGTAATGCGGTAAAGTTTACTTCAAAAGGAAAAATAACCATCAGTCTGACTCTTTTAAAAGAGGATGCTGAAAAAGCAACCATTGAATTCCTGATTACCGATACAGGCATCGGGATTCCTAAAACAAGGCTTCACGATGTTTTCAATAATTTTGAACAGGCAGCCGCAGGAACCACCAGCTCATTTGGAGGAACCGGATTAGGACTTGCCATTGTCAAACAATTGGTAGAACTTCAGGGAGGAACAATACTGGTAAATAGTGAATTGGGTCAAGGATCTTCTTTTGGTTTTATTTTGAGTTTTGAAAAAAATAAACAGGAAGACGAAACAGCGGCATCAAAGCCTAACGAAAATACATTCGCAGAAGCAGCCGAAACAGAAACAGTTAAAAACTTGAAAGTGCTGGTGGTCGAAGACATCGCACTGAATCAACTTTTAATAAAAATTATACTGTTAGACTTTGGTTATGATGTGGCAATTGCAAATAACGGTCAAATCGCCATTGAAAACCTGCGGGAAAATAATTATGATATCATCCTTATGGATTTGCAAATGCCGGTGATGAATGGATTTGAAGCCACAGCATACATTCGCAATACAATGAAAAACAATGTTCCCATAATCGCACTGACAGCTGATGTAACCACTGTCGATGTCGAAAAATGCAGGGCAGTCGGGATGAATGACTATGTATCCAAACCTATTGATGAAAAAGATTTATACACTAAAATAAATAAATGTTTAAGCAAAGAGATTTAAACAACTAAAATACCGAAGGCACTGCCTTTTTGCTATTTCTTTCTACCGCTTTCTCAAATTGCAGCACCTACTTATTAACCACAAATTACAAACAAGAGACGAACTAATTTTTGTAAAGTGAGGATTCTGAAACACTGAAAAACTAGCGCAAGAAACTGATATTCCTAATTTAGGATGCTACTTTAGTTCTAAAGTTAAGCAGTAATATTTTTCTATAAATTAATTCTTCGTGACTTAAAACATTATCTTCAAATTTTGGGGAAGTTTTCCGCAACCAAAATAAAATATCAAATCCTCACCAAATGCGTTTATCTGCTTTCGGTAAGGAAGAATTAAAGAATGTAATTATGGGAAAGACTACTAATACAAAGATTAGTCAGCAACTAAACTTTCCAGATAGGCTAGGAATCGGGATAATATGCCTCTGCTATTTTCGGTCGTTAAATTTTTTTTTTCTACTTTTTCAAATTCGTTGAAAGTAGAAATAAAGAACGCCACGAAGCATAAAATTACCACTACAGTCATGATAATTAATTCTAAATTTTCCATATTATTTTTTGAGTTTTAAATTTAAAAATATCAAAAGACCCAGGATTGTTGGAGGCCATAATCCAATAAAAATAGCGCGCTGAGGGTCTTTCAGAATAATATAAAAGTATTCAGAAGTAAAAATCAACACGATAACCAAGACTAAAATTAAAATTTCAGATTTTTTAAATTTTTCAAACATTTTTTTATTTTTATCGTTTATTTGTAAATGTAGCGTAAAAAAAGCCAATAGCGGCCCGAAATTAAGAGGTCTGACAACAATTAGCTTATTTTATTAACAAAATAAGCTAAATTATATCATCTCCAAATAAGCAAGATTTGTAATAAAAATTTGGTTAGAATAAAAATGCTGTATGGTGTAGATTTTCAACATTAAAATCCGCAAAAAAATACCCTTTAAAAATTTAGTTTAAATGGAATTGGGAAAAAACAATCGCCTTTGCTGTTTTGGTCTTTACTTATTTAAAATCGCTCCAATCATCAGCGCGCATTTCTCGCCGTCAATCGCGGCAGATATAATTCCTCCGGCATAACCTGCTCCCTCTCCGCAAGGATACAATCCTTTTATTTGCAGGTGCTCATAAGTCAGCGGATCTCTCGGAATCCGTACTGGAGAAGAGGTTCTCGATTCCGGAGCATGAAGTATTGCTTCGTTTGTCAAATAACCACGCATTGATTTTCCAAATTCAGTGAAACCTTCGCGCAATATTTGTGTTATAAATTCAGGAAAAACCTGTCCCATTTCTACCGAAGTTGTCCCGGGAACATAAGACGTTTTTGGAATATCTGAGGAAACTCTTTTTTGTGTAAAATCAAGCATGCGCTGTGCAGGAACTTTTTGGGTTTCGCCCGCCAAATGCCAGGCGCGTTGCTCGATACTTTTTTGGAATTCCATTCCGGCCAAAGCGCCGAATTTAGCAAACGGTTCAAAATCTTCCAGTTGCAATTCGATGACAATCCCGGAATTGGCCGTAGCCTGATCCCTTTTGGAAGGCGACCAACCATTGGTAACTACTTCTCCCGGACTCGTGGCACAAGGTGCAATGACACCGCCGGGACACATACAAAACGAATACATTCCCCTTCCTCCTACTTGTTTGACGATTGAATACGGAGCCGGAGGTAAAAATTCCCCGCGATAATCACAACTGTACTGAATACTGTCAATCAAAGATTGTGGATGCTCTGCCCGTACGCCCAACGCAAAAGGTTTCGCCTCGATAAAAATCTTTTTTCGATCCAATAATTCAAAAATATCACGAGCCGAATGTCCGGTGGCCAAGATGAGTTTATTGGCAAGAATCGTGTCTCCTTTTTGAGTCACGATACCTTGCACTTCATTATTTTTTATTAAAATATCAATCAGTCGGGTTTCAAACAAAACCTCTCCGCCACATTCGATGATTTTCTCCCGAATATCCTGAATAATTTGAGGCAATTTATTGGTTCCAATATGCGGATGTGCGTCAATAAGTATATCCTCCGAAGCTCCAAAAGCGACAAACAATTCCAAAACGCGTGTGACATCACCTCGTTTTTTAGAACGCGTATACAACTTTCCGTCCGAATAGGTTCCGGCTCCGCCTTCGCCAAAGCAATAATTAGAATCCTCATTGACCAGATGGTCCACATTGATGGCTTTTAAATCTCTCCTTCTGCCACGAACGTCTTTTCCACGCTCAACAACAATTGGTTTCAAACCCAGTTCTATCAGTTGCAAAGCAGCAAAAAGTCCCGCAGGTCCCGCGCCAACAACAATTACTTCCTGAGCTGAAGCCACATTCCGATATTCCGGAAGTTGTAATTTTTGCTCTTGAAAAGGCTCTCCTTTTAAATAAATCAAAACCTTAAGATTGACTTTTACCGCTTTTTGACGGGCATCAATTGATCTTTTCAAAATAGAAACATGCTGAATCTCATTTATAGAAACTTTAATCTGTTTCGACAAATGGTCTTTCAGCAACATATCATTTGCTGCAATTTCCGGGGATACTTGTAATAAGAGTTCTTGAGGCATTTTTTAGATTATTCGATTTTTAGATTATTAGACTTTAAGAAACTGTCCAACAATCTGGGTACAAAAGTAGTATTTTGTACTGAATTCTAGTCACTGAAAACAGAATCCGCTTTCAATTTTTCAAATTGACCAATTTTCGGATCAGACTTTGTAACTTTGCAATTCAGAATTAATACGATAACTGCTCAACCGACTAAACAATTAAAAATAAAATTAATATTTGATTTTTGAGCAACCCTCTAAACTGAACAATGATCACTGATCACTGAAAAATCGAACCTTTGTAACTAAAAAAAAATGTCCAGAAAAATAAAACTGATTTGGGATTTCCGTGGGCCGGCTTCCGCAAAAACTGCCGAACACCACGAAATTCATTTAAAAGAATACATCGCTATCGAAAAATTACCGCTGAATATAACGGGTTTCGAAATTCAAGGCGAAATGCAAGCGATCGCTTTTATGGTGGTAACGGATGAAAACATGATCCAGGTTCGAGATGCTTTGAAACCGCATCGTGGAGAGCTTTTTTAGTGTGCAGTAATCAGTATTCAGATTGCAGCAAGCACTGAACACTGAATACTGATCACTTTTCTTAATTCGCCACCTCGCTGATGAATTTAATCCGCATCAAGCGCAGTTCATCAATATCATAATCGCCTTCAAATTCTTTCAGGGCATTCTCTATATTATCTGATTCGGATTCCATAAAATAATCATGAATTTCTTCCTGTTGCTCATCGTCAAGCATATCGTCAATCCAATATTTAATATTCAGCTTGGTACCGGAATACACGATTTGCTCCATCTCTTTGATCAGCGAATCCATATTTATTCCTTTGGCGGAAGCAATATCAGTCAGCGATAATTTTCTGTCAATATTTTGGATGATATACAGCTTATTTGCTGAATTTACTCCAGTGGATTTCACCACTAAATCTTCCGGACGGATGATATCATTTTCGCTGACATAGCGGCCTATTAAATCCAGAAATTCTCTTCCGTATTTTTTAGCCTTTCCTTCCCCGACGCCATGAATATTAATTAACTCTTCCTGTGAAATAGGATATTTCAGCGCCATATCTTCCAGCGAAGGATCCTGAAATACGACAAAAGGAGGAACACTCAATTTCTTGGCTACTTTTTTACGAAGATCACGCAGCATAACCATCAGAACAGGATCAGCAGTTCCGGTGGATTTTGAAGCACTGACAATGGCTTCATCCTCTGTTTCATTGTATTCATGATCTTCGGACATCATAAAGGACTCGGGATTCTTTATGAAATTGATTCCTTTGGCGGTAATCTTAACGATTCCGTATGTTTCAATGTCTTTTGACAGTAATCCTGCCACCAATACTTGTCGCAACAAGGCCATCCAGTATTTTTCATCATGATCTGAACCGCATCCAAAAAAAGACTGCGTATCGGTTCGATGTGCTTTGATGACAGCATTAACGCGACCCAGCAATGTAAACACCACTTCTTTTGATTTGTACAGATGTTTCGTATCTCTGACTACCTCGAGCAGTTTAACCACTTGTTCTTTGGCCTCCACTTTCGCTTTTGGATTCCGAACGTTGTCGTCCATATCAGCGCCTTCGCCATTGACATCATCAAATTCTTCACCGAAATAATGCAGTAGGAACTTTCTTCGCGACATTGACGTTTCGGCATACGCCACTACTTCCTGCAACAATGCAAAGCCAATTTCCTGCTCAGCAACGGGTTTTCCGGATAAGAATTTTTCTAATTTCTCGACATCTTTATAGGAATAATACGCAAGGCAATGTCCTTCTCCGCCATCACGACCGGCACGACCGGTTTCCTGATAATAGCTTTCGAGCGACTTGGGAATGTCGTGGTGAATCACAAATCGGACATCCGGTTTATCAATTCCCATACCGAAAGCAATGGTTGCCACGACCACATCAACATCTTCCATCAGAAACATATCCTGGTGTTTGGCACGCGTTTTCGCATCCAATCCCGCATGATAAGGCACGGCACTGATTCCGTTTACCTGCAGCACTTCGGCAATAGCCTCCACTTTTTTGCGGCTCAGACAGTATATAATTCCTGATTTTCCCTTGTGTTGTTTTATGAAACGGATAATATCCGATTCTATATTCTTGGTTTTGGTGCGTACCTCGTAGTATAAATTGGGTCTGTTGAATGATGCTTTAAAAGTGGTGGCATCAGTCATATCTAAGTTTTTCAGAATATCTTCCTGCACTTTTGGCGTAGCCGTAGCGGTCAGACCGATTATCGGTACATCGCCAAGCTGCTTGATGATGTGTTTGAGGTTCCGGTATTCAGGTCTGAAATCATGTCCCCATTCCGATATGCAATGCGCTTCATCAATCGCCACAAAAGAAATCGTCACATTTTTTAGAAAATTCACATAGTCTTCCTTCGTCAGTGATTCCGGAGCAACATACAGCAATTTGGTCAAGCCTGAAGTAATATCTTTTTTTACCTGAGTAATCTCTGTTTTGGTCAGCGAAGAATTCAGCACATGGGCAATCCCATTTTCAGAAGATAAACTCCGAATGGCATCCACCTGATTTTTCATCAAAGCGATTAAAGGAGACACCACTATGGCAGTCCCTTCCTGAATTAAGGCAGGCAACTGGTAACAGAGCGATTTCCCACCTCCTGTCGGCATAATCACAAACGTGTTCTCCTTACGGAGCAGGGTTTTTATGACTTGTTCTTGTAATCCCTTAAATTGGCTGAAGCCAAAATATTTTTTTAATTCTTTGTGGATGTCAATTTCGTTTGGATTCATTCTTTATTATGTGGTATTTTGTATAAATTTGCAACACATAAAGGTACAAATTTCTTTTACACATACAAATTTTAATTATTCTGTTTTGATCACTAAAGAAAATATACTGGCCAGCGCCAAAAAAACTATTTTATCGGAAAGCAAATCCATTGCAAAACTCACTGATTTGTTGGACGAAAACTTTATTGAAGCCACACAAAAAATCTATAATTCTAACGGAAGACTAGTCGTAACCGGAATAGGAAAGAGTGCCATTATTGCCCAAAAAATGGTCGCTACCTTCAACTCCACCGGAACGCCTTCGATCTTTCTTCATGCCTCGGAGGCCATTCATGGCGATTTAGGAATGGTGCAGAAAGAAGATCTTATTATCTGCATCTCTAAAAGTGGCAACAGCCCGGAAATAAAAGTGTTGGTTCCGCTTTTGAAGCGCTTTGGAAATACAGTGATCGCGATTACCGGAAATATAACGTCATTTTTGGCTAAGGGTTCCGACTTTGTTCTAAATACTACCGTGGACAACGAAGCCTGTCCTAATAATCTGGCACCCACCAACAGCACCACCGCGCAATTAGTAATGGGCGACGCCCTGGCCGTTTGCCTGATGGAAATGCGGGATTTCAAACCGGAAGATTTTGCCGTTTATCACCCCGGTGGTGCTTTGGGCAAAAAATTATTACTTCGCGTCAGCGATATGCTGGAACACACACTGAAACCATGGGTAACTCCCGATGCATCAATAAAAAAAGTAATTTTCGAAATTTCCGAAAAACGTCTTGGTGTAACTGCCGTCGTGGAAGATAATAAAGTAGTTGGAATTATTACCGATGGTGATATCCGAAGAATGCTCAGTGACCGAGACTCTTTCGCTGATGTAACGGCAAAAGACATTATGACAAAAAATCCTAAAGTGATTGCATCGTCGGCGATGGTTGTCGATGCACTGAATATTCTGGAAGACTTCTCCATCACGCAACTGGTTGTAGTAGATAATAATGAATACAAAGGTGTATTACATTTACATGATATTTTAAAAGAGGGAATACTATAATGGCAAAAAAAAACTTAAACGAAATGTCGTTTTTAGACCACTTAGAAGAACTAAGATGGTTGCTGGTTCGAAGTACAGCCGCGATATTAATTCTGGCTACGCTTACTTTTTTCATCAGTGATTACATTTTTGATGTGATCATTTTTGGACCTACAAATGCAAATTTTATAACCTATCGATTCTTTTGTGATTTATCAAATCAGTTGGGCTTTGCCGAAAGCATTTGCGTTACTGAAATGCCTTTCATCATTCAGAACACGAATATGGAAGGGCAGATCAATGTGCTGATCTGGACCTGTATAACGGCCGGATTTATCCTTGGATTTCCGTTCATATTGTGGGAAGTATGGAAATTCATCAGCCCTGCCTTATATGATACTGAAAAAAAACACGCAAGACTCTTCGTTATCTCATCATCGGTGCTGTTCTTTTTAGGAGTCTTATTTGGTTACTATGTGATTGTACCGATGTCGGTCAACTTTTTCGCCACATTCACCATCAGTACCGTCGTAAAAAACCAGTTTAGCATTGATTCCTATATAGGACTGGTAAAAACAAGTGTAATTGCCTGCGGATTGTTTTTTGAATTGCCCATAATTATCTATTTCCTGACAAAGTTAGGATTAGTGACTCCGGATTTCTTGAGGAAATATTGGAAATATGCGGTGATCATCATTCTGATCGTTGCAGCAGTTGTGACACCACCTGATGTGGTGAGCCAGATAATCGTAACCATTCCGATGCTGGTCATTTATGAAGCAAGTATCTTAATTTCAAAAATAGTAGTAAAAAATCAAAAAAAAGTAAATGGCTGATATCATAGAAGAATTCAACGAGTACCGTACTAAAATGAACGCAAAATTATTGGCAGACAATAATAAAATTGTGAAACGTATTTTTAATCTCGACACTAATGCATACGCAGCGGGAGCTTTGGATGTAAAAACCAAAGAACTGCTTGGCTTAGTGGCATCGGCAGTTTTGCGCTGCGATGATTGTGTAAAATACCATCTGGAAACCAGCTTCAAAGAAGGTGTAACCAAAGAAGAAATGATGGAAGCCATGGGAATCGCAACGCTTGTTGGCGGAACAATTGTAGTGCCTCACCTGCGCAGAGCCTATGAATTTTGGGAAGCACTGGAAGACCAAAAGACTACTTAGATTTTTAGACCTATTAGAAAAAGTATGAGAATTTAATAATTGGCATTTCGTTTATTTTTTGCTGATTTCTAAAAAACTTAAATCTGCAGCAATTCAACGCCTTAGTAGGTCAAAAAAATAAAATATTTACTATTTGAAAATCTAACAAACTGTTAAGAAGTAAAATCGTTTATTTGGTTATTCGTTTATTTGTCTAAAAATCTAATAATCTAATAATCTGACCATGAAATCGCTATGATTCAAAATCACAGACAATAATAAAGAATAGCGATACCATATTCCTATAAAAAAATATTACGTACGTATGAAATTAAGAGCCGAAAATCTGGTAAAAACCTATAAAGGACGCAGTGTTGTAAAAGGCATTTCGGTGGAAGTGAATCAGGGGGAAATCGTCGGGCTACTGGGACCAAATGGCGCCGGGAAAACAACCTCTTTTTACATGATTGTGGGATTGGTAAAACCAAATTCAGGCAACATATTCCTCGATGACCTTGATATTACCGATTATCCGATGTACAAAAGAGCACAGCAGGGAATTGGGTATTTGGCACAGGAAGCCTCGGTTTTCAGAAAGTTAAGTATCGAAGACAACATATTAAGTGTGCTGCAACTGACAAAACTTTCCAAAGCCGAACAGGAAGCCAAAATGGAAAGCTTGATTGCCGAGTTCAGCCTGGAACACATCCGTACCAATCGTGGCGATTTACTGTCGGGTGGCGAGCGCCGTCGTACCGAAATTGCCCGCTGCTTGGCAACGGATCCTAAATTTATACTGCTCGATGAGCCGTTCGCCGGCGTCGATCCGGTTGCCGTTGAGGATATTCAGCGCATTGTAGCCCAGCTAAAAAACAAGAATATCGGCATTCTGATTACCGATCACAATGTTCAGGAAACTTTAGCCATTACCGACAAAACCTATCTTATGTTTGAAGGCGGAATCCTGAAAGCAGGAATACCGGAAGAATTAGTGGAAGATGAAATGGTGCGTCGCGTGTATCTGGGACAAAACTTCGAGCTGAGAAAGAAGAAGCTGGAGTTTTAAAGGAGTATTCAGTGGTCAGTGGTCAGTTGTGAAGAAAGTGGTCAGTTGTGAAGAAAGTGATCAGTGGTCAGTGGTCAGTTTAAAAAAGTGATCAGTGTTCAGTGATCAGCTTTAAAAAAGTGGTCAGTGTTCAGTTCTGAAGAAAGCCAGCTTTAAGGAGTCATCAATGAGCAGTCTTAAAGAAGATGATCAGTTTTTAAAAAGTTAAAAGTGGTTAGTTATGAGTAAAGTAATCCGTTATCAGTAGTTAGCAATAGTATTGATCCGTTCAAAAAAATAGCAACTATGAAATTCCAAGATTTGTTAACGTATCAGAAATCATTTTCATTAGCCATGAAAATATTTGAAATAACAAAATTATTTCCCAAAGAAGAAATGTATTCTTTGACAGACCAAATCAGGCGTTCCTCCAGAAGTGTGCCGGCGAATATTGCAGAAGCCTATAGAAAAAGAGTATATCCCAAAAGTTTTTACAGCAAATTGACCGATTCAGATGCTGAAAACTCAGAAACGCAGGTATGGCTCGAATTTGCACTGAAGTGCAATTATATTAATGAAAGCACTTACAATGAATTATTAAATGATAGTAATGAAGTTGGAAAACTAATTAATTACATGATTTTAAATCCCCAAAAATTCGGTGTAACAATCTAGAAAAATTTGATTCAGTCCCCAAATCTCTAATCTCTGATTTATGGATCCGAATCATTAATTACTACCTGCTGCTCACTGAACACTGATCACTGAATACTGATCACTGAACACTTTTATTATGCTGAACACTGATCAACATCAACTCCTCACTGAACACTGAACACTGATCACTGATCACTTTTATTATACTGAACACTGAACACTGATCACTAAAAACTGATCACTAAAAATTACTCCACCGTAATAAACTGCAGCTGCTGCAAATCCCCATTGTAAATATTGACATCTACATTGCCTTTAATCCCCGGAACAGTGGCCTTTTCCGTGAATTGCCAAAAAAGCCAGTCCTCGTTTATTTGCTCTCGATAAAAATTATAATTGGCAATCCAAAAAAGATAGTCGCTGAATTCATCCTTCAGAAAATCATCGTAATATTTTTCCCCGCTATAGATAATCGGGCGAACGCCGTAATGCGCTTCGACTGCTTCTAACCATCGCCTTAAACCAATTTTCAGGTTGGCGATCGATTGGTTTTTAGGGAGTTTTTCAATGTCCAGCACAGGAGGCAGATCGCCTTTTTGAAGTGTTACGGTTTTGATAAAAAGCGCGGCCTGTTCCAATGAGTTCTCGTTGGGACGATAATAATGATAGGCACCGCGAATCATTTTATTTTCTTTGGCACCGGCCCAATTCGCTTCAAAACGACGGTCCTTTCGGTCTTTACCAACCGTAGCGCGGATAAACACATAGTGCAGCGGATATTTTTTTTCTAAAGTGTCAACGTAGGACCAACTGATAGTACCCTGATATTCCGATACGTCGATGCCGATGCTTTTTCCGTCATGCTTTTTTAAAACTTGGAAGTTACGAACATCCGACAGCCGTTTGGCTTCCATATTTTCGGCACTGATTTTATCTGATTTAAAACTGAAATAGTAGGCGAGACCGTTTCTGTAATGGTAGCCCGTAAAAGCAATCAGCACTATAAAAAAGCTTGCAATGGAGATGCGGAGGACCCTGGGCCTGAAAACAGATATCTTGCTTTTACGCTTACGAACTGTCCGTGTTTTTCGTACGACCGTTTTCTTTCTCATGCAAAACTACTTTTTCAGCATCTTATTATTGACAACCGACAGCAGTACATAAAAGATAATCACTAAAGGAATGGCCAGGTATTGCAGGAAAATCACCAACAAAAGGGAAACTGTCAGAAAAACAATTTGAAGTGTGTTCTCTTTGAAGCTAAACTTCTTGATTTTCAGTGAAAACAATGGAATTTCAGCATTCAACATATATGCGCTAAGCAAAGCGATTCCCAGTAAAAACCATTGATTGGTCAGCAACTCCATGATAATAAGCGAATCTGTATATTTTAAAACCAACGGCAGACTCAAAATAAACAGCGCATTGGCGGGAGTCGGCAAACCAATAAAAGAATCGGTTTGGCGGGTGTCAATATTGAAATTAGCCAGACGGTAGCAAGAACCTAATGCAACGAGAAAACCCAGATAGGGAAAAAACTGCAAATGACCGGCAACTGCGGTAGAGGAATGGCTGATCATCATCTGAAACAGCACCAAAGCCGGCACAACGCCGCTGGTCACCATGTCTGCCAGAGAATCCAGCTGCAGCCCAAGCGGACTGGTGACATTGAACAATCGGGCAAAGAAACCGTCAAAAAAATCCAGGAATATACCAAGACAAACAAAATAGAAAGCCGTTTCAAACTGCTCGTTGAAGGCAAAAACCAACGCGATACATCCGCAAAAAAGGTTTAACAACGTAATGATATTGGGGATATGTTTTTTAATTGTCATAGTGCTACCGTTTAGGGAATCAAAGGTGGTAAATTTAGCGCAATAAGCCAATGAAAAGTAAAACAACCTGACCAAAAAAAATTATATATTGAAAAAATCAGCGAAAATCCGTTTCATCGGTATCATCCGCGTGCCATTTCAAATTTCCCTAAAACGGCATAATCCTTCTAAAAATACCTAAATTACAACCCTGCCAGAAGAATAAAAAATTCGCGAATTCGCGGTAAAACCACTACCCAGCTACCTCCTACTATTTTTTCAAAAATCAGCGAAAATCCGTTCCATCCGTATCATCCGCGTGCCATTTCAAATTTCCCTAAAACGGCATAATCCTTCTAAAAATACCTAAATTACAACCCTGCCAGAAGAATAAAAAATTCGCGAATTCGCGGTAAAACCACTACCCAGCTACCTCCTACTATTTTCACAAAAATCAGCGRAAATCCGTTCCATCCGTATCATCCGCGTGCCATTTCAAATTTCCCTAAAAAGACATAATCCTTAAAAAAATTCCTATATTATAACCCTGCCAAAAAAATAAAAAATTCGGGAATTCGCGGTAAAACCCCCGCCCGGCTAACTCCTGCTATTTTCACAAAAATCAGCGAAAATCCGTTCCATCCGTATCCTACGCGTGCCATTTCAAATTTCCCTAAAACGGCATAATCCTTCTAAAAATACCTAAATTATAACCCTGCCAGAAGAATAAAAAATTCGCGAATTCGCGGTAAAACCATTACCCAACTACCTCCTACTATTTTTACAAAAATCTGCGAAAATCCGTTCCATCCGTATCATCCGCGTGCCATTTCAAATTTCCCATGACCTTCATTTCGCCAATCACGGTAAATTCAACAACAAAACTCGATAACCTCAGTAAAAAATTATATTTTTGATAAAAATTAAACAGACATTTCGTTTGTAAAAATGCTACCCTTGAAAAAAAGCTTTTTAATAGCAATACTTTTGATAAGCACCCTGATGCACAGTCAGGCCGTCAGGAAATACTCGAATGAGTTTATGAATATCGGCGTCGATGCTGCTGCTCTGGGGCGGTCGAATACTGTTGTGGCTACTTCCAATGATGTCAATGCGGGCTACTGGAATCCTGCCGGACTGATTCATATGGACGATCACCAACTGTCGGCAATGCATGCGAGTTATTTCGCCAATATCGCCCAGTACGACTATTTGGCGTATGCGAGCCCGATTGATGACCGCAGTGCGTGGGGGATTTCGCTGATTCGTTTTGGCGTGGATGACATTCTCAATACCACCGAACTGATCGACAGCCAGGGCAATATCGATTACAACCGCATCAGCCTGTTTTCAGCCGCCGACTACGGTTTTACTTTTTCGTATGCCCGCAAACTGCCGGTGCCGGGATTTCAGTACGGCGTCAGTGCCAAAGTAATCCGCAGAATCATCGGTGAATTTGCCAGCTCCTGGGGATTTGGTTTTGATGTGGGTGTACAATTCGAAAAAAACAACTGGCAGTTTGGACTGATGGTACGCGATATCACCACCACTTATAATATTTGGAATATTGACGAAGACGCCTACGCAAAAATTGCAAACGCTGTTCCGGGAGAAAATCAGGAATTACCCGAAAGCACCGAGATTACCGCTCCTAAAGCACAACTGGGAATCGCAAGAAAATTCATCATCCGTTATGATTACAGTATCGTCGCAGCTGCCAATATGAATATGCGCTTTGCCAGAACCAATGATATTGTTTCCACTGATTTTGTCAGTATCGATCCGGCAGTTGGACTGGAATTCGGGTACACCGATTTGGTTTTTGTGCGTGCCGGCGTCGGGAATTTCCAAAAAGTACAGCAATTGGACAGCACCGAAAAAACAGGATTTCAGCCCAATATCGGTCTGGGGTTTAAATACAAAGGCATTCAGATTGATTATGCGTTGACCGATCTCGGCAATCAGAGTACCGCTTTGTATTCGAATATTTTTTCGGTAAAAGTGGACTTGGGGATGTTTAGAAATTAATCCATTTTATCGCCTCACCTCCAAATAATAATAATAATAATAATAATTTCTGATTTGCCGTCGTAAACTACTAAAATTGTCGATTTTAAGCGATTTCAAACATCTGAAATCAAAAATCGTTAATCAAGAATCAGCAATCATTTTATCCATTTTCCTGCTCATATAGTTGCCACACCAAAAAATGACGTTAAGTCCCAAGATCAAACGCAAAGTCTTTAAATTAACAGATTTTAGATTGAAGATTAACGATTGCAGATTTCTGATTTGGTGCCATTAACAATTAGATTGTCGGAATTTCAAACATCTGAAATCAAAAATCGTTAATCAAAAATCAGCAATCATTTTATCCATTTTCCTGCAAATAAAAACATTAACCACAAACTCAAAATAAACAGCTCAAACATTAAGCGTAAAGCAGATAACACCCGTCATTTAACCTCACAACAAAAATCCGTTTAATCCGTGATAATCCGTGGCTAAAGCTAATATCCAGAATACCATATACACACCAATTTAAAACGCCTTTTTTAACAGCAAAAAGAAAAATCCGTGCTAATCCGTTCAATCAGTGTCATCCGTGTTCCATAGCTGCAAACTGTAGCTGCGCACAAAACACAATTAGCCTCCTTTTTCGACGCAAAACTCAAAAATCCTTGTAAATTTGCTCAATCTGTTTAATGCATCATATTCTAATAGTACCCTAAATGAATCCATCGTCTTTAAAAAAAATAGTACTTCTCCTCTTTTTATTTTCAGCTACACACTTTAGTTTCGGCCAAAACATCCAGTTATCACAAAACACGAACGTCAGTGTGCTTACCTGCGGCACGGGCAACGAATCCTATTCGCTTTTCGGCCACACGGCAATTCGCGTGCAGGACGCAGACAACGGTATCGATCTGGTATACAATTACGGCGCGTTCGACTTTGATACGCCCAACTTCGTCATGAAATTCATAAAAGGCGATTTGCAATATTTTGCCGTAGCGCATTCCTACGCCGATTTCCTCGAACAATACCGCTATGAAAAAAGGTCGGTTTATGAGCAGCAACTGCAAATTCCATTCCCGCTGAAACAGCGATTATATGATAAGCTGAATACCTCTTTAGCATCCGGAGAAAGCCACTACACGTATAAGTTTATTGATAAAAACTGTACTTCAATGGTCGTAGATATTCTCAATGCAACCTTAGACACCACCGCCATTGTCAAGAAAGAAGACACCGACATAAGCTACCGAACGATCTTATATCCATACTTTGACGGTCACTTCTACGAAAAACTGGGCACCAGCATCATATTCGGTACAAAGGTAGATCGATTGGGCAAACAAATCTTCCTGCCTTTCGAGCTGCAAAAAAGTCTGACGAAAGTTACTTTCCAAAACCAGCTTTTAGCTCCCGAAAACAAAACGCTGCTCGAATTCAAAAAAGAAACACCGCGTTCATGGTGGAATAATGCTTACACGTATTTGCTTTTCCTTGGGTTTATCGTGCTGATCAACAACAAAAAAAGTGATCTGTTCTACCTCAGCATCATGGGCGTTTTGGGACTGTTCTTTATATTCGTGGGATTTTATTCTCTGCATCTGGAACTCGCCAACAACTACAATACGTTGTTATTTAACCCCACTTTACTGGGCTTGCTTTATTTCTATGGCACCAAAAACAAAAAAGGAATCTACAATCTAGCTCTGTTTAACTTGGCGACGTTAGCGATTTATTTCTTTTTTATCATCAACAAAGCGCATTTGCTGGTGGTACTGCCATTGATATTAACCAGCGGCATCATTTTGGTCCGCCTGGCGATTCAGAATAAAAAAAGAATTCCGATTATAATGTAGCAGATTTATCTGTTACTATAACATACTCGTTCGTTGGAACTGTGTCATCAAACACGCAGCTTATTTTTTACCGCTAATTCGCTAATTATTTAAAAATACAATAAAAATTCGAGGCAATTCGTGTAATTCGTGGCTTACTTTTTTTGAAAGCATTTGCAGCATGTAAATTTAGCTCGCGGTCACGTCTTTCAGATAATAATAATAATAATAATAATAATAGTAATCGGTTAGGTGAAATTATTTAAAAACATTGTTGTGCAAAAAACTTTTTAAAATTGATAAAACCTTATGAATATAGTCCCCAAGGGACATTTTTAGTGGCCTGCCTATTAATTTGCTACCAATATTTTACTCCTAACGAAGCAACCTCATCGAGGTTATATAATGGTAGTAAAATAGTTCGAAATTTGAAATTGGTCCCGTAGGGACTACACCTTATTTTAATCGGACAATAATGATTTAAAAATAAGACAACATTTTATTTTGTCATTCCGACAGAGGAGGAATCACATCAGAAATTCACAAATGCGATTTGCTTCGCCCGTTCGCTTTCGCTCCTGTGGCGTTCCTTGAATTAACAAAATCAATAAGTTCTAAGATACAATTGGTGACTTTTAATACTTAAATTTAATTAAACCTACGGGTAATAATAATAATAATAATAGTAATAACATTAGTCGCTGCCACAAAGCGGAAATGAAAACAGAGAATAAAAATCCGTTTAATCTGTGCTAATCTGTGGCCAAAATACTCATGCTGTTTTTATCGGACAATAAAAACCCCCGTAATCTCAGCTCCGCGCAACTTCAAATAATAGTAATAATAATAGAAAGAATAAAAAATATAAATTACTGCCCCCTGTAAAACAACACCGTCGTAATTGTTTTAAACGCGATATTAAGATCCAGAAAAATACTCCTGTGCTTGATGTAATACAAGTCGTACTGCAATTTTATAAGGCTGTCACTAATGGTTTCACCATACGAATAATTGACCTGCGCCCATCCGGTAAGTCCCGGCTTAATAATATGTCTGGTTTCGTAAAAAGGCATGATTTCAGCAATTTTCTTGACAAAAACCGGGCGTTCCGGTCGCGGACCTATCACGGCCATATCCCCTTTTAGAATATTGACGAACTGTGGGAATTCGTCGATTCGTGTTTTCCGGAGGAATTTCCCAAAAACCGTCACTCTGGAATCATTGGTAGTCGTAAACACCGCACCATCCGTCTCGGCATTGGTAATCATCGTTCTCAATTTCAGTATGTCAAAAACAACGCCGTCTTTACCGATACGCTGCTGGGTATAAAACAGTGTTCCGTTATTGGCCAACGCATTTCCGACTATGATAAACGGCAGCAAAAGCAATCCCGCCAATAATCCGACCACCGAAATAATGATCTCAATAATTCGGACAAACAGTAAGTATAATTTATTGTGATTGCTTCTGCTGAACGGGAAAAACCGATAGAAATCCCTGGCGATATAGTGCACCGGAATACGATGGGTCTTACTTTCATACACCTGCGTGTACTCCCTGATGATAAGGCCCGACTCTAACAAGCGGAGCAGCTGCTGGTAAAGTTCGGCGGTAATGCCCTCGGTTTTCTGCGAGGCAATGACAATTTCCGATATCCCATTTTCTTTGACAAACGAATGAAGCGCCTCTCTTTTAATGTTCCGTACATAATGATATTCAACGCCATCGTCTTCGACAGCATCGGAATGCACAAACGCAATAATTTTATAATGTGGATCTATGTTTTCCAAGCCCAGAATCAGCTCCTCGACCTGCTCCTTGTCGCAGATTAAAACTGCATTTTGAACAAAGCGATTCGATGCCAGAAACTGTACATACAACATCCGCCAGCAAAACAACGCAGCAAACACGATCAGATAAAACAACAGGATCTGCAAACGGTTCGACGGCAGCTCAGGAGAAAAAAACGGGGTCAGCAAATACACTAATACGGTCACGGAAGCAGTGACTATAGCACTTTTGAGCACCTGAAGTTGGTTGCTGGCCACCTGCAAATTATACATTTCGAAAATGGTGCCGAACAGGTTGATATACAGAGCCAATACCACCATCGAATAAAAATGCGTAGTAAAAACTGTAAAATAGTCCATCGAGGAGATACTTCCGATGATATACAAAGCCGTGCAGACAAAGACAACGTCAAAGAGGCGCAAAATCATCTTTCGCTCTGATATTTCAAAATGCATTTTGTCTACTTCAAACATTATTGGTTTTTAGATTGGTGCCGCAATTTAATGCTTTTGCAGCAAAGTTTAGTGCACAACGCATATTTATTATGCCAGAACCCTTCCTTGAGGCTGTTGCTCGGTTTCCGTACGGATAGTCGTTCCGCCCAACTGCACGTTCAGCAACGCCAGCGCGTAAACAAAGGCGGGCGCGGCAATACGCATTGCGGCGTGATTGATCGTTAAAAACCAAAACACAACAAAACACAGTAAAAACATATTGAACGAGTTCTCGAGGTACAAAAAAAACGGCGTAAAAAACAACAGCAACAGCGCAAAAATACCCAGCATACCGTGCTCTGCCATTAGCCGGGTAATTTCATCGTGCGATATCGGAATATTATTTCCTCGTTTTAATCTCCGTACTTCAACACCTTTGGCGACGCCGACGCCAAAAATAGGGTTTTCCAAAAAAATGGCAATTTCATCCTGAGCAATGTCTTCGCGCCCGGTCAGCTGACTTTTTTTGACCCTGCCCTGCGCATCCTGATTCGCATAGCGTTTGTCGATCAGACCGCCGGTCTGGTATGATGTATACGCCCAAGTAGCCGCCATCGCTAAGACGATTAGCACCATAATATAATTCAATTTTATCTTACCATTGCTATTGGATTTAAAATACAGAAACAGCAGCAACAATACAATCATCAGAAATCCGGTAATCATCCCGCCCCTTGAGAACGTAATCATCCCGCGATAGGTTATATTAAGAGATATTATCAAATTGACAGCCACTAAAAATTTTGTTTCGGATGCTAAAATGATTCGGGAGAAAAAAATAAACATTCCCAGTCCTAGAATGGTAGCTACCTGATTGGGTCCAAAGCCTCCCGAAGTTTCATACGTCGACTGTGTGCTGGTTATGATATCTCTTACATTTGGCGTATACAACGTCAGGTATACCATCATCGTGACAATAGGCAATCCCATGCTGAGCAAAATTGCGTTTATATGCTCCAGCGAAATTCGTCTCCTGAATGTATATAATGAAGCCACTCCTAGACAGACAGGCCCTGAAATATTGAACGCAATTGTTTTTCGCATATTGGTGTCAAAATTAAGCACAAAAGTGGACAAAACCACACTGGGAACCAGCAGCAGCAGATAGATCCAGTACGGTGCCGCGCTTCTTGAAAATCCGCTGAAATACATGCCAATCAAGAGAAACACCATCACCCCATATTTGGATATCTCATAGGTGGGGTTGCCCTCTGTCATACGCAGCACCACTTCACTGCCGACAACATAGGCGGCAGCAATCAACGCTTCATTATTGCGGTTTTGCTTTTTTATAATGTAATAGATGCCAAATATAAAAATGGAATACCCATATATTTTTGACGCAAACGGCACTACATAGATTAAGAATCCGATACAGATATGAAATGCGATTAAATAGAGATAAGATTGATCTTCTTTTTTCATTTACAATTCTTTTGCAACCAGTTTAAATACATCTGTAGTACTCCTTCCTCCGAATACTCTTTTTTAATTGTCGCATACAGCTCATTACCAAAATTCGTTCGCAAGGTTTCATTTTCTATCAAGTACACAATTGCTTCATAAAATGCTTCGACGCTTTGTGAAGCAACTAGAAAACCATTTTTTCCGTTTTGCACCACCGACGATATTTCACCCACTGCTGTCACCACGACCGGTTTTTTAGCCAAACCGTATTCCAACAGTGCCAATGGCAACCCTTCTGACTGTGATGATAATACTGCAATGGTGGATTGCTGCAGTATGTTTTTGATATCTTCCCTGCTGCCGTAAAGAAACACCTTTTTTCCCAAATTGTTCTTCCCGATTAAATGCCTAATTTGTGCAGCATATCCATCGTTGAAATCTTTTCCAACCAAATGAAACGTCCAATCTGGATGGGTAACTTTTACCTTCATCGCAACTTCCAACAATAAAAAATGATTCTTCTGTTCCCTAAGATTAGCGAGGCAAACAATCCGTTTGCTATCCTCACCTTCCAAAACTGTTCTTTGGTCCACACTATTTTTTTCGGATGGGAAATTAGGTAAATAAATGGTATTGCTAAACTTTAATTTTTCCGATGCCCATATTTTGAGTTTCTGATTGACACTGATAATACCGTTAAAAAAAGGCAATATCACCTTCAGCGCAGCTAAAGGCCTTTTGGATAAAAACTCGCTGTCCCCGTAATGGTCATGCCAAATCAATTGAACCGAAGGGTATGTTGCTTTCAGCAAAAAAGCCAAAAAAAACGAAGTACCATGCGCGTGAATTATAGTTACCTTATTTTGTTTAATATACAGTCGCAATTTAAACAACGCATTAAAATCTATTCTCCTTTTTTTATTTAAAAACAAATAGGAAATCCCAGGATGTAACTGATTTAGCAAAGTCCCTTCTTTTCGTGTGGCGATCAGACCTGAAAAAGAAATCTGACCGGCTAATGCATTGGCATAATTGACCGCCATACGCTCCGCCCCGCCAGATTCTAAACTGTCTATTAATTGAAGTATTCGCATTTTTTTTAATCTTTATTAAGATTACGATCGAGCAAATATAAATAAAAAGGAACTTGTTATTTAATTCATTTCTAATGATCATCTAAAATAATAAAAAGCTCTACTTTTACACGATTAACAATAAATTATGGAGCGTCTACTATCTTTCATAAAAAGAGAAAAAATATTTAGTTTTCTTTTTATTTCAATTCTAACGATTTCACTTAGAAATCTTTTTTTACCACTTCAAGGAGATGAAAATACTTATTTAAAAATTTCTGCCAATATATTGACTGGAAGATACTACCAAACCGATCATCCTTCCACAGTAATACCTATAATCCCTTTTTTAATGGCCTTTTTTAGTTTTAGTAAATATCCTTTTCTTGGATTTGCCTTACATAAAATATTTCATATAATACTTACAATTGTAGGTATTCGCTTTTGTTATCTAACTTTATCCAAACTTAACTTAGACAAAAGAGTCATTTACAGTATAATATTATTGACTACAATATCTTCTGGTTTTATATCTTTTATTCCTTCTTTATATCCAGAATCTATTATTTTTTTCACCTTTTGGGGTTTTATATATTACTTCAATGAGCCAAAAACTATATCAAATTTCAAAAAATTGTTTATTTTATTTATTTTGTTAATATTTACTAGATACTTATATGCCATTTTAGGTTTGCTACTTCTTGTTTATTACTATTCATTTTTCACTACTTCAAGAAAATATTTTTGGAAAGTACTATTACTATCACTACTAATCGTTTCTCCATTACTATTTTGGTTCAAATATGTGTATATTATTGAATCCCAAAATTTAAGTGAGATAAGTTACTTTAACAGATTCAAAATCGGCGAGAATCCAATTTGGTATAATATAAAATGTGGATTAGGTTTAGAAAAACACTATGAAGTTAGTCGTATTAATGGAATACCAGCATTTATATCTTTATTTGTGCCTATTATTGGTGTCAGAAATTTTTTCATTAGTTTAGTATTGATTTTAGCCGTATTCTTCGGACTCTATCAAAAAGTAAAGTGTATGCTTGTTTTCAATTTACTCTTGATCTTTTCATTAGTTATTCTTGGTTTTATTTTAGCAGGAACCGGTTTTAGCAGATATTGGCTTGTTTTGTTACCTATCATTTATTTAAGTTACTTTTTTATCTATACTAAATTCTTTCCAAATCCAAAGTATTTTGTAACAATAGTTCAAATCCTTAGCGTCTTTTTAATTTTAAATGAAATTCGATTAACTTTCCTAATTCTAAAAAAAATCTTTTAAGCATGTTGCAAAAATTAATTATTTATATGCCCGCTCTAAATGAGGGGGAAACGATATTAAAGGTCATTAATTCCATCCCCAAAACAATTGATGGTTTTTATATGATTGAGATTTTAGTAGTTAATGATGGTAGTTCCGATCAAACCGTTTCCGAAGCAAAAAAAGGAGGCGCAACAGTTTTGAGCCATAACAAAAATAAAGGGGTTGGAGATGCTTTTCAAACCGCTATTAACTATGCTTTACAAAAAAAAACAGACATACTGGTTAGCATAGATGCCGATGGTCAATTTGATGTTAATCAAATTCCGCAAATGCTGGCACCAATTGTAAACAACCAGGCTGATTTTTGTATTGGAATTCGTTTCTCAAACGGAAAACCAAATAACATGCCTAAAATAAAATTTTGGGGAAACAAAAAAGTAAATAAAATTGTGAGTTTCGTAAGTAAGACCAAAATTCATGATGCTTCTTGTGGATTTAGAGCTTATTCTAATGACACTTTATTAAGTTTAAATTTGCATGGTAGCTTTACGTATACACATGAAACTATTTTAGACTTATTAGATAAAGGCTTTAAAGTGGAGCAAATTCCAGTAGACGTAAAATACTTCGAAGACCGGGTTTCAAGAATTGCAAATAATTTATTTACATATGGTTTCAAAACCTCATCCATAATCTTCAAATCACTAAAAGACTACAAACCTTTACAGTTTTTTCTGGGAATAGCATTTTTTACCTTTGTAATCGCAGTGATTTTCGGTGGATGGGCCCTAACCCATTGGGTGATATACGATACTATTACTCCTTATAAAAGTTTTGGTATCATTGGGTTATCTCTTTTAGGAATGAGTGCTATTGTCACCATTTTTGCTTTTATGGCTGATATGCTCGGAAGGATCCGAAAAAATCAAGAAAAAATATTATATTTTTTAAAAAAGACACACTTTGAAAATCCTGAAAAATAAAGAATTCCGGTCTCAAATAATACGTTACATACTAATAAGTATTATAGGATATGGATATGTATTTTCATCTTTATATTTAATGGTCACCATTTTTAAAATTGATAAATCAATTGCATTCATGGTTGCCTATGGGATTTGGTATTTATTACTTTATTTTATTCAATTAAAACTTTTATTTAAGACCCGCCATAAAAAAAACAAACTAATTAAATTTTGTATTTTCTTAGCTATATTTTATCTAGTTGCAAATTTATTATATAATTTAGGTATATATTTAAAATTAGATTACATAGTATCAACTTTTATAACAATATTAATTCTAATGCCTCTACGATTTATTGTATCAAAATATTATGTATACAATTAAATAAAAAATCTAATTTACAATGAAAAAAGTTGATTACACCAAATTAAAAGCCACGCCGGAGAAAGAAAATTTTTCAGGTAAATATGAAGACACTAACTTCATATCTAAATTTTTGGTTAAAAATTATTTTAAATCGGTTGAAAAACTATTAAACAAAATTACAACAATTAATTCTGCACATGAAATAGGCTGTGGAGAAGGAAGATCAACAATGAAACTCAACAAATTAATAACTAATTTGACCGCTTCAGAATATGTAGAAAACTTACTACCTCTTGCACAAAAAAACAATCCTAATCTAACTATTTTTCAAGAAAGCATTTATGAATTAAACTATGAAAATAACAGAATTGATTTAGTTTTTCTCTTAGAAGTTTTAGAACACTTAGATTATCCAGAATTAGCACTTGCAGAATTAAAAAGAGTTTCTAAAAAATACCTCATTTTGGGTGTCCCGCGAGAACCTCTTTGGCGTTTTTTAAATATGTGTAGATTTAAATATTTAAAAGATTTTGGCAACACCCCGGGACATTTAAATCATTGGTCAAAAAAATCTATAATAAAGCTGATTGAAAAAGAATATGGGAGGGTAGTCGCTATTGAATCACCTCTGCCTTGGACAATCATTTTAGCAGAAAAACACGGCTCGCAATAAAAAACTAATTTGTAAATATTATTTTCATTTCATTTTTAAAAATATTTATAGTGTAGGATTTTGACCAGATTGAGGACTAATTTCTTTTCGAATGAAAAGGGATTCCTTTTTTTAAAAATAACTAATTGATAAATATCCAGATATCCTTTTTTATGAAAATTGAACATTAAAAAATGTATTTTTCATCAAAGCAAGTTTTCTGATACTTATTTTCCCCGCCCCACCGGATTCTAAACTGTCTATTAATTGAAGTATTCGCATTTTTTTAAAATCCAGTTTTTTAAATCTAAATAAGTCCATTTCAGCGGTCCCCTGATATTTAACGTCTTGTTACTACTAGCCAATTGATTCCCGTCATATATATAGTAGTATTGATTGACACTGATACGCTGTATGTCTAAGTGATGCATGCCCGCATTAAATTCTTTTACCGTTTCATTTGCCGTCAAAAATAACGGCTTCTCTCTCTTTGTACTGTAACTTCCGTCTTTAAACGAAAAACGGTACAAAGATAGCCCATACCCATACCCTTTTGTACAATTTTGCACCGGCAAAAGCAGTCCTTTTTCATCGGCAAAAAAACGCCCACCGGCTCTTGCCTCGGTCCCTATTAAAGCAATAGGTTTTTGATGCAATTTCCATTCGCCGAATAAAGAATCCGCTTCGTACATGTACATGTTTTTTTGATAATCTGTGGCAACAATAATATTAAGCGAATCCGAAAGATATATCGAAGGATCCACAAGCTGAACATCACTAATCAACGTATCACATATTTTCCAGTCAAAAGGGAACCGCTGCGCTTTATACAACAAGATCACGCTGGCCTGCTTGCTCTCCGGCACCATATAAAATTCATTCTTATATTTAAAAACCTGCGGATACGACAAATGAAATGGCTGGCTTAATACGGTTCCGCGGTACTGGTATTCTTTCCCATCTCCAGAAGTGAACAAACCAATATCCGCATTGGATTTATTTTTTTTATGTTCAAAAAACAGATAAAAGCTGTCCTTTTCTTTGATAAAAAAAGGATCTGCCAGAAAAACAGTACTGTCATTTTGGGCTTTCAGCGCTTCTATCGAATAAATAGCGTTTTTGACCGGATCAATCTTCTCCGGATATTGTTGAGATGCTCCAAATCCTAAAGACCACGGCCCACCTTCGGGTTGTAGAAAAGGAGTTCTGTGGTTGATTATAGCCAAAAACGCCACACTAAAGAAGACGAATCCTAACAAACACAATCTTTTCATTGCTCGATTTGTTTTTTTTGACGCAGCAAGCCTTTAATTTCCTGTTCAAAGAAATCCAAGGTGTAGTTTCTCGACCAGTCTGCTGCTTTTCTGCGCATGTTGTCAAAATCCGACTGATTTCCCAGCAGCGATTCCAATTCTGCGACATCTTTTTCTAATTTCATCTCCAGCAAGATTCCGCGTTTTCCATAATCTAACATAAAGGGAACGCAGGAAACCGCCGTTGCCAACGGAACACAACCCCAAAACATTCCCTCGGCGATGGCTTTGGGCCAGCCCTCACTCTTAGAAGGCAACACTACAAAATGACTGTTTCGATACGCTTCTTTTACACGCTCCGGCGCCTGATTTCCGTTCAAAGTTATAATTTTTTCTAAAACGTTCTGCTGAATATATTCTTCTAAAAGAGATCGCTGTTCCCCCTCACCAAACAAATCCAGATGAACATTATATCCCTTGTTCGACAAATTCTCGACGAGTTGAATGGCATATAATGGATTCTTGCCCACCACTAAAGTCCCCACAAAGACAAACTGGATCTTTCCTTTTATATTTTTAACTGTCAACGGCAGTTTCTCCGACTCCGAATACGTTGCGGTAAAAAATTGCGTTATGTTTTTTGAACTGTTCTCCCATTCCCCATACACCAACATCTGCATGCTTCTTGTTAAAAAAGTATTACTTAAAATCCACTTCTGCAGCCGATAGCTCCACGGCTGTTTTGACTGAGGATCCCAATTACCGGCATATTTAGCCGTTTTCGGTGTATAAGGAAAGAGTATCTGAATAAAACATCCCAGCAATCCTATGTTTCCCGGACATCTCAGGTGAATGTGATCGGCTTTTTGCATCGCTTTAAATATCTGCCAACTGATTTTCGGTATTTTTAAAATAGCTGCCATTGAAGATTTAAAACTGATAACGTTAAAGTTTTCAATGACAACAAACTCAATGCTTTCATGATGATAATGACTATCAATAGCAGTTTTTGAAATTTTATTAACAGGCGCCACAACAATCAATTCATCGACATATTTTCCCCATATATTCATTTCCCGTACGTAGGGCGAATAAGCAAAATACCTGTCTTGCTGTATACTGTGAGGAACATGGGTTACGATAACGAAAGTCATATTTAAAAATTATTTTAAAAAATTATTTTTCAGGTTGATTAAGCCATAAGCTCCACCATCCGGCAGATCTTCCTATCGCCTCCAGAAATGCTTCCTTTCTTTTTTTAGTTGTAAATATATTACTAAATCGGACAGCAGTCAGCAGCAGCGTTATCGCATGCCACTTCAGTTTTGCATTTAATAAAGGGGTGGGGTTTCTGGTTCGCCAGACATACCACCCATTTCGTACGACCATTTTCCCGTATTTATAATGGTTAGGCCTGCCGGATGGATGGTGAAAGTGATTTAAATGCACTTTTGTATTGATTACATTTTTGCCAAATTGCAATGCCCTGATACTGAAATCAGCATCTTCATATAGTCCATAGCCTTCAAAATAAGTAGAGAATCTCATTGAATCAAATACATTTCTGCGAAAAGCGAATGACATACCAATCAGCAAATCTGCTTCATAGGTTTTACCATTTAAAGGAAATCCACAGGTTTTACCATGTGAATAATCAGGCATTCTTCCTGGACCAAGATTCGACTGTAGCCCCAAATAATTACGTACTACATTTCGCTGGCCTTCTTTATACACAAATCCCTCCAACTGAAAATACCGCTTCGGGTTATATTTTTTATTGGGTTCTGCCAATGTCCAATTATTTTCGTTGATCGCAACGCCTCCAACACCAGAAATTTCGGGATTTTCTGCAAACGTTTTTATTAATTCTTCGAAATAATTTGGCATCAATTCAGTATCATCATCCAAAAAAGCGACAATCTCACTGGTAGGATTCACTTGATTTAATCCAAAATTTCTTTGCTTAGTTAACCCGCGAAAGGCTTCAGAAACTAAAAAATACCGCAGGTTCACAATGTTCTTTTGAGCGATCATCCGCTTCGTTTCCTGCTCTACGGATCCGTCAACAATTAATATTTCATCCGGATATAAAGTTTGCAACTGAACCGATTGCAACAATTGCTGCAACGATTGGGGACGCATATAGGTACAAATAACTAGGGATGATTTCATGAATCTATTTTTAATTGATTAGCCCAATAGACACTTTGTTTCCACTGTTTATTAAAAACCTTGAAATATTGAAAAGGATTTCTACTCTTTTGATACTTATAATACTTAAAAAACAAAACAGTTTTATACCCTAAGTTTTGTTGTTTTGTGTTATGCGTAATCAAATACAGCATCACTGTAGGGGAAGGCTTTGGTTGAATCTTTTCATTATGCCAACGCATTATTGGTTTCGTTCTAAACCCTCCAACTGGCGCTTTTAAATGCAATATTGAAGGTTCTGGCAAAAATAAAACATCGTTTCCTTGATTTCGCAATTGCATCCCAAAATCACTGTCTTCACCATAACCAAATTCTAAAGCCATGTTGAACTTTACATGCTGTAAAATAGTTTTTTTTAAAAAACTATTACCAGCACCAAAAGTAGGCCACTGTATTACTTTGTGGTGTGATTTTCTCTCTCCTATTTGAGGATAATATGTTGTAACTACCTTGCAACCATATTTTTTTATTTTTTGAAAAACCTCTTTTAGTAAATCAGCGTCAAATCGATTATCATCATCTGCTAAAAAAACCCATTCACTTATAGTTTGACTCAAAGCCAAATTTCTGGCATTGCAAACTCCTGCCTGATGCGTGAAAATATGATGTATTTCAAATGGCCACTTTTCTGTTTCTATATAATCCAATTCACTTTTACTGAATGGTTCTGGATTTTGTTCCACTATAATAATCTTCTCAGGTAAAAGACTTTGCTTTGAAAAATCTTTTAACACATTATACAAATATTTTTTCCTTCCAATTGTTGGAATTATGACATCTATAGTTCCTTTATCTGTAATTACTCTTGATGAATTAACAACAATTTCATCTATATTTATATTATTGTTAAATCTTCTTTTAGTAAAAAGTGCGGAAATAAAAGGATAAAACAAAATTTTACGCTCATATAAAAGCAAATTAAACGCTAACAAAAACACCCATCTTGTTTTATAATGTTGCTTCACGAAACGAAAAAGTGTAAAGCTGGATGCTGTAGCAGGCGAATCGATTATTTCTACCGACTTCAAAAGCTGTGGTTCGGAATAGCACAACAATCCCAATGGCATACATAACTTAGCCAGTGAACTCAAATAATAATCAAAATCAGGGTCACAAACTATTCTATCACTTACCGCATTCAAAACAGAAGTATGAATAACCCCAACATAACTACTCATTTGCCACGTAGGATACGACACTTTTTTATTGATGTTTATAAATAAAGACTCCTCTACATATCCGATGGAATTATCAAAAAAATTATTTGATTTCGGTCGAAACGAGAGCATCATCTTATTGTGATGAAGAAGAGCTTCTATCTTTTCAAGAGCAAGATGTTGCTTGTAAGCGGAATGACACCAAACTATTTTTTCATCAGGAAATGCCACCGCTAACCTAATCAAGCCAGCCGAAATTGCACCTTTACAATCAAATTTAATTTCTTGATTATTCCTGCTTACTACTTCGGTAATTTTATTCTCTAAATGATAGACTAGAATCAAAAGTTACTAAATTAAAGATTGATAAAAAACTAAACTCTGTTGCGCCACTTTCTCAATACTGAATTTTTCGCTAACTTTCTTTTTTGCCGCTAAACCAAATTCTTTTTGTAAATCAGCATCTTCCATCAACTGAATAATTTTAGAAGCGTAGTGCAAATGCTCTTTTGGATGTACTAAAAAACCATTGACACCATCATCAATCACTTCCGGAGCCCATCCAATATCTGAAGCTACAATAGGTTTCTCCAATGCCATGGCTTCAATCCAAGAAACAGGTAAGGCTTCCGCAAAAGTAGGAAATACACAAACCGTCGCGCTGCTAATTTGATTTTTTATTTCATCATACGTCACAGCTCCTAAATAAGTCACATTCAGCAGGGCAGCTGGAGAAAAGAGGCATTTCATCATCTGCCAAGTGGAAGAATGCCCCGAAATAATATCTGGAACATCTTTCCCTACCAGAAT
This sequence comes from Flavobacterium caseinilyticum, assembly GCF_004349085.1. Taxonomy (GTDB): domain Bacteria; phylum Bacteroidota; class Bacteroidia; order Flavobacteriales; family Flavobacteriaceae; genus Flavobacterium; species Flavobacterium caseinilyticum. The sequence goes on along the minus strand of NZ_SMFM01000004.1, from coordinate 162,405 downwards.
TAATTTCGCCTCTGGCCTTTTAGCGACCACCTCATTAAAAATAAAGGGCAGTTCCAATAATCCTTTCTTTCGGATTAAACTCCCAAAATAAAGTATGGTGTTTTTATTATTATTGATATTATAATTGTTATTGCTAAAGATATCCATTTCTATACCATTTGGAATAATAGAGAACTTTTTATCCAAATGAAATACCTCATTTGTGGTATCGGCGGTAAACTGACTCACAGAAAGCAACCCATCAGCATTTTTCAACGCTCTTTTTTCATGAAACCGATTCACCCATTTTACGGGGCGCTGATCCAAATGACAAAAATAAGTGTCTGAGCCATTTAATCGTATCACAACCGGGCATTTTTTAGGAGATACATAGGACGTAATTCCCGTCCAATCCGGCGCTTCTACCAAATCAATTTCTTTATTGTCATATAAAGTATTAATGATATTCTCAAGCTTTTTTCGGGTGAGATACCATGACAATCCCTTAAATTTCACATTTCTGATTTGTTGAATACAAATACCGTTATCATAAAAAATACCTTCTTCTTTTTGGGCATATACTAAAACACGAACCGAACAGCCTTCGGCCAAAAGTCCCATTGCCAGATTTTTGATACTGGTACCTATTCCTCCCGAACTTCCTGTTTTTAGATGTGGATATTCCGGTGTTAAAAAAGCTATTTTCATGGTTATTTATTAAAAAAATCTTTGATAATTACACCAGTAAACAATCTTGCTCCGGTATCATTCAGATGCCCACAGGAAGAAAAATACTGATCCCCTTCCACCGCGTTCTCGTAATTGTGTATTTCCGGATATAAAGCACTCACTTTCTTAAAATAATCGATTCCTTTTGTATTGGTGCACATCGGCGTCATCACGGCAATCAGATTAATATTATTGGCTCTACAAATTTCTTTAATTTCTTCATAGTATTTATTATGAAGCGGTTTTAAATTAGAGAGATTATTTTTCATCTTCCCTTTTTTATTTCCTAAAGGATAATACCCTAAATGAGCTAAATAGGTCGTTGGCGCCTTAGTTGCTGTTTTATAGAACTCTCTAAACCCTATTTTAGAATCAAAAGCCACATATCTGTAAAAAGGAATAAACAATAATTTTTGAAAGTCGGCTTCTTGTGAAAAATGATTTCTAATGGTTTTCGATTGATGAACATAAGGGAGAAACTTGGCAGAAACGCCATCATCCCTCTTTTCATTAGAGAGATTCAGATCGGTTTCCAATATGATATTTTTAATATGATACTTACGCTCCATCATTAGCTTCAGCATCAAAGAAGCTTCAAATAAATGCGACCCGCTCATTCCAAAATTAAAAGTTTTCAGTCCTTTTTTCTCAAACAAGGGTGCGACAAAATGATTATTGGCTCTGGAAGATCCCAAAATCACCACATCATAATGCCGTCCTTTTGAATTGTAAATGTAGTCAACTTTTCCTCGATCAGAAGATTGCAGATAAACGGTAATATAAAGTAGATCAAGAACTACTGCCAGTAATAAAAGTAGCAACAAGGTTTTGACCGTAAAAATTAAAAACTGCTTCATTGTTAAATTCTATTATTAATTTTTCATCGTAAGTAACCTTATTTTTTTTCCTTTCCCGAGATGTCGAGAATTTTCGGCTCCCTTTAGGGCGGGTGTAAAACGAAAACTGACCACCAAACGCCCTAATTTTCGGCTCCGTTTAGGGCCGGGGCAAAACGAAAATTTATCTCATTTCTTTTTCCTTACCCCAACCCTAAAGGGTGGGAAAAAGAAATACACCACTATAGCATTCTACGATGTCCTAAATTTTCGCCTCCCTTTTGGGCCGGGGCAAAACGAAAATTAACCACCTTTATTTCTTTTTCCTTGCCCCAACCCTAAAGGGTGGGAAAAAGAAATACATCACTATCGCATTCCACGATGTCCTAAATTTTCGGCTCCCTTTAGGGCAGGGGCAAAACGAAATCTACCACTAAACGTCCTAATTTCCGGCTCCCTTTAGGGCCGGGGCAAAACGAAAATCTACCACCAAACCCCCTAATTTTCGTCTCCCTTTAAGGCCGGGGCAACACGAAAATCTACCACCAAACGTCGTAATTTTCGGCTCCCTTTAGGGCCGGGGTAAAACGAAAACAACCACCAAACGTCCTAATTTGCGGCTCCCTTTAGGGCCGGGGTAAAACGAAAATCCCCCCTCTAAAACTGAAAATAAATAAATTCTTTATAATCGGAATACGTTCCCAATGCCACGATCGCCGCAAGGCATAACGTTAATTTCAAATAACTGTATTTTCCGGAAATCGGTTCTATTTGTTTTCGACTGTTCCACTCGACTACAATAAAAGCAACGACTAAAATAATGATTTCATAATTGTAGCGTTCGTTTTGCAGGTATTGGGAAACAAAACTTCGATTTGTAAAAATACGACCTATATAGTCAACCGCTTCTGTTATCGATTTTGCTCTGAAAAACACCCAGGCCAGACATGTCAATGTAAAAGTACTGAGTATGCTGAAAAAAACTTTCACCGATGCCCAGTCCCGTTGCAATGAAACCGTTTCCATGTTGGAACGATTCGTTTTTAACAGCAACAACGGCAAAAAATACAACGCATTGATAAAACCCCAGGCAATAAAAGTCCAGTTGGCGCCATGCCAAAACCCACTTACTAAAAATATAATAAACGTATTGCGGACTTTCATCGCCGTGCCGCCACTGCTTCCTCCCAACGGGATGTACAGATAGTCCCGAAACCAAGACGAAAGCGAAATGTGCCAGCGCCGCCAGAATTCGGCAATGTCTCTCGAGAAATACGGATAGTTAAAATTTCGTAACAAATCAATTCCAAATAATTTAGACATTCCCAATGCCATATCTGAATAACCGGAGAAATCACCATAAATCTGGAAAGCGAAATAAACTGCTCCAAGAACCAGTGACAAGGAGTTCATCGATTGATAATTATCAAAAATCGCATTGGCATAAGTCGCACAGGTGTCGGCAATAACTACTTTTTTTATCAGGCCCCAAATAAACTGATAAACGCCTTCCTTGGCTTTTTGATAGTCAAAAGTTCTTTTTACTTTCACCTGCGGCAGTAAATGTGTCGCTCTCTCTATAGGACCCGCCACCAACAATGGAAAATAACTGACAAACAACGAGTAATCGACAAAATTATATTCGGCTTTGATTCTTTTTAAATAAATATCGATGACGTATGATAACCCGTGAAACGTATAGAAAGAAATACCAACTGGCAGAATCACGTTCAGCAATAAAGGACTTGTTTGCAACCCGAACCCATTCAACAATTCCGAAAAAGAATCTGCAAAAAAATTATAGTATTTAAAGGTTCCCAAAAAACCCAAATTCACACTGATACTCAACCAAAACCAAAATTTCCTTCCTAGTTCCGTCTTAGCCTTTTCTATCATTATACCGGTGTAATAATCTAAAAAAGTAGAGAAAACCAGCAAGAACAAAAAGCGCCAATCCCAGCACGAGTAAAAATAATAGCTCGCGATAATGAGCACTGCATTTTGAGCACTTTTGGTTTTATTAAAAACAAACCAATAAAACACAAATACAATAGGCAGGAAAATGGCAAAGGATAAGGAGTTAAAAAACATAAGTATTGAAACAGGTTTGACTATGTAAAATTAAAATTTATTCGGTAAAACCAAAGCCAAATGATGATCAACCATTGTTACTAAAGTTAGAGTATTTACTTTTTTATTCCCCACAGAACAATTAGTTAATCTAGAATCATTATTCAAAATTTCAACTAAAATTTCTTTTAACTGATTAACTTGACCAGCCTCAAACAAAAAACCGTTTTTGTTATTCTCTACTAATTTCAATACATTTCCTCGATCCTTTGTTGTTATAACTGGTAAATCACACATTAAACTTTCGACAACTGAATAACAAAATGTTTCTCCATGAGATGGATGAATTAAATAATCATAATTACAGTAGATCTCATTTAAATTAGCTACACTTCCTTTGAAATCAAAATATTTCTGAAGCGAATAATCCTCAATCATCTTTTTCAATTCCATTTCAAAATAACCGCTCCCATATATATCTATTAGAAAATCATATTCATGGTTATCCGTTAAATATTTTACAGCTACTATTAAATCCTGAATTCCTTTGTCCCTTCTGAGATGAGAAGCGACAATAAATTTATTATTGAATTCAAAATTTAACTTCTTTCTAAATTTACTATTATCTAATCCATTAAGAATTACAATTGATTTATTCCCAATTTGGGATCCAAATTCCTTGATTAATTCGAGCTTGGAAAAATCAGAAACGCCTACAAAAACAGCAATATATCTGGAAAACAAAATTCCTTTAATTCTTTTCTCTATTCTCTTTTTTAAAGGATAGCCGGAAAGTGGTCTTGGATTGTGATCTACGGCAATTATTCTCGCTTTGGACAACTGCTTAATTCTGTAAAAAAAAGGAGTACATAATTCGATAAAATGAGTAATGATATGCGTATATGTTATTTCATTTGTTTTGCAGAAATTAAGAAAATAATTTTCTATAGATTCGTATCCACTGTCAAAAACCGTTAAAGTAGCGTATTCCCCATGATCCGATTGATTCGGAAAAAACCAATCTACCTGAATACCATTTGCTTTACATTTGCTGTCAAACTGCCAAAAAAAGTAATCCATTCCACCTACTCTTTCGGGTAACAGTTCATAATTACAAAGTGCAGCTATTTTTTTTAACTCAGTCATTCCATTCTGATAAAGTAGCGGCAATGCGCGCACTGGTTCCATTTAATTTTTTACTTATTTGTAAGTCAATCATAGCCTTTCTCTCTTTAGTTCGAGCCGAAGGATTTGCTAAAGCCTCCTTAATTTGATCGATCAACTCCATTGGATTCTTTGCAATACTCACAGATTGGCTATCAACTACTTTTTTGAAATGATCGTATCCTAAGAACCGTTGGTCATCATACAAACCATTTTCAGGATTACCAAAAACAGTATTAATTACCGGTTTGTTAAATAACATATAATCCAAACTCATCGTAGAGCACATGTTAATATTCAAATCAACATGTTCTAATAAAGAACGTAAATCCCTGATATCCTCTTCACTAGGAATGCGTTGTGACCAGCTTTCCGCATGATTCTCCCTAGTCAAAATCCATTTTGGGGTATTCCATATAATTTCAGGAAAATCTTTTTGTATAACAGCAAATCGTTCTGGGCCTTCTGCTGGAGATGTCCGTACAACAAGTTGACAAGGAATTCCAATTTTATCTTCTCGTATGGCATTGGCAATAGTCCGAATCACAACAGGGTCATTCGCTCCAATACTGGCATCAGCACAACTGAAACAAATTATTTTTTTACTATCTTGTAAAGTAAACTTAGAATAAAAATCCTGTTTTTCTGTTTTGTATTTATCCATCACATAAGGCTCAAATTGAGGCGTCCCCACAACTCTTACCTGTTCCTCTTTTACATTCGTATAAAAATACAACAACTCTTTTTTCATTAAATCACTCCACACCAAAAAATAATTAAAAGTCCCCAACATCCTGCCTTTGGAAGCCAAATTATCCCAACTAAAAATAAAACTGCTAACCGATATTTTAGATTCAATCGCCGCATATAAAAAAGGGGCTAAATACGAAGGTCTTTGATGCGTAAAAAAAATATGGTTAGGTTGATCTTCTCGCAACATTTGAATATAGCCTGCCGTTATTTTATGCTTAGCAAAAGACAAAAATTGTAATTTTTCCGCAAACAAAATACTGGCAGAAGAGTGAATTGTTTGGGTAAAAAAGTAAATGATTTTGACTAAAAGGGATCGGGCAGAGTTCGTTTTAGGATACCCAGAATGCAAGTTGTCTTTCATTCCATAAAAAGATTTATACTTTTGTAAATGCGCCAGTTCCTTACATTTCCTAAAAAACCACGTCCATTTGCCCTCTACAAAAACATCCAATTCCTTTATAGTGATCCTTGATGATAAAACAGCAGGATAAACACTAATAGGCAGCCCCGAATAGATTATAATAGTATCAAATTGCAGGTTGGCTTCTGCTAAGAAATCACTCATTACAAAATTACGGAATCCAACACCATCTGTGATGACTATGCCTAGTTTTTTCATTTAAATAATATATGATTACTGATTATTATGGTTTTTGATTTAAAATTATCTCAATTCTCATTTGAACTCGCTTGAATAATTTTCTAGCACTTCTTTTCATGAAAAAAGTTTTGTGTTTAAAAATGATTGGTTTTGGTATAATTTTGTTTTCAAATTTAAGCAATTCGAATATTTTATTAATTCTCTCAGTATGTGTTTTACTTTTTCCATAAGCACGTGCATACCAAGTATGGTACAGGAATACTTCTCCCTTTTCGTCTTTAACCGCAGTTGTCAAGCCATCTTCGCAGAATGGTGTTGTAGCATCTAAAAAAAAAAATCTTTTCTCTTTTCTTCTCAACCAAAAATAAAAACAATAATAGAGTTCATACAAACTTGTTGTTTCATAATTTCCCTTTAAATTTTTTAAATCATCATCAAATTCATCTGGTAAAATATATTGATTTTTTAAAACCTCTTGCTTATTCCAAATTAATTCTAGCTCTTTAAAATTGATTATAGAAAAAAAAGTATTGATTACATAAGGGCTTTTATGTCTATTTTGAATAACCCCTCCATCTCTAACTCCGCTTATCAGATACTCATTCAATTTCATTTCTTCAATTATAGAAAAAATACCTTGTGTATTAATAAACAACACATCTTCATCTGCCATTATTAGCCATTCAATGCCTTTGCCTTTTAGTTTTTTCATCATATAAAAAATACTGTCAAGACCATACATACCGTTTGTACCGTCAATAACATATTTTTGAATGTTTTGAGGAAACAATTGGGAACTCTTTTGATAGAGTTCGTGATTGATTACAGTGGTGATAATTGCAATAGTGGTATTATCCATTTTTCTTCATATTGTTAACAAGAAAATTTGAGGCTTCATCATTATTTCCCTTATAAATAAAAATCATATTATGGTAAAAATGCATAGCTATTATATGTTTGTCAAAATATGACTTTTCATAGCTTCGAATCATAAATTCTTGATGGTTAAGAGCATCAATTAAAGATTTAAAATAATGATAAATTGTCCCTTTACAATTAAAATCTTTTGAAGTTCCTCCATAATCCTCCCAATAGGAAGTTTGAGTATCCTCCACTACATAAATCCCTCCCTTTTTAAGTTTTGGAAATAAAAATTCAAAGGATTGAATTACATGTTCATTGATATGGCTCCCATCATCAATTATTAAGTCAAATTCTCCTATTTGATCACAAACAGAAGCAAGAAACAATTCATCAACCTGACTTCCTTGAAAGATTTTTATTCTTCGTTCTTCGTGGGGTGTTTTATTATGAATATCAATAGAATATATTTTTCCAAATGGGAAAAACTTTTTCCACATTCGAAGTGAATTTCCTCCTGCAAAAGGACTTTCATATCCACCAACTCCAATCTCTAATAGATTGATAGTCTTGAACCTGAATGTCTTAAAATGGCTTTGATAATGAGGTGTGTAAAAATGTTTACCCCACTTATCTGAACGATAAATTTTAGCTAAAGTGGTCAAGTTATTAGAAGCAAAGTAGGCTCTAAAATTGTTGATACTACTTTTTACTCTATCTTTTTGATGGGAAGTGAACTTGGACTTAAAATTATCAATAAAATTTTTCATTCAATTGTCTCTAAATTGTTTCTGGTGATTGACGTTCCAAATGTCTTGATTTTCGATGGATTCCAAAAACAATTGGGCACTATTACCTTGACCAAAATCCGTCTTTGTTTTTTTAACTTGATGCTGGTCTATTATTTTCAAGGCTGCGGCAATAGTACTAATACCGTAATCTACATTCAGTATATCGGAATGCACAGCCCTATTTTGTTGTCGTGTCCCAATATTGATAATCGGAATGCCATAATAAGGAGCTTCCCGAATTCCGGCACTACTGTTGCCAATAATGAACTGGCTGTTTTTCAACAAGCTCAGAAAATATTCAAAACGCAAGGAGGGAAAAACTCGGAATCGATGATTATCTTTCAGTTTTTTATAGCCCTCAATGATATATTGGCTCCCCAAATCATTATTGGGATAAATCACCACGTAATTATGGGTATCATTAAGCACGGCATCCACAAAATCATCGGCATATTGCTGCATTTCTTTCGCCTCGGTAGTTACGGGATGAAACATGACAATGGCATAGGCATTAAAAGGGATTTGGTAATACTCTTTGACCGTTTCTAAATCAGGCAATGTTTCCGAAAACATTATGTCGATATCGGGGGAGCCGATAGTAAAAATAGAAGATTTTATTTCTCCCATTTGTTTCAAGCGTTTGGCTGCTGCTTCATTGGATACAAAATGAATGTGACTCAACTTGCTTACACTATGCCGTATCAATTCATCAACGGTTCCTGAAACTTCACCCCCTTCAATATGCGCCACCAAAATATTGTTCAACGATCCTACTATGGCGCCTGCCAAGGTTTCTACCCGATCTCCGTGCACCAGTATCATATCTGGACTGATGGTTTTTACATAAGCCGAAAGCCCTTCGATGGTTTTGGCCAGGGTCAAGTCCATGGTAGTTTCATGAGTATGGTTTTCAAAAGTATGCACATTCTTAAAATGACATCTTTCAATTTCAATGAGCGTATAGCCGTATTCTTTTTGCAGGTGCATCCCCGTCACGAACACAAAAACTTCAAATCCTTGTTGTTGCTCCAGAATTTGAATCAGTGATTTTATTTTGCCGAAATCGGCTCGAGTTCCGGTGAGGAATAGGATTTTTTTCATTTAATTCTTGAAATAATTCTTTTATTTAATGTTAAATATTACTACCGGTTAAACACAAGCATCTCGACTGCGCTCGAGATGAAACACTCTATGAAACAGCCAAATTCCTTAACTGATACTAATTGTCAGGTCGAGCGCAGTCGAGACTCACTGTTTTATCATTAAATATCTCTTCTTAAGCCTGTCCTAAACGAAGCCGAAGGGCTAGATGTGCCAACTGTATATTCTGTCACGTCGAGCGGGTCATCTCGAGCGAAGCCGAAGGACGAGACGCCTGTTTATGGTTTTTTACTACTATTCTCTGTTGTCGTATCGACTTTTCAACTTCGCTCAACACAGAGGAACTTTCTCTTTTTAAAAGCATCTCGACTGCGCTCAATGTGACAACATAATGTCTTTACTACTACAATCTGTCAGGTCGAGCGCAGTCGAGACCCTTTTATTCCTGTTCAAGATCCAAATCATTATTCAGATTGTATTTATAATGTGTCGCATTCCTGCACTCGGATAAGTCCTGCAATTTATCAAAATTTTCATCTATTAAACACTGTTTTTTCTCCCTACTCCATTTTTTTATTTTCTTCTCAAAGGCAATGGCCTGATTTGGATCCGTAAAATCCTGATAAAAGACTAATGTCACCGGTCTTCTGGAATGGCTATAAGCCTCCGGATATTTACCCGCATTGTGTTCAATTACTCTTCTTTCAATATCAGAAGTAATTCCAACATACAAAGAATCATCCTTGCATTTGAGTATATAAACGTAATAGAATTTCATAAAACATTAATTTTAAAAGCATCTGGACTGCGCTCGATGTGACAATTGTATTACTTTAAAACTCATTGTTTAACTACTGCCATTTGTCAGGTCGAGCGCAGTCGAGACCCTTTACTTCTAATACTTTCTATTCTTCAATATCGCACCACCCCAATTGCTCGTCATTGTCTATATCTCGCATAGCAACTTTACCCAAAACATCATTAAAATGCGCCGCCAATATCTCACCCGTTCCAGGACGTTTGACCCAAATATTTTCTATAGTAAACACTTCCCCTTTTTTAATTGGAGCGATGGTACAAACCGTGGCAAAAGCAAAATCAATGGTTACCTGCTCTTCTTTAGCTGGCTCTTTAGTACCACCGCGCATTTGCCAAATTTCATTCGAACTTTGAATTAATGCTGCAGTAGCTTGTTCATCCATACTACACACAATATCAGGTCCAGTTCGCTGCATGGTATCTGTAAAATGACGCTCTAATATACTCGCTCCAAGTGAAACAGCTCCCAAACATGCGTTATTATTTAAGGTATGATCTGACAGCCCAAATACTTTATCCGGAAAGGCTTCATGCATGGCCGTCATCGCACCCAAACGCACCAAGTGAACGGGTGTTGGATACAAATTGGTTGTGTGCAACAACGCAAATGTAACTTTATGTTTGTCAAAAATAGCTACTGCTTTGCGAATGCTTTCTATCGTATTCATCCCCGTACTCAAAATAATGGGTTTTCCAAAAGAAGCAATGTGTTCCAATAAAGGATAGTTGTTGCACTCTCCGGAACCTATCTTGTAAGCTGGAATGTCAAATTTTTGCAACCGATTGGCAGCAGCTCGAGAAAAAGGAGTCGAAATAAAAATCATCCCCTTACTCTCGACATAATTTTTGAGTTCCAGTTCATCGGCTTCATTAAGCGCACAACGTTCCATAATTTCATAAATAGAAACATCGGAATTACCTGGAATCACTTTCTTGGCAGCACCACTCATTTCATCTGCCACAATATGGGTTTGGTGTTTGACCACTTCCACTCCTGCACGATGTGCGGCATCGACCATCTCTTTGGCCACTTGCAAAGAACCTTCGTGATTAATCCCGATTTCGGCAATGACCAAGGGAGGAAAATCTGGCCCTATTTTTCTTCCTGATATATTTATGTATGGATTCATTTTTCGTGGTATAATCTAACTTTGTTTTTAATAAATGTTCCTACTTTTTGTTGAAACCAAAATATTTTCATTGTTGGTGTTGGATTAATGAAAATGAGCTTACCACCAACCAACATAACGATTCGTATCACCATCACCATGAGAGTAGGGCTTGTTTTTATTGAGTGTTATGACATTTACGTATTTGTTTTTTGGGAAAATTTGTCTGATTGTTTCTGTTTGACCTTTTCGGTCTCCTTCAATAAATATGATAGTATTCTTTTTACAGAAAGCAACTATTTCTTTTAAGGTGTTATCATAACCATCAATAATAATTAAATCAAACATCTAATTTTTAATTTGATTTAATTCTGCATACAACTCTATTTTATCAAAGTCCAATACATTACTTTTTAACGCATTCAAACAAAAGTCGTTTTTTTCTGTACCTACATAACCAATAGTATGATTCGCTTTTTTAGAATATTTTAAAACCGTGTCTGATATGGAACCTATTCCTAAACCCAACTCTAAAATAGTATGTACTTTAAATATTTTAATTATTTTAAGGATGGTTTCTAAAGCGAATTCGCTGGCTATATATTCGCTGCCTTCAAGTCCACAAAATCGTTTGTAATTTTTTTCCGCTAAGTTACTGTCTTTCATTTGTTTATTTTAAAATACTCCATTTTTGGGGTGATACCAATATTGGCGAAATTAATGAATTGCGCCTCTCGACTTGCCTGTCCTTAGTCTTACAAAGGCTCAATTTGACTACCTTTCTACTTGACTACTTAATCATCAGATCGCGCAGGTCATCTCGAGAGACGACGAACGAGGGACGAGATCTTTTCTTTTTCTATCTTTTTCAATCCCTTTTACTTAGAAAGCAACCTGCTTTTATCTCAAGTTAAGACGATTTGCTTTAGAAAAGAATCTCGACTGCGCTCGATTTGACAACCTTGCTAATTGATTACAACCATTTGTCAGGTCGAGCGCAGTCGAGCGAGACCCTTTTTAATTAAATACTCCGCATACTCCAAATCTTCTTCTGTATCTATGTCTACATTGGCAAAAATGGAATTAACTTCGAATGGAAAAGCATTTTCCGATATGATGATTTCTTGTAAAATCAAAGAAGCCGTGCTGATGTACAACAATCCATTTTCAAAAAATAAGGGCTCCAAATCCTGACTGCGTTGTCCAATATTATAATTAAAAGGATGAAATTTATTACCCTCTATTTTTCCCAATTTTTGATAGTTTCTGGAGACCGTGAATAAACTATCACAATTCCCGCCTTGATACACTTCAAAAGCTTCATTCAATAAATTTTGTGGTCGCAAAGGATTTGTCGCTTGCAACAAAATCACATTTTCCACCTCTTTACCAATCGATTCTAAAACGTGTTTTAAAGAAGAAACAGTAGGCTCCAAATCTCCCGATAAACTTTCGGGACGGTCAATCACTTTAGCTCCATATTCGCGAGCTATTCTTTTAATTGCGGCATCATCTGTCGAAATATAAATTTCGTCAATAATAGCACTATTATTTTGGGCATACAAAATACTATGGGCAATTAGTGGCATACCTCCCAAAGACAAAATATTCTTATTAGGCAAACGCTTAGAACCGCCTCGGGCAGGAATGATGACTATTGTTTTCATTTCGATTTTTGCTGATGGTAAAAATACTTATTTTTCCGGTTGTCAATTCTTTTTTACGGTTAAAAAGCAGTGGTTTTCAATATTTATGTTGCAAAATTTTTATTAATGAATAAGGGATCTGTCTTTGAAGCCACACCATCATTAGTATAAAGAACATCATAAAATCGAACCAATGCAAACCCATTTTCCAATAAAAAATTATAGATATCTCCAAAGGAAGATTGCCCAATATAATTTTTATTAAAAAATACCTCAACATAGACAAACTGAATGGCATTCCGCTTCATCATATCGGAAGCTCCTTTCAAAACATTAAGTTCATAACCCTCAGTATCCGTTTTCAATAAGTGAATATGTGGCACAGCATTATTTGTACAAAACTCATCAATTGTAATTGCATCAACTAAATATGTTGCTACAATTGTCGCACCACCATAGGCTCTTTTTAAAACGGAATTTTAGGCACTCCAAGAATATTCATTAAATTCTAATTGACCGCAACTTGACCCTACAGCCAAATTATGAAAACTTATAGTATCACTTTTAAAATTAGCTTTTAAAGATTCAAAACAATTTTTACTGGGCTCAAAACCATAAATTTTGGCATCCGGATATTGATGGCTCATCTTCTTAGTAGTTTGTCCCCAATTAGCACCTATATCAAAGAAAATTAGCTGGTCCCCTATTAACTTATCTTTGATGGCTGTAAATGGATCCTCATCCAGTAGCAAAACTTTACTGTTTTTAGAAACTTTATATCCAGTAGCTTTTAATATTTTTTTTAATATTTTTTTCATTTTTAGTATTTGGTTGACTTTTGAAAAACGTTTTACAATTTTAGCCTTTATTTACATTCTTTATGGCTGCCAATACAATTTAGCTTCAGGCAGCTGATTGTATTCCTCATATTGTGTTTGCGTCAATCGGTTGCTGTTTTTTATAATTCTCGGGACATTCCAAACCAAATCCAACAACGCCATACCAATGGCGATTAAAGCCTTGAAATCGCCTTGGAATACTTTGTTTTTGAATTGCATCCAAAGCGAATACGCCATTTTTCTTGGGATTTTTTTTAGAGGATAAAACATGAAAAATAAATACCAGCCAGCACGTAAAGCCCTTCTTGATCGCATAACATAATCAGAATTGTTCTTTCTCAATTTTAAATCCACTCTATGATTAACCAGAACTTCGGGCAGGTAATAGATTTTCCATCTTTTTTTGAACAAATGATAGGAAGCAAAATTTTCTTCGCCATAAAAAATAAACCAGGCAGGATACTCCGGAATGTCTCGCCAAGCCTTCATGCGAAAAGCATGTGCACCTCCAGCATAACTTTGCATCGGTATTGATTGCTCCAGAGTTGCTGTACTTATGGGTTCTGTTTTATTCCAAAAAATCCGAAATCCCAGCACCCCAACTTCTGGATTTTGAATAAAAAAATAACTTATAATTTCTAAAGGGTTATGAGTGACGAAATGTAAATCATCGTCGATGGAAATAGCAAACTCCGTCGTAACCATATTTAACAATCGATTCCGACTATAAATCAAACCTTGGCTATTGGAATGTTGAATCAACTGGATTTCAGGATACTCGGCTTGCAAAAAAGAAGCCGTACCGTCAGTAGAGCCATCATCACAAATTAGGCAAACCACTTCCTTTTTATCTAATAAATATTGAATTTTTCCCAAAGTAAAAGCCAAATCGCTTAAGCGATTTTTCGTAGTGATAAGGATGGAGAAAGTGGGGTTTGTCATTTTTACTTATTATTGGAGCTTATTTTGATTTTAGCGTTTATTTACGACTTTACTCTAAGTGTTTTCCATAAAACCAAAGATTTCACTGCAAGTTTTATCTCTTGTTTGACGGTCAACTTGACCTTCCATCTGTATTTAGCAAATAAATATTCAAGATACATTAGAGGAGTATAACGCGTTTCCTTCAGAAAACATTTTCGCAACACATCAGATTCTAAATCAGCAAGATAAAGACTAAAACTTTTAGATTCAAAAAAACCAGAACTGTTAGCGACTGCCAATTTATTTTGGATTTGTTTAAAAATTTTTAAGTCTTTGAAATTGATTAAATCGGTTTTTCTAAAATTTCGTTCCAAAAACTCATATTCAAGGCTATCCCATTCTATGTTCAAATACTGGAGCATTTTAAATTTTGCCAGAACATCATTTTTCTTTTGATCTTCGGCTCTTTTTCGAGACACTTGGTTGCCGTACAATCTATATTCTAGCAAAACTTCTTGAAGGTTGTGCAATTTGCCCACAGAGAGCAAACGAACCCACATATCATAATCTTCGGCAGGTTCTTTAGATGTATTATATTGTATCGAATATTCGTCCAATATCTTTTTTCTAATCATTACCGATGGATGCGAAATACAATTTCCCCACAACAAACCCAACTTAATCGCTTCGTGGTTTTCCGGAAGTGCAATTAGCTTGTCGTTTCCTATTATTTTGTAGGTTGTACCACACACCACTACATCGGGATGAGTTTCTAAATAGGCAATTTGTTTGGAAAATCGTTCTGGAAAACTAATGTCATCACCGTCCATTCGTGCAATATATTTGCCTTTTGCCATTTGCAATCCATAATTCAAGCTATTGGTATAGCCCGAATTAATTGGTTTTTCTATTAATTGAATTCGGGAATCCTCCAATTTTTTTATTAAAGCAACTGTTGCATCAGTTGAGGCATCGTCTATTATCAAGAATTCAAAATCAGTATAAGTCTGATTTAAGATACTCTGGACCGCCGTTTGTACATACAATTCACAATTATATACAGGCAATAACACGGTTATTTGGGGCATACAAGTCATATCAGGCTGCGTGATTATTTTAATTTTTGATTAATTCCTATTGTTAATTCAGCTTCGTTATGCAAAACAAAACCATAATTCACAAGGATATCATATATTTCTTCTCTACAATCAAATTCATCATGAATTTCAACCACAATACATTTTGTACAATTCAAAAAATCCAGATTCGATGACGCCGAAGTAAACACTTGCTTTTCTGAGCCCTCTATGTCTATTTTTAAAATATCTATTACTTTAAAATTATTGTCTGCAATTAATTGATTTATAGAATAAGCGCGAATAGCATCTGTACCATCTTTTTCTTCAACCCTAAAAGACCAATTTGATTGATCTCTGAAATCATTTACAATACTAATTTTACAATTTGAATTCCATACAGCTCCATTAATTTTTACAATTTTACAGTTTTTAACACTATTCAAATTAAACTCTAAAACTCTAAAATTTTCAATTTCTGGTTCAATGCTAATTATGTTAAGACTATTAAAAGACTCTACAAAAAACAAAGAAGTCAAACCAATATTAGCTCCTGCATCTATGATATTCATACAATAATCAATTTCATTACAAAAATTTTCATTATACGCATTTACTACTGGGAGATATTCTTTTAATAAAAAAATTTGCTTAAAAACTTCCATATCACTGGAGGGATTTTTTCTGAGTTTAATCCTTTTATCAAAATTATTTTTGAAATCTGTCACATAAGTGTTTTGTGTTTCCTCAAAAAGATAGCCATTTAAGTTTATCAAATAATTATAATAATTAAAAACAGACCGCTCGTTAAGATTTGGTCTGATTTTTAAAATTTTTTTTATAAAATAATGGAATATAACATATATATTCTTTAAATCTAATCGTTTAAAATTTGTAAATTTATTTATGTTGACCATTGTTTACATTTAAAATAAACCTGAAGTTGTTTTAATTATTTATAATATAATTTTACTCTACTCAAGCTGTTGTGACGTCACCAAAGTTTTATAGCTTGTGCCAAATAAAACTTTATCCAACATTTCTTTAAAATTTTCATCACTAAAATAATCTCCAAAAGGATTTGCCGCTTCATTTGAGCTCATCCTGCTGACAATCAAAAATTCCAGTTTTTGTTTTATTTCTTCCTTATCATTGCAATTTGCAATATACTTAGGGTCAGTAATTATCCTTCGCATTTCGCTTCTTTCAGGAGAAATAGAGAGAATTGGTTTTTGTGTTGCTGCGAGAAACGGTGCTTTACCTACCAGAACATTACAATACAAAGGGCCATTTTCCAAGATAATATTAATATCGGCTTCATGCATTTGCTCATTACAAGAGTCCGTAAAACTGGCGAAATTCAAGATTTTAATATTGGTGCACTTTAAATATTTGGCTACTAATTTATTCTTATCTATTCCTTTTAATCGCAAAACAAACTCCGTATTTTCGCTATACAGTAGATTGTTTTCTAACAATTCTTGATATGCGTCTAAAAGAATTTCTACATTTCTACCAAACTGAATTGCACCGTGATAAGAAATCATAATTTTTGATTTTTTTTTAAAAACATTTTCTACGTTTGATAAATCAAAAACACTGGCGTCGTATTGATGGGGCAAACTGTAAAATTTCTTTCTAGAACCATATAAATACTGCAGATCCTCCGATAAAATTTCAGTAGCCATACATGATTTTGCCTGACTGACCACTTCAAACATTTCCTTTACTTTAAAAATTTCTAAATTAGTCAATTTACTTGTTGAACCAGTACACCAAAATAAAGGATAAGGCTCATTGAAAGTAATAATGGATTTTTTAAGAATGGGTAAATCTTTAGCTCCCAAGATGGTTTCACAATCCAATCCCGCACTTCGGATAAAAATATGGTCGTATTGACGGTAGTCAATTTTAGCTATATAAGATCCAAATATTTTGTGAATGTAATTTCTGGTCAACGAAACATGAAAAATCCGCCAATAAAATTTATTGACCCATTTGGTATAAAAAGGAATTTTCAAATCTAAAACAAATGCCTTAATAGAATTAACCGGCAATAAATCCAGTCTGTCTTCGCTTTCACCTTGTTTTAAATACACCACGTCAATAATGGATAGAGGATAGGATCTTCTTAATTTTGCCAAAAAAGAACGTGAAATAATACCTTGACTGGTTCCCCACACTCTTAAATCTTGTTCTATTACTAAAAACCTCATTATTTATTCATTATTTTAATTTTGAGCAACATTAGCTTTAATTTTCTTTAGCAAAGTTCTAATGCGAAAAATCACTAATTAATCTTCTTTTTTAATACTTTTTTCATTTGATATACTTTCAATCTCAATGGCAATATAGTGTAGAATATTTGCCATTTCATTTTTTCAAATGTAGGCAATTCGAGGATATTCAAAGTCTTTTTGTATAGATTATATTCCTTAAATTCTATTGCTATGGCAATAAAATATCGTTTTAAAGAATAAGTAAGTAACTTCTTTTCTTTCAAGCTTTGTAGTACTAACAATATAGCTTCAGTGAATGATTCTCTTCTAACAGGGTCATTACGATAAAACTCTCCTGTCATTGACTCTGGATGCTTTCTTCCAAAGAACAAAGATTTCGCAATTGAAATCCCACTGTAACCTGACGACACTATTCTGGAGTACAATTCCCAGTCTTCGCAATACATCAAGTTTTCGGCAAAGCGGTTTCTTTCAAAACACCCTGACTTCCACATTATGGCACAAGAATTAAACTGGAGTTCATTTCTTAACATTTTTTCTACATCTTTTTTATCAATGTAAAAAGAAGTGTAGGTTTTAGAGTAATCAAATGCATAGTCAAAATCCCCAAAAAAAGCATCGCGAATGTACCTGCAAAAAGAGATGTCTTTTGTAGACAATTCATCTACACAGCATTCCAGGTTTTGGGGATGCACAATATCATCATCGTCAAAAAAGATAATATATTCTCCTTTAGCCAAATCCAACCCATAATTTCTGCAACCCGACAAGCCTTTTACATAAATATCCGGCCGTTTCAGAAACTGAAATCGCTTGTCCTCTATTAAGATTTCAGCTATTACTTCTTTAGTATTGTCTGATCCTCCATCGTCAATTATTAAACATTCCCATTCCGAAAAAGTTTGCTTTTGAATGGATAAAAGTGTTTCCTCTATAAAATGAGCCCTGTTATAGGTCGCCATTATAATAGTTACTTTTGAATTATTACTCATCTAAATAATGATTTTAATTTCCTAAATGGTTTCAATAGCAAAAAACCTATTTTATAATCAATTTTATTTTTAACCTTAATATTATTACGCTTTTCTAAATCTATTGTATTCAAAAAATAGGTAACCATCTCTTCATAATGATTTAAATATAATTCTTTGTGTTTTGAATACATATACATTTTTATATTTTTATCATGATTCGCATAAGCATCCAATCGCATGGAAAAATCATGTTGCCTGTAAAAAAACAAAACTTCTGGTATGACATGAACATTCCAACCTAAAGTGCAAACTCCAATATAAAAATCCCAATCTTCGTAACCAGTTTTCATTTTTTCATCATAACCACCCACATCAAGCCAACATTTTTTTCTGAATAGTGAAGTACCATTAGAAGCGTTTTGAAACATAAAATCTTCAATTATTTTTCCATTAGGTTTAATAACACAAATTTCATCACCACCCTTAAATCTTAATATCCAACTACTTACTACGCCTACTTTTTGGTTTTCATTTAAAATTTTTAAGCCTTTTTCAATAAAAGTTGGATCATATTTGTCATCTGCATCAAGAGTTAAAATGAAATTACTTTCAGTATTTTGAATTCCAAAGTTTCTAGCGCTTGATAATCCTTGATTCTTTTGATAAATATATTTAATTCTTGAATCTTTACTGCACCAGGTCTGAGCTACACTTTCTGTTTCGTCTGGACTTCCATCATTGACAATTATACATTCCCAATTTCCGTGAGTTTGGTCTATGATAGATTGAATAGCTTCACTTAAAAAAGAAGCCTGATTATAACACGGAATTATGACTGAAACTTTTTGCATATTCTTTTTAAAACTTATTTAGTAAACCCAATCGAACAAGCAAGCTTATTTTTCTTGATTTTCTCAACCCTATAACAATCCTTCTTAATTCGTTTAGCTCTTTAAGATCTTCTATAATATTTTTGAATTCCGAATTCAAAACTTCCTCTCGCTCGTTAAATAGTATTTCTTGTTGAGTTGAATCAGAACTTATACCATCTAAATAAAACACAGAAAGCGTTTGATTTACTTTTAGATAAGTACAATTATACTTAAACAATGCTAAGATAAAAAATTTCCAATCCGACACGATTGTATACTGCTCAGCATAAAGGCCAATTGCTGAAAACAAACTTGCTTTTATTATTGTTGAAGGATGTGGTAAAGAACCCAAAAGCAAATCAGAAAAACATAGTTTATTGGGATAGCAAACTACTTTGGATTTTAACTCTTCAATGAATTGCAAGTCAAAATAAATCAAATCATAATTTGCAATATGCTTATGATTTTGTTCAAGTACCTTATCGCTAAAAAAATGATCCCCACTATTTAAAAACAACAAATATTCCCCAGTGGCTTTCGCTATCCCCTTGTTCATGCCATTATAAATTCCTTTATCCGGTTCACTTACCCAATAATCAATATTGCTTGCTTGACTTTCTATATATTCCGCACTGCCATCTGTGGAACCTCCATCAATAACGATGTATTCAAATTCTTGCCAAGTTTGATTGACTACGCTCTCTACGGTTCTTTTCAGTCCTTCGAGATTATTGTAGTTGATGGTGATTATAGAAATCTTCGGCATTGATTATCTGTTATAATTGAAAAAAATGCAATTTATTGCTTTAAAATTCATATCCGAAATTCAAAATATGAGGCTTCCAAAATTCAAAATTATATTTCTCCCAAGCATGACATCCCATAGGTAACATTTGATTATTAATATCGAATAAATAATCCGGCTTAACTTCAAAACTAAATTTAATAGCATCATCTAATGGTGCAATGTTAAAATCTACTTTATGTTTTGGAATTACAAAAGACACAAACCAATCTTCATTAAAATGTCTCGCAATTTGAATAGTATTATTTTTGTTTCTCCACATATTAAAATAATCTAATGGCATTCTAATTGTATTTAAAAATCTTTTTTTCTTAGATATTCTAAAATATTCATGCTCTTTAAAATAAATTTTCTGAATTGCATTTTTCATTGAACTTATTTTTCTCAAAGAAAAACCAGAATTACCTACACCAATAAAATCATTTGAAAGTGGTTCGGAATAACCAAAAAACCATGGAGCGCCAATGTAATCATAATTTTTATCACACCAAAAATCTAACTCATCTTTAAAAACAAATGCATCTAATTCGTAAGTCAATAAATAATCAAACTCTTTAAATAAATCATAAAAAAAAGAACTCAACTTTAATTTATTATACATAAAGAGACTACTTTGCCAAATTGGCTCTATTTCAACAACTTCAAAATTGGGCACTACCTTTATATAAGCTTCTAAATTAAGGCCTTTAGGCACCATAACTTTTATGGCATGTTTTTTTAAAATATCAAAACACTGCTTAAAAGATATTAACTCCAAATTAGATGGACTATCGCTATGAACTGGTATAACCACCACACAAACTAAATTAAACCTTATTTTACTCACGATATACCTTAAATTAACAACATGATTTTTTGATTCTAAACATTTCCTGTTAGAAGAACTTTAATTATTTTTTTTAATCTGTTAATAATTTTCCTTAATAAAGACTTCTTTCTAGGAAAAACTGCAACACTTTTATTGACAAAAAAATAATAAACTTTTAGTTTACTGATTTGTTCGATATTATTATTTTTTAATAAATTACGGTATTTAAAAAACAAATTTTTCAAATCAGGTCTGGATTCAAAATCATATCTAGTTAAATAGGAAGCTATACTAGTTGGATTATTATATTTATAGCCACTGAAATGAAAAAAACGTAGTGCAAATTTTTCATTAACAACAAACCCATCATTACCTGTTTGTGTTAATAATCGTTCATGCAAGTTCCAATTTGCCATATTATAACCAGGATGCTTGAGTATAAAATAATCGTCCCACATTGCTGGTACATAATTTATCCAAAGTTGATCATAAAACATAGTGTTACTAAAATCACAAAAACCATATTTCAAAACTCTCTCATGCCACCAGTCTATAAAATCTTTTATTTTGTCATATCGTGCCAAAGCAATAAACCCTAAATTATAAATTCCTCCTCTTAAAGTATGATAATCCGTTGGTGTGTATTCATCATCAATTGGCGAGCAAATATGAGGAGTTAATACGATATTTTTCGTATCCAAAATTGCAATAACTTCTTCAAAATAACTTGTGACTAAAATATCAGGGTCTATATAAATAAGTCTATTAGCATTGTAAGTTGTAAAAATATGTTTAATAAATGTTGGTTTTACAGCCGTATTTAATTCTATAATATTATATTTCTTTACTATACTTTCAAATTCTGGAACACTTATATCTTTTACTTTAATTATTTCAAATTTATCGAAAACACTATAATCAAACGACGACTCAAATTCATCACACAAACCAATTATAAATCTCCAATCAGGATGGTATTCTAAAAAAGAATCTCCTACCGTTTTAGCCTGTGCAAGGTAATTATTAGAACAAATGGTAAAAGCAATATTCATAATTATTTTTTTAACCTTTATATGTCAATCGAAAGATTCGACATTTATTGAACATTTATTCCCTATTTATCTAATACTTTTTTTAGTTTCTCTAAATAATCAGTTCCCCATTTTTGACAAGGCTCTAAATAATTTCCTTCTGCCCATTCATTCCATGCATTTATAAAAATAAAATTTTCATCCTCAGAATAAGGTTCAAAATCAATGATTAATTCTGATAGCCATTTTTCAAATAATTCTGGCGTTGAATTATCTAAAATTAATGTCGGATTATTTTTTCTTCTAGCACTATTATCCCAACCTACAACTAAATTTGGGAACATTTTAAAAGGAAATTCTTTTAATGACTTTATATTATTTATCATAAACTCATAATCTAGTTTATTTAATATGGATTTTGAACTTTTATCTTTATATCCTATAGTACTTTTTATTTTTCTTATAACTCGCTTAGACAAACTAACGTTCAGAACTCTATGCTTTACTCTTTCTATCTCATTGAAAACACTTTTTCTTCTAATTCCAAAAGGCTCAAAATCAATAGCCGCATCAAATCCTTCCAATAAAGTATCCCACCCTTTATTATAATTAAAAACGGTATGACATAGGTATAATTCCAAGCCATTCTCAGCAGCCAATTCCCGCCATCTCTTAACAGTTTCTTTTACATCAGGAAATATAAATGGTTTATAAACAATAAAAACTGGTTTTCCATTAACCTTTATATATCGTGAATCTTTAAAAAAAGGAATAAGATATTTGAGATGAGCAATATCATCTTCAGTAGAATAATTTTGCTCCATCAAAACTTCTTTGTCTAGCCCATCCCAAGTTCTTGTCCAGTTTTCATTAGCCCAACACATCATAAAAGGAAAATCTTCCTTAGGATTTTTAAGTTTTCTATCCAATGGTTCGTGTAATATTCGTTTACCACTAAACCAATAATGATAATAACAAAAACCATGAATACCATAAGCCTTAGCTAATTGCTCTTGCGCCAAACGCGCTTCTTCTAAACGCAGGTCATAAAACCCTAAATCAGCTGGTAAATGAGGTTGATAATGCCCATCAAATAAAGGAGTAGCTTTGGTTACATTAGTCCATTCTGTAAAACCTTTTCCCCACCATTCATCATTTTCTGGGGTCGGATGAAATTGAGGTAAATATATAGCTATTGGTTTTATTTTTTCCATAGTCTTTTAAAACCGTTTATTTTTTTTATAATAAAATTTCCTAATTTAAAAGATTCAGAATTAAACATACTGCTATATTTATTGTTTAAACTATCAATCTCATATTTAAGGACATTTATTTCCTCATTAACAACATTAACTCCATTAAAAAAAGAATTGCCAACATCATGATATTCTTCTTCACTTTTATTTGAACATAATGCTAAATTAAAATAAGCTTTATTATAAAAAACATCTTCAGACAATCCTTCACAAATATTTTGATAGTTACCATCAAACAAATTAAATTTAGTTTTCAGATTATTATCTGTCAAATGAATTAAAGATCCAATAACGAACCTTTGATTAAATAAATTAACCGTTTTAAAGTATCTTTTTAATAAGCTCTTAAATTCATGTAATGTCAATTCTTTTATATGAAAAGGATTGTTTGGATCTCTTTCACTATAAATACTTTTTTCTGGAGAAGAAATAAGTAATATGCCATCTTTTTTTAATACTCTAAAAATCTCTTCCATCATCAAATCATGTTTATCATGATGCTCAATAGTCTCAAATGAAACAACTACATCGACAGAATTATCTGGCAATGGAATTGCATCTGTTGAACCAACAAGAAACTCAAGATTTTTTGCTGATACATATTTAACCTTTGCATGATTAATTGATTTTTCGTCAATATCAACACCGTATACTTTAATAGAATTTTTACTAAGTAAAAAACTACCATATCCTTCTCCTGAAGCAATATCTAGAATCACTTTGTCTTTAGTAATCTTTTGAGCTATTGCATACCTATGTAAATGTTCAATAACACCATGAACTGACTCTAGTCCAGTAGTTAATCTTTCTCCTGTCCATTCTAAATTTTCCATACTTTAATCCACTATATAGCAATAACATTATCCCACTCCAATATTGGTCTGACAACTCCAGGAAACTTACCTTTATATACAATTCCTCTAGCTGTATTTTCAACAAATCCATCAATAATATTGAACGAAAATTTATTAATATCATGAAAATGCACTCTAAAAAACCCTTTGTAAGACATAGCCGCTACACCGCAGAAATGAAATCCTTCAGAGAGAAAATTACCTGGAAACCAAACTATGGTTTGATAAATTCCTTTATTATAATTTTGAATTTGATTTTTCTGATGAGAACTTAATATATGAATTTCTTCATTATTATAGAGATTAATACCTAAAATAATATCATCCGTTTCCATCAGAATTTCAAACTTTATTTTGATACCTATTTTTTCGTTTATAAGAAAATCCAACTTGTTTTCAGATTTATCATTAATTACTTCTGCTTCTAATAATTTTATTACCTCGCTTGATGGAGCTTCATTAAAAGTATATTTTTTTATTGAAGAAACATTATTGTCAGTATTAAGATATTTATCGATTATGGTATCAATTTTACCTTCAAAGGCTATTCTACCATTCTCCATAACAATCCCTCTCGTACACAACTGTTTTACTGCAGCCATATTATGGCTTACAAACAACACAGTCCTACCGCCTTTTTGTGAAATATCCTGCATTTTGCCAATGGCTTTCTTCTGGAACTCTGCATCACCTACGGCCAAAACCTCATCCACAATCAAAATTTCAGGTTCTAGAAAAGCGGCTACAGCAAAAGCTAAACGTACATACATTCCACTGCTGTATCGCTTCACGGGGGTATCTATATAACGTTCACAACCGGAGAATTCAATGATTTCGTCTAGTTTTGAGGTGATTTCTTTTTTGGTCATTCCTAAAATGGCACCATTCAGGTAAACATTTTCCCTGCCGGTCATTTCACCATTAAATCCGGTTCC
The DNA here is from genome assembly GCF_004349085.1 of Flavobacterium caseinilyticum. Taxonomy (GTDB): domain Bacteria; phylum Bacteroidota; class Bacteroidia; order Flavobacteriales; family Flavobacteriaceae; genus Flavobacterium; species Flavobacterium caseinilyticum. The sequence goes on along the minus strand of NZ_SMFM01000004.1, from coordinate 137,332 downwards.
TACTTCAAGCAAAGAAGCCACGCGACCTCCAAACTTAATACTGCCAGTAGTGGGAGCAGTCACTCGGGATAATATTTTTAATAAAGTAGATTTTCCCGCACCATTTTTTCCTATAATCCCTAAAATTTCACCACGTTCCACCTCAAAATTAATATCCTGCAGCGCCCAAACATAATCGCTGGTCCCTTTGGTACTGCGGTCATTAACGTCACCAATTTTTAAATACGGATTTTCTTTCCCCCTAACCTGATGCCACCAGCGGTTCAAATCATGCGCCATAGTCCCAGTGCCCACTTGGCCTAGTCGGTATTGTTTAGAAATATTTTCGGCTTTTAATATAATGTCTTTCAATGGAGTTTTGCTTGGTTAACTGTCTATTTGTTTAATAGTCAAATGAGCTGCCTGACAACTTCAATAATAATAATAATAATAATAATAATAATAATAAATTTCAATCTAAAACCTGATACTGGTCGCTGTATACTGATCACTGCTGAACACTGTCCACTAAACACTGAACACTAATCATTAAACCGTGTCTATAAAACTCTTTTCCGTCCGGTTAAATATCAAAACTCCGATAAAAAAAACGACCAGTGTTACCAAAAACGTATACCCCAATCCCAAAAGAGATATTTGCCCAACATCCAGCAACATATACCGCGTCGTTTCTATCACGTACGCCAACGGATTGTATGCCACAAGCCAGCCGTAAGTGGGTATTTTTTCTTTGATCAGTGCCATTGGATACATGACCGCCGACAGATACATCAACAGCTGCACGCCAAAACCTATCAGATTACTAAAATCGCGATATTTGGTCACTAACGATGAAATAAACATTCCGAGTCCCAGTCCTAAAATCCCCATCAGCACAATTAGCAACGGAAAAAACAAGGTTGTTCCATTCATTCCTATTGCCGCTCCCTGAAAATAGTAGTAGGCATAAAAACAGATGAATATAAAAAACTGGATTCCAAACTTTACTAAATTGGAAACCACAACAGACAGCGGTACAATAATACGCGGGAAATATACTTTCCCGAAGATCCCCGCATTGCTGCCAAAGGTATTCGAGGTGCCGTTCAGACATGCTGTGAAATAATTCCACACTGTGATTCCGGCCAGGTTAAACAAAAAGGGAGGAACGGTACCAGTACTTATTCCGGCCACATTATTGAAAATTATCGTAAACGTAATTGAAGTAAACAATGGCTGAATCAGGTACCACAGCGGTCCTAAAACCGTTTGTTTGTAAACCGTCACCACATCTCTTTTCACGAAAAGCAGCAGCAAATCCCGGTACTGCCAAACTTCCTTAAGATTCAGCGAGAAGAATTTATTTTTGGGTGTTATCTCAAACAACCATTCAGTATTCGTGTTTTCGGTTTGGTTCATTGTATTCTAAAATCGTATTGTTGGTGCTGACATCTTCAGCGCAGAAATGTAAGACAGGCTTGTTGTCCTGCAGAAAATGCTGTTTTTACGAAGCAAATATAAATAATTTGCACTAGTAAAGCGTTAAAAACCGCTGTATAGCGTATTTCTTTATCGTTAAAATTCAAAACTTCAGTTCCATTGAAGGTTTAAAGTAGCGTTAGTGTTTTGAAAAATGGTATCGAGGAGATGCAATCGGTACTGTAATAAGCGAAAGCATTCCCCTCAAAAACCTGTTCAATGCCAGTATCGAACACTAAATAGGTAGCTTCGGAAATTATCTTATATAACTCTGGTTCTCTCTTTCAATGGTAATAATAACAATCGATTTTTAACGCCTTGACCAATTATTTTCTTTTAACACCCCCTAACCAACTTTTTACAGAAAGAATTTTAATTGTAGTTTAAATCCAATATATTTACGTGCCGATTGAGCAAAAACAAAGTTTTTTAAAGGTTTTTTACGCTACAATGCAGCAGCACTGCCGTTACCAGCAAACTGCCGGCTAAACTTATAACACACAATGGAAAAATACGTACGACAGTTAATCACAATAGAATTTGATGACAAGAAGGATATCTTTAGTGGTTTCCTTATTGATTGGACTGAAGATTGGATTTTACTGAAAAATAATCCTGTTGATTTTATCATTGATGGCTATACAATATTGAAAAACAAAAATGTAAAGTCAATTATTCAAGACAAGGATCATGAATTTACAGAAAGAGTAATTAAACTTAAAGGCTTAAAAACGAGCGCAGAGGAAATAATCCCACTTAAGGATTTGTCATCCATTATAAATTTCCTATCGGATAAATATGAGGTTTTTCAGATTACAAAAAAGTCCGACAAAGCGGTCTATCTGGGTAAACTGATCGAACTAAATGAGAAAGAACTAATAATCGATTTTTTGGGAACCGAAGGCGAGTTTGAGGGTGAGATGAGTTTTAAGCAAAATAAAATAAGAGTCATCGAATTTGATACGGATTACATCAATTCGTTAAAACTGATTATTGACGAAGAAAAGAAAAAGTAAATGACTGCCCACTGCTCCGATTCTATGTTTTCAAGGCATTTCGAACATCTGAAATCAAAAATCGTTAATCATAAATCAGCAATCATTTCATCAATTTTTCCTTCCGTCAAAACGATTGGTATCGAGTGCGTAGGACAAATTAAACCAGGTCCCTTTAAATTATGGGATTTAAGATTGAAGAGTAACGATTGCAGATCTCTGATTTGATGTCGCTAACTAGAACGATTGTCATTTTTAAGAGCTTTCGAACATCTGAAATCAAAAATCGTTAATCAAAAATCAGCAATCATTTCATCAATTTTTCCTTCAGTCAAAACGATTGGTATCGAGTGCGTAGGACAAATTAAACCAGGTCCCTTTAAATTATGGGATTTAAGATTGAAGAGTAACGATTGCAGATTTATGATTTGATGTCGCTAACTAGAACGATTATTATTTTTAAAAGCTTTCAAACATCTGAAATCAAAAATCGTTAATCATAAATCAGCAATCATTTCATCTATTTTTCCTTCAGTCAAAACGATTGGTGTCGAGTGCGGAGTACAAACCAAACCCCGTGTCTTTAAATTATGGGATTTAAGATTGAAGATTAACGATTGCAGATTTCTGATTTGATGACGCTAACTAGAACGATTGTCATTTTTAAGAGCTTTCAAACATCTGAAATCAAAAATCGTTAATCATAAATCAGCAATCATTTCATCAAATTTCCTTCAGTCAAAACGATTGGTCTCGAGTGCGGAGCACAAATCAAACCCCGTGTCTTTTAATTATGGGATTTAAGATTGAAGAGTAACGATTGCAGATTTCTGATTTGATGACGCTAACTAGAACGATTGTCATTTTTAAGAGCTTTCGAACATCTGAAATCAAAAATCGTTAATCATAAATCAGCAACCATTTCATCAATTTTCTCTTCAATCAATAAAATTGGTAAAGGTGCGCAGCACCAGCAGCTTTTGGGTCTCGATGGCGATATTTATCAAATAATTTTAGTTATCAAGGGATTAGAAATATCTAAAATAAACTTTGCAGAACTTCCTCTTCAAACCGCCCTTATATTTTTATACCAAAAAATCACGGTAAGAATTTCAGCGCTGGCCGAAGGGAGTGACCCCCGAGTCGAGTGTGCAGCACGAGCGGCTGGGGTCGCGATAGGGAAATTTGTCCGATGATTTTTGGTGTAAAAATATTGAGGCTTGAAATCGAAGATTCATGAATACCAAAAAAACAATAATAACCCATGAGTATTTTTTGTTTCTTTTGAAATCGAAGATTCACGAACTCCAGTAAATCATTAACTCGTGAGTAATCAAGACAAAAGAAAAAGATTGCCTTCGACCAAAAAATCACGGTAAGAATTTCAGCGCTGGCCGAAGGGAGTGACCCCCGAGTCGAGTGCGCAGCACGAGCGGCTGGGGTCGCGATAGTGAAATTTGTCCGATGATTTTTGGGATAAAAATATTGAGGCTTGAAATCGAAGATTCATGAATACCAAAAAAACAATATTAGCGCATGAATAATTTTTGTTTCTTTTGAAATCAAAGATTCACGAACTCCAATAAATTATTAACTCGTGAGTAATCAAGACAAAAGAAAAGGATTGCCTTCGACCAAAAAATCACGGTAAGAATTTCAGCCCCGGCCGAAGGGAGTGACCCCCGAGTCGAGTGCGCAGCACGAGCGGCTGGGGTCGCGATAGGAAAATGCGTCCGATGATTTTTGGGATAAAAATATTGAGGCTTGATCTTTTGTTTCTTTTGTATCAAGACAAAAGAAAAAATTCATGAATACAAAAAAAACAATATTAACGCATGAATAATTTTTGTTTCTTTTGAAATCAAAGATTCACGAACTCCAATAAATTATTAACACGTGAGTAATCAAGACAAAAGAAAAAGAAGTGCTTCACATAAAAAAAACTTTATAGCAACTATGACCGTTAAATGAAATCGTCCTCTACCCGCCCTTATATTTTTATACCAAAAAATCAAGGAAGGATTTTAGCGCCGGCAGCAGGGAGTGACCCCCGAGTCGAGTGCGCAGCACGAGCGGCTGGGGTCGCGATAGGAAAATTTGTCCGATGATTTTTGGAATAAAAATATTGAGGCTTGATTTTTTGTTTCTTTTGTATCAAGACAAAAGAAAAAGATTTCTTTATAATAAAAAAATCAGTGATTACTTCAATCATAATTCTAACAACAGCTCTAAAAAGCCATTACGCACCTTTAACAACCCATAGTGTAATTATTAAAAACGTCAGTTTCGAGTGTTTTTTTGTGGCGCAAAGCGGAACAAAAAATATATCGAGAACCGTTTTTAATGAAATTAGTTATTGTTGTTGCTGTTAGAATTTACTCTCGTAAATCAATCGAAATCACTAAATTGATTACCAAAAATTAAGTACACCAAACGGGTTATCGAAGTCAATCTTTAAGTAATTAATTTTGATATCTTTACATAAATACAAACCCCGTTACTGTAAACAAAAAGATAGTCCGTAACCTTTACTAAACGCATTAAAAATAAAAAAGATAATTGCAAATAACATCAGGGTACCACTATACAACATATAAAACATATTGACAGGCAAGGTTGTATCTGCATCAGATTTAAACTAACTTGAATAAAAATCGAAATCAATTAATATAAACAGCAAAATTTTTTGGCCTTTCAGGGCTTCAACTGGAACATATTTTACTTGGTAATATCGGTTAGCATGTAACGCAATCAAAAACGGCTGCAATACTTTTTTAACTTGCCAATACCTATTCAAGGAGTAGTTCAGGTAATATCACATTAAAAAATTGGAGTACAGCGGCTCATCCAATTGGAATAATCAGTAACAGAAACAATAAAAGTAATAATATGGCAAAAGTAATAGCACCCTTCTTAATTAGCGGGACAATAGATGACATTAACTTTGTGGTAACTGCAAATGGAGAAAATTATGCCCGGGCTAAAGGACAAACAGGCGTAACGTCAAAACAGTTCAAAAACAATCCCATTTTCGACAGAATACGCGATCAGGGTCATGAATTTGGCCACTGTGCAAGAAAGGCAGTTTTCTTCCGCCAACTGGCAGCCAGTTTCAATAAACAGGCAAAAGACGGCAGCTTCGCAGGCAGGGCAAACAAACTCCTTTTCGAAATTTTGCAGGAGGATCCAACCAATTCCCAGGGAAAAAGGACGGTTACTGCAGGAATGAAAACCGGCAACGGCAAAGAGGCTTTACTCGGTTTCGAAAGCAATAAATTAAGACCTTTGCATTCGGTTCTAAAAATAAAAGAACAATACAATCCTTCGGACAGAACAGTGAAACTGATTGATTTCATAGCGAAACAGCATTTAGAATGGCCCGAAGAAGCAACCCAAGTAATCCTGTCCACAGCTACCGCGAATTGGGATTTTGAAAACGATGTATTCAACACCTGCTACAGTATCGAACTGATAATTAACAAAGAAGCTGAAAAGCAGAACATAACATTAACCACCGCGCTCCCGGTTGGGAATGAACTACATCTGACCTTCCTTTTTATCGGATTTCTGAAACAAGATCGTAAAAAACAAATACTGTTACATCGAAAAAACAACACAGCAACCTTAATTGCTTGCCATACTCCTTATCCACTGATCACCGACCACTTCTTTCAAATCTGAACACTGAACACTTTTCTAAAGCTGAACACTGAACACTTCTTTCAAATCTGAACACTGATCACTTTTTCCGAGCTGAACACTGCAAACTGACCACTAAAAAACGATCACTAAAAACTAATTACTTTTCTCTACATTTACACCATGTTTTCACTATTCAAATCAAAACCGATACTCAAAGACCTGATTCCGGATCATCATATCGATATGCATTCGCATCTGTTGCCTGGTATTGATGACGGAGCCAAGACTTTTGAAGATACCTTGCGCCTGACCCGTAAGCTGATGGATTTTGGTGTTGCGTCTTTTATTACCACGCCGCACATCATTCAGCACGTTTGGGACAACACCCATGAGCAGATCAATGCCAATAAAGAAATTACGGTTGCAGCCCTCGAAAAACAAGGCATCGCTGTTCCCTTTCGCGCCGCTGCCGAGTACCTGATGGACGACCAGTTTGTCCGACTTTTTGAGTCCGGCGAATTGCTGACGCTGAAAGACAATTATGTGCTGGTGGAAATGTCATACATCAACGCGCCAATACAGCTCTATTCAATCCTGTTCGACCTGCAGGTGGCGGGTTATATCCCGGTGCTGGCACATCCGGAGCGCTATCTTTTTTACCATAACAATTTCAGTGAATTCCTGAAACTGAAAAGAGCAGGCTGTGTGTTTCAGCTGAATCTGTTATCGGTAGTGGGCTATTACGGTCCCGGAATTGCTAAAATTGCCGAGCAGCTGCTGCAAAAAGGAATGTATACCTATGTGGGCTCCGATGTGCATCATGACAAACACATTGCTGCTTTTGAACAAAAAGTAACCATCAAAGATTTAGTTCCGCTTCAGGAAGCCATAGCCAACAATCAGTTTTTTAAATAGCTTCTCGATACATTTTTGGCTTAAGGTAATTTTGTTTTTCCTCAATATTCATCAAGCCAAAAACACTCGAAGTGACGTTTCCAAGTATTATTTGGTACGTCAGTTCGAGTGGTTTTTGTGTAATGCAATGAAACAAAAATTACATCGAGAACCAGAGATTTCACTAATTAACCTAACGTTCGTCAGTTCTAGTGATTTTTGTGTAATGGAATGAAACAAAAATTGTATCGAGAACCAGTGATTTTATAAATAAGCGACAGCGGTTTTATAAAATTGTATCGAGAACCGCATTAGTCAAATCTTTTCTTCGCCAGATTTACTAATCCGTCAAAATCACCATTTATTAACGCTTCTTTTTTTAGGCGGGACCATTTTTTAATTTGCTTTTCGGTTTGTATAGCTAAAGCAATATCCGTAAACTCACAATAAAAAACTAATTCTACCGGTCTCCTTCCTGCAGTGTAACTATCAGGATAAAATCCCGTTTGGTGCCTAAACAACCTGGTGGTTAAATCACTGGTAACTCCCACATAATAACTGCTGTCTGAGCATTTTAAAACATAAACAAACGATTGCTTCATCTGTAATTTGTATTGATTACGCTAAGTTAATATTAAGATTAATACCAATAACAAAAAAACTATTTTGCAGTAAACTTCTCGATACATTTTTGGCTTAAGATAATTTTGTTTTTCCTCAAAATTCACCAAGCCAAAAACACTCGAAGTGACGTTTCCAAGTATTATTTGGTCGTCAGTTCGAGTGATTTTATAAAGTAGCGATAGCGGTTTTATAAAATTGTATCGAGAACCAGTGATTTTTGTGTAATGCAATGAAACAAAAATTGTATCGAGAACCAGTGGTTTTTGTGTAATGCAATGAAACAAAAATTGTATCGAGAACCAGTGATTTTGTAAACAAACGATAGCGGATTTATAAAATAATATCGAGAACCAGTGATTTTTGTGCAATGCAATAGACTGAACACTGACCACTGACCACTGAAAACTGAACACTAATCCCTGAACATTAAAAACACTACTTATTTTTCAACAAACCTAAAAGGTACTCTCCATAACCGGACTTCTTCAATGGTTCTGCCAGGTTTTTCAGTTGCTGATCAGTTATAAACCCTTGTCTCCAAGCTATTTCTTCAATACAACCTACTTTCAGACCCTGACGTTCTTCGATAACCTGAACAAATTGTCCCGCCTGCATCAGACTATTAAAAGTCCCGGTGTCTAACCAGGCTGTACCTCTGCTTAAAATGCCCACTTTTAAAACTCCTCTTTCCAAATAAACTTTGTTGACATCGGTGATTTCATATTCTCCGCGAGGACTGGGCTTTAAATTCTTGGCGATTTCAACCACCGAATTATCATAAAAATAAAGTCCAGGCACCGCGTAATTGGACTTTGGTTCCAATGGTTTTTCTTCGATGGAAAGCGCTTTAAAATTGGAATCAAATTCCACCACGCCATAACGCACCGGATCCGAAACGTGGTACGCAAAAACCACTCCGCCTTCAGGGTTGCTATTTGATTTCAATAATTCGTCCATATTAGATCCAAAGAAAATATTATCCCCAAGCACCAGTGCAACACTGTCTGACCCTATAAATTCTTCACCAATTACAAAAGCCTGCGCCAGACCATTAGGTATTGCCTGCTCCGCGTAAGTAAACTGACAACCAATAGAGGAACCATCACCCAATAATTTCTCAAAGTGTGGCAGATCATGCGGCGTGGAGATAATCAGTATTTCGTTGATTCCTGCCATCATCAAAGTGGATAACGGATAGTAAATCATCGGTTTATCATATACCGGCATCATTTGTTTACTCATCGCTAAAGTCAACGGATGCAAACGCGTTCCAGAACCTCCGGCTAATATAATTCCTTTCATAATGGTATATTTATTTTTTATCAGTGCTGCTTAAATTATACTGTTTTTCTTCCCATTACAGATCTGAAAACTGATCACTGTTTACTTATTACTGAACATCCCTCACTGATCACTGAACACTGAACACTGAACACTGAACACTAATTATACTGTTTCTCGTAATAAGTAGCATACTCTCCCGAAGTAATATTATTCAGCCACGTTTGATTTTCGAGATACCAGTTGACTGTTTTTTCCAGTCCCTGCTCAAACGTAACCGACGGCTTCCATCCCAGTTCTTTATTGATTTTACTGGCGTCAATGGCATAACGCAAGTCATGGCCCGGACGGTCTTTTACATACGCTATCAGCTGCTCCGATGTTCCTTCGGTTCTTCCCAACTTGGCATCCATTATTTTGCAGAGCAATTTAACCAAATCAATATTCTGCCATTCATTAAAACCGCCAATATTATACGTGTCATAGTTTTTACCCTGGTGAAATACCAGATCAATAGCCACGGCGTGATCTTCGACATAAAGCCAGTCGCGGGTGTACTTTCCGTCACCATAGACCGGTAATGATTTATTGTGAATAATATTATTGATAAATAGCGGAATTAATTTTTCCGGGAAATGAAAAGGACCATAATTATTCGAACAGTTGGTCAGCACATAAGGCAGGCCGTACGTTTCGCCGTACGCTCGTACAAAATGGTCAGAACTCGCTTTAGAGGCTGAGTAAGGGGAATTGGGGTCATAAGCGGTAGTTTCGGTAAAAAGTCCTTCGGATCCCAAACTGCCGTATACCTCATCAGTGCTGATGTGGTAAAAACGTTTTCCCTCATACTTACCGTTCCATATAGTCTTGGCAGCGTTCAGTAAATTCACCGTTCCGATAACGTTTGTTTTAACAAACGAAAGCGGATCTTTAATCGAACGATCAACATGGGATTCAGCGGCTAAATGCACTACACCATCAAATTGATGCTTCACAAACAACTGATCGATAAAGGCGGCATCAACGATATCACCTTTGATAAAGGTGTAATTAGCGGCTGCTTCTATATCAGTGATATTCTCTAAATTACCTGCGTACGTAAGAGCATCCAGATTAAAAATGTGATACTGAGGGTGTTTTGTAACAAAAAGACGTACGACATGGGAACCAATAAACCCGGCACCACCAGTAATTAATATATTTTTCATTAGAATATTGTATTGTTGTTCGCTAAAAAGTAAGCGGATTAATCGCTTGTTTAGAATATCGTATTTTCCCTTTACAAAAGTAAAAAGACGAAACACAAAAATAAGTATTTTTCTACTAAATCGGTTTTTAGACTGCGGATTTCTTCGATAAAAGTTGCAATAATCAAAGACGATTCTACAATGTATGATTCCGTTAAAAGTCACCTTTCTTTATTGCAGTTTTGAAAGTAAATTTCCTTAATATTTTTATTTACACCCTATAGTAGATAGCTGAGAAAGCAGCTGTCCCCCTTAATCTGCCCATTTATTATTCAGCATCAGTATTGTCCAATACTGCACAAAAAAAAACACTTTACAGAATTTGAAAGTCGAAAAGAAATATAATTTCTTCCGTTTATCAAATTCTCCAAAGTGTTGCAAAATTTATACTGTTAGAATAATTGACTCTATAAAGTCTTTTATCGTTTAGCAGTGACTATTTTTTTAATTAATTCAAATAAACGTCAAGAAGATGCTGTTGCAAGGCCTTTGTAGAACCCCCGTGAATCTTAGATGTGTTTTTATACCTTAAAAGAAAGACTTAAAATCAGAATATTTTTTGTACCAAGGAATTTTTTCTTCCTTGACACCATAGCCATACCCGTATCCATATCCTTTAGTGGAATCAGTGTCATTTAAAAGCAGACACATATTAGGTAATTTTTGTTCTTTATATAAAGTGTTGGCAATATTCAGCATTCGTTTTTCTAAGAAATTGGCACGGGCAACATAAATAAAAGAATCGGCGTGCTTAGCAATTAATAATGTATCTGTAACTAAACTAGTCGGTGCTGTATCTACAATAATATAATCGTACTGTCTTTTTAAGGTTTCAAAAAGAGTATCCACTTTTTTATTCATTAACAGCTCTGCAGGATTAGGAGGAATTACACCGGCTGGAAGCACATGAAAATCTTCAAATCCGTCCTGCTTGATGATTAAATCTTCCAATACTAAATTTTTAGAAGACAGATAATTAGTGACCCCACGATCAGGCAATGTTAAATAGGCATCCAACCTTGGATTTCTAATATCCATTCCGATCAGTAACACTTTTTTACCGGAAAGTGCAAAAGTGGCAGCTAGATTAGCTGAAACAAAAGTCTTCCCTTCCTTAGGGAAAGTGGAGGTTACAAACAAGGTTTTGGCCTGACCTTCCGGAACCTTACTAACCATAAACTCTAAATTCGTTCGGATGATTCGCAAGGCCTCTGCAGTACTGGTGCGACTTTCTGATTTTATAATTTCTGATGGACTGTCAGAAGTAGGAACATCTCCAATAAAAGGAATTAATGTTTTACCGTCTAAATCCATACGGCTTTTTATTTTTGTATCCAGTAAATCCATCAAATAAATGATTCCAAACGGAACCAAAAGACCTAAAAGCAGCGCACCCAGATAAATGATTTTTTTATTAGGAGCAACGGGAGTGTCAGAACCTTTAGCAGCATCGACTACTCTGGCATTAGGCTCTGTGGCAGCTAAAAAAATAGCTGTTTCTTCTCTTTTCTGCAACAAATACAAATACAGTTCTTCTTTTACTTTTTGCTGTCTCGCGATCACTCTAAACTGGCGTTCCTGTACCGGAATTTTACCAATTTTACTATTCAAAATTCCTTCCTGACTATTTAAATCTCTTTTTTGAATCATTAAATTCGACTGCATGCGGCTCAAACTTCCGGCAACTGTCGATTTTAGGGATGAGATCTGCTGATCCATTTTAACTACAGTTGGATTAACCTCAGTAGCTGATTTCAAAATCCTGTTACGGTCCAAAACCAATTGATTATAAGAACTGATCAAATCAGTGGCCTCACCGCTTACGATATTAGAAGGCAACAAATCCGATGGTTTGCTTTTCTTCATAAAATCTATCATCGAAGAAATGATATTCAATTGAATATCAGTTTCTATTCCTTTCTTGTCATATTCACTCGAACCTGCAATAAAAAGTTGAGCTTCTGTTTCAATATCCGTTAACTGATTGCTGCTTTTAAAACTTTCAACGCTTTGTTCAACCCCGTCAAGTTCGTCGGTTATTAAAGCTAATCTGGTCGCAATGAATCGAGAGGTGTTTTCAGAAATAAAGTTCTTATCCGCTATCGCTTCGGTATTATAATTCCGCACCAAATTATCCAGGAAAAATTCGGCTTTTTCAAGTACAGGATCGGTCAAAGAAAGCTCAATGATATCACTGGTTTTACTTAATGGAGCAATGTTTAATCTTCCTCTGAAGCTTCCGGCAACGTTTTCAATCGGGCTTATTAAAATTTTGATTGGCTCGCTGTCTTTTTCATTATAAACAGTAGTGGTGGTAAGCGATTTATTGATCACCAGAGTGCCGTATTTAGTTGCAATAGGCTCACCGTATCGGTACACTTCCTTTTGCTGCAAAATATTGCGTTCTCCGCTGATATCGTCCAACTTAAAAGTACCGGATGAAAGAGCCAAATATTCATATGAACTGCCGCTCGAATAAAAATTAGATTTTTTCGATGTAAAGTCCACCAAAATTGGGGAGTTTTTAAAAAGATCGGTACTGATAATCTGCCCTTCTACAACAAAGGAAATGTTCAGATTCATTTTGCGTACCGTACTTTCTATTAAAGTTCGGGATTTAAGAATTTCAATTTCATTGTCGATATTGTTTTTCCCGCCGACTAGTCCCATATCGGCAAATGCTGCCAATTCCGAAGATAAACCACCTTTCTTTTCATCTTTCATCAGGATGGTTGTCGAAGCGCGGTATTGCGGTATGGTGTAGCGTAAATAAACATATGCAACAGATAAGCTGATAAAGGCCCCTAAAACAAACCATTTCCAGTGGGAAGCATACTGATCTACTATGGCTCTTATTTGAAAATCCTGTTCTGAATTTTCGTTTAACATATTATTTTCCATGAAAACCTTTTATTTTATAGTGGTAATTATTAATGTCGTTAATGTAAATAAGATCGAAAGAACCGAAAATATTAAACCTGTGCTCGGGTTAATAGCTGCCACGTTTATTTTATTCTGGTTAGGCTCTACATAAACCACATCATTTTGTGCCAAATAATAAAACGGAGAATTCATAAAGCCCGCCTTAGTAATATCAACCCTATTAAAGGATTTGACACCGTCAATTTCTCTAATGATCAATATATTATCTCTTTTACCAAAAACAGTCAGATCGCCGGCCATACTCAATGCCTCTATCAACGTAATACGTTCAGAAAGGATAGGATAAGTACCCGGTTTGCCCACTTCACCTTGAACTGACACTTTAAAATTACTGATGCTCAGACTTATAATAGGTTTTTTAATATATCGTGATATCTTGGCGTCCAGTAGATCAAGGACTTCAGTCCGAGTCAGACCGCTGACTTTCATCTTTCCTAAAGTCGGAAAATCAATGGATCCGTTGGCATCCACTAAATATACAGATCCTTTACTCGCAACGGAGGTAAGTCCGGTGGAAACATTTAAACTAAAAGATTTTGCAATCTCAGGATCTTCCGCATACACCGAAATCATCAGTAAATCATCGGGTTGAATTTTAATCTCGTAAGAATTTGACTTTTGCTGAGATCCTAAATTATCAATGTCTTGATAATAAATCATGTCTTTTCTGGAAGCACAGGAGAACAATAACACTAAAAAGAAAAAGGGAATTGTTTTTTTTAGTAAAAAAAAGTATTTCATGTAATTTTATTTTTTCTGGGGGCAAATATATACATTATCCCAATGGCTATAATTAGTTTTTAACAATATTTTTTCATTGCTTCTGATCATTTCTGTATCAATATTAAAAAAAAAATATCACACTCGCCCGTCGCTGGGTGTATGGATGCACTCGTTTATAATTTTTATTTCAGTCGCTTAACTTCCCAAAAGAGTTTGAAATTTTGCGGCAGATAAATGCTATTTCTCTGGTTTTGTAGGTTAATTCGTGTTTGTATAAATACCGACATAGCTACATAATGGCCGCTGAAAACAGTCCGATTACTGGGTTATTTCCTTTTGATCTAAAATTTCGTACGACGAATTCATACTTTTGAATTCAGGAACGATTTTTTTCATTTTCGCAACAATAGCATCATTGGCAAACAAATTAGCAATATTGATTAATTCATCAATATCGGTATGCAACCCTTCAAACTCTTCCTGGATTTCTTCAGCAATCATTATTTTAGCATGGTGGGTCGGTATTGTTTTTGACGTATCATTTAGTAATTCTTCATACAATTTCTCTCCGGGTCTTAAACCAACAATCTCGATCTTGATGTCCTTTTCAGGGATAAAACCTGCCAACTTTATCATTTTATTTGCCAGATCAATTATTTTTACCGGTTTTCCCATATCAAAAATATAAATCTCCCCTCCATTACCCATAGCTCCTGCTTCCAAAACCAGTTGACAGGCTTCGGGTATCGTCATGAAGTAGCGAATAATATCTTTATGAGTAATGGTCAGTGGGCCACCTTCTGCAATTTGTTTGGTAAACAAAGGCACTACTGAACCGTTCGAACCCAAAACATTTCCAAAACGGGTAGTGATGAATTTTGTCGCCGCCGATCCTTTCTCGCTAATGTCTTTGAGCTGTAACGACTGTACATATTTTTCGGCAATTCGTTTACTGGCACCCATAACATTACTTGGGTTCACTGCCTTATCAGTAGACACCATTACAAATTTTTTAACTTTGTAAAGACACGATAAATCAGCCAGATTTTTAGTTCCCTTGATATTGGTGAAAATTGCCTGAGATGGATTTTCTTCCATAAGCGGAACATGTTTATACGCCGCAGCATGAAAAACAACCTGAGGTCGGTATAATTTGAAAATTTCATCCATGGCCTCCATGTTTCTGATATCTCCAACTACAGTCCGTATTTTTGCATTCGTTTCTATACTTTCGGTCTCCAGTTTTAAATGATGGAGTGGCGTTTCAGCCTGATCTAAAATAATAATTTTTTTAGGATTAAAAAGCAGTACTTGCCGTGCAATTTCGCTTCCTATAGATCCAGCAGCACCGCTGATCAAAATGACTTTGTCTTTCAATTGTTTGGAGATCCCTTTGTTATCCAGTACAATTGGTTTTCGCTCCAAAAGATCTTCAATTTGAATAGTTTTTACTTTTTGGGAGATTTCTTTTTGATTTTCCCAATCCGAAATTAGTGGTACGGTAAAAACTTTATAGTTATATTCCAGACACTGTTCAACGATAATGATTTGTTCCTCTTTTGACAATCCTTTATCAGCTAAAATCACACTTTCAGCTCCAACCGACCTCATTAAGGCAGGGAGTTTTTTTCTCTGCACCAATATCGGTAAATCGAGCATGCGTTTGGAAGCGTTCTGACTGTTCTTATCTACAAATCCTACGATTTTAAAACGGGAAGGTGTTTCGAATTTTAATGCATTGGCAACCGAAATCGCATTGGCATCGGTGCCGTAGACAACAGTTCGCATTAATTTCTCGCTGCTTTTCTCGGAGAAATAAAGTTCAAATGTCTGTTTCACGACCATTCTGTACAAAAACAAACCGCAAAATGATAGTACAATATTGATAAAAAGTGCGGTGTTTAAGAAGGCCTTCTGCTGAAAAAAAATCTCATGCAGAAAGTTATAAATCAGGAAAACAATCAATACCGAAATTTGGGAAAACAATAACTTCAGCGCGTCTATATTGGAAGAGTGTCTGATAATTCCGGAGTAAGTCCTGAAGAGCCAGAAGAAAAATAAATTTGTACCAAAAAAAGAACCAATGAAAACAAGACTGTAAGGAGTACTGATGTAATCTAAACCCGTTCCTTTAAAAATCAGAAAAGTAAAAAAGAACGATAGCATCAGCACAATAAAATCAATTGAAATTATTATCCATCGTGGTAAGTAGCCTAAATTACTCAGGTTTGATCTTAGTTTCATTGTTGAAGTAACATCAAAAACAAACCGGCTTTCACTTTTTTCTTTAGTACTATTCAATTTTATTTTATTTTTTAAAAACCTATATTTTATGATGCTAAACGGGATGCAAATATATGAAATAAAAGCATTTTGTTACAGCTACTCACTATTTAATCGTTAAAAGAACTAAACAACAGAATTCTTTTTATTATTTCAGAATTTTAGCTTGTTACAAATCATATGAGACACGTACTAAAAACTTGAGTCCGTGCCGACACTTACAATTTTTTTAAAGCAGAATTAAAATTGTAGCGAGAAAGGCATTAGGGAAATTTGCTTAATTTCGAAAAATTTTTCACAGAAAACAACTCGAATTAACCAAAAACTTTTACTAAAAACCAATAACACCCTAAAGAGCACTTTAATTTAATGCCATTTTCGTATTTCTGCGTTTTATAATCGGAATTAAAAAAAATGCTGCGCTCTATCGATATTCAGTCAGCTACCAAAATCAATTGTTACTCGATACGGAAATATCTTCTATAATCCGGCAGCGTATTGTATGTTTGGTATTTGACCCACCAACTGTAGCAAAGCGGCTTTTAACCTGCTTCGATCGTCATCAGTCAGGTTGGAGCCCGAAGGCAGACAGAGTCCATTGTCGAAAAGCGTCTCGGCAATTTTGTCACCATAGTAAGGATACATTTCAAAAATGGGTTGCAGATGCATCGGTTTCCACAACGGCCTCGATTCAATATTTTCGGTTTCCAATGCCAAGCGAATCGTCTCTCTGGTCATACCCCCCGTTATGGCGGGATCTACCAGAATGGCACTTAACCAGTAATTGGCAAAATAATCTTCATTCGGAACGGTAAAAACGCTTATTCCCGCAACGTCTTTGAAAACCTCCACATAAAAATCGTGCATCGCTCTGCGCAACGCTACATGATCATCTAATACTTCCATTTGTCCGCGACCTATGCCCGCGCAAATGTTACTCATCCTGTAATTATAGCCGATTTCGCTGTGCTGATAATGCGGCGCATCGTCTCTGGACTGCGTGGCAAAAAAGATTGCTTTTTCCTTTAATGCTGCCGTGGGTGTTACGATCGCGCCCCCGCCTGAGGTAGTAATAATTTTATTGCCATTGAAAGATAACACGCCGATATCCCCGAAAGTGCCACATTTTTGGCCTTTAAAGCTACTGCCCAAGGCTTCCGCGCTGTCTTCAAGGATGGGAATGGAAAATTTATCCGCCACTGTTCTGATTTCGTCAATTTTATAAGGCACGCCATATAAATGAACCGCAATAATCGCTTTGGGTTTTTTACCCTTAGCAATCTGGTCGACAATTGCTTGCTCCAAGGCTATCGGACATAGATTCCAGGTATCGGATTCGCTGTCAATAAAAATCGGGGTAGCACCAAGATATAATATAGGATTTGCCGATGCCGAAAAAGTCATGCTTTGACAGATAACGGTATCCCCTGCAGTCACGTCCAACAGGATTAATCCGAGGTGAATTGCAGCAGTGCCGGAGCTTAAAGCTCCCACTGATGACTGGTTTGACAAATAGGATTCCAGATCGGATTCCAAACCTGTGACATTAGGTCCAAGTGGTGCTACCCAATTGGTATCAAAGGCTTCTTTAACAAATTGCTGCTCATTTCCGCCCATGTGTGGAGAGGAAAGCCAAATTTTAGTATTATTCATGCTTTGTGTGGTATTTTAAAATCTTGCCCGGATTTCCCACCACTACGGCGTAATCCGGTATGTCATTAATTATTACTGTTCCGGCCCCGATGGTGGCCCATTTTCCAATTTTAATCCCTTGAATCACCGTTGCTCCGATTCCTATGTGAGTGCCCTCCGCTATTTCAACGGCTCCTCCTAATGCTGCGTTGGGTGAAACATGGACATAATTACCCAATATACAATCATGTTCAATCACGGCAGCGGTATTAATAATACAATGTTTACCTATTATCGCATCAGCATTGACGATGGCACCCGCCATCACAACCGTTCCCTCATCGATATTCGTAAAAGGTGACACTACCGCTCGTGGATGGATGGCAGTTATATAGATCCCTCCCACCTTTTCAACAATCTTTTTTCTTATGGTATTGTTTCCAACCGCAATGATGAAAGATTTGTCCGAAAGCGTTTCAAAGGTACTGGTATTAAAAACTGGAATATCAAAAAGTGTAGCTATTCTGGGATTATCGTCCATTATCCCTTGAATTTCAAATTCTTCAGACGCCGTTATGATGTCAATTATAACTTTACAATGTCCGCTTGCGCCATATAAATACATACTAATTTCCGTTAAATCGTTCTGTTGTTGCTGTGTTTTCAGTATTGATTCCTTCCCGAATCACAACCTTCTTAATTGTTAAAAAAAGGATTTTAGCGTCTAAAAGTAGCGATATGTGATCTACATACCAAACATCATACCGAAATTTCACATTCCAGGAGATCGCATTTCTGCCATTGACCTGCGCCCATCCCGTTATACCCGGCCTCACTTCATGCCTTCTGTTTTGCGTGGCATCGTACAACGGCAAATATTCCGGCAGTAATGGCCGTGGTCCGATAAGACTCATATCTCCTTTCAAAACATTGAGTAACTGAGGAATTTCATCGAGTGATGTCTTACGAACGAAAATTCCAATTTTTGTCAGACGTTCCGCATCGGTAAGTAAATTCCCATCCGAATCTTTCTTATCATTCATTGTTTTGAATTTGATAATTTTAAAAATCACTCCGTTTTTACCCGGACGCAACTGAAAGAAAAAAGGCTTTCCCTGATTGGCAAAAAATAGTCCTACAGTAACCATCAGTATTAGCGGACTCAGTGCAAGCAATCCAAAAAATGCGGCATTAAAATCAAATATTCTCTTAAAAAAGGTTTTATACATACTTTATTTTATTAAGGAATTATGCAATAGAAATCTCAAAGCTGTTTCCTCTAATTATTATTTTATCTTTTAGATATTCTTCTTCTTACAGGTCTGTAAGTATATATTTATCCAAATCCTTTTTCTGCCGTGATCTATTATCGAAGCTCAGTCCGTGTGTTGCTTGTCAAATGTTAAGCATAAAAAATATCGAGAACATTTTTTTTTATAAAGCGGCGGCCGCTTTTATTGCAAAAATGTATTGCGAACCGTTTTTAATAACCTGCCTTCTGTTCGAGCGCCTTGTATTCTGCCAAAATAGCATCCCATACTACTTGCTGTTCGTACCGTGACACAATCATTCGACGCGCATGCTGTTCGAGCTGTAATCGGAATGCATCGTCTGTCACTATTTTTTTCATTGCTTTATACAACGCAAAACTATCGTTAACAGGAATGATGACACCATTTTGACCTTCTGTAATTATTTCGTTGCAGCCATTGATATTCGTCACTATACTGGGTAAACCCATGGCTCCGGCCTGTAAGACAACATTGGGAAATCCCTCCCGATGACTCGGGAATGCCAAACAGTCGCTGATGGCGAAGTAAGGCCGTACATCTTGCTGAAAACCGACGGGTAGAATTTGCTGATTACTGTTTATCAGTTGCAATGTTTCCGGACGCAGCGGATCGAGATCTGCTTCAAATGGCCCTACCAGTAGCAGTTTAACTGCTGCTGATTCACCGCAAAGCTGTTGAAAGGCCTGTATTAGTTCATTGATGCCTTTGTCCCCGACCAAACGTCCTATAAAAATAAAAACAAAATCGTCAGCAGCTATCCCTAAACTTGTTTTTAAATGTTGTTTTTCTGTGGTGGAAATCAGGCCTGAATCAAAGTACATCGTATCAGTGCCATTCACATTTCCATTGGCCAGAACTTGCAATTTTTTAGTAGTGATTTTATAACTGATCAAATCGCTTTTGACTCCTTGCCCTTCCGGATAGATGTTTGTGGCGCAATAGCACAATATCCGGTCCGTGAAAATAAGTAGTTTTTGCATCATTCCTTTTCTTGTCGGAAAAATAAGTCCTGTAAAAGTATGGATTCTGATAGGAACTCCTGCTAAATAACCTGCCATCATCGTAAGCAAACCTGCTTTTGGGGTAATGGAATGGACAATTAACGGTTTTTCTTTTTTAAAAAGCCAATACAACTGCCACAACGATTTCAAATCCTTCAGTGGACTAATTTTCCGTTGCATTTCAATGCCAATAGTACTAACTTTCTCTCTTGCGGCAACCTGCATTAAATCGTCATCAGCTCCAGAAACGGCAATAACGTCATAATACCCATTCAAAAAAGCCAACTGGCCTCTAAGCAGATAATTTAAAGATAACGCCACTGTAGCGGTACGGATGATTTTAGGTCTAACAGATACTTTCATACAATCCTATATGCTGTTCAATCATTTTGTGTATATCATACTGTGAAGCACGTTTTTGACAGGCTTGCGAAACCGAATCATAATAATCTTTGTCATCTAATAATTTCATAATCTTTTCTGCCAGCGCTACAGCATTGCCTTGCTCAAATAAAACTCCAGCCCCTTTTACAATTTCAGTTAATCCCGGTACTTCAGAGGCTATAAAAGGTTTTCCCGCAGCCATCCCTTCGATGCTGGACAACGAAAGCCCCTCAAACTTTGAGGATAATACGATGATATCAGCCGATTTTAAAAGCTGTGGCACATCCATCCGTAGTCCTAAAAAAACAACCCGGTCCGTTAATTGAAGATCACCAACCAATACTTCACATTCATTACGTGTAACTCCGTCCCCTACTAACGCTAATTTAACATTTTTCGGCAGGTATGCTAAAGCCTGAATCAAAGTAGCCTGGTCTTTCTGCTCTCGGAACCCCGCAACCTGGATAAGTAGTGAATCAGCTTGACTGAATTTCGTGTCTATTTTATGCTTTAATAAGGAATCTGATGCGGTAATGGCGCTCAGATTAACTCCATTTTCAATAACAATAAAAATTTCATCACTCAAACCTGTGTGCTTTTGTAAAATTATTTTAATTTCTTCAGTGATGCAAATTACTTTATCATACCCTCTGTAAATTAATCGGTCCACAAATCTGAACAACTTATTTTCTAATCTGCGATTAGACGTACAGTGCTCCGTGAATAGTAATTTCACTTTGGAAAATGAAATTATTTTTGCCAGTACGACCCAATATTGTGCAGGAAATAAATGGACATGAACGATATCATATTTTTTTAGATACGGAATTATTTTAAAGATATGCAGCGGATTATAAACAGTTGTATTCCCTAAAGTATAGATGGTACAACAATCCAACTGTTTTAATTCGGTCATAAAAGGATATTCATACCCATTTAAAACTAAAAGATCTACGGTTACTCCTTTTTCCTTATACACAGGAAGCGTTTCTAACAATAATTTTTCAGCTCCACCAACGGCTAAACTGTTAACAACTTGAAGAATTTTCATGTTTTCTTATTCTATTTTGTAAACAATATATTTTTCACTCGCCTTTTCTTTTAGAATTATTGACCCGGGATTCCCTAAAACAATCGCACCATCAGGAACATCAAAATTTACAAAAGCATTAGGCGCTATCAATACATCGTTCCCTATCATGACGCTGCCAACTACAACAGCATTCGTTTGTATACTGACATTATTTCCTATTATAGGACTTCCGGCTTGTTTACCTTCCGCATGGCCTAACGTAACGCCATGTGAAATGTTAAAATTTTTTCCAATAATAGTGGCAGGATTAATAACAATATGCCCAAAATGTACAATTCTGAAACCGCGGTCAATTTTAGTTATTTCAGGGATTTGTATACCTGTTGACAACATGCATCGCCTAAGCAATATTTTCCAAAATATTTTACTTAATATAAAATCCGCATTCGAAGTTTTTCTAAATAAAAAAACATATTGAAATCCAGGTGTAAAAAAAACATAGCGTAGAAGCAGCCAAAAACTTCGCTCCCCGGTGTAGCGATATAAATCATCATAGATGATACTTTTATTTTTCATACAGATTTATAGCGAATGTACAAATTTAGAGCTATTCCAAAAGGGACAGCGGCCACAATTAAAATAGGTCTATTTGATTTTAGCAACCAGGAAAAATCTTTTGCAAACAGCGCCGAAGACACCAAATGAATGGAATTTTTAAATCGCTCTTTGAAGGTCCTGCCATATTTAATCCTGCTAACTCTGGAGAAAGCAAAACCATTTGGATGTTTCCTATATTGTTTAAACATATTCATAGAAGAACCGTCCTCCTGATACTCCACAATACACAAAACAGCGTTTACCGGCTGTAAGTCATAATCCTGATCTATTAATAAATAGAGGTAATCCAGCGGTACAAAACGTTCGTTGCGGTACAACGGATAGTGAGGATATTTTTTTACAACATCCGTCTTATAAACTATCTTCTTATCGCCGCGAACCTGATGAATCGTGTAGAGTTCATTTAATTTAACCGCAGCTAAATGCTCCGGAATGCGTGTCCCTATTATTTCCCCATTTTTAGTAGCATCGAGTCCCACTATACCGGCAAATTTTCCACCAAGGTTTTCACAATTCATTAGAATAAGGGCCACAGCATCGTCTGGCATAAAATCGTCAGAGTCAATACAGACATTAAAAGGGGTTGAGATATTTTGATAGGCGGTATTATGCCCGCCATGCATGCCTTGGTTTTCCTGATATATATACTGTATCTGGATAGTACCTTCTTGTTGCCAGGAAGCCACTAAACTTTCAGTGCTATCAGTAGAACCATCATCTACTATAAGCCAGCTAAAATCTTTAACGGTCTGACGGCACAGACTGCTATATAATTGGGGCAATAAATAGGCTCTATTGTATGAAGGGGTAAATACGGTTAAACTTTTCATTTACGATAAAATTACATTCATTAAAAAAGAAAATCCAAAATAAGCTGCTAATACGATA
This sequence comes from Flavobacterium caseinilyticum, assembly GCF_004349085.1. Taxonomy (GTDB): domain Bacteria; phylum Bacteroidota; class Bacteroidia; order Flavobacteriales; family Flavobacteriaceae; genus Flavobacterium; species Flavobacterium caseinilyticum. The sequence goes on along the minus strand of NZ_SMFM01000004.1, from coordinate 114,394 downwards.
CCTAACACTTTATGTTGATTTTTTATTTGGATTTTTGTCAAAAACGGATAGACGATGATTATGGCCATCATAAACCAGGACAAATAGGCGAAACGATTTGAAAAATTTGCCCTGATTACCAATATCCAGAAAGCATTAGCCGTTAAGTAAATGCAGACCAGCCGATTGTATTTTTCGTCTGTAAAGTTCTTTTTAAAAATAAAAAAATAGGCACTGTAGACCGCCGAGGCACTGTATAATACAAAGTCCCATCGGAACCCCGTGCTGGAAAAGACATCATCATTAACATTTCCTTCGGTCAAATAACTCGCTCTTTCTTCAGCCATAAGACCGGCAAATAAACCTTCCCAAAAACCTCCGGAAACTAAAGATAACGGTATGCACAGCAACCAGGCATAAAAATAAGTTTTGGGATTTTTATAAAAAAAAGTTAGGCCTAAAGCTGCCGCAGGGATGAGCAATGAATTATGTATTCCCAGGGCAAGTACAACCAACGCTACTTTATAATACACATTCTCTTTAGATAATGCATACAAAAAAATTGAGGTGGCAATACCATTTCGAATACCGTTCGTGCCATAAGCCCAAAAAGAAAATGAAATTAGAAGCGCTAAAAAAGCATAAAAGGCGTATTCTTTAAACCACTTTTTACAGGCACTCCACAAAGGCAAAACATACAGTAAAAGACATACCATAAAAAATAGCTGAACACTCATGATTTTTGCGCAAACCTGCATAAAAAAATCAAAAACAACATCTCCCTTAAACATATTAGCCTCCCCCATTTGATACCGTTCAAATGATTGTGCATAAGTACCCATATCACCAAAATAAGCACCACTAATAGGTCGGAAACCAATATAAAAAACAGTAACAATCAAAGCGAAAAAACCTAATGAACGATTTGAATCAATACTTTTTTTAGCGGTGATATCAGTTGATCTCGAACGTACGTAAGTCAACAAAACGACTACTAATAAAAAGTAGTAGTAAATTGAGGTGTAATATTGTAAGGGTATAAAATCTAACATAATTTAAGAATGCAACAAATTAACCCATTGCTTCATGACTACTGACGTAGAAAATTGTAAACTGTTTTGCTTCGCATTTTTTCCGAATAGTTTACGCTGCTGCTGGTTTTGCATCAAATGTAGGATTTTTTTAGCCAAATCTGCTATGTTCTGATTTTCAGCAAGCAATCCATCTTCTTTATCACTGATTATATTACGTGGTCCGTTGGGACAGTCGAAGGACACTATTGGCAAACCAACAGCTAAGGATTCGAGCAGCACCATTGGGAAACATTCTGTAACAGAACTCAATGCATACAAACTGTAGTCCTGAAAAGTTTTAGTCATATTGGAAGAACTCCCTTTAAAATAAACTACCTGATCTAAATCATTTTCTTCTATTAAAATTTCTAATTGTTTTCGAGTACCGACATAATCCTCCCCATAAATATGCAGTTCCCATTCCGGAACTTTTGAGTGCACTATTTTCCAGGCTTTAATTAATTGATCAAAACCTTTGACAGCTGAAATTCTCCCGGCAGCCACTGCTTGTTTGTTATCCAGTAACGCTGTTTCTTTTGGAATACTGATCGGATTTGGAATCACAACAACAGCATCACTTTTATAATATGGCACCTCATCTTTATTCAAAACGACTAAATGATCGTATTTTGACTCGATCCAGTCATTGAATTGATACATCAGTTTTTTTATAATAGACTTGTTTTGGCTTCGTGCAACTGCGTCGAAATAACGGGAGGAATGAAATTCCTTTATTTTCTTTGCCTTATTATAAAAAAAAGGCATTCCATAATAATCAAAGCCAAAATTAGAAACAATAACTGCATCCGGTTCCAATTGCTGCAGGATTTGATTCAATTTAAAAAAATGATTCGGTATTTTAAATAGATTTGCTGGCGAGAAATAACTTTTCTCTCGATGGTAGTCAATACCTAAGTCCATCAACTGTATTTTTGCACTCAACGGATAGCAGGGCTTTTTCCCTTTCTGTTCACAGGTAAGGATAATAACTTCATACCCTACTTCGTCAGCAAAGTAATTTGCCTTTTCAGCTAAAACTTTCTCGATTCCTCCGTGAAGGTGTATTTGATCGGTACTGAACACTATTTTCATTGCACCAGCTGTTTAAAAAGGATATCCCATTCTTTCACCACTACTTCCGGAAGAAATCGCTGAACATTTAATTTTGCATTTTCTCCCATACTAATTCGAAGTTGTTCTTGAGATATTAAGGTAATGATACTATTGGCTAATGCGGTAATATCCCCATTAGGCAAAAGTAGTCCGTCCACATTTTGCGAAATAATATCGGCGGGCCCGTAATTACAGTCAAATGATACGCATGGAACACCGCACGCCATGGCTTCAATCAAAACCATGCCAAATCCCTCAAAACGGGAAGACATGACATATACAGACGAATTCATATATTTGCGTTGAATGTCTTTTTCAGGTGGATAAAAAAAGACACTGGTAAAAATCCCCAATGACTTGGATAGCTCTTCCAATTTATATTCAGGAGCTATTGTACCATAAATTTCCAATTGCCAGTCCGGATGTTTAAGATGCACTAGCTTCCAGGCAGCCAATAAACGATCGTATCCTTTTTGAAAACCTTGCTTGCCTACTGCAATTACTTTTTTGTTTTGCAAGGTGCTGGATTCCTTCGGATAAAAGGATAAAGGATTTGGAATGACGACCATATTGCTTAAAGAGGGCCATTCCTTTGTATTCCCAGTGGTTAATACAACAAATTTAGAAAAACTGGAAGCAAGTTGCTCCATTAATTTCCATTTTATTTGTATCAATTGCTTTTTAAAAAAAGAAAAGGACACGTTCATTTCTATTTCTTTAGAAACATGTCGTTCATAAATAACAGCACTATTTTTACCTACGATTTTAGGAATAAAAAAACCCTTCAGACCGTCATCACAAACCGAAATTACGTCAGGACTAGTCTGCTCAACTACGTTCTGAATTCCTTTCTTGTAGGCATTAATATATTGAATAGGATTACCCCCAACTGCCATGGATATCATTTTTATTTTATCTGAAAAAGTATAAAAGGGATTTTCATCAGCATTATTTAAACAAAGAATGGTTACTTCATATTGGTAGTGATCCGCAAGATAAGACGCTTTGATCGAGAGCACCCGCTCCAACCCACCGGCCCCGTTAATGCCGTTGGTAATGTAGAGTAGTTTCATGATAATTTTAGTTTAAATAAAACGAAATGGTTAATTTTATTTACGATCACTGAACTGAACAAACTACACAAAATCAATAACAAATAAATAGGTAAGACATAATTAAGACTGTAAATAAACGTTTCAAAATAAGTGAGGTAAAAAAACATATGCACCAGCCACATATTGGTAGCATGAGGCGCAATATAATTTAAGGTTGTATCGACACAATCCGGTAACTTAATCTGAATGAATAAAAACAAAAATGGTACCGCAAGAAATGGGGCGATAACAAAATTAGGGATCAGACCATGGATTACAACTAATAAAAAAATAACAAAAAGAGCGACAGCATTTTTATAGCGTATCGATGCAAAAAACGTACTTAGCTTTGTATTCCATCTCGCTTTTAGGGCAATAGCTCCAATACTAAAAGGCAATAATGACGTTCCAAACAGACTGAGCTGACGTTGCAACCAATTGAGCAATCCATTATTAAATAAATTGGGTTGATACACTCTGAAATAAAAGGCAAAAAAATAGAAAACCACAAAAATACTTAATAGAAGTACCAGCGATGACTGATCAATTAACCTGAACAAAACGGTTGAAGAAACAACTAAAAGTAAATACGTAAAAAAAAACCACCAGGAACTGTTATAAGAACTTTCTAAGGCACTAAAATTTAACAAAAACTTTGTTGCATTGCCTGGATAGCCTTTTGCATTTATAAGATAACCTAAAATGACTGCAAATAGTATGAGAATAATCCAGTAATTAATATACAACTTTTTGACTCTAAGTTCATTTCCCTTTCCGTAAGATATTGCATTTTTGTGAAATTTAAAATACAATCCATAGCCACTTACAAAGCAAAAAATAGGTACGCTCGCATCGCAAAATAAAGAAATATAAAAAGACAGTGGCTGAGTACCAACGAAGAATAGCGGCTCAAAAAGTCCTTGATACTGTCTGTTGAACAAATGGAGGCAAAGCATCATTAAGGCTGCTACTGCTTTTAATTGATTTGATTTTTGGACCGTAATTTCCATTTAATGAATTAAACTTTCAAATTCCAGCAAAGTCCGCTCTTTATCAGCATTTTCTAATTGCGATAAATTAGTAACTAATCTATTTGTTAAATCGCTGTCATTTATTAATAATTCTATTTTATCAGTTAGACTCTGTGAATTCATTTCAGCAATCAGACCCGTTTCCCCGTCTTTTAGCGTGCCATAAACAGTCGGGAAATTAGTACAAACAATAGGCTTGTTTAAAGAAGCGGCTTCAATAACCGTTAATCCTAAACCTTCAAATAACGACGTTTGTACGTAAATGCTGCAAGCTTTCATATACGGATACGGATTATCGGTCATCCCTACCAGGGTAACATGCTTAGTTAATTTTTTCTTTTTTATTAATTCTTCCAACGTATCACGTTCTGTTCCCTCGCCAACAATATACCAATGAACAGAATGGCCTTTATCAATTAATTTTTCGCAACTCTCTACAGCCAAATGAAGGCCTTTATCCTTTGATAATCTGCCTACTGTAACGATATTAACAGTATCTGTTTTAAATACAATGGGTAAAGGTTCATTGCTTTTTTGCTTGATAACTATTTTATCAGAGATGTCTTTAATGATTTTTATACTTAAAATTTGTTGAATTCTGTTCAGTTCATTTTCCAGCGTTAGTTTGGCTTCTGGGGAAACAGCAACAACTGCGTCATAATTTTTATAGATGGGATAATCAAATTCAATTTCGTACCCAGTCTTCTGATAGTCGGTATTAAGCCAAGCAAACTTTTTGGAAGCTTTTATACACTGATCCACGAAATAGGTGGTAAAACCTTGGCTGTAGGCAAAGGCAATATCATACTCTTTGTTTTCACGTTTAAAATTAGATTGTATAATCTGCCAGAGAAGCTGCGCATGATGTAAACCATTACTATTAAATTCTTTTCTGAGTTTATACTGTATTCTTTCAACTATGTTTAATTGAAGTGAATTATTATAAATAATTATAACCTCCCGTGGCACTAATTGTTCAAAAATTCCTCCTTTTTTAAACAAGATCAGATCAACAGTGTACGCCTTATAATCAATATTCTGCAGCAAGGTGACCAAACTTTTTTCGGCACCGCCAAGATCTAAGGATTCGATAACAAAAACTAAATGTTTCATGCAATTGGTTTGATTAAATTTTCAAATAATACATTTAGCTAAAAAAATATTTTTTCCATCGTAGTGGTATGGTCTTCATAATCATTCGATTCTTCTATTAACCTTTCTTCAAAAAGAATCCTCAGAGAATCCTGTTCTATCAATTTTAATACCCCTTCACCAATCGATTGCGGATTAATATCGGTAATAATTGCATTTTCGCCATTGTTGAAAAAATCTTTAGCACTCACTACGTTAGTAACTACACAAGGCCTTTTAAAACATTTAGCTTCCTTCATTGTTATTCCATATCCTTCATGCAGCGAAGTTTGCACATAAATGTCACAATCCCTTAAAAACCCATACGGATTTAATTTGGCTCCTAATAAAACAATATATTCCTGCAACTCTCTTTTGCTTACTTCCTGCTGAAGTGCTGAAAATTCAGTTCCGTCTCCAATACAATACCATTTAAAGGACTTGTTTTGAGAAAGTAACGATTCAACTATCTCAGGAATCATAAACTGCCCTTTTTCGGCACTTATTCTTCCAAGTGTAAGTAACCGTAAACCTTTAAAATCATCATCAAATGTCGGCCCTACCTCCGCCAATTCATTAAGTTTTGTTGCCGATACAATATTTTCAAAGACAATAGTCTTTTCTGAAAATTTCGGGAAATATTCGTCAAATACACTTTTGGCACTGTTTGAAACACAGGCTATTGTATCAAAGTAGGTATAGTATTTATTGCCAAAATTCGCATTCGACAAAACTTTTGTTACATCAAAGTGTATCCATTGAATCTTTTGTTTCGCCTTAACTTTTTTAACAATCAGATAAGAAATGAAATCAGAAGGCCCTGCATAAGCAATAGCAATATCATAGGACCCGATTACCGGAGTATTCGTCAAAACAAACCTGTAGAAAAAGGCCCAATTATTGGTCAATTTAGCCAAAATCCACAGTGAGGTTAGATATGATGCGGAGTAGAATTTCCTGCTTTTGAAAAAAGATGTGATGGTTCTTAATGGGGGATCCTGTATTATATGCTTATATTGTTCAAATCCGTTTAAAATTTCCACAGTAACATGAGATGGTATTGATGACTTGAGATCACCAAAATCTTCTAAGAGCAGTACCGTAATTTCATTTGTTGAGGGATCAATAATATCCAAAAGCGCTAAGAGGGACTTCTCAGTACCTCCTAAATTCATATTATGAATTACAAATAATATCTTTTTTTTCCGCATCTATTCAGTTTATTAGCTAATGAAATTACTTCCCGTTTTCTAATTAATTAATCTATTGTCACTAAAATTGATTTTTTATAATCAATATCGTCACAAGATTCATTCACATCAGTACCGCCAGGAATTTCTCCAATAAATTTATTTTTTACAGGCACTTTAAAATCTGCTTTATTACAAAACCATTCGTACTCAATGTCAATATGCCCAATATCTACTACCGGGCACTTCAAATCGTATAAATCATAGGCAATAACAGTTGCTGTTGGACCAAGAGCCAGCAATATTAAATCGTAATTACTATGATGGTCTTCAATTGATTTTATAATTAAATCATATTTTGCAAAAGCGTCAATAGAAGGACAGATTATCCTTCCAATCGCTTTAGCATCAAAAAAAAGATCATTTCCTACACCTAACCTGCTCTTATCCCCCTCTACAATAAGTATATTTTTTTCGTGCCAAAGGGATTTAAATTTAGTAAATCTTTCTGCGGCCTTATTTTTATCCGTATAATCAACATAGAGGCGAGTGACAAGGGAATCAAAATAATTTTTATTAAGATCTAATTTTTTGTAAATTTGATGTCTGTTTATACTTAAGTACCTTTTCCAATAGGACTTAGCCGAATCAATAAAGGCTGTAGTATCTATAATCGCATAAGGGATACAAACTATATGATTGTTACGCTCACTGATTAATATTTCTTGTAATTTCTGTTGTAACACTGGATAAAAAGGTTGAAAAAAAAGGCTTTTACCGGAAATCAATGAAAATTCACCATCACCATATCTACTGACAGAACATTTAGATACAATTATTTTGTCTAATGTTAAATCTGTGTTGCTGATAACAGGATGTTTTGTGAAGTATGAGAAAAAGTGATTAAAGATTACATGTCTGAAACCGTAAATTTTAATGAACACATTATAAAGTAACAAAATATATTTTTTCATTTTTCCATATAAAATATTGAATGACTGTCCGTAGAGCGAATTAAACTTCGTGGTTAAAATAAATTTTGTCATTCCAAAGGGTCAAATCATCTAATCATGAAACTGGCTGCTGTGATTTGTCTTTAATATAAAGAGCAAAATTAATACCATAGTTAATAGATGCGGTCAATTATATAATTTTTTGCGACTATCCGCAAACCAAACTTACTTTTGTGATTCGTAAGAACAAAGCAACATACTATGAGGTCAATTGAAGTGAATTTCATCTTTGTCAAAAGGGAAAAATCGATCTCCTGGATATTTAGTTGCGGAGAATGTAATATTTAAATAAAGAGAAAGAGTTATTATGGATTATTTTTAACAATCTCAATTTCATATTGTCGTCAGATAAGTAATCTACTTTTATTTTTTTTACCTTATTAAACAACTGTTTAGAATTAGCAACATTATTTTTAAAATATAATGAGTAAAACATTAATTGATAATGAAACTGCTTTTTAGACCAAAAATCATTAAATAAATATTTCTTTTTGTTGGCAACACAGAGTGATATTGCCTCCGAAAATGAATAGACTTTATCATCTATGCGATTAGACCTCATTAGGCTGTTGGCTCTTATCCTGTGATAATACAACCGATCTTCAATACAAATAATTTTATTAACTTTTGAAAAGCAATCTAATAAAAAAAACTCATCCTCATGAATTTTGATGTCTTCCCTAAAAGAAATATTGTTTTTTACTAAAAAGTCTCTTTGATAGACATAAATCCATGGAGCGATCTCTAATTTATATCCCGATGTAATAAACGTTTTACCATCTATTAACTCACTTTTTTTATTGATGAAATTATCTTTCGTTGTTTTTGATGTCTCAATGTATTGAAAATTTGAAAAGGTCACTATTTCAGCTTTAGATTTTTTCAACTCAAAATTTAATATTTTAAGCGCATCTTCGGCTATCCAGTCATCACTGTCCACAAACCATATATAATCCCCGGTAACAAGTTCCAAACCTTTATTTCTAGCTGCAGACAACCCGGCATTTTTTTGATGGATCACTTTTATTCTGGAATCTAATTTAGAATACTCATCACAGAGTTTGCCTGATGTATCAGTGGATCCATCATCTACAAGTATGATTTCAATATTCGTATAGCTTTGACTAATAATACTGTTCACACATTGATGAAAAAATTCTTCAACATTGTAGACTGGTATTACTATTGAAATTAATTGGGAATTCATTGTATTGATTGTATTATCCTGCAATTGTACTTTCGTTATGAATATTCCACATTATAATCAACAACAACTTTACTAAGTAACGACGGTACTTTTTTACCAGAACCATAAAAATCGCCCTCAATAACCTCAAACGAAACGGCATTTTGAACCCAATCCGCAAGATCTTTTTTAACGGTAGTATAAATAGTTATATAATAAATACCATCATTTAATAGTAATCGATCCATTTTAAACAACAATACATTTCCAACAAAATTCACCGAATTTCCTAATAATGTATTGCTCATCCACAATATATTTTGACCAAATTGGTCATCCACACAGACATCGAATTCAACATCTGAAAAATTAACATTACCTAGATTTGCTATAACAACTTCAATATTGCAAGGCAGTCCGGTCTGAGGTTTTGTCTCTCTTGTTGACCCGAAAACATTAATTTCCGCAATTTTGATAACGCCAGATCCTTTTCTTTCTTTCAGCTCCAATAAATTTACAGCTGTGGTATTCTTTTTAATATAATCATGAATTGAACTTTCAACATCACCAATATGAGATATTTCACCATTTGCTAAAACAATCCCTTTATTACATAGATTTTGAATTGCCCCCATATTGTGACTTACAAAGAGTACAGTTCTTCCTTCCCCTCTGCTCACATCCCCCATTTTTCCGAGGCATTTTTTCTGAAATTCCGCATCACCAACCGCCAGCACCTCATCTACAATAAGAATTTCACTTTCCAGGTGTGCAGCTACTGCAAAAGCCAGTCGTACATACATACCCGAGGAATAACGTTTTACTGGTGTATCAATATACCGCTCGACTCCTGAAAATTCAACAATTTCATCAAACTTTCTGGTAATTTCTTGACGGCGCATTCCTAATATTGCACCATTTAGATAAATATTTTCCCGGCCTGTCATTTCTGGATTAAATCCGGTACCTACTTCCAAAAGGGAAGCAATCCTTCCATTAATTTTGAAATTTCCGGTGGTGGGTTTTGTTACTTTACTCAGTAATTTCAACAAAGTACTTTTCCCTGCACCATTACGACCTATAATTCCTACCGCATCTCCTTGTTCAACTTGAAAATTAATATCCCGCAAGGACCAAACATAGTCGCTGCCACCTTTACTGGTACGGTCATTACTTTCTCCGATTTTTAAATAGGGATCTTCCTTACTTCGTATTTTATGCCAAAATCTGTTCAAATCATGGCTTAATGTTCCAGTTCCAACTTCACCCAAGCGATATTGCTTGGAGATGTTTTCAGCTTTTATAGCTAACTTATTCATATATCTGTATTCTGAAAATTAATAGTGTTTGTGATGGAAATTTAATCCACCTTAAAATTTCTACGTCTTAAATTTATAGTTGTAGAATTCTGATTAAACAGTATCCATGAAACTTTTTTCTACTTTGTTAAATATAACAACCCCCACTACTAACATAACTACTGTAACCCCTGTGCTAAACAATAAACTCGAAGGTTCAAAATTTCCTGAACCTAAAAACCCATATCTAAAACATTCAAAAATACCCGTTAATGGATTTGCATTTATAATCCATTGATATTTTTCTGGTATGGATGAAACAGAATAAACAACGGGCGTCGCATACATAAATAGTTGTATTCCAAAGGTCAGCAAAAAAATCAAATCCTTATACTTGGTGGTTAATGACGAAAAAATCATACCTAAACCCAAGGAGAAAGCGGCCATTAATAATAGTAAAAAAGGTGCTGCCAAAACCCAGATATTAGGATGTATACTCTCTTCTACAAAAGTATAATATAACACCGCGGCGATAAATAATCCAAATTGTATGGCAAATTTCATCAAGCCTGATACTATTATGGAAAGCGGCATAATAAGCCTGGGAAAATACACTTTTCCCATAACTGCCGCATTATCTTTGAATACTGTTGCCGTTTTAGTCAACGATTCTGAAAAGTAATTCCAGATAGTAATTCCCAAAAGATAAAATACTATTTGAGGGGTACCGTCAGTCGATAACTTAGCGATTTGCCCAAACAGTACAACATACATTAAGGTAGTTAAAATGGGCTGTACAAAAAACCAAATAGGACCTAAAATAGTTTGCTTATAAAATGTAACGTAATCCTTTTTAACAAGCATGATAAGTAAATCGCGGTAATGCCAAACCTCTTTTAAATTAATAGAGAAGAGTGGTTCCTGCGATTTAATTTCTTCTGTCCATTGTTGTTCTTTAATCATTGTAATCTATTATATGTTATCTTTTTTATTATTTGTTTCTCTTTTCCATTTAGAGAATCACCCCTTTTTGATTTTTATTATTGCCCTTTTTTGTAAAAATTTAATTAAAGGATTAGATTTAGTTTTTCTTTATCTTCGTAAAAATAACTTCCAGAGTGATCGCTTTAGTTTTTTCGGTATAGTTATCTATATTACAAGAGGGCGACAAAAATACTCGTTTTTTTGCAATCCTCAGAAAAAATATGTTTATTTAATGTTAAGCTTTATATAAATGTTTGATAATGTGCAGATTCAAAACTACAGGGTTCCCCTTTTAATATTAGGAATATTTTATAAACACCATTGAGATTTTTTTTTTAAATTATGATGATTTTACTGATGCCGCCATCCTAAATCATTCTTTGTGTAATCACCCGTCAATTTTAATTTTAGGGTCATAATTCCTTCTTTTAATTTAGCAACTTTGAATTTTCCTTTTCCAATTCGTTGTACACATGTTTAACATCTTGCGAAAATTCTTTTTGCAGAATTAAGTTGGCCGTAGGAGTGTGAACAAAAATAGTGTTTTTAAGTCCTACAAAAGCGGTGTAATTATCCGTGCCGATTACCATATTGCCATTTTGATCGACCGCATGACCTTTGGAAACCATATAATCATACACGGACTCAAAAGAACCTAAATCAGACCAAATAAATTTTGACGGTACTACTTTTATTTTCTTGCTGCGCTCCATTACAGCATAATCAATACTGATTGACGGTATTAGCAGTGAAAGTTCCAAATCTAAAGTCCCATTAATACTAGCATCCCATGCCATTTTAGATTTTTCATACACCTCGAAATTGAATGTCTTCAATTCTTCCAAAAATATTCCTGCTTTAAAGCAGAACATTCCGCTGTTCCAAAGAAAATTTCCTCGGGCTATAAAGCCCTTAGCTGTGTCTTGATTTGGCTTTTCTCGGAAAGAAATCACATTGTCGCCCTTGCGTTCAATATATCCATATCCAACTTCAGGTTTTGTAGGTACAATTCCGAAAGTAACGATGTAGCCTTTTGATGCTTTTTCAATCGCTTCCTTTATCGCTTCTTCATAGAGTTCCATACCATCAATTATATGGTCGGATGGTGTCACGATCAAAATTGCCTCCGGATCGGATGCAAAAGCAGCAAAAGCTATAGCCGCTGCAGTGTTCCTTGGTGTAGATTCTACAATGTCAATATATTGAGTATTAGATTTCTCCAATACTTGTCTGCTCAAATGATGATTGTCAATATTTCCCACAACCATAACCTGATCCACTAAAGTATGATTACGCTCAACCGTCATCTCAAATAATGATTTCCCATCAAATAGATCTAAATATTGTTTGGGTTGACTTTTTCTTGAAAGAGGCCACAAACGGCTCCCCACTCCACCGGTGAGAATGACATGGGTAATTGAATGTCTATTTTTCATACTGAGTTTTATATTCTTGCTTTCTCATATTTTTTTAATTGCGCACGTTACAATCTTCCATCAGCAACATCTCCTAAAACCCCTTTTACATCATACAATAAACTGGTTTTATTTTGTAATTTCGAGAAATCGACAGTCATGAATTGATGATGAGCAACACCCAAAACGACTGCGTCAAATCGTTGATCCGGTAATGTGGTACTGGTGGATAAACCATATTCATGCAATACTTCTGATGGATTGGCCAGTGGATCATAAATAGACACTGAAATTCCATAATCAGTTAAAGCTGCTATGACATCAACAATTTTTGTATTTCGAACATCGGGACAGTTTTCTTTAAAAGTTATACCAAGCATTAATAAGGTAGCTCCGTTAACAGATATCCCTTTCTTTATCAGCAGTTTTACGATTTGCGAAGCCACATAATCGCCCATACTGTCATTCAAACGACGCCCTGCCAAGATAATCTCTGGATGATAACCAAATTCTTGCGCGCGCTGAGCCAAATAGTACGGATCAACACCTATACAATGTCCACCAACTAAGCCCGGTTTAAAAGGAAGAAAATTCCATTTTGTGCCCGCAGCCTCTAAAACGGCATGGGTATCTATATTCATTAAATTAAAAATTTTCGCCAATTCGTTGACAAAGGCAATATTGATATCCCGTTGGGAATTTTCAATAACTTTCGCCGCTTCAGCTACTTTGATGTTCGGTGCCAGATGGGTGCCTGCAGTAATCACAGATTTATATAAAGCATTAACTTCATAGCCAATTTCTGGTGTGGAACCCGAAGTAATTTTTAAAATTTTTTCTACAGTGTGATCTTTATCCCCAGGATTAATTCGCTCCGGCGAATACCCGACAAAAAAATCTATATTATATTGCAATCCGGAAACTTTCTCTAAAACCGGGACACATTCTTCTTCTGTTGCGCCAGGATAAACCGTAGACTCGTAAATAACGATATCTCCTTTTTTCAAAACCTTCCCTACCGATTCACTGGATTTATATAAAGGTTTTAAATCCGGACGATTATTTTTATCAACTGGAGTGGGGACGGTTACGATGTAATAAGTGCAATCGACTATTGCCGCTAAATCCGTCGTGCAATACAAACCAATTGCATCACCGGGTTGGTCTAACAACACTTTTCGCAAAGCATCATCCTCAACTTCAAACGTGGTATCAGTACCTGATTGCAAAGAGGCAACTCGGGAATGGTTGATGTCAAAGCCGACAACAGGATGTTTTGTTGCAAATAATCTGGCCAATGGTAAACCCACATAACCCAAACCAATCACTGCTATTTTTTTAATGGAACTCATTTAGATAAAAATTCTAACAATCTATATTTAACTAATTATTGTTGATTTCAAACTACCGCTTCGCGTTTCAAACTCACAAAAAATGAGGCGAAATCAGCTTAATTTAAGCCTGCAAATATAGTGACAATAGGCAAGTAAACAGATTCCTTCTTAACAATTGAATGTTAAAAAATTGCTGTTATTAATATGTAAAAATATAAATAATTGAAAATCAGTACTTAATACCACGCGATTATTAATACTTTTTCGCCGCTCTCTTTTAAAAAATGCACTTTAGCAGTAGTTTTAAATAGTCAAAGCACTTGGTTTTTAGGCAATAACAACTCAGTTAATACAAAACAGACATAATTATTTGAAATACCAGCAACACAACTTTAGTTTCGCAGACAAAAAACGAATGTCACTTTATTTTCATTTTCAAAACACATCCCAAAGATTCTAAAACCAATACAAAATGGGTATTGGTAATTTCCTTGATTGTGGCTTTTTGCGTGGAAAAGGGTCCCGATTCCAATGCTATAGAATCCCCTATGTGATAGGATGCCACCTCAACATCAATACTATCAGAAGTATTGAGCCATTTTTTTATAATATTGATTTCGTCATCGCGAACAATAGCCGGTTTACCTAACCAAAACAAATACCGAACAACGCCGACATTATCAAAAACAGCATTTCTGTCATTTTCCGCTAACCGAACAAAAACATAGGAATTAAATAGAGGCACCTCTACTTTTTTCTTTCGATCGGACCATTGCCGCAGCTGCACTACCACAGGACAATAACATTCAATCCCGTTGTTTTGCAATTGTGCTGCAACTTTTTTTTCCCATTTGGGCTTTGTATATACTACATACCAATTCATCTTGTAATTTTATTGCAATAAATTAGTTTTCAGATCAATATTCCAAATAAACTACTGCAACTGACCTAAGGTTTGAAGCGTTTCTTTTGGACTCTTTTCGTTTTTTAACTTTGTAAATAGTAATTATGAACCGATGGCCTGATAAACAAATCCAATCGCCTTCAATTCCGATCCGTTAAGAAGGTTTCTGCCATCGAAAATAAAAGCAGGTTTTTGCATCGAATCATAAATTTTTTGCCAGTCATAGTCTGCAAATTCATCCCATTCCGTCAGCACCGCGATGGCATGTGCATTTTGACAGGCTTCATAAGGATTGTCAAATGACACAACGCTGGCAGTATTCATTTCAGGAGTCCTGGTTTCTAAATAATTCAAATCGGCCATGATTTTTTTCTTGGAAACTTTAGGATCATATACCGCAATTTTTGCATGCTCATTTATTAAATCATCGGCAACATATATTGCCGCGGACTCTCTGGTATCATTAGTGTCTTTTTTAAAAGCCCAGCCTAAGAATGTAATCTTTTTATCGGAAACTGTGTTGTAAAGCGTTTGCACAATATTACTGGAAAAGCGCCTTTTTTGATGGTCATTCATTATGATTACCTGTTCCCAATAATCGGCCACCTGATGCAATCCATACGATTTGGCAATGTAAACCAGATTCAGTATGTCTTTTTGAAAACAGGAACCACCAAATCCAACGGAGGCTTTAAGGAATTTCGGCCCTATCCTGCTATCCATTCCAATTGCTTTTGCCACTTCGTTTACATCCGCACCAGTTTTTTCGCATAGCTCGGACAACGCATTTATGGAAGAAATTCGCTGTGCCAGAAAAGCGTTAGCCGTCAGCTTTGAAAGCTCAGAGGACCAAACGTTAGTGGTTAATATTTTATCTTTAGAGACCCAATTTGCATACACTTCTACAAGTGCCTGAATAGCGGCCTGTCCTTCATTCGAAGAATCTCCTCCTATCAATATTCTGTCAGGATTCAATAAATCCTGCACTGCAGTACCTTCTGCTAAAAACTCTGGATTTGAAAGGATTTGAAACTGAACACCATTACCGGTATTGTCTAAAATGCTTTTTATAGCCTCCGCTGTTCGTACAGGCAATGTTGATTTTTCTACTACAATTTTATTGTCTTTTGCCACTCTCGCTATTTGTCTGGCACACAACTCAATGTATTTTAAATCAGCTGCCATTCCCTTTCCTTTACCATAGGTTTTGGTAGGCGTATTAACTGATATAAAAATGATCTGCGCTTCATCTATGGCTTTATCGACATCAGTGGAGAAAAAAAGATTTCTGCCTCTGGCCTCGACAACTATTTTGTCCAGTCCAGGTTCATAAATCGGAATATTATCTATATTTTCATCATTCCAAGCTGCAATTCTTTCTTCATTTAAGTCGACTACTGTAACCTGTATTTGTGGACACTTTTGAGCAATAACTGCCATTGTTGGTCCTCCAACATATCCTGCGCCGATGCAACAAATTTTTGTGATTTTCATTCTATAAATTTCAATTTGTAAATATATTTTATGTTCGCTACTCTATAAAGCGAATTCTTTTTATTTAAGAGTATTCCAATACCAATTAATCGCTGCTTTTAATCCTTCCTGCATCGAATATTTTGGATCGTAACCCAGCAAAGTTTTGGCTTTATCTATACTTGCCAATGAATGTGGGATATCTCCTGCTCTATTGGGACCATACTCTACTTCAACAGCAGCAATTCTTTGATCATATTCGGCTAAAAATTGTTTCAAATAGCCTACTAAATCATTCAACGTATTTCTATCTCCAAAAGCGACATTGTAAACTGTATTTATGGCCTCCGGATCTTTTGTCAGCATGGCCAACTCATTCATTTGAATCACATTTTCGATGTACGTAAAATCACGTGAATAATTTCCGTCACCGTTTATTTTTGGACTTTCTAGCTGCATCAACTGCATCACAAATTTGGGAATGACAGCCGCATAAGCTCCATTTGGATCTTGCTTTGGACCGAAAACATTGAAATATCGCAACCCGATAGTTTCTATCCCGTAGGTTCTACTGAAAATTTCAGCATATAATTCGTTAACATACTTTGTTATTGCATAGGGCGAGAGTGGTTTTCCAATCACTTCTTCCACCTTTGGCAAAGCTTCAGAATCTCCATAAGTGGATGAGCTTGCCGCATATATAAATCGCTTCACTTTCTCTTCTTTTGCCGCTGTCAGCATATTCAAAAAACCGGAAACATTAACTTCGTTCGTTGTAACAGGGTCCTTGATAGAACGCGGTACAGAACCTAAAGCGGCCTGATGCAGCACATAATCGACTCCCTTCACCGAAGTTGCGCAAACTGCTGCATTACGGATATCTCCTTCTATCAAAGTAAATTCCGGGTGGTTTAAAAAGTCTTTTAAATTATGTCTGTGTCCGGTAGCGAAATTATCCAGACACACAACCTTATAACCTTTACCCAAAAAATATTCACAAAGATTTGAGCCTATAAATCCGGCACCACCAGTGATTAACACCACACTTTTTGTTTCTTCTATCAAAATATTATCGTTTCAGTAATCAATTACTTAGTTTATTTTTTCTTAAGTATTTTCTGTGCTATTTTCTGAAAAACACTCTTTTTCTTTTCCTCCTCATGATACCCATTTGAATACGCTCCATAACCATATCCGTAGCCATATCCGTAACCATAGTTAGTACCGTACTTCGCTTTATTCTGTAATCCGTTCAGAATAATGCTGGTGTTGTGCAATTCTCCACGCTTCACTCTATTATTAAGTAAGGTTATCATTTCTTTTTTAGTAAAATTCTGTCTCACTATATATAGTGTGACATCAGAAAATTGTGCTAGTTCGAGCGCATCAGAAACTAAACCTACAGGCGGTGTATCCAATATAATGTAATCATATTTTTGCTTTAATTCATCAAACAAATCTTTCATTCTTTCACTTATCATCAACTCGGCCGGATTTGGTGGAACGGGTCCAGAGAGTATAACATCCAAGAAAGGAATATGAGTTTTATTGACGATTTCATCAATGGTTTTTTGACTTATCAGATAATTTACTAGTCCCGCGTCTTTGGTTAAACCAAATTCTGTTGCCAGTTTAGGTTTTCTTAAATCGAAACCAATAATTACTGTTTTTTTCTCACTGAGTGCAAATACTGTAGCAATATTTATAGAAGTAAATGTCTTACCCTCGCCACTCACTGATGAGGTAATCATAAGTGTTTTGGCACCATCTACATTTTGCTGTTTGTATAAAAACTGCAATGACGAGCGAATGGCCCGGAAGGATTCAGATAAAGCCGACTTAGGTTTTTCATAAACAGCTAAATTGGTAGCCTCTTTATTGACCCCAATAACACCTATTATAGGAATTTTTGTCAATTTGCTTATATCCTCCGTATTTTGAATCGCATTATTAATAAAGAAAACTGCAAATACAAAAATTAGCGGAATCAGTATTCCCAGAAACAAGGCCAATACATAATTCACCGAGGTTTTAGGACCAATCAGCCCTCCTCCCACATCCTTTGCCGGATCGATAAAATGAACATCTGATAAATTAGCCGCCTTAACAATATCCGCTTCACTTCTTTTTTGAAGAAATGTATTGTAAATATTGTCGCTTAAATCATATTTTCTCTTAATCTTGATGAGCTCCTGCTGGTCTTCCGGCAGTTGTTTTATGGTACTTTCCGTTTCATTAATTTTACTGCTGACAATTGCTAAATCATACTGTAAAGAAGATTTGGCTGTGGCGATGTTTTCTAACAGTACATTTTTGACTGCCTCCATTTGATTGTCAAAATCCTTGAATATTTTGTCACTTTTAACGGCATACGCCATCTCTGACCGCTGGGTCGACAGTGCAATCAATTTTGAGACATTCACGACAATATTTGGATCTTCAATTCCCGCTACTGATGGTGCGGGAAGTTTAGAATAATCCACACTATTTCTCAAGTAGGATTTTAAAGAATTATAATAGGCCATTTTACGGGTGACTTCATCTTTCTTGACATCAAACTCCAAAATCTTATCCGAAAATTTTGCGCCGCCCTCTTCTATATCGTAAATATTTTTGCCTTTCCTAAAAGTTTTCAGCTCATTTCCTGTTTCCTTTAACTGCGATTCCATGGTCACTAATGTACTGTCGATAAACGCAATAGTGTTAGTTGCGAACTGATTCTTACTGTCTAACTGCCTTTTTATTAGCATTTTTACAGTTGCGTTTAAATACTCAACCATTCTCGCTTTATTTGCGCCTTGCATTCCCAACGTCAGTATCGAGCTGCCTTTATCATCTGATCTAACATTTATCCCTTTATATCCGGACACCGTTCCGTTAAAATCATTAAACTGTACAAAATATTCATTTCCCTTATACAAACCGGGATTGTCTTTTATTTGCAATTTCCAGTTTAAGAATGGCAGTGATACTTGTTCCCCTACTTTATATTTCTTCACAAAATCTCCTGTTTCAACAGCCGTGTTGCTGTATGAATTATCAGAATACGTTATCAGTGAAACGTTTTGGTTTTCAAATGGAATTCTTAATTCATATTCGTTCTCGCTCAAGAATTTAATACCAATTAAATTCCCTGCCAGCTGTCCTTTTGATTTATCGATACTTACATAGAAAGGAACTGCGCCATAAGCATCTTCAAGTTCGTATTTTCCCTGAACTAAATAATTAATGTAATATTGCAGTTTGTCCACCACCAACTCATTGTGCGAGCGAGATTGCAGGGTTGTTGAAATCGTTGAAACCTGATCCGAGGTTCCGCCCCAATTAAACACCAAACTGGTATTAGAAGTAAAAAGAGGATTCGTTTCCTCCTTAATGGAAATAACGGTTTCCATTCCATAAATTTTCGCTTTGCGAATATTTACTTGATAGGCAATGAAAAAAGTGATTAATAAACTTATCAAAAACCATTTCCAATAACTTCCGATTTTTATTAAGAATCCCTTAAAGTCAAAACTGACTTGGTTTTCAAAAATCGAAAAATCTTTTATATCTAACATTTTTGAAATTTATTTTAATTTTTAAATAGTAAAAAGAAGATTGTAGTTGCCACTGAAAACAATGTAGTAATAGTTCCGAAGGACTCAATTCCTGTTTTTCCGGTTCCCCAGGTTTTTTGCTTGAGTGGCTTAACCAAAATATAATCATTGGGTTGCAAATAAAAGTATGGCGATTTCATCGTATTTACATTAGTCAAATCTAAATCGTGCATTTGTACACCTGTAGGTGTCTTTCTCATAATTGTAACCGCTTTTCTATCTCCGGTGATCGTAATATCTCCAGAATTCGCGATGGCTTCCATAATAGTTACATGTTCCTGAAACAACGTTTTAGTTCCTGTACTTCCTATTTCTCCATTGATTGTATAGCGGAAACCCGCCAATTTAACAGTTACAAATATGTTAGCTTCCTTATTAAAATACTCCGCTAATAATTGCTTTTCGATTCGTAGTCTGATTTCATCGAGTGTATAACCAATGACATTAATTTCTCCCAATACCGGAACTCGTATATTCCCATGATCATCTACTGTAAAACCATCAAAATAAAGTGCCGACTCTGACTTTCCTGCTTCACCTTGATTTGTCGTGCTGAAAATAGCGACTAGTTTTGGATCTATCGCTTTTATGGTGATGCTCAAAACATCATTTGTTTGAAGTCTGTAAGGTTTTGATTCCACTGCCGAAATTGTAGCTTCCGTTTGTGAATTGTCTTTTTTCTGAAGATAAATTAAATCTTTGGTTGGTATACAAGAACAGAATAACACACTAATAATTAACACCAAACAGAGTAAGGATTTGCTCATTTTCAATATTTTTATCGACAAATATAGCTTTTCATTTACGATTTAAAAAGCATCGCTATTCATAAAATGTTTTAATTATTTTTAAAAGACTTTTCAAAAGGGACTCTTTGCAATATACTTCTTCCCAATGTAACTTCATCTGCATATTCCAACTCGTCTCCCACTGAAATTCCCCTTGCAATTGTTGACATAATTATTTCACACTCCGCTATCTGCTTATAGATATAAAAATTAGTCGTATCCCCTTCCATCGTTGAGCTTAACGCAAAAATAATTTCGTTTACACTACCTGATTTTACCTTTTCGACTAAAGTCATTATGTTTAACTGACTGGGACCAACGCCGTCAATAGGCGAAATTTTACCTCCAAGAACATGGTAAATCCCTCTGAATTGACCTGTGTTTTCAATTGCCATAACATCGCGAATATCCTCGACGATACAAATGATTTGGTGATTCCTGCTTTTATTGGCGCAAATTTCACACATAATACTGTCCGAAATATTGTGACAGCTATCGCAATATTTAATGTCCTCGCGCATAGCAACTAAGGCTTGTGACAAAAAACCAGTTTGTTCTTTGGGCTGTTTTAATAAATGAAGCACCAATCGCAGTGCAGTTCGTTTGCCAATTCCTGGCAACTGAGACATTTCGTTAACTGCTTTTTCTATTAATTTCGAAGAAAATTCCATACCTGCAAAAGTAGTTAATTTGTCCCGAATGTTCGGGATAGATATTTTGAAAATTTGAAGATTATTTATGTAATTTGGCCCCAACAATATTTACACAAAATGACTCCATTCGCCATTCTATCACTGATTGTAATTTACTTTGGAATTCTTTTTTTGATTTCACATTTTGTAAGCAGGAAAGACAGTGGCAATGATGCTTTTTTTAAAGCCAATAAAAATTCCAAATGGTATTTAGTCGCTTTTGGAATGATTGGAACAGCACTTTCTGGAGTAACTTTTATTTCAGTTCCTGGAGAAGTTGGTTCTCCTAATGGGGAGCAATTCAAATATTTCCAATTTGTTCTGGGTAATGCGATTGGTTTTATCATTATCGCAAAAGTTTTGCTTCCGCTGTATTATCGAATGAATTTAACTTCTATTTACGGTTACATCGAGCACCGATTAGGGATTTACTCCTATAAAACTGCCGCATCTATTTTCCTGATTAGCAGAACTATTGGATCGGCATTCCGACTGTATCTTGTTGTGATTGTTTTGCAACGTTTTGTTTTTGACTTTTACGGAATCCCATTTGCGGTTACGGTTTTAATTTCACTGGCTTTGATATTTGCTTACACGTATCGAGGCGGATTGAAAACCATTATAATAACAGACACTTTACAAACCTTTTTCCTAGTGTCCTCGGTATTTTTAACGATTTTCTTTATTTGCAGAAGTTTAAATTTAAATGCTTTCGAAGCTTTTGAAACAGTTAAAAACAGTAATTATTCTAAAGTATTTTTCTTTGAGGATTTTGTGTCGAGTAAGTTCCATTTTGTAAAACAAATTCTGGGAGGAGTCTTTGTAACTATCGCCATGGTAGGTTTGGATCAGGATTTAATGCAGAAAAATCTGAGTTGCAAAAACATTGGCGAAGCCCAGAAAAATATGTTTACGTTCACTGCAATATTTGTAGGTATCAATATCTTTTTCCTAAGCGTGGGCGCTTTACTGTACATCTATGCGACTAAAAACGGAATTGAAGTTCCTACTGATTTAGTTACAGGAAAACCCAGAACCGATTTACTGTTTCCCGAAATTGCGTTTAACCATTTAACACTGATTCCATCCGTAATTTTCCTGTTGGGATTAACAGCGGCCACATTTGCAACCACGGATTCCGCTTTAACAGCGTTAACAACTTCGTTTTGTGTAGATTTTTTAGGAATGGATAAAACAGAAAATCTAAACAAGCCAAACGTAGTCCGAAACAGGCATCTTGTGCATATTGTCTTTTCGTTTTTAATGTTTCTGGTGATTATTTTCTTTAATGCTATTAATGACAGCTCTGTAGTGGGTATGATTTTTAGGGTTGCTTCCTACACGTATGGCCCGCTTTTAGGACTGTATTGTTTTGGATTATTTGTAAAATCAAAAACAGTCAAAGACAAATTTGTTCCAATCATTTGTTTACTATCTCCAGCTGTAACGTACTTTATCAGCGAAAATTCGAAGACTTTATTTTTTGGATACGTTTTCGACAACGAATTGATTATCGTAAACGGGCTAATCACTTTTCTAGGGTTGTTGTTGATTAGCAAACCCGCAATTAAGGAAACGAGATTTTAAAATATTTTAGCAGCTTTCTTTTTAAATCTCAAAGTTCTTGGGCCCTAGCCCTGATAGCAATGGAAATCCTTTTGATAAAAAACGGTCATTTTTTCTTATAAAAAAAGAGCGACCAACGGAAGCTCTTGTTTTATTTAGAAAAATACTGTTTTGTTCAAAAGATTGAAATGGATAGCAGGAATAGCTTCAAAAAAATTTAATACTGATTGGTAGCTAATAAAACTAACGTACAAGCTACTTCTACTTTAATATCATTCAATTTCAACAACTGATAGAATTCCGGATTCTCAGTTCCCGGGTTGAAAATAACACGCTTAGGTTTTGCTTCGACGATATAATTGTAATAATCGCGTTGACGTGTTGGGTTTAAATATAAGGTAACAGTATCGATATTTTTTAATGGAATGGCTTTAGTCTGGATTTTTACACCGGCAACTTCGCCAGCATTTTGGCCTAATGCAAGAACGGAATGTCCTTTATCTACTAACATATTTACAGCTTTGAAGGCGTAGCGCTCTGGTTTAGTTGTTGCTCCCAGAACCAATGTTTTTTTATTCTTTATCATTTTCTTTAATTGTATTTGGCAAAAGTAATCAAAAAGGTTTACCTGTTTAATAATTTTAAGATTTACTTAAGCAGTAATAAAAAACATTCCCCTAACATTAAAAAACAAATAAATGGTATTTTTGTACCATTAAAAATAAAATATGGATCTGTTTATTTACTTGTTTGTTGCCCTTTTTTCCGTTCTGAATCCTATTGGTACCGTTCCTATTTTTGTAGGACTTACTCAACATGATACTAAAAAAGAGCGTTCCAGAATTTCTTTGTGGACAGCCATAAATGTATTTATCATTCTAATTGTCTCATTTTTTATCGGGCAATATGTATTGCTTTTTTTCGGAATCAGTATTGATGCGCTGCGAATAGCGGGTGGAATTATTATTGTGAGTTCTGGTTTTTCATTACTTTCTGGTAAATTCACTAAGAAACGAGGTATTAACAAAAAAGCAGAAACTGACGCACAACAAAGGAATGACATTGCTTTGACACCGCTTGCAATCCCAATGCTTGCCGGACCTGGTTCTATTTCTCTACTTATTGCTTTTTATCAGGAACATAATACGACTATGGAGATAATAATTTCTTCCATTGCTATTCTTGCCATTGCAGTAACCATTTTTCTTATTTTAAAGAGTGCTCATTATTTAGCCAAAATACTTGGAGCTTCAGGAATTGTAGCGATTTCCAGAATTGTAGGTTTCATTGTAATTGCGATTGGAATTCAATATATCGTAAGCGCCATTATCAATATTATAAAAGGGAATCTTTCCTAAACTTAAATTATAACCACAAAAAAACCGGATATGATTTAGAATCGTATCCGGTTTTCTTTTTTTAATTTCTTGGCAAGAAAATTTCAGCCATCATACATCTGGCACTTCCTCCGCCACAAGCTTCAATCGTGTCCAGACTTGAACTCAAAATTTCAGCATGTTTTTCCAATTGCTCTATTTGTTTTGGAGTCAGACTTTGATGAGCTGCAGCACTCATAACCAAATATCGTTTGTCATTTGCCCCGCGAATTTCAAGCATATTTCCCGCAAAATTATTCATTTGAGCTTCGGTAATCAAAATGATTTCTTTTCCGTTTTCTTTAAGATTGTCCAAAACCATTTTGCGTTCTTTTTTATCATCAATACAATCCGAACAAATTACTGCAAAAGTTTCTCCCAAACACATCATCACATTGGTATGATAAATCAGTTTTCGCTCTGAACCAACTGTTTGAAAGGCTTCAAAAATTATTGGTGCATAATCAAAATCCTCACAGAATTCGATGAATAATTCTTCATCCGCTCTGGGTGATAATGCGCAATATGCTTTAGCATTTGCTCTGTCCAAAAGTAAACTTCCCGTTCCTTCTAGGAAAAATCCATCTTCTTCAGCGGAAGTGTAATCTATAATATTATGAATCACAAAACCTTTTTCTTCCAATAAATCTAAAATCTCTTCGCGGCGTTCGTGTCGACGATTTTCAGCAAACATTGGATATAAAGCTACGTCACCATTCTCGTGAAAAGAAATCCAGTTGTTTGGAAAAACACTATCTGGAGTGTCTGGATTTAATGTGTCATCGACTACTGTAACATCAACACCAACTGCTGTCAATTTTTCGACAAAAGCATCAAATTCTTGTTGCGCTTTAGCATTTACCGTTGCCGGCAAAAGTCCGTCTAAAACTTTTTGGTAATAATTATTTACTGCCGTTTGTTCGTTCATTCTAAACGCAACCGGGCGAATCATCAATATAGAATTTGTTGTTTGTTTCATGATTTTGTTTTTTTAAATATTTTTTTGTAGAGACGCACCGTAGAGACGCACTGCAGTGCGTCTCTACCAATTTAATCTCTAATTAAAGGCAAGGTAGAACATCGTAATAATCCTTCTTGTTTTGCAATTTCTGAATATGGAATTTCTTCGACCACAAAGCCGTTTACACGCAACCAATTGTTAAGTCGGGTGAAATTTCTTTCTGAAACGACAACATTTGTATCAATAGAAAAAACATTAGAATTCATATTGTACATTTCGTCTCTGGTAATATGGAATAAGTTTTCTTTTCCAAAAAGATTTACCAAAAACAAATAATCTGCTTCCTCACGGAATCCGTTTTTGTAGATAATACCTTTGTCATTTCCCACCGGCTGAAAACAACAATCCAGATGCAAAGCATTGTCACGGGCTTCAATTTTAGATTTTACCAAATCAAATTCTTTGACTATTTTATTTGGAAATAAATCTTTAATATATTTAACACCTAACATGTTTGTTCGAGCCGTAATATAGTCTTTGTAGTCACTTCCTTTATAGGTTCCAATGAAAATATAATCGTTCCACAGCATTACATCACCACCTTCTATGTGAACTTCCTCTGGTGGTCGCACTACTTTTTTAGGATTAATTTGGTCGATTATATATTGGATAGCATCTAATTCTCGTTCTCTATCCGGCAAAATATTCGATTTCACAAAAGTGTCATCAATTACAAAACCAATATCTCTTGTAAATATCTGATTGTAATTTTCAATCATTTCGGGACGATAAACGGTCACATTATATTTTTTTAGTACGATATTAAATGCTTCCATTTCATTAACCATATCATGCTCCAGAGGATAAGTTCCTGCCAAAATATGTTCTAATGATTTAGGATCATACGCTTCTTCAACCTTCGGTGTGGGTCCATTTTTAAATGCTGAACCCAAAACTACAGCTCGGAGTCTGGAAGTTTCATTCTTTATATTTAACTCTAACATGTATTTTTAGCTTTTGACAAATATAAAAAAAGCTTCACTAATTTGTGAAGCTTTTTAAACTGATTTTATCTTTTATCTGTTGGCACAAAATCCCTCAAAGGATGACCAGTATAGACTTGTCTTGGCCTTCCGATAGGCTCCTTGTTTTCGCGCATTTCTTTCCATTGTGCGATCCAACCCGGCAAACGTCCTATGGCGAACATTACTGTAAACATGTCGGTAGGGATTCCTAAAGCTCTGTAAATAATTCCAGAATAGAAATCTACGTTAGGATATAAGTTTCTTGATTTGAAATATTCATCTTCCAAGGCTGCTTCCTCCAGTTTTTTCGCAATGGCAAGAATTGGATCTTCAACTCCTAAAGTTGCTAAAACTTCATTAGCTGCTTTTTTGATGATTTTTGCTCTTGGATCAAAATTTTTGTACACTCTATGACCAAATCCCATTAATCGGAAAGGATCATTTTTATCTTTGGCTTTAGCCATATATTTATCAGCATCTCCACCATTTCTGTGGATTTCTTCTAACATTTCAAGAACGGCTTGATTTGCTCCTCCGTGTAATGGTCCCCAGAGTGCAGAAACTCCAGCAGATATTGAAGCAAACAATCCTGCGTGAGAAGAACCCACCATTCTCACAGTAGAAGTTGAACAGTTTTGCTCGTGATCTCCGTGAAGAATAAACAATTTATCTAATGCATCTATAACTACAGGGTTTGCCGTGTAAGGTTCTGTAGGTAATTCAAACATCAAACGCATGAAGTTTTCTACATATCCTTTTGTATTATCGTAGTAATTCAAAGGATAACCCATGCTTTTTCTATACGTCCAAGTTGCAATAACCATGAATTTACCCATAGTTTTACACACCGCCTCGTACATTTCTTTCTCATTGTCAACATTCACTGATTTAGGGTTAAATGCTGTTAATGCACTTGTCAAAGCTGCTAAAACGCCCATTGGATGCGCTGTTTTAGGAAAACCATCAATGATGTTTTTCATTTCTTCATTGACCAAAGTGTATTTTCTAATATCCGTTTCAAATTGCGCTAACTGATTAACAGTTGGCAATTCTCCAAAAATTAAAAGGTAAGATACTTCCAGAAAATCTGCTTTGTCCGCTAAATCTTCAATCGAATATCCTCTGTAACGAAGAATTCCTAATTCTCCATCTAAAAAAGTGATGTCACTCTTACAAGAACCTGAATTTTTATAACCAGGATCCAATGTTATTATACCGGATAAATCACGTAATTTGTTAATATCGATGGCAACTTCATTTTCACTTCCTACAATTATAGGCAGTTCAATTTTCATCCCATCAATTTCTAATGTTGCTGTTTTTGACATAATATATTTGAAAATAAACTTTTAAAATAATAATTTCTCAAATCTAAGGAATTAAACACTAATTAAAAAGAGAATAATACAATGAAATTGTTAAATATTATACAAAAAAGCCACTCACACAAGGTTAATGGCTTTAGATAAAAATATCGTAAGAATTTATTTTATTTTAAAAGCAGCCTTACCAGGGAAATACGCTGAATTCCCTAATTCCTCTTCAATTCTCAATAATTGATTGTATTTAGCCATACGATCAGAACGAGAAGCGGAACCAGTTTTAATTTGACCACAGTTTAACGCTACTGCTAAATCAGCAATCGTGTTATCTTCTGTTTCTCCTGAACGGTGTGACATTACTGAAGTATAACCTGCGTTTTTAGCCATATTAACAGCTGCAATCGTTTCAGTCAAAGTTCCAATTTGGTTCACTTTAATAAGAATTGAATTAGCGATACCTTTTTCGATACCAGTAGACAAACGTTCTACATTAGTCACGAATAAATCATCGCCAACTAATTGAACTTTATCCCCAATTCTTTCTGTAAGCAATTTCCATCCGTCCCAGTCATTTTCATCCATTCCATCTTCAATAGAAATAATAGGATATTTAGCTGCTAATTCTGCTAAATATTCTACTTGCTCTTCAGAAGATCTAATTTTACCTGTTTCTCCTTCAAATTTAGTATAATCGTATTTTCCGTTTACATAAAATTCTGCAGCAGCGCAATCTAAAGCAATCATGATTTCGTCTCCAAAAGTATATCCTGCATTTTCAACAGCTTTTTTGATTGTATCCAAAGCATCTTCAGTTCCTCCGGCGAGATTTGGTGCAAAACCTCCTTCGTCACCTACAGCAGTAGAAAGTCCTCTGTCATGTAACACTTTTTTCAAGCTGTGAAAAATTTCAGTTCCCATTTGCATTGCATGTGAAAACGAAGTTGCTTTCACCGGGAAAATCATGAATTCTTGAAATGCAATAGGCGCATCAGAATGAGAACCTCCGTTAATAATATTCATCATTGGTACCGGCAATGTATTTGCCGAAACACCACCTACGTATCTGTATAAAGGCAATCCTAATTCGTTTGCAGCCGCTTTGGCTACAGCCAATGAAACTCCTAAAATTGCATTTGCTCCTAAGTTTGATTTATTTGGGGTACCATCTAAATCGATCATCGTTTGGTCAATAAGATTTTGTTCGAAAACAGAAACTCCTACAAGTTCTTCAGAAATAATGGTATTCACATTTTTCACTGCATTCAAAACTCCTTTTCCAAGAAATGCTTTTCCACCATCACGTAATTCTACTGCCTCATGCTCACCGGTTGACGCACCAGAGGGTACTGCCGCTCTTCCTAAAACTCCATTGTCTGTAATTACATCTACTTCAATTGTAGGATTTCCTCTTGAATCAAAAATTTGTCTTGCGTGAATTTTGATAATTATACTCATAATTTCTAATTTAAATTTTATAATACAAATATATTCTATCTTTTGTAATGAGATAATGAAAATTATGAATGTTATTAACGAAAACGATGTATTTTTTCATAAGCAAAATGTATCAGCTGTTTTTAAGATTTATTGCTACACTATTTTTCCTATTTGTCTCATTTTATTAAAATAAAATCGGAAGCGCTTCTTTAGTTATTTAAAATTCATAATAAATATAAAGAGGAATTAATTTGACAAAATTTTAATATATTAACCTACTCATTATCAATAATATAAATTAACTTTATATTATTAAAAACCCTACTAATGCTCCTTATCAAGCTATTTCGTAAATAGAATTTTAATTTTCAATCTATAAATTAAAATGTAATGGAAACTATCAAAAACTCTAAAAAGAAAATGGATTTTAGTGAAATAGTAGGTTTATTGAGTAGAACTTCAACCCCTTTGGAAAACGCTGAAGATTTAGATCCCTTAATCAATTATATTGGTGAGTCAAAGTATGTTCTTTTAGGCGAAGCTTCACATGGCACGCACGAATATTATACTTGGAGAGCAAAAATCACAAAACGACTTATTCAGGAAAAAGGATTTTCTTTTATAGGTGTTGAAGGTGATTGGCCAGACTGTTATCGATTAAATCGGTATGCCAAAGGATATTTAGACTCTGGAAAAGACATCCTAAGCGTCATGAATGAATTTAAAAGATGGCCGACTTGGATGTGGGCAAATTGGGAAGTTGCAGCATTTATAAATTGGTTGAAGGACTATAACGAAAGAACAACCGCCGACAAAAGAATTGGGTTTTATGGTTTAGATGTTTACAGTTTCAGAGAATCTATGCAATCTATACTACAGTATTTAGAGAAAAACGATCCCGAAGCATTAGCTGTCGCAAAAAAAGCAATGGAATGCTTTGAACCTTTTGGAAAAGACGAAGGACAATCCTATGCTAAAGCAGCATCTTTTGTGCCGGAATTATGTGAAAAAGAAGTCCTGAACATGTTGAAAGAAATTGTCAAAAACATTCCTAATTACAACCATGATGCAGAAAATGTTTTAAGTACAGAACAAAATGCTTACGTAGCCCGAAATGCGGAAAAATATTATAGAGCAATGATCAAAAGAGGATCGACTTCTTGGAATATTCGTGACGAACATATGGTTTCTACGATAGATCGTTTAATGAAATTTCACGGAAAAGATTCAAAAATTATAGTTTGGGAACACAACACGCACATTGGTGACGCACGAGCTACCGATATGGCTGCTGAGGGAATGGTTAATGTAGGACAATTATTAAGAGAACAATATGCAGCCGATGGCGTTATTGCAGTTGGATTTGGATCATACCAAGGAAGTGTGGTAGCCGGACGAGAATGGGGCGATTCAATGCGAAAAATAAAAGTTCCAGAAGCTATTCACGGAAGCTGGGAACATGCCTTTCATAAAGCGAATAACGGCCAAAACAGATTATTACTGATGAATAAAGTGAAAGAAGAAAAATGTCTCTTTTCACCAATAGACCATCGTGCAATTGGCGTGGTTTACAATCCCGAACACGAAAAATTTGGAAATTATGTTCCCTCTATCCTCCCAGAAAGATACGATGCATTCATTTTCATAGATGAAACCAATGCGCTACATCCCATAAATATTGAGGTTAATGGAAATCAAATTCCCGAAACCTATCCTTTCGGAATGTAAACTAGGAACAAAAAAAGGGTTTGACTCTTGATGAAGTCAAACCCTTATTTGTTAAATCTGTATCGTCAACATTAGATTATTATCCTTTAATATTTTCAATAAATTGATCAAATAAGTAAGAGGAGTCATGCGGACCAGGGCTTGCTTCCGGATGATATTGAACTGAGAAACAATTTTTGCTTTTCATTCGCATTCCCGCTACAGTTCCATCGTTGAGATGAAGATGTGTAATCTCTAATTCAGGATGATTGTCAAGCTCTTCTTTATTAACGGCAAAACCATGATTTTGAGAAGTGATTTCCCCTTTTCCTGTAATCAAATTTTTCACCGGGTGGTTGATTCCTCTGTGCCCGTTGAACATTTTATATGTAGAAATTCCGTTGGCCAAGCCTACTACTTGATGTCCAAGACAAATCCCGAATAACGGTTTATTATTCTCGAGAATCTCTTTTGCAACTTGAATAGCTTCAGAAAGTGGTTCCGGATCACCAGGACCATTAGATAAAAAATATCCATCCGGATTAAAAGCGGCTAAATCCTGAAAAGAAGAATCAAAAGGAAATACTTTGATGTAGCAATCTCTTTTAGCAAGGTTGCGAAGAATATTTGTTTTAATTCCTAAGTCAAGAGCCGAGATTTTATAGGTAGCATTTTCCTCCCCAAAAAAATAAGGTTCCTTGGTAGAAACTTTAGAAGCTAATTCCAAACCTTTCATATCAGGAACTTTTGCCAAAGCGATTTTCAGTTCTTCCAGTGGAGTATCATCTGTACAGATTACTGCATTCATAGCACCATTGTCACGGATATAGCTTACCAAAGCACGCGTATCTACATCAGATATGCAGATAAGGTTTTGTTTAATAAAATAGTCCTCCAAACTCCCTGATGCATCTGCCCGAGAATAATTGAAACTAAAGTTTTTACAAACTAAACCAGAAATTTTTATGCTTTGAGATTCCACTTCACTATCATTTACACCATAATTCCCAATATGTGCATTAGTAGCTACCATTAGTTGACCAAAGTAAGAAGGATCTGTAAAGATTTCTTGGTAACCTGTCATTCCTGTATTAAAACAAACTTCTCCAAAAGTAGTTCCGCTAATTCCAATAGATTTACCATGGAATATAGTTCCGTCACTTAATAGAAGAATTGCTTTTTGTCGTGTTGTGTATTTCATTAGTTGATATTTCTATTAATTTTTTAATAGTGTCATGTAACTCGAAAAAACGTGTTTCATGTGTAGTTAAATATTTTGCAAATTTAAATTTTTAAAACAGTGAAAACAATGTTTTTTAAAAAATTTACGCTTGTCCAGATTTCTTAATTAAGCAAAAAGTTTTACAAACGCCCCGATTAAAGCGGAAACCCATTTATCTTTTCTTTAAAATAAAAAGATTACTACACTTCACATTCATTTTAAGCGGAGTTCAGTGAACTTCGTTTGCAGCGGAAAGTGCGGGGATTAGTTTTAAACTCAAAATAATATGCTCCTAAAAAATCAAAAAAAAAGGATAAACTATAAATAGCTTATCCTTAATTTTTATTGAATCATTATTTCCATAATTACTCTGCAGTCTCAGTAGTTGTTTCAGTTTCAGCAGCTGGAGCTTCAGTAGCTTCATCTTTCTTAGCTTTACCACCACGACGGCTTTTTGCTTTTTTAACTTCTTTTTTACCACCATTGTAAAGTTCATTGAAATCTACTAATTCGATCATTGCCATATCAGCATTATCTCCTAAACGATTTCCAACTTTAATGATACGAGTGTATCCACCTGGACGGTCTCCTACTTTAGCAGCTACGTCTCTGAACAAGTCAGTTACGGCATATTTGCTACGTAAGTAAGCAAAAACGATACGACGATTGTGAGTTGTATCAGCTTTAGATTTTGTTATTAAAGGCTCAACGAATTGTTTAAGCGCTTTTGCTTTAGCAACAGTAGTGTTAATACGTTTGTGCTCGATAAGAGAACAAGCCATATTAGCTAACATAGATTTTCTATGCGCAGTCTGTCTGCTTAAGTGATTGAATTTTTTTCCGTGTCTCATTGCTATGTAAATTTAAACCTTGCGGCTTAGATTATTCTTTATCTAGTTTGTATTTTGCTAAATCCATACCGAAGTTCAAATTTTTAACTGCAACAAGTTCATCAAGTTCAGTTAAAGATTTTTTACCAAAATTACGGAATTTCATTAGGTCATTTTTATTGAACGATACTAAATCACCAAGTGTATCAACTTCAGCCGCTTTCAAACAATTTAATGCTCTAACAGAAAGATCCATATCAACAAGCTTAGTTTTAAGCAATTGTCTCATGTGTAATGATTCTTCATCATATGATTCTGTTTGTGCAATTTCGTCAGCCTCGAGTGTAATTCTTTCGTCAGAAAACAACATGAAATGGTGAATTAAAACTTTTGCAGCCTCAGTAAGCGCATCTTTTGGATTGATAGATCCATCAGTTTTTATTTCAAAAACTAATTTTTCATAATCTGTTTTTTGCTCTACACGGAAGTTTTCAATCGCATATTTTACATTTTTTACCGGAGTAAAAATTGAGTCTGTAAAAATAGTTCCAATTGCAGCATTCTGTTTTTTGTTCTCTTCAGCAGGAACATATCCTCTACCTTTCTCGATAGTTAAATCGAAATTAAGTTTGATTTTACTGTCTAAATTACAGATCACTAGTTCTGGATTCAGAACTTGGAAACCTGAAATAAATTTTTGAAAATCACCTGCTGTTAATTGATCTTTACCTGAAACAGAAATAGTAACTGATTCATTATCTATATCTTCAATTTGACGTTTAAAACGTACTTGTTTAAGATTAAGGATAATTTCGGTAACGTCTTCAACAACTCCTGAAATAGTAGAAAACTCATGATCTACACCTTCAATGCGAACAGATGTAATTGCATAACCTTCTAATGCTGAAAGCAAAACTCTTCTAAGTGCATTACCAACGGTCAATCCGTAACCAGGTTCTAAAGGTCTGAATTCAAATTTACCTTCAAAATCGGTTGAATCGATCATGATAACTTTATCGGGCTTCTGAAAATTAAATATTGCCATAAATTTCGACTAAGTCAATTATTATTTGTTGTACAACTCTACGATTAATTGTTCTTTAATGTTTTCTGGGATTTGAAGTCTCGCAGGTACAGAAACGAAAGTACCTTCTTTGATATCATCATTCCAAGTAATCCATTCATAAACATGACTTGAATTAGATAAAGAACGTTCGATAGCTTCTAAAGATTTAGATTTTTCACGAACTGCAACTTTATCACCAGGTTTAAGGTGGTAAGAAGCAATATTTACTACATCACCGTTAACAGTAACGTGTCTGTGAGAAACAAGTTGTCTAGCGCCTCTTCTAGAAGGAGCAATACCCATTCTAAAAACAACATTATCTAATCTTGCTTCACATAACTGTAAAAGAACTTCACCAGTAACACCTTTAGTAGCTGATGCTTTTTTGAATAAACCTCTGAATTGTTTTTCTAAAATACCGTAAGAATATTTAGCTTTTTGCTTTTCCATTAACTGGATTGCGAATTCAGATTTTTTTCCTCTTTTTTTAGCCATCCCGTGTTGTCCGGGTGGATAATTTCTTTTTTCGAAAGCCTTATCGTCTCCGAAAATTGCCTCGCCAAATTTACGAGCGATTCTTGTACTAGGACCAGTATATCTTGCCATTTTAAATTGTTTAAGATAGAGATTATGAATTCAGGTCTTATCCTTCGATAATCGTTTTTCTACCTAGGTTATACTAAAAAAATATTATTAAACTCTACGTCTTTTAGGAGGACGACATCCGTTGTGCGGCATTGGAGTAACATCGATAATCTCTGTAACTTCAATTCCACCGTTATGCAAAGAACGGATAGCAGACTCACGTCCGTTTCCTGGTCCTTTTACATAAACCTTAACTTTTTTAAGTCCAGCTTCAAGAGCTACTTTACTACAATCTTCTGCTGCCATCTGGGCTGCGTATGGAGTGTTCTTTTTCGAACCTCTAAAACCCATTTTACCAGCTGAAGACCAAGAAATAACTTCACCTTTTTTGTTTGTCAAAGAAATGATGATATTGTTAAAAGTAGCAGAAATATGAGCTTCTCCCGTTGATTCAACGATAACTTTACGTTTTTTTGCAGTTGCTTTAGCCATATTACTTATTATTTAGTTGCTTTTTTCTTGTTGGCAACAGTTTTTCTCTTACCTTTTCTTGTTCTAGAGTTGTTTTTAGTTCTTTGCCCTCTTAAAGGAAGACCAGTTCTATGACGGATACCTCTATAACATCCAATATCCATTAAACGTTTGATGTTTAAAGAAACTTCAGAACGCAATTCTCCTTCAATTTTAAAAGCTGACACTGCTTCACGAATTGCTCCGATCTCGTCATCATTCCAATCTTGAACTTTTTTATCTTGGCTAACTTGAGCTTTTTCTAAAATCTCAACAGCTCTACTATTTCCTAATCCAAAGATATAGGTAAGTGCTATAACACCTCTCTTATTTTTTGGGATATCTACCCCTGCTATTCTTGCCATAATTATCCTTGTCTTTGTTTAAATCTAGGATTCTTTTTGTTTATTACGTACAATCTCCCTTTTCGTCGCACAATTTTGCACTCGGGACTTCTCTTTTTTACTGAAGCTCTAACTTTCATTTTGAATATCCTTTAATATCTATAAGTAATTCTTGCTTTTGACAAGTCGTAAGGGCTCATTTCTAGTTTCACTTTATCACCAGGTAATAATTTGATGTAATGCATACGCATTTTTCCAGATATATGGGCGATTACAATATGTCCATTTTCTAACTCTACACGGAACATAGCATTTGATAATGCTTCTATAATCGATCCGTCTTGTTCTATTGCTGATTGTTTTGCCATAAAGTTAAGCTACTGCTTTTCTATTTTTACCACTTTTCATTAAACCATCATAATGTTTATTCAACAAATAAGAATTGATTTGCTGCATTGTGTCTATGGCAACTCCAACCATAATTATTAATGAAGTACCTCCATAAAACATTGCCCAAGATTGCTGAACATCCATAACGCTTACAATTATTGCCGGGAACACAGCGATTAAAGCAAGAAATAAAGATCCTGGAAAAGTTATTAAAGACATCACTTTGTCAAGATAATCAGACGTTTCAACTCCTGGTCTGACACCTGGGATAAAACCACCACTTCTCTTTAAATCATCAGACATTTTGTTAGTCGGAACCGTAATGGCAGTGTAAAAGAAAGTAAATACAATTATTAAAGTTGCAAAAACTAAATTATACCAAAATCCAAACATATTACTAAACGCTCCAACAATAGACTGTGATGTATCAGATTTAGACAAACCCGCCAAAGCAGCCGGTATAAACATAATTGCTTGTGCAAAAATAATTGGCATAACCCCTGAAGCATTAAGCTTCAATGGAATCCATTGTCTATTGCCATTCAACATGTCTTGTTCGAAATCCCCTGAAGTTGTACGACGAGCATATTGAACAGGTATTCTTCTGACAGCCATTACTAAAAGTACACAACAAATAATAACCAATAACCAGATGATGATTTCGATAACCAATAACATCGGCCCACCATTATTATTGGTAACCCTTGTTGTAAACTCTTGAATAAAAGCTTGAGGTAATCTAGCCAATATACCAACCATAATCAACAGTGATATACCATTTCCTATTCCTTTATCAGTAATTTTTTCACCTAACCACATGGCAAAAATTGTACCTGTAACTAAAATAACTACTGAGGAAAACAAGAACTCAAAGGAATTGAATCCTAATAAGAATGCATTACTAGGTAATGTTCTGTATAAATTGTAAATGTAAGTCGGACCTTGAACTAATGTAATCCCTATTGTCAACCAACGAGTAATTTGATTAATCTTTTTTCTACCACTCTCTCCATCACTTTGAAGTTTTTGCAAATAAGGAATCGCAATTCCCATCAACTGAACTACAATAGAAGCAGAAATATAAGGCATAATACCTAAGGCAAACACGGAAGCTTGTGAAAAAGCGCCTCCGGTAAACATGTCAAGAATTGAACCAATCCCTTCTTTTGTTTGCCCAGCTAAATTACCTAATTGAGTAGCATCAATACCTGGCAGGGTCACTTGTGCCCCAAAACGATAAACTAAAAGTAAACCCAATGTTATTAGGATTCTATTTTTCAGTTCTTCGATTTTCCAAACATTACTTATTGATTCAATAAATTTCTTCATCTTAATTGAAAAATTACATTGTTACAGCTTCTCCACCAGCAGCTTCAATAGCAGCTTTTGCAGTAGCAGTAAATTTGTGAGCGGTTACTTTTAATTTTGCTGTCAATTCACCTCTACCTAAAATCTTAACGATTTCATTTTTAGTAGCTAAACGATTAGCAACATAAACTGTCATATCAACAGTATCTTTAATAACACCGTTATCAACTAAAAGTTGAAGTGTATCAAGATTTACACCTTCGTAGTCTTTACGATTGATGTTTGTGAAACCAAACTTAGGCACACGTCTTTGAAGTGGCATTTGCCCACCTTCAAAACCAATCTTTTTTGAATAACCAGAACGAGATTTTGCTCCTTTGTGACCTCTTGCAGAAGTACCACCTTTTCCAGAACCTTCTCCTCTACCTAATCTTTTATTTTGATTGTGTGTAGAACCTTCAGCAGGTTGTAAGTTACTTAAATTCATAACAGTATTTGTTATTTAGTTTCTTCAACAGAAACTAAGTGTTTAACTTTATTTATCATCCCAAGGATTGTAGGGTTTGAATCATGCTCTACAACTTGTCCCATTTTACGTAGACCTAAAGCTTCTAATCCTCTCTTTTGAGTAAGAGGACAGTTGATTTTGCTTCTAACTTGTTTTACTAATAATTTAGCCATAATTTCCTTGAATTAACCTTTAAAAACTTTTTCTAAAGAAACACCTCTTTGTTTTGCAACAGTATAAGCGCTTCTCATTTGTAATAGAGCATCAAAAGTTGCTTTAACTACGTTGTGAGGATTTGAAGATCCTTGAGATTTAGATAATACATCATGAATTCCAACTGATTCAAGAACTGAACGAACAGCTCCACCAGCGATAACTCCTGTACCGTGAGAGGCAGGAATTAAGAATACACGTGCACCACCAAATTTACCTTTTTGTTCGTGAGGAACAGATTGACCGTTTAAAGGAATCTTTACTAAATTTTTCTTAGCATCTTCTACTGCTTTCGCAATTGCTTCAGAAACATCTTTAGATTTACCTAATCCGTGCCCAACCACACCGTTTTCATCACCTACAACTACAATAGCAGAAAAACCGAAAGCTCTACCACCCTTTGTAACCTTAGTAACACGATTTACACTCACCAAACGATCTTTTAATTCAAGACCACTTGGTTTTACTAACTCTACATTCTTGTATTTACTATTAG
The DNA here is from genome assembly GCF_004349085.1 of Flavobacterium caseinilyticum. Classification (GTDB taxonomy): domain Bacteria; phylum Bacteroidota; class Bacteroidia; order Flavobacteriales; family Flavobacteriaceae; genus Flavobacterium; species Flavobacterium caseinilyticum. Next base: position 76,231 of record NZ_SMFM01000004.1, on the reverse strand, counting down.
ACATACTATATTAGAATTTAAGTCCAGCCGCTCTTGCGCCTTCCGCTAATGATTTAATACGTCCGTGATATAAATAACCTCCTCTATCGAAAGTTACTACGTCTATCCCAGCTTTTAAAGCTTTTTCAGCAACTAGTTTTCCAACTGCTGTAGCAACTTCAATGTTCGTACCGTTACCTATTTCTTTTTCTCTTGAAGAAGCCGCCAACAAAGTAACTCCGTTTACGTCATCAATAAGTTGAGCGTAAATTTCTTTGTTACTTCTAAATACAGATAGTCTTGGATTAGTAGCAGTACCACTAATTGTTTTTCTAATTCTGAATCTAATTCGTTGTCTTCTTTCAGGTTTTGTTAATGACATAATCTTATTTTTTAAGCTGATTTACCTGCTTTTCTTCTTAATACTTCACCTACAAATTTAACACCTTTTCCTTTGTACGGCTCAGGCTTACGGAAACCTCTAATTTTCGCAGCTACCTGACCTAAAAGTTGTTTGTCAAATGATGTTAATTTTACGATAGGGTTTTTACCTTTTTCAGATATAGTTTCTAAAGTTACTTCTGGAGCAATTTCTAAAACGATATTGTGAGAGTAACCTAGTGCTAAATCTAACTTTTGTCCTTGATTTGATGCTCTGTAACCAACTCCTACCAACTCTAATGACTTAGTAAAACCATCTGTTACACCGATAATCATGTTATTGATTAAAGATCTGTACAAACCGTGTTTTGCTCTTTGGTCTTTGTGATCAGATGATCTGTCTACTTGAACTTGACCATCTTCAACTGTAACAGTAACGTCCGAAAACTCCTGTGTTAGTTGACCATTTTTTCCTTTTACTGTAATAATACCATTTGCAACTTCAACAGTTACACCAGCAGGGATTACAACCGGATTTTTACCTATTCTTGACATCTTATATAGTCTTTAAATTAGTATACGTAACAAATAACTTCACCACCTACGTTCAATTGCTTCGCTTTTTTTCCTGTCATCAACCCTTTTGAAGTAGATACGATAGCGATGCCTAATCCGTTAAGGATTCTAGGAATATTTGAAGAACTTGAATATTTACGTAAACCTGGTTTACTAATTCTTTGGATATCTTTAATTACTGACTCTTTAGTATCTTTATCATACTTCAAAGCAATCTTGATTGAACCCTGAACAGCGTTGTCTTCAAATTTGTAACTCAAGATATAACCTTGATCAAATAAGATCTTAGTTATTTCTTTTTTAAGATTAGATGCAGGAATTTCGACAACTTTGTGGTTTGCGGCCACAGCGTTACGAACTCTTGTCAAATAATCTGCAATAGGATCTGTATACATATGTATTAATTTGCGGTTTTGGTTTTCGACAAACGATTTGCCGAACCTGAAACCAATTTATAAATGTTTATGATACAGACAAAACTTACGTTAAGTCTGTATCAGGACGCAATAAATTACGTCTTACCAAGATGCCTTTTTAACACCAGGGATCAATCCATTATTTGCCATTTCACGAAATGTAACACGTGAAAGACCGAATTGACGCATATACCCTCTTGGTCTACCTGTTAATTTACAACGATTGTGTAAACGAACTGGTGAAGCATTTTTCGGTAACTTTTGCAAACCTACGAAATCTCCAGCTTCTAACAAAGCTTTTCTTTTCTCAGCATACTTAACAACTGTTTTTTCTCTCTTAACCTCGCGGGCTTTCATTGATTCTTTAGCCATGTCTTAATTCTTTTTAAAAGGTAATCCTAATTCTGTCAATAGAGACTTTGCTTCTTTATCAGTTTTTGCAGTAGTTACAAAAGTGATATCCATACCTGAAATTTTGTTTACTTTGTCAATATCAATTTCTGGGAAAATGATTTGCTCCAAAACTCCAAGGTTATAATTTCCTCTTCCATCAAAACCAGTAGCTTTAATACCACTAAAATCTCTTACACGTGGCAAAGCTGAAGTAATAAGTCTATCTAAAAACTCATACATTCTTTCCCCACGTAAAGTAACTTTTGCTCCAATAGGCATCCCTTTTCTCAATTTGAATGACGCAACGTCTTTCTTTGAAATTGTGGATACTGCTTTCTGTCCAGTGATCTTTGTTAACTCATCAACTGCATAGTCGATTAGTTTTTTATCTGATACAGCTGCACCAACTCCTTTACTTAAAACGATTTTGTCCAATTTTGGAACCTGCATTACGTTTACGTATCCGAATTCCTCTTTAAGAGCAGCAATTACTCTGCTCTTATATTCTTCTTTTAGTCTAGGTATATACGCCATTACTATAGTACTTGATTAGATTTTTTTGAAAATCTTACTTTCTTATCTCCTTCTACTCTAACACCAACTCTAGTTGTTTCCTTAGTTTTAGGATCAATTAAAGAAATATTAGATATTTGTATAGAAGCTTCTTTCTTTACGATACCACCTTGAGGGCTTTTTGCACTAGGTTTTGTATGTTTTGAAACCATGTTTACACCTTCAACAATCGCTTTGTTTTTCTCACGGTAAACACGTACGACTTTACCTTCAGCACCTTTATGGTCTCCAGCAATTACTCTTACAATGTCTCCGGTTTTTATTTTTAGCTTTATCATCTTAAAAACGAATTAAAGCACTTCTGGTGCTAATGATACAATTTTCATGAATTGTTTTTCACGAAGTTCTCTTGCTACCGGACCAAAAACACGAGTTCCTCTCATTTCACCAGCAGCATTCAATAACACACATGCGTTGTCATCAAATCTAATGTATGAACCATCGGCTCTTCTTACTTCTTTTTTGGTACGTACAACAACTGCAGTTGAAACAGCTCCTTTTTTAACGCTTCCGTTTGGAGCAGTATCTTTGATAGAAACTACAATCTTGTCACCAACAGAGGCATACCTTCTTTTGGTACCTCCTAAAACACGGATAGTTAAAACTTCCTTTGCTCCAGTGTTATCTGCTACTTTTAGTCTTGATTCTTGTTGTACCATAATTATTTAGCTCTTTCTAAGATTTCAACTAACCTCCAACATTTTGTCTTACTTAAAGGACGCGTTTCGCTAATCCTTACCGTATCTCCAACATTGCAGTCGTTCTTTTCGTCGTGTGCGTGATACTTTTTAGTTTTCAACACGAACTTACCGTATAATGGGTGTTTTACTTTACGCACTTCAGCAACAACGATAGATTTATCCATTTTGTCTGAAGTAACAACACCAACTCTTTCTTTTCTTAAATTTCTTTTTTCTTCCATCTTTCAGCAGATTACAATTATTGCAACTCTCTTTTAGTAAGTTCCGTAGCTAATCTTGCAACTGTTCTTCTAACACTTCTAATTTGAAGTGGATTCTCAATTGGAGAAATAGCGTGAGCCATTTTTAGGTCGGCATATGCCTTCTTAGTCTGACTAAGTTTTTCTTGCAACTCCGCTGCAGAAAGATCTTTTATTTCTGATTGTTTCATAATATATTATAAATTATGCTTCGAAATCTCTAGCAACGACGAATTTAGTTTTCACTGGAAGCTTTTGAGCTGCAAGACGTAACGCCTCTTTTGCAACTGATAAAGGAACTCCTCCAACTTCAAACATAATTCTTCCGGGTTTAACAACGGCAGCCCAATACTCAACTGCACCTTTACCTTTACCCATACGTACCTCAAGGGGTTTCTTAGTGATAGGTTTGTCTGGAAATATTTTGATCCATAATTGTCCTTCTCTTTTCATAAAACGAGTTGCAGCAATACGTGCAGCTTCGATTTGACGAGAGGTTAAGAACATTCCATCTTCATGTACAGATTTAATACCAAACATTCCATTAGAAAGTTCATGCCCTCTTTGAGAGTTCCCTTTCATTTTACCTTTTTGTACCTTACGGTATTTTGTTCTTTTAGGCTGTAACATTTTTCTTTAGTTTAAAAATTTACTTTCGTTTACGAGCGTCTGGTTTTCCACCTTTGTTAAAAGGTTTTCTGTCTCCTCTTGGAGAATCACCACCTTTTCCACCAGCACCAGATTGTTTTTTGTCCATTCCGGCAAGTGGAGAAAGATCTCTCTTTCCATAAACTTCACCTTTCATGATCCATACTTTGATTCCCATTCTACCATAAGTAGTGTGAGCTTCAGCCAAAGCATAATCAATGTCAGCTCTGAAAGTTGATAGAGGAATTCTACCTTCTTTGAAACCCTCTGAACGAGCCATCTCTGCACCATTCAAACGACCAGAAATCAAAACTTTGATACCTTCTGCGTTCATACGCATAGAGGCAGCAATAGCCATTTTGATTGCACGTCTGTAAGAAATTCTGCTTTCGATTTGACGACAGATGCTTGTAGCAACTAGATACGCGTCAAGTTCAGGTCTTTTAATTTCAAAGATGTTGATTTGAACCTCTTTGTCAGTAATTTTCTTAAGTTCTTCTTTTAACTTGTCTACCTCTTGTCCACCTTTCCCAATAATAATACCAGGTCTAGCAGTAGTGATAGTAACGGTTACAAGTTTCAAAGTTCTCTCGATGATTACTTTTGATACACTAGCTTTTGATAAACGAGCATGGATATACTTTCTGATTTTAAAATCTTCGGCAAGTTTATCACCGTAATCATTTCCACCATACCAGTTTGAGTCCCATCCTCTGATGATACCAAGTCTATTTCCAATTGGATTTGTCTTTTGTCCCATCTTGTATTAAATTGCTTGTGTGTTATTAATAGATCCAAGCACGATTGTTACGTGGTTAGAACGTTTTCTAATTCTGTGTGCTCTTCCTTGTGGCGCTGGACGAAGTCTTTTCAACATCATTCCACCATCTACAGTGATAGTTTTAATGAATAAGCCTGCTTCTTCCATATTAGCGTCAGGGTTTTTTGCTTGCCAGTTGGCAATAACTGATAAAACCAATTTTTCTAATTTTCTTGAAGCTTCTTTAGAACTAAATCTTAAAATATTTAGTGCTCTTTCTACCTTCTGACCTCTTACTAGATCTGCTACTAAGCGCATTTTTCTAGGTGAAGTAGGGCAGTTATTTAACTTTGCGAAGGCCAAAGACTTATTAGCCTCTTTTCTTGCATCTGCTGTTTCTCTTTTACGAACTCCCATTGCTTCTTATTTTTTACCTTTATTTTTTGCTCCAGCATGACCTCTAAAAGATCTAGTTGGTGAAAATTCTCCTAATTTGTGACCTACCATGTTTTCTGTTACGTAAACTGGTACAAATTGACGACCGTTATGAACTGCGATAGTTTGTCCAACAAAGTCTGGAGTAATCATAGAAGCTCTAGACCAAGTCTTAACCACTCCTTTATTCCCACCTGCGATGTTTTCCTGAACTTTCTTGTCTAACTTATAATGAACAAAAGGTCCTTTTTTTAATGAACGTGCCATATCTTATTATTTCTTTCTACGTTCTACGATATACTTGTTACTCGGGTTTTTCTTAGAACGAGTTCTATAACCTTTAGCTGGTATTCCATTTCTTGAACGTGGATGTCCACCAGAAGAACGTCCTTCACCACCACCCATTGGGTGATCGACAGGGTTCATTGCAACAGGTCTTGTTCTAGGTCTTCTTCCTAACCATCTTGTTCTACCTGCTTTACCAGATACAACTAATTGGTGATCAGAATTAGAAACCGCTCCAATTGTAGCCGAACAAGTCAACAAGATTAATCTTGTTTCCCCAGAAGGCATTTTAATTGTAGCATATTTTCCATCTCTTGCCATTAATTGAGCAAATGTTCCAGCAGAACGAGCAATTACAGCTCCTTGTCCTGGTCTCAATTCGATACAAGAAATAACAGTTCCAAGTGGAACTCTACTTAAAGGTAAAGTATTACCAATTTCAGGTTGAGATTCTGGACCAGAAACTAATTTCTGACCAACTTTCAATCCGTTTTGAGCAATAACATACGTTTTCTCACCATCAGCATACGCTAACAATGCGATAAATGCAGTACGATTCGGATCATATTCGATTGATTTCACTGTAGCCGGAATTCCTTCTTTTGTACGTTTGAAATCAATAATACGATATCTTTGCTTGTGACCACCACCCGTATAACGCATGGTCATCTTTCCTTGACTATTTCTACCACCAGAGTTTTTTATCGGCGCTATCAAAGAGCGTTCCGGCTTATCAGTTGTAATGGCGTCATAACCATTCACAACTCTAAATCGCTGACCTGGGGTAATAGGTTTTAATTTTCTTACTGACATTTTATCTTAGATATTGTTGTAAAAATCAATTGTTTCTCCTTCTTGTACTTGTACAATTGCTTTTTTGATTGCATTTGTCTTTCCACTGATAAGTCCACTTTTAGTGTATTTAGTAGTTCTATCCGGTCTTACGTTCATCGTGTTAACACTCAAAATAGTTACTCCATAAGCAGCTTCAATAGCTTTCTTAATTTGCACTTTGTTTGCTTTCTTGTCAACAACGAATCCGAAGCGGTTTAATACTTCACTTTCTTTGGTTACTTTTTCCGTTACTATAGGCTTAATTATGATGCTCATATCCTATTATTTACTTAAATTTTCTTCAATTATCTCCAAAGAACTCTCTAAAAGCACTAAATTATTAGCGTTTAATATAGCGTAAGTGCTTAATTCTAAGCTACTTACTACGCTAGAGCCTTTTAAATTGCGTGACGACAAATATACATTTTTATTTGTATCACCCAAGACAAACAGGGATTTTTTATTTTCTAACTCTAAAGCTTTCAAAACGTTGATGAAATTTTTAGTGCTTGGTGCTTCAAAATTAAAGTCTTCAAGTACGATAATGTTCGACTCTTTTGCTTTAATTGAGAAAGCAGATTTTCTAGCCAAACGTTTCAAGCTTTTATTCAATTTGAATGAATAACTTCTTGGTCTTGGTCCGAAAACTCTTCCTCCACCTTTAAACAATGGATTCTTTGCACTACCCGCACGAGCAGTACCAGTTCCTTTTTGTTTTTTTATCTTACGTGTACTTCCCGCTACTTCAGCTCTTTCTTTTGCTTTGTGCGTTCCTTGTCTTTGATTAGCAAGATATTGCTTAACATCAAGGTATACTGCGTGATTGTTTGGTTCTATACCAAATACTGAATCAGAAAGTTGAACTTTTCTTCCAGTATCTTTTCCGTTGAAATCTAATACTTTTGCTTCCATTACTTCTGAATGATTACATAAGAGTTGTTACATCCAGGAATACATCCTTTTATAACAAGTAGGTTCTTTTCAGCCACTACTTTTAAAACTCTAAGGTTTTGAACTTTTACATTGTCTCCTCCCATACGTCCAGCCATACGCATTCCTTTGAATACTCTAGATGGATAAGAAGAAGCTCCTACAGAACCTGGCGCTCTTAAACGGTTGTGTTGACCGTGAGTCGCTTGACCAACACCACCAAAACCGTGACGTTTTACAACCCCTTGAAAACCTTTACCTTTAGATACACCTTGTACATCTACAAATTCTCCTTCTGAAAAGATAGAAACATCAATAAGATCTCCTAAATTTTGTTCTGTTGCGAAATCTCGGAATTCAACGACTTTTTTCTTAGCTACAGTTCCCGCTTTTTTAAAGTGACCTAAAGCCGCTTTTGTGGAATGTTTCTCGTTTTTGTCATCGAAACCAAGTTGCAACGCTTCGTACCCGTCAACACCTTTGGTTCTGACTTGGGTAACAACACATGGCCCAGCTTCGATTACTGTACAAGGAATATTCTTCCCGTTCTCGTCGAAAATGCTAGTCATGCCGATTTTTTTACCAATTAACCCAGACATAATTATTAATTATTAATTATTAAATATAAATATAGAACGCAGCTTTTAACTAAATCCTATTTTTTTAAAGTGGTGCAAAAGTATAACTTATTTACACACAAACCAAAAAAATATTTTTCAATTAAAAACAGCGTCCCTTTTTACTCTTAAATTACTTAAACTTTGATTTCAACTTCAACTCCGCTTGGCAATTCAAGTTTCATTAAAGCATCAATAGTTTTAGATGAAGATGAATAAATGTCAATTAATCTCTTGTATGACATTACTTCAAATTGCTCTCTCGCTTTTTTGTTTACGTGTGGAGAACGTAATACAGTGAAAAGTTTTTTGTGAGTTGGTAATGGAATTGGACCTGTTACTACTGCACCTGTACTTTTTACAGTTTTTACAATCTTTTCAGCAGACTTGTCTACCAACATGTGATCGTAAGATTTTAGTTTTATTCTGATTTTTTGACTCATTTTCTTAAAGATTAAGCGTTTCCTTTTGCTTTTTTGATAACTGCTTCCGAAATATTCGAAGGAGTTTCAGCGTAGTGTGAAAATTCCATTGTTGATGTTGCACGACCTGAAGATAAAGTTCTTAAAGTAGTTACATAACCAAACATTTCTGATAATGGCACATCTGCTTTAATAGTTTTAGCACCATTTCTGTCACCCATGTCATTTACCTGACCTCTACGACGGTTGATATCACCTACGATATCTCCCATGTTTTCTTCTGGTGTAATAACTTCCATTTTCATGATAGGCTCAAGAATAACAGCACCTGCAGCACGACCTGACTCTCTGTAACCCATTCTTGCAGCTAACTCAAAAGAAAGTGCATCTGAATCGACAGGGTGAAAAGATCCGTCTAATAAAGTAACTTTCAAACTATCAACTTGGTATCCTGCTAAAGGACCAGTTTTCATAGCTTCTCTGAAACCTTTTTCAACTGAAGGGATATATTCTTTAGGAACGTTACCACCTTTTACTGCATTAATAAACTGCAATCCAACCGGAGCTTTACCGTCAACTAAATCTGCTGGTTCGATTCTAAATACGATATCACCGAATTTACCACGACCACCTGATTGTTTCTTGTACGTTTCTCTATGTTGAGCAGATTTAGTAAACGCTTCTTTGTATTCAACTTGAGGCTCACCTTGGTTAACTTCAACTTTGAATTCACGTTTCATTCTATCAACAAGGATATCTAAGTGAAGTTCACCCATACCAGAGATAATAGTTTGACCCGAAGCTTCGTCTGTTCTAACAGTAAATGTTGGATCTTCTTCCGCTAATTTAGCTAAAGCCATTCCCATTTTATCTACGTCAGCTTTAGTTTTAGGCTCAATTGCAATACCAATTACCGGAGCAGGGAATTTCATAGACTCAAGAATAATTGGGTGTTTTTCATCACACAATGTATCTCCAGTTTTGATATCCTTAAATCCTACTGCCGCTCCAATATCACCTGCTTCGATATAATCGATTGGGTTTTGCTTGTTAGCATGCATTTGATATATGCGCGAGATTCTTTCTTTGTTTCCTGAACGTGTGTTCAAAACATAAGAACCTGCATCTAAACGTCCTGAATAAGCACGGAAGAAAGCTAAACGACCTACGAAGGGATCAGTAGCAATTTTAAACGCTAAAGCAGCAAATGGCTCTTTAACATCTGGCTTACGCAAAATTTTAGTTTGATCTTCTTCTAATAATTCAGCATCATCAGGATGAATTCCTTCGATACCTTCTTTATCCATTGGAGATGGCAAATATTTACATACTGCATCTAACATGAATTGAACTCCTTTGTTTTTGAAAGAAGAACCAGCAATCATAGGAATGATAGCCATGTCCATAGTAGCAGCTCTTAATGCAATATTGATTTCTTCCTCTGTAATAGAGTCCTCATCTTCCATGAATTTTTCTAACAAATTTTCATCATAATCAGCAACTGCTTCAATAAGAATCGATCTGTATTCTTTCACTTCTGCAAGCATATCTTCTGGAATAGGCACAATCTCGTAAGTAGCTCCTAAACCTTCTTCATCCCAAACAATAGCTTGGTTTCTTACTAAATCCACAACACCCTTGAAATCATTTTCTTCACCAATCGGCAAAGTGATCGCTACTGCATTTGATTTTAACATATCTCTTACTTGTTGACAAACCATCAAAAAGTTAGAACCTTGTCTATCCATTTTATTAACGAAACCAATACGTGGTACTCTGTATTGATCTGCTAATCTCCAGTTAGTTTCTGATTGCGGCTCAACACCATCAACAGCACTAAACAAGAAAACCAAACCATCAAGCACACGCAAGGAACGGTTTACTTCAACTGTAAAGTCAACGTGTCCCGGTGTATCGATAATATTAAAGTGGTAAGGCAATGTCTCAGGTAAAACTTTACCTTGAGTAGTTGGAAAATTCCATTCGCAAGTTGTAGCTGCAGAAGTAATTGTAATACCTCTTTCTTGCTCTTGCGCCATCCAGTCCATTGTTGCAGCACCATCGTGTACTTCACCAATTTTATGTGATTTTCCTGTATAGAACAATATGCGCTCAGTTGTTGTTGTTTTACCAGCATCAATGTGAGCAGCAATTCCTATGTTTCTTGTATATTTAAGTTCTCTAGCCATTTCTTAAGAATTAAAATCTAAAGTGAGAGAATGCTTTATTAGCTTCTGCCATTTTGTGAGTATCCATTCTCTTTTTAACAGCAGCACCTTCTTCTTTAGCCGCAGCTAAACATTCTGAAGCTAACCTTTGAGCCATAGATTTTTCGTTTCTTCTTCTAGAATATAGAATTAACCACTTCATCGCCATAGAAATTTTTCTATCCGGACGAATTTGCATTGGAATTTGAAATGTAGCTCCACCTACTCTACGACTACGTACTTCTACGTGAGGCATAACATTGGTTAACGCATCTTTCCAAATTTCTAATGATGGTTTCTCTGCATCTTGTTTTTTAGACTCAATGATGTCAATTGCATCATAAAATACTTTAAACGCTGTCGATTTTTTTCCATCCCACATTAAGTTGTTCACAAAACGTGTTACCAGTTGGTCATTAAACCTTGGATCTGGTAAAAGTGGTCTTTTCTTTGCCGCTCTTTTTCTCATGTCTTTTTTTTAATAAAATGTCATACCCATACAAACGTGACGAATCACATTCCTACAAGAAATAACTTTTTAAATTACTTTTTTGCTTCTTTTGGGCGTTTAGCTCCGTACTTAGATCTTCTTTGCGTTCTTCCTGCTACTCCTGACGTATCAAGTGCACCACGAACGATGTGATATCTAACTCCTGGTAAATCTTTTACCCTTCCACCCCTAACTAATACTATCGAGTGCTCTTGTAAATTGTGTCCTTCACCAGGGATGTAAGCATTCACTTCATTACCATTTGTCAAACGTACACGCGCTACTTTACGCATTGCAGAGTTTGGTTTTTTTGGTGTTGTAGTGTAAACACGCGTACAAACCCCTCTTCTTTGAGGACAAGAATCTAAAGCAACCGATTTACTCTTCTTAGTTATCTGAGTTCTTCCTGTTCTTACTAATTGTTGAATTGTTGGCATAATTAATACTAAAAATTTCTTATTATATTAAATTCCCGCTTTTTACGGGGTTGCAAATGTAGAAAATATTTTTCACTCTACAAACCTTACTCTGGTAATTTTCAATAAGATTATTTTATAGTTTGATTTTTATTCCAAACCACTGATATTTGCATGATGCACAAAAGACCTATTAATTGAAAACTTTATTTCTTACTTTTCTCGTTTTAAATTTTGGTCTGACCTGTTATGGCCAAAATTTTCATTTGACCATGAATGGAAATTCGTCTGCTGAGTCCAGTACAATTGATTCTTTAAAATACGTAGCAAAACACCAAAACTTAAAATCAATACAGGAAGAAATAAAACTAATGTCCGAAAAACTCAGTAAAATTGGATATATCAACAATCGTGCAGCGGACTATATGCAAATTAGTGACTCCAGTTATTCAGCACGACTCAGTTTAGGTAAAAAAATTAAATCGACACGCATATATATAGGAGCAAATAATTCCATAAAAGAATTATTTAATTCGGAGAAAAACGACACCATCACACTGCCTTACCAAGAAACAGATTTTTTTTTAAATCAAACATTGAAAAAACTCGAAGAAAGTGGTTTTGCTCTGGCTACCTTAAGATTGGTAAATTTAAAAACAATAAATAATGTGCTTTACGCAGATTTAAAGACGGACTTAAATCAACAGCGAAAACTAAATTCAATAGTTGTTCGCTATGCAGACAGTGACGGCGCAAATAAATTTCCAAAAGGACATTTAGTACAAATCAACAGGAAATATAAAAACAGCAACTTCAATCAAAACATTGTCAACGAAATCTATAAAGATTTTGGAAACTTCGAATTTGTAAACCAGGTAAAATATCCGGAAATTTTATTCACAAAAGATAGCACCAAAGTCTATGTATATCTTGAAAAAAGAAAATCGAATGTATTTGACGGCTTTGTAGGATTTTCAAACAATGACAATAACAAAGTAGTTCTGAATGGTTATTTAGATGTCAAACTTGAAAACATTCTTGGTTCCGGTGAGCAATTCTCAGTCTTTTGGAAAAGTGACGGAAACGATCAAAAAACTTTTAACGCACATATAGAAGTGCCATACCTGTTAAAAACTTCACTGGGACTAAAAGCGCAAATTCAATTTTTTAGACAAGACAGTACTTTTCAAAACACCAAAACGGCGATAGACTTAAGCTATTTTAAAAACTACAATACCCGCTTTTATTTAGGTTATCAAGCTACGGAATCAAGTGACATACAAAATATAAACAACGCTTCCGTAGCTGACTTTAATAATTCGTTTATAACATCCCGTTTTGAATACACAAAACTAGAAGCTGCGAACTCACTTTTTCCCGTAAAATCGAAAATTTTAATATCGACCGCACTCGGTAGAAGAAAAACTAACATCCTGACGGAAGATTCAACCAACAAACAATTTATTGCAAACATTGAGGCGATGCATAATTTTAACCTGAACAAAAAGAATTCAATACATTTAAATAGCCGAAATTATTATTTAAAAAGCAACCGCTATCTCACAAACGAATTTTACCGTTTTGGCGGATTTAATAGCATACGTGGTTTTACCGAAAACAGCCTATACGCATACTTTTTGACCTCAGTAATGACAGAATATCGTTTTCTGATTACCTCAGATCTTTACCTACATTCAATTGTGGATTACAGTATCTATAAGGATGATGTAAACATTGCAGCAAGCAACATTACAAAAACTGCTTTAGGTATTGGATTGGGACTTGGATTGCAAACAAAAAACGGTTTATTCAAACTGGCCGTAGCAAATGGAAGTTCAAAAAATCAAGCAATAAATTTTCATAGCACTGTCATTCACATCAGTTACAACATTAAATTTTAACCAGAGCAAAAGAAATGGTATCATTTATTAGGAATGTTAACAAATTATTAAGAGTTTTGTGAGACTAATTCAAAATATTTAAAAATGAAACTAAAGTTCAATGGAATCTTAGTACTACTGGTAGTACTTATGGCGCAACTAACTTTTGCGCAAGAAAGATCTGTTTCAGGTGTTGTTTCTGATAATGCAGGAATGCCAATACCCGGCGTGAGTGTATTAGTGAAAGGGACACAAAATGGAACACAAACTGATTTTGACGGAAAATTTTCCATCAAAGCATCTCCGAGCCAAGTGTTGATTTTCAGTTATGTTGGAATGACTACAAGGGAAATTACAGCAAGCTCTGCTACACTAAATGTAAAATTAGACACTGATTCGCAAGAATTAAGCGAAGTAGTTGTAACTGCTTTGGGTATCAAAAGAGACAAAAAAGCCCTAGGTTACGCAACCCAAGAGGTTAAAGGTGACGCTGTATCGAAGGTAAAAAGTTCTAACTTTGTAAACTCTTTATCTGGTAAAGTTGCTGGTTTAGAAATTAAAACTTCTGGTAACTTAGGTGGTTCTACACAAGTAGTTATTAGAGGTAGCAACTCAATAGAGGGTAATAATCAAGCTTTATTTGTTATTGACGGTGTGCCAATAGATAATGGCAACTCAAACTCAGGGGATCAAAAAAATGGTAGAGGTGGTTATGACTACGGTAATGCTGCATCTGATATCAATCCTGACGATATTGAATCTATTAACGTTTTAAAGGGAGCTGCAGCAACTGCACTTTATGGTTCTCGCGCTTCTAATGGTGTTGTAATGATCACTACCAAAAGAGGTAAAACTCAAAAAGGAATTGGAATCACAATAAGTTCTAGTTTAATGTTAGGAACTGCGGATAAGGAAACTTTGCCAAGGTATCAAAACAAATACGGAGCTGGTTATGGTCCTTTCTATGACTCTGCTGATGGTTACTTCAATTTGGCTGATATCAACGGAGACGGTGTTGATGATTTAACAACTCCTTTTACCGAAGATGCTTCTTATGGAGCTGCATTTGATCCATCTTTATTGATTTACCAATGGAATTCTATTTATCCTCAATTAACTGAAACTTTCGGAAAAGCGACTCCTTGGGTAGCTGGTAAAGCGAATCCAAATTCTGTTTGGGGTACTGGAAGTACTGCTGTAAACTCTATTTCGTTAGATGGTGGAGATGACAAAAGTTCTTTTAGATTAGGTTTCACTAACTTATTACAAGAAGGAAGCTTACCAAACAGTGGTATTAAAAGAAATAATATAACTTTCTCAGGATCACATAATTTAACTGAAAAATTAAAAGCTTCAGCAAGTTTAAATTTTGTTAAAACTGATGGAAAAGGTAGAAACGGTACAGGTTATTCAGCTGGTAACGTAATGCAACAGTTTAGACAATGGAATCAAATGAACGTTGATTTCGACGAACAAAAAGCTGCTTACTTTCAAACAAGAGATAATATCAGTTGGAATCCTAATTCACCTACAAATTTAAGACCAATTTACTCTGACAATCCATACTGGACATTCTATGAAAACTATCAGACAGATACAAGATCAAGATACTTTGGTAATGTAGCATTAGAAGACAAACTAACTGATTGGTTGAGTATATTGGGTAGATTTTCTTTTGATACCTATGCTGAATTGCAAGAGGAAAGAACAAATGTTGGAAGTGCAGATGTATCTAAATATTCCAGATACAACAATAATGTATCTGAATACAATTATGATTTAATGTTAAACTTCAATAAAGATTTAACTGAAAAATTAAATTTAGAAGGAAACATTGGTTACAACGTAAGAAACAATCTTAGAAGCAGCATTTTCGCCGCTACTAACGGAGGCTTAAACAAAGCGCGTTTGTATTCACTTTCAAATAGTTTTGCTCCAATTCTTGCACCACAAGAATACGAGGCAAGCAGCATGGTTGACGGTGCGTATATAAGAGCAAGTTTAGGTTACGATGATTTTGCTTACTTAGAGGGAACTTACAGAACAGATCGTTCTTCTAATTTACCGAAAGCAAACAACAGATATGGTTATTACTCAGTTTCCGGAAGTTTAGTTTTCTCTAAATATATTGATGCAGAATGGTTATCATTCGGTAAATTAAGAGCTAATTATGCTGAAGTTGGTAACGATACAAATCCTTACAGAGTTTTTAACACTTACGAAATTGGTACTCCATTTGACGGAACAGGAGTTGCTTCAAATAATGGGACGCTTGCAAACCCGAACCTTTTACCTGAGAGACAAAAAAGTTATGAGTTTGGTTTAGAAATGGCCTTCTTTAAAAGACGTCTAGGGTTTGATATATCGTATTACAACGATTTAAATGTTAACCAAATTACAAATATTCCATTTTCAACTGCAACAGGTTACAATTCAGCGGTATTAAATGCCGGAACAATTGAAAACAAAGGTCTTGAAGTTCAGATTAATGCAACACCATTAAAAACGAATGATTTCAAATGGGATGTTAATTTAAACTGGTCTCAAAATAAAAGTTTAGTTGTTTCTTTGCTTAACGGTATTGAAAACTTACAATTAGCATCATTACAAGGTGGTGTTTCTATTAATGCAACACCTGGACAGCCTTATGGAACTATTAGAGGTAGTGATTTTATCTATGCTGACAATGGGCAACCAATTGTTAATCAGACAGGAAGTGGAACTAGAATTGGTACGTATCAAAGAACTGGTGCAAGTAATATAGTTATTGGAGATATCAATCCTGATTGGAAAGCAGGTCTTAACAATAGTTTTACCTACAAAAATTTCAATTTAAGCTTCTTAATCGACATGCAAAAAGGTGGGGATGTTTTCTCTTTAGATACATGGTACGGTTATGCAACAGGTATGTATGACTTCTCCGCTGCTGATAATGAATTAGGGAATCCTGTTAGAAATCCTATTGTTGGAACTCCAGGAAACTATGGAGCTACTAGTGGTGGATTTATTTTACCGGGTGTTGCTCCTGATGGAACACCAAACCAGGTTAGAGCCGCTGGTGATATTTATACAACTGCTTGGGGTTATGCAAGAGCTCCTAATAAACTTCACGTTTATGACGCGGGTTATGTGAAGTTACGTGAAGCAAGTTTATCTTACAATTTTAATCCTAAAACCTTAGAGAACTCACCTTTCACTAATATTGTTGTATCTTTAATTGGTAGAAATCTATGGATTATCGATAAAAGTACTCCATATGCAGATCCAGAAGCAGGTCTAAGTTCTGGAAATGTTCAAGGATACCAATCGGGAGCTTATCCATCTATAAGAGAAGTCGGAGCGAGTCTTAAACTACAGTTTTAAAACATTAAATTATGAAAAAAATAATATTAACAGCCTTATCTATCATTACTCTAATATCGTGTCAGTCAGATGAACAATATGAAGATAAAAATATAGATCCGAAAAATCCTACTGAGGTTAGCCCAGAGTTTTTATTCAATGCTGCAACCAAGAATCTGTTTGATCAGATGACAAGCACCAATGTAAATACAAATATCTTTAGGATGTTAGGTCAACATTGGACTGAAACAACTTACGTAGATGAAGCTAATTACGATTTCAATACTCGTAATATCCCGCAAAACCATTGGCGCGAAATGTACACCGATGTGTTATTCGATTTAGGTGATGCAAAAATCAATAATGATAATGATACTAATCCTTTATTAACAGCCGAAACAAGAAAAACTAAAAATGCTCAAATTGAGATTTTGAGTATCTATGCTTGGGCTCAAATGGTTGAGACGTTTGGAAATATCCCTTACACCCAAGCTTTGAAACCTCGCGAATTTGTATTGCCGGTATACGATGATGCAGCTACGATCTATAGTGATTTACTAGCTCGTTTAACTGTTGCAATTCCTAACTTAACGAATAATGGATTTGGCGCAGCAGACAAAATTTATGGTGGAGATCCTGTTAAATGGAAAAAATTCGGTAATTCATTATTATTAAGAATGGGATTACGAGTTGCAGATGTTCCAGCTTTGGCTGCTAAATCAACTGCAGCAATTCAAGCAGCCGTTAGTGGGGGTGTATTTACATCAAATGCTGATAATGCAGCTTTTGCTTATTCTAATTCAACACCGAATACCAATCCTGTTTGGGTTGACTTAGTACAATCTGGAAGATCAGATTTCGTTGTTGCTAATACATTAGTGGATAAAATGAATACTCTTAATGATCCTAGAAGATCTTTCTATTTTGATCAAAATTTAGGAGCTGGAGTTTATGATGGTGGGCCTTATGGTGATAATAATTCTTTTTCAACGTACACACACGTAAGTGCTAGAATAATTGACCCAACTAATCCAGCATCGTTAATGGATTATGCAGAGGTATGCTTTTACCTGGCAGACGCTGCGGAACGTTCAATTTCAGGAACACCTGCTACAGCAGCTGATTTTTACAATAAAGGTATTACAGCATCATTTGACTACTGGGGAACTCCTAACGTAGCTGCCTATTTGCTAAATCCTGATGTAAATTATGCAACAGCTCCAGGATCTTATAAAGTAAAAATAGGAACGCAACTTTGGTTAGCGATGTACAATAGAGGTTATGAAGCTTGGACTGCTTGGAGAACTTATGATTTCCCGGGCTTTAACTTGCCTGCTGTATCTGAAGATCCTGTACCAACAAGATATACGTATCCGATTAACGAACAAAACTTGAATAAAACCAACTACAATGCTGCAGCTGCTGCAATAGGAGGTGATAATCAAACAACAAAACTTTTTTGGGATAAATTCTAATTATCTCTAAAATTATTTAAAAACCATCAGCTCTTGCTGATGGTTTTTTTTTTACATACATTTTACTTAGCTTTGCGCCATGGAAAAAGAACACCAAATATTCGGTATAAGAGCAATAATTGAAGCCATACAAGCGGGCGCAACAGTAGACAAAGTCTATATTCAAAAGGAAGCCAGCAGCGAGCTGATGAAAGACCTGATGAAAGTGATGAAGCGCGGTAACATTAACTTTTCGTATGTTCCTGTTGAAAAATTAAACAGGCTTACACCAAATAATCATCAAGGTGCAGTGGCAACGATCTCTCCTATTTCCTTTTTTGATTTAGAATCATTAATTGAATCTGTAATTGAAAATGGAAAAAAACCATTGTTTTTGATTTTAGATCAAATATCGGATGCACGTAATTTTGGAGCTATAATAAGAACAGCTGAATGTACTGGTGTTAACGGAATCATTGTACAAAAAGCAGGTTCAGCACCCGTTAATGGCGATACCGTAAAAACATCTGCCGGAGCAGTTTTCAACATTCCAATTTGTAAAGTAGAACACATCAAGGATGCCATTTTCCTTTTACAGGCAAGCGGAATCAAAACTGTTGCAGCTACCGAAAAAACAGATCAAAATATTTATGATATTTCTTTAAACGAACCCGTTGCAATAATTATGGGTTCAGAGGATCGTGGTGTAAACCCTTCGGTGCTTAAAATCGTAGACGAAAAAGCTAAGCTTCCTATGTTTGGAACAATTGGATCACTGAATGTATCGGTAGCTTGCGGTGCTTTCTTATATGAAGCGGTAAGACAACGATCTTAGATTGGTGGTCTTCTTAGATTGTTAGATCCTTAGATTGTTAAAATCCTTAGAGTTTTAGAATACTTTATTACATGAATCAAGACTTAGGTTTTGATTCATTTTTTTTGTCTTCAACAATCTCATAATTGGTAGAAACATTTGAATTATAATAAGAGTCTAGTTCTTGCTCCTCTTCATTTTCTTCAATTATTGGGAGATTAACAAAATTCCCCTGCTCATCAAAACGCTGCATGAATTTATCCTGTGAAGAATCAAAATCCGGGCGTTCCCACTCATACTTAATTATTTTTTTATATTCTGGCGTTTTGTATAGTAAAGAAAGGATAAATCCTGTCAGCAATCCTCCCAGGTGACCTTCCCATGATATCGATTTGTTTCCCGGAATCTCCGGACTTGGAAAAATGTACCAAACTAATCCTCCATAAACAACAATCACAGCAAGTGATAACGCTACGAGCCTATTGTACTTTGTTTGGATACCTTTAAAAAACACAAAACTAAACAGCACATAAATTAAACCGCTAGCGCCAATATGATAATTTTCTCTTCCGATTACCCAAGTAATAATTCCTGATAAAACGATTCCATATCCAATTACCCTCATTGATTGTTTGGCATAAAAAAATTGCAAAGCGGCCAGCAATATTAATAAAGGAATAGAGTTATTGTACAAATGCTCTAAATCGCCATGTATAAAAGGACTGAAAATAACCCCCTGCAAGCCTGAAAATGTTCTCGGATAAATTCCGTTTTGAACAAAGTCAAGATTAAATCGGATTTCCACCCAAAAAACAAACCATAAGAACACCACGAAAAAAAGTGGCAATCCTATCACTGCATTCGTAAATTTGAAATGTTTATCCATTACTCTTAAAGTTTATTCAAAAAATTAAATTCAAAAACTTCTCCAAAAGCAATTTAATGCTATTTTGTCATAAAAATTTTCAAAATCGTATAAGTGCGCAGAATTTTTAGCCCAGATGGAAACGGCATCCTTTTTTATCTCGTTAATTTAACGAGATAAAAAAGATACAGTGGACAGCTGGAAATTGCTCCAAATAAAAATAGTAATTTTGCCTAAGTTATATTTTTGATTTATGATTTAAGATTAACGAATACAGATCTCAGATTTAAAAAAAAATGGAAACACCACTTGCAGAACGCATTCGACCACAAAAATTAGAAGATTATATCAGTCAATCCCATTTGGTAGGTCCTAACGGTTCTTTAACACAGCAAATTGCAAAGGGAATTATTCCCTCTTTAATTTTTTGGGGTCCGCCCGGAACAGGGAAAACCACTTTGGCACAAATTATTGCACAGGAATCAAAACGACCGTTTTATATCCTGAGCGCCATTAATTCCGGTGTAAAAGACATTCGTGAAGTAATTGAAAAAGCAAAGCAAAGTGGCGGCCTGTTTACGGCGAGAAACCCAATTCTTTTTATTGATGAGATTCATCGTTTTAGCAAATCCCAGCAGGATTCCTTATTAGCTGCAGTCGAAAAAGGATGGATTACACTGATAGGTGCCACGACAGAAAACCCGAGTTTTGAAGTTATTCCCGCTTTACTTTCCCGCTGTCAAGTCTACGTTTTAAATGCTTTTGCAAAAAGTGATTTAGAGGCGTTGCTGGTACGTGCGATGATAACGGATCATTATTTATCTACAAAAAATATAACACTAAACGAAACCGAAGCTTTATTACGACTTTCTGGCGGGGATGGACGCAAACTATTAAATATTTTCGAACTGGTCGTAAATGCGTCTGATGAAGACGAAATTATCATCACAAACGACCGCGTTTTTGCTCTCGTGCAACAAAATACCGTTTTGTATGACAAAACCGGCGAACAGCACTATGACATTGTTTCCGCTTTTATAAAATCAATTCGGGGAAGTGACCCAAATGGAGCGGTTTATTGGCTCGCAAGAATGATTGAAGGCGGCGAAGACGTAAAGTTTATAGCACGTCGGATGCTTATTCTTTCCAGCGAAGATATCGGAAATGCTAATCCTACAGCTTTTATTATGGCCAACAATACTTTTCAAGCAGTCACTACTATTGGGTATCCGGAAAGTAGAATCATATTAAGTCAATGTGCTATTTATTTAGCTACGTCGTTGAAAAGTAACGCTTCCTATTTAGCCATTGGTACGGCGCAGCAACTGGTAAAACAAACCGGAGATTTACCCGTGCCGATTCACCTGCGTAATGCTCCTACCAAATTAATGAAGGAATTGGGATATGGCGAAGAATACAAATATTCGCACGATTACACCAATAATTTTGCCGAGCAAGAATTTTTGCCGGATGCCTTGAGCAATAAACCGATTTATGTTCCGGGAAATAATTCAAGAGAGAATAGTATTCGGGAATTTCTCAAAAACCGTTGGAAAGGCAAATACGGATATTAAATCCCATAAAAAAAGTCTTGATCGCTCAAGACTTTTTTTACTGTGTTATTTTCGAAGAGATAGCAAAAGTTTAAAATCTAACGGATATTTTTTCAGAAATTAGTGTATTGTTTTGATAAAATTCAAAATACCATTGATTTTCTTTAGAAATCAAAACTCCCTGAATATCTCCTTTAACTGCGATGTAACAGTCTTTATTAGAAGTTCTGAAAACTTTCATCACAACCTTTGGCTCCTTGTTAATAAATTGAAAACCCGTAGCAGTAGGCTGTGCATATAATAAATCCACAACTTCAGCATTCATAATGATTGTATCTCTTACCACATTTGCTGCAACAGGATTTGCCAGTGGCTGGGCTGCCGGAGATTGCACTTTCGTAGCGGTGGCTCCATTGTATTTATATTGCAGGTCATAAATAGATTGAAAGGCTTCGTTTAAAGCGGCAGTATATGCTACCTCAAAATCCTTTTCTTTACTTTTGCCAACGGCTGATTGAAAAATTATTTTATCATAACAATCCTTGAATGTTATAAAAAGCTTAGTCGTCAAAAAAGTATTTTCCTTAACCACATCAACATACAACAAACTACATCTGTCGTTATACTCGTTTGGTATAATTTCATTGCTATAAAATGCTGGAAAACCCGCCTTAATCAGGTTGAACTTGGTCAGCGTAATCAATCGATACTGATTTTCACTCTTTAAGAAATCATATTTTAACGGAATAATCACCGCTTTGTAATCATTTACGGATTGGGAATAAGAGTAACTTACGACCAATAGTAACACTAATAAAATTTGCTTTTTCATCTTTATAAATATTTTTTAAGTTCTAATAAATGATTAATTTGTTTGATATGATCTTCAACAAGGATTTTACTTTCATTAAAATAAATGGCATCCAGACCCGCGTCAAGCGCTCCTTGAACATCTGCCTCCAAGCTATCGCCAATCATAACACTGTTTTCTTTTTTAGCGTTAGCCAAATCTAAAGCGTAATCGAAAATAATAGGATTTGGTTTTTTTACTCCTGCCATTTCAGAATTAGTAATGGTCTGAAAATAGGAACCAATTTTAGAATTATTTATTTTTTTAAATTGAACATCCGCAAAACCATTTGTTATAATGTGTAAATTATATTTAGGTTTCAAATAATCTAAAAGCTCCATTGTTCCTTCAAATAGATGATTGTTCTCTGGTAAAAACCGAATATAATCATTTGCTATAACGTCTATTTCTTCATCAGAAATCAAGTAATTTATAGCGTCAAAGGAGTGCTTCAAGCGGTTGTACCGCAATTCTTGGTGGGTAATTTTATCAAATTGATATAACGCCCAACACGATTGATTAATTGAAACATATTTTTCAATGAATTCCTTCGTCTCTATTGCTGGATGATTTCTATTAAAAATAGTTTCAAATGCCAACTCTGAATTTTTATCGAAATCCCAAAGCGTATGATCTAAATCAAAAAAAACGTCTTTTATATGTGTTTGTTTCATTTTATATTTTTAAAATATTCCTTCATCTGCAAAACTAAAATAACCGGTTTCAGTTACAATCA
This sequence comes from Flavobacterium caseinilyticum, assembly GCF_004349085.1. Lineage (GTDB taxonomy): Bacteria > Bacteroidota > Bacteroidia > Flavobacteriales > Flavobacteriaceae > Flavobacterium > Flavobacterium caseinilyticum. Next base: position 53,435 of record NZ_SMFM01000004.1, on the reverse strand, counting down.
GATGATCCAATACTTTTATTTCTAAACTATCGCCTGCCAATTTCAATTTCCTTGTGATCTGTTTGTCAGCATCGCTGGGAATCAAAGTTCCCGAAGGGTGATTGTGACACAAAATCAAAGCTGTTGCACCAATTTCGAGTGCCGTTTTAAAAACAATGCGAACATCAACTAAAGTTCCTGTGATTCCGCCTTTACTCAACTGCGATTTCGAAATTACCTTATTCGAATTATTCATATAAATAATCCAAAATTCCTCATGTGGCAATTCGCCTATAACAGGCTGCATGATTTCAAAAATAATTTTACTCGAAGTGATTTTCTTCAATTCCACTGCATCTTCTCCTCTTCGGCGTCTTCCTAATTCTAAAGCTGCAATAATCGAAATTGCTTTCGCCTCCCCTATTCCTTTAAATTGCATAAGTTGGGATAACGATAATTTTCCCAAGGCATTCAAATTATTATCAACACTAGCCAAAATCCGTTTGCTTAAATCAACAGCTGACTCGTTCCTACTTCCTGAACCAATCAAAATGGCAATCAATTCCGCATCACTCAAAACACTTTTGCCTTTGAGCATCAGTTTTTCACGTGGCTTATCATCTTCGGACCAATTAGTAATAGGAAAAAAGGAATTTTCAGCCATTCATATGATGTTTAAATTTGTTTTCGCATGCAAATACTATTTTCTAAACCTATATACGGTTCGTAATTATCAATAATTAAATATCCCGCTTTTTGATATAAAGCTATGGCTTCCTTTTGCTTGTATAATGTTTCCAACACTGAAGACGAATATCCTAAGTCCTGTGCCCAATTTTCTAATTCCTGTAAAACAGATTTAGCTAATCCCATTCCTCGAACTTCGGCTGAAATAAACATACGTTTTATTTCAATTGAATTTTGATCATACTTTTTGAAACAACCACAACCAACGGCTTTGTCTTCTAAATAAAGAATGATGACATTTGGATTTAATTCCAAAATATTATTCCCCCAGTAATCAGCTTTCAATTCTGGATAACGCTCCCATAAACTTTTATCTAATGCTTTGATCAAATTTACAAAATCTCTGTTTTCACTGGTAGTTTTAACAATCCTTACTTTGTCTTTCATGCCACTTTTACTTTATCAATTCCTTTACTTCATCAAAGTTTAATCCGCCGTAATTACCGGAACTCATCAACAACAAAGCAGAATTTTCAAGGTTTAAGTTAAACAAATAGTCCTTGAAATCTTTTGGATTTGTATAAATAATCAGATCTTTTCTATTAAAAGCATTTGCTATTTGGTCGTACGTAACTTCTTCCAGCTGTTTGATTTTTACCGCATCAGGCGAATAAAAAACAACCGCTTTATCAGCATATTCCAGTGCGCCTTCGTATTCTTTTAAAAACTCAGCATTCAAGCTGCTGTAGGTATGCAATTCTAAACAAGCCACTAAAGTTCGATTTGGATATTGCTCTTTCACCGCTTTTGTAGTTGCAGCCACTTTGCTTGGTGAATGGGCAAAATCTTTATAGGCTACTTTTGTTTTGCTTTCAGCTATTTTTTCCAATCGTTTTGAAGCACCTTTAAAACTAGCAATGGCTTCATAAAAATCCGCTTCATCAACGCCCATATTTTGACAAATCCATTTGGCTCCAGCCAAATTGTTAAGGTTATGCGCTCCAAAAACTTCAATTGGCATGTCGCCTTCCGGAGTTTCAAGAAGCGTTATGCCATCATTTACAGAATATTTTGGAGTATGGTACGCTAATTTTCGGATTGGGTTTGTCGCGGCTTCAGAAACTCGTTTTACTTCAGCATCGTCTTCGTTGTAAACGAGAATTCCACCATTGGTAATTTTGCCAATAAAAATTTCAAACTGTTCTACGTAATTCTCATACGTTGGAAAAACATTAATATGATCCCACGCAATTCCTGAAATCAAGGCAATATTGGGTTGATATAGATGAAATTTAGGTCTGCGGTCAATTGGAGAAGACAAGTATTCATCTCCCTCCAAAACAATAAAATCATTCTCTTCTGTAAGATGCACCATCGTATCAAAACCTTCCAGTTGCGCGCCAACCATGTAATCCACTGCAATGTTGTGGTAATGCATTACATGTAAAATCATCGAAGTTATTGTTGTTTTCCCATGTGAACCACCGATAACAACACGCGTTTTGTTTTTGGATTGTTCGTAAAGAAATTCCGGATAAGAGTATATTTTCAGTCCTAATTCCTGCGCTTTTAATAATTCAGGATTATCCGCTTTGGCATGCATACCCAGAATAATTGCCTCAATATCTGGCGTTATTTTCTCAGGAAACCAGCCTAATTCTGGAGGCAAAATCCCCTTTTTATCTAATCTTGATTTTGACGGTTCAAAAATAGCATCGTCACTTCCGGTAACTTGATATCCTTTATTGTGCAGTGCTAGAGCCAGATTGTGCATCGCACTTCCTCCGATAGCTATAAAATGTGTACGCATTCTAGTTTTTAGTTTATGGTTGCTGAGTTCAAGATGAATTTAAATCAGTCCTGACTTTTTTTATTATAAGTTTCTAAGATTGTTTTCGCCTTTTGAGGCTGGTTCATTTTGTTTTTGTACAAGTTAGCCAGCATTTCGTAACTGTTTTTTGATCCGCCAGCAGCAACTGCTTTTTTATACTGTTGTTCTGCAGCTGCATATCTTTTAAAATATTCATCAATATGTCCCCGCGACAAATAACCATCAACAGCTGACAATCGTGATAATTCAGTTGAATATTTTATAGCTTTAGATTCACTACCTCCCACAATTCCAGGTAATTGAATATACAATTCTATCAAAGCCCAACGTGCGCCAATATGTTGTGGATTCAATTTTATTGCTTTCTCAAAAGATCCTTTAACTTCGTCAATCATTCCAAGTGCCTTGAATTTATTGGAATCTTTAGCTTTCATTCCCAATGCACCACCATATTTATAATGATAATTGGCTTCGGAAGGCTTCAACTGTTTCAGCTTTTTATAATATAAAAGCGCTTTATCCCACAATTTATTTCGCCCGGCAATGTCTCCCAAATATTCGATAGTCTCGAGATTAGATGGATTGCTTTTTAGATATTTCTCAAAAATAGGTTCCGCCAAAACATATTTGTGCTCTTTGTATAGCTTTTCTGCAGTTTCAAATTGGGATTGTGACCAAATCATAAGCGGAAATAAAAGAAAGATAACTGTTAGTTTTTTCATTCTTCAAAAATAGGAAAATATGCTAAGTTAGATTTGATTTTAAGTAAATATTAGTAATTTAGTAGGAAATATTTTCTGATATTATAGTAACCCATCAGCGAATTTATCTTTACTCATTTAAACGCAAATTATGAAAAATATTTTTTTACTTTTTCTATTCATCTCCTCTTCTATTTTTGGACAAAATTATGACAAAAACTGGCTTAAGGTAATTGAATATGAAAATGTGGGAAAAATTAAATCTGCCAATCAAATAGTTTCAAAAATTCATCAGAAAGCTTCTCGAGATAACAACGAAGTACAAATCATCAAATGCTTTTTTTACGAATCCAAATATTTGCAAGTGTTGGATGAAGATGCACAAAGCAAAATTATAAACAATTTAAAAACTGAAATCAACAAAGCTTCAGTTCCATCGAAAGCGATTTTGAATTTCGTTTATGCGAAGTGTTTGATCGATTATCAAAAGAAAAACTACTATTTACTGTTCAGCAGAACTAGTACTTTAAGTTTGGATGATCAATTTTTAACTTGGACTTCAAAAAACATTTCGGAACAGATCGATCGTGCTTTAGAAAAAACACTTCTGGACGAGGCGATATTAAAACAGACTTCCTTGAGTAATTACCTTCTTATTTTTGATTATAATGATGAAGATAAAACGAAAAAAGACAATCTGTTTGACTATTTGTTAAAAGAAAACATTGCGTTACTTACTCCTCAGATTCCGCATTGGGAAGTTCAAAAAAAGGAATTCTTACCGTATGAAAAAGAACTTTTAGGAAATTCAGCGTCCTTTTTACAACTTAATTTTGCTTTTGTAAAAAATGAAAAACTAAAAAAAGTGCTTGAATTGTATCAAAAACAAGAGAGAAACGTTCCTTATTTAGAGAATCAATTCGACAGAATTCAATTTTGTAACAGCGTTTTGTTAGATTCTGACGAAGCATTTATGAAGTCATTAAATGCAATGCAAAAAGAATCCAAAGACCTGATGTTAACTCAAAAAATTCAGTTAGAAAAAGCAATTATTCTGAACAAACAAGCCTCAAAAGAAAATCATCCAGATTATAATATTCGAGCCGTTGCAACTCTCGACAGCATTATCAATAGTAATAATCGTTCTAATGCACATAAACTGGCACTACAAAAGAAACAAAATATTAGTTCTAAATCGCTGAATATTCAACTTCAAAAATTCAGTTATACTGATGAAAACACCAGAGCATTTATTCGGTATAAAAATCTAAATCGTCTTTCGGTTTCTTTCTTTAAAATCGACCAAAATACGACTAAAGACTTCCGAAACTCCCCTCACAACAAAGACAGTTTAATAGCTGCAATAATTAAAAACAAAAAACCAATTGCATCTAAAAACTATGAACTTGAAAAAAAGAATAATTATTTTGAATACAGCACTGAAGTACTTTTACCGCGATTAAAAACAGGCAGTTATTTGGTGTATTTTGAAAGCGATTCAGACATCAAGAAAACTAAAGCATTTGCTTATGAAACTATTACGATTTCAAATATCACAGCTCTCGCATCACAAGACGACAAGAAAGTAATCTTTCAGGTTTTAGACAGAAAGACAGGGAAACCTTTAGAAAATGTTTCGATAGCATTATTAAATCAAACTATCAAAACCGGCAAAAACGGTGTAGCAACGCACCTCAAAGAAAATAAAGACCGTAATTATAGGCTTATTGAATTTACGACAGAAAACGATTCACTGTTGCTGCACAATTCCAACTCGCGATATTACAAGGATTATGCAACTCAAGAAAACGAAAAAGTTAAAAGTAAAGTCGAATTTTATTTGGACCGAGCCATTTATCGTCCTGGACAAACAGTTTATTATAAAGGAATTGCTTTTCGAAAAGAACTAGACAAAACGAGTATTGTTGCAAAAACTACTTTCAAAATTACAATTCAAGAACCAAATGGTGCTGTTTTCAAAAAATTTGATGTGGCTACCAATGAGTACGGATCTTTCTCCGGAGAATTTATATTACCTAAAAATGGATTGACAGGAAATTTCAGAATGAAAGCCGAAGAACCCGATACTAATAAAAATTTTGTTTTTGTTCAAACAAATGATCAACATCAATTTTGGGATACTATAAAGTTTGTTGATTCTGAAATATCTTTCAGAGTTGAAGAATACAAACGCCCGAAATCTGAAGTAAGGTTTGATGCTGTTAAAAAAGAATATCAAGTCAACAAAAATGTAAATATTACCGGACTTGCCAGAGCTTTTGCCGGAAGCAATATTTCTGATGCAAAAGTAACTTTTAAGGTTACACTCATTCCTTATACCCTAAAAAACGGTTATTATTACAACGAAAACGGTAAGTCAGAAAGTATTTTAGTTGGAGAAACTAAAACAGATGCAGCGGGAAAATTTGAAATAAATTTCATCGCCAAACCTTTTGAAAATGCAACAAAAAAACAGTTGCCCATTTTTGAATATTACATCACAGCAGCTGTTACTGATAATAATGGCGAAACGCACCAAACCCAAAAAACTGTTAGAATTGGCTACCATTCTTTGACGCTTAGTGCAACTATCCCGAACAGAATTGAAACCAAAAATAAAAATGAAATACAATTCAATAGCACCAATCTCAATGGTGAATTTTTAGCTATCAAAGGCGAAATCAAAGTCTATTATGTAAGTCCATTTTCAAACAAATTAAAACCCAGAGTTTTTCCGAAACCAGAAATTGAAACCATTTCAAAAGAAGATTTTAAACGATTATTTCCTTTTGAAAATAACGAAAACCAAAAAACTGTAAAACAAAACGAAACCTTAGTCTATTCAAAAAAAATAGACACTGAAAAAGACAAAAAATTAGTATTGAATTTTATTTCCAATTACAAATCCGGGAATTACAAAGTGGTTTTTTCGGCCAAAGACGCTTTTGAAAATCCAATTGAAACCAGTTCTAATTTCCAATTGATACAAAGCAAAGACAAAATCGATCCGAGTAAATTATTTGTTGCAGAACAAATTAACACTGATGCTAAAAAAGATGGTTTTGTTTTAGTAAAACTAGCATCAGTTATTCCGGAACTTTATATTAATACAACAGGAAATTACCAAAGTTCCCTTTATTTTGAGAATACTTTTCACTTACAAAATAATGAAATCATTATCAAAATTCCACTCAAAAAGGAATTTGAAAAAAGCATAAAGATCGGATTTGAATGTATATTTGAAAATCAAACTTTCTATGACCAAATAGAAGTAATCCTCAAGGAAGAAGAATCCAAATTAGAATTCACAGTTGAAAGTTTCAGAAACAAAATACAACCCGGAAGCACTGAAAATTGGTCTTTTCAATTAAAGGCATCTAAAACTACAAAAGAAGCTGAAGTTTTGGCCTCAATGTATGACAGCTCTTTAGATCAGTTTGCCAAAAGAGATTGGAATAGTTTAAAATTCAATGACTATAACTACAACTCTGCTAATTTTAAAACGGGTTTAGGATTTGATAAGACATCGAGTTACATTCGGAATCTGAATCCTATTTTAAATCCCGCAGAACTGACTTATGAAAGTACCAAACTGATGTGGTTTGGATTCAATTTCAACGATTCTTTCACAACACAGCAACTCAAAGAATATCAAAAACAGCTAAATAATAAAAGTAAAAAACCACTTAATGCAAAAATGATTTCAGGAATCGTTTTCTATGGAGAAGAACCATTTGGCGGCGTAAATGTTAGTGTTAATGGAATGCGACGTAGCACTCAAACTGATTTTGATGGGCATTACCAAATAGAAGCTGCTGTAGGAGAAGAGATAAGTTTCTCTCATATTGGATTGCTAACCAAAAAATTCATAGTTAATTCTACGATAATAAATGTTAAGTTAGAGGAATCAAGTAATAGTTTAGAAGAAGTAATTGTTATGGGTTATGGGAGTGTAAAAAAGAAATCTTTATCTACGGCTGCAGCGACAGTTCTAGCAGAAGCGGACAATCAAATTTACAATACAGCAGGAAATGAAATGAAATTAGAGGGAAAAGTAAATGGGATTACAATACGAGGAAACTCAAGTATTTCAGGCAACTATAAAAACGCCTTGTATATCGTTGATGGCGAAGCAATAACTGAAGAACAATTCAGATTAATTTCGCCAAGTGATATTATTGCTGTTGATGTTCTAAAAGGAGAGAAAGCCACTGCATTATACGGAAGCAAAGGAGCTAATGGCGTCATTATCATCACCACCAAAAAAGCATTAGAAGTCTTAACTCAAGTGAAAGCAAGAAAAAATCTAGCGGAAACTGCTTTCTTTTATCCGAATCTAAAAACAGATGCGAACGGAAAAGTAAGTTTCAATTTTACTTCGCCCGAAGCTTTGACCGCTTGGAAACTCCGACTGTTGGCACACAACAAAGAGGCTGTTACGGGTCATTTAGAAAAAAGTGTGATTACTCAAAAAGAGCTAATGATTACACCAAATTTACCTCGTTTTTTCAGGGAAAAAGATTCGATAGTCATCACGGCAAAAGTAGCAAACATTACTAATGAAGCCAAAACAGGAATTGCTGTTTTGCAACTTTTTGATGCGACCACAATGCAGCCAATCGATGCTAAAATGGAAAATGCGAATAAAGTAAAAAACTTCAAAATTGCTCCTTTAGGAAATACAACCGTGAATTGGAAAATCTATATTCCAGAAGGTGTGCAAGGTGTTCAGTATAAAGTTTTGGCGAAAGCAGGAAACTTTTCGGATGGCGAAGAAAACATACTTCCCGTATTGACCAACAATATGCTGGTTACCGAAAGTATTCCGATTTGGGTTCAAGAGAATTCCAAGAAAGAATACACCTTCGAAAACCTAAAAAACAACAGTTCGACTACTTTAAAAAACCATCAATTTACGTTAGAATACACATCAAATCCAGCTTGGATTGCTATTCAATCATTACCGTATTTGATGGAATACGAACACGAAAGTGCGGAACAAACTTTTGCCAGATTTTATGCTAATGCTCTGGCTTCTGAAATTATTTCCAGTAATCCGAAAATCGACAATCTGTTCGAAACTTGGAGAAAGAACGGAAAATTGAGTTCAAAATTGGAAGAAAACGAAGAATTGAAATCGATAATCCTTGCTGAAACGCCTTGGTTAAATGATGCTCAAAGCGAAGATGAAAAGAAGAAAAACTTAGCTTTACTTTTTGATTTAGAAAAAATGAAAAATGCACAAGAAGCTACTTTTGACAAACTAAAACAAAAACAAAATGCTTCAGGAGGATTTGCTTGGTTTGAAGGAAGCACCGAGAATGAATACATAACCAGACATATTTTGGCAGGTTTAGGGCATCTTTCGAAATTAAGCAATACTGAAAAGAATACTAAGAAAATCAAAGAAATTGCTACAACCGGAATTCCATTTTTAGACCAAAAGTTTTTACAATACTATAAAACAAGAACGGAAAATTTAAAATCGACTGACAAATTCATTTGGACTAATCCATATTCTGATTTGCATTATTTATACACCCGAAGTTTCTACCTTGAAAATTATCCGCTTTCGGACACGCTGAAAAAAGCTACCAAATTGTATCTCGAAACGGCTAAAAAAGATTGGTTGACTTATTCTTTATACGAAAAAGGATTGGCGGCCTTAACCTTAAATCGTTTTGGCGAAAAAGAAACTGCCAAAAAAATTCTAGAAAGTTTAAAAAAAACTGCTTCTAGCAACGACGATTGGGGAATGTATTGGATTGCCAACAAATCAGGCTGGAATTGGTATCAAGCGCCTATCGAGACACAGGCATTACTGATTGAGGCTTTCGCCGAAATTAGTAACGATACCAAATCAGTGGATGCCATGAAGGTTTGGTTATTAAAAAACAAGCAAAGCAAGAACTGGCCCACCACAAAATCCACCACAGAAGCAATTTATGCTATATTGATGCAAGGAACCGATTGGTTGAGCGTCAAAGACAACACAATTTTTAAACTTGGAAATGAAAAAATCCTAAGTAAAAAACTAGCTGAAAACGAAAAAGAAGCAGAAACAGGTTATGTAAAATTCAACTGGAAAGCAGACGAAATCAAAAAAGATATGGCAACTATTTCCATCGAAAACAAATCAAAAGTGCCAGGTTTTGGAGGTGTTTATTGGCAATACTTTGAAGAATTAGATAAAATTAAAACCAATTCCGGAACTGTTTTATCAGTTTCCAAAGAATTGTATGTAAAGAAAAATACTGACAAAGGCGAAATATTGGAACGAATCAATTCAAATAATCCATTGAAAATTGGTGATTTAGTTACCGTTAGATTAGTAATTTCCGCCAAAGAAGATATGGAATTTGTGTATTTAAAAGATATGCGCGCTTCTTGTTTTGAACCCGTAGATGTACTTTCGGCCTACCAATACAAAGGCGGATTGGGTTTTTATAAAAGCACAAAAGATGCTGCAACTCATTTCTTTTTTGACCAAATAAACAAAGGAACTTATGTTCTGGAATATGATGTTCGGGTAAATAACAATGGCGATTTCTCTAATGGAATTACAACTATTCAAAGTATGTATGCTCCTGAATTTAGCAGTCACTCCAAAGGAATTCGGGTTATGGTAAAACAGGAATAATATTTAATTTGAAAATAATCGTCAAGTTTTTAAGAGAAAGTAATTCCAATCTTCATTATTTTGACTTGACTTAAGCATTTCGTTAAGAAAACATTGTAACAAATTACTGTCATAAAAATGAAACAAAGGAGAAATATTCATTATCTTAGTATTTATTAACTAATATATTTTAGCAATGGGATTATTATCATTCATCAAAGGGGCAGGAGCCAAATTATTTGGGAAGAAAGAAGAGGAAGCTCCAGTAGCAGAGAAAGAAGCCTTGAAAGCAAGTGCGCTTTTGGCTCATGTACAGTCTTTAAATCTACCGTTTAAAACTTTAACTGTAGTTTTACAAAATGAAAAAGTTACTTTAAAAGGAGAAGTTGACAATCAGTCCGATGCTGAAAAAATCGCTCTTGCAGTTGGTAACGTTGAGGGAGTTTCTTCAGTGGACAACCAAATGGAAGTTACTGTAAAAGAACCCGAGTCAAAATACCATACTGTGGTTGAAGGAGATTGGCTATCCAAAATCGCAAAAACTTATTATGGTGACGCAACTAAATTTGATGTTATTTTTGAAGCTAATAAACCAATGCTTTCTGATCCAGATAAAATTTATCCAGGACAGGTTTTGAGAATTCCAAACTTGTAATTAAAACCAATAAAAAAGGGCTTCAAAAATTTGAAGCCCTTTCTTTATATATACAAATAGTACTTTGAAATACTTTTAATCATTCAACATTTTCCATAATTTATCTTTCAACTCTGTTAAACCTTGTTGAGCAACAGATGAAATAAACATGTATGGAACATCTTTGAAAGCAACATCTAATTCAGTTTTCAATTCTGCTTTTAACTCATCGTCCAGCATATCGCATTTAGAAATCACCAACAAACGTTCTTTATCCAGCATTTCAGGATTGTACTTCGTCAATTCGTTTACTAAGATATCGTATTCAGCTTTAATGTCTGCCGTATCAACCGGAACTAGAAAAAGTAACGTAGAATTACGCTCAATATGGCGCAAGAAATAATGTCCGAGACCTTTTCCTTCGGCAGCACCTTCAATAATTCCGGGAATATCCGCAATTACAAAAGATTGAAAATCTCTGTAAGCTACAATTCCAAGATTGGGTTTTAAAGTTGTAAACGGATAATCCGCAATTTTTGGTTTAGCGGATGTCAATACGGATAACAACGTTGATTTTCCTGCATTAGGAAAACCTACTAAACCTACATCAGCCAACACTTTAAGCTCTAAAATTACGTCCATTTCAGCTCCAGGCAAACCAGGTTGTGAATATCTTGGAGTTTGATTTGTTGAACTTCTAAAATGCCAGTTACCTAAACCACCTTTTCCGCCGCGAGACAGAATTTGTTTTTCACCATCATCGGTAATTTCAAATAATATTTCTCCGGTTTCTTTATCTTTTACAACGGTTCCTAATGGCACTTCAATAAATTTATCATCACCATCAGCACCAGTGCTTCTGTCGCCACTTCCATCTCCACCGTTTCCAGCTTTGATATGTCGGGCAAATTTTAAGTGAAACAGTGTCCAAAGACCTTTATTTCCAACTAAAAACACATGACCTCCACGACCACCATCACCACCGTCAGGCCCACCTTTTTCAATAAATTTTTCTCTGTGCAAGTGCGTAGATCCTTTTCCTCCTTTACCGGATGAAACATATATTTTAACATAATCTACAAAATTCCCTTCTGTCATTTTTTTTAATTTCAGATTTCAGATTTCAGCTTGAACAAATTCAAACTTCTAACTTAAATCTATTTTTATATTTTAATCGCTTTCACCATCACTTTATCAATCTTCACGCCGTCCATATCGATAACTTCTAACTCAAATTTCTGCCAAATTAATTTCTCTCCTTGTTTTGGAATATGAGAGAGTTCGGTCATGATTAACCCGCTTACGGTTGTCACTTCATAATCATTGATTAACTCATCTAATTCAAAGTATGTCAAGAAATCGTGTAATGAATAATGTCCGTCAACTAACCACGATCCGTCTTCTCTTTCAATCAACTGAAAATCATCTTTATAAAAATCAGAAGCATCACCCACTAAAGCTTCGAGTATATCATTCAGGGTTATCACACCTTGAAAAACTCCATATTCATCAGAGACAAAAGCATAATGAATTCCTGATTTTTTAAAATTTTCTAAAGCGACATAAGCCGTAGTTTGCTCCATCATGAAAGGAGCTTCGGTCATGATATCCGCCAAATTGAAATTTTCATTTTCAAAATGGGCAAAAATATTTTTTAGGTTTACAACCCCAACAATATCATCATAATTATCCCCATAGACCGGATAAATAGAGTGTAATTCTTTCAACATAAATTCCTTAACCTGATCTCTATTTGAATGTAGTGGTAAAAACATCACTGATTTTCTGTGGGTCATTAAAGAGTTTATTTTTCTATCGCCAATATGAAAAACGCGCTCCACAATATCTTGTTCTATCTCCTGAACCTCACCGCCTTCAGTTCCTTCTTTGATAATAGCTTTTATTTCTTCCTCAGTAACTTTTCCGTCTGCAGTTGGTTTTATCTGCAAAATTTTCAATAGAAAATCAGTTGAATGAGTTAATAACCAGATAAAAGGCGCCGTAATTATTGATACAATTTTCATCGGTAACGCCACTGCTTTTGCAATAGCTTCCGGATGATTCAGTCCAATTCTTTTTGGTAACAATTCACCTAAAACCAGTGAGAAAAAAGTTAATACCACAACTACTAATCCTACTGCTACAGAATGTGCGTATGGTTTTAAAAACTCAAAGCCACTTACAAATGCTTCTACATCGACAGTTATTTTATCTCCACTGTATATACCAGTTAAAATTCCTATCAGTGTAATTCCAATTTGTACGGTTGACAAAAATTTGTTTGGTGAATTCGCTAAATCCAGCGCTATTTTAGCGCTTTTGTTTCCTTTTTTCGCTGCGGTTTCCAGTCTATTTTTTCGTGCTGAAATTAATGCGATTTCCGACATCGAGAAAACACCATTTAGCAGTATTAGAAAAAATATTATTAATATTTCCAATTTTTTTAATTGATTCGTTTATATTTTAAAATGTGATTCTTAAATTTTACTTTTAAAAATCGATTGTTTGCCACCTCATATTTTAGCCCTGATGACAGTGAAAAGCCCGGAGATAAAAAAACTAATTTTTCTTGTCAAAAAAGAGCGACCAAAGGAAGCTCCTTTTATGACTTAGAAAAATATTTTTTTATCGAGGACTTGTAACGTACAGCTGGAATTGCTGCTATAAATTATCAATCACATTACTTACTCTTTCCGTAATTTCAGCGATTGAACCAATTCCGTTTACTGCGAAAAATTTTCCTTGTTCGTCGTAATAATGCATCAAAGGCGCTGTTTTTTCGTTGTATTCCTGGTAGCGATTTCTGATTTTTTCTTCATCTTGATCGTCAATTCGACCGCTTGTTTTTCCTCTTTCTAACAATCGTTGCACTAGAATCTCATCATCGGCTTCAAGCGCAATTGTTGCAGCAACAGTGGAACCAATTGAAGTAAGAAATGCGTCTAAAGCCTCGGCTTGCGAGATTGTTCTTGGATATCCGTCAAACAAAATTCCGTTTGTATCCGGATGTTTGTTAACCTCATCAATCAACATTTTTGTAGTTAATTCATCCGGCACTAAATCTCCGGCATCCATATATACTCTTGCTTGTTTGCCTAATTCCGTGTCGTTTTTTAAATTAAAACGAAACACATCACCGGTGGAAATATGCGTTAATTTATATTTTTCTTTCAAAAACTCTGCCTGAGTTCCTTTACCAGCTCCTGGTTTTCCAAATAAAACAATGTTAGTCATGTTGATGTGTAGTTATTCTTTTAGTTTATATACTTCGGGTAAATTTCTTCCTAATCCATTGTAATCTAAGCCAAAACCAACAATAAATTTATTTGGAATTCGGATTCCAACATAATCTATTTTAATGTCTTTAGTATAGGCTTCCGGTTTGAAAAAAAGTGTCGCTATCTTAAAATGCTTTACGTTTTGTTGTTTGAACAACTCTTTCAATTCCACCAAAGTGTTACCAGTATCAACAATATCCTCAATAATAACAACGCTGCGCCCTGTCAAGTCCTGATTCAATCCTATTAATTGTTTTATTTCATTTGTGGATGAAGTTCCCTCGTAAGAAGCCATTTTTATAAAAGATACTTCACAAGGTTTTTTATACTGTTTCATAAAATCAGAAACGACCATAAAAGCACCATTCAATACACCTACAAATACCGGTATTTCATCTATAAAATCGTCTTCCACCTGTTGTACCATTTTTGTGATGGCAAACTCTATTTCTTTGGCAGAAATAAACGGAACAAATTGTTTATCGTGAAGTTGTATCATTATTTTCGTGTTTAAAATAATGCGCAAAGATACAGAATTCGGATTTGTGAATTGAGAAATGAACATTAATTTGTATTTTTAAGTAAATTTCATAAAAAAGCATCTTAAAATGTATTGAAAATGGTAAAAGTCAACAGAGAAATTCCGAAGAAAATAAAATAGCATTTCCCTATTCAATCATTATAAAGTATCTTTGCGTAAACATACAACTACACCATGAATTATTTTTCTTCTGATTTTAAATTGGGGATTCTCGGCGGCGGACAACTGGGCAAAATGCTGTTGTTTGACACCCGAAAATTTGATATTCAAACATATGTTCTGGATCCAAGCGATGAAGCGCCGTGCAAAATAGCCTGTGACCAATTCTTCAAAGGGGATTTAATGGACTTTGAAACGGTTTACAATTTTGGTAAAAAAGTAGACGTTTTGACTTTCGAAATTGAGCTGGTCAATCTGGAAGCTTTGGTAAAACTCGAAGAAGAAGGATTAAAAGTATACCCTTCGCCAAAAACGTTGAAACTTATTCAAAACAAAGGAATTCAGAAAGATTTTTATATTCAGAATACAATACCAACCGCAAATTACAAACGTTTTGACGATCTGAAAAGTCTAGTCGTTTCTATATTGGATTCAAAAACAAAGCTACCGTTTGTTTGGAAATGTACCGAATTTGGTTACGACGGAAATGGCGTAAAAGTGATTCGACAAATTTCAGACTTGGAAAATTTAGCTAATGTAGAATGTATTGCCGAAGAAATGGTTCCGTTCAAAAATGAATTAGCTGTTATTGTTTGTCGCAATCCGTCCGGTGAAATAAAAACGTATCCAGTTGTAGAAATGGAATTTCATCCCGAAGCCAACCAAGTGGAATATGTGATTTGTCCCGCTCGAATTGATGATAAAGTAGCCGAAAAAGCCAGAGGAATAGCATTGAAAGTTTCCGAAAAATTTAATCATGTTGGATTATTAGCCGTTGAAATGTTTCAGACCGATGATGATGAAATCCTCGTTAACGAAGTCGCTCCGCGCCCGCACAATTCCGGTCATTATTCCATTGAAGCCAGTTACACTTCACAGTTTGAAAACCATTTGCGCGCTATTCTTGATTTGCCTTTGGGAAATACCGATAGCAAAGTATCTGGAATTATGGTAAACTTAGTAGGTGCCGAAGGATTTTCTGGAAATGTAATCTATGAAAATATCGAAAAAATATTAGGCTGGAATGGCGTTACACCTCACATTTACGGTAAAAAACAAACACGCCCATTCAGAAAAATGGGACATGTAACCATCGTTAATGAAGATATCATCGAAGCGCGAAGAATTGCTGAAGAGGTGAAGAATACGATAAGAGTAATAAGTTAATTGAAAGATTGAAAAATTAAAGATTGAAAAATTCAAACCACCAATTATGTTGAGTTTTTCGAAATCTTTGAATCCTTAAATCTTTAAATCTTTAAATAAAATACAATGAAAGTAGCCGTAATAATGGGAAGCATATCCGATATGCCAATCATGCAGGAAGCAATAGATATCCTTAAAGCATTTGAAATAGAAATAGAAGTCGACATTGTTTCGGCGCACAGAACACCTGAAAAATTATTTGATTTCAGTCAAAATGCACACACTCGTGGCATTTCGGTAGTTATTGCCGGCGCTGGCGGAGCTGCACATTTGCCTGGAATGGTTGCTTCTATGTCGCCGCTTCCCGTAATTGGGGTTCCTATAAAATCAAGCAATTCCGTTGATGGTTGGGACAGTATTTTATCCATTCTTCAAATGCCGGGCGGAGTTCCCGTTGCAACAGTTGCGCTTAACGGCGCCAAAAACGCCGGAATTCTTGCCGCTCAAATCATAGGAAGTCACAACAAAAGCGTTATGGAGAAAGTCATTAAATATAAAACAGGATTAAAAGAAGCCGTCAACATTGCTTCTGAAAGTCTTCTAAAATAAAAAAAGCTCCATAACGGAGCTTTTTTAAAATCTAAAAATAAGTTATTCTACGTCAACTACAATTTCTAAAATTCCGTCAAATTCTGAAGCAATAATATCCTCTCTGCTCAACCAGTATTCAGAAGTTGTAATTTTATAATTCACATTATCCGTTGTCTTTACATCCCATAAAATATCTTCCGCTTCCGGAAACGGAGCGTTTTCACTCATCTGACTGTCAAATAATCTTTTAATAAGATTACTTCCAGACAATCCGTTGTTTAATAGTTTTAAAATGTTTTCTTTAGTCAATTCGCTTTCACTCTCACCCTCTGCTGGCGTAAAACTGCATTCGACAATAGTTGCTTTAGCATTAGGAAAAGTACCGTTGTAGGCTTTAAAAAGCAGTTGGTTAATATGAAACAAAGTCGAATGTAACCCAATTTCAGGATATTCCTCGCATACTTTATCCAAAAGCATATCATTTGAAATTTGCTGTATCTGCCCTTCATTCAAATCTTCTGACAACTTATATTCCAATGTAATGGCGGCAGCATCTTTCGGTTCAAAATCAGAAATCGCCATAAACAATAATTCTCTTAAATTGGCAGCATCACCGTCAGCGGCATCCGGATAATCAAACTTTTCTAAGAGTTTAATGTAATCCTCATTTGTCCAATATTCTTCAATTTCATCTACTGTATTCGCGCTATTTATTGTAATTTGATACTTCATAATTCCTTTTCTATTAATTTTATAATCTGATTAGTTTCTTCCAAAACCAATATTTCTTCACAATTTAGGCCTTTATTACCGGCAAACGAAATAAATAACATTTAAATAACACTTTCGAATCCGCTATTTTGGTCCAAATCAATTCCTTCAACAACCCCATTTTTTTTATTAAATCCGTACCTTTGATATCTTTAAATATGGATTTATTTTATTAAAAATACAAATGAGCATCTTAACCCACCATTTCAACACAAAATACAATACAGCACCTTTTTCGAAAATTAAAAACGAAGATTTTCTTCCTGCTTTTCAAAAAGGAATCGAATTGGCAAAAGCCGAAATTGATGCAATTGTAAGAAATCCAATAAAACCTACTTTCGAAAATACGATTGAAGCTCTAGCATTCAGTGGAGATGTTTTGGACAGAATTTCAAGCATCTTTTTCAATTTGAATTCAGCAGAAACGAATGACGAAATTCAGAAAATTGCGCAGGAAGTTTCTCCTTTATTGTCTGAATTTGGAAATGATGTACGTCTTAACCCAGATTTATTCGCCCGAGTAAAAACGGTGTATGAGCAACGAGAAAAATTGAATCTCAATCCGGAGCAAACCACGCTTTTGGACAAAAAATACAAAAGCTTTTCCAGAAACGGAGCGAATTTACCGGAAGACAAAAAGAATCAACTAAGGGAAATCGACAAAGAATTATCGAAATTGAGTTTGCAGTTTGGCGAAAATGTTTTGGCAGAAACGCAAGCGTATCAATTGCATATTACAAACGAATCTGATTTAGCCGGTTTACCAGAAGGAACAATCGAAGCCGCTCGCTCTTTGGCTAAAAGCCAAGAAAAAGAAGGCTGGATTTTCACGTTGGATTATCCAAGCTATGTTCCTTTTGTGACCTATGCTGATAATCGTGAATTACGCAAGAAAATGGCAATTGCTTTTGGTGCCAAAGGTTTTCAAAACAATGAATTTGACAACCAGGAAATCGTTCTCAAAATTGCCAAATTTCGTTTTGACAGAGCGCAAGTTTTAGGTTATGCCACGCACGCTCATTTTGTGCTCGAAGAACGCATGGCCGAAAGTCCGGAGAAAGTAAAAACATTTTCGAATGATTTATTAGAAAAAGCCAAACCGGCCGCTTTGAAAGAATTTGCACAACTGACTGCTTTCGCAAAAGAGCTTAACGGAATCGAGCAACTTCAGAAATGGGATGGTGCTTATTATTCGGAGAAATTGAAACAGCAATTATTCAACTTGGATGACGAAATATTAAAACCGTATTTTCAATTAGAAAAAGTTCTCGACGGTGCTTTTGCAGTAGCGCAAAAATTATTCGGAATCACTTTCGAAGAAATTTTTGAAGTGGATAAATACCATGAAGAAGTAAAAACATATGCGGTAAAAGACGAAGATGATCGGCTGGTTGCTGTTTTTTATGCTGATTTTTTTCCAAGAAAAGGCAAACGCAACGGTGCTTGGATGACCTCTTTTAAATCGCAATACATCAAAAAAGGAAGTAACGAAAGACCGCATATTTCAATTGTGTGCAATTTTACGAAACCTACTGTAACAAAACCATCATTATTAACTTTTAACGAAGTAACGACTTTGTTTCATGAATTTGGTCACGCCTTACACGGCATGTTAGCCAATACGACATACCCAAGTTTATCCGGAACTTCAGTGTATTGGGATTTTGTGGAATTACCAAGCCAGATTTTAGAAAATTGGTGCTACGAACCGGAAGCATTGGCTTTGTTCGCGTATCATTATGAAACTGGCGAAATGATTCCGATGGAATTAGTACATAAAATCAAAGAAAGCGCGAGTTTTCAAGAAGGAATGGCAACCATGCGCCAATTGAGTTTTGGATTATTAGATATGGGATGGCATGCACAAGATCCTTCCAATATCACTGACATCAAAGCTTTTGAAACTGAACAGTTCGCAGCCACACAATTGTATCCTGATGTAGAGGAGAATGCGATGAGCACTTCGTTTTCACATATTTTTCAAGGCGGTTATTCATCCGGCTATTACAGCTACAAATGGGCCGAAGTTTTGGATGCAGATGCTTTTGAATATTTCCAGGAATGCGGCATATTTAATAAAGAAGTGGCTACCAAATTCAAGGAAAATGTACTTTCCAAAGGCGGAACAGAACATCCGATGATTTTATACAAACGCTTCAGAGGACAAGAACCAAAACCGGAAGCTTTGTTACGAAGAGCAGGATTACTTTAAAAACATAATTATTGAAAACCCGAAGTACTGACTTCGGGTTTTTTAATAGACTTACAATACCGTTACAAAAATTTAAACCAACAAAAAAATGAGTTTTTTAAAAGCCGAATGGAATAATTTAGCCATGATTAATTATGAAGTCAATCCCGAAATCCTGCAAAAGTATGTTCCTGCAGGAACTGAAATAGATTTCTGGAACGGCAAATGCTACGTTAGTTTTATTGGATTCTTATTCGAGAATGTTCGTGTTTTAGGAATGAAAATTCCGTTCCATTCTGATTTTGAAGAAGTCAATCTTCGGTTTTATGTGAGACGATTTGAAAACGGAGCTTGGAAAAGAGGCGCGGTTTTTATCAGCGAAATTGTTCCGAAATATGCAATCTCATTTGTGGCTAATACTTTTTACAATGAGCATTATCGAACCTTGCCCATGAAACATACGTTGAAAATAAATGAAAACTCCAGAGAATTTATATACCAATGGAAGGTAAATAATAATTGGAATACCATCCACGTAGCAACACAAAAAAATCCCATTGCAATTGAACCAGATTCCGAAGCCGAGTTTATCACGGAGCATTATTTTGGCTATACCAAAATCAATGAAAACGAAACTTTTGAATACCAAGTTACACATCCCAGATGGCAACAATATCAAGTAACCAGAAACGAATCCGTTATTGATTTCGAAGGAGTTTATGGAAAAGAATTTGCTTTTATCAAGGATTTAAAACCAACATCCATATTCCTGGCCATTGGCTCCAAAATTACGATTGAAGACAAACGAAAAATAAAACTTTAATGACCAGAATAAAAATTCGGACCAAAATTAATGTACCCATACAAACTGTTTTTGACATTTCCAGAGACATTGACGTACACCAAAAATCAGCAAGTCCTTCAAAAGAAATTGCCATCGACGGAATCACTTCCGGACTGATCAATTATAACGAAACGGTAACTTGGCGCGGGAAACATTTTGGTTTTTATCTGACACACAAAAGCCGAATAACCGCGATGAATCTTTACGATTATTTTGTAGATGAAATGGAGGAAGGAAAATTCAAATCTTTTCGGCATGAACATGTTTTTCGCGAAAAAAACGGATTAACCGTTATGAAAGACAAAATATATTACGAAGTACCTTATGGTATCTTTGGTGAAATATTCGATTTTTTGTTTCTAAAAAATCACATGATTAATTTTATTCTCGAAAGAAACAAAGTATTAAAAGCTTTATCTGAAAGTAAACAGTAAAAATCGAAACCTAGTACGAGTAAAATCCGGAATTATTTCAAAAATTTCCTGAAATTATCTTTAATCAACAGTGGAAAAATATCCTATTCACCAAATTTATACTATTATTGGTGAACGTATTCACCAATTAAGCACTTTTTAAAATAACAACAGTAACAACCACCAAACTATCGGAACACTTTCTATCCAAAAAGAAGTATAATATTTGGAGCGTTTTTCATTAGCAAAAATCAAAAACAACGCAATCATCAGTACTAAAATCAAGTTTACAATTAATTGATTTTTATCTAAATTGCTTGTAAAAAACTCCAATAAATAAAACGGAATCAAAAGTAACAGTCCTAATGTTTTGGTTCGCTTCACTCCTATTTGTTGCGGAACGGTTTTAAGATGCGGATCATCATTTGCCAAATCAATGATTTCAAAAATCAGAATCAGTACAAAAATTAGAAAAAAGCGTTGCAAGCATTTTAGATAAAAATCTGAAGTAATTAGGATACCCGAATCTAAAATTGGCAATCCCAATGTGACGCCCACCCAACACAAAGCGACAATATAAATTTTTACACCGGCCCAATTTCTGGCGTTTTTCTTATTCGGGAAAAAAGAAAACGTGTATAATAATGTAATACTCAAGAAAACTACTGCAGCTAATTGGGTTATTCTTTGGAGCTGAAAAAAATAATATATAACTGGAAAAAGCGCAAAAAAGCTAAATAAAGCGATCACTTTTAACTCGCTACGCATTTGAATTTTTTTGGCTCGAGCCAAAGCATCATATTTTACAAAATTATATCCTACAATGGTACCAAAAAAAGCAAAGTTAGCAACTATATCACCTTCCGAAATGTGGAACATATATTGTGTCATTCGCACCAAGGCATAACAAGACAAACCCACGTGAATACTACTATTTATATAAAAATTGAATATTTGTTTAAAAAACCTCATTAGACAAAATTAATCAAAGTGTTAATAACAACGGCTTTTAGTTGAAAAATTCACAGAAAATCAAGTTAAAAAAGGCAATTAATAGCATATTAATATTTAATTTTACAGCCTTTAAAACAAGAAACACACAACCCATTTTATATACAATGAAAACAGACGCTTTTGCATTAAGACACATTGGCCCAAGAGAAAATGATCTAGAACACATGTTGAAGACGATTGGGGCAGGAACACTGGAACAATTGATTCAAGAAACCATTCCAAGTGACATTCGTTTAAAATCTGATTTAGATTTAGAACCTGCAATGACCGAATATGAATTTGCAAATCACATTCAGAAATTAGGGAATAAAAATAAAGTTTTTCAATCCTACATTGGTTTAGGATACAATGCCGCCATTATTCCTGCGGTTATCCAAAGAAATGTTTTTGAAAACCCGGGCTGGTATACTGCTTACACTCCGTACCAAGCCGAAATCGCGCAAGGTCGTCTGGAAGCAATTTTGAATTTCCAAACCATGGTTATCGAATTGACCGGAATGGAAATCGCTAATGCTTCTTTGTTAGACGAAGGAACTGCTGCTGCAGAAGCAATGGCATTACTTTTTGACGTTCGTTCTCGTGATCAAAAAAAAGCCAACGTTTGTAAATTCTTTGTTTCAGAAGAAATATTACCTCAAACTTTATCCGTTTTACAAACACGTTCTACGCCAATCGGAGTTGAATTAGTAGTTGGAAATCATGAAACATTCGATTTTTCTTCGGAATATTATGGCGCAATCCTACAATATCCGGGAAAATTTGGACAAGTCCATGATTATGCCGCTTTTATCGCGAAAGCTGCTGAAAACGAAATAAAAGTAGCTGTTGCCGCTGATATTTTAAGTTTAGTAAAACTAACTCCTCCCGGAGAAATGGGCGCTGCAGTTGTTCTGGGAACTACACAACGTTTCGGAATTCCGTTAGGTTATGGTGGGCCACACGCTGCTTATTTCGCTACAAAAGACGAATACAAAAGAAGCATGCCGGGAAGAATCATCGGTGTAACTATTGATACTGATGGGAATCGCGCTTTGCGAATGGCGTTACAAACGCGCGAGCAGCACATTAAACGTGATAAAGCAACATCAAATATTTGTACGGCACAAGTTCTATTGTCAGTTATGGCAGGCATGTATACCGTTTATCACGGGCCAAAAGGCTTACAATACATTGCTGATAAAGTACATGCTTCCGCAGCGACGTTGGCAAATGCTTTAGAAAAATCAGGTTATCAACAAACCAATACCGCTTTCTTTGACACAATTGTTGTAAAAGCTGATGCTCAAAAAGTACGTGCGATTGCAGAAGAAAACGAGATTAATTTCTACTATATTGACGACAATACGATTTCAATTTCTTTAAATGAGACAACCAGCATAACCGATTTAAATAAAATCATTGCTGTTTTCGCTTCCGCAAATGGTACTCCTGTAAATACTATTGAAAGTTTATCTGAAACCAATCATTTTCCTGAAAACATAAACAGAACATCAACGTTTTTACAACATGATGTTTTCAATAAATACCATTCGGAAACCGCATTGATGCGTTACATCAAAATGCTGGAACGAAAAGATTTAGCGTTGAATCACTCGATGATTTCACTCGGTTCTTGTACCATGAAACTGAATGCCGCATCAGAAATGTTGCCTTTGAGTATGGCACAATGGAATAACATTCACCCGTTTGCACCGCTTGATCAAGCTCAAGGATACCAAGAAATGTTGACTAAATTAGAACAACAGTTAAATGTTATTACTGGTTTTGCAGGAACAACTTTACAACCTAATTCAGGAGCTCAAGGTGAATATGCCGGATTAATGGTAATTCGCGCGTACCACCAATCAAGAGGAGATCACCATAGAAATATTGCTTTAATTCCATCTTCTGCTCACGGAACAAATCCGGCATCTGCAGCGATGGCAGGAATGAAAGTTGTGGTTACTAAAACATTGGAAAACGGAAATATCGACGTCGAAGATTTACGTGAAAAAGCACTTTTACACAAAGACAATCTTTCTTGTTTGATGGTAACATACCCTTCAACACATGGTGTTTTTGAAAGTGCAATCAAAGAAATTACACAATTGATTCACGATAACGGTGGACAGGTTTACATGGATGGTGCCAATATGAATGCCCAAGTGGGATTAACAAATCCTGCAACAATTGGCGCTGACGTTTGTCACTTGAACCTACACAAAACATTCGCTATTCCTCATGGAGGTGGTGGACCTGGTGTAGGACCAATATGTGTTGCACCACAATTAGTACCATTTTTACCTACTAATCCAGTAATACCAACTGGTGGAGAAAACGCCATTACGGCAATTTCTGCTGCGCCTTGGGGATCAGCATTAGTTTGCCTAATTTCTTACGGATATATTTGTATGCTTGGTGCTGAAGGCTTAAAACAATCTACCGAATATGCAATTTTAAACGCAAACTATATTAAGGAGAAATTAAACGGTCATTATGACACGTTATATTCCGGAGAAATGGGTCGCGCGGCACACGAAATGATTTTAGAATGTCGCCCTTTTAAACAGAAAGGAATTGAAGTTACTGATATTGCAAAACGATTGATGGATTATGGATTTCATGCTCCAACGGTTTCATTTCCTGTTGCCGGAACTTTAATGATTGAACCTACCGAAAGTGAAAACTTAGAAGAGTTAGACCGTTTTTGTGATGCGATGATTGCTATCAGAAAAGAAATTGAAAATGCTACAGCAGACAATCCGAATAATATATTGAAAAATGCGCCACATACTTTGATGATGGTTACTACTGATAACTGGAATTTTCCATACACTCGTGAAGCAGCAGCTTTCCCATTAGATTATATTGCCGAAAATAAATTCTGGCCTACCGTTCGTAGAGTTGATGAAGCTTACGGCGACAGAAATTTAAATTGTTCCTGTGCGCCAATTGAAGCCTACATGGAAAGTTAAATTACAACTTAAAATGTCTCGAGAAATCGGGACATTTTTTTTTAAGAGTAAAAGAAAGAATGCTCCTAAAGAATTCGATTAAAAATTATCAAAATACTGATTTTTTTCAATTACGAGATTTAAGAAATAAAAAACACAACAAATCTTTCATTTTGTAATTAAATAATCAATATTTTTGCCAAAAAATTATTATTTCATAATTATATGCATGCATAGTAAATTTTGTGAGTGTAGTAATTTTTTAATGATTAAATTAGCCTCAAATTTGGAAAATTAACGCAATGAAAATAAAAATAGCTGGAATAGGAAGTTACATTCCTGAAAAAAAAGTAAGCAACGTAGATTTTAGCGAACATGTTTTTTTAAACGAGGATGGAACCGTTTTTGGTTATCCAAACGAAGTAGTAATCAAAAAATTTAAGGGCATAACTGGAATCGAACACAGGCGTTATGCAGAGAATCACTTAAACTCATCTGACTTAGCTTTTTTTGCGTCCGAAAAGGCAATACAAAATGCAGGAATCGATCCAGAAACTATTGACTATATTATATTTGCACATAATTTCGGCGATGTAAAACACGGAGCAATTCAATCGGACATGCTTCCTAGTTTAGCTACACGCGTCAAAAATAAATTACAGATCAACAACCCAAAATGTGTAGCTTACGATATTCTTTTTGGATGTCCCGGCTGGATTGAAGGCGTACTTCAAGCCAATGCTTTCATCAAATCTGGAATGGCAAAACGTTGTTTAGTAATTGGTTCTGAAACTTTATCTAGAGTCGTTGATGATCATGATAGAGATTCAATGATTTATTCAGATGGTGCCGGCGCTGCAATAATAGAAGCTTCTGAGGATGAAACCGGAATGCTGTCCTATGAAAGCGGAACCTACGCAAACGACGAAGCTAATTATTTGTTTTTTGGAAAATCATACAATCAAGATTTAGATCCGGATATACGATACATCAAAATGTACGGACGAAAAATTTATGAGTTCGCACTGACTACAGTACCTGCAGCAATGAAAAGTTGTTTAGATAAAAGTGGTATTGGGATTGACGAAGTTAAAAAAATTCTAATCCACCAGGCCAATGAGAAAATGGATGAAGCCATCATTCAGCGTTTTTATAAATTACACGACAGGCCCGTTCCGCAGGACATCATGCCAATGAGCATCCATGAATTGGGGAACAGCAGTGTTGCAACCGTCCCTACGCTTTTTGATTTATTGATTCGTGGCGAAATAAAAAACCAAGAACTTCATAAAGGCGACGTTGTCATATTTGCCTCCGTTGGAGCAGGAATGAATGTTAATGCCTTTGTTTATCGATATTAATTCATATGAGGATTGTAGCAATTATGAGCTAATCCGGCTGTACATTGCAATTCCTCACTACAAAACTTGTTTTTCTAAGGTGCAGAAAAGCTTCTTTTAGTCGCTTTTCGCACCTTGAATAACTACATTTTGAAGCTCCGGGATTTTCATTCCCATCCGGGCTAAAAAAAAATTCCCAAAAACACATTTATCACTATATTTGTGCCTTCCTGCCTTCGCGGCAAAATAAAAAAATTCATGTACGAGAAAACGTTTCCCAATAAAAGATTCAAACATACTTTAGAATTTCTAAAAAAACACGTCTCCACGTCTGAGACCATATTAGATTTAGGTGTTGAAAATCCATTTTCTAAAATCATGAAATCCGAGGGATTTTCAGTTACAAATACAACCGGAGAAGATTTAGACTTAGATCAATCCGTATTTTCAAATGAAAAAAAGGATGTAGTTACCGCTTTCGAAATCTTTGAACATTTATTGAATCCATTCACAATTTTAAGCGAAATAAAATCCGATAAACTTTTAATTTCCATTCCATTGCGTTTGTGGTTTTCACCCGCTTACCGCAGCAAAACGGACATGTGGGACAGACATTACCATGAATTTGAAGATTGGCAACTCGATTGGTTAATGGAAAAAACCGGTTGGAAAATAATCGACAGAGAAAAATGGACTAATCCCGTTAAGAAATTTGGTATTCGACCATTACTACGAAAATTCACGCCTAGATATTACATCGTTTACGCTGAAAAAATAAAATAATGAATTACTACATTGTCATTCCGGCGCATAACGAAGAAGCATTTATTGCTTTGACTTTAGATTCTTTGATTTCGCAAACCGTTTTACCCAAAAAAGTAGTCGTTGTCAATGACAATTCAACGGATAAAACTGCCGAAATCGTAACGGCTTTTGCGAAAGTAAATCCTTTTATCACATTAGTAAACAAAACCTCTGAAGCGATACATTTGCCTGGAAGCAAAGTCATTCAGGCTTTTCATAAAGGCTATGAAACATTAGACGAGAATTATGATGTGATTGTAAAACTGGATGCCGACTTGATTTTACCCAACAATTATTTTGAAACTATAGTAAACATTTTCGAAAAAGATCCTTCGATAGGAATGGCAGGCGGATTTGCTTACATTGAAAAAAACGGAGAATGGATTCTGGAAAATCTTACCGATAAAGACCATATTCGTGGTGCCTTTAAAGCCTACAGGAAAGCATGTTTCCAGCAGATAGGGAATTTAAAACCCGCTATGGGTTGGGATACTGTTGATGAATTATTAGCTAAATTTTATGGATGGAAAGTAGTTACGGATGCTCAGCTAATCGTAAAACATCTAAAACCAACCGGAGCTAATTACAACAAAACAGCCCGCTACAAACAAGGCGAGGCATTTTATACTTTAGGGTACGGATTTTTAATCACTTCCATTGCTTCGGCAAAACTGGCGATGATGAAGAAGAAACCGCAACTTTTTTTGGATTACATCAAAGGTTTCTGGAAAGCCAAAACTGCTAAAACACCTTTATTGGTAACGGCTGAACAAGCAAAATTCATCCGATCTTACCGCTTGAAGAAAATGAAAGAAAAAATTTTCTAACAAAAACTACGAACGCATAACTTACAACTGATAACTATTTTTGTAATTTAGCCCATAATCGCAAAACTATGATGATCATTCGATATATTACGCAGATTGGAAGATACTGCCTGATGCTAAAAGAAATTTTCAACAAACAGACAAAGTGGTCTGTAATGAAAAATCTGATTTTTAAGGAAATCGACGATTTAATAATTGGTTCCCTTGGAATTGTAGCCTTCATTTCCTTCTTTGTCGGCGGAGTTGTTGCCATACAAACTGCCTTAAACTTAACAAATCCGCTAATACCAAAATACCTTATTGGTTATGCAACCAGACAATCGATCATTTTAGAGTTTGCACCCACCTTTATTTCTATAGTAATGGCAGGAAAAATGGGATCTTTTATCACCTCAAGTATTGGTACGATGAGAGTAACGGAACAAATCGACGCACTGGAAGTTATGGGAGTAAATTCTTTAAATTATTTAGTTTTCCCTAAACTAATGGCATTATTATTATATCCGTTTCTTATTGGTATCGCTATGTTTCTTGGTATTCTTGGCGGATATATTGCCAGTGTATATGGCGGTTTCGGAAGCAGTTTGGAATTTGTAGACGGAATTCAAAGAGATTTTACGCCGTTTCATATCGCTTACGCTTTTATCAAAACCTTCATCTTTGCTCTGCTTCTAGCCACAATTCCATCTTTTCACGGCTATTACATGAAAGGCGGCGCACTAGAAGTAGGAAAAGCGAGCACGGTTTCATTTGTATGGACATCGGTGACCATTATTTTAATGAATTATATTTTAACACAATTACTATTAACGTAATGATAGAGGTAAAAAACATAGAAAAATCATTTGGTGACATTAAAATTCTTAAAGGGATTTCGACGGTTTTTGAAACCGGAAAGACGAATTTAATTATTGGACAAAGTGGATCCGGAAAAACAGTTTTGCTCAAAAGTCTTTTAGGTATATATATCCCTGAATCTGGAACTATTTCATTTGATGGCCGAATTTACTCCGAATTAGATCCTGCTGATAAACGAGAACTGCGAACTGAAATTGGAATGGTTTTTCAAGGAAGTGCGTTATTTGACTCGATGACTGTAGCTGAAAACGTTGGCTTTCCGTTAAAAATGTTTACCCACGACAATAGCAAAAAAATTCGGGAGCGCGTAGACTTTGCACTAAAAAGAGTGGATCTTACCGAGGCGCATAACAAGCTACCATCGCAAATTTCCGGAGGAATGCAAAAACGTGTTGCAATTGCCCGCGCGATTGTAAACAATCCTAAATACCTGTTTTGTGATGAGCCTAACTCTGGATTAGACCCTAATACCGCTATTTTGATTGATAATCTTATCAAAGAAATCACCGAAGAATACAATATCACAACGGTCATCAACACGCATGATATGAATTCTGTGATGGAAATTGGCGAGAAAATCTTGTTCTTAAAAGATGGCTTAAAAGCATGGGAAGGAAGCAAAGAAGAAATCTTCAGAACCGATAATGAAGCGGTAGTCGAATTTGTTTATTCTTCTAATTTATTCAAAAAAGTGCGAGAAGCATATTTGAAAGAATAAAACTACGCTAAATCAAGCTTTCTTCTTTAAATAATATCAAGAACTATATTTGACAGAGGTTAACATACACAAATATGTAATAAAAAAAGGATTTTTTTACACTAATGATTTAAAGGAAGATAAAACGAAACTAATGAGTGTAACTTAAATACATCATTTTTTAAAGTTATGTTTCACACCAATATTGATTAGATTATTCATTACATACTGGTCATTATCAAAAATAAGCGCTGGTATTTTTGCTTTTCGTCCTCCAAAATAGGTTTCAAAATCAACATAGATAGCAGTTTTATTATTTAAAAAATAATTGAAACCCAATCCTGAATTTGAACTTCCATAATTTTTCGGATAGTCGGTTTTTAAATTTTCAGAATAATTGGTATAAGTACTTTTGGTTTCAAAACTTTGTGCATACCCCAGCTTCAAACTTCCGCTAAAGTTTTTAAAAATTCTAAACTCCCATTTTACAGTAATAGGAATAGAAATGACGGCTCCTTTAAAAAAACCGGAATACGCATCGCTACCTAAATCAAGCCAACCACCGCTGTGAGTATCTGGTCTGTAAAATGAAACTCCAGTTTCAAAATATTTAATTCGTCCACTCAGGCTCCAATGCCTCCCAGTATAATATTCTGCCAAAACTCCTACCTGAAATGATTTATTGGGCTCGCCTAGCTTGAAAGAGGCTATGGTATTCGAACCTATTTCTGCACCAAAATACCAATTCCCTTTTGGATTGATGATTACGGTTTCTGCAGTTTCTTGTGCGTTCATCAAAAAAGGTATAAAGATAAATACGAAACAAATGATTGCATTTTTCATATTTCTATTAAATAAAATGATGAAATTTTAGACAATATGAGCATAGTTGCAAATAGGAATCGTAGATTTTCCATAATTATATTCTTTTACGTGAAGTAGAAACAACACTATAAATATAAGATAAAATTTACACAGAATTATCATTAAAAAACCTTTTCACATTAGATGAATAAAAAAATAACTAATAATCAGATTCTTATAGAATTATTCTACATCCCAAAAAGCACGAGAAGAGTATTTGAAAGAATAAATATTAACTGGATTTCAACAATTCTACCTCAGCATTAGGATTAAAAAGATAGGTTTTACCGGAACTCATTTCGAGACATTCAAAGCGCTTAGTTCTCACGGCTATTTTCTTGAAAATTTTTCCGTTTTGGATTCGAAAAACACTACCGTATGGTATTTCAAATACATAATTCTTATCGTTTTGCTGATCAAATTGTTTCAGTGCCAAAGCTAAAGTAGCATCAGTGTCGCTGCTGGCCGTGGGATTTTTGAAATGTCTCGCTAACAACGGCAATAAATGATTCGGGAAAATTTCTGGTCGAATGTAAGGAATCATCAACCGTTGAAACGAATATTTCCACTCGTTCCCATGAGGTTTGATATTTCGCCCAAATTTTTCAAAAGCAACCAAATGAGAAATTTCATGAATCAACGTAATCAAGAACTTATATTTATTCAGGTTTGAATTGACGGTGATTTCATGTTTTCCACTCAAACCTTTTCGATAATCTCCATGACGCGTCTGCCTTTCGTTTACAATCTTAAGATGCACTTGATTGGCAACAATAAGTTCGAAAACGGGTTTAACTGCGTGCTCCGGAATGTATCTTGAAAGTGTTTCGCTCATAACTTAAAATTTATAACTCTAAGTTACGGATTCGTAGAAGACACTTGTAACACTTTGCCGTTGAAATATTTATTTCCAGTCAAAGTAAAATCATAAATGTAATTTGCCATTTCTCCCGCAGATATTGGCGCTTGATAACCCGGAAAAGCTTCTGCCAACATTTCTGTTTGCACGGAACCCAAAGCTAAAACATTGAAAGAAATTCCACGCTCTTTATATTCTTCAGCTAATAACTCTGACAACGTAATAACGGCTCCTTTACTCGAACTATACGCTGCAAGTCCGGCAAACTTCAAACTTCCCTGAATGCCACCCATAGAACTAATCGTCACCACATGGCTTCCTTTTTGTAAATATGGAAGACAAATTCGAGTCAGATTAGCCACTCCAAAAACATTGACTTTATAGATATTTTCAAAATCTTCCTGAGTCGTTTCTGAAAAAGGTTTCAGCAATAAACTTCCAGCGTTATGAATAACGGCATCTATTTGTTTCCAGGACTCGGAAAGAAAATCGTTTACTTTCACTAATTCGGATTCATTAGATAGATCCACCGAAAGACAGGTGATATTTTCGTTACCCAATAAAGCTTGAGGAATTTTTCTCGAAATGGCTAAAACTTGGTGTCCCGCATTAGCAAATTGCAATGCCAACTCAAATCCTATTCCCCTACTTGTTCCTGTGATGATAATATTTTTCATAGAGCAAAAATAAACAAAAACGGTAAAAAAAGATGCTTTACGCAAAGGATTGTTGCTGTATCTAATATTATTATTTTGCTTGTTTTGCCTCAAATAATAGTTTGAATAATATGAATTCCAACAATGAGATTAAGAGACTAAAAGCCAACTGCATTTAATAATGATATAGAATTTATTTCTCTTTTAAACATAAAAAAATCCAGTGGATCAAAAGTTTAGGTTCCTTTATTTTTTCGTAATTTCAGTGCGTAAAATTAAAATCCGAATTCCAAAAAAATGATAGAAAGCGTACAATTCGAAATTGCAACAATAACTGATATTGATGGAGTATTGGCATTACAGGAATTGTATCTTGTTGCTAATTTATCCGAAGATGAGAAAGCTTCGGGCTTTGTTACTACACCATTTACAGTCGCGCAACTAACGGAAGTTATCCATCAAAACAACTTATTTATTGCCAAAGACCATAACAAAATCATTGCTTATATTTTTGCTGGAAGCTGGGTTTTTTTCAAACAATGGCCCATTTTTAATTACATGAGTTCGTTGTTTCCAAAACTTACCTTTTTAGATTTTGACATCAACACTACCAATAGTTTTCAATACGGCCCAATTTGCATTCACAAAGAATATCGCGGCAAGGGATTGATAAACCCGCTGTTTGAATTCATGAGAAAAAATATGGTTCAAAAATACCCACTGAGTTTGACTTTCATCAATAAAATCAATATTCCATCCACCAAAGCTCATACCGAAAAACTAAAATGGACTATCATTGGAGATTTTCAATTCAACAATAATGAGTATTTAATTTTGGCTTACGATATGACTCAGCCCGTTTCGTAGCACTATTTCAGCATGATTATTTCCTGAGTTGGTGAATTTGCCATTTCTGCGACAGCTGGCAGTAATTCCTGAATAAATGAAGTCATGTGCGGAATATCCATTGCTTTGAAATCATCAGAAACATGATGGTAAAATTCAAAGTTTTCAAAATCAAATGTACTTACAGACTGGCAAGGCACTTTGAAAAGTTCATAAAAAGAGTAATTATCAGATCTGTAAAACAATTTGTATTCGGCTTCTTTTGGAAGAAAACCGATCGTATTTTTTCCTGTATATTCATTGATTTTGCCCGCCATATTCGATTTGTCAAAACCAGTAATATAAGCTAGATAATCTCTTTTCATTGGCACACCAATCATCTCAATATTGAACTGAGCATACAATTTAAAATCCTGCGCTTTCAGTTTTTTGGCTAAATGTTTAGAACCTAACAATCCTTTTTCTTCCCCAGCAAAAAACACAAAAAGGACGCTTCTTTTGTTGTTTTTAGTCATACTGAAATATTTTGCCATTTCAGCAACCGCAGTTGTTCCTGATGCATCATCATTGGCTCCATTGTTTATAAAATCACCATTCACCCCTTTTTTATCAATTCCAATGTGGTCGTAATGGGCACTTAATAGTACAAATTCATTTTTTAAAACTGGGTCGCTTCCTTCAACAAAACCTACCACATTAAAAGCCGTTTCCTTGAAAGTCGATAAGGTATCGCGATACGATTTGAAATACGGTTTTACATTGTTATCAATAAAAAATTGCTCTAAATAATCAGCAGCTTTTATCATTCCAGCTTTTCCGGTTTCTCTTCCTTCCAGTTCATCCGAAGCTAAATATTTTAATGTTTTAGCAACATCATTTTCTTTTACTTTATACGTAATTGACAACGGTTCACGTATTGCGGTCTCATTTACAACGGACGAAGTTGGTTTGCAGCACAAGAAAAGAAATGGAAGTAAAAGAAAAACTTTTTTCATAATTAAAGCGGATTTTTGGTTAATAAAAATGCTAAGATTCAGCATTAAAATTTTATAATTAGACTCTTTTTTGATAATATTTTTTATACACTTTGACCATTTGAACAACAGCTAAAACCACAAAGAACAACGGAATCACATAAGGAATTACATATCTAGAAAAGCTGGCAGTGTTTTGATTCAAAGTGCTCAATATCAAAACTAAACTCAGCATCCCCATGAATGTGCCGATTAAAGTCCCTGCAATATAATACAGTTTGAGTTTATTTACAATGGAAATATAATTCCCATTGATCAAAAAAAGATTCCAACCAGTCCAAAATGGCACTTGAAGAAAATTGATACCACTTAAAAAAACACCGATTAGGAACGGTGAATACATTATATTTTTTTCTAAAACGCCTTGTTGTTCCATTGTTTGATTAGCATTGGCGTAAAAAGAATAGCCGATGATCAAAAGGAAGAAAACGGCAAAAAAATCAATAATCTTCATTAATTTTTTATTATTTACTAATTGCTTTGCGAAAATTAAAGTGAAATAAATCACAAACATTTCCACAAAAACAACTCCAAACAAAAAGAAAATCAAAGCTTTCATTCCCAGTTTTGCATACATTTCAAAACCTATAACATTCAAATATCCCAGCGGTATCGAACCGATAAAGCTCACTAAAAAACCAACAAAAATGTTCTTTAATGCCTTCATAACTTTAGAAATTTACAATTTTATTACTTTGTTTTAGGTGCATTCTGTACTCCTTCATGCCGTCTTTGTGCAGTAAATAGGGAACTCCATTTTTATGGTTAGCCGCACTTATTTCATACATATAAGTAATGTGACGCGAGAGCTCCTTCCAAGCAAAAAACAAAGAATGCTTTGGATCATAAATATGGGTAGGCTCGCTTCCTGCTCCATTCAACTCCACAAGCGAGAAGTTTAATCCTTGTTCTAATTCTTCAATTGTATGATACATCATATCCAATCTCCCAAAGTAAAAACCCGGAATTTGAAGACACATTTTATTTATTGTTTCCGTCAGTTTTGGTGTTATCCAATGGCTTCCATCAATAAATTTTGCTCCTCGTGCGTGATTCCCATAAGGGACCAAATTCAATTTTTCCCCTTTTGAAAGAATATCGAGTAGTTTCTTTCCATATTCCTTTTTCAAAACTTTTAATTGAAGTTCGTAACGCGGATTTTCTTTAATTAATTCTTCAACGGTAGAAATTCCGTTTCCGGTAATAATCAGAAATTCTTTGGAAACTATTCCTGTGATTCTGCCGGCTTTTTCGTGAGGATAACGCACATAAAAAATTCCAACTTCGTTGTGGTAAGGAATTAAATCCTGTACTACGTAATCAAAATTTGCTTTATCATCGTATTTTTTCAAATCGGTAATCGAATTGATTTTTTTAACTCCAGATCCGCGCAGTCCAATATCTGGTTTTGCAATCAATGGATATTTTATTTGTGCTACTGTAATAGTCTTTAAAATTTCTTCAAGAGAAGTTCCTTCTTTTATTAATTCCGTTTTTGGATAATACTGCTGTGGAATCAAATCATAGATTTCTTTTTTGGACTCCATCATAAAACCGCCATTTTTTATGGTTGGATTTGAAGCATTAAAGAAAAAAATAGATTTCGCCTTTATAGAATAATAGGACCAAAGAAAATAAATAGGAATGTAAACAATTTGGAAAGGCCAATATTCCCAATGTGCAATTTTATGAAAAAATAGCTTCAAAGTAAGTTCTTTAAACGGTGATAAATGAGGTCGAAAAATCCTGTTGCGCAATCAAATCGTAATGCAATATAGCTACTTTATTTTTTTCAATAACCGATTGCGTGATACTCAACGTTTTCAATTCTTCATTTCTATTGATAATTAATCCGTTTTCATCATTCCCCTCTTCAGTATAACGATGAAAATCGAGCATTTTTGATTCGGAAATTTCAGAATTTGCATTCATAAAAGTATGGAACCAGTCGGCACGTTTTTCTCGAATCGACGAGGAATACAAAGTCGATGAAGACCAAATATGATTTTGATGAATGTCCAAAGATGTCGTTTCTTTCTCTTTACCGTTCCAGCGCAATTGAAAAAGAGAATTATCTTGAAATAAAACTAATGTAAAAGGTTCTATCTCTTGTAAATCAATTTCGGTCCAGAAATCCTTTGGCGAAAAGCTGCTGATCAGTTCTAAAACGATCAACCCACGACTTTTTCGATACGGAAGTTGTACCTTATGCTTTTCATCGGCACCGTTTAAAAGTACCAAAATTACTCCGTCAGCACTAGCTGCAAACCACGTTCCTCCAGCTTTTGGATCCTTTGGGAAAACCAGGTTTTTTCCGTTTATGATATAATTTTTTGGTGGTATTGCACTTGGCCGTACTGTTTTTTCATCTCGATTGGATGTAATGATAATTTTATCATTGGTCGTTACAAAACTTACTGTGCACATTGATTTCTATATTCTATTGTGGAGCGCGCAACGCCAAAATTAGGATCCACTACCACTGTTTCATATTGCAAAATAGCCACTTTAATCAGCGCTTGATGGTGAATGCAATGCTCTAAATTATACAATAATTCTCTGAAATAGTTACTTCCAATTCGGATTTCCTCTCCATCAATAACCTGCAACAGCTCAATATTTTTGTTTTTCTTGTCTAAATTTCGTTGAATCAACACAATATTTTCGATAGCAAAAGCGATATCCGTTTGAATACGAATGTTCCGTTCTCTTTTATCATAATTCAAAAGACCCGAATCATATTGATTTTCTAAGCACTGAAACATCTCAATAATATGTCTGGTATGCTCCCCAATAGAGGCATTACTTAATTCTGCAAAAGAATTTGAGTACTCTACCTGAGACAATTGATTCAGTAAATCAATCAATTCCTTTAAACAATTATTTATTGAAGGTATTAGCATATTTAAATTTAAATTCCACAAGGTAATTTTAGCTGTCTCTTTACAAAACAAAGAAAGTTAATTAGTACCACAATAAAAAGCGTGAATCCATCATTTTTTAATTCTAGTCGCAGCATAAAAAAAGGCAAAAAAAACCCTCCCAATTGTTTTTGGAAAGGAATTTATTATTTATTGAATTTTAATTTAAGAAACTAAAGTTCGTGAAATTACAATTCTTTGTATTTCAGAAGTTCCTTCATAAATCTGAGTAATTTTGGCATCGCGCATCATACGCTCTACATGATATTCGGCTACATATCCATTTCCTCCGTGAATTTGAACAGCTTCAATTGTAGTATCCATTGCAGTTTGAGATGCAAATAACTTTGCCATAGCACCAGATTGTGAAATATCTTTACCTTCATCTTTTTCAGAGGCAGCTTTGAGAACTAACATTTTCGCAGCCATAATTTGAGTCGCCATATCAGCTAATTTGAAAGCAATTGCCTGGTGTTTGAAAATTTCTTTTCCAAAAGCTTTTCGCTCTTGCGAGTATTTCAATGCCAATTCATACGCTCCGGTCGCTATTCCTAGCGCCTGCGAAGCAATTCCTATTCGTCCACCGTTTAAAACTGACATTGCAAAATTAAACCCAAAACCATCTTCCCCAATTCGGTTTTCTTTCGGAATTTTAACATCAGTAAACATTAAAGAATGCGTATCGGACCCGCGGATTCCCATTTTCTTTTCTTTTATTCCAATATCAAATCCTGCCCAACCTTTTTCTACAATAAAAGCATTAATACCTTTATGCCCTTTTTCAAGATCCGTTTGAGCAATTACAATGTAGGTAGATGCTGAGGAACCATTAGTTATCCAATTTTTTGTACCGTTTAACAAATAATGATCCCCTTTATCAATTGCTGTCGTTTTTTGCGAAGTCGCATCACTTCCCGCTTCCGGTTCCGAAAGACAGAAAGCGCCAATTACTTCCCCTTTAGCAAGAGGAACCAGATATTTCATTTTTTGCTCTTCACTACAATATTTTTCAATACCAGCACAAACTAATGAATTATTTACCGACATAATTACCGCTGCGGATGCATCAATTTTTGAAATTTCAGTCAAGGCCAAAACATAGGAAATACTATCTAAACCGGATCCGCTATATTTAGGATCGACCATCATTCCCATAAAACCTAAATCGGCCATCATTTTCACTTGCTCAGTTGGGAATTTTGAATGTTCATCACGTTCAATAACGCCAGGTAATAATTCTGCTATAGCAAAATCTTTAGCGGCTTGCTGAATCATTAAATGCTCTTCGGTTAGATTAAAATCCATATTTTTATAGTAAGTTAATTGTTCTTAAATTTGTCAACAAAAGTAATTATTAAAAATTAAATTTCATACGATTTCGTAAATTTAGCCAATGTTTAAAGAAAAGTATATTATTATAGGAGTAATGTCCGGAACTTCGCTCGACGGTGTAGATCTGGCACATATTGTTTTTACTGTAAAAAACGGCAAATGGGAATTTGAGATTGCAGAATGTAAAACCGTTTCTTATCCATTGGATTGGTTAAACAAATTAAAGAAAGCTGTTGATTTTTCCGATACAGAACTTCAGAAGTTAAATCAAGATTACACCCAACTTCTGGCTACGATTATTTCTGATTTTATCGAGAAGTTTGAAATAAAAGATATTGATGCCGTTTGTTCTCATGGACACACAATCTTGCACCAACCACTTAAAGGATTTACTTTACAAATTGGCAACTTACCTGAAATCGCTGATTTAATTAACCAAACTGTGGTTTGTGATTTCAGAGTTCAGGATGTTCTGCTGGGCGGTCAAGGTGCTCCTTTGGTACCAATCGGCGACCGGATTTTATTTTCTGAATATGATTATTGCATGAATTTAGGAGGTTTTTCGAATGTTTCTTCTGAACAAAACAAAGAAAGAATCGCCTTTGATATTTCGCCTGTAAATACCGTTTTAAATTTTTACGCCAATCAATTGGGATTAGATTATGATGACAAAGGAAATATTTCAAGAACTGGAATTTGTAACGAAGATTTATTAGATGAATTAAATGCTTTGGATTACTACCAAAAAAAACATCCTAAATCATTGGGTTTTGAATTTGTAAAAGAAGTTATTTTGCCTAAAATCGAAAATCATTCTATTCCTATTGAAGATAAATTACACACTTTTACCGAACACGTAGCTTTGCAAATTGCTTTGGCTTTGCCAAATAAAAACGGCAGCCTTTTTATAACCGGCGGCGGCGCGTACAATGATTTTCTACTAGAGCGAATTCAAATGCATTTACCAAAAATGAAAATCATAATTCCGTCCGCTAAAATATTGGAATTCAAAGAAGCGCTGATTTTTGGATTACTCGGAGTTTTAAAATTACGAGGAGAAATCAATGTTTTAAGCAGCGTTACAGGAGCAAAATCCGATCATAGCTCTGGAATGATTTATTCTCCAAAATAAAATTAAAAATACATATTTCACATTATTCTATTTTTTATATTTGCCAAAATTAAACATATCGCAACAAATGAAAGATTTATTAAAGAAATTCGAAAATAAAGAACCTGAGATAGTTTTCCATTGGAAAGATGCTGAAACAGAAGCCGAAGGATGGACAGTCATCAATTCGCTTCGTGGTGGTGCAGCCGGTGGTGGAACTCGGATGAGAAAAGGGTTGGATATGAATGAAGTTTTGTCTTTGGCAAAAACCATGGAAGTGAAATTTTCGGTTTCCGGGCCTGCTATTGGCGGAGCAAAATCTGGAATTAATTTTGATCCAAATGATCCAAGAAAAAAAGGCGTTTTACAACGTTGGTATAAAGCAGTTTCTCCCTTATTGAAAAGTTATTACGGAACTGGTGGCGATTTGAATGTAGATGAAATTCACGAAGTGATTCCAATGACGGAAGAATGTGGGGTTTGGCATCCGCAAGAAGGCGTTTTCAACGGTCACTTCAAACCGACCCAAGCGGACAAAATTAATAGAATTGGGCAATTGCGTCAAGGTGTGGTAAAAGTTATTGAAAATCCAAAATTCTCACCGGATGTTTCCAAAAAATATACAATTGCTGATATGATTACCGGTTATGGCGTTGCTGAAGCCGTTCGTAATTATTACACGATTTACGGTGGAGATGTAAAAGGGAAGAAAGCAATCGTACAAGGTTTTGGAAATGTAGGTTCGGCCGCAGCATTTTACTTAGCCGAAATGGGCGCTAAAGTTATTGGTATTATTGACAGAGATGGCGGATTAATCAATGAAGAAGGATTCTCTTTTGAAGAAATAAGAGCTTTATTTCTTGCCAAAGACGGAAATAAACTGGTTGCTGAAAATATGATTCCGTTTGAAGAAATCAATCAAAAAATATGGACCATTGGTGCTGAAATATTCACTCCATGTGCCGCTTCTCGATTGGTAACTCAATCTCAAATTGACAGCTTAATTGCGAATGGTCTTGAAGTGATTTCTTGTGGTGCGAATGTTCCTTTTGCAGACAAAGAGATATTTTTCGGTCCAATTATGGAAGATGTTGATCACAAAGTAAGTTTGATTCCTGACTTTATTTCTAATTGTGGTATGGCAAGAGTTTTTGCTTACTTCATGGAAAAGAAAGTACAAATGACGGATGAAGCTATTTTTCATGACACATCAGAAATCATCAAAAAAGCAATTGAAAAAGCACATGCTTTAAATCCAAGTAAAACA
The DNA here is from genome assembly GCF_004349085.1 of Flavobacterium caseinilyticum. Classification (GTDB taxonomy): domain Bacteria; phylum Bacteroidota; class Bacteroidia; order Flavobacteriales; family Flavobacteriaceae; genus Flavobacterium; species Flavobacterium caseinilyticum. The sequence goes on along the minus strand of NZ_SMFM01000004.1, from coordinate 13,687 downwards.
AATATAAGTGCCACTGCTTTTGAAATCGCACTGAAGCAGTTAACATAGTTCTCGTTCTTTTTTTAAAGTTAAAAAACAAATAATAATCAGTCAGTTAAACGCATTATGTTCATAACAAATGTATTAAACTGACTTTTTTGTTGCTTTATAGTAATACCTAAAACAAAACCTTACTGTTGAATATTTTAAACTAACAAAATAGCAATTTTTATAATATATTAGCGTTTTTATACCAAATAAAATTTTTATGAGTCTATTGTTACAAGCGGATAGCTTATCCGTCGCACAAGAAAGTGTAGTCGATGCAGTTCCTGTTGAAAAAACTTTATCAATTATTGAACTATTAACTAGCGGAGGATTAGCAGGTCAAATAATAATGATTTCATTATTTCTGATGTTTTTTATCGCTTTATATCTCTATTTTGAACGTTTAATGGCCATCAACGCAGCTTCAAAAGTTGACACGAACTTCATGGGGCAAATTAAAGATAACATCAAGAACGGCCGAATTGATAACGCAAAAATTATCTGTGCACACTATAAATCTCCAGTTGCACGACTGATCGAGAAAGGTATTTCACGAATAGGAAAACCACTTGATGACATAAATACTGCTATTGAAAATGCAGGAAAACTTGAAATTTACAAACTCGAAAGAAATGTCAGCATGCTTGCTACAATATCTGGAGCGGGACCCATGACGGGTTTTCTTGGAACAGTTGTGGGAATGATTCAGGCGTTCCACAAAATGGCTAGTTCTGGCGGGCAAATTGAAGTAGGTGCACTTTCTGAAGGAATTTATACCGCTATGACAACAACCGTTGTTGGCTTGGTTGTTGGTATTATTGCATACGTGGGTTACAACCACCTGGTAGTAAAAACAGACAAGATAGTTCATCAAATGGAAGCCAATGCAGTTGACTTCTTAGACTTATTAAACGACCCAGCATAATCATGAATTTAAGAGGAAGAAATAAAGTTAGCGCAGAATTCAATATGTCATCCATGACGGATATTGTTTTTTTATTACTGATATTTTTTATGCTGACATCTACAATGGTGACAACAAATGCTCTGAATTTAGTTTTACCAAAAGCAAAAGGAAAAACAGACAGTAACAAAAATATTTCAGTAAGTATCAATAAGAAATTAGAACTTTTTATTGACAAAGAACCAGTTTTAGAAACTGACTTGGAATCAAAATTATTATCCATGTTCGCTGGTGATAAAGAAAAAGCTATTATTTTAAGAGCTGAAGAAGGAGTGCCAATTGAAAAAGCAGTGAATGTTTTAGACATTGCAAACCGAAACCAAATCAAGGTAGTCTTAGCAGTTAGACCCAAATAATTTTAGTGCGTATAAAGATTTATTCTAAATGAAATATATAGAAACAGAGGAAGAAAAAAAATCATTTGCAATCACATCAATTATTTTTGTGGTTCTATTTATTTTGTTCTTCTATTTAGGATTAACATCTTTAGACCCACCTCCCGAAAATGGAATTGCAATCAACTTTGGAACAACTGAGTTTGGATCTGGCGACGTCCAACCTACCGAACCAATTCAATCAGCTCCCATAGCTACAGCAGCAAAAGAATCCGCCACTAGTGATGATGAAGTCTTATCTCAAGATATCGAAGAAGCTGTAGTTATAAAACAAGCCAAAAAAATTCAACCTACTAAACAAGTTGCCAAAGAAGAAGTTAAACCAAAGCCTCAAGAAATCCCGAAACCTTCAAAAAGTACCTCTGACGCTTTATCTAGTATTTTAAATGGCCCGAAATCTGTTGGAAAGGCTCAAGGAGGTGAAGGAAATGACAATATAGCAGGAGATAAAGGAAGCCCAAACGGCAATCCTTACGCAAACACGTACTACGGTTCAGGAAGTGGAAGTGGCAACGGAAGCGGCTGGGGTTTAAATGGCAGAAGCATCAGCTCTCGTGGAAAAGAAGTTCAAAAATGTAACGAATTCGGAACCGTTGTAGTGCAGATCACAGTAAACAGGAATGGTAATGTAATTGCCGCCAAATACACCAAAGGAACAACAAATACCAACCCCTGTCTCGTGGAACCCGCATTGGCAACGGCCAGAAAATACAAATGGCAACCAGACCCAAACGCACCTGAAACCCAAATTGGCTTCATAACCGTTAATTTTAAAATAAGCGAATAATCATTATTATAAACAATAAAAACTCAAGTACCTTTGGGTTTTTATTATTTATAGACCTCATGAATTATCAGGAAACCATAAATTGGATGTTTAATCAACTCCCGATGTACCAACTTCAGGGTGCCGCGGCATACAAGAAAGATTTAACCAACACGCATTTGCTCATCGCACATCTTGATAATCCACAAGAAAAAATAAGGTGCATTCATGTTGCGGGAACCAATGGAAAAGGATCCACTTCGCACATGTTGGCATCCATACTTCAAGAAGCAGGTTATAAAGTTGGATTGTATACTTCACCCCATTTAAAGGATTTTCGAGAACGCATTAAAATCAACGGAACAGATATTACTGAGAACTTTGTCACTGAATTCATCAATGAACACAAAAGTTTTTTCGAATCCAGTGACATGAGTTTTTTCGAAATGACCGTTGGACTAGCTTTTGATTATTTTGCGAAAGAAAAAGTGGACATCGCCGTTATCGAAGTTGGAATGGGCGGTCGTTTGGATGCGACAAATATCATTAAGCCGTTAGTTTCGGTTATTACCAATATAGGACTGGATCACACACAATTTTTAGGTAACACAATTGAAGCTATCGCTTCAGAGAAAGCAGGAATTATAAAGCCAAATATTCCCGTAATTATTGGAGAGTATACTCCCGGGACAAAACCCGTTTTTTTGGCCAAAGCCAAAGAATGTAATTCAGAAATTTATTTTGCTGCGGATTTGGTTTCAGAAACCTATCCATCTGATTTAATTGGTGATTATCAAATACACAATAAAAAGACGGTATTACAAACCATAAAAGTTTTAAACAGTCAGAACGAATTTAAAATCATTCCCGAAAACACAAAATCCGGCTTATTAAATGTGGTAAAAAATACCGGACTTCAGGGAAGATGGCAACAATTGAATGAGTTTCCAAAAGTTATTTGTGACACTGCACACAACAAAAACGGACTGGAAATTGTTTTACAACAGATACAAAAAGAAGATTTTGATACTTTACATATTGTTTTGGGAGTGGTAAATGACAAAGATCTAGATGAAATCCTGCCTTTATTCCCTAAAAAAGCAATTTATTATTTCTGTAAACCAAATATTCCCCGCGGGCTGGATGTGGTAATTCTAAAACAAAAAGCAGCAACTTTCGAACTAAAAGGACAAGTATACAATTCTGTTTCAGAAGCTTATCAAAAAGCAATTCAAAACGCAGCGAAATCTGATTTTATATACATTGGCGGAAGCACCTTTGTAGTAGCAGAAATTTTATAATTTTTTTCGTTTTTACTTGCAAATCTAGAAAAGTGGCGTATATTTGCACACGCAATAACGGGAACGAAAGTAACTAAATTGCATTAGGGCGATTAGCTCAGCTGGTTCAGAGCACCTCGTTTACACCGAGGGGGTCGGGGGTTCGAACCCCTCATCGCCCACTACTTTTAAATAAGTTTTATCAAAACACTGTAAATTTAATGTTTACGGTGTTTTTTTTTGGTTTTATATATCAAAATCCACATTTTTTCTCCTTCCTAGGGTATCCAAATCGAGAGCATTTTTAATTTTTTTTATGGACACCTGAAATTAAATGATAGGAAAGGGAAAAATTATTTCTTCCGCTTTTCTTTGTTGTTGATTTCCGGTATTATCTAAGTATAATATTAATCATAAATCATAAAACAATGGAGAATGTATCAATTTTAATGTACCTGAAAAGCAGAACGAATTCTAAAGGAGAGAGCCAAATCTATTTAAGACTTACCGTAGACGGCAAGAGAAAAGAAACGAGCTTAAACAGAAGCATAGACCCTAATCGTTGGGATAAAAACAAGCAGAGAGGCAAAGGCAACACGGAGGCAATTGCCAACTTAAATAAAAAGCTTGTCTCAGTAGAAAACAACATTAATTTAGCAGAACAAGCGCTGGTTAATAACCATATAAGGGTCACTGTTGAAAGTTTGATGAATAAATATACAGGTGTAAAAGAGAAAATCCATACGCTAATTGAAGTATTTGAATACGAAAATAAACGCATTAAAAGGCTTGTAGAACCTGGGACATATAAAAAGTATGAAGCCGTTTTAAACAACGTCAAGAAATACCTAGTGTTTCAATATAAGTTGAGAGACATTGACATCAAAAGCATAGACTATCAGTTTGTCACCGATTTTGATTATTACTTGCGTTCGGAAAGAAAAATCTCTAATAACTCCGCTATCAGAATTGTTAAAACTCTTCAGCAAATAGTCCTAACTACCTTGGACAAGGGTTGGATCGACAAGAACCCATTTTTAAATTACAAGGTAAAGAAAGAGAAAATAGCAACGGGCTATTTGACCAAGGACGAGATTGATACTATTCAAAAAAAAGAATTTACCATTAAGAGACTTGACCAGGTAAAAGATGTTTTTATTGTATGCTGCTACACCGGACTTGCTTACGTGGACGTGAATTTACTATGCAAGAATGATATTGTGACTAATCTTGATGGCACACGTTGGATTAATATTAATAGAAAAAAAACCAACACCTTTTGCAAAATACCAATACCGCCAATTATCGACGAAATATTTGAAAAATACAAGGACGATCCATTGGCGTTAAATTCTGGCAAGCTTTTGCCAGTTTTAAGTAATCAAAAAATGAATGCCTATCTCAAGGAAATAGGAGATATTTGCGGCATTAAAACAGTGTTAACAAGCCATTTAGCCAGACACTCTTTTGCGACAAGCATAGCCCTTCCTTATGGACTGCCGATTGAAACCTTATCTAAGGTGATGGGTCACAAGTCTCTAAATATGACGCTTCACTATGGTAAGCTTATAGAGACAAAGCTTGTAAGTGATGTAGCAAAGTTTATGGCGAATCTAAATAATGCCATTCAAAAAGAAGGAGATGATCCCATAAGTGAAGCTGTGTAAGTGTTGACCTTAAATTGTAAGGCCCTTAAGTAATTAAGGGCTTTTTTATGACCTTTAATTGCTTTACCCGCAATTTTATTTTTAAAATAATTGTCCCTCAGAAGCATTTTAAATAATTATTAAAGTACTATATAATTAAGCCTTATTAGATGGGAAACAATAATTAAAAAAAAACCAGTAAAGATGAATTTAGAAATCATAACAAGGGAAGAATTTAATAGCTTCAAACAAGAAGTGCTAGAGGCTTTAAAACCTATAAGTACCGGTCAAAACAAGCAATTCCTTAGATCGCGAGAAATGAGGGAAATGTTTAATATCTCGGCTGGTACACTTCAAAATATGCGTATCAATGGGACACTGCCTTATAGTAAAGTGGGGACAACTATTTTATATGATTACGACGTAGTTCTAGCTATCCTTAAAGAAAATCGCGTTAATTAAGTGGAGTTGTAAGAGGTGTAGGTATTGTATTTACACCTCTATTCAACTATAAATCTATGAGAAGACCTATCTACAAATACGCTGACTTTGTTGCAGGCGTAGAGCTTGACAAAACAGATAGCAAGAGTTTTTGGTTGAAGCTCATAATTGATGCATCTAAAAAAGAATGCATCATTTTTATACTTAAAAACCCAAGCTGAACCAATAAAAAAGTGACCGATAAAACCATTTATAATGTCTCGAATTAAATCTACAGAGATCAACACAAATGCGATGCTTTTAAAGGCATAAGAAGCGTTATAATCCTCAATCTCATTACAATATTACGTAACATATTCAAACAAACAATAGCCTCTTAAAAGCGAGGATATTTGTGTTGAAAAATTAAGAGCTACACGTCAGCTATCTTGTGAGCACTCCAGATTTATTTTGCTTGGGAAATTCATCCTCTTTTTAAAGAGTGTGAAACTCTTCACAGCCAGGTGATACAAATCTTGATTGGGAGTTGCGAAAAGGGTCTCTACGTTGATACATTTACAATAGCTAGCAATCCAAAACAATTGAAGGTTGTGGAGTCTCCGGATGCTCTAAAGACCTATGTTTATTATGCTCTTTATTGGATTATAGCTAATGTTAAGTTTTTCTTTCATTGCCTCTTCAATGTAAATTGAGGGTCTCGAAGTTGTTGTATTTGCTTTTTTCATATTTACAACTTGTTCTATGACCCACTCTTGCCTAAACTCTGAAAGATTTGAAAAGTTATATACATCCTGTTTTGATGTGAAAAATTTTCCCTGATTTGGGATGTTAGGCAGTTCACTATAGGCATTTTTTAAAATCTTCCAATTGTTGTTTGAAATATCTTGGCTAGCAGGTTCTTTAGTTGTTTCATATTCTTCTTTCATTTTATATTTTTCCTTACTTTCTGCATTTAATATCAATTTGTAGATATGTCCCGTAATTTCATTCCTAGAATAAACTTTACTAAATAAATTCTTTGCCTTTTCATTACTGACGGCATTGTCAAAATCCAAATCATCATCACCAACGTCCAAATCTTCAATGGCTGCTTCCTGAACTGCATCTAAAATTTTTTCTAACTGCTCTTTTGTATAATTTTTGGTGTATTTCTGATATTCTTTTTTGTATACTGATTTACCAATTTCTTTGATAAATATGAAAGCACCTTTCGAGTCTTTTTGATTAAAAATATCAACAACAACATTTTTTTTCTTTGTTGTTGTTTCTTTTGCTGTTTTTTTTGCTGTTTCTGCTACGGTAGGTTTTAGCGTATTAGGTTGGCGGGTTGTAGCTGTTTGGGTTGGTCGGTTTTCAACCAACCCAACTTTTGATTCTCCAGTTATCACTTTAATTTTTGCTAGGGTCTTTGCAAAGTCTTCCTTGCTTTTTTTAAGTTTATTATTATCTGCTTCGACTGATCTTGCTTTGTCTTTTTTACTAGACATTATTGATTTCTCATACCATTTTTCAAATTTAGGTTTCAATGCTGTTATATAGGTATTTATGTTTTCAATGTTTATTACATAGTGCCTTGTATTTCCTTGTCCCTTGGTGATGACTGCTACAAGTCCTGTTCTTTCTATCTTGTCTATATTCGCTTTTATAATCGACAATCCAAGACCCGTATGGCGCGATAGAAAAGCGTTTGATGCTCTTACTGCCCAATTGCCGTTGATGTTCACTAGCTTGTCTGAATCCGCATTATGGATGTAAACTAAGGCATCAACGATTATTGCAAAGTTAGCACCGTGCTCACGAGTTAGATGTTTAGAAACTTGACGATATCCACCGGTAAATTTTATTGTTAAATTCTTCATATTCTTCATATTTGTGTTTCTTACATTAGTAATACACATTTCTAAACAAAATGTATGTCTGGCAGATAATTTTTTTCATCAATTCTGATAAACTTTATGTTTTTGTAAATATTCTCCACTAATATTGGTTACTTTTAGCCTTGATTTTGTACCTGCTTTTGCTGTACATACTTAATCGCTGTAAAAGAAGAGTTATAAATGTCCATAATTAATCAGAACCCCGAACAAATTGCCCGTGATAACATTGATAAGATGTTACGCAATGCAGGTTGGGTAATACAATCTAAATCAACTGTTAATTTAGCAGCAAGCAAAGGTGTTGCAGTACGTGAATATCAAACAGATATTGGTCCTGCTGACTACGTCTTATTTGTTGACAGAAAGCCTGTAGGCGTTATTGAAGCAAAAAAAGAGGAAGAAGGGCACAGACTTACTGTAGTTGAAGAACAGTCTTCTGAGTACGCTAAAGCAAAGCTAAAATACCTCAATAACGATCCCCTGCCATTCGTATACGAGAGCACAGGAATCGTCACACGATTCACAGATTATAGAGACCCTAAACCTAGAGGTAGAAATGTGTTCCATTTCCACCAGCCGGGCACGATTGCAGAATGGTTGAAAAAGGGCGATAGTCTTAGAGCTCGTTTGCAGAAATCTCCAGTTTTAGATGAAACAGGGTTAAGACCTGCTCAAATAAAGGCTGTAAACAACCTTGAACATTCGTTCAAGAAGAACAGGCCAAAGGCATTGATACAGATGGCTACGGGTTCTGGAAAGACCTTTACAGCCGCAACGTTCGTGTATCGTTTGCTGAAAAATGCAGATGCCAAACGCATCTTGTTTTTAGTTGACACCAAAAACTTGGGAGAACAGGCCGAACAGGAGTTTATGACTTTTCAGCCTAATGACGACAACAGAAAGTTTACAGAGTTATACAACGTACAGCGATTAACATCGAGCTATATAGCCAGTGATAGTCAGGTATGTATTTCCACAATTCAGCGTATGTATGCGATACTGAAAGGCGAAGAATTGGACGAAAGTGCCGAACAGGACAACCCCAATGAATCGTCTTGGATGCAGCAGCAAGCGAGTAAAAAGCAAGCTATGCCGGTGGAGTACACTCCAAAAGTTCCGATTGAGCAGTTTGACTTTATTGTAATTGACGAATGCCACAGATCAATATACAATCTATGGAAGCAAGTTCTGGATTACTTCGATGCCTTTTTAATTGGCCTAACTGCAACACCTGACAAAAGAACCTTTGGTTTTTTCAACGAAAACGTGGTAAGCGAGTACACCTATGAAGAATCGGTTATCGATGGTGTAAACGTTCCCTACGATGTGTACAATATTGAAACCGAAATATCCAAGAATGGGGATGTTATAAAAGGAGGTTGGTTTCTAGACAGACGAGATAAACTAACACGAAAAAAGCGTTGGCAGCAGGAAGAAGAAGACACAGAGTACTCTAAAAACGACCTCGATAAAAAGGTGGTAAACCCAAGCCAAATCCGTAATATAATTAGAGAGTACAAGCACGCTTTAAAAACAACTATTTTCCCGAAACGTGTGGACGAGAATGGTGACTACGAAGTGCCAAAGACTCTTGTCTTTGCAAAAACCGATAGCCACGCCGACGACATCATAAAAATAATTCGGGAAGAATTTGACGAAGGCAACGACTTCTGTAAAAAAGTAACGTACAAGGCAGTTGAAGATCCAAAATCGGTGTTGAACCGTTTTAGGAACTCCTATTATCCACGTATCGCAGTAACGGTCGATATGATTGCTACTGGCACTGATGTTAAGCCCTTGGAGGTGTTGCTTTTTATGCGAGACGTGAAGAGCACCAATTACTTCGAGCAAATGAAAGGTCGTGGTACACGCACCATCAATAGCGACACCTTGCAGCTGGTATCTAAAACAGCTAAGACCAAGACACACTTTGTCATTGTGGATGCGGTTGGCGCCATTAAATCAAAAAAGACAGACAGCCGACCATTAGAACGCAAACCAACAATTGCACTGAAGGATTTATTAGGTGCCGTTACAATGGGAATAGCTGACGAAGATTTATTTTTGTCATTGGCAAATAGGCTAATACGTTTGGACAAACAAATAACCGACAAAGAGCAAGAGAAGCTGTTGGAATATTCAGGAGGCAAAAACTTAAAGCAAATCACGAAGGAGTTATTGACTGCTTTTGATCCTGATGCTATCGAGGAAATAGCGCAGGGATTAATAGCTAAAATCCCTGTTGAGGACAGAACACCACAAGCTTATGAAGACAGCCGTAAAGAGGCGCAGGAGGCTCTTATTACTCTAGCTGCCACAACCTTTAACGGAGAGCTTAATAATTATGTTGACAACGTGCGCAAGCAACACGAGCAAATTATTGACAGTGTAAATATTGATGCAGTAACGAGATCGGAGTGGGACACCACTTCTGTAGATAAAGCCACCGAAATCGTGAAAGATTTTAGCGAATACCTGCTAAAGCACAAGGACGAAATTAAGGCTCTAAGTATATTTTATAACCAACCCTACAACCGCAGGGACATTACGTTTAAGATGATTCAAGAGGTGTTTGAGGTACTTACTTTAGAAAAGCCACAACTTGCCCCTGATTACGTTTGGGAAGCTTACAAAGCCTTGGAAGAAGTGAAGAGCGAACAGCCAAAAGATGTACTTACCGCCTTGGTGTCGTTAATACGCAGAGCTTGCGGAATTGACCCCGAACTAAAAGCTTTTGATACTACAATTGAAGCCAATTTTAACAAGTGGATTTTCAAGCAGCACACCGGGCAACACAACCGTTTTACACCCGAGCAGTTAGACTGGTTGCGAATGCTGAAAGACCACGTAATTAGCAGTTACCATATAGAAATAGAAGACCTCGATTTTACACCGTTTGATGCCAAGGGTGGAAGAGGCAAAATGTACCAGCTTTTTGGAAACGAGATGAATGAAATTATGAATGAATTAAATGAGGTACTAGCAGCATAATGAGAGAAGATTGGGTAGGATGTAGTTTTGAAGAAGTGGTTTTGTCTTTTAAAAGAGGGCCATTTGGAGGAGATTTAAAAAAATCCATTTTTGTTGAAAGTGGATTTAAGGTTTATGAACAGCAACACGCTATAAATAATGACTTTTCTATAGGTAGATATTTTGTTAGTGAGGAAACGTATGATAAATTAAAAACTTGCAATGTTGGCCCTGGAGATTACATAGTTAGTTGCTCAGGTACTATGGGAAAAATAGCTCGGCTGCCCGAAGGTTCTCCATTGGGGATAATTAATCAGGCATTATTACGAATTAGAATTAACGACACGATTATTGATCATAACTATTTTGTTAATTTTTTTCGTTCAAAAATTTTTCAAGATCTAATTCTTAAAGATTCTAGAGGTTCTGGGATGCAAAATATGGCAGGTCTTAAGGAAATTAAACCGATTAGGCTTTTTATTCCGCCTCTCCCTGAACAACGCGCCATTGTAGCCAAAATCGAGGAATTATTTAGCAGTTTAGACAGCGGTATTGCCGATCTCAAGAAGGCGCAAGCGCAGCTTAAAATATACAGACAAGCTGTATTGAAGAAGGCTTTTGAGGGTGGCTTAACGAAGGAGTGGAGGGCAAAGCAAGACAACTTGCCAACTCCAGGAGAACTCTTAGAACAAATCAAGAAAGAGCGGAAGAATCACTACAAGCAACAGATAGAAGATTGGAAAAAAGCAGTTAAATCTTGGGAGAAAAATATTGATGGTGGAAGTAAACCAAGCAAGCCTAAGAAGATGGAAAGCTTTGAGATCATTGAACAAAATGGTGATTTGCCAATTTTACATTTAGGCGAAATTGTTTTTCAGATTTCAATTAAAAAAATGCCGAAAGAATCCCCGAATTTACCGTTTATAGGGATGGATTGTATTAGTAAAAACACATTAAAACCCAGTTTTACGTATACGTTTAAGGAGCTTAAAAGTGCGGGTAATTGGTTTACTAAAAATCATATTTTGTATGGTAGACTACGACCTTATTTAAATAAAATTTACAGGGCAGAGTATGAGGGTGTTGCTTCGGGAGAGTTTCTGATTTTAGAGTCAATATCAATGATTAATCCAGACTACTTAAAACTTATTTTACATCAGCAGGATTTTGTTAGATGGTCAAACAATCAAGCCTCTGGTGATAAGCCAAGGGTCAAGTATGATCAAATTGCTCTTTACTATATTAAAGTACCTTCTATTGAAGAACAACAGCAAATCGTTCAGGAAATAGAAAGCCGTTTGTCGGTATGCGATAAGGTTGAAGAAAGTATTGTGGAGAGTCTAGAAAAGTCTAAAGCCTTGCACCAAAGCATCCTTAAAAAAGCTTTTGAGGGCAGGTTGTTGAACGATCAGGAACTTGCAGCCTGTAAGTCGGCTCCAGATTATGAGCCTGCCAGTGTGTTGTTAAAAAGGATAAAGGAAGAGAAAGCAACGGGTGCAAAAAAGGCGCCTGTTAGTAAGAAAAGAGTAAAAGATAAAAAATAAGATGACAGAATCAACAATAATATCAAAGGTATGGAACTTCGCTAATGTACTACGTGATGATGGTGTAGGCTATGGCGATTACTTGGAACAAATAACATACTTGCTGTTTTTAAAGATGGCAGACGAGCTAAACAAACCACCCTATTCCAAAAACTTAGTTTTCCCTAGAATAAAGGATTCAGACAATAAGGAGACTGAAGATGGAGAAGTGTGCAATTGGCCAACTCTGTCAGGCAAAAGAGGTGCGGAACTGGAAATGTTCTATAACCAATTGCTACGAAGTTTGTCCACTGAAAAAGGAATCCTAGGACAGATCTTTACGAAGAGCCAGAATAAAATACAAGACCCTGCGAAGCTTTTGAAAGTCATTGATATGATTGACAAGGAGCAATGGAGCTTGATGGGAGCCGATGTTAAAGGAAAAATATATGAAGGCTTACTAGAGAAAAATGCGGAGGACACCAAGAGTGGAGCCGGGCAATACTTTACCCCTAGAGCATTAATCAAAACTATGGTTGCCTGCATACAGCCAAAGCCACTAAAAACTATTACGGATCCTGCCTGTGGGACTGGAGGATTCTTTCTTGCAGCCTATGATTATATTGTGGCCAACAACAAACTGGACCGTGAGGAAAAGGAGTTTCTAAAGAACAAAACCTTCCACGGTAACGAGATCGTAGCCAACACTCGCAGAATGTGCCTGATGAATATGTTCTTGCATAACATAGGGGAAATCGATGGAGACACGTTTATCTCTGGTGCAGATGCCCTAATTGCAGACGATGGTAGCCGATACGATTATGTGTTAGCCAATCCACCTTTCGGTAAAAAAAGCAGTATGACAAGCACTACTGAAGAGGGCAACTTGGAGAAACAAGAATTGAGCTATAACCGTCAAGATTTCTGGGCCTCTACATCGAACAAGCAGTTAAACTTCTTGCAGCATATCAAAACCCAATTGAAGATTACTGGTGAAGCGGCTGTAGTGCTACCCGACAATGTTTTGTTTGAAGGAGGAGCAGGAGAAGCAGTGCGTAAGGAACTATTGAAGACCACCGAGCTACATACCATTTTGCGCTTGCCTACTGGTATATTTTATGCGCAGGGAGTAAAAGCTAATGTCTTGTTTTTTAACAATAAGCCAGCCTCTAAAGAAGCTTGGACAAAGGATGTGTGGATATACGATTATAGGACTAATGTGCATCATACACCAGTTAGGAATCCAATGCGAATGGCGCATCTGCAAGACTTCATTGATGTGTACAATACAGACAACAGACATAAAAGAACAGAAACTTGGAGCGAAGAAAACCCTGACGGTCGATGGAGGAAATTTACCTATGATGAGATCATAGCTAGAGACAAAACCAACCTAGATATATTTTGGATCAAGGACAAAAGCTTAGCTGATCTGGACAATCTACCTGACCCCGATATTTTAGCAGAAGAGATCATTGAGAATATAGAAGCAGGCCTAAACTGCAAATTCCAGTGATATTGACCACCCAATTCCAATTTAAAGTGAGCACCTGATTCCAATTCAAAATGACCACCTAATTCCGGAGCAAAATGACCACCTACATTTTACATCAAAAACTACTTTTTTTCATCTGTTAATTAGTGTTCAAATATACTTAAAATATTACCCTTTGTTTATTCCTCTTTTCTTTCTCATAGATTCTCCATGTAATTCGAGTCGGTGAGATTGATGTATGAGTCTATCCAGAATTGCATCAGCTATGGTTTTTTCTCCAATGATGTCATACCAGCCTTGTAC
>NZ_SMFM01000003.1 GCF_004349085.1 Flavobacterium caseinilyticum | reverse complement strand
TTTTTTTTTTGTGTATACCAAATCCAAAAAAACGATCCTGTATTAACGAATATTAAATTCAAAAAACGTTAAACACATCTTAAGAAAACAGTCTTTCCTTATTTATAATAAATAAAAACTGTAAATTTACATCGTTGTAGTAGAGATGTATTTTTAAGTTTTAATTGTTATTTAATAATTTGAAAGTTATCTTTGTCGCTTATTCTCATTCAAAAAAATTCATTTTATGCAATCCGATCAATTAAATTATATACCTATTTTAATGCAGTTAATACTTGCAGTAGGGTTTGTTGTAGGAACTATTTTTGTTTCAGGAAAATTAGGTCCTAAAAGATCTTCTGAAGCTAAAGATAAAAACTTCGAATGTGGTATTGAATCTGTTGGAAACGCAAGAATCCCTTTTTCAGTAAAATATTTTCTTGTTGCTATTTTATTTGTTTTATTTGATGTTGAGGTGATTTTCTTATATCCTTGGGCCGTTAATTTCAAGGAATTAGGGATTGAAGGAATGGTGAAAATGATAATTTTTATGCTTTTGCTTTTGGTGGGTTTTTTCTACATCATCAAAAAGAAAGCGTTAGAGTGGGAGTAAAAATTTATTTTAAATATTGAATTTTAAATGCAAAAAAATTTCATTTACAATTCAAAATTTATAATTCAAAATAATAAAAAATGAGCGATTCAAATATAAATATGGTTGCCCCTCCGGAAGGTGTTGTTGGTGAAGGTTTCTTCGCTACAAAACTAAATGATGTTGTGGGATTGGCTCGTGCAAATTCATTGTGGCCTTTGCCTTTTGCAACATCTTGTTGTGGTATTGAGTTTATGGCAACGATGGCTTCGCATTATGATTTGGCACGATTTGGTTCTGAAAGAGTGAGTTTTTCTCCTCGTCAAGCGGATATGTTAATGGTAATGGGGACTATTTCTAAAAAAATGGCGCCAATTTTACGCCAGGTTTACGAACAAATGTCGGAACCTCGTTGGGTTATAGCCGTTGGAGCTTGTGCTTCATCTGGTGGAATTTTTGATACTTATTCTGTTTTGCAAGGGATTGATAAAGTGATTCCGGTTGATGTTTATGTTCCGGGTTGTCCGCCAAGACCAGAGCAAATCGTTGATGGAGTTATGAAATTGCAAGAATTGGTTAAAACGGAATCGGTAAGAAGAAGAAGTTCTCCAGAATATCAAGAATTATTGGCTTCTTATAACATCAAATAAATAATGGCGCTAGAAACGATACAAATCCAAGAAAAATTAGTTGAAACATTTGATTCAGATGTTTTTGAATTCAATCAGGAAAAAGATATATTTTCATTTGAAGTCGCTGCCGATAAAATTACAGCGGTGATTCTTTTTTTGAAAAATGACCCGATATTACGTTTTCATTTTTTAACTGATTTGTGTGGGATTCACTATCCTGACAATGATGTGGACCATCAATTTGCAGTGGTGTATCATCTACACAATTGGTATGAAAATAAAAGGATTAAAATCAAGGCGTTTATCAACGGTGACAATCCAGAAATAAAAACGATATCAAACATTTTCCTTAGTTCTAACTGGATGGAAAGAGAAACGTATGATTTTTATGGAATTAACTTTATTGGTCATCCGCAATTAAAACGTATTTTGAATATGGATGAAATGATTTCTTTTCCAATGCGTAAAGAATTTCCATTGGAAGATGGCGGAAGAACTGATAAAGACGACCGTTTCTTTGGAAGAACAACCGACAATTATTAAAAACACACACTATTATAATTTTTCACATTAAATAAATGTCAGAACTATTATTACCACCAGAGCATCGCTATGCTAAAAGAATAAAAGAACAACTAAATGAAGACGGAAGTGAACTTTCGATCCTTAATTTAGGGCCAACTCACCCGGCTACACACGGTATTTTTCAAAATATCCTATTGATGGATGGAGAAAGAATTCTGGAAGCGGAACCTACTATTGGTTACATTCACAGAGCTTTCGAAAAAATTGCTGAAAACCGTCCATTTTACCAAATTACCCCTCTTACAGATAGAATGAACTATTGTTCATCACCTATAAATAACATGGGTTGGTGGATGACATTAGAAAAATTGTTGGATATTGAAGTTCCTAAAAGAGCGCAATATTTAAGAGTTATCGTAATGGAATTAGCAAGAATCACGGATCATATCATCTGTAATTCAATTCTTGGTGTGGATACCGGAGCATATACCGGATTTTTATATGTGTTTCAGTTTAGAGAAAAAGTATACGAAATCTACGAAGAAATTTGTGGTGCTCGTTTGACAACTAATATGGGAAGAATTGGTGGTTTCGAAAGAGATTGGTCACCAGAAGCTTTTAGAAAATTAGATGTGTTTTTAGAAGAATTTCCAGCAGCTTGGAAAGAATTTGAAAACTTATTCGAAAGAAATAGAATTTTTATTGACCGAACGGTAAATGTTGGAGCTATAACAGCTGAGCAAGCGATGGCTTACGGATTTACAGGTCCAAATTTACGTGCTGCGGGTGTCGATTATGATGTTCGTGTAGCACAACCGTATTCTTCTTACGAAGATTTTGATTTTATAGTTCCAGTTGGAAAATCGGGTGATACGTATGACCGTTTTTGTGTTCGTAACGCCGAAGTTTGGGAAAGTTTAAGTATTATTCGTCAAGCATTAGCAAAAATGCCGGAAGGGAATGACTTTCATGCTGATGTTCCGGATTATTACCTTCCTCCAAAAGAAGATGTTTACACAAGTATGGAATCGTTGATTTACCATTTCAAAATTGTTATGGGAGAAGTTCCTGTTCCAGTTGCTGAAATATATCATCCTGTAGAAGGAGGCAACGGAGAGCTAGGTTTTTACTTGGTTACAGACGGAAGTCGAACTCCTTATAGATTGCATTTCCGTAGACCTTGTTTTATTTACTATCAAGCGTATCCAGAAATGATAAAAGGGGCTTTGCTGTCGGATGCAATTGTTATTTTGTCAAGTTTAAATGTTATTGCCGGAGAATTAGACGCTTAGTAAAATTATAAATGATGAATTTTAAATTATAAATTATTCAAAACATTTAAAATTTGGAATTCAAAATTTAAAATAATTAAAATGGAAAGAACGTATCACAAACAAGAAATAAATATGACTGAAGCATTGATGGCTCGCATCAATGAATTGATTAGTCATTATCCTGAAGACAAAAGAAAATCGGCTTTATTACCGGTTTTGCATGAAGTTCAAGATGCTCACGAGAATTGGTTGAGTATTGAATTGATGAATAAAGTAGCCGAAATCCTTTTGATTAAACCAATTGAAGTATACGAAGTAGTTTCGTTTTATACGATGTACAACCAAAGACCAATTGGAAAATACATGTTTGAATTTTGTCAAACTTCTCCATGTTGTTTGAATGGAGTGGAAGATCTAATGGATTATACCTGCGAAAAACTAGGTGTAAAAGTGGGCGAACCTACTCCAGACGGTCTGTTTGAAGTTAGAGGAGTTGAATGTTTAGGAGCTTGTGGTTACGCTCCAATGATGCAATTAGGCGATTTTTATAAAGAACATTTGACTGCAGCAAAAATCGACCAGTTAATTGAAGATTGCAAAAACGATACAATAATATTACACGATAAATAATATGTCACAAAAAATATTATTAGATAAAATAAATGTTCCGGGCATCAAAACCTACGAAGTATATCGTCAAAACGGTGGTTATGCTTCAGTAGAAAAAGCCTTAAAAACATTAACACCAGACGAAGTTGTCGAAGAAGTGAAAACTTCAGGATTACGCGGTCGTGGAGGAGCAGGTTTCCCAGCAGGAATGAAATGGAGTTTTATTGATAAAAAATCAGGGAAACCAAGACATTTAGTTTGTAATGCGGATGAATCTGAGCCAGGAACTTTCAAGGATCGCTATTTGATGGAATTTATTCCTCATTTATTAATTGAAGGAATGATTACGTCCAGTTATGCATTGGGAGCAAACCTTTCATATATCTACATTCGTGGAGAATACATGTGGGTTTATAAAATATTAGAAAGAGCCATTAACGAAGCAAAAGCTGCTGGATTTTTGGGTAAAAACATATTGGGTTCAGGGTATGATTTAGAACTTTATGTTCATTGTGGTGCCGGAGCTTACATTTGTGGTGAAGAAACTGCATTAATTGAATCTTTGGAAGGAAAAAGAGGAAATCCTCGTATCAAGCCGCCATTTCCTGCAATTTCAGGACTTTGGGCAAATCCTACGGTTGTAAATAACGTAGAAACGATTGCCGCTGTGCCATGGATTGTTAATAATTCAGGTGCGGAATATGCTAAGATTGGTATTGGTCGTTCTACTGGGACTAAATTAATTTCGGCGTCAGGACATATTAAAAATCCTGGTGTTTACGAAATCGAAATGGGTTTAAGTGTTTATGAATTCATGAATTCTGATGAATATTTAGGCGGAATGAGTTCTGACAGACCTTTGAAAGCATTTGTACCGGGAGGAAGTTCTGTTCCCGTTTTACCAGCCCATTTAATCTATAAAACGGCAAACGGTGAAGATCGTTTGATGTCTTACGAATCTTTAAGTGACGGTGGATTTGCAACTGGTTCTATGTTAGGATCAGGTGGATTTATTGTTTATAATGATACCTCTTGCATTGTTCGTAATACTTGGAATTTCTCACGTTTTTATCATCATGAAAGCTGTGGGCAATGTTCCCCATGTCGTGAAGGTACTGGCTGGATGGAAAAAGTATTGCACCGAATAGAAAATGGTCACGGTCGTGAAGAAGACATCGATTTGCTGTTGAGTATTCAGAGTAAAATTGAAGGAAATACGATTTGCCCATTAGGTGACGCAGCAGCCTGGCCAGTAGCAGCAGCAATTCGTCATTTTAGAGAAGAGTTTGAATACCATATCCGTTTTCCGGAAAAAATAAAAAATAGAGATCATTTTGTTGCTGAACCTTTCGAAAAAGTTAAGCATTTAGTTTCTAAAGTAATCGTATAAAGTCAAGAATTTCAGAAAATGAAAGTAACCATAGACGGTCAAAGCATAGAAGTAGAACCAGGAACAACAATCCTGCAGGCGGCGCGTATGATAGGTGGAGAAGTAGTTCCGCCAGCAATGTGCTATTATTCTAAACTAAAAGGAAGCGGTGGAAAATGCCGTTGCTGTTTAGTGGAAGTTGCAAAAGGAAGTGAAGCTGATCCAAGACCAATGCCTAAATTAATGGCATCTTGCGTAACAGGTTGTATGGACGGAATGGAAGTGAACAGTAAATCTTCGCCAAGAGTTCAAGAAGCCAGAAAATCAGTTACAGAGTTTTTATTGATCAATCACCCATTAGATTGCCCGGTTTGTGATCAGGCAGGAGAATGTGATTTGCAAAATTTGAGCTTTGAGCACGGGAAATCAGAAACTCGTTTTATTGAAGAAAAAAGAACATTTGAGCCAGAAAATATTGGTCCAAATATTCAATTACACATGAACCGTTGTATTCTTTGTTACCGTTGTGTAATGGTTGCAGATCAGTTAACCGATGATCGTGTTCACGGAGTAATGGATAGAGGAGATCATTCTAATATTTCTACTTGTATTTCTAAAGCAGTTGATAATGAGTTCTCTGGAAACATGATTGATGTTTGTCCTGTAGGAGCATTGACTGACAAAACATTTAGATTTAAATCCAGAGTATGGTTCAGCAAGCCTTACAATGCACACAGAAATTGTCCTACTTGCTCCGGAAAAACTACAGTTTGGATGTTTGGTGACGAAATTCAACGTGTTACCGGAAGAAAAGATGAGTACCATGAAGTAGATGAATTTATTTGTAACGGATGTCGTTTTGACCACAAAGATATTGCCGATTGGACTATTGAAGGACCAAGAGCATTTGAAAAAGATTCCGTTATCAACCAAAATAAATACAACAGAAAATTACAAAAAGTGGAGATCGCTACTGAAGATCATATTCTTTTAGGTAGAGAAGAAGACCGTAAGAAAATAAGCATGGTCGAAATTCCATTGACTGAAGAAGACATTATTAATCAAAAAAGCTTGGGTAATAATGGATAGTACTATTATCATAGAAAAAAGTGTCATTATTGTTGCAGTTTTTGCGCTGACAATGTTGATGGCAATGTATTCCACATGGGCTGAACGAAAAGTTGCCGCATGGCTTCAGGATCGTGTTGGACCAAACAGAGCCGGTCCTTTTGGATTGTTTCAACCGCTTGCTGATGGTTTAAAATTATTCTCGAAAGAAGAATTTGAACCAAATACACCAAACAGATTTTTGTTTTTTGTAGGACCGGCAATTGCAATGAGCACCGCTTTAATGACGAGTGCTGTAATTCCTTGGGGAGACAGGCTGCATTTATTTGGAAGAGATATTTTATTGCAGGCTACTGATCTAAACATTGGATTGTTATACTTTTTTGGGGTTGTGTCAGTGGGTGTCTACGGAATCATGATTGGTGGTTGGGCTTCGAATAATAAATTTTCATTGATTGGTGCCGTTCGAGCAGCTTCTCAGATGGTGTCTTATGAAATTGCTATGGGATTGTCCATAATTGCATTACTGATGATGACCGGAACATTGAGTTTAAGAGAAATCTCAATGCAGCAAGCAGGAATGAATTGGAATATATTTTACCAACCGTTGTCTTTCATCATATTTTTAATTTGTGCTTTTGCTGAAGCCAATAGGACTCCTTTTGATTTAGCGGAATGTGAAACGGAACTAATTGGAGGATATCACACCGAATATTCATCGATGAAAATGGGATTTTATTTATTTGCTGAATATGCGAATATGTTTATTTCTTCCACTATTTTAGCGGTTTTGTTCTTTGGAGGTTATAATTATCCTGGAATGAGCTGGGCTGTTGAAAATTGGGGTGTAAATATTGCCAATGTTTTAGGATTTGGTGCTTTGTTTATCAAATTATGTGGATTCATATTTTTCTTCATGTGGGTTCGTTGGACTATTCCAAGATTCAGATACGATCAACTGATGCATTTGGGGTGGAGAATATTGATTCCATTGGCGATTGTTAATATTATAATTACAGGAACTGTAATTTTGAGAGCAGATATTGCTGCTTATTTTGGATTTTGAGCGCCCTAACCCCTTAGGGGATATAGTTAGGATTAAATATAATTCATATAGAAAAAGCCCTAGCCCTGATAGCAGTGTAAATCCTTTATTGTTTTTTCTTTAAAAAACAATAAAGATTGAAACGAATAGCAGGATTAAGCTTCAAATAAAAATAAAAAATGTCAATAGAAAGTATATCCTTATCGGGAAGAAAAAAGCTAGTCTCCAACAAGGAGATGACTTTTTGGGAAAGAATGTATCTAATTGCAATTGTCAAAGGTTTGATAATTACAATTCAGCATTTGTTCACCAGAAAAGTAACGATTCAGTATCCGGAGCAAGTGCGTGAAATGAGTCCAGTGTATCGCGGTCAACACCAATTGAAACGTGATGAGCAAGGTCGTGAGAATTGTACGGCCTGCGGTTTGTGTGCCTTATCATGTCCTGCTGAAGCAATTACGATGAAGGCTGAAGAACGCAGAGCAGATGAAAAAAATTTGTACAGAGAAGAAAAGTATGCGTCGATATATGAAATCAATATGTTGCGTTGTATTTTTTGTGGTTTGTGTGAAGAGGCTTGTCCGAAAGACGCTATCTACCTTACAACTTCTAAAGTTTTGGTTCCTTCCAGTTATGAAAGAGAAGATTTTATTTTTGGAAAAGATAAATTAGTTATGCCTTTAGATATCGCAATGCAAAATGCTCAACTTAAAAACGCTAACTAATGTCTACAGTACTTATAATTTTTTGTGTATTGGCTGCTATTACATTAGCAACCGCATTTTTAACAATTTTTAGCAGAAATCCGATTCACAGTGCTATTTATTTAGTTATTTGTTTCTTTTCGATCGCAGGTCATTACTTATTATTGAACGCTCAATTCCTGGCGATAGTTCACGTTATTGTGTATTCTGGAGCGATTATGATTTTGTTTTTATTTACCATCATGTTGATGAATTTAAATGAGGAAAGAGAAGTGCACCGTCCTAGAATTACAAGAGTAGGAGCTATTGTTTCTTTTTGCTTGATTTGCTTGGTTTTAATAGCCATTTTTATCAATTCAAAACCTATTGTTGGAGAATATGTCACTACCGGCGAAGATTACCAATCTATAAAAGTATTGGGTAAAATATTGTTGAATGAATATATGGTTCCGTTTGAATTTGTATCCATATTACTTTTGGTTGCTATGATTGGAACTGTGTTATTGTCTAAAAAAGAAAAATTGCAAAAATAAGATGAACAATATTTTAAACCACATTGGTATTGAAAATTATATATTCCTAAGCGTAATACTTTTTTGTATTGGCGTTTTTGGGGTATTGTACAGACGAAATGCCATTATCGTATTTATGTCAATTGAAATTATGCTGAATGCAGTAAACTTATTGTTTGTAGCATTTTCAACCTATCATCAAGATGCACAAGGACAAGTTTTTGTGTTCTTTTCGATGGCAGTTGCTGCGGCAGAAGTTGCGGTAGGATTGGCAATTCTGGTTTCTATTTTTAGAAATTTAGGGTCAATTACTATCGATAATTTAAAAAACTTAAAAGGATAAATGGAAATGAATACCAATATAGCTTTAGTTTTAGTTCTCGCTCCTTTTTTAGGATTTTTAATCAATGTTTTCTTTGGCAAAAGCCTTGGAAAATCGCTTTCAGGAATAATCGGAACGCTTTCAGTTTTAGTTTCTTTTATAGCAACAGGATATTTCTTTAGTGGAATTTCAGCACAACCAGAAGGAATTCGTATTTCACTTTTTGACTGGATTCAAATCAGTAATTTCAATGTGGATTTTGGCTTTCAGTTGGACCAATTGTCTATTTTATGGTTGCTTTTCGTGACCGGAATTGGATCTTTGATTCATTTGTATTCGATAAGCTACATGCACGATGATGAAAACATGCACAAGTTTTTTGCGTATTTGAATCTGTTTATATTCTTCATGATTACTTTGGTAATAGGAAGTAACTTATTAGTATTGTTCATCGGTTGGGAAGGCGTAGGTCTTTGTTCGTATCTGTTAATTGGATTTTGGCATAAAAACCAAGAATACAATGACGCTGCTAAGAAAGCGTTTATTATGAACCGTATTGGTGATTTGGGATTGTTAGTTGGAATTTTCATTCTTGGGAATTTATTCTCAACTTTAGATTACGCTACTTTAAAAACGGCAATTGCCGGAGCAACGAATCTTGATATGTATTGGCTTTCTGTTGCTGCTTTCGCTTTATTTATTGGCGCTTGTGGTAAATCAGCACAAATCCCATTATATACTTGGTTACCAGATGCAATGGCTGGTCCAACACCGGTTTCAGCTTTGATTCACGCGGCTACAATGGTTACTGCAGGAATTTTTATGATTACCAGATTGAATTTCTTATTTGATTTGACTCCGGATGTTCAATCGATTATTGCGATAGTTGGAGCTGTTACTGCTTTACTTGCTGCAACTATTGGATTGGTTCAAAATGATATCAAGAAAGTATTGGCTTACTCTACGGTTTCTCAATTGGGATTAATGTTTTTAGCTTTAGGTTTAGGCGCTTATGAAGTGGCCGTTTTCCACGTAATCACACACGCTTTCTTCAAAGCTTGTTTGTTCTTGGGTTCAGGTTCTGTAATTCATGCTTTGCACGGAGAACAAGACATGCGAAATATGGGTGGTTTGAAAAAAGCAATGCCAATTACGTTTGCAACGATGTTGATTGCTTCTTTAGCGATTTCAGGAGTTCCATTGTTTTCAGGATTTTTCTCGAAAGACGAAATCTTATTAGTGGCTTTCCATCAAAATATTCCGTTATGGGTTGTGGCTTCGATTGCCTCTATAATGACTGCTTTTTATATGTTCCGTTTAATGTTCTTGACATTCTTCCAAGAATTCAGAGGAACAGCAGAACAAAAGCACCATTTGCATGAAAGTCCTTCTTTGATTACGATTCCTTTGATTGTTTTAGCAATTTTGGCTACGATCGGTGGTATGATTAGTTTACCTGGAAACAGTTGGTTGAATCATTATCTGATTCCTATTTTACCGAAATTAGCAACCGCTGAACACCATTTAGGAACTACAGAATTTATCTTGATGGCTATTGCTGTTGTGGGTGGATTAGTAGGAATTGGTATTGCTTACGCCAAATACATCAAACAAAATAATGTTCCAACTGAAGATGCTGCAATGACAGGATTTTCTAAAGTGCTTTACAATAAATATTATGTTGATGAATTTTATGATGCTATTTTTGTTAAACCGATTAATTTCTTGTCTCGTTTTTTCAGAGACACTGTAGAAACGGGTTTATCAGCTTTAGTTTTTGGATTCGGAAAAGTTACCAACGAAATAAGTTACCAAGGAAAGAAAATACAAAATGGAAGCATTGGTCTTTATCTTTTTGTTTTCGTATTAGGGCTTTGTGCCATTGTTTCTTATTTATTTTTAGCTCAACAATAATCATATATCATGAATGTATCTCTAATATTAATTATACTTTTGGTTGGTGCGTTTGCAACTTTTCTTGCAGGCGATAAACTGGCTTCAAAAGTGGCTTTGTTCTTTGGGTTAGCTGCTGCAGGCGCTGCTATTGTATTATTAAATCACTATAATTTAGGTGAAAATATCAGTTTCATCAACCAGTGGATCACACAACCTAATATTTCTTTTGCTCTAAAAGCAGACGGATTATCGATGGCGATGCTTTTGTTGACCACGGTATTGACTCCAATTATTATATTCTCTTCTTTTGGAAATGATTATAAAAATTCAAAATCATTTTATGCGTTAATCTTGTTTATGTCTTTTGCAATGGCAGGAACATTCTTAGCATCAGATGGTCTTTTGTATTATATTTTTTGGGAATTATCATTGATTCCTATTTACTTCATTGCTTTAATTTGGGGTAACGGAGACGCAGAAGAACGCAAAAAAGCGGTAGTGAAATTCTTTATTTACACACTTGCAGGTTCTTTATTTATGTTAGTGGCTTTTGTATATATGTATCAAAAAGCCGGAAGTCTTTTATTAGAAGATTTATATAAATTGAATCTATCAGCAACCGAACAATTATGGATATTCTTGGCTTTCTTCTTAGCGTATGCAATTAAGATTCCATTAATTCCTTTCCACACTTGGCAAGCGAGTGTATACCAAAAAGCACCAACTGTTGGTACTATGCTTTTATCTGGTATCATGCTAAAAATGGGATTGTACAGCGTTATTCGTTGGCAATTGCCATTGGCACCATTGGCAGCCAAAGAATACATGTATATTTTCATTGGACTTGGAATTGTAGGTGTGATTTACGGATCTATCGTTGCATTGAAACAAAAAGATTTAAAGAAATTATTAGCGTATTCTTCTTTGGCTCACGTTGGATTAATAGCAGCTGGAACGTACACGTTGACATTAGACGGATTGCGTGGAGCAGTTTTACAAATGATTGCACACGGATTTGTAGTTGTTGGATTATTTTATACAGTTGAAATTATATTCAGAAGATATGAAACCAGAGCTATTGCTGAAATGGGCGGAATTCGTACACAATCACCAAAATTCACTTCGATGTTTTTGATTTTGGTTCTGGCATCTGTTGCCTTGCCAACTACTTTTAACTTTATTGGAGAATTCACCGTTTTATACAGTCTTTCACAAATCAATATTTGGTTTGCCATTTTAGGTGGAACAACCATTATTTTAGGAGCGTATTATATGTTGAAAATGTTTCAACATGCAATGTTGGGAGAGACAAATACAAAGCCTTTTGCTGATGTAACTGTCAATGAAGGAATAACATTGGTACTTATAATTGGTGTTTTATTCTTTTTTGGGATGTATCCAAAGCCAATTACCGATTTGATTACGCCAAGTCTGGAAGAAATTTTAACTCAAATAAACCGAATTAACTAAGTCAAATAAAAAAAATGAATACATTAATAGCTATAATAGGATTAGGTGTTTTATGCCTTTTATTTGAAATATTTAATTTAAGGAAAGCCATTGTACCAATAACAATACTTGGATTGTTGGGAGTGTTGGGTTTAACGATATCTGAATTTAATTCAACAGAAAGCTACTATAACAACATGATTGTTGTGAGTAAATTTTCAAGTACTTTTTCGTCTTTGTTTATTGTGCTTACTATTTTCTTGGTTGCCTTAGGACATAATTTTTACGAAAATCATCAATCTAAAATCTCGGATTATATTGCCATAAAAATATTTTTATTGGCAGGATCAGTGGCGATGGTTTCTTTTGGAAACTTAGCGATGTTCTTTTTAGGAATCGAAGTCTTATCCATTGCGCTTTATATTCTTGCGGCAAGTGATCGTATGAATTTAAAAAGTAACGAAGCGGGGATGAAGTATTTCTTAATGGGATCTTTTGCGTCAGGAATTATTTTGTTTGGTATCTGTTTAATTTACGGAGCCATGGGAAGTTTTGATGTTACTGAAATCAGTGAATTATCACAATCAGCTGAATTGCCGGTTTGGTTCCCAATAGGAATTGTATTGGTAACAATTGGAATGTTGTTTAAAGTGGCTGCAGTTCCTTTCCATTTCTGGGCACCGGACGTTTATGAAGGTTCTCCGGCGTTGACAACCGCATTGATGAGCACTTTGGCGAAAGTAGTTGCTATGGCGGCATTATACAAATTGTTATCCGTTATGAATGCGGATATTTCTGAGTCATTCAAAATTGTTGTAGTCGTGATTTCTATGGCTTCGATGACCGTTGGTAATATTATGGCTTTGAGACAAACAAATGTAAAACGTATGTTGGCTTTTTCAGGGGTTTCCCACGCCGGTTTCATGTTGATGACTTTATTGAGTTTGTCTACATCAGCAGGAAGTTTGTTGTATTATGCATCTGCGTATTCTTTATCTGGAATCGCCGCTTTTAGTGTGATTTTATACGTTTGTAAAAATAGAGACAACGAAGATATTGTGAATTTCCACGGTTTAGGAAAAACCAATCCATTATTAGCCGCCATACTTACGGCAGCTTTACTTTCTATGGCAGGTATTCCAATTTTTGCCGGATTCTTTGCTAAGTTGGTTTTGTTTAATCAAACGATTCAGGCAGGTTATTTGGCTTTAGTAATCGTAGCGGTCGTTAATTCTATTATAAGCGTTGGATACTACTTTAAATTGATATTGGCTATGTATACCAAAGAATCAAACGAAGAGCGAAAAGGAACTCCGGTTATCATTTATGCCGTAGCGGTTATTGCAATTATGTTGAATATCGCATTAGGTTTGTTTCCATCTTTTGTTTTAGATTTATTGGCATAAACCAAATTTTTAAAAATATACAAAAAACCATCAAGAGCAATTTTGATGGTTTTTTTGGTTTAAAGGTGTTTTCTTGATTCGGATAAATATTTACTATTCATATATCTATAATTAAATACTAAAACACAAAAAGCGCAAAACTGAATTGATTAATTTTGCGTTATAGAATAAATTTGAATTTAATTAAAGAAAGTAATATGGCAAATACATTAAAAATACAAATCTGGTCGGATATTATGTGTCCGTTTTGTTATATAGGAAAAAGAAGAATAGAAGGTGCTTTACAAAATTTTGAACATAAAGATGCAGTTGAAATTGAATGGAAAAGCTTTCAGTTGGATGCTGGCTTTGTTGCTTCTCCGGAAGATAATATGGTCGAGCATTTGGCAGAAAAATATAGAAAAGATACCGATTGGGCACAAGGGATGCTTGACGATATGACCCAAAATGCTAAAAATTCAGGGCTGGATTTTCATTTTGAAAAAGCGGTTATGGCCAATTCATTGCATGCGCATCGCTTGTTGCATTTGGCAAAAAAGTATAATTTGGCAAATGACTTAGAAGAACTATTGTTCAAAGCCTATCTGACGGATGGCAAGAATATAAATGATTTGGTTACATTGAAGGCATTGGGATTGGAAGTAGGACTGAATGCTGAATCCATTGATGAAGTTTTGCATTCGAATGCCTACGCAAATGAAGTGCGGCAAGATATTGATGAGGCACAAGCTATCGGTGTACAAGGTGTTCCCTTCTTTGTTTTCGATAATAAATATGCTGTTTCGGGTGCGCAACATGTAGAAACGTTTGTAAAAACACTTGAAAAAGTATGGGAAGAAGGCAAATTTGACGCGAAAATAACGGTATTGAAGGGTACGGATGGAGACAGCTGTGGGATTGATGGTTGTGATTAAAACTCAATTCGTGCTTGTGAAAGAATTCAAATGGTGCAAGTCCTTATTATTATTATTATTATTTTCAAACAAAAATCCCGCTGAGACAACACCAGCGGGAATTTTCTAACTAACCATTTTTTAACTAACTAATTTCTTCTTTCTATTCTGATTGGTGCACCTGCTGCAACTCTGTTATCTTCTTTTTTGACTTTTGGACTAGTAGTTTTATAGTAATAGTCGTCCTGATTATTTGAATTTTGGTTATTTCCATAACCATAACCATAGCCATTTCTGTTAACATTGTTTTGGTTGAATTGGACCACTCTGCCACCATTTACAGTCCCAAAAGTATCAACAATTTGACCACGACGGTTGTAGATAATTTCTAATCCGCCTACTCTTTCTAATGCAAAACGGTTGTAGGTCATGTAAACAGAGCCAATTCTTTTTACTCTGTCATTCACATCATAATTGATGAACACATTTCCAACTTGTCTTACTCGACCCATATTATCGTGTTCCACTTTTACACCATAATTTGCATTTCGGACAGAATTCGGTGCGCCATAGGTTCTATTTGTTCCGCCTTTGTAATTAGATCTGTAATATCTATCACCGCCGTTTGCAGGACGCGTATTGAAATCTAATTGTCCGTCAGGGAATACGAAGAACTCAATTCCACGTTCTGTGAACACAATTGGATCGGCGTTTCTAAAATCTACTGGAGATCTTCTTTCTACAGAAAAATCGATTTTTTCTGCTGCGTTCGCTGCACTACCTCCAAATACGAAGATGCTAGCTACTAAAAGAGTAATTTTTTTCATGATACATCTATTTTGAATTTTGCCTACTCGTGAGCTTTTCGGCTTTCGCTTTTCTTATTTGATTAGGAATATCCAAGGAGTATGCCAAATTTTTTAATTCCTTCTTCAGGTCTTTGGTTACTCAATATGCTATTTGTATTTAAATTATTGAAAATCAAACACCTATTTTGAAAAAAAGCAGCATAATAAATTTTTTTAGGACCGAATATTAAGTTTTTTTTAATAAAATGCAATCTGTAATGCAGGTATATTCCAATGGTTTTTGCTAAAGGAAAGTAGTTCGGAAAGATAGATTTGCAAAAAATTGACATGAAAAAACCTGTTCAAACTAATGAACAGGTTTTGTATTTGAATATTGATAAGATTTACATCTCGTGTTTTGGAGTAACTCCCTCCTCATTTAATTCGCGGTATTCGTAATCAGCAATCATTTCAGCTTCATAGTCTGCTACTGCTTTACTATATAGGAGGTTTGATTTTCACTATTCTGATTATAATTTTTTTAAATTATTGTGTATGAAGAATCTAATTTTAAAAAAACATGATTAATATTGTTAATTATGTGTTAAAGGATTGTGTTTTTTTGTTTTTTTTTTCAGATTTGTCTTGCAATAAGGTTTAATAATCCTTAATGTAAAAAATATTCAGTAGCTACGAATTGCGGGGTTTTGTTTATTTATAACCAAAGAAAATTAAAAATAAAATAGTGATGTGGAATCACGATAAACTAACCTAATAGGACGAAAACTAACCGCTCAAGTCCTTAATGGAGTAACTATTAAACCATAAATTATAAAAAAATTAATGTTTACACTGGCGTTCGCTATGATTGGATCATTTGCTTTTGCAAATAATAGCACAATCAATGAAAAACAATTGGAAAGCTTGGATAATGAAAAAATTTTAGATTTTAAAACTTCTAAAAAAATTGATTTTGCTACTTTTAAAGAAATGGTAAGTAGTGGTACCTTAAATATTGTTAGTTTTGAAGAATTAGACAAATCTTTCTTATTCATTGATGATTGTGGTAATGAGTGGATTGTAGAATATGATAGTATGTATTATACACCGTTTACAGCTTTTCTAACTGCGTCAGAAATTATTTATGAGGTAACTGGTTGTTAACGGCACAAACAAAAAATAGGGCTATTTTTCAGCCCTATTAAAAAAAAACAAAAAATGAATATAAAATCACTTTTATTGGTAATTATTTCACTAGGGACAGGAGGTTTAATTTACGCTCAAAATTTTCCAAAAGATACTTTGCGGTATGAAATCACCTACGATTATTCATACCAAGTGAACAAAGAGGATACTCTCAGTAAACAGAAAGAGCTAATGGCATTGTATATTGCAAAAGATTTTTCATATTATATAAGTTTGAATCAAAAGAAATTACTTGATATGGCGCGTGATTATGAGGTGTCTAAGGTGCTTCCTGATAGAAAGGCACTATCGAGATCAAAAATAAATTATACAATAGTAAAGGAATACAGTACTATTAAATCAATTTTTATCGATAGGATTGGACAAGGTACTTATACATACAATCAAAATTTAGATAAGTTTGATTGGAAATTACAAGAGGAGCAAAAAGACATATTAGGATATAACTGTAAAAAAGCAACTACTGAGTTTGCGGGTAGAACTTATGTGGCATGGTATACCACAGAAATTAGTATAGCCGATGGGCCATATAAATTTCGTGGTTTGCCGGGTTTAATTTTATCAATTTATGATACCAATAAACATTATCAGTTTACTGTTGCAAGTATTAAAAATAGTTCCAGTTTTTGTAATACTGGGGAACAATTACAGAAACCTACTCAAATAACTTATGAAGAGTATAAACAACTAAAAAAGAGATACAAGGAAAAGCCATCGTCCTTGATTAATTCTGGAGGAATGACTTTTCCAAAGGAAATGCTTGATTTAGCTGATCAAAGAGCTAAAGAAAAAATGAAGTTTGAAAACAATCCTATGGAACTTACAGATTAATGCGAATAGTTTTTTGGCTGTTATTATTTCTCGGCAATTGCCTGTATTCTCAAACCATAATTAAAGGGGAAGTTTTGGATATACGAGGCAAGGTAATTGTTAATGCAAGTGTATCCATTTATAAAAAATCATCATCTGCTATCATTGCTTATGCCATTACAGATAGTAAGGGTATGTTTGCAATTACCTTAGTCAGTCCTGATCCTGAAGTAGATTTGGAAGTACGCTGCATGGGGTATGAAACCGTAGTAAGTGCAATTAATAATTCTACGCAAATTAAAAATTTCATTCTTTCTGAAAAGTCATTTGTCTTAAAGGAGGTTTCCGTTAAAGCAGCGCCTATTTTACAAAAAGGCGATACTCTGCGCTATTTGGTAAATTCATTTTCAAAAGAGCAAGACCGCAGCATTGGTGATGTGTTAAAGAGAATGCCAGGAATTGAAGTGCTTCCTGATGGTAAAATTTTATATCAAGGTAAAGCAATTAATAAATATTATATTGAAGGCCTAGATTTGTTAGAAGGGAAATACAATTTAGCTAATGATAACTTGCCTTATCAAGAGGTTTCTCAAGTACAAATTCTGGAGAACCATCAGCCCATAAAAACACTGGATAGTTTACAGTTTTCTGATCGAACGGCGCTCAATATCAAACTTAAAAACACCTATACTTTTACAGGTCAAGCGAGAATTGGCACTGGTTTTAGCCCATTACTTTGGGATGCTAATATTACTCCGATGCTTTTTTCTAAAAAAAGACAAATGCTCACTACCTATCAAACGAATAATACGGGAGATAATGTGGCGTTGCAGCTTAAAAAATTAACGATTGAAGATTTACTGAATCAATTTGAAAACAATTCAGAGAAAATAGATTGGCTTGCAGTACAACAATTAGCCAATCCAAAATTTTCTGAAAAAAGATGGCTTGATAATTCCATTCACTTATTGTCGAGCAATTATTTGCAAAAGTTAAAAAAAGACTATGAATTGCGGGTGAATGTTTCGTATTTAAATGATTATCAACAGCAAAAAGGTTTTACCAATACGCAGTTTTTTACGCCTTCGGGTACAATTGATTTGTTAGAAGAAAAATACAATCAATTCTATTACAATTCTTTGCAAACAAACTTTACACTTCAAAAAAACACCACCAAAAATTATTTCAAAAATAGTCTGGAGTTTCAAGGCTTTTGGGATAGTCAGCGCGGGAATATCGTTTTGAATAACGAAGGTTTAAAGCAGGAGTTGAGCAATGAATATTTTAGATTTTCTAATAATTTGAAATCAATTTTTTCAATTGGGAAACAAAAGGTCGTACTTTTTTCGTACTTAGGTTTAAACAAAACACCACAAGAACTGCGCGTAAATCCGGGACAGTTTGAGGGTTTACTTAACGAAAATAAACCGTACAATTCAGTTACACAACATATAGATTTACTCACCTATTACACAAACAACTCCTTATCGATGATCAAAGCGGTAAAGTATTTTACATTGGAGTCAAAAGTAGGTTTGCAATTGGAAAATCAAAAACTCAATAGTAATATAACTACATCAACCAATAGCGTTTTAAGTCCTGATTTTTCGAATACTCTAGATTGGTTTCGTTCTAAATTATATGTTGATTTGAATACTCAATTTAAAAAAGCGAATTGGCGATTTGAACTCTCAACCCCAATAAACTTCCATGCCTATACAATAAAAGACATACCGTTACAACTAGCTGAGGCTGTGAATCAAACTACTTTTGAACCTCGACTGACGGTGAACTATGATGTAAATTCTTATTGGAAAATTAATTCTTCGGCAGGAATTTCAAATCAATTTGGTACCATAAACCAGTTGCATTATGGTTATATTTTGCAAAATTACCGAAGCATTAAGAGAATTGATTCTCCTTTGCCACAATCAAAAATTCAAAATTATAATGTGGGAATCTCGTTTAGGAATTCTGTAAAATCACTTTTTTTTAATACTAGCTACAGTAATGTACAAAGTGAGAATAATTTACTATATCAAAGTGAAGTTTCACCAAATGGAGCAGTTTCAATTGATGCAATTGAGCAATTAAACACGAGATACAGTCATAATTTTTCAACCCGAATAGGAAAATATGTTTCTGCATTTAAATCAAATGTAGCTTTAAATAGCAGTTTTGTTTTGCAGGAATCTCAGCAAATTATTAATGCTAATTTAGTAGACATTGCAAATCAAAATCTGATTTTGGGCAGCAAAATAGATACCGATTTAACGGATTGGCTTAATTTGGAATACGCAGGTAGGTGGATGTTCTCGAATAACAAATTAGAGGAACTAAAACAACCGCTAGTAAAGCAACAAAATCATGTTTTAAATCTAAATTTTAATTTGAAAAGCAAACAATATGTAGGTTTAAAAACAGAGTATATAAACACGACCTTGTTCAATGAAAGAAACGAAAATGTTTTTGCAGATTTTATTTATCGATACACGATTCAAAAGAAAAAAATTGATTTTGAGATGCAAGTGAACAATGTTTTTGGTACCAATAATTTCGAAACCATTAATGTCAGTGATTTTAGTTATGTGGCAACTAATTTTATGTTAAGACCAAGGCAATTGTTGTTTAAGGTCCGGTTTTCGTTGTAATATTTCTTAATTTAAGGTCTGCATCATTTGTTATTCTAAAATATTCCCAATGTCAGTTCGAGCGCAGTCGAGAACCGTTTTGAGATCTGGACTGCGCTCGATGAGACAAAAAAAGCTACAGTAATAAACTAAATGATAGTCCCATTGTCAGTTCGAGCGCAGTCGAGAACCGTTGTGACATCTGGACTGCGCTCGATGAGACAAAAAAAGCTACAGTAATAAACTAAATGATAGTCCCATTGTCAGTTCGAGCGCAGTCGAGAACCGTTGTGACATCTCGACTGCACTCGATGAGACAAAAAAAGCTACAGTAATAAACTAAATAATAGTTCCATTGTCAGTTCGAGCGCAGTCGAGAACCGTTGTGACATCTCGACTGCGCTCGATGAGACAAAAAAGGCCACAGTAATGAACTAAATAATGTAGTTAAAACAAGAAAACATTTTTTTAATTCCATTAAACACAAGCCAAAAAAAACGACCTGCATCTATAAAGAGCAGGTCGTTTTTTTATGAAGAGTGAATGTGTTAATGTTTTGGTGTAAATCCGTCTTCGCTTAATTCGCGATGTTCGTAATCAGCAATCATTTCAGTTTCATAATTTACTTTTTCTCCTTTAGAGAATTTAGCAATTAATTTTTCCATGATTTCATAAATCACCGGAACAATAATCAAGGTCAAAAATAGGGACGAAATCAATCCACCAATAATTACCCAAGCTAGTCCGTTTTTCCATTCGGCTCCAGCTCCAGCAGCTAATGCAATTGGGAACATACCAAAAACCATTGCAATTGTTGTCATTAAAATTGGACGAAGACGCGCATGATTCGCTTGAATTAATGCGGTTCTAATGGTTTCACCAGCGGCTCTACGTTGGTTGGTGTAATCCACAAGCATGATCGCATTCTTACATACCAGACCAATAAGCATGATGACTCCAAGAATCGTAAAGATGTTCAAGGTGTTATTCGTTAATGCTAGTGCTAGTAATGCTCCAATGAACGAAAGCGGAATAGCAAATAATACTACAAATGGATGCACAAAACTGTCGTATAAGGAAACCATTACAAGGTAAACCAAGATAATAGCAGCCAATAAAGCAATTCCTAATGTTCCAAAACCTTCTGACTGGTTTTCTTGATCACCACCCCAAATGTAGTTGACACCGGTAGGTTTTTTTAGTTGATCTATTTTTTCTTGCCATTGCGCAACAATTGTTCCAGAAGCAACTCCCACGTTTTGCCCTTTCACTGTCACAGATGCCGTTTTGTCCCTACGTTCCAATTGGCTTGGACCAGAACCTTCCGTAACGGTCGCAAATTGATTTAACTTGATTTGTTGACCCATATCATTGATGAAAATCAAGTTGCTTACATCAGCAATACTTTTTCTATCGAAAGCATTATACTTAATATTGATGTCGTATTCGTATTCTCCAGCTCTAAAACGCCCGTCTGTGTTTCCACTAAAAGCAGTTTGCATTGTCATACCTACGGTTTGTAAACTCAAACCAAGTGCGGCCATTTTATCTCTGTCTACTTTTACGCTTACTTCAGGATTTCCGTCCTCTACCGATAATTCAATTTCTGTTGCACCAGGAATAGTGCGCAATTCTTTTTCGGCAGCAATAGCAAATTTCATGGCACTTTCTACATCTGGACCTGTTACAATAAGTCCTAAAGTAGCATCTTCAGCCGTTCCTAAAATACCTACAGGAACTGTTTTTACTTTTGCGCCAACTAGTAATTTTTCTAATTTACGTTTGGTTTTTGCAGCGTAAACATTTGCAGGTTCATCGCGCTGGTCTAATTCAACCATTTTCACGTTAATTTCTGATTTATAAGCAGTTGATTGTGAAGCCCCCATACCACCACTAGTTTGACCCACAATAGTAAATTGACTGTGAACAAAATCTTCTTTGTCTAAAAAGGCCTCTGCTTTTTGCGTCATGAAGTTGGTTTTTTCTAACGATGCATCTTTTGGCATTTCGATTTGAACTAAAAACTCACCACTGTCTGATGCTGCGAAGAATTCACCTCCAATAAACCCCGCAGGAACCAATGCAATTGAGCTGAAAAAGATAACTAAAACAATAGCTAGTGTTGTTTTGTAATGATCTAAACTCCAAGTCAATAATCCAGAAATCCAGTTGATGAAACGCGTTAAATAACTTTCAAAACCAAGAATGATTCTTCCAAAAAGGTTTTTACCTTCAATATGTTCTAATTTTCCATATCTGGATGATAGCCATGGAATAATAGTAAACGAAGCAACTAATGATAATAAAGTGGATATAATTACCGTCACACAAAATTGCGTAATAATATTAGAAACCAGACCAGAACTCAATGCAATTGGTAAAAACACAACCACAATTACAAGCGTAATCGATACTACAGTTCCACCAATTTCGGCTGTACCATCATAGGCAGCTCGAACTTTGTTTTTGCCCATTTCCATGTGCCTGTAAATGTTTTCTAGAACCACAATAGCATCATCTACCAGAATTCCTACAACAAGTGAAAGTCCCAATAAACTCATTAAGTTCAACGTGTAACCCATTAAATAGATTCCAATAAAAGTAGCAATCAACGATGCTGGGATCGAAATCATTACTATCAATGAGTTTCGAATACTGTGTAAGAAAAACAACATTACAAACGCTACTAAAAGTACCGCAATAAGTAAATCATGTACAACGGCATCAGCAGCTTCAAGTGTAAATACAGTACTATCTTTTGCGATTTCTAGTTTTAATTCAGTCGTTTTGTACTCCGCTTCTAGTTTAGCAATTGTTTTCACCAACTCTTCACTCACCGCAACCGCATTAGCATCGGACTGTTTTATGATTTGCAAAATAATAGCACTTTTTTGATTGACACGAGCTACTTTTTCAGTGATTTTTTGAGTGTCTTGAACATCAGCGATTTCGCCTAAACGAACTTGGATTCCGTTTTTAGAAGCAACAATTAAGTTTCTTAATTCTTCAACATTCTTATATTTTCCGGCTAAACGGATTAATATTTTTTGCTCACGGGTTTGAATATTTCCGGTTGGGAAATCCAAGTTGGAGGATAAAATGTTTTGTTGCACTTGCGGTACCGAAAGTCCGTAGGCTTGCATTTTTACTGCATCTAAATTTACTTGAATTTCTCGCTCTTGTCCGCCTGTGATATTAACTTGAGCTACTCCTTGCACACGAGAAAGAACCGGCGCAAGTTTCTTGTCTATTAAGTCGTAAAAAGCAACTTCGTCCATTTTTCCGTTGGCACCAATGGTCATAATTGGTAAATCGCTCAACGAAAACTTGTTTAATGAAGGCGCCTGAGCGTCATCAGGTAAGTCATTAATGATGGCGTTTATTTTACGCTGCGCATCATTCATAGAAATATTTACATCAGCATTAGATGTTAATGTTATCGAAACCGAGGACAAACTTTCAAATGACTTAGAATCAATTTTTTTGATGTTTTCCAAGGATGAAATTGCATCTTCAATTTTTTTGGTAACGGTATTTTCGACCTCACTAGGTGATGCTCCGGGATAAACCGTTGCAATCGAAATCACATTGGTTTCAAATTTTGGGATCAATTCATAGCCCAATTGGCTGTAGCTGAACAGTCCTCCTAGAGTTAGTATCGTAAATAATACGATGACTAATGAGGGACGTTTTATGGATATTTCTGCTAATTTCATTTTTTTATTTGCTTTTTGACTTTAAGGCTTAAGGCTTTAAGATTATTTAATAATTTCCACTTTGCTTCCGTCTTGCAAATTGATTTGTCCGGTTACAATAACTTGTTCACCATCTTCAAGTCCGTTTAAGATCTCTACTTTATCGCCTAGAATTCTGCCAGCAGTTACTGTTTTTAACTTGGCAGTTCCATTTTCAATTACAAATATTTGGTTGCTGCTTACACTACCTACAAAGGCATTTCTTGGAACGATTTTCAAGGATTGTTTTTGTTGGTTAGATGCAAAAGCAGCAGTACCGTACATTCCTGCTTTTAGGTCTTTGTTGGCATTGTTTGTAATTTCTATTTCTACAGGGAAGTTTAAAGTTTCATCAGCTTTTGCAGCAATGAAAGTAATCTTTCCTGAAAATGTTTTATCTGGATACACACTGGCAACTACATTAGTAGCACTTCCTACTCTTAATCCAGCTACTTGACTTTCATTTACGTTAACTTTCAATTTTAACTTTGATACGTTTACAATATCAAATAATTGTGTTGCAGGCATTCCTGTAATGATAGAACCTACTTCAATGTGTTTTTTATTGATAAACCCACTTATTGGTGCCTTGATTCTAGTATCACCTACGTTAATGTTGGCTTGTGTAAGTTGTGACTTAGCATTTACCATTTGTAGTTTGGCTTGGTCTAATTGTTGTTTGGTTACACCACCGGTTTTAAATGCATTTTCAAATCGGTTGTAATCAGCAACTGCGTTTTGATAAATTGCGTTTGCGTTTTGTGCATTTACATTCACCACATCACTACGTACAATAGCAAGAGTTTGTCCTACGCTCACGTAATCACCTTCTTTGGCTAATATTTTGGTGATTTTACCTGACTTTTCTGCTGAGAATTTTAATTCTTGAACCGGTTCAAAATTTCCGTTAGAAACAAAGTCAAGAGATACATCTTCTGTTTTAACAACATCTGTACGTACAGATACTGTTGCATTTTTCTCAGCCACTACTGCAGTTTTAGCCTCGTTGTCTTTTTTGTTATTGGTAAGTATGTAAGTAATAATCCCTAAAGAGGCAGCAATTACTACTACGGTTATGATAATTTTTTTCATTTTGATTATTTATTGGTTAACGTTTTTAATTCTCCTTTTGCTTTTATTAATTGTATTTCGGCTAGTTTATAATCTAATAGCGCTGTAGTGTAGTTGTTTTGAGCAACAACAAGTTCGCTTTCAGCTTCTAGTAAATCAGTTAATGATGCGAGACCTTGAATGTAGTTGTTGTTGGTATTGGTCAAAACTTCTTGTGCTAGTTTTGCGTTTTCTTTTTGATTGTTGATAGATACAATGCTATTTTCAATTTGTGTTTTAGCGTTGGTATATTGTAAATCCAATGAAAGTTTCGTTTCTTCTAAGTCTACTTTTATGGAGGCAAGTTTGTTATCAGCTTGACTTACTCTTGATCGTGTTCCAAAACCTGAAAAAATAGGGATGCGCAAATTTAAACCTATAGAAGCAAAATCAGACCAGTACACTCCATCTGATGGTTTCCTGAACCAAGGCATTTCAGGACCTTGACCAATGAAGTTGTACCCGCCAGTAAGCGATAAACTTGGGTAATAGGCTGCCTCTATAGATTTTTTTTGGTACTCTAATAATTGCTCGTTCTTTTTAAGCAATAAGTATTCGGTTCTTATTGTAGTATCTGGCGTCAACGAAAGTGCATTTGGAGTAATTTCGAATTCCGTTTCGGGAATAGAAATGCGAGTATCCATTGGTAAACCCATGAAAAATTTTAATGCATTTTCTTGTAGTGTAACGGCATTTATGGTTTGCTGGCGTAGGGTATTTATGTTTGATATACGAACCATAGTCCTATCCAAGTCAATTTTTTTGGCCAATCCGTTGTCGTATTGCCCTTTTATGATGTCCTTAACTTTTGTGGTGTTTTTAAGGTTGTTATCAAGTACAGTTAAGTTTTGGCGTGTTACGTAAACTTGGTAGTAAGCATTTGCTACACGCTCTATAACTTGCTCTTCGGTTAACTGTGCGTTTATTTGGTAAAATTCACGGGTTGATTTTGCCGCCTTCAAACCTACAAAAACAGCTTGGTCATACAAGGCTTGATTAAGAGATATACCTGCAGTTGAGTTCCATTTTTGACCAAATGCAGCCTGAATTGTATTTCCTGGTGCGCCAAATCCCGCTCCGTCAATTACGGTAGTTTGTAAAATAGGATTGTAGTTTAAGCTACCATTTGCTGAAATTTGAGGCAAGGCTCTTGAACGAACTTCTTGGATTTCGTATTCCCCTTTTTCTATTTGTAATCTTGCTTTTTTTGCATCAGCTTTATTCTCTAGTGCGTATACGATGGCATCTTGCAGAGTTAGGCTTTTTATTTCTTGTGCATTAATGCTTAAAGAAAGCAGCACGGTCATTAGTATAATTGTTCTTCTCATTTTATAAGCTTAATTTGATTAAATTTTTCTCTAATTCTAGTATTCCCTTGTCTGTTGCCATTGCTCTGGTATGGTATTGTAGTGCTTCCATTTCAAGCGCAAAGGCTTCTCGTTCTGACCTAATATTTTCGTTAATCGAAAAAATTAAAGTGTAGTAAAACTTGATGTATGCATCTATATTCAGGTTTTTGCGGTATAAACCCTCGACGATTCCTTTTTCGATGTTTTTCCTAAAACAGGATTCGCACATTTCAACTTGAACTGATAATAATTTTTGGTATACCTCAGGATAATGTTTTTTAAGTTGATACACTGGGGAAGTATCAGTGGATTTGAACATATCATCAAACATCCGTCTGATTTCAAAATTCTCTTCTATGGCATTAAAATTTTGTGAAGTAATCGTGTTGATTATGTTATTTATTTCGGTGTGAATTATTTGAACACTCTCCTCGATAAGTAACTCTTTGTTAGCGAAATACTTGTAAATTGTTTTTTTTGAAATACTCATTTCTCCGGCAATATCATCCATAGTGATACTCTTGAAACCGAGTTTCAAAAACATTTCCTTAGCTTTTGATATAATTTTCTCTTTCATTTGGTTTGGGTAATTATAGTCGGTTTATTTTTAAGTTAAAAGATGTTCAATAGTCCTTAAAATTGATGTAAAAATACAATGGAAACTCTAGGAACTAAAAAAGTTTCCATTTTATTAGTAATTATTTAACTTTAAATTATTAATGTACGCTACACTGTAAATTCTAGATTAGCTATCAATTTAATATCTTGTCCTAGAGATAGTCCGCTAGCTTGTTGAAAAGGATTTTGAGTCAAGCCGAAATCTTTGCGATTGATATTAGCCGTTATTTCAAAAGCTGCTTTTTTGATGCCATTGTATGCGTTAATTCCAATAAATTCCGCGTCAAGTTCTACCGCTTTGGTGATGTTTTTAATGGTGAGATTTCCTTTTAAGAAATTGATATTAGGAGTAACTTTTTCGAAAGAAGTGGATTTAAAGCGAATTAATGGGTACTCCTTAACGTTAAAAAAATCATCCATTTTTAAGTGGTTGTCTATTTGTTCTAACGTAGCGTCTCTGCTGTTTACATCTAATGAAAAGGCGATTGATGCATCGGATATTTGATTATTGTCTATGTCAATATAACCGTCAAATTCATTGATGCTACCTGCTAAATATGCAATGATAGAATGTTTCATTTTAAAAAGAACATCAGATTGGTTCGAGTCAATTGTCCATGTGGTTTTCATAAGGATTTGAGTATTTTAGATTAGAAAAGAAAACAACAATTTTATCAAGTGTGAAAGTAGAAAAATGTAGCAGTCAATTTCGAGTGCAAATGTAAGACGGAAACCGTAGATACCAAAAAAGTTTCCTAAGTATTTAGATTTATTTAACGTTTGAGTAACTTTAACATTTTAGCTAGTTTCAAGTTTTTTGAGTTTCTTTGTGGATATAAAGTTCAAAGTTGGAATGTTTTGTATTCCTTTTTAAATTTTAAACGCTAAACAAAATAACAATGCACAATATCGTTCAATATCAAGAGTTCCTTTCTGCTTATTTGCAATCTCAATATGAAACCAAAGAACCTAAGAATTTATATGAGCCTATCCATTATATTTTAGATCTTGGAGGCAAAAGAATGCGTCCGGTGCTTACATTAATGAGTGCGGAGGTTTTTGATGCGGATTACAGAAAAGCGTTGCCAGCGGCTTTGGCGGTTGAAGTTTTTCATAATTTTTCTTTGGTACATGACGATATTATGGACGATGCGCCATTGCGCAGAGGTCATAAAACCGTTCATGAAAAATGGAATTTAAACACCGGCATTTTATCAGGTGATGCCATGCTGATTTTAGCGTATCAATATTTTGAGCAGTATGAGCCTTTAATTTTTAGGGATTTAGCAAAGTTATTTAGCAAAACTGCTCTTGAAGTTTGCGAAGGACAACAATGGGACGTCGATTTTGAAGAAAGAAGTGATGTTACCATTCCGGAATACCTGAAAATGATTCAATATAAAACAGCCGTTTTGGTTGCAGCAGCAATGAAAATGGGAGCTATTATAGCTGAAACTTCGGTAGAAAACGCTAATTTAATCTATGATTTCGGACTTAATTTAGGTTTGGCTTTCCAGTTGCAGGATGATTTTCTGGACGCTTTTGGTAATCCGGAAACCTTTGGAAAACAAGTTGGTGGTGATATTATTGAAAATAAGAAAACCTATTTGTACCTAAAAGCCGTTGCATTTTCAAATGAAGAAGAAGCGAAAGAATTGAAAAGTTTATTTTCGATTCAGCCAGAAGATAATACTGACAAGATTGAGCGTGTAAAAGCGCTATTTAATAGTTCCGGCGCTTCTGAAGCCACTCAAAATGCAATACAGGACTTTACTTTTAAGGCTTTCCAAACCTTGGATAAAATGAATATCAGCCTCGATAAAAAAGAAATGCTGAAGGCTTTTGGTGAAAATTTAATGGGAAGAAAAGTTTAGATTTTTGATTGCAGATTAACGATTTTTGATCGCAGAAGTTTTACTTCGGGTAAATAATGGTTTATTTCAAAAATCAGTATAATTCAAAAAAATCAAACATTTAGAGCAGTTTCTGAAAATCATAAATCTAAATTCGCTAATCAACAATTTGAAATCAAATGTTTATAGTTCCAAAAAATACCGATTTACTGCTTACGGAAGCAGAAGGTGAAAACTTATATTTGAAATTAATCGAACAAATGAATAAGGATTTCAATTTGGCTAACGAAGCAGTTGATTTTCCTTTAAGTATTTCTCCAAAAGAATTGAAGCTGCAATTGCATGAAAAAATCTATCTCCTCATCCAGCATAAGTTTGCTGAATATCTCAATTTACTTTACATAATTGATGTTTCAGAAGACGAAATAAAAAAACTCGATGGTTCTGATTTAGTAATTCTCGCGGAACAAGTCGCTTTTCTGATTTTAAAAAGAGAATGGCAAAAAGTTTGGTTCAGGAATAAGTATTAGTTATTGCAAGTCTTTTTTTAAGATTATTTTATTCCATAATTCAGTTCCGTTGGTATCGAATATGGTGAGTTTCATTTGGCGGTTTTCTTTTGAACCCAAAAATGAAATAGTCCCAAA
The DNA here is from genome assembly GCF_004349085.1 of Flavobacterium caseinilyticum. GTDB lineage: Bacteria > Bacteroidota > Bacteroidia > Flavobacteriales > Flavobacteriaceae > Flavobacterium > Flavobacterium caseinilyticum. The sequence goes on along the minus strand of NZ_SMFM01000003.1, from coordinate 259,248 downwards.
ATTATGTTGCGTAATCAAGCTGCCTTTTGTTCTGTAAATATTGTTTTCCTTCCACACATTTTCAGATGCTACACCAGAAGTTAACGGGGAAACAGTCCAGTCAAATAAAGAATAGGTATTCTCGCGGGGAACTTCGGAAAATTCAGTAAAATGCCTGTCACCGCTTATAAATAACACTCCCTTTATTTTATTGTCCAGAATTTCTTTTAGCAATTTTTCTTTCTCTTTAGGGTAGTTGCTGTAATTTTCTTTTCCTGCTACTGAGTTTAATACTTGTCCGCCAATTACAATGATTTTAAAATTCGCTTTAGAAAAACTTAACGCGTTAATAAGCCATTCTAATTGAGTGTTTCCTAAAATCGTTCTTTCGCCGGTAATTCTGTTGTTTGGAGTTTTGAAAAACCGATCATCTAATAAAAAAAACTGTGCATCGCCCCAGCTGAAGGTTGAATAAACGCCTTCGTTCTGCTCTGGATTCATGCCGTAGCTTTTGTTTGCCCAGAAATCTTTAAATGCTTTTTGAGTCAGAAATTTATTGTAAAAACTCCCGTCGCTATCATCCGGACCAAAATCATGGTCATCCCAAATCGCAAAATTCTGCGTTTTTGCAATCAAAGGCTGTATTTCTTTTATCGACCTTGAATGAGTATAGCGATGATAAATTCCAGTTTTACTATCCCAGTCAGCTTCTCTCAGATAGATATTGTCGCCGCTCCAAATCATAATTTCTGGATTTTTGTTGGCGATACTTTCAAAAATCCCATATTCGCTTCCATACCCTTTTCCCGGTCTATCCAGTGGAGTTTCGTTAAAATAGGAACAACTTCCAATTGCCACTGTGAAATCAGGAGCATCTTCGCGCCATTCCCAAAGTTTTTTTGATGAAAAAGAAGTCTCATAAGGCAAGATGATTTTTTTGTCATTTATCAAAACATCATACTTATATTTTTTTCCGGGACTTAATTGATCTAAAATAATATGATGCGTGAAGCCAACCTCTTTTGAAGACGAATAGACATCCGAATAGAATATTTTAGTAGGATTGTCAACAGCAAAATAAGCTATTTTCACCGAGGCTTTTTTGTTGGTTTGTAGCCAAATCACTGCTTCAGTCATTTCGCAATAACCCACCATCGGCCCGGATTGTAAAATACTGTTTTGTGCAAAACTGTAACTGATAAATAAAATACAGAATAATTGAAAAGTTTTTCTCATCGTAAATAATTAAAAATACACTCTGATAAATGGCATAAAGGCGCTGCCGTAAATATTGTTCTTGTCACTCAAAACATTATAACGGGCGCCAATCGTAGCATTGCCGGACCGGTAACCAGCACCCAGAAATAATCCGGTATTCCAGTAATCCTGCGAATTGCTGTTAGATCCATCTAAATTTACATTGACTCTCAATTGTTCTAATTCGGCCGAAAGTTGTATTTGATTTATCGGGTTAAACAATCCTATGACACTACCGCCATACAAATGCGAGGCATAAAAGTCTTTTTGCTTTAAATATTTATATTGAGCACCAACTCCCAGAGCGACATATTGGTTGAAATTATAAATAGCACTTGGCGCCAACGAAATATCGGTGTAGCCCGAACCAAATCCTAAACCAATTCCACCTCCGAATTGTACATTTTTCCAGAATTGATTTTCCGTTTCTGGCGGAATATCATTTTGTTGGGCAAAAAGGCAAGTTGAAAAAAATAATGCTAATAGCACCGAAAAGGTTTTGGATTTATTTAAAAAGTCATTCTTTGTCATGAGTTTTCAGTTTTTTAACAATATTCAATGTAAAAGTATCTTAAAATAAATTATAAATTTATTGTATTATCGTACTTTTGCCAAACTATTTTAACAAAAAAGGTATATTCACTAAATATTATGGATAGGTTTTCATTTTTAAACGCAGCACACACAGAATTTTTTGCACAATTATACGATCAATATTTAGAGAATCCAGATAGCGTTGAGCCTAGTTGGAGAAGTTTTTTTCAAGGTTTCGACTTTGGAATGACGACTTACAATGAGGAGAACAAAGTGGGGCAAATTGCTGATTTTGCAGTTAATAATGCCGATTACAGCTTAGTTTCTGACAAACTGCAAAAGGAATTCAACGTATTGAAATTAATAGATGGGTATCGTTCTCGCGGTCATTTGTTTACTAAAACGAATCCGGTTCGAGAAAGACGTATTTCATCACCAACGCTGGAAATCACAAATTTCGGACTTTCGTCCGCAGATTTGAACACTGTTTTTGATGCGGCAAAAGTTATTCATATACAGCCTTGCACGCTTCAGGAAATCATTACACATCTTGATACCATATATTGCCAGCACATTGGGGTCGAATATATGTACATACGTAAACCAGAAGTGGTAGAGTGGATTCAGAAAAAATTGGGTTATAATGACAACCAGCCTAAATTTTCTTTGGACGAAAAGAAATCAATTCTGAATAAATTAAACCAAGCTGTTTCTTTCGAAAACTTTTTGCATACTAAATATGTAGGTCAAAAACGTTTTTCTCTTGAAGGAGGAGAATCAATCATACCGGCTTTGGATGCTTTAATTGAAAAAGCAGCTGAAAAAGGAGTTGAACAATTTGTAATGGGAATGGCACACCGTGGCCGTTTGAATGTTTTGGCAAATATTTTTGGCAAATCAACCCAAGACATATTTGGAGAGTTTGACGGTAAAGATTACGACCAGGAATATTTTGACGGAGACGTAAAATACCACTTGGGACTCACCGCTGATAAAGTTACCAGTACAGGTAAAAAAATCAATATTAATTTAGCGCCAAATCCTTCGCACCTGGAAACTGTAGGTGCAGTAATCGAAGGAATTACAAGGGCGAAACAAGATAAATATTTCCCTAACGATTTCTCAAAAGTATTGCCAATCGCCGTTCACGGAGATGCCGCAATTGCCGGTCAGGGAATTTTGTATGAAATTGTACAAATGGCACAACTTGACGGTTATAAAACCGGAGGTACCATTCATATTGTTATCAATAACCAAGTAGGTTTTACCACCAATTACCTTGATGCCCGTTCTTCTACCTATTGTACAGATGTTGCTAAAGTTACACTTTCGCCGGTGTTACACGTAAATGCGGATGATGCGGAAGCTGTAGTTCACGCGATGTCCTTTGCATTGGATTATAGAATGCAATTTGGTAGCGATGTGTTCATAGATTTATTAGGATATAGGAAATATGGCCATAACGAAGGCGATGAGCCTCGTTTTACGCAGCCTGTTTTATATAAAATTATTGCCAAGCACAAAAATCCGAGAGACATTTACATGGAAAAATTACTTGCTGACGGAGTAATTGATTCCACTTTTGTAAAAGGATTGGAACAAGAATACAAATCAGATTTAGAAATAAATCTGGAAGAGTCCCGTAAAAAAGATTTGACCATTATTACACCGTTTATGAAAAATGAATGGAAGGGATTTGATCAAGTTTCAGATGTTGAAATGCTCAAAAAAGTAGACACAACTTTCCCTGCAGCAGGACTGACCGAATTGGCAAATGTAATATGTAACCTGCCTTCGGATAAAAAGTTTATTAATAAAATACAAAAGCTGATTAACGACCGAAAAACAATGTTTTTCGAAACCAACAAGCTGGATTGGGCCATGGCGGAACATTTGGCTTATGGTTCCCTTTTAAAAGAAGGCTACGATGTTCGTATTTCCGGGCAAGACGTGGAGCGCGGGACATTCTCTCACCGTCACGCCGTTGTAAAAGTGGAAGATTCAGAAGAAGAGGTGAACCTGCTAAGTAATTTAGAAGGGGCAACCGGAAAATTTAATATTTTCAATTCCTTGTTATCGGAATATGCAGTTTTGGGTTTTGATTACGGTTATGCCTTAGCAAATCCAAATGCACTAACAATTTGGGAAGCACAGTTTGGAGATTTCAGCAATGGAGCCCAAATTGTGATTGATCAATATATTTCCTGTGGTGAAGACAAATGGAACAACCAGAACGGAATTGTTTTATTACTGCCTCACGGTTATGAAGGACAAGGAGCAGAGCATTCTTCGGCCAGAATGGAGCGTTATTTACAACTTTGCGCCAGACATAATATGTATGTCGCTGATTGTACAACCCCAGCTAACTTTTTTCACTTGTTGAGAAGACAAATGAAAACAACGTTCCGTAAACCGCTTATTGTGTTTACACCAAAGAGTTTGTTGCGTGACCCAAGAGTAGTTTCTACAGTTGAGGAATTTGCAACAGGAAGTTTTCAGGAAACATTCGATGATGAAACAGTGAATAAAGACGAGGTGAAAACACTAGTTTTCTGTACCGGGAAATTCTACTATGACATTACTGCCGAAAGAGAGACTCTTGGTAGAAATGACGTTGCGGTAGTTAGAATCGAACAATTATTTCCATTGCCGGTGGAACAATTAAAAGAAATTATTGCTAAATATCCAAACGCTGATGATTATGTTTGGGCACAGGAAGAACCAAAAAACATGGGAGCATACAGCTTTATGTTGATGAATTTCAATTTAGTAAAATGGAGACTAGCTTCATTAAAAGCATACGCGGCTCCGGCAGCAGGAAGCTACACAAGAGCAAAACGCCGTCAGGCTGATGCTTTACGAATGGTTTTTGATAAAAATTTATACAGATCATAAGGAGCTATTTCCTGCTGTACGCTATATCTTTTCCTAGCTAAAGAAGCTAGAAAAAGGATGTCGCTACCATCAGGGCTAAAAAATAGTACAAATAATAAACATAGGTTGTTCGAGAACAATTTAAAACTTAAAATTCATAATTTAAAATAATAGAACATGATTTTAGAAATGAAAGTCCCATCACCAGGGGAATCTATAAAGGAAGTTGAAATTGCAACGTGGCTGGTAAAAGACGGAGATTATGTAGAAAAAGACCAAGCAATTGCTGAAGTTGATTCTGATAAGGCAACCTTAGAATTGCCAGCAGAAGCAAGCGGAATCATTACTTTAAAAGCAGAAGAAGGTGATGCAGTTGCGGTAGGAGCAGTAGTTTGCCACATTGATACGGACGGAGCAAAACCAGCAGGTGATGCACCAGTTGCTGAAGCTGCAAAAACAGTTGAAGCACCAAAAGCTGAAGTTAAAGCAGAAGAACCAAAAGCGGCTCCCATAGCGGCAGCTCCAGCAGCGACTTACGCTTCAGGAACTCCATCTCCGGCAGCAAGAAAAATATTAGACGAGAAAAATATAGCGCCAGCTTCCATAGCAGGAACTGGAAAAGACGGCAGAATCACTAAAGATGATGCTGTAAATGCAGTGCCTTCAATGGGAACTCCTACAGGTAGTTCTCGTGGATCGGAGCGTACTAAATTATCGATGTTACGTCGTAAAGTGGCTGAAAGATTAGTTGCCGCTAAAAACGAAACAGCCATGTTGACTACTTTTAACGAGGTAAACATGACGCCAATCAACACCTTGCGTAATGAATACAAAGATGCGTTCAAAGCAAAACATGGCGGAATTGGTTTAGGATACATGTCTTTCTTTACTAAAGCAGTAACCAGAGCATTAAAATTATTCCCTGATGTGAACTCAATGATGGATGGTGATCATAAGATTGCTTTTGATTTTTGTGATATTTCAATTGCAGTTTCAGGGCCAAAAGGATTAATGGTTCCTGTAGTTCGTAATGCGGAAAACTTGACTTTCCGTGGTGTAGAATCGGATATTAAGAGATTAGCAATTAAAGCTCGCGACGGACAAATCACAGTTGATGATATGACTGGTGGAACATTCACAATCACTAACGGTGGTGTATTTGGAAGTATGTTAAGTACACCAATTATCAACCCTCCACAATCTGGAATTCTTGGAATGCACAACATTATCGAGCGTCCAATTGCCGTAAATGGAAAAGTGGAAATACATCCTATGATGTATGTTGCTCTTTCTTATGACCATAGAATTATTGACGGACGTGAGTCAGTAGGGTTCTTGGTTGCTGTAAAAGAAGCTTTAGAAAACCCATTAGAATTATTGATGGATAACAATCCTAAAAAAGCATTAGAGTTGTAATATTGATTTTTATCAAATTTACAGAAACATATTGCAATCCCGCCTTGTTTGATAACAAGGCGGGATTTTTTTTAACTAAATTTAAACTTAGGAATATGTATTTATTATTCCTTTTTTTTATGATTATGGTTTTTTATTGGTAAATAATTTGCGTGTAGTTTATGATTATAAGAATTTAAATGATAATTTACCATTACATTACCTCAACATGTATGAATTAATTAGTGTTAAAGCTCTTGTTAAATTGCTTCGTCAAGTTGGTTAAGTACCAGCAATAGTAGCATTTAAGAATGTTTGCAATTAAACAATTTCTTTCTAATCCTGTATAGTTTTTAGATACTTGTGATTCTAAGCCGCAACGTAATACATTCATAAATTTGAGAACAACTAAATAACTCAAAATTATGAAGAACTTTACTTTAATCACTTTCCTGTTGGTGTTTTCAATTGGATTCGCACAAAATGCACCAATAACCTTTGAGATCGGAGGATTCGGATCGACTTGGCCATTTGCCTCTTTTGAAAATGGAACCGGAGCAGGTTATTCCAAAGTCTCCAATCCGTTTCCGGGTGGGATTAACAGTTCAGCCACAGTAGGAAAGTTTGTTGCTGGAACAACCGCATCAGGAGCTGCTCCTTATGCCGGATTTGAAACGGCTCATGCTTCAGGCGCAAACGGCATTGGAACTTTTACTTTGAGTTCTTCTAATTGCATCGTCAAAATAATGGTGTACAAGACCGTCATAAGCGATGTGGCAATCAAATTTGCAATAGCTGATGGTGGCGCTCAGCCTGAAATTAAAGTGCCTAACACCAAAATCAACGAATGGGAAGAATTGACTTTTGACTTTTCAGGGAAAATAGGATTATATGAAACAATTAATATTGATCAAATTATATTCTTTTTAGATTTTAATGCCAGAACGGTTGAAACAACCAGTTATTTCGATAACGTTAGCTTTTCGGCAAAACCAACAGCGACTGCCCCAACCGTTGCCGCGCCAACTCCAACGAAAGCCTCAGCAGATGTTATTTCGTTATTTAGCAATGCCTACACAAATGTACCAGTGGATAGTTGGAGAGCAGATTGGGGACAATCAGGGAACGTTTTGTCTGATATTCAGATTGCGGGGAATGACACAAAAAAATATACGGACTTAAGTTATTTTGGAGTTATTACCGAAGCGACTAAAATTAATGCTTCGACAATGCTTAATTTTCATATTGATGTGTGGACACCTGATGTGACAACATTTAAAATTAAAATAGTTGATTTTGGAGCTGATGGTGCGTATCAAGGCGGAGATGATAAAGAATTTGAAATCACTCGTACCTTAACTTTAAGCGGTTGGAACAGCTTAGAAATTCCGCTGTCAGAATTTACAGGTTTGACTACGAAAGCGAACATTGCACAATTCGTTTTTTCGGGAACGGCAGGGACAATATATATAGATAATGTTTATTTTAACAAGGTCGCAATCGTAGCTCCGCCAGCTGCCGCTCCTTATGCTCCCGTTACTTTTGAAACTGGCGAGTATGGATCTACTTGGACATTGACCTCTTTTGACAATCCTTCAGGAGCTTCAACGGCATCACTGCTTGCTCCAAATCCTAATAAAGCAGGAATTAATACATCAAATACAGCTGTTAAATTTACGGCTTTAACTACAGGCGCATGGTACACTGGTTTTGAAACCGCTCATGCTTCTGGGACGAATGGTATTGGGACTTTTACATTGAATGAGACCAACAGTACTGTAAAAATGATGGTATATAAGGATGTAATCAGTAAAGTTGGAATTAAGTTTGCACGTCCTGATGGAGGATCAACAGGCGAAATCACTGTTACTAATACTAAAATTAACGAATGGGAAGAATTGACATTCAACTTTGCCGGAAAAATTGGGGAGGGAGTTTCAACAGGAATTGACCAAATAATTATATTCCCGGATTTTATTGCTGAAGGTACAACAAGAGCAGCTGACCACGTATGTTATATTGATAATATCAAATTTTCTGCAAAAATAAACGCTCCAGTTCCTGCAGCTGCACCAACCGTAGCTGCACCAACTCCTCCCGTTAGAGTAGCAACAGATGTAAAATCTGTCTTCAGCGATGCTTACGCTGTTTACAAAGCCGGAGATTGGTGTAAATGTTGGGGTCAGTCAACAGATGTTACTGACGAACTTATTGCAAACAACAATACAAGAAAATTAAGTAATTTCAATTATCAGGGTATTACTTTGCCTGGTGCAGAGGTTTTTGATCTTTCTGATATGACAACGATGCACGTAGATTTATGGTCGTCAACTGCAACTTCTGTTAAAATTAATCTTATAAATCAAGGTCCTGTAGAAGCCGGTGTTACATTAACAATCGTCCCGGGATGGAATAGTTTTGATATGACTTTAAACGCAGCGAATTTTCCAGGAATAAATTTCAGCACTGTTTTTCAAATGAGTTTGTCTTCGGTTCCCGCCGGTACAACGGTTTATCTGGATAATTTTTATTTTTATAAATCAACTGTGGTTACTCCAACGGGACCAACTGTTGCAGCGCCAACGCCTACAACTGCTGCAGCTGATGTCATTTCGATGTTCAGTAATGCGTACACTAATGTTCCTGTTACCACTTGGAGAACAGATTGGTCGTCAGGCAGTACTTTAACAGACATGCAAATTGCCGGAAATGACACAAAAAAATATACCAATTTGAATTATTTTGGAGTGGATGTTACTGGTACAATAAACGCGACGCCAATGCTATATTTTCATATTGATGTATGGACGCCGGATTTAACAGCTTTCAGAGTTAAGTTAGTTGATTTTGGTGCAAACGGTGTTTATCAAGGAGGTGATGATGTGGAGTTTGAAGTGACGCGTACACCAACATTATCAGGATGGAACAGTTACCATATACCTTTGTCTGAGTTTACAGGTTTAACAACTAAAGGACATATTGCCCAATTAGTATTATCCGGAGCGCCGGCAGGAACCGTTTACATTGACAATGTTTATTTTAGCAGGGTAGCAGGTAATTTAAACGTTGGTGATTTTGAGACTTCAAATGTTGTCATGTACCCAAATCCGGTTACCAATTATTTAACAATTGAAGCAAACAGTATGATCGAAAAAGTAGTAATATATAATATTTTAGGTCAGGAAGTTATGGTAAAAAGTCCGCAAAGTAATTCAACGATCATACAGACGAATGAGCTACAAAAAGGAGTATATATCATCAAAACAAGTATAGATGGAAAAGCGTCTGTCGCTAAAATTATTAAAGAGTAAAGTTTTTTATATTTGAGTAGTAAGAGAAAGCATCGGAGATCCCGATGCTTTTTTTTATATTGAGTCTATTTGAGTAAATAGAGATAATGATTATAATAGTCTACAATCGCTCTACCTTTCATCAAAACATCGGCACCAATGATGCCGTGCACAGGTTTTGCTTTATGTTGTTTTAAAGCTTCATTGACATGAGACAAATCGAAAATTACAATATTAAAAGAAATGTCTTTCCACGATCCTAATTGCAGTTGATTTCTTGTAGCTAATTGTGTAAACATTCCCGTTGCTCCTGCACCGGAAGCTTTAGTCTTTGATTTTTTAGCTTCCAGTAGAAACAAATCAACACTTTCAAATCCGATACAACTGTTTGAAGCACCAGTATCTAGGATGAAGTTTCCCACAACACCATTTATTTTAGCCTTTATCAAAAGATGCTGTGTTTTGGTAATTTTGAATTTTACTTTTTTGTAATTTTCTTTTTTTAGGATATCGTGCAGGTTTTTCATAAATCAAAAATGAATCCCAAAAGTACTCTAAAAATCCAAGAATCTTAAAAATCTAATAATTCTAAATAGTAACTTTACAGCTTTGAAACTTAAAATATGATAATTACAGATACGCATACGCATCTTTACAGCGAAGAATTCGATCAGGACCGCAACGAAATGATACAACGTGCTATCAATGTTGGAGTTTCACGTTTTTTTATTCCCGCGATTGATTCCACTTGTACGAAAGCAATGTATGAATTAGAGAAAAATTATCCGGAGCATGTTTTCTTGATGATGGGTTTACATCCCACCTATGTTAAGGAGAATTATCTGGAAGAATTGCAGCATGTGGAAAATGAATTGAAGAAAAGAAAATTCTACGCCATTGGGGAGATTGGTATCGATTTATATTGGGATAAAACCCATTTGCAAGAACAACAACTTGCTTTCAGAACTCAAATCCGATGGGCGAAAACCTATAAATTACCCATTGTGATTCATTGCCGGGAAGCTTTTGATGAAATATTCGAAATTTTGGAAGAAGAAAAATCAGCGGATCTGTTCGGGATTTTTCACTGTTTTACGGGAACACATGAACAAGCTATAAAGGCGATTTCCTATAATATGAAACTTGGAATTGGTGGCGTAGTAACATTTAAAAATGGAAAAATTGATCAGTTTTTGCATTTAATTGATTTACAAAATATCGTTTTAGAAACCGATTCCCCTTATCTGGCGCCGATTCCTTTTCGTGGAAAACGAAACGAAAGTAGTTATATCGTTAATGTCGTGGATAAGTTAGCGCAAATTTATGGCCTTCCGGCAAATGATATTGCGGCAATTACAACGGAGAATTCGAAAGCTATTTTTGGGATTTAAAGAGAGAATTCACATTAATTTAATATTTTTTTTGTTCATTTGCCCACACAAAAATTGAGAACCACAATGCAAAAATTTGACGCTATTCGGCCATTTTACGATTCCGAAGTAAACGAGGCTCTTCAAAATGTGATTCATCATCCGATGATGAAAGCATTAATGAATTTTACTTTCCCTAAAGTGGAGGACGAAGTGTGGAAAGAACAACTCAAGAAAACGCATTCTATTCGTGATTTTCAATGTAATTTTATCTACCATTCGGTCAAAAAAGTATTAGAAAAAAGCTCGGAAGGCATGACAACTTCCGGTTTTGAAAATTTAGAAAAAAACACGTCCTATTTGTTTATATCAAATCATCGGGATATTCTTTTAGATACAACCTTATTAAATACTGCGTTATTTGAACATGGTTTAGTAATGACCGCTTCGGCGATTGGAGATAATTTGGTCAAAAAAGCTTTTTTAAGTACGTTAGCCAAACTGAATCGTAATTTCCTGGTGCTTCGTGGTCTGACTCCAAGAGAAATGCTGCAAAGCTCAAAATTGTTATCGGAATATATCGGCAATCTATTGCTTCATGAAAATCGTTCGGTTTGGATTGCACAGCGAGAAGGAAGAACAAAAGACGGAAATGACGCCACAAATCCGGGAGTTTTGAAAATGCTTGGAATGGGTTCGGATGAGAAAAATTTGATGGATTATTTTAAAAAAATCAAAATAGTGCCAGTATCAATTTCCTATGAATACGATCCAACTGACGCTTTGAAAATGCCCCAATTGATGGCTGAGGCCAATAATGAAGTTTATATCAAGGAAAAAAATGAGGATTTCATGACGATCCTTAGTGGCGCCATGGGCCAAAAGAAAAGAATCCATATTCATATAGGTAAAGTTTTAGATACTGAAATTGATACGATTGTCGCTGAAAATGACAATACAAATAAGCAAATACAAGCTTTGGCTCAAGTCATTGATGATGCAATATTGAGCAATTATAAATTATGGTCTACGAACTTTATCGCTTACGATATTGTACATAAATCAAATGCCTATTCGCATTTATATACTGAAAATGAAAAGTTACTTTTTGAGCGCAGATTAGAAATGCGAATTGATCATGACAATCCGGTTGCCTTAGACGGTTTTCTGGCCATGTATGCTAATCCTGTTGTGAATAAATTGAAATACCACAATGTTGTCTAAATCCAAAATACTTTTGATTTATACCGGTGGGACTATTGGTATGAAAAAAGATTTTGAGACCGGTGCTCTTAGAGCTTTCAACTTTAGTAAATTGCTGCAAAGAATACCGGAACTGAAGCAATTGGACTGCGATATAGAAACTATTTCTTTCGAAAAGCCCATTGATTCTTCCAATATGAATCCTGAAAAATGGGCGAAAATTGCGACAATCATTGAAGATAATTATGCGATATTTGACGGATTTGTAGTGCTTCATGGTTCCGATACGATGTCCTACTCGGCTTCGGCGCTGAGTTTTATGCTTGAAAATTTAGCAAAACCCGTTATTTTTACCGGATCCCAATTGCCTATTGGCGATTTACGTACAGATGCGAAGGAAAACTTAATTACTGCAATTCAAATTGCTTCCTTACGCGAGAAGGGGAAACCGGTCATTAGTGAAGTATGTCTTTATTTTGAATATAAACTGTACAGAGGAAATAGAACCACAAAAATTAATGCGGAACATTTCAACGCCTTTACCTCGCCGAATTATCCTGATTTAGTAGAATCCGGAGTACATCTAAAACTGAATTCTGAATTATTTTGGGCCTTATCCAGCAATTTGCAGTTTAAAGTTCACAAAAATCTAGATAACAATGTTGCAATTATAAAAATGTTTCCGGGAATTAATGAAGTCGTTTTGGCAGCCATTCTTTCAATTCCGAATTTAAAAGGAATTATTTTAGAAACTTATGGTGCCGGAAACGCACCTACAGAAGATTGGTTTATTAATCTTTTGAAAGAAGCCATCAATAAAGGATTACATATCATTAATGTGACGCAATGTTCAGCCGGTAGTGTAAATATGGGGCAATATGAAACGAGTACTGCTTTAAAAGAAATTGGAGTTATTTCCGGAAAAGATATCACCACCGAAGCTGCAATCACGAAATTAATGCATTTATTAGGTCAAGAAACATCTGGGAGCGAATTCAAAAATGCCTTCGAAACATCTTTACGGGGAGAAATGGCATAATAATCAGATTTTATTTTTCTAACTCATTTATTTTCGTGTTCTTTGCAATCTTATAAAATAGAGAGGTGGCCGAGTGGCTGAAGGCGCACGCTTGGAAAGCGTGTTTATGGCAACATAACGTGGGTTCGAATCCCATTCTCTCTGCACAATGATAATCCTGCTAAACAATTCTAGCAGGATTTTTTTATTCGACTAACCGCGCTTCAAAAAGAATTAATTGTCTTTTGTTACGGCGAAAAATCGATCTAAATGGTATATTTGTAAAACGATACTTAGAAACAATATCCAGAATGTCAGTTTATAATAATCAATAAACACTTTTAAAAACTAAAACAATATGCGAATAGTTCTAAGCGGTTTTCTTTTTCTTTCCTTTTTTAATGTTTTTGCGCAAGAAAATACCACCACTGAAGATACTCCAATTGCAAAAGTTGATTCCTTATATCGAGAGGATCAGTTTTATTTTGCGATAACGTATAACACGCTGGTCGATAAGCCAACAGGCTTGTCGCAAAACAAATTTTCTTCCGGTTTTTCAGCGGGTTTTTTGAGAGATATGCCCATTAATAAAAACAGAACGATTGCTATAGCTGCGGGATTTGGTGTTACTTATAATAATTACAATCAGAATCTGATTATTTCTCCAACTGATGCAGGGTCGGTTTATTCCTTTATCGATTCCGATACGGCGTATAATAAAAATAAATTCTCCTTACTTTCTGTTGATGTGCCTGTTGAATTTAGATGGAGATCATCTACTTATGAAAGCCATAAATTCTGGAGAATTTACACAGGAATAAAGTTTAGTTATTTGCTGTATGATAAATCTATTTTTGATGGAAGTACGGGTAAAGTGGCAGTTACCGGAAATAAAGATTTTAATAAATTTCAGTATGGCGCTTATATTTCGTCGGGCTATAATACGATTAATTTATATGCGTATTATGGGTTGAATACGTTGTTTGAGTCAGCGGAGATAAACGATGAATCCATTGATATGCGATCTTTGAATTTTGGAATTATATTCTACATTTTATAACCATAATACCAGCAAAAGCAACTGAGGTATTGCTCCCAGCATAAAACCTAAAATCAGTTCTTGATTGGTGTGTGCTTTCATTTCTAACCGGGATGAAGCCACAAAGCCATTTAGCAGAATCAGCGCTCCAATAGTAAAAACACTCTGAATTTGCAGATGCATACTTAACCCAATAACAAATACGGTCAAGGAGCTCATGCCTATCATGTGAAGGCTAGCTTTTATATTCCCGAACAATAACAGTAGTGCTGTCAGGCTACTTAAAAGTCCCCCGAGCAAGAAAAAATGTAATTCTGGATATCGGTCTATTGTGATACTTGTCCGCACTAAAAGTATGAGCAAAAAACAATGCAGTAATAATGGAATTTTGCGCTGTGATGCTTTGGATAGCATTACTGAATCTACATTTCCTGTTGCGCGCAAAAGCAGGAAAGCCAGGATAGGAATAACAAGTGTTACTATAACAACCTGAAAAAAAACAAATAACTTTTCTTGATTTACCAATTCCGGTACCTCGTAAAAAAGATAGAACAACGTGGCAACCGCCGGTATGAATATCGGATGGAAAATGTAAGAGAAAAAAGGGAGAATTTTTTTCAAGAGTTACTTTTTTTAAAAACAAATATAAGCAATCTGTCAAAAAAAGCGCATCATAATGCTTTTGTTTCTATATGTTTTATAAACGATATTACTCATAATTATAGAATAACCAGGTTCTCGTTTTGAAAAGAAGTGGTATTTTTGGAGAAGTTTTAGAGCAATAAAAACTGCAATAGATATATTTTCGAAAAAAGAAATTCACTTTCATCTCTTCTAATTCCATGAGTCAAAAAATTCTAGATAGTCTTCAAGAAATATCTGCAAAATGTATTGGTAACCGAGAAAATGTAACCTTAGACAGTGTTTCTATAGACAGTCGTTCGTTGCAGAATGGCCCTCACACGGTGTTTTTTGCATTGGTAGGCGCTCATATCGATGCTCACATTTATATCAATGATTTAATAGCGAGTGGTGTTCAAAATTTTGTTGTGACCCATATACCTGATGGTTGTAAGGATAAAGCTAATTTTTATGTTGTTGAAAATACACTTGTCGCTCTACAACAATTCGCTGCCAATTTCCGCAGTCTTTTTGATTTTCCTATTATTGGATTGACTGGAAGTAACGGTAAAACGATTGTCAAGGAATGGCTCAATTTTTTATTGAGTCCTGATTATAACGTTATTCGCAGTCCAAAGAGTTATAATTCACAAATTGGTGTTCCGCTTTCCGTGATTGCGATTAATGAAAAACACAATTTAGGAATTTTCGAAGCGGGTATTTCCACCAGTTCTGAAATGGATAAATTAGAGGAGATTATCAAGCCAACCATTGGAATCCTTACTAATATTGGAACCGCACATGATGAAGGGTTTGCAAGTGTGGAAGAAAAAATAACAGAAAAATTTAAACTTTTTGAGCGCGCTAAGGTTTTAATTTATCATAAAAATAAAAGTATTGATGCTCGTATCAATTCGGGAACCAAAGCTTTTTCGTGGAGTTTTAATGATAAAAGTGCATCGGTTTTTGTTTCTAAAAAAAATATAGAGGATAAGACCGTTTTGAATATTCAATTCGGACAGGAAAATTTTGAAATAAAAATTCCTTTTCAAGATGCGGCTTCTATTGAAAATGCAATTTCGTGTTTGATGGTTTTGTTGTATTTTAAATATGATGAAAAAACCATTCAAAATCGAATGGAATTGTTGTATCCGGTGGAAATGCGTTTAAAAGTCAAAAACGGAATCAACAACTGTAGTATCATAGATGACAGTTATAGTTCTGATTTTCAATCATTGAAAATAGCGTTGGATTTTCTCGAAAGTCAAAAACAGTACAAGAAGAAAACGGTCATTCTTTCGGATATTTTTCAAAGCGGTTTGCCTAATGAAGAATTATATACTAAAGTCTCCCAGTTGATTGTTTCGAATAAAATTGACCGCGTTATCGGGATTGGAGAGACTATTTCGGCATTCAAAAATAAATTTGATAATTGTATCGTTTTCAAAAACACGGCAGCATTTGTCGCTGATTTTGAAAATCTTGACTTTGGAAATGAAACCATTTTGATAAAAGGAGCCCGATCGTTCCAGTTTGAAGAAATTGTTTATTTATTAGAAGAGAAAACACATGAAACAGTGCTGGAAATAAATCTAAATGCAATCAGCTACAACTTAAATTTTTTTAAGGCAAAGTGTAAACCAAACGTAAAAATTATGGTGATGGTTAAAGCATTTGGTTATGGAAATGGTGGACTCGAGATAGCGAAATTACTAGAATATCATAAGATTGATTATTTAGGAGTGGCTTTTGCAGATGAAGGTATTTCATTGAAAAATGGAGGGATTCAGGTGCCAATAATGGTTCTTAATCCGGAAAACACGAGTTTTTCAGCTATTATCCAACATCAATTAGAACCGGAAATTTACTGCTTGAAAGGACTTTATGCTTTTTTGAAAATAGCGAAGCAGAAAAATTTAGAACACTTTCCGATTCATATTAAATTTGATACGGGTATGCATCGACTTGGTTTTGAGGAAAACACGATTGAAGAACTGATAGCTGCGTTGAAAGGAAATACAAATGTAAAAATAACGAGTATTTTGTCACACATGGCCACCAGTGATGATCTCGAACACATGGGTTTTGCCCATTCACAAATAGCATTATTCGAAAAATTATCGTCTAAATTAATGTTTGAATTACAAATAAAACCGTTGCGACACATTTTAAATACATCGGGAATCAGTAATTTTCCAGATTCACAGTATGATATGGTTCGTTTGGGGATTGGATTATACGGCGTTTCAAATGATGTCGAAGAACAAAAACAACTCAAAAATGTGGGTACGCTGAAATCGGTTATTTCGCAAATAAGAATGATCGCGGCAGGAGAAAGTGTGGGCTACGGACGCCGGTTTATAGCCGAAAAGCCAACCAAAATTGCTACTATTCCTATAGGATATGCTGATGGAATTTCCAGAGGTTGGGGAAATGGTTTAGGATTTGTGATGATAAAAAACTCCAAGGCCTATATAATTGGAAGTATTTGCATGGATATGCTGATGGTGGATGTCACGGGAATCGAATGTAAAGAGGGTGATTCAATACTTATTTTTGGAGAAAATCCAACGGTATATTTTATCGCCGAAAAACTAAATACAATCCCTTATGAAATTCTTACAAGTGTATCTCAACGGGTTAAACGTGTTTTTTATAGAGAATAGTTAAAAAAGCGATAATTTATTCATGGATTTGTTAAAATTTTAATTATGTTCGCAACTTAAACAAGTTTAACTTAAATAAATATATTATGGGGTTTTTAAGTGATTTTAAAGCTTCTTTAATGAAGGGCGACGTATTGTCGTTAGCTACTGCAGTAGTTATTGCTGGTGCATTTGGCAAAATTGTTGGATCTGCTGTGGATGATATCATTATGCCGATAGTTGGCTTGATAACTGGGGGTATCGATTTTACCCAAAAATTCATCACTTTGGATGGGAACAGTTATCCTGATTTGGCCGCAGCCAAAAAGGCTGGCGCTGCTGTAATTACCTATGGGAATTTACTACAAGCTATTATAAACTTCGTTATTATTGCGTTTTTTGTTTTTGTGATTTTAAGAGCCGCTGAAAAAGCCAAGAAAAAAGAAATTGTTGTAGTTGCGCCGGTTGGACCAACTCAAGAAGAATTATTGACTCAGATTCGAGATTTATTGAAAAAGTAATTTTTGCTACATTATATATTCTAATTTATCCTGAATACATTTCAGGACTAAACCGCTTCGTAATCGAGGCGGTTTTTCTTTAAAAGTTTATCTAGACACTAGCATTTTTTTTACCATTGAGAAATTAGGTTACATTAAGAAGCACTTTGAAACTTAATTTTCTTAAATTCTTAATGGTTCAAATATTATATAGAACATAATTTTATAAGCTTTGCCATTCAAAAAGAAACAATTACTTGAAACAATTTTACTTTGGATTTTCATATTTTTAGTCAAATGTTATAAATGTAACATTTTGTTATTTTTTGTGAAGCCACTTGTTTTGGTTTTAATATTAGTTACTTTTGTACTTCAAATTTAATATTCAGTAATAAAAATATAAGATGAGAATAGCAGTTGTAGGCGCTACCGGAATGGTTGGCGAAGTAATGTTGAAAGTTTTGGCAGAAAGAAATTTCCCTGTGACAGAATTAATCCCGGTTGCTTCTGAGCGATCAGTGGGTAAAGAAATTGAATACAATGGTAAAAAATATAAAGTAGTAGGCATCCAAACCGCAGTGGATATGAAAGCAGATATTGCTTTGTTCTCTGCAGGTGGCGATACTTCACTGGAGTGGGCTCCAAAATTTGCAGCAGCAGGAACAACCGTTATCGATAATTCATCGGCGTGGAGAATGGATCCAACCAAAAAATTGATCGTTCCGGAAATCAATGCGACTGAACTGACTGCAGCAGATAAAATCATTGCGAATCCTAACTGTTCCACAATACAAATGGTCTTGGTATTGGCTCCTTTACACAGAAAATATAACATCAAACGTGTAATTGTTTCTACCTACCAATCCATTACTGGAACGGGTGTAAAAGCAGTGCAACAGTTGGAAAATGAATACGCAGGTGTTCAAGGCGAAATGGCTTACAAATACCCAATTCACAGAAATGCGATTCCACAATGTGATTCTTTTGAAGAAAATGGATACACTAAGGAAGAGATGAAACTGGTTCGTGAAACTAAAAAAATCTTAAGCGATAATACAATTGCCGTTACAGCAACTGCGGTTCGTGTGCCAATTGTTGGCGGACACAGTGAAGCGGTAAACGTGGAGTTCTCGAATGATTTTGACGTAAACGAAGTAAGAAACATTTTGCATCATACCGATGGCGTAGTAGTTCAGGATAATAACGATACTTATACGTATCCAATGCCAATGTATGCACAAGGAAAAGATGACGTTTTTGTAGGTAGAATTCGTCGTGACGAAAGCCAGGAAAACACTTTGAATATGTGGATTGTTGCGGACAACTTGAGAAAAGGAGCAGCAACAAATACAATCCAAATTGCTGAATATTTGATTGCGGCGAAATTGGTTTAAGTTTTTATGTAAAAAAAGCTTGCTTTCCCTCTCCAGAAGAATGAAAATTTGATTTTTGGTTTAATTTTTGAAATCCATTTGTTTTGACGAAATGTATATTTTGTTAAAACAAATGGATTTATATTTCAGTATTGTTATATTTGCCAAAGATGAAAAAGAATTTTTCTATATTTAGTTTCTTATTAACGATGACAGTATTGCTTTCGATGCTGTTCCAATCCGTTCATAAATACGAACATATAGCACAGCAACTTTCCAACATACAATGTGTTCATAAGAAAAGTGCCACTGCTGAAATAACACACGAACATCATAATTTAGATTTTTGTGATGTGTGCGATTATAAATTAAGCGGTTTTATATTTCCTGTTTTTCTTCATTTTAAAATAAATTCAGCAGAATTATACTTAAATAACGCTGATTTTAAGTCCAAAGAAATCACACAATTCTTTAAAGGAAGCCTTTTTGCGCTTCGAGCTCCTCCATTAGTTTAAATTATATTTCACATTAATACATTATTTTCAATTTTGGAAATGATTCACATGTTTATATATTTTGAACAAGGAAAATGCAAACAAAAATCTATATTGTTTTCTGCTTCTGTTTGTTTTGCAGCCTTAGTTTTGCGCAAAACACCGTTAGTGGGAAAATCACTACCCAAGGAGGAATGCCTCTTTCCGGGAGTCACATTCACATTGGAACAAAAACCGTTTCTTCGGATGTTTCCGGTAACTACAGCATAAAAAAACTGCCTGCAGGAAATATCAAAGTATTCGTTTCGTATGTTGGTTATAAATCTGTTGATACGCTGGTAAATTTATCGGGCGACCAAGTTTTGAACTTTACTTTAAAAGAAAATACGGACCAACTTCGTGAAGTAATCATAAGGCAAAAAGCCAATACGCTGAACAAATCCCTATTGGAACAAAAGATCAAAACGGAAACTATCGAAAAATTCAGCAACCAGACACTTGGAGATATCCTTAAAGAGGTAGCGGGAGTTTCCAGCTTGAAAACGGGAAGTTCTGTGGTGAAGCCGGTTATTAATGGTTTGTTTGGAAGTCGGGTTCCAGTTATCAATAACAATGTGCGATTAGAAGATCAAGAATGGGGAACGGAACATGCACCCAATTTTGATGTAAACGCTGCGGGGAAAATAACGGTGATTAAAGGCGCTTCCGGGTTGCAGTATGGTGGTGATGCGGTAGGAGGTTTAGTGGTTATAGAACCGGTTTCAGTAAAAAGAGACACGCTGTTTGGTAAAACCATTCTGAATTTGGCGTCCAATGGCAGAGGGGGTTCCGTTAGTACAAGTTTGCACAAAGGAAACGACAAAGGATGGAGTTGGAATGCTTTGGGAACGTTCAAGTATTCAGGCGACAAAGAAGCACCGGATTATGTATTGTCCAATTCAGGAAATCGGGAAGCTAATTTTTCCGGAGATGTAAAATTCACTGGAAAAAAATATGATATTTCCGGTTATTACAGTTTTTACAATACTACGATTGGTATTTTGAGTGCTTCTCATACCGGGAATGTAAACGATTTGTACAATTCCATTACCAATAAAATTCCCTCGGTTGTAAATGATTTCACGTACACGATAAAAAATCCAAAGCAGAAGGTGCAACATCATCTGGCTAAGTTGAACTACAACTATTATTTCGATGAAACGGCTTCCCTGGCTGTGCAGTATTCTTTTCAGTTCAATGAAAGATTAGAGTTTGATGTACGAAGAGGAGGTTTTAGTAACGTAGCGGCTTTAGACTTGGAATTAACGACTAATGCCATCAATGTAGATTACAAGAAAGCACTTCATGACTGGACTTTAAAAACGGGATTCAACACCTCCTTCCAGAATAATTTTGCTAATCCAGCCACGGGAATAGATCCGCTTATTCCTAATTTTGAACGAATCGAATTTGGAACTTATGGAATAGCCAGTTATGATGTATCGGATAGCTTTTCTGTGGATGCAGGAATGCGTTATGATTTTTCTCAAGTGGATGCGGCTAAGTTTTATTATAAATCCAGATGGGACGAAAGAGGCTATGCAACTGAATTCGCTGATTTTATAGTGGGTGAAAATGGTCTTAAATGGTTAGTAAAGCCTAGTTTTACGTTTCATAATATTTCAGCCAGTGCAGGGTTTCACAAGGAATTTGATGCAGACTTGAATTGGTATTCTAATATTAGCCTTGCGACAAGAAACCCAAATCCATCCGAGTTTTTTAGTGACGGTTTGCATCATTCCACCGGGATTATCGAGTTAGGCGATTTAGCTTTAGACAAAGAACAAGCAATCAAACTATCGACAACATTGCAGAAAAAATGGACCGCTTTCTCTGTTGAGGTGAATCCATTTATCAATAGCGTCCGCAATTTTATGTTCTTGCGTCCTATTGATTTTGAAACAACTACTCGTGGTGCTTTCCCCGTTTGGGAATACCAACAAACTAATGCAAGATTGACGGGAGTTGATGTGCAAACCCATTGGAAAATAAGCAAACAATGGCAACATGATTTCGCTTTAGGCTATGTCAACGGGAAAGACCTCACTAACAAGGAATCGTTAATAGATATTCCGCCATTGAATTTCAGTAATAAAATACAGTTTTCAAAGAACGAATGGAATGATTTGAAACTCGAATTGAAGAGCGAAGTGGTACTGCGTCAAAATCAGTTTCCTGACAATAATTTCATTACAAACATTATCGTGAATAACGAGTTAGTACCCGTTCTGGTAGATATCAGTACACCGCCACCGGCCTATCAATTGTTGCATTTTTATTCGGAAATGAAATTCAAGACTTTCGGTAAAACCAATGCAACGATCGCATTTTCTGTTCAAAATATTTTAAACACTACTTACAGGGACTATCTGAACAGGCAACGTTTTTTTGCCGATGAAATGGGTAGAAACTTTCAAATTCAATTAAAATTCAATTATTAAAAAGTAAACAAAAACAATAAAATGAAAAATTCAAAAATTTTAGCAATCGCATTAATCACTTTAGTAAGCTTTTCATCTTGTAACAATGACGATCCAATTGCAGTAAATGAGGAAGAAGTAATCACAACGGTGACTACAACTCTGACCGCTGGAAGCCAGACGATTACTATGACGTCGAGAGATCTTGATGGAGACGGACCAAATGCGCCAGTGGTAACTGTTTCTGGAGATTTATTGGTAAACACAACTTACACAGGAGCAGTGCGTTTCCTAAACGAGACCGTGACGCCAGTTGATGATATTACATTGGAAATAAAAGAAGAAGGCGATGAGCACCAGTTGTTTTTTCAGGCACCAGCAACAATAGGAGCTTTTACTTATGCCGATGCCGATGTTAACGGGAAGCCTATTGGATTGGCTTTTACTTTGAAAACAGGTACAGCAGCAGCAACTGGAAACATAGTGGTTGTGTTGAGACACGAACCAGCTAAAAGTGCAGCGGGTGTTGCAGCTGGGGATATTACAAATGCCGGTGGAGCAACAGATGCACAAATTACATATCCAGTTAAAGTAAAATAAGCACTTCATTCTGATGTCAACCATTTTAGAAAACGCTATTCGAAAGAGTAGCGTTTTTTTGGTTTAAGCACAAAAACCATTGATTACTATTTCAGTGCTTTTTTCGTATTATTGTGTATAGAATCGAATGAATTTTTATAACCCAAAATTATGATGCTACAAAACCAATCTGTAATTCCTGATATTAAAGCCATTATAACAGCTTCGAAAGACAAAGCAATTAGAGCGGTAGACAATGAAAGAACCTTAATGTATTGATATATTGGGCAACGTATTTTCGAGGAAGAACAAGATGGAAAGGACCGTGCGGATTATGGAGAGTATTTAACAAAATACATTTCACAACAGTTAGAACCCGAGTTTGGAAGTGGTTTTTCAAAACGGCAAATAGAATTATTTAGACAGTTTTATCGCTCTTTTCCAATTGCGAACGCACTGCGTTCGCAATTGAGTTGGACGCATTACAAACTAATTATTCGTCTTGATAGTCAAGATAAAATGGACTTCTACATAGCCGAAACGGTAAAAAATAATTGGAATACCAGGCAATTAGAACGTCAAATTTATAGCAGTCTTTGGGAACGACTTTTAATCAGCAATGATAAAGAAAGCGTACTTGCTGTAGCCAAAAACGAAAAATTGCCTTCGGATGCTAAAGAGATTATAAAAGACCCGATGTATCTGGAGTTTCTTGGGTTAAAAAGGGAAGCAGCATACTATGAAAGGGATTTAGAAAGTGCCATAATTACTCATTTGCAGGATTTTTTATTGGAACTGGGAAATGGTTTTTCATTTGTAGCCAGACAAAAAAGAATACATATTGATGGCGATGAATTCTTTACTGACTTAGTTTTTTATAATCGAATATTGCAATGCTTCGTCATTATCGAAATCAAAACAGATAAACTTACGCATCAGGATATCGGTCAATTACAGATGTATGTGAATTATTATGATCGAGTAGAAAAACTGCCTCGTGAAAATCCAACTATTGATATTTTGCTTTGTGCTAATAAAAATGACGGAGTAGTGAAATTTACGCTGCCGGAAAACGAGAAAAATATTGTAGCCAGTCAATATAAATTATACCTGCCCACGGAGCAACAGTTGTTGGAAGCTGTGAATATTGAACTGCAGAATTTTGAGCAAGGAAAGGACAATGAATAAGGTACTGTTCAGACATAAATGTTGACCAGAAAATATAGAACTATCAGCTATGAAATCAGTGTGAATCCGTTCAATCCGTGTCATCTGTGGCCGTATTTGAATTACGTCCGCAGTGCGGACACAATTGTACTGGCTTTAAAATTCATTAAACTTTTAACTTAAACTATAACTCGAATAATTCGTGGCGAAAAAAATAGTTGCTATTTCATTCAACCCAAATCCTATTCGAAAAGCAAACGTTTTTTTTAGTTTTATTTAAGACTTTCTCACCTTAACAACACTAACTATTTCCCTATTTTTGTAACAACCTAAAACAGAATCTAATGAAATGAGCATAACGTTAATTGGGTCGCAAGCACCAATGATGATATGTGAATTACATATGACCGATGAAAAACACTAAATATCAACATATGAAAAAAACTTTTTTAATAATGGCTGTATCTTCTGCAATGGCGACTTTTGGCCAAAACCCAAATCCAAAACCCATAACCTATCCCGTAACCTCTAAAGGGGAAACTGTTGATGTCTATTTCGATACCAAGCTTCCGGATCCGTACCGCTGGCTAGAAGACGACAAATCTGCGGAAACGGGTGCTTGGGTAAAAGCACAAAACGAAGTGACTTACGGATATTTAGCCCAAATTCCGTTTCGCAATGTCTTGAAAGCAAGAATGGAAAAACTATGGAATTACGAGAAAATAGGAGCCCCTTTCAAAGAAGGAGATTTTACGTATTACTATAAAAATAATGGTTTGCAAAACCAATCGGTGTTGTACAGAAAAGATGCCAAAGGAACCGAAACCGTATTCTTGGACCCCAACACCTTTTCTAAAGACGGAACCACTTCGCTTGGCGGATTGGATTTCTCCAAAGATGGGTCTAAAGTAGCCTATGCCATTTCAGAAGGCGGAAGCGACTGGAGAAAAGTCATCATCATGGATGCTATTTCGCAAAAAATAATCGAAGACACGATTGTCGATGTGAAATTCAGTGGTGTTTCTTGGAAAGCAAACGAAGGATTCTACTATTCCAGTTATGACAAACCAAAAGGAAGTGAATTGTCGGCGAAAACCGACCAACATAAACTGTATTTCCACAAGTTAGGAACCGCACAAAAAGACGATAAAGTAATTTTTGGTGCAGATCAAAAACGCCGTTATGTAGGCGGTGGCGTGACTGAAGATGACCGTTATTTGGTTATCACAGCGTCTAATTCTACCTATGGAAACGAGTTGTACATCAAAGATTTGACAAAACCCAACAGTCCTATTGTGACTATTGTGGATAATTTCAAAAGTGACAACAACATCATCGAAAACGAAGGCGGGAAATTATTCATAGAAACCGATTTAAATGCGCCCAACAAACGCATCGTTACCGTAGACGTGAAAAACCCGAAACCGGAAAACTGGAAAGATTTTATTGCAGAAACGGAGAATGTGTTGTCTCCATCAACAGGTGGAGGGTATTTCTTTGCTAACTATATGAAAGATGCCGTTTCGGTAGTAAAACAATATGATTATTCCGGGAAATTGTTACGTGAAATCCAATTGCCGGGCGTAGGAACTGCAGGTGGTTTTGGCGGAAAGAAAAAAGAGAAAACCTTGTATTATTCCTTCACAAATTACATCACGCCGGGTTCTATATTTTCATTCGAACCAGCAACAGGAACATCTGCGGTATATGAAAAACCGAAAGTAGACTTTGACAGCGAGAAATACGAGTCCAAGCAAGTGTTTTATACCTCCAAAGACGGAACCAAAATCCCGATGATTATCACCCACAAAAAAGGATTGAAACTTGACGGGACAAATCAAACCATGTTGTATGGTTACGGAGGATTTAACGTGAGCTTGACACCAAGTTTCAGCATTGCCAATGCCGTTTGGATGGAAAACGGAGGCGTTTATGCCGTACCCAATTTACGTGGCGGTGGCGAATACGGAAAAAAATGGCATGATGCCGGAACCAAAATGCAAAAACAAAATGTATTTGATGATTTCATCGCAGCGGCAGAATACCTGATTGCTGAGAAATACACCTCTTCACAATACCTAGCCATTCGCGGTGGATCAAACGGAGGATTGCTTGTGGGAGCTACCATGACGCAACGTCCGGATTTGATGCGAGTTGCTTTACCGGCAGTGGGCGTGATGGACATGTTGCGCTACCATACCTTTACCGCAGGAGCAGGTTGGGCGTATGATTACGGAACGGCGCAGGACAGCAAGGAAATGTACAACTACATCAAGGGATATTCTCCCGTACACAACATAAAAAAAGGGATTCAATACCCGGCAACCATGGTCACAACGGGCGATCACGATGACAGAGTTGTACCGGCGCACAGTTTCAAATTTGCTGCCGAATTACAGGAAAAACAAACCGGAACCAACCCAACCCTAATCCGTATTGACATCAATGCAGGACACGGCGCCGGAAAATCCGTAGCAGCAACCATTCAGGAAAATGTCGATATTCAGGCCTTTACGTTATACAACATGGGAGTGGTATTATTGCCAGAGTTGGAGTAACAACAATTGTAGGTAAGGATTTTACCCTGAGCGCAGTCGAAGGGAGGAGCTATTTCCTGCTGTACACTGTATCTTTTCCTCCGCCGAAAGTGGCGGAAGGAAAAGGATGCCGTTCCCATCAGGGCTAGGGCATTCGATTCCTCAGACGATTGTAATTGCGAGGAACGTGGCAATCACATCATAAATTGATAAGAAATTCAAAAAACGCTATTCGAAAGAGTAGCGTTTTTTTTGTCAGTTAGTTTTTTAATATTGATATAAAACAGACTATCTTTCGTACAATTAAACTTTACTTTTTTATAATTATTCATAAAATGTCAAACATTGTAAACGTCACTTGTGCCATTATCTTAATTGAGAATAAAATTTTAGTTGCTCAACGAAGTGATAAAATGAAATTGCCTTTGAAATGGGAATTTCCAGGAGGAAAGTTAGAAGAAAACGAGACTGAAATAGATTGTGTTAAAAGAGAAATTAAAGAGGAGATAAACATAGATATTGAAGTTATAAAAAAGCTTTCTAGTAGCATTTATGATTACGGAGTTTTTAAAATTAATTTAATTCCTTTTATAGCAAAATATATTCATGGTGAAATTAGATTGGCAGAGCATAAAGATTACAAGTTATTAGAAAAAGTAGAACTATTAAGTCTTGATTGGGCAGAAGCAGATTTGCCAATCGTTGAAGAATTTTTAAAACTCGAATTATGAACCAAGGACTGTATGAGGAATTAGTTACTAAACTAATCAACTTTAAAATAAACGAATTAGATAAAGATACTTTTCAGGTTAAGAAAACTTCAATTGATAAAGCCGAAGCTGCTCAATTATTATCGCAACATATCGGTAAAACAATTAAACATGCTTTCACTTTAATTAAGGGTGATGATGTTGTAGAGACACAAATAGAGATCGCTAATAAGATTATTTTATTTCTGAAAGAAGAATTAAAAAAAGAAGAGTTTGAGGATGATCTAATAGAAACAGAAGGTAAAATTCTAAAAGCTGTTTTTACAAAAGTGGATGCTCATTTCACTGATTTGGATTTGCATTTAAAAGAAATTACTCCTTACACAAGATTGATTCACAGTGAACTTTTTACAGGTGGAAATTCAGGGACAACTCTTGAAAGTGAATTGAGAAAAGAGATTTTATCTTCAGATAGAATTGACTTATTAGTTTCTTTTATCAAATGGAAAGGAATTAGGATTCTAGAACGTGAACTTAGAGAGTTTACGAGTCGTGGAGGAAAATTAAGAGTAATTACAACTACTTATATTGGAGCTACAGATGCTAAAGCAGTGGAGTTTTTAGCTTCTTTAGAAAATACGGAAGTAAAAGTTTCCTACAATACAGGTAATGAAAGATTGCATGCAAAAGCCTATTTGTTTCAAAGAAACACAGGTTTTCATACGGCATATATCGGTTCTTCTAATTTTTCCCGTTCTGCTTTAACGGATGGTTTAGAGTGGA
Source organism: Flavobacterium caseinilyticum (assembly GCF_004349085.1). Classification (GTDB taxonomy): domain Bacteria; phylum Bacteroidota; class Bacteroidia; order Flavobacteriales; family Flavobacteriaceae; genus Flavobacterium; species Flavobacterium caseinilyticum. The sequence goes on along the minus strand of NZ_SMFM01000003.1, from coordinate 231,421 downwards.
ATTTAAAAGTGACGACTAAAGAAGTGGGGCATATAATTGATAAATTCAAGAAAACATTTGAGGCATACTGGCAAAATACTGAATTTGAATTATATAATAAAAATATTCATTCTGTAAAATTAGTCGAAGCTTTAAAACAGGGCAAGTTTTCAAAAGAATACACTTTTACAACATCTTATTTTGATATAAAACCGTTTCATTATCAAAATGAAATACTTGAAAAATTAGAAGTTGAAAGAACGGTTCATAATAGATATAGAAATCTTATAGTAGCCGCTACAGGAACTGGAAAAACAGTTATTTCTGCATTTGATTATAAAAATTTTAGAAGTAATAATAAATCATCAAAGTTACTTTTTGTGGCTCATAGAAAAGAAATTTTGCAACAAGCACAAGCAACATTTCGAGGAGTTTTAAAAGATAATAATTTTGGAGATTTATGGGTTGATGGAATGGAACCAAATTCTAATGAATATGTTTTTGCCTCGGTTCAAACTTTAAATAATAGATTAAAAGATATTACTCTAACCCCTGAATATTATGACTTTATAATTGTTGATGAAGTGCATCATATTTCGGCATCGACTTATAGACCAATAATAAATTATTTCAAACCACAAGTGCTTTTAGGATTGACAGCAACTCCTGAAAGAATGGATAATGAAAACATATTAGAAGATTTCTGTAATCGTATAGCTGCTGAAATTAGACTTCCAGAAGCATTAAATAAAAAATTATTAAGTCCATTTCAATATTTCGGTATTACTGATAGTATAGATTTAACTAATGTAAAATGGGAAAAAGGGAAGTATGTAGCAAGTGAATTAACGAGCTTATATACAAAAAATAATATTCGAGTTGGAGAGATAATTAGCAATCTTGATAAGTATACAAATGATATAAATGATGTTCGAGCAATTGGATTTTGTGTGACAATTGAACATGCCTCTTTTATGGCTGAAAAATTTAATTTATCAGGATTAAAAGCAGAATGTTTAACGGCTAAAAATTCTAGTGAGCGAGATAGAATTAGAGAACAATTCAAGAAAAAAGAATTCAATTATTTATTTGTTGTTGATATTTTTAATGAAGGTGTAGATATACCCGAAATTGATACAGTTTTGTTTTTAAGGCCAACAGAAAGTTTGACGGTTTTTCTTCAACAATTAGGACGTGGATTACGTTTGTCAGAAGGAAAAGATTGTTTGACAGTTCTAGATTTTGTCGGGAATTCAAGACCTGAATATGATTTTGAAAGTAAGTTTAGAGCGTTAATTGGAAAAACAACAACTTCGGTTCAAAAAGAAATTGAAGATGATTTTCCACATTTACCATTGGGATGCTCTATAGTTTTAGAGAAAAAGACGAAAGTAACTATTCTTGAAAACATTCGAAAAGCAACATCATTGAATGTAAATCAACTGATAACTAAAATTAGAAATTTTCAACATCAAACTAGTCTGCCTCTAACATTAAATAATTTTATTGAATTAAATCATATTTCAATTGAAACGATTTACAAAAAAGATAATTGGTCGAGATTATGTCAAAGAGCCGGAGTAATTGAAGATTTTGAGAACATTAATGAAAAACAAATTTATTCTGCAATAAGCAATAAATGGCTTTCTACAAACTCAACAAGTTATTTTAACTTTATTCTTAGAATAGCGAAGCAAGGATTTGAAATTAATTTTAATGATTTCAATGAGAATGGAAAAGCTATGTTGTTAATGCTACATTATGATGTTTGGCAAAGTGCTGGGGGTTTTGATTCTTTAGAAAAAAGTATTAAAGCAATTAACAATAATAAAGTTTTAGTAAAAGAGATTATTGAAGTATTAGAATTATTAATTGACAAAGTTGATTTCAAAGAAATTGATATCCAATTGCCATACAACCAGCCTTTGAAATTACATGCTCGTTACACAAGAGATCAAATTTTAGCCGCTTTTGGTCTAAGTACTTTTGATAGAAAATCACCAAGTCGAGAAGGTGTAGCAGAGAATGTTGGTTTAAATACAGAATTACTTTTCATTAATTTAATTAAATCAGAGGAAAATTTTTCTCCAACTACAATGTATGATGATTATGCAATTAGTGAAACTATGTTTCATTGGCAAAGTCAAAATTCCTCAAGACCAGATATTGGTAGAGGTTTATCATATATAAAACATCAAGAAAATGATAAAAAGATTTTACTTTTCATTAGAGAAAAATCAAATGATGAAAAGGGAAATACTATGGGATATGTTTTTATAGGAGAAGGAAATTTTAAAGAAAATGAAGGAGAAAAACCAATGAATATCAAATGGGAACTTAGTGAGCCGATGCCGAATTATCTTTGGAAAGAATCTGCTAAAATGTCAATTGGATAATTAATCTACTTATCTTGCGTAGTTACTTGTCTAATCTCTGTTTCGTCGAGATAACAAACTTACTGGATAAAAGAGACGTAATAGGTGCGATTTGTCATTCCGACGCAGGAGGAATCACATAATATGAGAACTCTTTTGATCTTAAAATGTATAAAAAGAATGAATTTCATGGATTAATTCCAGCGGTTTATAACCTTGTCTTAGTCTATGAAACCTGAGGAATAACTTAAACAACAGGAGTCATGATTGAATTTACAGAAGGCTGTCATACCTATTATGTTTACATTATTACTAATAGGTATCGGACAACTTTTTATACTGGAATTACTAATAATCTTAAAGTGAGATTACAACAACATGAGCAAAATTTTATTAATGGGAACAAGACTTTCGCATCAAAATATAATGTTGAGTTTCTAGTTTATTATGAAAAGTTTACTTGGGTTCAACTCGCCATTGCCAGAGAAAAAGAAATCAAGGGTTGGCGAAGAGATAAGAAGTTAGATTTAATACGTTCCTTCAATCACAATTTTGAATTTTTGAACCCCTATTTTATAAAGGATAATGAGATTCCTCCTTCGTCGGAATGACAAAAAAAGAACTGCTCTAGTACTATAAAAAATCTGGAGGATTGTGTTAGTAAAATCCAATCCGAAATTATTTCGAGACAAAATCAGGAAAGACAATCCTGAACTTGAAACCAGAATCCATTCCCTTCCTAAATACCAAAATTTCTTTCTTTTATTTCCCAATGTTTTATTAATTCAGTCGTTTTTTTGTACTGCAATCGGTAAATTTGAAAGTGAACATTAAATAAATAAAAATATGACAGTACAAATCAACACAGACAACAATGTAGAAGGAAACGCACGTTTGAAAGCGTATATAGCGGATGAAATAGCAACAACTTTAGCACGTTTTGAAGATAAAATAACACGTTTAGAAGTGCATCTTGCAGACGAAAACAGTGATAAGTTCGGAGTCAACGACAAACGATGCCTGATCGAAGCAAGACCAAATAATATGCAGCCTGTGGCCGTTACAAATCATGCCGATACTACCGAAAAAGCCTTTCACGGTGCCTTGGATAAAATCAAAAAAGTATTAGAAACAACTTTCGAAAAAAAGAAAACCTATTAAATCGTTGTCTTTTGGGAAATACCAAAAAAAAATGACATTGTCGAATAAAGACAGTGTCATTTTTTTTTGCTTCTGATTCTTTTGAATCGGTCTATGCTTGATTTTGAAATAGTAAGGAAGCTAGGGCTCCATCTCTTTTGTATACATCTTCATAAAAATGCACAACACCATCATCACTTACCCAAGCAGTAAAATAACCAATATAAACGGGAATTTTATTCTTTAACGTGTACCAATATTCCTCGTCACCGTTCATCGTAGTTTCTATTCTTTCAGGATTCCATTTTTTATCGTTTTTCATGATCGCATTCGCCAAGTCTTTTGGTCTGGCCACACGTATACAGCCGTGACTGAAAGCACGGTCTTCTTTGCCAAATAAACTTTTGGAGGGTGTGTCATGTAAATAAATAGCATTCGAATTTGGAAATAAAAACTTGACCAATCCTAATGAATTTTCTGGTCCGGGTCTTTGTCTTACGTAATCGTCTTTCCATTCCATGTCATGTTCTTCCAGGTAATTAGGGTTCTTTTCAATGGCTGGCAGTATTTCATTATCTAAAATACTTTTGGGAACATTCCAATACGGTCTGAATACGATATGTTTCATCGGGGCGCTAAAGATCACCGTCTTGTGTAAAACTTTCCCCACCACAACTTTAGAAATTAATTCAGGTTCTCCATTTCTGAAAAACGTCAATTCATAAGCAGGAATATTAACGATAATTAATTCTTTAGATTTAGAAATGTCATTAGAAATCCAACGCGAGCGTTCCATATTGACCATAATGGTTTTAATACGTTCAGCTACGGAAACATTCATATATCTGATGTGTTCCGGCAGGATTGTTTTGTTAAGGGTGTTGCCGCTTCGTTTTTTGAATTTTAAAATTCCTGTTTCCAGTTCAGCGTCATAAATCGCACTTTTTGAATCGCGGGAAACATCGCCGGTCACCATTAATCGGGTTCTGATTTGCGCAATAGCTGTCGAACTATCTCCAGGTTTGTAGGATTTAACTTTTGGATCCAGTGCAATAGTTTTCCAGCCGCCTTTTTGCTGAATGACACGGTATTCCTGCAATGCATCTTTGAGTAGATAATATTGCTTCAAGACACCTTTCTCTTCCTTGTGAATTAATGAAGGATCGATCAGCAATGAATCTAAATAATTGACATAAGATTGTTTTTTTCTTGGCAAAAACCATCCCAGATCCCGCGATTTTTGGGTGCTGATTCCATCATACACTTTGTCGGCATAAAAAAAATATAGCGCGGAGCTTAGCAGCTCGATATCTAGATTTGCTTTTTGAATATCATCTGTATCGTCGTAAATAGCATCAATTTTTTCTCTGTAAGGAATAACAGTTTGAACGCCTTCCTGTGCGAAATTGTTGATTTTAGTATATAACACTCCTGCAAATTCATTCAGGCCGTCTTTATCAAACCAGATGTAATGAAATTGGTGTTTGCGATATAGTTTTTCAACATCAGCTTGATACATTTTTAACTTAGGATGCTTTTCAAAAAAAGTAGTAACCTGCGTACTGTCGAAAGAGGCATTATCTAAATTAACAGAACTGCCAGGATTTTCTGGGACATTATTTTTCTTTTTACAAGAAACAGCAGTCAATAGTATTGTAAAAACAATAATTAGTACAGGTGAAACTAATTTTTTCATAGGTTAACATTTTAATCGAAAAGAATTCATTGAAGATATTACAAAAATAATGCAAAACTAGTGCCATATTAACAGTTTTCAATTGGCTACGCTTGTACCGTTTGATAAAAGCTGCTTAATATCAAGGTGTATTTTTTTTATAAAAAACAGTAAATCACTATCAACAAGCAAGTTGTGATTTTGTTTTATCTTGTTATTTGATTTTTTTGCGTTTAAAAAATTTTCAAAAATCCAAAAATTATGAAAAAAATAGTCTGGAATTAAGCAAATGTTATTTTGTTTTTATCTTTTCCTTTAGAAGAGCAGTGGATTAGGGCAGGCTACAATCACTATTTTCTAGAGCGTGTTGTAAGTCGCAGATAAGGCTACTGTTTTTCCAGATTTTTGATCATAAATGCCACTCTACGAAATCACCCAGCAGTAAAAGCGAGTTCCAATTTGTAGTTTGAAAGCAACAGAAAAGCCAGTTTTTATACTACCTTTATTTCAAAAAGTAAAAGGGTACGCATGAATCAATTTTGGCAGCGCGCAAAAACATATTTCAAAACAGCAAGTTTCAGTAAAATACTCAAAAGAATTGGTTTTTTCTTTTTGGGATTTGTAGCCCTTAGTATGATATCATCGGCTGTTTTAGCACTTTATTTTCACAATAATAAAGCGGAAATTATAACCCGAATCAATGCAAAAATCAACGAGAATATTACCGGTGCAATTGATATTGGCGACATCAAATATAAATTTTTAAAGGGTTTCCCCAACATGACTTTGGCGTTAAGCCAAGTAGAGTTAAAAGACAGTTTATGGACCGTTCACAAGCGCACGCTTCTGAAAGCGGAACAAATTGAGATTCGTATCGATCTTTGGGACTTGCTTTCAAATGAGATAAACATAGGCAAAATCGAAATTCAGAACGCCACTTTGCATTTGTTTAAGGGAAAGGACGGCATTGTTAATACCAACATCTTTAGAGCCAAACCAAAAGGCGTTAAATCAAAAAGTTCGACCACTTCTTCTATCAATGAAATTGTGTTAGACCAAGTTCATTTCATCTCCGAAAATCAGCTGGGAAATAAGCTATTTGATTTTAATATTATTGCTTTAAAAAGCAAAATAGTTTTCGATGATGAGGATTGGCACACTAAGCTTCATTTGAAAACGCTGGCTAAAAATATGGCTTTTAATACCCGCAGGGGAAGTTTTATAAAGAATAAAATTGTGGAAGGCGTTTTGGAAGTTGACTTTTCGAACCAAAAAAATCAAATTAGTGTCACTACAAAAAACCTCGAAATAGGCAAAGAGTTATTCGATATTAAGGCGAATTTTAGTTTAGATAAAAATTATTCTCCTTTTGATATTGCGATTAGTACCACTATTTTATGGAAAGATGCTTCGGAATTGTTGAGTGCTAATATCAGCAGCCGAATCAATCAGTTTGACTTGAAAAAACCAATAAATGTGGATTGTACTATCATTGGTGATATGAATGCCACCGGCGATCCAGAAATTGTGGTGACTACTAAAATAAAAGACAATGAGCTCAAGATACCGGACGGAATCATTTCGGATTGCAGTTTTGATGCCAGTTTTACCAACCAATATAAAAAAGATGCTGGTTGCAATGATGTGAATTCCACGATTACGGTAAGCAACCTTTCCGGGAAATATAAAACGGTTCCTTTTACAATACCAATTGGAATTATTTCCAATTTTGAAAAAACAACCGCGGCAGGAAGTTTTAAATCAGATTTTAATGTGGCGCGACTCAATGAAATCGTCAATAAGGAATTTATGAATTTTTCTGACGGTCAGGCCAAAGTGAATCTGGAATTTAAATTTGATATTGTGGATTTAAAAATACAAAAACCGTTGTTTATTGGAAATGTCGACGTAAAAAATGCGACGATAAATTACGGTCCACGGAATTTGACTTTTGTAAAAACAGACATTCAGCTTGACTTCACCGAAGAAGCGCTGTTGATAAAAAAAATTAATTTTAAAGACCGTCGGAACACGGTTTTTATGGAGGGAAAAATCGACAATTTCCTGACTTTATATTACGAAAATCCAGAAAAAATGATTGTTAATTGGGAAATTTATGCTCCCTTTCTGGATGTGAAACAGTTTGTGGGCGTTTTTGCCAGTTCACGTCAAAAAGCTCCAAAGAAGCAGCAGAAAAAAAATGATTTTTCAGAGGAATTGTATTCCGTTATTGACAAAAGCCAAATGGTGTTGAATCTGAAAGCGGATAAAATGGTCTATAGTAAACTAGAAGCGACTAATGCCAAAGCCACGATTTTACTGCTCGACAATAAATTGATTGTGAAAAATGGTTGGGTACAAAGTTCCGGAGGGACTATTTCTTTTGACGGAAAATTGTCTCCAAATGGCAATAACTTCCTTTTGCAATCCAATGCAAAAATCAATCGGGTGGATATAGCGCGATTCCTGACTTCGTTAAATAATTTTGGAATTCAATCTTTTAAACCTAAAAATATAAAAGGATTTCTTTCTGCATCGGCTTCGCTAAAAGGAACCTTGCTCGCAGGCGGCCAATTGAAAACAAATTCACTTTTAGGAGCTGCTAAATTCGACGTGAGCCAAGGCGCTCTGATAGATTTTGAACCGATTAAAAATATAGGAAAATTCGCTTTCCCTTTTAGAGATGTCAATAATATTGTGTTTAGGAATTTGTCAGGAAACTTTAAAATTAATGGAGATTTAGTGCATGTCAATGATTTGAAAGTGAGTTCCAGTGTTTTAAACTTAGATGTAAAAGGTGTGTATTCTTTCAACAGAGGTACAAATTTAGAGATGACTATTCCGCTGAGGAACCCAAAAAAGGATGAGTTTATCACCGATAAAATCGAAAGAGCCGAGAGGCGCAATAGGGGAGTAGTTTTGCATTTGCTGGCAGTTGATGAAGATGGAAAAATAAAAATCAGATGGAACAAAAACCATAAATAAAAAGTAAATAACATGAAAAAAATACTGACTGTTCTTATCGTTATAACTTTATCCGGATGCAAAACCAGGATGGAACAACAAACAATTTCAAAAGCAGGCATCAATGCCACACTTGACGCCTGGCATAAAGCCGCGGCAACAGCTAATTTTAACGACTATTTCAGTTTAATGGCTGATGATGCTGTTTTTATCGGCACGGACGCGACCGAAAATTGGAATAAAGCCGATTTTCAAGTGTATGCAAAACCACATTTCGATAAAGGAAAAGCTTGGAATTTTACCGCTTTGGAACGTCATATTTATTTTGATGAAACTGGAAAAACCGCTTGGTTTGACGAATTGTTAAATACCCAAATGAAAATTTGTCGAGGTTCAGGAGTGTTGGTGAAAGTAGCGAACGAGTGGAAAATACAGCATTATGTGCTGTCAATGACGATTCCAAATGACAACTCAAATGAAGTGATAAAAATAAAAACTCCTATCGAAGATGCGATGATTAAAACATTGCAGTCCAGACAATAATTGTATCTAATCTGATGATCGATAAGTATTGGAATTTTCTTAAATCTCAAAGTCATTCTTGGGGTTTATTTGCATAAAAAACATCTTCCGGAAAGAAGAGGTTTTATGATTTAAACAGAAATACTACCAGATTTTCACTCGTTTTTCTGGAGCCAGATATAAAGAGTCAGTAGGTTTTATGTCGAAAGCGGTATAGAATTCAGGAATGTTACGCACAACGCCGTTGACCCTAAATTTAGCGGGTGAATGTGGATCGGTTGCGACTTGATTTCTTAAAGCTTCCTCACGCGATTTATTCAACCAAGATTGTCCCCATCCCAAGAATACACGTTGTTCTCCGGTAAATCCATCTAAGACAAGAGATTTTTTACCGTTAAGACTCATTTTATAGGCTTTTAAAGCAATAGAAAGTCCTCCTAAATCCCCGATATTTTCTCCTTGCGTAAATTCTCCATTTACATTGAGATCAGGAAATACTTTGAATCCGCTATACTGTGCGACTAATGCACTCGTTTTTTGTTTGAAAGCGGCTAAATCTTCAGGTGTCCACCAATTTCGCATAACACCGTCACCGTCAAAAGTGCTTCCTTGATCATCAAAACCATGACCTATTTCATGACCTATTATTGCGCCAATTCCACCATAATTCGCGGCATCTTCCACTTTTAAATCAAAATACGGTGGCTGCAAAATAGCAGCAGGGAATACGATTTCATTAAGCGGTGGATTGTAATATGCGTTTACGGTTTGCGGAGTCATTCCCCACTCGGATCTGTCAACAGGTTTTCCGAGTTTGCTTATTTGTCGGTTGTATTCAAAAGCGGTGGCTTTTTGCTGGTTTCCGTAGAGGTCACCTTTCTCGACTTTTAAACGGGAGTAATCTCTCCATTTATCCGGATAACCAATTTTTGGGGTGAATTTAGAAAGTTTGTCCAAAGCTTGTTTTTTAGTCTCAGGACTCATCCAGTCCAGATTTTCAATACTTTGACCATAGGCTTTAAGAAGGTTCTTAACTAACAGGCTTACCTGCTCTTTAGCTTCCGGAGAGAAATGTTTTTTCACATACACCTTTCCAACAATTTCGCCCAAGTTGCTGTTTACTTTATCGACACCTCGGCGCCATAAAGGCTGTTGTTCCTGGATTCCATTAAGGGTTTTGCCATAAAAGTCAAAGTTTTCATTGTCAAGGGCAGTGTTTAATGATTTCGCAGCTCCATGAACGGCGCTCCATTTCAAATAGGCTTTCCAAGTGCTTAAAGGTGTTGTTTTTATGATTGTGTTTAGTGATTTGAGGTATTCAACTTGCGTAATTACGATGTTTTTTTGGTTTAGAACTCCAGCATTTTTCAGCATTGCAGTCCAATTAAAATCGGGCATAAGTTGGTTCAAATCCTTAATTTCATACTTGTTGTAAAGTTTCACTATATCACGGGTTTGCTCTTTTTTCATGTGTTGGGCAGCCAAAGCACTTTCTAACGCCATGATTTTTGGAGCAAGTTCATTCGAACTATCCACTCCTCCCAGCTGAAGCATCTTTTCAATATGATTTACATATTTTTTTCTTATTTCCTGAGATTTGGTATCTTCAAGCGAGTAATATTCTCTGTCGGGTAAACCTAAACCACCTTGCCAAGTAAGAAGCATATATTGCGTAGGATCTTTTAAATCTTCGATAACTCCAACAGAAAAAGGAATATTGCTCCCTTCTCTGTTCGCATTTCCAAAATAAGCGGCCAGATCAGTATAGTTGGTTATAGCATCAATTTTTTTGTATTCCGGAAGTAAAGGTTTAATTCCTTTTTGATCGCGACTTCTAATATCCATAAAAGATTCGTAGAAGTCCCCAATTTTTTGTTCATCGGAACCCGCTGCAAAATTGCCTTTGGCAGAAGCCTCGATAATTGCTTTCACGTCTTCTTGTGATTTTTCGTGAACCATATATCCAATACCATAAGAGGCTTTGTCAGCAGGTATTTTAGTGTTTCGCATCCAATTGCCATTGACATACGCATTAAAATTATCTCCAGGTTTAACGGATGTATCCATGTTTCCTGTATTAATACCGGAAAGGACTTTGTCTATTTTTTCTAAAGTGGTAAAAGCAACCGAAAGTAGAACGGTGCCTAGTACTAAAAGCAGAATTTTAAACTGGTTTGGTTTTGATTTCATAATTTTTATTTTTTAGAATATCAAATGTAGATAAAAAAAGCGATATGAATATAATAAATTGATTATTAGGATTTTAAATTGTAATAATTTTCACTTCGAATACAGTAAACTTTTAAAATTGCTCGTTTTTTAGAATCTTATTTATCAAAAATTGCATCGTCAGCAGTCACTCGATTAGCTGCTGTTGTTGATATAAAAATAATATTTTTAATCAGCGGAAAAAAGTAATTCAGCTAAGCGGTCATCCCTCTGGTAGATATCGTTAAAAAAGCTGATGTCTCCGGAATCATTTACCCAAGTCGTGAAATAACCAATATGAACAGGAATTCTCTTTTTAAGAATGCACGTGATTTCTTTTTCGCCTTTCATTGCTTGGTTAATCCGTTCCACAGGCCAGTCAGGATCATTTTTTAAAATTAGATAAGCCAGCTCTTTGGCGTTGTTCACATTGATGCATCCATGACTGTATGCGCGGTACTCGGATTCAAACAAGCTTTTAGCCGGAGTATCGTGCAGGTAAATATCATTTGAGTTGGGAAAGATAAACTTAACGAGTCCCAGCGGGTTATTAAGTCCGGGTTTTTGTCTCAGTTTTCCTTTATTCCACTCCATATTATTAGCTTCTAAATAATTTTTATCTCGATCTAGCGCAGTCTTAATTTCGCTATCGACGATACTTTTGGGGATATTCCAATACGGGCTAAAGACAATATGACTCATGTTACTGCTGAAAATTACTGTTTCATTCATTGTTCCGCCTACAAACACATTTGATTCAAATTCGGTTTTGCCGTTTCTTTTGAAGATTAATTTGAAAGAAGGAATGTTAATAATGATATATTCCTCAGCTTTTGTGAGTTCAGGGGCAATCCAGCGGCAACGTTCCATGTTGACCATAATGGTTTTAATGTAATTTTCAATAGGAATATTCATGCGCTGAATGTGGCTTTTTGTAATGCTGTAATCAGCTTTATAACCGTTTCTTTTTTTGAAATTCAAGATTCCTTCCATCAACTCTTGATCATAGTCGTTACTTTTAGAATCATGTTTTAAATCTCCGGTTACCAGCAGTCTTTGCCTGATTTGGCCTATAGCTTTTGCATTATCTGTGGGTTTATATTCCCATACGCTAGAATCAAGACTTATCAGATTCCATTCCCCGTTTTCTTCTATTTTTCTGTATTTCTTTAAAATTTCGCGCAATTTATAATATTGTCCAAAGAGCTGTTTCTCATTTTTATCCAATAATTGAGGATCACCTAACAATGAATTTAAAAGACTGAGATACGAGAGATTTTTTGCGGGTAAAAACCAGCCTACTTCTCTTATTTGTTCGATATCGATACCTTGGTACACTTTTTTGGCATAGAAGATATACATTGCCGACAATAATAATTCGCTTTCAGTAGCAGTTAGTTTTTCTGAGGAATTCTCGCTGAATATAAGGTCAATTTTGTCTTGATATGCTAACTGCGACTTTACGCCTTCTTGCGCAAGTTGATTTACTTTGGAGTATAATAAATTTGCAAACTCAATAAGGCCTTCACTGTCATACCAGATCGAATTGTACTTTCTTTTTTTGTACAAAGCATTAACATCCGATTTGTATTTTTTTAAATTGGAATATTTTTTAAAAAATCGAACAATAACGGTACTGTCAATTTTGACAAGCGATTTTTCTGCTTTGTGCTGAAAAAACGCATCAGCACAAGAAATTTTACAATCCGTCAGATTATTATTTCTATTGGGATAAACCGTGGTTATTGCCAATCCGAATAGTAAAACTGCAAGAGATAAAGCATTATTTCTCATGACAACAGTATTTATATAAAGGTACAGAAATAATTTGTTGGCCGAAAGTGAATTAACAGTGAAGTTGCCGTTGTATAAATGGGATTAGATATAGCGAATTTTTATTTTTCATCGCTACGCTATTCGGTCTGATATAATTCCTTAATTTTGCCAAAATATTTGTAAAAGCGTGGGAAGTAAAAATAAACTTAAGAGATTCAAGGAAAACGAGACATTCGAAAACGTTTTTCAACCAACAAGAGAAGAAGTAGTAGGCGATTTGTTTCCGCTAAAAGGGAAATGGAATTCGGATTTTTTCCAAAATGAAAACCCATTGGTACTGGAATTGGGTTGTGGAAAAGGAGAATATTCAGTGGGCCTTGCGGAGAGATATCCTAATAAAAATTTTATTGGAATCGATATTAAAGGAGCACGTTTCTGGCGTGGTGCCAAAACAGCTGTTGAAACGGGACTGCGAAATGTAGCTTTCATTCGGACTCAAATTGAATTAATCAATCATATTTTTTCCGAAAATGAAGTGGATGAAATTTGGATTACTTTTCCAGATCCGCAAATAAAATACAAGCGCACGAAACACAGAATGACCAATTCGGAGTTTTTGCAATTGTATAAAAAAGTACTCAAAAAAGACGGTGTTGTAAATCTAAAAACAGACAGTGAATTCATGCATGGTTATACCCTTGGGTTGCTTCACGGAGAAGGTCACGAAGTTTTGTATGCCAATCACAATGTGTATGTCAATGAAGGAAGTCCGGAGGAAGTGACTGCTTTTCAGACGTTTTATGAAAAACAATATTTGGAAGTTAATAAAGCAATTACGTATATTCGGTTTAAAATTAAAGAATAGTTGCATTTAGATTTGGAATAGTTTCCCCTTTTTGATCTCTGGTACTTCACTTATGAACTTAATCACTTCCTTATTTTTGGGTTTTGTTACTGCCTTTGTAGGAATTACGCCTCCTGGGCTAATCAATATGACAGCGGCAAAAGTGAATCTGAAGGAAGGGAAAAGGAGCGCTTTTTGGTTCGTATTAGGCGCGGTCATTGTTATTTTTTTTCAAGCTTATTTAGCGATATTGTTTGCACAATTCATTGAAGGCCGACCTGATGTGATTGTTTTACTGCGTGAAGTGGGTTTTGGGATTTTCACATCGTTGTCTATTTATTTTTTGCTGATTGCCAAAAAGCCAAAAGTTAAAAAAGGGAAAATCAAGAAAAGGAGTACATCTACCCGGTTTTTTCTTGGAATGTTGCTCTCCGGACTTAATTTTTTCCCAATTCCCTACTATGTTTTTGTAAGCATTACTTTGGCTTCCTACAATCTCTTTTTGTTTGATATGACCAATGTTTCCGTTTTTGTAACTGGTGTCGTATTAGGTTCTTTCTTTGTTTTTTATTGTTATGTCACTTTCTTTCAAAAAATTCAAGACAAGACTGATTATTTCATGCGCAATATGAATAAGATCATAGGAACAATTACAGGAGTGATTTCGCTGATTACTTTGATCAATATTATTCGCTATTATTTGAAGTAGTTTTTTAAAATAAAATATAGAAACCTTTTTTATCAAGTTTACAAACATGTCAAATGACAATTTTTTTGAACGTGTGTACGCCATCGTAAGACAAATTCCTTTCGGGAAGGTCACTTCTTATGGTGCTATTGCAAAGGCTTTGGGAACCGCTCGTTCTGCCAGAATGGTTGGTTGGGCAATGAATGCTTCTCATAATCTACAAGATGTTCCGGCACATCGTGTGGTGAACAGAAAAGGATTGCTCACAGGAAAAATGCACTTTGAAGGAACCAATTTGATGCAGCAATTATTGGAAAACGAAGGAATTATTGTGGTTGATAATCAGATTATGGATTTCGAAAAGCACTTCTGGACGCCTAAAAGCATTTAGTAATGATTTTTGCATTGGGATGTTTATATTTCTGTTTAATAAAACAACTCCCATTGAAAATATAAAATTGATTTTATTCTTTCCCTCAAGAACTACAACGTAATAGCCGCCTTTTTCCTGCTAAAACTTTCTATCTTTTATTTATATACCTGATATATATCATGCCGGGCACTCTTTTATTGTCGGAGATTTGCAGTATAATTTAAAACAATTACCAAATGAAAAAGTTAAAAATAAATCAAAATATTTTTTTAGCCTTCCTTTTATTATTTTGTTCAATCTCCACTTTAAAGGCTCAAGATTCTAAAGTTGTGCTTTCGGAAAGTAAACTAACAGTGTTAGGAACTTCAAATGTTCATGATTGGGAAATTGAAGCTAAAGCGATGAACGGGAAATCCCATTCTACGATTGTAGGCGGTGTTCTAAAAGGTATTAAAAGTTTAGATTTTACAGTCGAGGTTGAGCAGTTAGTAAGCGGGAGGAAAGGTATGGATGCAAATACACTAAAAGCTTTAAATAGCAAAACGTATAAAAATATACAGTTTAAGTTGGTAAATGTTGCAAAAATCACTAGTACTTCTAGTAACCAGTATACGGTAGAAACACAAGGTGATTTAACGGTTTCTGGTGTTACGAAAAGAATAAATCAAATCTTTCTGGTTAAGGTTCAGGGGTCAAAAACAATTTTTTCAGGAAAAACGAAAATTGATATGACGCAGTATAATATCAAACCTCCAAAAGCGCTGATGGGTACTATAAAAACCGGTGCAGTTGTGATAGTAGATTTTAAAGTGACTTACAACTAAATAATAATAAAAATAATAAATATTCAATATGAAAAGAATTTGTCTTTTAGCTACCGCTTTATTAAGTATGGTTGCGGTTAATGCTCAAAATACTTTTGGGCACATACAAAACCAAATTACACGAGATCAAAACGGAATTAATCAGTTTGATGTAAAAAAAGATTCGGTCGAATTTAAAGGAATCAGCGTGGATTTAGGAGCTGCCTTTGCGTTGCAATTTCAAGGAGTAAAATCATATAATGACCAAAAGAATTTAGCAGCGCCAATTGCAAATTACAGATTGAACAATCTGGAAAACAATTTTAATTTGCCTACAGCGAATTTAACTATTGGAGCTCAATTGTTTGATGGAGTTCGTGTCAATTTAGATCTTTATCTTGCGTCACGACACCACAATGAAACATGGGTAAAAGGAGGATATTTACAAATTGATAAGTTAGACTTTATCAAAAAAGATTTCATGTCGGAGATTATGAAATATGCTACCATTAAAATTGGGCAAATGGAAAACAACTACGGTGATGCCCATTTCAGAAGATCAGATAATGGAAATGCTTTTGCAAACCCTTTTATCGGAAATAATATAATGGATGCATTCATTACAGAAATGGGAGCTGAAGTGTATTACAACAGAGGAAGTTTCGTAAGTATGGTAGGAGTTACTAATTCAAAATTAAATCAAAATGTTAAAGAAATAATTCCGGGAACTTCTACTGCTGCGGCTCCTGATCAAAACACTACTATTAGCCCTACTATTTTGGCTAAATTAGGATACGACAAACAAATTGATGCAGATTTGAGAGTTAGAATCTCAGGGTCTTTATTCCACACTTCGAATTCAAGTGGAAATTTGTACACTTCTGACAGAGCAGGAAGTCGTTTTTACGGTGTAATGTCTCATGCTGCTTACACAGGAGTTTCAGGCGCAGTAGCGGACAACTTTGATCCTGCGTCAAATAAAGATACCGGTAGATTCAATCCTGGGTACGGCAACTGGGCAACTTCATATATGATTAACCCGTTTGTGAAATTTAAAGGAATAGAGTTCTTTGGAACTTTAGAATTTACTTCAGGGGGAGATGCAAAAGGGGTTGACAATACACGTACAGTGAACCAATATGTTGGAGATCTATTGTACAGATTCGGTAAAAATGAAAGTTTTTATATAGGAGCAAAATATAATGTAGTAAACGGAAAATTAAGAAATGCTGATGCTGAAGCGGTAACTGTAAACAGATTTGAAACAGGACTTGGTTGGTTTATGACAAAAAACATTTTAGCGAAAGCAGCTTACGTTAATCAAAGCTATAAAGATTTCAGTCAATTTACCAATGGAAATCCAAATGATTTATTTGGAGGAAACTTCAACGGGATAATGTTTGAAGCCGTTATTAGTTTTTAAATATTAAATTAATAAAGAGAAAGGCGAAAGCTTTTCTTTTTTATAAAACGCCATGAAAGTAGTTAGCATTAGTATATTAGTTTTTATCCTTTTAAGTTTTAGTATTAATCCCATTAAAACCAGAGTTAAGATTACATCAAAAAGTGAAGTAACCATTAAAGGTAAATCAAATGTCAATTCCTTTGAATGTAAGTATGATTCAGATTGTATTGAAGATGAAATTTCAGTTACAGTAACACGAAGTAATACAAAAATACTTTTTGATGGTGCGAAAATTTCCATACAAAGCAAAGGCTTTGATTGCCGACACAAAATGATTACCAAGGATTTTAAAAAAATCTTAAAAGCAGACGATTATTCACATATCGAAATTGATTTAGAAGAATTAGTGACTAATAAAAATGAGATTACTGCTAAAATTTGTGTTGAAATTGCCGGAGTTAAAAAACAATACACAGTTCCTGTTACTTTTGATTCAAAAAAGCGCAATGTAAAAGGAATCTTAAAAATGAACATCAAGGATTTTTATTTACAATCACCCAAAAAGTTATTGGGCATTGTAACACTTAATGATAATGTTGCGATTGATTTTAATTTGTTTTTACAATATTAAAGATTCGTTTTTTAGTTTAAATTGAAGAGCACTTTTTTAAAGTGCTCTTTTTTTATTATGTGATATGCTGATGCTGTGCAAACGGTAAATTACAGCAGAATTAAGTTCAGCAGTAAAAGAATTATTTGGAAAACATTCTTCAAAAATTTTATAGCTATGTTAATTGGTTCCGCAATATCCGCCACTTCGTCAATCATTTTTTTAATGAAAAGGATTTTTTGGCTCGTAATCTGCTGAAAGCTTAGTGCTGTAAAAAACGCTAATTTGGAATCTAGCCTTATTATATTTAAAAACAATATCGCAATTGAAATTCTACAATTATAAATCACAATTACTAATTCGAACATCAATAAATGCGATACAAATCCTTTATAATAAGAACTTTTCACAGTATCTTTGTAATCTGAAATCAGTTTAAATAAAGATAATATTCTGGCGCTAAAATGCCAATAGAAAACAGTAAACTAAAAATGAAATTAGACAGAAAAGAAATTCTTAAAGCTTTAGAAACGATTACTATAGCAGGAGAAGGAAAAAATATGGTGGAGAGTGGCGCAATAGCTAATGTGATAACTTTTGGTGATGAAGTTGTAATAGATTTAGTTTTGCATACGCCAGCAATGCACATTAAGAAACGTGCTGAGGACGATATCAAAAAAACAATTCTTGAATTAGTCTCTGCAGATGCTAAAATCAAAATAAACAGTAAAGTTGAGGTTCCGGATAAGCCAGAAATCAAAGGAAAATCGATACCAGGAATCAAAAATATTATCGGAGTTGCCTCTGGTAAAGGAGGAGTAGGGAAATCTACTGTGACTGCAAATTTAGCGGTATCATTGGCCAAAATGGGTTTTTCAGTTGGGATTCTTGATGCCGATATTTACGGACCGTCTATGCCAATTATGTTTGACGTAGAAAATGAAAAACCAATCTCTGTAACAATAGATGGGAAATCAAAAATGAAACCCGTGGAAAGCTACGAAGTAAAAATTCTTTCAATAGGGTTTTTTACGGCACCAAGTCAAGCGGTAATCTGGAGAGGACCAATGGCTTCTAAAGCTTTGAACCAGATGATTTTTGATGCTGATTGGGGTGAATTGGATTTCATGTTAGTCGATTTGCCTCCGGGAACAGGGGACATTCACCTTTCTATCGTACAATCATTACCAATTACGGGTGTTGTGATTGTAAGCACGCCACAAGCAGTAGCTTTGGCCGATGCCAAAAAAGGAGTTTCGATGTTCATGTCTGAAGCTATAAATGTTCCTGTATTGGGAATTATTGAAAACATGGCATACTTCACACCGGAAGAGTTACCTGAAAATAAATACTATATCTTTGGAAAAGAAGGAGCCAGAAATCTTGCAGAAGATTTAGAAGTTCCATTTCTAGGTGAAGTGCCAATCGTACAATCAATCCGTGAAGCAGGAGATTACGGTCGTCCGGCAGCAATGCAAACCGGTTCTGTTACTCAAACAGTTTTTGAGGAAATTACCAGAAAAGTAGTGCAGGAAGTAGTAAGCAGAAACGAAAATTTACCTGCAACAGAGGCTGTTAAAATTACAACGATGGCCGGTTGTTCAGCAGTAAAAAAATAGAAATTAGAATGTTTGAAATGATTTTTAATCTTTCAATTTTCTAATCTTTCAATATTTAAATAAAGAAAATGACAACAGAAGAATTATTCGTAGAAGTTCAAAAAGCACTTGAAGAAATCAGACCTTTTTTGAATTCTGACGGAGGTGACATCACATTGATTTCCATCGAGGATGACAAACACGTAAAAGTACGTCTAGAGGGAGCATGCACCAGTTGTAGTGTCAACCAAATGACACTTAGAGCCGGAGTGGAAACGACCATCAAAAAGTTTGCACCACAAATAGAAACTGTTGTAAATATCCTGTAAATGATTAGGGCGTGCCCCTTTTAAGAAAAAAGGCTCCTCAACATAACGAGTATTAGCCTTTTTTCTTAAAACGGTCGTGCTATCCGCGCTACTTCGGTAGCCAGCTGCTATCACTCACGCAAATTTGCAAACCCACAACATATAATGTATAACTCATTACTGATTTATGGATGTATTAATAAAAATTAAAGATAGAGAAGGAATAGTTCATGAATTGCAGGCTCCCACAGATATGGCCATGAATATCATGGAATTATGCAAAGCCTACGAACTTCCTGTAGAAGGAACTTGTGGCGGAATGGCTATGTGTGCTTCCTGTCAGTGTTATGTGCTTAACGATGTTGCATTACCTGAAATGGGCGATGACGAAGAAGCAATGCTTTCAGAAGCATTTTACGTAAAATCAAACAGCCGTTTGGGCTGTCAAATCCCAATCACCGAAAGCCTCGAAGGATTAGAACTGGAGTTGGCTCCGGAAAATTAATAAAGAAAGCGTTTGCCTCAGCAAACGCTTTTTTATTTATAATCCTTTAAATCTGTCGGGCCTTCAAGTACTTCCCTAACAACTTGCAGAATTCCATTTTCCTTCGTTTCAATGGACCATTTTATAAGTGTTATAGTTCCGTTTACTATTTCAATTCCGGTAATGCTTCGGGGATGTACGCAGCTTCCGTCGTTAAAGTAAGGTGTTGATTTTTCATTTGGATACGAAAAACTAGGACGATGTGTATGGCCAACAATGGTAATTTTTCGATTGTTATTCTCTATCCATTTTTTTATTCGGAGTTCGATCTTTATACGTTCCACATAATTTTTAGCAGGACTTGTAGGATCGGATATCCCCCAAATCTGAAGTGGTTTCCATAATATACGCACCATGAATCTATTGATTTTCCAGCCTACATAGTTCATAAAATCCGCTTGATGACCATGAGTCAAAAATATTTCCTGTTTGGTTTCCCGATGCAATAAAACAAGAGCTTCATGACATTTAATGCCGGTAAATAAAGGTGCAAGGGTATCGTTTTGGGTGTTTGTGTAAGTTGAAAGCGTTTTTTCTACATGATCTTTATCTCGAAAAGTCATTTCATGATTCCCCCAAATCTTAAGATACCTATTGGAATCGTGAAATTTTTTAAGCAGAAGATACACGTTTTTGTGCGCTTCAAAAATAGTTTTAAAGAAGATATTTTCCCATAATTCATCGCCATCGCCTAATTCGCAATAGGTAAATCCATCGTTATAATATTGGGTCATCGCATGAAAATACACATTTCTATTGCTCGCAAAATCATCAGCAAAGCTATTGTCACTTCGGTGGCAGTCGCTAAAAAGGATAAATTTTGATTGATTGTCAAAAGGAATTCTTTGTGCTTCTTTGTAAGCTCTGGTTAATCGTTCTTGGGAAGACATTTGTTTATTTTAAAAAAATAAAGATATGTAAAAACACCAATGAAAACTGTTTTATAGCATAACTTCTTTGAAATGGGATATTTTTATTTTTGAATTGCTATAGCTGCTTTTGGCAAAATACGTTCTACAAATAAAAAATACGCTAATTCCGAAGGATGCAATCCGTCTTGAGCTACAAGATTAGGATTTGTTAAACCTTGTCTGGTGATATCAGTAATATTTATAAACTCAATTGCGTTGTCGATGCAATACTTTTTGGCGAAAGCATTATACGCATCAATCTCCATAGAAATCCTCGATTGATTTCCTGATCCTTTACCAAAAGGCGTATAAGCATAATCTGGAATAGATACTACAATGACATTGGTCTTATCCCCTTTTGCGAAAGCAATGGCTTTAGTTACTAATTCAGGAAATTCTTTCTCATATAACGAAAAGGGTTTGCTTTGATATTGATTGTTTACACCAATTAGTAAGGTAACCAAATCATAGTCTGACGCTGGATTTTGTAAATTAATCGCCGAAATTAAATTACTCGTTGTCCAGCCTGTTTGCGCGATAATCCTTAAAGGATAAGCGTTATTGGGATTTAAATTACTCAGGCTTTTCTTCAGTTGTTCCGGAAATCTACAAGTTTCACATACACTTTGTCCAATGGTATAACTGTCTCCAAGAGCTAAATAACTAAAGGTTTGATTTTGTGTTTGAGTAACGGTTATGGATACTGGATTGGGTACAGTTGTAGGATTTGTGACTATTGGTGTAGGATTTATTTCAGAAATTGGATTTTCAGTACTGCAACCCACGATGAAAAGGAGTAAAAAGAACGCAACTATTATTTGATATTGTTTTTTCATTATTTTGAAATTAAGAAGGAGTCATTTCTAAATAATAGTTACGTTTATTTGGAAGTATTGGTTTTATGCTACTTCCACTTTCATCATAATAGTTTCTTCAATAGCATCCCAAAGTCCGATTCGTTTTTCCAAAGCTAATTTCGAAACTTCTTCTACATCAGACCATTTTTGTGCATCCGTTCCGCATAGTTCTGTGATCATTTTCATCGCCATCGGTCCGTGTTCGTCAGCATCCAATTCGATGTGTCTTTCAAAATAATAAATGAGTTTACTCAAATCGGTTTGCGGGAAATTTGCTTGAAAATTTTTCAAGATTTCAGTGAACATACTTGGAATTAAATCTTCTCGTCCAAAAGTAAAAGCAGCCGCTATTTCATGAGATTTTCCCTCTTCAATGACTCTGAAAGTAAAGTCTAAAAAAGCTTTGATGTTGGGGTGTAAATTGCTGGTTTTAATCGCAACAAATATGTTTTTAAGCGAATCTACTTCATGCAGAAATTGTTTGATTCCAGCTGTATTTGCATTGCAAGCTTCCATAGCTTCAATATACATTTCATAATGACTTGATCGCTTACCGTCGATCGTTAAATCAGATTCTTCGGCAACTACAATTTCGTTAATTAAATATCTGGTCTCAGGATTTGGTGTGGCAAACCACGGAGTTGTAGTGCAAGTCAATTTAGATTGTAATGCTTTCAATAAAGACATAAAATCCCAAACTGCATAAACATGATTTTCAAGAAAACACTGTAAATCCTCAACGGTTTTTACTTTTTTGTATAGAGAATGTTGTAACAATAGTTCTTTTTGGGGCTGAATGCTATTGTTGATTGTTTCAATATTCATAGGTGGTATTTTTTATGTAAATATAAAAAAGCTTCCTGTTTCCAAGAAGCTTTTACTATCAATTTTATAAATACTTTAATAATCGTTTACTACTATTTAAAAGCTGGGATCCCGGTAATATCCATACCTGTAATCAACAAATGGATGTCATGTGTTCCTTCATATGTAATCACGGATTCTAAATTCATCATGTGTCGCATGATCGAATATTCTCCGGTAATTCCCATTCCACCCAACATCTGTCTGGCTTCACGGGCAATATGAATCGCCATATCTACATTGTTTCTTTTAGCCATTGAGATTTGAGCTGTTGTTGCTTTCCCTTCATTTCTTAAAACTCCTAAACGCCAAGTTAATAATTGTGCTTTGGTGATTTCAGTAATCATTTCGGCTAATTTTTTCTGTTGTAATTGAGTTCCTGCAATCGGTTTGTCAAACTGAATTCTTTCTTTTGCGTAACGTAAAGCGGTATCGTAACAATCCATTGCAGCACCAATAGCGCCCCAGGCAATTCCGTAACGCGCTGAATCAAGACAGCCAAGTGGCGCTCCTAATCCAGATTTATTGGGTAATAAGTTTTCTTTTGGAACTTTAACATTATCAAAAATTAATTCTCCGGTTGAAGAAGCACGAAGAGACCATTTGTTATGGGTTTCTGGAGTAGTAAAGCCTTCCATTCCGCGTTCTACAATTAAACCGTGAATTCTGCCTTCTTCATTTTTTGCCCAAACGATTGCAATATCAGCAAACGGAGCATTTGAAATCCACATTTTTGCACCATTCAATAAATAATGGTCGCCCATATCTTTAAAATTTGTAATCATGCTTCCTGGATCAGAACCATAATTTGGTTCTGTTAATCCAAAACAGCCCATGTATTCGCCGGTAGCTAACTTTGGTAAATATTTTACTCGTTGTTCCTCATTTCCATATTTCCAAATTGGATACATCACTAAAGAAGATTGCACTGATGAAGTAGATCGTACACCAGAATCTCCACGTTCAATTTCCTGCATGATTAAACCGTATGATATTTGGTCTAAACCAGCACCGCCATATTCTTCCGGGATATAAGGACCAAAACCGCCTATTTCGCCCAAACCTTTTATGATTTGTTTTGGGAATTCTGCCTTTTGAGCATATTCCTCTATTATAGGGGAAACTTCTTTTTTTACCCAAGCTCGTGCAGATTCGCGCACTAGTTTGTGTTCTTCCGTTAGTAAATCGTCTAAGTTATAATAATCTGGAGATTGAAATAAGTCTGGTTTCATGGTTTGGTAATTTTAAGTGATGCAAATTTACAGAAAGAAATATAACAAAAGCATTAACAAATGTTATATTTTTCTATTATAATTGAAAATTAAAGGATTTTGCAATCGAAAAAGTAGTTTTTAAAAGCTCAATTTTAATTAAAAATCAGTTTACTAATTTACAATAAAATAATTAGTTGTCATTGGAAATTTGTTTGAAGTAACACAGCTTTAATTTTTAGATGCGATATTGAATTACATCTTCAAATAAAAATCTTTTGTCAACGCAATATATTCTTCAGTATAAATATGTCTTTCGGTTTCAATAACCAATTCATCAATTCGAAAATTCACACTTTCATTTCGGCTAAAAGCCAATAAACTACGTTTGATTTCTGTAGTTGGAGTTCCTTTTACGTGAGTGATTTTTAAGGGATACAACTCATATTCTTTGGCTAAAGCCAAAAAATTTTCTTCTTCTTTGAAAGGAATGATTATAGCGAATATTCCGTTTTCCGAAAGTAATAAATCAGCAGCCTCAATCAAATCTTCAAAAGGCATCGCGTCAGCAAAACGGGCTAAATCGCGCTGCTCGTTATCAGATTTGTAATCATCGGTATAAAAAGGAGGATTAGAAACAATTAAATCATATTCGTCTTCAGGTTCTTCTACAAATTCGTCTAAACCGGCATGAAAACAGAATAAGCGATCACTCCAAGGGGAGTTTTCAAAATTATCTACGGATTGCTCGTAGGCTTCTTCGTCGATTTCCAAAGCATCAATTTGTTCTGCCTTGCTTCTTTGCGCCAGCATTAAAGCGATTACACCTGTTCCTGTTCCAATATCTAAAATGCTAAAAGGATTGTTTTCAATGGGAGTCCAAGCGCCAAGTAAAACACCGTCGGTTCCAATTTTCATGGCACAACGATCTTGTTCAAGAGAGAACTGTTTGAATTGGAATTTAGACAACTTAGATTTTTTAGAATATTAGACAACTTAGATTTTTTCTAAAGTCGCAGACGTTTCTAATAATCTAAAAGCGCAGCGAATCTAAAAATCTTTTAAAGATACATTTCAATAAGCCCTTCTGGTAAATCCATGATTACTTTTTTGTTTTCCCTGTCAATTTTTACAAGGAAATGGTCAATCATTGGAATAAGAATTTCAACATCACCGTTTAAAACTTCAAAAAGAGGCTGGGCAGTAGTATCATTTATGGATTGAATTTTCCCGACAACACCAAGGCGTTTGTCTTCCACTTCAAAACCAATTACTTCATGGAAGTAGAATTTATTGCCAGTAAGTTTTGGCAACATTTTTAAAGGAAGATAAATGGCGTTGCCTATAATAGCATCGGCATCTTCTTCGGTGTTCATGTCTTCAAAACGAATACGGAGAAAGTCGTTTTTATGCAATGAACTGCTTTCAATAAAAAAAGGAACCAAGTGTTTGTTGCATTCAACAAACACTGATTCCAAGTTTTCGTATAACTCAGGTTCGTCCGTGTCTAAATAGGCAAGAACTTCTCCTTTGAAACTAAATTTTTTAGCGATTTTACCTAAGTAGAAACAATCTTCTTTACGCATCGTCGCCTTCTAAAATTATGCTTCAGTTGTTTCGTTATTTTCTTCTGCAGCAGGAGCTTCTTCAGCTTCAACTTCAGCAACTTCTTCTTCAACAGCTGGAGTTGCAGCAGCGATAGCATCAGCTTCTGCTTGAGCAGCTGCAGCTAAACGTTTAGCGTTAACATCTTGTTCTGCTTTGAAAGCTTTAGCTTTAACATCAGCTTGTGCTTTAGTTAAACCTTCTTTTTTAGCATCAACTTTTCCAGATTTTGCATCTAACCAATCCGCTAATTTTGCATCAGCTTGTTCTTGAGTTAAAGCTCCTTTACGGATACCACCATCAAGGTGATGTTTCAATAAAGCTCCTTTGTAAGAAAGAATTGCTTTTGCAGTATCAGTTGGTTGAGCACCATTGTGCAACCATTTTACTGCGCTATCAAGGTTTAAGTCGATAGTTGCTGGGTTTGTGTTTGGATTGTAAGTACCAATTTTCTCTAGGTATTTACCATCTCTTTTTGAGCGTGCATCTGCAGCTACAACCCAGTAAAAAGGTTTTCCTTTTTTACCGTGTCTTTGTAATCTAATTTTTACTGACATAATCTTATGATTAAATTTTGAGGTACTCGACCTCGATTAATTAAGGATGCAAAGATACATCTTTTATTGATAATTGCTAATTCAGTATGTATTTTGATATTCGATAATAGCCGTAGGAGGCATTAATTGTGTTTTTTTTGGATTCATTCATATTTTTCAGGGATATTAGCGTACTTTTGGTTGTTGTAAAAGATTTGTAGTATGAAAAAATATTTTCTTTTTATTGCCGTGATTTTTATTTTAGTTTCTTGTCAGGAGGATGTTACTTTTAACAATCCTTCGATCCAAGGAATGAAAGAAAATGTGTTTTGGAGAGCTGTTCAGTCTAAAGCAACGTTAGCTCCAGATGGCTCATTAGTGATTGAAGCCTACACAAGGAATGAAATTTTATCTTTAAAGGTTACTTCGACTAAAGCTCAAGGCTATGTACTAGGTACCAGTGAGTCCAAAAAAGCGGTTTACGTTGTCACTGATGCAGCAGGCGCCATCACTACTTTTTCTACGGGGAATGGAATTGGGGATGGGCAAATTATCATAACAGAATATGATGATATAAACAAAACCGTAACAGGGACATTTCGATTTAATGCGAAGAACACCAATAACAATTCATTAGCGGGTCCTATTCTAAATTTTCAGAACGGTGTTTTTTATAAAGTTCCAGTAAATTCAAATGTTCCATAGAAATAATATAAATTAAATTTGTAAAGACTTCATTTAGACTCTTTGCAATACTCTTTTTTATTTTGATTTTAAAATAAAAAACATAAATAAGCTAATATATAGTAGATTAGAAAAAAAAATAAGTACATTTGTTTTATTATTTAAATAAGTACATATGAATATTTTTGTTGGAAGTCTTCCATTCAGTATTGAGGAAGCAGATTTAAGAGAGTCTTTCGAGGCTTACGGAGCAGTTGATTCAGTTAAAATTATTACTGATAAATTCACTGGAAGAAGTAAAGGATTTGGTTTTGTTGAGATGCCAAATGATGACGAAGCTCAAAAAGCTATTGACGAATTGAATGGTGCTACTGTTCAAGGACGTGCAATTGTAGTAAACAAATCTGAGCCAAAACCAGAAGGCGAAAGAAGAAGTTTTAACAATAACAGTCGTGGTGGAGATTCACGCGGTGGTTATGGTGGTGGAAACAGCCGTGGTGGAGAAAACCGTGGTGGTGGAAACAGAGGTGGATATTAATATTTTTCTCTACAACTATAAAAAAAGGTGTCAATTTATTGACACCTTTTTTATTTGTTAAAATATTTTACTGTCGGAGATGCGTTAATTTTGCCATTCCGATTGCTTTCAATCGTAATGAAAAAACTTGGGATAAAAATATTTTTTTACTTTCAGCTTTCTCTGGCCTGCGTTCGACTAATTTTAATGGCATCTTGCCTACTAGATTTATAAATAAGCAGCTTAAGTGAAATTCAACATTTTCTGAGTTGCTATAATTGCGGCAACCGTTTGGTCTGAATCCAGTCCCCTGGTTTTGAATTCTTTTTCATTATTTGTCCAAGTTATTATGGTTTCACACAACGCATCTGAACTACTTCCTGGAGGAATTCGCACGGCATAATCGATTAGCTTAGGCAGTTCTAGATTTTTGCTTTTGTATATTTTCGCTAAAGCGTTCATAAAAGCATCGAATTGCCCGTCGCCTTGCGCATGTTCTTCAATGATTTCACCATCTATTTTTAAAGATAAAGTGGTGGATGGGCGCAATCCTTTAGCGTGAGACAGTATGTAGGACTCGACAACGACTTTTTCCTGATAGGTTTGGCTATCCAAAACATCAGAGATAATATAAGGCAAATCTTCTTTAGTAACCATTTCTTTTTTATCCCCTAATTCGATAATTCTTTGGGTAACTAATTTTAAATCTTCTGGATTTAATTTTAATCCTAATTCCTGAAGATTTTTTTCGATGTTGGCTTTTCCT
Source organism: Flavobacterium caseinilyticum (assembly GCF_004349085.1). Lineage (GTDB taxonomy): Bacteria > Bacteroidota > Bacteroidia > Flavobacteriales > Flavobacteriaceae > Flavobacterium > Flavobacterium caseinilyticum. The sequence continues at coordinate 203,658 of NZ_SMFM01000003.1, read as the reverse complement.
GATGTTTTTCCAAGAGCATACTTTCTTTTTCTTCCAAAACGTTCCGGAAGTAAATCATTAAAATATAAGTTGTTTTTATTGTCACCATCAGCGTGAATACCGGCAGTTTGGGTAAATACATTGTCACCAACGATAGGTTTGTTTGCCGGAATTCTATAACCGGTAAAAGTCTCCACTAATTTACTGACGGAATATAATGATGATTCTTTTACACCGATTTCTATTTGTGGAAAAAAGTCATTGATTACAGCAACAGTACTTTCAAGTGGCGCATTTCCAGCCCGTTCTCCCATTCCGTTTACGGTTACATGAAGTCCATGAATACCAGCTTTAACGGCTTCCATTACATTAGCGATACTTAAATCATAGTCGTTGTGTGCATGAAAATCAAAATGGGTGTTTGGGTATCTTACTATTATTTTCGAAATAAATTCAAAAGTTTCAGAAGGAATCAAAACGCCTAAAGTATCCGGTAACAAAACTCTTTTTATAGGTTGTTTGGTCAAAAAATCTAGATACTGAAACACATATTCAGGGGAATTGCGCATTCCGTTACTCCAATCTTCTAAATATACATTTGTTTCAATATTATTTTCCTGAGCCAAAGTTATGGCTTGAGCAATTTCGCAAAAATGTTGTTCAGGTGTTTTTTTTAACTGATGGGTCAAATGATTCAAAGATCCTTTGGTCAATAAATTCTGAACCTTTGCACCAGTTTTTTTCATCCAATCTATGGAAAGTCCGCCATCGACAAAGGTTAAAACTTCAATTCTATTGGAGTAATTTTTTTCGTTAGCCCAATTCATTATTCCTTTCACACCGTGAAATTCCCCTTCGCTCACGCGTGCAGAAGCAATTTCGATTCTGTCAATATTTAATTCTTCCAGCAATAATTGCGCAATGGTTAGTTTTTCTGCAGCAGAAAATGATACTCCCGAGGTTTGTTCACCATCACGGAGTGTCGTATCCATTATTTCAATTTTTCTTTTTTCCATTATAAATTTGATGCTAAAAGCTGTTTTTCTTCAGTAATTTGAAGTTGTATTATTGTTTTTTTAGTAAGGAAGTTTGTCAGCAAATCCAACAATCTCTTCTTTGATGTTTTGCAAATAATCAATATCATCGAAACCGTTGACCATATTGTCTTTTTTATAACCAGAAATATCAAAAGATTCTTTTTGACCAGTTGCTAATAAAGTAATAGTTTGTTCCGGAAGATTGATTTCCAATTCTGTTTTTGGATCCGCTTCTATAGCCTTGAAAATTGTGTCGGCGAATTCTGGACTCACTTGTACTGGTAAAACACCAATGTTTAAGCAGTTTCCTTTAAAGATATCAGCAAAGAAACTAGAAACAACAGCGCGAAAGCCATAATCATAAACTGCCCAAGCTGCGTGTTCTCTTGACGAACCCGAACCAAAGTTTTTTCCGCCAACTAATATTTTTCCACTGTAAGTTGCGTCATTCAAAACGAAGTCTGCTTTTGGAGTGCCATCTCCGTTGTATCTCCAGTCACGGAAAAGATTGTCTCCAAAACCAACACGTTCGGTTGCTTTTAAGAAACGTGCAGGGATTATTTGATCGGTATCCACATTTTCTATTGGTAGTGGTACTGCACTACTGGTTAGGATGTTAAATTTATCGTATGCCATTGTGATTTATGATTTTTGATTAACGATTTATGATTTTTGATTTACCGGGAGGAAAATATAATCATAAACGTTAATATTATTTTGTGTAATGTAAATTGTCTATTCTAATATGAATGATGTTAAAGAGATCTGTTATTTGTGGACTAGCGAAATCTGAATTCAGAAATCGTTAATCTTCAATCTGAAATCTTTTAAAACAAATCTCTAGGGTCTGTCAATACTCCTGTAACTGCAGCAGCAGCGGCCATAATTGGACTTGCCAATAATGTTCTTGAACCAGGACCTTGACGACCTTCGAAGTTTCTGTTGGATGTACTTACTGCATATTTTCCTGCAGGAACTTTATCATCGTTCATTGCTAAACAAGCGGAACAACCCGGCTGACGCAAAACAAAACCAGCTTTGGTAAGAATATCCAAAAGCCCTTCTTCTTTTATTTGTGCTTCTACAACGTGAGATCCCGGAACTAACCAAGCCGTAACATTATCTGCTTTTTGTCGCCCTTTTACAATTTCTGTAAAAGCTCTGAAATCTTCGATTCTACCATTAGTACAACTTCCCAAGAAAACAAAATCAATTGGTTTGCCAATCATTACGTCATTTTCTTCAAAGCCCATGTAAGCCAAAGACTTTTTGTAGGTTTCCTCGCCACCTTCCACTTGGTTGGCATTCGGGATGTTTTTTGAGATACCAATTCCCATTCCTGGATTCGTACCATAAGTAATCATTGGTTCAATATCTGCAGCGTCAATGTTTAATTCTGCATCAAAAACAGCATCAGCATCTGTTTTAAGTGTTTTCCAATATTCAACTGCTTTTGTCCAGGCTTCGCCTTTTGGAGTGTATAATCTTCCTTCTAAGAAATCAAATGTTTTTTGGTCAGGAGCAATCATACCACCACGAGCACCCATTTCGATACTCAAGTTGCAAACAGTCATACGACCTTCCATCGACATATCTTCAAAAACATTTCCAGCATATTCTGCAAAATAACCGGTACCTCCAGAAGTAGTCAATTGAGAAATAATATAAAGTGCAACGTCTTTTGGACCCACACCTTTGCTTAATTTACCATTTACGGTGATACGCATTTTCTTTGGTTTTGGCTGCATAATACATTGTGTAGCCATAACCATTTCAACCTCCGAAGTTCCGATACCAAAAGCAATAGCACCAAAAGCACCATGCGTAGAAGTATGAGAATCTCCACAAACAATAGTGGCACCGGGTAAAGTGATTCCGTTTTCAGGACCTACCACGTGTACAATTCCATTTTTTTTATGACCTAATCCCCAGTGAGAAATACCATATTCTGCGGCGTTATCTTCCAAAGCTTTTAGCTGGTTAGCAGATAATGCATCTTGAACCGGTAAATGTTGATTTATAGTTGGCGTGTTGTGATCGGCAGTAGCAAAAGTACGCTCTGGATATAATACTGAAATTCCTCTTTCTTTTAAACCTAAAAAAGCTACAGGACTAGTAACTTCATGGATGAAATGACGGTCAATAAAAAACACGTCTGGTCCATCTTCAATTTTACGCACCACGTGCGAATCCCATACTTTGTCAAATAATGTAGTACTCATTTTAATATATTTTTAATGTATTTTTTTATAGCCAAGTTGACTAAGATGATAACAATGAAAGCAAAACTAAAAAAAGAATCAAATCTATATTTTTGAATATTTGATTATATACGATACCCAAAGTACGATTTAAACAGTTTACGGTTTCCGATTAAGTATTGACAGCTTAATTGTCTAATTTTAATTTGGTTTTGTTTCGTTTTTAATCCTCTTTTTTTATAGTTTAAGAGCTTTCTTTAAAACTATTAATTCATTAATTTTTTGTGTAAAAAATCAATTTTGTTTATTACAAATAAAGAAATCGCATTAATTATTAAATAATTGTCAATGTTATAAACAGAAATTGCTCTTTTAAAGAGTACTTATTTAGTCTTTTAATTTAGACTTTTTAGAATTATTTTGAGTCATAGAATTTAATTTACTTTGATTAAATACTACGACATCCAAAAAAAAGATAACTGGTAAATTTGTATTTTTAGTTTAGCAATTTGAAGATGATTGTGTGAATTCGGAAATGGGAAATATAAGAGAATGCGTTATAAAAAGAGTATAAATTTTTCTTCTATTATTTGATTACCACAGTTCCTTTTTTAGCTAAAAAAAGCATAAATTTGAAATTCATTTTTTGCTACAATTATTAATTTTAAAGTGTTTAAAACCAGTTAAATACACAGTCTGAATCTATGGGTTTAGGCACCCTTCCCTGCGGGGAGGGCTGGGGAGGGGATTTATGTACTTAATATTCGATACCGAAACTACAGGATTACCAAAGCGTTGGGGTGCACCCATTTCAGATACGGATAACTGGCCGCGTTGTATTCAAATCGCTTGGCAGTTGCACGATGATATGGGAAAACTCATCGAGCATCAAGACTATTTGGTCAAGCCCGAAGGTTTTAATATTCCGTATGACGCGGAACGAATTCACGGTATTTCGACTGAATTGGCGGAAGCCGATGGTATTTCGTTGGCGGAAGTTTTAGAGAAATTCAATATCGCTTTAGGCAAAGCTAAATTCATTGTGGGTCAGAATTTAGGTTTTGACATCAATATTATGGGTAGCGAATTTTATAGAATGGGTGTTGAAAGCCAAATGAGTTCCATGCCTATTTTAGATACCTGTACTGAAGTTACCGCTTCTTTACTGAAATTACCGGGAGGTCGAGGAGGAAAATTTAAATTGCCTACGTTAACGGAATTACACTCATATCTTTTTAATAAACCTTTTGGCGAAGCACACAACGCTACTGCCGATGTGGAGGCAACCACGCGTTGTTTTTTGGAGTTAATTCGTCGTGATGTTTTTACAAAAGAGGAACTCGATGTTCCAGCCAGTTATTTTCAGGACTTTCAAAGTAAGAATCCAAGTGAGATTAAGCTCATTGGTTTAAAACATATTAATCTGAAGGAAGCTTCGGATAAAATTCGCCAGCAGTTTGGCGAAAAACAAGCTCCTGCGGTTTCCAGAGCAGAACTTTCTGAGAATAAAAAGGTGCTTGTTGATACGCAGTTCGTTCATTTGCACAATCATACGCAGTTCTCGGTGTTGCAATCGACGATTAGTATTGCGGCATTGGTAAAAGCGGCGGCACAACAAAAAATGCCTGCGGTTGCCATGACGGATCATGCGAATTTGATGGGTGCTTTTCATTTTGTCCGTGATATTTTATACCATAATAAAGCGGCTGAAGCCAAAAATAAAGCGGCAATAGAAAATGGCGAGGAACCTACCGAAGTACCGATGAAGCCAATTGTGGGTTGCGAATTTTTCGTATGTGAAGACCACACAAACAAAAAAGTTAAGGACAATGGGTACCAAATAGTCCTTTTGGCGAAGACCAAAAAAGGCTATCATAATTTGGCTAAAATGTCTTCCATCGCTTACACGGAAGGATTTTATTATGTGCCAAGAATCGACCGAAAAGTTATTCAGCAATTCAAAGAAGATATTATTGTTTTGTCTGGAAATTTGTATGGTGAAATCCCAAATAAGATTTTGAATATTGGTGAAAACCAAGCCGAAGAAGCTTTGATTTGGTGGAAAAACGAATTCAAGGAAGATTTTTACATTGAGGTGATGCGTCACAATCAGGAAGATGAAAATCGGGTGAATGCGTCTTTAATTTCATTGGCCAGAAAGCATGAGGTCAAAATTATTGCGACAAACAATACCTTTTATATAGACAAGGAAAATTCGAATGCACACGATATTTTGCTTTGTGTGCGTGATGGCGAAAAGCAGACAACACCAATAGGCCGTGGTCGCGGCTATCGTTACGGATTGCCTAATCAGGAATACTATTTCAAGTCGGGAGACGAAATGAAACAGCTTTTCGCAAATTTGCCGGAAGCGATTTCCAATATTTCGGAGATTGTGGACAAGATTGAAATTTTCGATTTGGCACGGGAGGTTTTGCTCCCAAAATTTGAAATCCCGGTTGAATTCAATAATCCGGAAGATGTAGTCGATGGTGGAGTACGAGGAGAAAATGCGTATTTGAGGCATCTTACTTTTGAAGGAGCAAGAAGACGATATCCCGTAATTACTGAAGAAATCCAGGAACGATTGGATTTTGAATTGTTAACCATTTCCAATTCTGGGTATCCGGGATATTTCCTGATTGTACAGGATTTAATTGCCGAAGCGAGAAGCATGGGAGTTTCTGTAGGGCCAGGAAGGGGATCTGCTGCGGGTTCGGTGGTGGCGTATTGTTTGAAAATTACCAACATTGACCCGTTGATGTACAACCTGCTTTTTGAGCGTTTCCTGAATCCGGATCGTGTGTCATTACCCGATATTGATATTGATTTTGATGATGAAGGACGAAGCAGTGTGATGGATTATGTGATCAGGAAATACGGATCAAAACAAGTGGCGCAAATTATCACCTATGGTAAAATGGCCACGAAATCAGCGATTCGAGATACCGCTCGTGTGTTGGATTTGCCGTTATTTGAAGCCGATAAAATTGCAAAATTGATTCCGGGAATGATGCCTTCCAAATGGAATTTGGCTCGTTTTTTAAATGAAAAAGAAGATGTCATTAAAAAGGCGGTTCGTCCGGAAGAATACGATAAAATAAAAGAATTAATAGGTCTTGCTAATGAAGACGATTTGGGTGGAGAAACCATTCAGCAAGCTAAAGTTTTAGAAGGAAACTTAAGGAATACAGGTATTCACGCGTGTGGAGTGATTATTACGCCCAGCGATATTACGAATTTTGTTCCTGTGGCTACCGCGAAAGATTCTGATTTGTATGTAACCCAATTTGACAACTCAGTGGTGGAAAGTGCCGGTTTATTAAAGATGGATTTTTTGGGTTTGAAAACCCTGACTTTGATAAAAGATACGGTCAAATTAGTAAAATACAGAAGTAATATTGATCTCGATCCAGACACATTTCCAATTGATGATTTAAAGACATACGAGCTTTTTCAACGTGGAGAAACGGTGGGAATTTTTCAGTATGAAAGTGCCGGAATGCAGAAATACATGAAGGAGTTGAAACCAACGGTTTTTCCCGATTTGATTGCGATGAATGCGTTGTATCGTCCGGGGCCGATTGCTTACATTCCGAGTTTCGTTAAGCGAAAAAACGGTGAAGAGGAAATTATTTATGACCTTGATGCCTGTGAAGAATTACTGAAAGATACTTACGGAATTACCGTTTACCAAGAACAAGTAATGCTTTTATCCCAAAAACTGGCGGATTTCTCCAAAGGTGATGCCGATGTTTTGCGTAAAGCGATGGGAAAAAAACAAAAGGATGTTTTAGATAAAATGAAACCTAAATTTATCAGTCAGGCTGCAGCCAAAGGGCATCCCGAAGATAAGTTGGAGAAAATCTGGAAAGACTGGGAAGCCTTTGCGGAATACGCCTTTAATAAATCACACTCGACTTGTTACGCTTGGATTGCATACCAAACCGCTTATTTAAAAGCCAATTATCCAGCTGAATATATGGCTGCAGTATTGTCCAATAACATGAGTGATATTAAGCAGGTTTCGTTTTTCATGGAGGAATGCAAACGAATGGGATTACAAGTTTTAGGACCTGATGTAAACGAGTCTTTTTATAAATTCACCGTTAACGATGATTATGCGGTGCGTTTTGGAATGGGAGCTGTAAAAGGTGTGGGTTCTGGAGCTGTGGCAACAATTGTGGAGAATAGAAAAGACGGAAGATATAAATCGATTTTTGATTTAACCAAGCGTATTGATTTGCGTGCGGCGAATAAAAAAGCATTAGAGAATCTGGTTTTGGCTGGAGGTTTCGATTCATTTTTAGGAACAACACGAGCGCAATATTTTCATGATGATGGCGACGGAATCACGTTTTATGAAAAAGCGATTCGGTATGGGTCAAAATTTCAGGAGAACGAAAACTCATCACAAGTAAGTTTGTTTGGTGATGCCAGCGAAGTGCAAATCGCTGAACCGATTGTGCCGCCTTGCGAGGACTGGAGTACGATGGAAAAATTATCAAGGGAAAAAGAGGTTGTTGGAATTTATATTTCGGGTCATCCGCTGGACGATTTTAGATTTGAAATGAAATATTTTTGTAATGCGAAGCTGGAAGCGCTCAGAAATATGGAAATGTATTTGGGCAAAAGCTTGACATTTGCAGGGATTGTAAGCAATTTTCAGCGCAGAACGGCAAAGAATGGAAAAGATTGGGCGATTTTTACTTTAGAAGGATTTGATGAGAGTTTTGAGTTCAAGATTTTTGGTGAGGAATATTTAAAATTCTATCATTTTTTATATAACAATCAATTTGTATTTATAAAAATAGTAATAAAGGAAGGTTGGGTCAATCAGGACACCGGTAAAAAAAGTGAACCAAGAATGCAGTTTACAGAAGTGAAACAATTGCAGGATGTACTGTCGACATTTGCTAAAAAACTGATTTTATATTTGAATATTAAAGATTTGCAAACGGATTTCATCCATAAATTAAGTCACCTTTTTCAAGAAAATAAAGGTGATAACTCAGTGTCTTTTGAAATTATGGAATTGGAGAAAACCAAACGACTAGTTGAGGTGGTTCCAGAGATACTAGAAAAAGATGAAGATGTTTTTGTTGATGAAAATGAAGACTCAGAAACAGAATTATTACAAATTTCGGAAATAAATACTGTGGCAAAAATAGAGGAAATCGAAGAAATAAAAGTGGTTACAAAACTAACAATGCCAAGTAGAAAACTGAAAATTAAGATTTCGAATGAATTGTTGGTAGAATTAGAGAAGATGCAAATTAAATTTAAATTGAATTAAGAGCGTCAAGTACAGTCCTGATAGAGACTGCGTGTTAAAAGGGTTGCAAGTTTAGCTAAATGTAAAAAAAAATGTGTCTAAATAATGATTGGTAATACATTCATAGTCAAAACTAATTTGGGAATAGTGTTTGATTTGTTTTTAATTTCTAAATTTGTAAACTAGTTTGAAACATCAAAATATTCAAACGATAAACTTTAAAAAAAAATATTATGGCATTAGCAATAACAGATGCTACTTTTGAAGAAGTAGTTTTGAAATCAGACAAACCGGTAATGGTGGATTTTTGGGCAGCATGGTGTGGACCTTGTAGAATGGTAGGTCCAATCATTGATGAATTGAGCAACGAGTATGAAGGAAAAGTTGTTATAGGAAAAGTCGATGTCGATGCAAACCAGGAATTTGCTGCTAAATACGGAGTTAGAAATATCCCAACAGTCTTGGTTTTTCATAAGGGTGAAGTAGTAGGAAAGCAAGTAGGAGTTGCTCCGAAACAAACTTACGCTGATAGTTTAGACGCTTTGTTGTAATCTGTAGATTACGATTTATATAGAATCCATAAGGATTCAGAGAGAAGGTTTGGCGAAAGTCAAGCCTTTTTTTTTGTTCAGGCCGAATTTATTTCAGCTTCTTGATTTACTTTTGTTTCTGTAATGGTTTAATTTTTAAATCGTTAAATCTTTTAATATATTTGGAATATGAAGATCGAATCGCAAATAGAGAAAATTTCTAGTTTTCAACATCTGGAGTTGCTGGCAAATCAGGTTGTGGAGGGTTTTATTTCAGGCATGCATAAAAGTCCGTTTCATGGCTTTTCGGCAGAATTTGCGGAACATAAAGTTTACAATGTAGGCGAAAGTACCAAACATATTGATTGGAAATTGTTCGCTAAAACCGATCGCTTGTACACTAAGCGATTTGAAGAGGAGACAAATTTAAGATGTCATATCATTATTGATAATTCGTCATCGATGCATTATCCAAAATTAAAAGACAGTCAGAACTTCTTTGAGAACAAGATTGGATTTTCGGTTTTGGCTTCGGCGGTTTTAATGAATCTGTTGAAGAAGCAGCGTGACGCTGTTGGATTAAGTGTGTTTTCAGATGCATATGAGTATTACGCGCCTGAAAAAGGCAGTGATCGCCATCATAGAATGATTTTGAACGCGCTGGAAGGACTTTTAGAGAAAACCGAGGTTAAGAAAAGCACTGATACCATTACATTCTTGCATCAAATAGCGGAGAAAATTCACCGCCGCTCTATGATTATATTATTTACTGATATGTTCCAATCGGGCAATGAGGAAGCGCTGTTTAATGCGTTGCAACATTTGAAACACAATAAGCATAAAGTGGTTTTATTTCATGTTGTCGATAACAAAACAGAGCTAAATTTTGACTTTGATAATGCTCCAAGGAAGTTTATTGATGTCGAAACAGGAGAAGAAGTAGCGATTTTTGCCGATAATGTGAAAGAAGAATACGAAAAACAGGTAGAAAGTTACTTTGAGAAGTTGGCTTTAACATGTTCTCAAAACCGAATTAAGTACATTCCGGTGAGTGTAGATGAAAGTTTCGAAAAAATATTAATGACCTACTTAGTTGAGAAACAAAACTTTGGATAATAAGGTGAAATTTTATCAATTTTTTTTTCAAAAAACGCTTGCGTAAACGGAAATCTATTGTATCTTTGCCACCGCAATAACGCAGAGGTTTGGTAGTTCAGTTGGTTAGAATACATGCCTGTCACGCATGGGGTCGCGGGTTCGAGTCCCGTCCAGACCGCAATATTGGGGAAAGCCTTTCGTAACAGAAAGGCTTTTTTGCCCCATAAGGTTTTTAACGTTAGTTGTGTTGTTTGCTACGAATTTGTAACTCGTAGCGGGTTTAGTAGTTAGACCAATGAAAAGCTTTCCACTTTTGTGGATAGCTTTTTTAATTTTAAGGTATTTTATAAATTAAAACAACTCGGATTTGTATTGCCATACAATCCAGATAAACAATCCCAAATACATTACACAAATCACAAACTTCATGAAACTGGAAGCCAGAAACCCCACAAAGGAACCTGCGGCTGCTTTCAAAGCTCTGTTGTGGTCTTTAAAGTCATAAATAAGTTCACCTATCAGCGCACCTACAAACGGCCCTATAAGGAAGCCAAAAGGTATTGGAGCAACAATCCCGATAACCAATCCGATGTTTGTCCCCCAAATGCCATACGAGCTTCCGCCAAATCTCTTGGTTCCTTTAGCCGGAATCACGTAATCCAGAACGGATATAACAACAGTAATCAGTAAAGCAATTCCTAAGATCCAATAATTAGCCGGAACCGCTTTTGTGAGATAAAGTAGTGCTAATCCAATCCAACTTACACTTGGACCGGGTAAAACCGGTAAAAAACTGCCTAATAAACCTGTAATAATGCATGCGAAACCAAGAATTAAAAGTAAGATATCCATAAATTTATTTTTAGTAATTTTGAAAACATAAAAGCAAAACGTATTTAGCTGATGAATAGGACTAAATTAATACACTTATTTTCAGTAACGCTCTTCTTTACTGTTTCTTTTAGCTCGGTATACGCTCAGGAGACAAAGGAAAGTGGTAATGATCTGCTTTTGAAAGAGACCATTTACAAAGAAAACAAGATAAAAGTATTGAATTTTTCCTTGAAAGAGTTTGATGCACTATTCTTTGAGTATTTTGATAAAAAATCCAACCCTGGTCTAATATTGACAAAGGAGGAATATTATAAGTATACGATTAAGATTGCAGCTTTTTCAGATCGATTGGCGGCTTTGTATCCGGCTGAGAAAGAAATAGCTGCTGCCAACAAAAAGAAATGGTTCGCCGAAACCTATGAAGATTATTTGGTTTACAAAGCCTCTCAGAAAAAATAATTGTATTTTTATAAAATATTAGTTCCATTCAAAAATAAAGCCTTGAAGCAGTATTTCCTCTTTTTAGTATTTCTAACGTTCAATTCCTGTCAATACTTTGACAAACAAATTCCTTCGGAAAAGGAATTGTTGCAAAAGGAATTAAAATCCATCAACTGGAAAGAAGTCGATGAATACCCTTCGGTAGTAGATTGTGAAAAAATAGATGATAAGAAACAACGCCAACAATGTTTTTTTGAAGTTTTAACGCAGCTCATTCAGCAGAAATTGAGCGTTGATACGTTGTCGGTCCTCTATCCTGAACTCGATACGATTGAGGTTAAAGTTACTGTTTTCCCAAATGCAACCCTGCAATTTGAGCCGCAATTTCCCAAAGATTCGGTGGCTTATGACACGATAAAAATTGACAGTATTCTGAAAGCCCGTTTAATTGATTTTCCAAAAATAAATCCGGCCATCAAACGCGGAATCCCAGTAAAAACACAATTTATTCTTCCGGTAATTCTAAAAGTCGAATAGTTTTTTAGGAGCTATTTCCAGCTGTACACTGTATCTTTTCCTTTTTAAAGAAAAAAGAAAAAGGATGCCGTTTCCATCTGGGCTAGGGTTTAAGTGCAAATTAGAATCTTCTGCCTTTCCATTCGTATTTTCCAAACAACGAATACAAAGCCACACTTGCACTGAAAAAAGGATACAAAAAACTGCTAAAAATCAAATACTGTATTTTGGTTTTGGTTAAAAATTGAGTGGTATTGTATATTAAAATGGTATCTACAATGAACTTAAAAAAAAACAGTAAAACTATATTTTGAATCGGAATAACGCCAAACACACAGCACCCAAAACCTATAACCAAACTCAAATTCCCTCCAAATACTAACAGCCCCAATCCTTTGCCAAAACCGCTTTGATATGAACTCGTTTTCGACGCCCAACGCACTCTTTGATAAAACAAGGATTTCCAATTATCCAATGGTTTTGTGATAACAATATTATTTTCAGATTTCAAATAATGAACTTTTTCAGGGGATTTTGCAATTGCTTTTTGCAAAAGGAAAACATCGTCGCCACTGGCGATTCCATCGTTTCCTTCAAAACCATTGAGCTCTTTAAAAAAGGATCTCGTGTAAGCAAAATTAGCGCCATTGCACATGAAACCTTTCTTAATTCCAAAACTCCCAATGGTTGCACCCTGTAAACTCGCCAAATCCAACTGCTGGAAATGATGCAGAAATGAATTGCCGCAATCATACGTTACCGCGCCTGCAATCATCGCAACATCGTGCACCTGTATGTAATTATCCAAGGTTAATAACCAATTTGCATTGACTACACAATCGGCATCGGTGGTGATAATCCAGTCTGTATTTATAAATTGCATCGCAGTTACAATCGCATCTTTCTTTGGTGAATTGGAAACCCGAATGTTCTTTATTATCCGAACACTGAACACTGAGCACTGAACACTGAACACTTCTTTAGAATCATCATCGACCAAAATTACTTTGAATAATTCGACAGGATAATTCAGCCTCGACAAACTTTCTAATAAAACAGGCAGATTTTCGCCTTCATTCCGGAAAGGAACGATAATCGAGAATTTTGTTTTTGGCTTCAAGTCGGAATATTCAATTGTATTTACTTTGGTAAAACCATAAATCAGTACAATTATCGCCAGGCAATAAAGGAGGATTATTATTAGTAAAACAATTGTAATCATAATTATTTTATAAAGTTTCGTCTCCCTCTTCTTTGGATAGTCCCGAAGCTTCGGGAGGGGAGAGGACTTTAAAATTCAAAACATAATAGGTGCCAATTATCACCGGTAAAACCACATTCAAAAACCACATTAAAGTCGAAATGAAAATAACAATCCATTCGTTAACGCCCAAAATTCCAAAGAAATAAACGGCGACACTTCCTTTTACGGCAAAGTCCAAAAATTGAAAAGTAGGCAAGGAGGAAGCTAAAAAATAAACGGATGAGATGGTGGCAATCAAGGTAAAATAAGGTAAATCAACATCAAAAGCCAGAAACAAAAAGTAGTATTGGTGCGAAAAAACAACATAACGACAAATGCCCAAAAAGATATTTTTTTGATGAATGGGTTTTGGGATTTCATTAATTTTGTGAAGCAGTTTTTCGATGGAATACCCTTTGATGGTAATTTTTTTGACCGAAAATAAAACTATGAAAACGAGTATTAGAAAGCCAAAAAGCAGCGCAACCGTTTTTGTAGTAATCACATTGTACTGCGCATTGAAATACAACAACCCGAAAATTCCAAAAATAACAGTCAATATCATTTGGATTCCGTTGCAAATCAAGTTCAGGAAAATCACTTTTTTAGTGTTTGATTTATCAAAAAACAATGCTTTTCCAGCATATTCGCCAACTCCATTCGGCGTGAAAAGTCCCGCGGTTAATGCGCCAAGAACTTGTTTAGTTGCTTCTCCTAAAGAGATTTTATGGATAAATTCGACTAAATTCTGCCATTTCAATATTTCAAAAAACCGATTCAAAACACTTAAAAACAAAATAAACGCGATTCCGCCAATGGATTGATTTTTTTGGAATAAAACAATGAATTTCTGCCAATCCAGTTTGTCGTTATTGGCTAATTGATTGTAAATAAAATAAAACGCACCGCCCACAATCAAAACTTTGATTAGAAGTACGAGGAATTGCTTAGTTTTGTGTGGAATTGAAATCATTGTTACAAAGAAACGAAAACTTTGAACTTCGAACTTTAAACTTTAAACAAATCTTTTGTCAAACGAACGCATCATATTAGGAATTGACCCAGGAACGACGATTATGGGTTTTGGATTGATAAAAATTGTCAATAAAAAAATGGAGTTTTTGCAACTGAATGAACTGCAATTGTCAAAATACGACAATCATTATCAAAAACTGAAAATCATTTTTGAACGCACAATTGAGCTGATTGATACACACAATCCGGATGAAATTGCAATTGAAGCACCTTTCTTTGGAAAAAACGTACAATCGATGCTAAAGTTGGGACGCGCACAAGGCGTTGCTATGGCAGCGGGACTTTCGAGAGACATTCCAATCACGGAATATGAACCCAAAAAAATAAAAATGGCGATTACCGGAAATGGAAATGCCAGCAAGGAACAAGTTGCCAAAATGCTACAGCAACTTTTAGGACTGAAAGAATTACCTAAAAATCTGGATTCAACTGATGGATTGGCTGCAGCGGTTTGTCATTTTTTCAATTCTGGAAAAGTGGTTGGCGAGAAAAGCTATACCGGTTGGGATGCTTTTGTAAAACAAAACGAAGAACGAATAAAAAAGTGATCAGTGGTCAGTATTTTAGTGTTCAGTTGCTTTGGGCAGGTATGATTAGTTAGTTTTCAGTAATTTTAATTAAGTTAGAGTATTTCGTTTTTTAAAATGTATCATATGAGATTCCAAGATTTATTAGCCTATAAAAAATCGTTCGCATTAGCAATGAAGGTTTTTGAAATAACAAAATCATTCCCAAAGGAAGAAACCTATTCATTGACAGATCAAATTCGGCGCTCTTCAAGAAGTGTTCCTGCAACTATTGCTGAAGCATATAGAAAGAGGACTTATCCAAAACATTTTTATAGTAAGTTGACTGATTCTGATGGAGAAAATTCAGAAACGCAAGTTTGGTTAGAGTTTGCCGTTTCTTGTAAATATATTTCTGAAGCTATTTATCAGGAATTTATTTCTGAAAGTTTAGAAATTGGAAAACTTGTAAATTATATGATATTGAATCCTGAAAAGTTTGGAGTTAAAAAGGAGTGATCATTATTTAAAATATATATACTTTCTCAGGACTGAACACTAAAAATCTGACCACTGACCACTTTCTTATAACTAACCACTAATAAATGAGCGGAATATACATTCATATCCCTTTTTGTAAGCAGGCGTGCCATTACTGCGACTTCCATTTTTCAACTTCGATGAAGAAGAAAGAAGAAATGGTTTTGGCTATTGCCAAAGAAATTCAAATGCGTAAAAGCGAGTTTGAAAATGATCCCGAATTCTCGGGAGTCGAAACTATTTATTTTGGTGGAGGAACGCCAAGTGTTTTATCTTCTGAAGAAATTAATTTTTTGATTGCTGCAGTTTATAACAATTATTCTGTAATTGAAAATCCCGAAATCACTCTTGAAGCAAATCCTGATGATTTGTCAAGTGAACGAATAATTGAATTATCTAAAAGTAAAATCAACCGATTAAGCATTGGGATTCAATCGTTTTTTGAAGATGATTTGCAAATGATGAACCGGGCTCATAATTCGGCGGAAGCCAAAAAATGCTTAGAAGAGACCACCAAGTATTTCGGCAATATTTCCCTTGATTTAATATATGGAGTTCCAGGAATGAGCAATGAGAAATGGAAACAAAATATTGAAACAGCACTGTCTTTTGGTATCCCACATATTTCGAGTTATGCCTTGACGGTAGAGCCTAAAACGGCTTTGAATAAACTGATTCAAACAGGAAAAATTGCGGCGCCTAAGGATGAAGTCGCCCAAGAGCATTTTGCTATTTTGGTCGAAAAGCTCGAAGGCCATGATTTTATTCATTACGAATTATCGAATTTTGGTAAGGAAAACTATTTTTCAAAAAATAATTCGGCGTATTGGTTAGGGAAAAAATACATGGGTATTGGTCCTTCGGCGCACAGTTATGATGGTATTTCGAGAAGTTGGAATGTGTCAAATAATTCTCTTTATATAAAATCCATTCAAGAAGACAAATTGCCCAATGAAATAGAAATCCTTTCGACAGCGGACCGTTATAACGAATATGTTATGACCGGTTTGCGAACGATTTGGGGCGTTTCTTTGGATAGAATTAAAACCGAATTTGGAAGCGAATATTTAGACTATCTAAGTAAGCAAGTCCAGAAATTCCTTGATGATGATTTAGTTTTTATTGAAAATAATATCTTGAAACCAACACCAAAAGGAAAGTTTTTGACGGATGGAATTGCATCAGACTTATTTATCCTGAACTAGTTTCAGGATCTGTTAATTTTTAACCGATTTTATATGGAAAAAGGATTTACATATATTTTGACTAATAAAAACGCTACTATTTTATATGTAGGAGCAACCAAAAATCTTAAAAACAGAGTTGATTGTCATAGAAATGGTACGGCTGCAGTTTTTACAAAAAAATATAATGCTACAATTTTAATCTATTTTGAAGAGTTTGCTGATTGGAGTGATGCTTTTCAAAGAGAAAAACAACTTAAAAATTGGCATAAAGACTGGAAATGGAATATTGCAAAACTTTCAAATCCTGAATTAAAAGATTTATATTTGAACTTATAAAGTATCTCCAGATGAGATGCTGAAATAAATTCAGCATAAATGATAGCAACCATCAACAACGAATTTAAAATTGATCTATCAAATCCCATTGATATTTCGATTCCATTGTCGAATACTGATGAGAATCCAATTGCTTGGTATATCGACAAGCCAGTCATTGAACCCGTAGTTTTTGGGGATTGGATAGGCAAAGTTTCGGAAGGGAAATCCTCGACAAACTTCAACAATATTTTCTTCAATCCGCACGGACATGGGACTCATACCGAATGCTTGGGACATATTACACGGGAATTTTACAGTATTAATCAAGCGTTGAAACAGTTTTTCTTTTTGGCTGAATTGATTTCGGTTGTGCCGGAATTGCAAGGAGAAGATTTGGTGATTACTTTGGAAAGTATTTCGACTGCGCTCGATGTGACATTGAAATTAGGTCTTCCAAAAGAAGCCTTAATCATTAGAACACTTCCTAATTTTAAAATAAAAAAATCTTTAAAATATTCGAATACCAATCCGCCATATCTTTCTGAAGAGGCTGCGCGTTTCATTCGCAAAAGCGGAATTCAGCATTTATTGATTGATTTGCCAAGTGTCGATAAAGAAAAAGATGATGGAAAATTATTGGCACACAAAGCATTTTGGAATGTAACCGATGTCAACAATCTAAATGACGATGCGCGATTGGAATGCACGATTACCGAGATGATTTTTGTGTCTAACGAAGTGAAAGACGGCAGTTATTTGCTGAATTTACAAATCGCATCTTTTGAGAATGATGCGAGTCCGAGTAAGCCGATTTTGTATTCTATTTTAAATGATGAAGTATAAATTTTGAATGCAAATAATTTCAAAAAATGAACTTAGAAACGTATTACGAATATTGTCTTTCCAAAAAAGGAGTGACCGAACATTTTCCTTTTGATGAAGATACTTTAGTTTTTAAAGTGGGTGGAAAAATGTTTGCATTATCATCTTTAAGTCAATGGGAGAAAGGACAACCATCCGTTAATTTAAAATGTGATCCGGAGCGCGCTGAGGAATTGCGTGCTGAATACGATGATATTCAACCGGGATTTCACATGAGTAAAACCCATTGGAATACAATTGCTGTAAATGAATCAGTTTCGGATGCGCTTGTTAAAGAACTGATCGATCATTCCTATGAATTGGTTTTCAAAAGTTTAACAAAGAAATTGCAAATCGAAATTCAGGAATTAGAAAATTAGGCATTACTTTTGCGAATAAATTTGGATTAAAATTAAAAATACACACTGAAGTAAATTCAGCATATCATATGAAAAAACAATTTAAAAAGTTTTTAAACGAAGAACAAGACCCAAAAGCTATTGAAAAAATCGCTTCAAAATTGAGTGATTTATTGATGAAAAATGAAGAAATAGGCTATATAGCTGTTCAAAAAAAGCCAGCGATTACCGTTTTGCCGGATAGTATTGTGATGACGAATAAAAGAATTATCATCTGTCAGCCCAAAAACCTGGGACTTTCAATGAATTTTATTGATTACACTTGGGACGAAATTGAAGGTACTTTTGTCAAAGAAAATATTCTGGGTTCTGAGTTTTCTTTTACAACCAGAACTAATATGGAAGTTTCTATAGATTATATTCCTAAAATCCAGGCGCGAAAGATTTTTACGTATGCGAAAGAACAATTGGATATACTGAAAGTTGGTTCTGTGTTAAACGCAACCATGATGGATGAAGTTCCGGTTTTACCAATAGAAGAAGTGGAGATTATCGAAGAAATGGAAACGGAAGAAGTGACTAATTTTGCTGAAATAATGCCTGTTTCACAACCCAATTTCATTGCGGAAAATCAAGAATTCCAAGAAGTAGCATTACCATCAAAAGACAAATCGTTAAGTGATTTATCACAAGATGAACTTTTTGAAAAATTACAGAATTATAAAAAATTACTAGACAATGGGTTGATTTTACAAGGCGAATACGACGTTTTCAAAAAAGAAATTTTGAGTTATATGTAATTAGTCTTAAAGCCGAAAGTCCTAAAGTCAAAAGATTTTTTACTGCCTTTTGACTTTAGGACTTTTAACCTTTGACTTAAAGCGTTCTTTTCTGCTTTTCTACAAAATTATTGGATTGTAATTCTAATAAATCAGTAGCGTTTTTCCGCTGTAAATCATAAAGTTTTTTATCGTCAGCAATATCTCCGTATACTTTATCGTGCATTGTAGCACTAGTTTTTACCAATAAAGTACGTTGGTATTTGTCTTGTTCGATAGTTGCTTTCAAAGCTGTTTCCAAATCTTCCAGTTTATAATCATATTCCCCTTTTGGAGATAGAAGTTTGGCAATAATAGGAGAAGTTTCAATAGCTAAAAACAAGAGCATGATAAAAAACGAAGGCAGCCACGGTAATTTATCCAAGGCATTGATTCGTGCCATTAAACCGTCAAATCCATCAATAATAGGTTGGGTTTCGATAACTTTCTTGTCTAAATCTGTTTGCAGGGTTTTGGTATTTTTCTCCATTTCGGCAATTTTAGCCAAGTTGGTTTTTTGTAAAGTATCCAGTTCTTGTTTAGCCAAATCATGTTTGGCAATTTTTTCTTTAAAAACAGGACCTTTACCTAATTTTTTGGTTCCAGCGGTTCCTTCGGCTTCGGTGATATAGGTTTCATACAGCGTATTTACTTCTTTCTCTTTGTTTGTGATTTCCGATTTTAGTTTATCGATTTCTGTTTTATTTTTATCCAAATCGGATTTGAAATAATTCGCTACTTCTTTTTTATTATTCAAAGCCATCGCATTTTTCTCTTTCAACAAAACGGTATTGATTTCTTTTTCGAAGATTTTAATTTCTAATGGCTTGGAAATTACTATTGCAATAATTACCGCTAAAATAATTCGGGGAGTTGCCTGCAGGAATTCACTTCCTGTTTTATCTCTTTTACGAATGGTGGAAACAATAAAACGGTCCAGATTGAAAATAAGTAAACTCCAAACAATACCAAATGCAACTGAGGGATATATGCTGTCAAAGACGGTGAACAGTGCATACGAACTGGCAAGAAAAGCCATGACCGCGGTAAAAAAAACGGTGGCGCCAATACCTACATATTTGGTTTGTTCGCCTTCGGAACAGCCTTCAAGTAAGTCTTTATCGGCTCCAGAACAAAGGATGAAAAATTGTTTTAACATGATTGATGATTTTTTGATTGCTTCGCCAGTTTGCTATTCCAGCTCGGGTGATTGATAATTGCAAATTTAACGCCAAAAAATGAAAATTGTTATATAGGGCTGATATGTTTTTATTTAGCCTTTTATATAAAAAAATAGAGCCGCTCTTTACGAACGGCTCTACAGGTTTTTGAATTATAATTAACTTAAGCTAAAGGAGCTCCTGCCATAATTTCAGCATTAGCAAATTCTTCAAATTTGGCAAAATTAGCTTTGAATTTTTCAGCTAATTCAATTGCTTTTTTATCGTATAGTTCTGGATCTTCCCACGTGTTTCTAGGATTTAATATTTCGCTAGGAACATCTGGACAGGTTTGCGGTTTTGCAATTCCAAATACCTTATGATTTTCGTAAGTCACATCGTCCAGTTCTCCGTTTAAGGCAGCGGTTATCATGGCGCGCGTGTATTTTAATTTCATGCGGCTTCCTATTCCGTAAGGTCCACCTGTCCAACCTGTATTGATTAACCAAACTTTTACATTGGCATCTTTCATTTTCTTACTCAACATTTCAGCATATTTTGTTGGGTGTAATGGCATAAAAGGTGCGCCAAAACAAGCCGAAAAATTAGGCTGAGGTTCTGTAATTCCAGCTTCGGTACCCGCTACTTTTGCTGTGTAACCGGAAATAAAATGGTAAGCAGCCTGTCCTGGAGTCAGTTTCGAAATTGGAGGCAATATTCCGAATGAATCGGCCGTTAAGAAAAAGATGTTTTTCGGGTTTTTACCAATAGAACCCGGCTGTATGTTGTCAATATGAAAAATAGGATAACTCACTCGGGTGTTTTGAGTGATAGAGATATCTTCAAAATCAACTTCATTGGTGTCCTTATTAATGATCACATTTTCAAGGATTGCTCCTTTTTTTATAGCTCGAAAAATGTCTGGTTCATTTTCTTCCGAAAGGTTGATCACTTTAGCATAACAACCTCCTTCAAAGTTGAATACTGTGTTTTCATTTGTCCAGCCATGTTCATCGTCACCAATTAATTTTCTGTTTGGATCTGCTGACAAAGTTGTTTTTCCGGTTCCTGATAATCCAAAGAAAATTGCAGTATCACCATCTTTTCCAACATTGGCACTACAGTGCATTGGTAACGTATTTTTGAAAACGGGTAAAATGAAATTCAAAGCAGAGAAAATTCCCTTTTTCATTTCACCTGTATATCCAGTTCCGCCTATTAAAACAATTTTTCTGGTAAAATCAAGAATTGCAAAATTGCTTTGACGTGTTCCGTCTACCGCAGGATCTGCCATAAAACTTGGCACACAAAGTAAAGTCCATTCAGGAGCGAAGTTTGCTAATTCTTCCATTTCTGGTCTCAAAAACATATTGTAGCAAAATAAATTTGCCCAAGGAGTTTCTGTAATTACCCTAACATTTAATCGGTAGTTTGGGTCAGAACACACATAAGAATCTCTTACATATACTTCTTTATTGGATAAATAAGCAGTAACCTTATTATATAATGTGTCAAATGCTGCTGGTTCAAAAGGGATGTTTACCTTCCCCCACCAAACTTGATCTTCACTAATACTGTCTTTTACAATATATCGGTCTTGTGGCGATCGTCCGGTGTACTCTCCGGTATTAACAGCTAAAGCTCCATTTGAAATTTCAACTCCTTGTCCTTCGCTTACCGTTATATCGTGTAATTCTTCAGGAGATAACTGGTAATGAATTTTGGCATTTTCAATTCCTAATTCTTTTAACGAAATCGATTGCGAGGAAAGCGTGCTATTGTCCATAAATTTATTGTTGTAGTTACTTTTTTATAGACTGCAAAAGTAGAAATTATATTTCAGTTAGCCTTTGATTCTTTTAATTTTGTGAATTTTTATTTAAAGATGATACTAGTAAAACGCCCCAAGCTACTATTAACAGTAGTCCACCGATGGGTGTCAAAAATCCAATTGTTTTAAAATCAAAAGATGTCAGGTCGTTTGTAGCCAATAAATAAATCGAGCCTGAGAATAAAATTACACCCAAAATGACCAAATAGTAGATAGTTTTTTTTGCTTTTTCAGTGATGTTGTCCAGCATCCCTATTAATAGTAAAAACAACGCATGGTACATTTGGTAGCGTACACCGGTTTCAAAAGTCACTAATTGCTCCACAGAGAGTACTTTTTTTAGAGCATGTGCTCCAAAAGCACCCAAAATTATAGCGATCATGCCTAGAATGGCGGCTGTTGAAAGTAACTTCTTTTTCATTTTGCTTGTCTTTACTGCAAAAGTATTTCATCTCAAATGAAATTAAAAGTATTTACAACTATTGTTTTATTTTGTTAAGGTTAAATACTAGGAATGCTTTTTTCTTTATCCAAAATATTTCACTTCAATTTGTTATAAATACAACATTTTTGTATGTTTGTGTTATAAATATATAAAAATGAGAACAATTTTAATCATTGGGGCAGGAAGATCAGCTTCATCTTTGATTCAGTATCTTTTAAATAAATCTGAAAAAGAGGATTTGCATCTTGTTATTGGTGATTTGTCTTTGGCTTTAGCCCAAAAAAAGACAAACAATCACCCCAATGCAACGGCAATTGCCTTAGATATTTTTGATGAAGATCAAAGAAAAAAAGCCGTGCAAATTGCTGATATTGTCATCTCGATGTTGCCGGCTCATTTGCATATTCAGGTGGCCAAAGATTGTATTATTTATAAAAAACACTTAGTTACCGCTTCTTATGTGAGTGATGCCATGCAGGAATTAGATGCTGCCGCAAAGGAAAATAATCTAATTTTCATGAATGAAATTGGACTTGATCCAGGCATTGACCACATGAGTGCGATGAAAGTGATTGATGAGATTAAGGAAAAAGGCGGTGAGATGATTTTATTCGAATCCTTTTGTGGCGGACTTGTAGCTCCGGAATCCGATACGAATCTTTGGAATTATAAATTTACCTGGGCACCACGCAATGTAGTTCTTGCGGGTCAGGGTGGCGCTGCCAAGTTTATTCAGGAAGGGACTTATAAATACATTCCGTACTGTAATTTGTTTCGCAGAACCGAGTTTTTGCAAGTGGAAGGATATGGTCGATTTGAAGGCTATTCGAATCGCGATTCGTTGAAATACCGCAGTGTGTATGGTTTAGATAATGTACTTACGTTATACAGAGGAACGATCCGAAGAGTGGGATTCTCGAAAGCGTGGAATATGTTTGTGCAATTAGGAATGACGGATGACAGTTACGTTATGGAGGATTCGGAGAACATGAGTTACAGGGAATTTGTGAATTCTTTCCTGCCATATCATCCCACGGATTCAGTAGAAATTAAAACCCGTTTGATTCTCAAGATTGACCAAGACGATATCATGTGGGACAAATTATTGGAACTCGATTTGTTCAATCCAAACAAGAAAGTAGGTTTGAAAAATGCTACTCCGGCACAAATTCTGGAAAAAATATTGACGGATAGTTGGACACTTCAGCAAGATGATAAAGATATGATTGTCATGTATCACAAATTTGGATACGAATTCAATGGCAAAAAAGAACAAATAGATTCCAAAATGGTTTGTATTGGTGACGATCAAACCTATACAGCCATGGCAAAAACAGTGGGTTTACCCGTTGCAATGGCGACCTTATTAATCTTGAATGGTAAAATCACAACTCCGGGAGTGCAATTGCCCATTCGTAAGGAAGTTTATGAGCCTATTTTGAAAGAATTAGAAGAATACGGCGTTGTTTTCAAGGAACAATCCATGCCGTATTTAGGATACAATCCGGATAAAGAGTTTAGTTAGTAGTTTTTTTTAGATTTTTAGTTTGATAAATCCGCTCCTCTTGAAGCGGATTTGTTTTTTGAAATTCTTTATTTATGCTGAGCGTAGCCAAAGTATGGGCGTGACCCTGCAAATTGCTTCGTCGTTCCTCCTCACAACTTCGGGTCGGGCTGTTCGCTGCAATCTTTATGTTTTTAAAGAAAAAACATAAAGCATTTTCGCTGCCATCCCTCACGCAACGCATTCCAATGACGCGCCTTTTTTTACTGAATTGTAAGAAAATTTTAATATATTTGAAATCAGGTAAAGCGAAACAAATCTTCGCCAATCTACCCAATTTTGTTGTATATGTGAAGGTTTGTTTCGTCTATATACAAGTTACCTGCCATTTCTAAAAAAAAATGAGAACACATCAACAATTTATTAGCGAGTTAAATACACTAATTAATTTTTACAGGTCGAGCTTATATGCTTACGACCAAACTGACTATTTTTTGTATCAATGGCGAAAAAAGAAAGATGATTTAATCGAAATTGACATAGAAGTAAATCCTCCAACTTTTTACAAAAGTAAAGTTAAAGGAGTAGTAAGTGAAAATCAAAAAAATTTAGCAGAAATTGTATTTGTACGTTTTGTTTCTGCTTTAGAAGTTTTTCTAATCGATCAAATCCGTGAAATATTTATTTCTCACAAAGAACCTTTCAAAAAAGAAAATATTATTTTAGAATTTAAACAGTCAGACTTGCTTTCAATAAAATCTACAGCAGATATCTATAATCTCGTTATTTCTAAAGAATTGAGGAGGCTTTCTAGCGGTGGTTTTAATGAAATTGTAAAATATTATAACAAAACATTAAAAATTGATATTGCAAATATTTACCCTGGATTCAAAGTTATGGAGGAATACCATCAACGAAGACATCTTTTAGTTCATCGACTAGGAAAAACTGATCAATTTTATAGAGATAAATATAATTATCAAGGACATAACATAACAGTTGAGAATTTTTATCTTGAAAACTGTTTTGAAGATTTTAAAAAATTTTCTGAAGAAATTTTAGAACAGGTTAAAAATCGATCTAAAGAAAATTTTTCAACGCAAAAAAACAATAAAAAGCCTGAAGCAAAATGTCAAATTGAAGTAGAGTTTTCTAAAAAAACAACACCAATATTTGAATCTAATTATGAATTTTGGGCGGGAGATGCATTGTATATGTTTAATAATATTTTCGATAGAAAAGTCTTTCACAGTCCTGAAAAACCAACTTTTTATCTTTCAGGAACTGCAATGCAAATTTTGGCATATATCGCAATAGTTGAAACGGAAATTAAAAGAAGTAAAATTAAAGCAATAATTGTATCAAAAATATCTAATCAAAATTCCAACAAACCAATTCTTTTGGACAAACACTTAATAGAAAAGATAAAGCTTAAACTTCCTGAACAGCCTTGGCAAAAAAATCAACATAAGCGAACCGCTAAAGAATTAGGACTTTCTAACGTAATTGTCTCAAAAGCGATAACCGAACTTATAAAAAACGGAACTTTTAAATCGCAAAGAGGAGGGAAAATATTGGGAGAATGAAACAGCAGGTAACACACGCTACAAACAATTTGGGTATTAGGCTTTATTTGAAATTGGTTTTGTATTTGGAAGATTTGGCAAATCCGAAAGATAACGCTGGATTTAGCCCAAACTGCTTGTAGTGCGGGAAAATTGGTGGATATGTTACCACAGAAAATACACAGAAAAAACAGAAAATATGAATAAAATTAGAATTTCAATTTTGCTTTTGACAATTTCACTTCTTGCGAGTTGTAATTTTCTTAAAGATAGTTTTACATTTAAAGATAAGACAAAAGAATTTGTGGAAACCTTAATGAAAAAGGACTATGACAAATGTGTTTCTCAAATGGCTTTGGAAAGTGAAATGGGTAAAAACACAAATATTGACACTTTAAAATTAGGTTTGGAAGAATTCCGTGGTTTAGTAGAAAAGAACTTTGGTCATAATTTTGAATATTCATTAATGAAATCTGAAAAGAAGCGTTCTACAGTTGAAAGCGAAAATACTCCTCCCAATACAACACTTGCATTAATAGAATTTTCAAATGGAAAAGAATTTGGTGTTTTTCAAGTTTTGTTTGATGACAATTCAAAAAAAATTATAAACATAAACACTCTTGATGTAAAATCTCCTTTGCCGAATATGATGCTATTTTGGTTATTCGGAATTTTACCATTAGCTGTTCTATTATTCAATATTTACGTAATCCGAGAAATTAAGAAAAGTACATTATCGAAAAAATGGTTAAAATATCTAGCTGTATTATTTTTCAACACACCAACTTTTACATATTCTGCTGTTGAAGGACTTTCATATAAAATTATAAATTTTCAATTTTTCTTTGGAATTAGTTTTAGTTTTATGGGGTTTCTAGGTTCAGTTTGGACTTTTGGAATTCCCTTAGGTGGTATTTACTGGTTATGGAAACTGAAACAACATAAAATCGATGAAGAATTTAATACGGAAGCGGAAAAACTTACAATGACAACTGAATAAAAACACAGCCACCAAGAGCAGTTTTGATATAGTGGGGTTTTAGTGGTATTAAAGTTTCGCATCAAGTTTAAACGCATAGTCATACCTGACTTTTCTTTCCATAAAAATACCCCCAAATAGTGTCTAACTTTTTGGGGGCAGTCTACTTTGAAGCGGATTTCTTTTTTACAATTACGCCTTTCCAGATTGAATTGTGATTGGTAAGCTGTACATTACTCTCACAGGTTTCTCGTTCATTTTACCGGGAATCCAATTAGGACATATACCTAAAACACGAACCACCTCTGTACCAATTCCGTATCCAATATCTCTTATGATTTTGATATTAGTAAGTCTGCCATCAAGTTCAACTATAAATGTAACGTAGACTTTTCCTTTAACATTATTTTTTTCAGCATCTAAAGGAATATTAAAATTGGTTCCCACAAATTTATAAAATTCGCCAATTCCTCCTGGAAAATCAGGTTTGGTAGTTATTCCTGCAGTATTATAAATGTCTCCAAATTCATCGCTGGCGATCAATTTTGAAGCTTCCGCCTGATAGTCTTTTTCTAAAACAGTAATTGTTTCATTATTTATTTTTACTCCTTGGCTGTTTACTCTAAATCCATATCTGTCGTAGTATTCTCTTTCTTTACCTTTGGTCACATAAAAATGAACCTCATTGTTGATATAAATATAGCCGTCATTTGCAGGATTACCGTTAATGTCTATGGAGCCTTTATCATTAAAATAGAGACTACCAATTTTGGTAAAATCTTCATTCTTAATTTTCACTACCTCTAGTTTTTTTCTTTTGATGGTGTCGCTTCGTTTTTCTGACTTTTCAATTTGCTGCAATTCACTTTTGGCAGTTGCAATCTTCTTATTTAAAATTGGTTGCTTTTGTACTGTAGTATTTTTCTTTTCTCTTGCAACAGTTTCTGTACATAAAGAAAATAATAGTATTGCAAGTACTGGAGCAATTGCTATTTTCTTAAGTATTGAAATGTTTTTTGATGTGGTTTTTGTCATCATAAGTAATCGTTTTTTAGTTATTAAATAATTCAAATTACTGGCCAAGTAAAAAGTTTTGTTCTCGTTCGCTTTCGATAGTAATAAAGATTGGTAGAACGGAACATTGTTATAGGAGGTCACTACTTTCTCATCGGCAAGAAATTCGTGGTTGAGTTGTATGGCTTTTTTGTAAAAAATAAAAATAGGGTTGAACCAAAAAACGGTTTTCAATAGTTCGATGAATAAAATATCCAAAGTGTGTTTTTGGGTTACATGCGTAAGTTCGTGTGTGTACAATTCAGCTTCAATTTCACGGTTGTTGTATTCCGCTTCGTTAATGAAAATTGCATTCAGGAAAGTATGCGGCAACGTTTTTTCGGGAACCAAAATCAATTTAGCATTTTTGTAATCAATTGCTGTATTCGACTTCATTTTAGACGAAATCTTGATGATATTACTGAAAAAACGTACCGCCAAAACGAGTGTTACTACAGCATACAAACTCCATAATCCTATTGCCAGATAGTTAGTTTCCTCCATGATTACAGCGCTTCCTTGCAGTATTTGGATATTTCCCGCATTGACTGTAGGTTGCGCTATTTCCTGAATCACTTCAATAGTTATAAATGGAATTACAATTGAAAAAACAAGACTGAACAACAAGTAAAACCTATTGAAAACGTGTATTTTTTCTTTTTCCAAAAACAAATAATACACTGCCAGTAGCACGAATAAAGTAATCGTCGATTTGATTAGAAAGTCGCTCATTTTTTCTTTTTTAGAATTTCACTGTCTATTATTCTCTTGAGATCTTCCAGTTCCGTTTGCGATAAATTGGTTTCGGTGGTAAAGAAAGAGGCGAATTGTGATGCCGAATTGTTGAAAAAATTACTAATCAATCCGTTGACGTGTTTCGAGAAATAATCGGTTTTTTTGACCAAAGGATAATATTCCCGTGAGTTCCCAAATTCATTATAAGCTACAAATTGCTTATCGATCATTCTTTTCAATAAAGTAGCGATGGTTGTGGTTGCGGGTTTTGGTTTTGGATAGGCTTCAAGCAAGTCTTTCATGAAGGCTTTCTCGAGTTTCCAAAGGTGTTCCATTACTTGTTCTTCGGCGTTCGTTAGTTGTTGCATGTTTATTTTTTATTTGGTGTAAATTTCTTCAATGGGTATTCCTTTTTCATAGATTTTGGTTCCTAGCAAAACGCCTTCGGAGTCATAGAATATCCATTCTCCTGCGGGCAGCCATTCTATTTTTGAATTTATAATGGCTTTATTGGAAACTCCTATTTGTTGAATTTTTCCTGTATTGTGGTATTTGATAATGTGGCAACTGTTTTTTTTATACTTTTCTTTTGTAGTTAATCGATCGCTGATATACTCTTTCCAAGTTCCAATCTTATCTCCTTTTTTGTATCTTCCTGTTGCGCTGGATTCGATGTTCATGAATTTTTCTGTTTGTATCCATTTGCCTGTTTTTAATCCGTTTTTGGTTTGATTAATTTTACAGCTTGTTAGGCTTATACATATTAAAAGGACGATAATTTTATATTGATTTTGGACTTTCATACTCTACAGATTAAAACATTGCTCTACAAATGTAGAATAAAAATTGAGATAAACAAATTTTAAAGAAAAAATATTTTGGAAATCAGCGGTTTGCGTTAAGGATTGAAGAGGAATTCCTTTTATTGGTTTCAAATTGCTTACGGGATTATGCAGTATCCGCCTGTTTTGGTTTAATATAAAAAGATTATAACCGCAGATTCGCAGATTTTAAAATAGCTATCAATGGGATAATTTCCGAATTTGCGTTAAGGATGGGAGTGGAAATCCTTTTTATTTTTTTATTTCAAAAAATAAAAAGATTGAGAACGGACAGCCTGACCACGCTGGAACGATAGTGGAAGCGTGGGAACGCCCAAAAAAAATCCGCCCTGTTTAGAGCGGATAAATTATTTAAGGAAAGGAATTTATTTTGACAACTCCACAAAATATTTGTAAAACAACGGAATGGTTTCAATTCCTTTCAGGTAATTGAAGATCCCGAAGTGTTCGTTTGGCGAGTGAATTGCATCGCTGTCCAGGCCAAATCCCATTAGAATAGTCTTGCTTTTCAGTTCTTTTTCGAATAAGGCAACAATAGGAATACTTCCTCCGGAACGCACGGGAATTGCGGGAACGCCAAAGGTTTCCGTATACGCCATGTTTGCGGCTTTGTAGCCAATGCTGTCTATTGGGGTTACGTAACCTTGTCCGCCATGATGCGGTTTTACTTTTACGGTAACGCCGGCAGGAGCAAGGCTTGTGAAATGTTTGGTAAACAATTCGGTGATTTCTTCCCAGTCTTGATTTGGTACCAAACGCATCGATATTTTAGCGAAAGCTTTGCTCGCAATAACCGTTTTAGCGCCTTCACCGGTGTAACCACCCCAGATTCCGTTGACATCGAGTGTAGGACGAATGGAATTTCTTTCGTTTGTTACATAGCCTTTTTCGCCATAAACGTCATTTAAGTCTAATGCTTTTTTGTAGTTTTCTAAATTGAAAGGCGCTTTGGCCATTTCAGCTCTTTCTTCCAAGGATAATTCTGCTACATTGTCATAGAAACCGGGAATGGTAATGTGGTTGTTTTCGTCATGAAGCGAAGCAATCATCTTAGACAACACATTGATAGGATTGGCAACGGCACCTCCGTACAATCCAGAATGCAAGTCGCGGTTTGGTCCTGTAACTTCTACTTCTACATAGCTTAAGCCGCGTAAACCTGTTGTAATTGACGGCTGCTGATTAGAAATCATTCCGGTATCCGAAATTAAAATCACATCGTTCTTTAATTTTTCCTGATTCCGTTCTACGAACCAACTCAAACTTTTAGAACCAATTTCCTCTTCGCCTTCAATCATGAATTTCACGTTGCAAGGCAGAGTATTCGATTGCACCATATATTCTAATGCTTTTACGTGCATGTACATTTGGCCTTTGTCATCACAAGAACCACGGGCAAAAATGGCGCCTTCGGGATGAATTTCGGTTTTCTTGATTACGGGTTCAAAGGGTGGAGAAGTCCATAATTCGATTGGATCCGGTGGTTGAACATCATAATGTCCGTAAACTAAAACGGTGGGTAATGCTGGGTCTATAATCTTTTCACCATAAACGATTGGATACCCTGGAGTATCACAGATTTCAACAAAATCGCAGCCTGCTTTTTCTAAACTGGCTTTTACGGCATCAGCTGTTTCAAAAACATCGTGAGAGTAAGCAGTGTCGGCACTTACGGATGGGATTTTTAATAATTCGATTAACTCGTTGATAAAGCGGTCTTTGTGTTCTTGAACGTATGCTTTAATATTTTCCATTATTTGAATTTTGTTTATATTTCAAAAGTACAAAAAAGAGTATGAATATTTTTTATCTAAATAGTTTTGAAAATTGGAAGTTAAGTGTATCTTTGCACCCACAATTGCGCGGATATGGTGAAATTGGTAGACATGCCAGACTTAGGATCTGGTGCCGCAAGGCGTGTAGGTTCGAGTCCTATTATCCGCACTTTAAGAACCCAAAACATTGATAATTAATGTTTTGGGTTTTTTGTTTTTTAGAGTTGCCCAACCATAGTCTAGAATATTATGAATCAAGTCCAAAGGCTTTCTTCAATTGATTTTTTTTTTTGGTTTTGCTTGTTTTGGGGTAACTTGTGTGGCCATTGTATTTGATGCTATTTCTGTAAAATTATATTCATCGCTAAGGCATTAAAAAATATTCCTTAGAGAATGTGGGAAACCATAAAGGGTATGCGTTTTTCAGATTAATTCCCAATAGTTTATTTAGCATGTGCAGTTGTACCATCGATGTGTGCTTCATTAATTTTTAACAAAGATTCATCACAATATTTTGCATACTGAATGTCGGGAACAGCAAGTTCCCGGAGTATTTGACTCGCACTCACATCATTAAAAGCTATGTCATTTGCACTTAAAACTTTTAAGAACCTATTTTTGTTGTATTATTTAGGAAGTAAAATTTTAGCTTTGAAACCTTTATTGATTTGAGAATCAAATGTAAGTATTCCTTTTACTGCCTGAATGCGGTTTTCCGCATTTTGAAGTCCATTTTTTAAAATTAGTTTTTCCGTGAAGCCCACCCCATTATCTAAATAGTCAATGATCACATTATTCTGATCGCTATCAAACCCAATGATCACAAAATTGGCTTGGCTGTATTTTTTCATATTAACCATGAGCTCTTGCAATACTCTTTGTAATGCTATCTTTTTTCCGTTTTCGATTTTTGACCAATCTATTGATTTTCCATTTTTTATAATTACTTCAACACTCTCACATTTATAATTACTAAGCATTTGTTTTAGATTGTGTTCAAAACTTTCTCCCGTTTCTATAGTACTATTCTCCTTAGAGAAATCTCGTGTTCTAATATATATTTTATCAAGATTGTCTAACAGCGTTTCTTTTTTTATAGGGTTTAATAAATCTTGCGTTTCGGCAAAAGTCATAGCATAAAAAACATCATTAGCAAGTTCATCATGGAGTTGTTTAGAAATCCGAGTTTCAGTATTGTAACTAGCTATTAATAGCTCTCGTTTACTTTTATTTTTAAAATAGTGGATAAGGAAACCGATTCCGCCAAGTAGTACAACCAATCCAAAACTAAGCAAGTACTTTTCGTTTTTTTGCGTTTCAAGTTGCAAAAGGGTTTCTGCTCTTTGCCCCTTGAAAGTTATATTTTCCAAAGTCGCTTCTCTGGAATCATACTTAATTTTAGCAAACTGATTTTTAGCATTGTTTCGTACGGTTTTAATGCTATCATTGAGATTTACAAATAGTGTGGCGTAACTATTTACCCCTTTTTCCATATTATAGGACATTAAAAATTCCAATGCCTCCAATCGTTCATCGATACTTTGATACTTTGTGGCTACCTTATAAGCCTGCAATGCATTCTCCTTCGATTTCTGTTGATCTCTATTTTGATAAAAGTCCGCTAAATGCAAATGGCTTTCAATACTGCCATAAGGATCATTACTATCAGATCTGATTACTAACGCTTGTTTCATTAATGCTAGTCCCTTTTGAATATCATTACCCTTATAATAAGCAAATCCCAGATTGTCAATAATTATAGCTTTTTTATGAGGGATAGTATCTAAAATAGTAGATTTTGAAATAGGCTCTAAAAATGCTACTGCTTCTCTATACTTCTCTTGTTCTATATAAACCGCTGCAATATTATTAACAGGAGTCACTCTCAAGAATGGATCGTTTACCGTTTTTAAAATTTTATTATAAAAGAAAATGGCGTCATCATAATTTTTTAGTTCTTTTGATGAGATTCCAAATAGATTATTTGCTGCTATTTGATATTCAATATTATTCTTTATAAAGGGTAAAGCCTCTGTCAAGGTTTCTTCACTATCATTGTAATCACCAAATGTTTGCTGAATCCTCGCTATTTGAATTAAATTATAAGCGGCAAAAGCATCGTTCTTTTCTATTTCAAACAAATCTTTCGATTTCGTATAATGATAGAATGCCTTATCAAATTTTTTATCCATATAATAAGTGTCGCCTAAACCGGATAATTTCTTAGCTAAGACACTATTTGCAGTGTCATTTTTTTTAAGACTGGAAGAAATTGTTTCTGTACCCTCTTGACAAGAGACAATGGAAAATAAGAGTAGTAAAATAAAAATCGGGGAACGCACCATATAAAGTAACTTTCCCCGAAATTAGTATTTAATTGTAAATTAACACATCTTCCGATGGTTTTTTTGGTGGTGTTATGATAATTATTTCATCAACAGGACCGTCACTAGCCATAGGAGTATTTGTATTAGACAAGGGACTAGTATAACTTTCGTTGAATTTATGATCTGTTTTTCGAACTCCAAAATCTTTTGCTTGAGCACTTGCACTATCAATCGATTTCTACTGCAATTGAACTAATGGATGTAATTGTACATGCAATATGAGTGAAAATACATTATTGAGAAGGTGGCCTGAGCTTTTTGGGTACCTTAACGAAATTAGTAAGATCTGTGATCTGCACAAAAAAAAAGCTTCTCAATCGAGAAGCTTTTTTTATACCTATGCCTGAAAATTATTTTTTTCTATCCAAGCATTAATTTTCTTTTCCAATAATGCTAATGGCATTACTCCGGATTCCAATACTTTTTGATGGAATTTTTTAATGTCGAATTTGGTACCCATTTTAGTTTCCGCTTTTTTGCGTAGCTCCATAATCTTCAGCTGGCCAATCTTATAAGATAAGGCTTGTCCAGGAATTGCCATATAACGCTCAATTTCAGGAATAATGCTCGCTTCGCTTTCGGCTTCGTTTGCTAATGAATATTTTATAGCTTGCTCTCTAGTCCAGCCTTTGGAGTGTAATCCGGTGTCAACCACTAATCGAACCGCACGGTGCATTTCATTGCCCAGCATTCCAAAATACTGATACGGATCTTGATACAATCCAAGTTCTTTTCCTAAACTTTCCGTGTATAAAGCCCAGCCTTCGCCGTAAGCACCAAACCAATTGAATTTTCTGAAATCAGGAAGACTTTCGTTTTCCTGTTGTAAGGATATTTGAAAGTGATGACCCGGAATCGCTTCATGCAAAAACAAATCTTCATCGCCATACATATTATAATTGACTACATCAGGAATTGGAACATAGAAAATACCGGGACGCGTACCGTCAGCCGTTCCTTGATTGTATTCCGCACTGGCTGTTTTTTCTCTAAAAGCTTCCGTTCGTCTGATTTCAAATTTCGTTTTGGGTTGCAGTGCGAATAATTTATCTACATTCGGTTTGATACGCGTATAAATGCTTTGGAAATTAGCAATAACTTCTTCCGGTTTGGTGAAAGGTTTTAACTCCTTTTTATTTCGAACTTCCTCAAAGAATTCTAATAATGTGCCTTTGAACCCTACCTGGTTTTTTACCTTTTCCATTTCGGCATTCAATCGGGCTACTTCTTTTAATCCCAATTCATGAATTTGTTCGGGAGTCATTTCGGTAGTAGTCCATTGTTTTACGTACACGGCATATAACTCTTTTCCAAAAGGCAAGCTTCCTATTCCGCTGGTGGCTCTGGAAGCAGGAAGATATTCTTTGTTCAGGAAATCAGCCATTTTTTTATATTGTGGAATCAGTTTGGTATTGATTGTAGCGGTGTATTTTGCTGTTAAATCTTCTTTTATGCTATCAGGAAAAGACGCAGGCATTAGTTTTATTGAAGAGTAAAATAGATTGTCTTCAATATTTGGCGTAGCCATTTCTGCAAATTGTGGAATTAGTTTTACGGTTAACGATTTTGGTAATACGACACCTTTTGCAAGCCCTTTTTTCATGTAAACCATCGCTGAATCTATCCAAACAGCATATTTGTCCATTCTTTTCAGGAAATTGGTGTAATCTTCTTCTGTTTTAAAAGGTTGTGCGCTGGTGCCTCCCGCAAACTGCCCCATAGTCAGATGCGTTCCCCAAAACTGATGAACAGGAAGCAAATTTGTTGGCTGTTTTAACAAATCTTTACCAATCTCAACTTCCCATTTGATAATTTGGTAACTGTTTTTTTCTTCCTCGGATAAATTTTCTTGCTCAATTGCATTTAACGCAGATTGGTATTTGTCAAAGAAAGCTGCTTGCGAGTTTCTAAAACTATCCGTCATTTCAAATTGCAGCTGATCGTTATATTGGTTTTGACCGCTTTGTGTTGCTCCCAAAGGATCTAAAGTGTTTTTGTCGTCAAAATAGTTTTTCGTTAGACTGCTGAAGTCCTGTTTTTTTTCTTCCGATTTACAATTAACCAATAATAATGAAGTGGTTACGGAAAGTAAAAGAGTGGTTATTTTTCTCATAATTTATTTTTAGTAATAGATCGAGCTAATTTATTGATTTTTTTTTAATTTCAAATGTAAGAATAGTTTTTCGTTTGCAAAAGTATCGTTGTTTGTCATAAAATTTCGTTAACACGCCTTCCGACATCTTGTTTTTGCCACATTTCGGCTAAATTTACTGTTCTAATTAATTACACCTAAATGAGAAAAAAATCCTTTTTCATTTTGTTAGTCATTGGGAATATGCTAACAATTGAAGCACAAGAGAAAAAAGAAAACACGACTATGAATCCATTTTTTCAAGCTTACGAAACGCCGTTTAATGTGCCGCCTTTCGACAAAATTAAAAATGAACATTTTAAACCCGCTATTTTAGAAGGTATCAGTAAACATCAAGCGGAGATTAATGCTATTGCAAATAATACGCAACCTGCCACTTTTGAAAATACGATTCTTGCCATGGAAAATGCAGGGGAATTATTGTCGGATGTAAATACGGTTTTTTCTAATTTGAATTCGGCGAATACCAATAAAGAGATTCAAAACATTGCCAAAGAAATGGCGCCAAATCTTTCCGCTCACAGAGATAATATTTACTTGAACGAGAAATTATTCGCAAAAGTAAAAACGCTTTGGGACAAAAAAGAAACATTAGGCCTAAATTTAGAACAAGCTAAAATTTTAGATAATGCCTACAAAGATTTCGTTAGAAGTGGAGCCAATTTATCAAATGCTGACAAAGAAATATTGCGTAAAATAAACGGTGACCTTTCGTTGACCAGTTTAAAATACGGTCAGAATATTTTGGCCGAGACCAATTCATACGAGTTAGTTATTGAAAATAAAAAAGATTTAGCCGGATTGCCACAAGGATTAATCGATGCTGCAGCTGTTGATGCTAAAGCAAAAGGCAAAGAAGGAAAATGGGTATTTACTCTTTCTAATTCCAGCGTGATGCCGTTTTTGCAATACAGTGCTAAAAGAGAATTGCGTAAGCAGATTTGGAATGCATACCAAACGAGAGGTAATCAAGATAATGAATTTGATAATAAGAAGAATGCAGTAGCATTAGCAAATCTTCGTGGACAAAAAGCGAGATTGTTAGGCTATAAATCGCATTCCAATTATGTTTTAGAAGAATCAATGGCTAAAACACCCGAAAATGTGAATAAGCTGTTGAAAGATTTGTGGAAACCAGCTTTAGAAATAGCCAAAACAGAAGCCGCCGATATTCAGAAAATGATGGCTAAAGATGGAATTAAAGGTGCGGTACAACCGTTTGACTGGAGATATTATACGGAAAAAATCAGAAAAGAACGTTTTGATCTTGACGAGGAAGAATTGAAACCATATTTCAGTTTAGATAATGTTAGAAAAGGAGTTTTTCAAGTAACCGAAAAATTATACGGAATACAATTCAAAGAGTTATCTAATGTTCCAAAATATCACGAAGATGTAACCGTGTGGGAGATTTTAGAAAAAGATGGATCGCATATTGGGGTTTTATACATGGATTTTCATCCGCGTGAATCGAAACGTGGTGGTGCTTGGATGACCTCATACAGAAGTCAGAAAACGGTGGATGGTAAACGTGTTGCTCCGGTAGTTTCTATCGTTTGTAATTTCACAAAACCATCAGCAACTGCTCCGGCACTTTTGACTTTTGATGAAGTCACTACTTTCTTCCATGAATTTGGACATTCCTTACACGGATTATTGTCGAATGTGACGTACAAAAGTTTAGCAGGAACAAGTGTTCCAAGAGATTTCGTGGAACTTCCTTCTCAAATTATGGAGAATTGGGCTGCTGAACCAGAAGTTTTAAAAATGTATGCGAAGCATTATAAAACTGGTGAAGTCATTCCGGAATCGCTAGTGAATAAATTGAAGAAAGCAGGTACTTTTGACCAAGGTTTTACCACAACAGAATATCTTGCAGCTTCTTTATTGGATTTAGAATACCATTCTCAAACCAAAGACATTACAGTTGATGCAAACACTTTCGAAAAAGCTGCAATGACAAAAATTGGTTTAATTTCTTCTATCATACCAAGATACCGCAGCACGTATTTCAGCCATATATTCTCAGGAGGATATTCTTCAGGATATTACAGCTACATCTGGTCAGGAGTTTTAGATACAGATGCTTTTGAAGCATTTAAAACAACTACTTTATTTAATCCAGAAAAAGCAAAATTATTCCGCGAGAATGTTTTGGAAAAAGGAGGAACCGAAGATCCTATGGTTTTGTACAAACGTTTCCGTGGTGCTGAACCAAGTATCGAACCGCTGTTGAGAAAACGTGGTCTGGACAAAAAAGCAGAACCGCTTAGAAAATTAAAAGGATAATTGTAATTTCCTTTTAAAACTAAAAACCCTACAACATAAATAATTTGTTGTAGGGTTTTTTATTATTGTTCAAGAAGATCTTAACCGTGATACACTCGGGAAGCAATTATTTTGTCTTCTCTGATGTCTAATACTTCCGCCACTAAAAGATCCTCTTCGCCAGTAACCGTTCTTATGTATTCCATAAAAACGCGGTCGCCATTGGCAGTAAGCGATTTTACTTTATAATTCAAGCTTGGTAAACGCTCAAAAGCATCTTTCCACCATTCTCGCAAGGCTTCTTTACCGGTAACAAAACCGTTACTCTCCGGTTTGTACATTTTTAGTTTTGGACTAAAATGAACGGCATCTTCGTCATATAAAGACAATAATTTTTCTAATTCTTTATTATTAAAAGTTTCAAACCATTTAAAAGCAATTGATTGTAATTTTTCTGGTGTCATACTTATTTGGGATTGAATTTTTAATTAAAAAAATCCCATTCCATGTAAACGGATGGGATTTTCATTTATATAATTTCAAAGAAATATTAAACGTTCTTCAAATTGATAATTTCTTGTTCAGTAAGCAACCTCCAGTTTCCTCTTGGCAAATTCTTTTTGGTCAAACCAGCAAAAGCTACCCTGTCAATACGCAACACGTCATAACTAAAGTGTTCAAAAATAGAACGAACCACTTTCACGTTAGCTGATCTTAATTGCAAACCAATTTCACTTTTAGCTTCTCCGTCAATATAACTTACATCTTCCACAAAAACGCGGTGTCCGTCAAGAGTCAACCCTTTGTTTATTTTTTCTAAATCCTCAAATTTCAAGTTTTTATCAAGTGAAACTTGGTAAATTTTAGATGATTTTTGACTTGGTAAGGTGAATTTACGAATCATATCCGTATCATTCGTGAACAATAACAAACCAGTTGTATTCTTGTCCATTCTTCCCACTGCACCAATTTTTGCAGTCGTAGAACCTTTTACCAATTCCAATACATTACGATATTCCTGACCTTCGTCCATCGCAGTCGTAAAGTTTTTAGGTTTGTTCAACAAGATGTATACTTTTTTCTCCGGAGTCAAAGTCGCACCGTCAAAATTCACAACATCACCTGGTTTTACCATGTATCCCATTTCGGTAACAGGAATTCCGTTTACTTTTACCGTCCCGGATTGAATATAAATATCCGCATCACGACGCGAGCACGCACCTGAATTAGCAATGTATTTATTCAAACGAATTTCGTCTTTTACTTTCGGTCTCTTTGGTGCTTGATTTGGTTTTTTCTCTACTTTATCAGTAGCGATATCGGCAACTTTAGTAGTAATTTTAACTTTTTTCGGCCCTTGAGCGCGCTTCTGCATGGCAGGTTTTGGCTTATTCGAACTTGGTCTGGAGCTAGGTGCTCTTGGACCACTTTTCTTATTATTGCCTTCCTTGTTATTCATAATATTCCAATAATTTGTGCAAAGATACTATTTATATACTTGACAATCAATAACCACCAATTATAAAAACGCTAACTGTCTAGTTAATAAGCTAATTAAAATGATTCTTTTGATTTTTTGGAGCTATTTCCCGCTATCGTTTCAATCTTTCTAGTCCTGAACTTATTTCAGAATACTGAAACAAGTTCAGGACTAGAAAGGATTTCCTCTACTATCGGGGCTATGCTAATTGGGGAATCTGTGAGTTTTTCGGGAATGGTTTTTTATCCTTTTTATAGTTTGAAAAAAGGCAAATTTAAACCATCAACAATCTTTTTCCGTGCCATAAAACACTTGGATTAATCAAAACAATGCAAAATACTCCGGCAACAATAAGGAATTTCAAAACGTTGTGAAGCAGCAAAAACTGTGGTTTCGCATTTGATTTCCATAAGTATAACAAGAAAAATATCAAAACGATCAGGCAAGAGTAAAAATAAATATCCATGTAACCCACATCATAGACATCAATCAAAGCGTAAACTGGTAAAACAGTCAGAATGGTTAATACGGTGATGGTTTTTTTTGATACTTCCTCGCCATAAACAATAGGAATCGTTTTATAATCATTGACTAAATCCCCTTTTAGATTTTCTAAATCCTTAATCATTTCCCGAATCAAGAGTAGCAAAAATAAAAAACTGGCGTGCGAAAAAATGACGCCTAATTGTCTTCTGTAATTTTCAATCTCCTCGTATGGAATCCGAGTATAAAAATACAATAGTATAGCAAAAAAGGGAAGGACGGCCAGTGAAGCAGCGGTCAGGTTTCCTATTATGGGGTATTTTTTTATTTTGTGGGAATAAAACCAGATGAAAAATATATATCCTGAAAAAAATAAAAATACACGCCAGGAAACAAACAATGCCATCAAAGCCACTATAAAATTGAGTGTAAAATAGACGTTTAGTTTTGTCTTCTGACTCACTAATCGATCCAACATCGATTTGTTAGGCCGATTGATTAAATCCTTTTGACTGTCATAAAAGTTGTTAATGATATATCCGGAAGCAATCGTAAGGGAAGATGCAAAAACCAGAATAAATAAATTGAAGTCCAATAAAATATCTAACGCTCTTTTTTCTGGGGCCAAAATAAATATTGCGGAAAGATATTGTGCTAATATTATAATCGGAATGTTATAACCTCTAACTACAGAGAACAAACTTGCAATTTTCATTAAGAGAAGTTTGTTCTGCCTGCTTAACATTTAGATTTATTTAAGAATGTGCTCCCAATAATAAGGATGCTTTTTTTTGGTTTTTTTCTTCCTTTCCTTTGGAGAGGGTTGGGGAGAGGATGTTTAAAACTGATATACTACTTCTAGTTTGTAATCTTTCAAAGAAGCTTTAGCTTTTTCTAAATCTTCAGTGAAACCTAAGATGTAACCGCCACCACCAGAACCGCAAAGTTTCAAATAGTAATCATTGCTATCAATTCCTTGTTGCCAAATTCCGTGAAATTGTTCCGGAATCATTGGTTTGAAGTTATTCAAAACTACTTTAGATAATTTTTTGGTATTCATGAACAATGATTTCATGTCTCCTCCAAGGAAATTTTCAACGCAAGCATCTGTATATTTCACAAATTGATTTTTCAACATCGCACGGAAACCTTTGTCTTTTAGGCTTTCCATGAAAATATTTACCATCGGAGCAGTTTCGCCTACAATTCCTGAATCTAATAAAAACACTGCGCCTTTTCCGTCAAAACTTTGTGTTGGAATTCCGGTTGCTTCAATATTATCTTTCGAATTAATCAGAATCGGGATACTCAAATAACTGTTCAAAGGGTCCAAACCAGAACTTTTTCCGTGGAAAAAACTCTCCATTTGGGAAAATATATTTTTTAACTGCAATAATTTTTCACGAGTCAAATTCTCTAAAACCGTGATTTTATTGTGTGCGTATTTGTCGTAAATAGCGGCTACAAGTGCGCCACTGCTACCTACACCATACCCTTGAGGAATACTGGAATCAAAATACATTCCGGTTTCTACATCGCTTTTCAACGTGTCTAAATCGAAAGTTACTAAAGCAGGTTGCTCGTTTTGTAAGGTTTCTAAATACGTTACAAATCGTTTCAAGTGACCGTTTGATTTGATCGCTTCATCAGATGGATTTTCCTCTTTTTTAAGTGCGCCGTTGTAAAAATTGTAAGGAATTGAAAGCCCTTTTGAGTCACGAATAATTCCGTATTCTCCAAAGAGTAGTATTTTTGAGTAAAACAAAGGTCCTTTCATATAGTGTTGTAAATTAACAATTTGGGGTTGGTAATTAGGTATTTGTATCGTAATTTTTATAAATCAACTTGGTCTCCGCGATTTGCTTCTAAGATTCCAAGATCAATTTCTTCTTGTTGTTCAGGAGATAAATCTTTCCAAACGTCTTTTTTTTGTGCTTTGAAAATATTTTTTACAGCCTCGATTACAGCATAGTCGTTCGTTTCTAACAATAACTTTATCAATTCTAATTTCTCTGATTGAATATCCATAATTTCAGCTCT
Source organism: Flavobacterium caseinilyticum (assembly GCF_004349085.1). Taxonomy (GTDB): domain Bacteria; phylum Bacteroidota; class Bacteroidia; order Flavobacteriales; family Flavobacteriaceae; genus Flavobacterium; species Flavobacterium caseinilyticum. Next base: position 162,181 of record NZ_SMFM01000003.1, on the reverse strand, counting down.
TTAAAAAATAAAGATAGGGAAAAATAAATCAATTAAATCAACACAGCGCCATTTCCAATTTCGTCACAAATGTACTGACCATTTTGGCAATAGCCAACTAATTCGTTCTTAATAAATTGTAAAACTTTGTCGGCAACATTTTGGGGATATAAAACATGCACATTTGCACCGGCATCCAGCGTGAAACAAACCGGAATTTTAGTCTCATTTCTAAATTTCCAAATCGCATTTATAATCTCCAATGTGTTCGGTTTCATCAGTATAAAATACGGCATGGAAGTCATCATCATGGCATGTAACGTCAAGGCTTCGCTTTCCACAATTTTGATGAATTCGTCCAGATTTCCATTTTCAAAAATTGAAATTAATTCATCCAAATTTTCATGTGCTTGTGCAAATCGCCTTTCGGCAAAAGGATGGTTGTGCATCAAATCATGTCCAATTGTACTTGAAACTTGTTTTTCCCCTTTGTCAACGAGTAAAATAGTATCTTGAAAATTCTTAAAATTGGAATGAATAGCATTTGGAAATTCAACTCCAAATAAATCAGAACTTCCGGAGATGTTGGCGTGATTTCCCCAAACCACAACTTGGCCTTTTACACTTCTGCAAGCGCTTCCGGAACCCAAACGTGCTAATAAAGACGCCTTTTGATAGAAATATTCCTCAGTCATTTCAGGATTTAACACTTTTTCTAAACTCATTAAGTTCATCGCTAAAGCAGCCATTCCAGATGCCGATGAAGCAATTCCGGAACTGTGCGGAAAAGTATTTTCAGTGTCAATCGTAAAGTGGTAGTCTTTCAAAAAAGGCAAATAGATTTCGATTCGTTCCAGGAATTTTTGAATTTTCGGTTTGAAATCTTCTTTTGGTTTTCCTTCAAAAAGTAAATCAAAAGAGAAATTATTATCCTTCGTATTGAGCGATCCCGAAACTTCGGGAGAAATGTCTTTTTTGGCGAAAGCCAATTTGGTAATCGTTTTGCAATTATTCAACGTAAAACTCACCGAAGGATTCGCTGGAATTTGGTTGTCTTTTTTCCCCCAATATTTTACGAGGGCAATGTTGCTGGGCGCGCTCCATTGAAAATTTCCCTCTTCAACTGAATGCGTATATTTTGATGGAATAAAATCGTTTGCTGAAATCATGAATGTATAAATTTACGCAAAGATACTTTTTTTGCGTTATTTGTTTATTCGTTTAGATGGTTAATCGTTAGAAAGATTTAAGTAAATTTGGACAATTAAAATAATCATATAAGTCCATCCAAGATTTTTAACCGTTAAGAAATTAAGATTCATTAAGAATTGAACTTAATTTCTTAACGGTTAGAATTGTAAAGTGAATACGACAATGAAAACTGATGTTTTCACAAATAAATTGGTGGTTTAATAACAATCTGTATTGATTTTTTTAAATCTGCCACTGATTCACTGATTTAAATTGTAATATTTATAAATGATGGACTCTATGTGATTAAGGAAAGGAATCTAAATTAAAAAAATCTGTGAGTAAGTGGCAGAAAAAACAGTTGAGTTGTTTTTGAGGAAATTCTAATATCTCAAATGGCTTATTGATTTCAAGGAAATATTATATAAAACAAAATTAAAAATGAATAAAATTACCCGAATATTGGTTGTTGTTGTTACGTGTTTGGCCATTGGCTATTTTTCTGGGACGGTTACTCGTTCTGCCATTACCACTTGGTATCCAACCTTGATTAAACCAAGTTTTAATCCGCCCAATTGGATTTTTGCACCTGTTTGGAGTATGCTGTATGTGATGATGGGTGTTGCTGCCGGATTAGTTTGGGACCGAATAGAAGCAGAAAAAGAAGCAGTGAGAAAAGCGTTGATTTTTTTTGCGATACAATTGGCACTAAATGCTTTGTGGTCGTATTTATTCTTTGGATTACACAACCCGATGTTAGCCGGATTAGAAATTATTGTATTGTGGTTGATGATTTTTGAAACGTACATTCAGTTTTCCAAAATCAATAAAATTGCGGGCTATTTATTTATTCCGTATCTGGCTTGGGTTAGTTTTGCTGCGGTTTTGAATGGAAGTATTTGGTGGTTGAATAAAGGATAGTGTTCAGTATTCAGTTTTTTAGTGATCAGTTTGCGGCATGAAAAAGTTGTATTATTTTTGAATAACTTCATAGTTTTTTAAACTCAATATTCTTGGTAGATAAAAAATCCATCATCGATAGAACATTACTATTTTCTAGTAATGTTTTCGATTTTGGGTCAGCATCACAAAATTGGAGGAAAAGCTCTATTTGGTCTGGTTTTAATTTCAAAGTTTCGGTATAAAATTTTTCGTCACAGCTGCTTTTTGCTAATTGTTTGAATTCAATTTGTGGAGTTTCTTTAACGACTTCTTTTTCTTTGATGAACAACTTTAAAATCATTCCGCCAATCCGCATTAAATCCATTCCGTTTTCAATACTGCCATTGTAAACACCCGTTTTTAAGCTTCTTGCTGCTTTCTCCACAGCGTATTGATCAAGTTTTCCCTGTTCGTAGGCTTTGTCAGTGCTCAATTTTATTGAAGGCATTTTTGTAACTACTACTTCTTTTAATTCTTCCGGTTTAAGGATTAACGAAATTATGAGGTTGTTTTTATCAATAGTCTTTTGATCTAATATAATTTTTTTGATGTCATGATTTTTTGAAATAAAAATGAGTTCGTCGCCCGCTTTTACCAATATAGAAAATTCACCAGCTGCGTTTGTAATGGTGATTTTTTTGGAAATGAAATTAACGACCTCAACTTTTTCCACGGGAAATTGTTCGTAAAAAACTTTTCCGTTGATTAATTTTTCGGTTTGCGAGAAACCAGATTGAAGTACAAAAAATAGTAAGGATACAAAAAAGTAGTTTTTAACCATTCGTAGTGATTTGATTACAAAAATATTCAAATCATTCCGTGAAAATGAAAACAGAATGGTAAAGTCTTGTTAAGCTAAAACTAAAGTTATCTTAATTAAAGTGTTGAATTGTAATGACTTTGGTTTTATATAGCATTTGCCACAATAAACCCGCTTGTCCAAGCATTCTGAAAGTTAAATCCGCCTGTAATGGCATCAATATTTACGATTTAACTGGAAAAAAGAAAGGTTAGTTAGCTTTAGAAATTTACAGAATATTTCATTTTTTTTAGCCTCTATTGATTTGATTTTTTAGATCATGAATAATGACCCAACGCTGAAACGACATAAACAGTTACGATATCTTCTTTAACCTCATAAATTACTCGGTCTTTTTTATTAATCCTTCTTGACCAAAAACCTTTTAATTCATATTTTAACTCTTCTGGTTTTCCAATACCAGTGTATGGATGGTCTCTCAATTCGTTAAGTATTTTTAAGATTTTTTTTACAGAAGCAACATCTCCAGATACTTTATGCTTAGATAAATCTTTTTCAGCCGTTTGTTTAATAATTACTTGATACTTTCCCATAATTCCTCTGCACTTTCCATAACCCGGCCTTTTTCTTTGCTTGCTTTTTTAATCTTTTTTACAAATTCTTGATTATAGGAGCTTTTATCGTCTTCCTCAATCAGCACAATTTCTTTTGAATTTTCAAAAAATACACGAGCCATTTCTAAAAAGGCTTTACCCTTTTTAGTGTTTTCATTTATTTTTAATGTTATCGTTGTCATAACTTATTTTTTACAAATTTACAAAAAACTTTCGCTCAGTGATTTAGACGTCGGTTTGATTTTGAGTGATTTAAAACTTTATCCAATGGCTTTCGCCACAATAAACCCGCTTGTCCACGCATTCTGAAAGTTAAATCCTCCTGTAATGGCATCAATATTCACAATTTCTCCAGCAAAATAAAGGTTTTCATGAAGCTTACTTTCCATGGTTTTGAAGTTAATTTCCTTTAAATCGATTCCGCCGGCAGTTACAAATTCTTCTTTAAACGTGCTTTTTCCGTTGACCTGAAAAGTCCCGTTCGTCAATTGATTCGTTAGATTCTGCAATTGCATTTTAGACAAATCGGCCCATTTTGTCTCCGCTTCAATTCCAGAAGCGAGAACCAAACTTTCCCATAATCTATTGGTGATTTCGAATGGCGATTTCTTAGAAACCGACTTTTTGGCGTGTTCCTGTTTTAAGTCTTTTAGTTTTTTCTCGACATCTTCCTTGTCAGCATCATTCAACCAATTCACAAAAATGGTAAACTGATAATTTTTGTCATGCAAGATTCGGGCGCCCCAAGCGGAGAGTTTCAAAATCGCCGGACCACTCATTCCCCAATGCGTAATTAACAACGGTCCTGTAGATGTGAGTTTGGTATCTTTTACTTTTACGGTAACTTGTGCTGCAACTCCGGGTAAATCTTTTATTCTGGAATCTTTGATATTGAAAGTGAATAGGGAAGGAACTGGGCTGATAACAACGTGACCAAAATTCTGAAGCATTTCCCAAATTTTAGGATTGCTACCTGTGGCTAGAATTAGCTTTTCAGCAAGATAATTTTCCGTTTGGGTTTCGATTTTCCATTCATTTTCTTTCTTGAAAATAGATTGTACGCTTTGTCCCGTAAGTACTGCAATTCCCAGCTTTTGTGTTGCTTTCAAGAAACAGTCAATAATCGTTTGAGACGAATTCGAAACGGGGAACATACGTCCGTCTGGTTCAATTTTGAGTTCTACGCCATGTTTCTCGAACCATTCAATAGTGTCACCGGAGCAAAACTGATGAAAAGGACCGCGTAATTCTTTTTCGCCACGCGGATAAAATTTTACCAATTCGTTCGGTTCAAAACAAGCGTGCGTCACGTTGCATCTTCCGCCACCGGAAATCCGAACTTTTTGCAATACTTCAGCACCGCGTTCTAAAATTGCGACTTTCAGTTTTGGATTTTTCTCTACGATGTTAATGGCTGTAAAAAAACCTGCTGCGCCACCGCCTACTATTATTATATCGAAATTCTGATTCATATTCTATTTGGGAAATCAGTGATGATTCCGTTTACGTTAAATGTTTTTATTTTTTGAATGTCTTCTAATTCATTTATGGTCCAAGGAAAAACCTGCAATCCTTTTTGTTGCATTTGCGCCGTGTTTTCTTTTGTCAATAAATGAAAATGCGGATGAATGGATTTCGCCTGAATGAATTTGGCGAAAGCCAAAGCCAAGTCTAAATCGGTTTCCGTTAAAACGCCAGTTGGAATTTTATCATTTAAAAACGCCACTTGCTGCAATGCATTCCAATCAAAACTGGAAACTAAAAATCGGTGGTATTTCCAGCCTTTTTTAGCGACATATTTTTCAATAAGTGAAACTACTTTATCGGTTGCCTCATAACTTTTGAGTTCAATATTGATAAAACAGTCTTGGTTTACCAGATCAAAAACCTCCTTTAGTGTTGGAATTTTATGTTCGCCATTTATTCTAAAAGCGTTCAATTCACGCAAAGATAATGCATTTACAAAACCTTTTCCATTGGTCGTTCTGTCAATAGTTTCGTCGTGAATAACGATTATTTCGCCATCAGCACTCAAATGCACGTCAAGTTCAATGCCATCCACCTGCATGTCTAATGCTTTTTGGAACGAAACAAAGGTATTCTCGGGTTCATATCCTTTTGCGCCACGATGTCCAATTTTGAGCATTGTCTTTTATTTTTTGGTAAAGGTAAACATAAAAAAAACGCCTTCATTTCTAAAGGCGTTTGGTTGAAAATATTTTAAATATTATTTTTTCGATTCTAATAAAACGATGTCAAATTCAGAAATGATTGTCACTTTTCCATTCTCAACACGTACTTCTTTGCCGGAGTACGCATCTTTTAATAAGGTGCCGTTTGCGAAAATAGAACTTACTGAAAGTTCTTTGGTACCAATCGCTAAATCCAATCCAACAACTACTGAATCCATATAATCGCCTTTAGAAAAAGTTCTGGAAAAAGCATATGGTTGAGCCGAAATTTGCTTGTGAATTCCTGCTCCCACTGATGGATGATTTTTTCTGAATTGACCTAATTTTTGCCAATGCAACAACGTTTTTTGAGTTTCAGGATTTGATTTTATAGCTTCCCAATTCATAAAAGAACGCAAGGTTGCATCGCCTTGGGTTCCTTCGATAACTAAGGAGCGAGCACTTTCGTCACCATAATAAACTTGAGAAAGTCCGGGACTCAGTAATAATTTTGTTCCGCTTTCAATAGTTTTGGTGCGATTCCCATCAAAAGGACCACCGTCATCATGCGAAGACAAATAATTCATAACACTATATCCTTTTAAATCATTGTTCAGCTTATTTGAATATTTAGAGAATATAAATTCGTAGTCTTTTTGAGCATCCCATTTAAATTCGAAATTGATCATGTTGTTGAAACCATTTTTAAAATAGTTTACTTTTTTATCTCCAAAATCAAAATCTTGTCCGCCGCTGATACCATAATTATAAACTTCGCCAATGGTGAAAAAGGAATTATTATCTAACACTTTTGTTGGATTATTTTTCTTCCAATTTTCAAAAGCGTAATCACATTGGGTTTTAAAATCAGCCCAAACCGTTTCATCTATATGTTTTACAGTGTCGCCTCTGTAACCGTCAATTCCGTATTCTGCAATATAATCCGTCAACCATTTGATGATGTAATATTTTGGTGCTCTTGGATAACCGGTACGAGCAAAAAACGCGTCCAATTCTTTGATTTCTTTTTCGTAACGCCCTTCTTTTTTCCATTTTTCGATTAAAAAAGGAGGTAGAGCAACCGCTTGATTGCTTTCTGTTTTTATATCCGGAAGATTAGCTACGAGCGTGCAGGCAGTTGTGTTTTCAAAATTTTGGTAATCACAAGTAGGTCCTGTTCGCACCCAGTCATTTGGCCAAACCGTATCTTCAGCAGTTACGGGACCGGTATGATTGATTACTCCATCAAGAATGATTCGGATGCCGTGTGCGTGTGCTTTTTGAACCAGTGCAGCCAAGTCTTCTTTTGTCCCAAAGTTAGGATCTAAACTCGTCCAGTCTCTGGTCCAGTAGCCATGAAAGGCATAACTCAGACCGGTTCCTTCGTCAACGGCATCGTGAATTTGTTCTACAACCGGAGTAAACCAAATGGCATTGATTCCTAGTTTGTCAAAATAACCTTCGTCAATTTTTTGAGAAATTCCTTTGATATCACCACCTTCAAAACCACGAAGTTTTCCCGTTGTTTTGGTTCGGTTTAAATTTATATCATTTGAAGTGTCGCCATTGTTAAAACGGTCTGTCATCAGGAAATAAACATTTGCTCCTTCCCAAACGAAAGGTGTTTTGTTCTTCTCAGCGCTGTTTTTTGTGCTGGAGCAACTACTTAGAATTGTCATGGTTAATAGTAAAAGTGGGATTGAATATTTTTTCATTTTTTTAATGTTAAATGATTATTTTTTTTAAAACATATAAGGCATGTAAGTTGATTTAAGTTTAAGGATTAGTTCTTCTTCTTCTTTTAAAGTCTTTTTTTCTTAAATGGCTTATATGGTTTAAATTATTTCAATTCTAAAATCAAAACCGATTTTGGTTCCATTATTATTTCGTTTGTTACGTCAAATGTAAGTTCAGAAATTACATCTTTTCCGGTTTTAAAGTTTTTGATATTTTCTTTGAAACGATTGGTTTTTACCGTTTTTGTTTCATTGCTGTTGTTCATTAAAACCATTACCGTTTCATCTCTGTCGTATCTAAAATAAACGTAAACATTGTTCTCCGGAATATAATGTGTCATTTTTCCAAAATGTACTGCCGCTTTTGTTTTTCTCCAGTTGAATAATTTAGAAGTAAAATCAAAATACTCACTTTGTCCAGGAGTTCTTCCTTCTTTGACAAAAGCATTTTTTTGATCGCCTTCCCAACCGCCGGGAAAATCTTGACGAATATCAGCATCGCCTTTGTCTTTATTACCGGCCATTCCTATTTCGCTTCCATAATACAATTGTGGAATTCCACGAACGGTAGCCATCAAAGTCATTGCCATTTTGTATTTTCTGATGTCGTTTCCGTAGGTTTGATTGAAACGGTTGGTATCATGATTTTCGACAAAAATCAACATATTATTGATATTTGGGTATAGAAAATCATTGGTAAAATTGTCATACATTTTTACCATTCCTTTGTCCCAAGTCCCTTCGTCTTCATTGAAAACTTTGGTTGTTGCCTCATAAAAAGTAAAATCCATGACGCTTGGTAAATAGGAGTTGTAATTTTGAATTTGAGCAATTTTACTGTCTTTTTGCCAATAGGCCATTTGCGCTTGACTTTGCATCCAAATTTCGCCAACAATATTAAAATTTGGGTATTCATCGGTGATCGATTTTGTCCATTTTGAGATACCTTGTGGGTCGGAATAATTATAGGTATCGACTCTGAAACCATCTAAATCGGCGTATTCAATCCACCAAATCGCATTTTGAATCAGGTATTTTAAAGTCAAAGGATTTTTCAAGTTTAAATCGGGCATCGATGGAACAAACCAACCGTCAATAGCTATTTTTTTATCAATTTCAGAAGCGTTTGTATCATGTATAACCGTTCTTTTATGATTGGTTTGCGTGTACGTATCAAAATGATTGATCCATTCTTTTGTAGGTAAATCTTTCATCATCCAATGTTCAATTCCCCAGTGATTCGTCACGTAATCCATAACCAGTTTCATATCTCGTTTGTGCATTTCGGCAGCCAATCGAACATAATCAGCATTGGTTCCATAACGTGGATCTATTTTATAAACGTCAGATTGGCCATAGGTGTGATAGGAATACTTAGCGTCGTTATCCTCACAAAGTGGCGTGCACCAAATGGTTGTTGCGCCTAAGGACGAAATGTAATCCAAGTTTTTTATAATCCCTTCAATATCGCCACCGTGTCTTCCGCCAGGTAATTCTCTGTTATATTTTTCTTGTGTCGAATTTTCACTGTCGTTGTTTCTGTTTCCATTTGCAAAGCGGTCCGGCATCAATAAATACATCATATCCGAAGAATCAAAGCTTTTGCGTTGTGCAGAATTTTCTCTTCTTTTATTTAAAGAATATTTTTGTGTGAACGCTTCTTTGTTTTTACTTTTAAAGGTAAAAACGAAATCAGAGGCCGCAACTTTTTTGGTGTCGATAGTAACGAAAATGTAGTTGGGATTCTCGGTTCTTTTTACATTAGTTATTTTAATGCCATTGGAAACGGTGACTTGGTTTTGAGAAATGTCTTTGCCGTAAAAAAGTATCTGCAGTTCTGGATTTTGCATTCCTGCATACCAAAAAGGCGGTTCAACTTTGTCGATTTGAGCGTGTAACGTTACAGACATAAAAAAAAGGAATACGGTTATTTTTTTTAAAAAGCTCCTATTCGGGAAAGGTAAAGAAATAATTTTATTCATGGTGAAATACGTTAATTACATTAAATTTTTAATGAGAAAGACGAAAAAGAGACTGGTTTTGTCAGGGAATTATTCATAGAATATTTCAAATAAGAATCAGACTTATATAAACAATCCCAATGTGAATTGGGATTGTTATTTTGCTTGTTACGGCTTGAATCAAATGATAGAAAAAACTACACGTTCTATTAATTGTCTTTATACGGTAACTAAATTTTCTGGCGTTACTAAAACGGATTTTCCGTTTACTACGATTGTCAAATCTGTATTGCCTACAATAGAGAAAGTAGTTTCTTTATGATTGATCGCTACTTTCAAAATTTGGTTTCTAAAATTGATTTTAAACGAATAGCCTTCCCATTCTTTTGGGATTTTTGGAGAGAAATGAAGTGTATCATCTTTAATTCTCATTCCGCCAAAACCTTCTACAATGCTCATCCATGTTCCTGCCATTGAGGTAATATGACAGCCTTCTTCCACTTCTTTGTTGTAATCATCAAGATCAAGACGTGACGTTCTCAAATAGAAAGTATAGGCCATATCCATTTTGTCTAATAAAGCGGCTTGAATCGAGTGTACACAAGGCGAAAGTGAACTTTCATGAACGGTGAAAGATTCGTAAAATTCGAAGTTGTTTTTTAATTCTTCTTTCGAAAAATGATCTTCGAAGAAATAGAAACACTGCAAAACATCAGCTTGTTTGATGTAAGGCGAACGCAAAATTCTATCCCAAGACCATTTTTGATTGATTGGTCTTTGGCTTTTATCCAAATCAGCTACGCGAACTAATTCCTTGTCCAAGAAACCGTCTTGCTGCAAGTAAACATTATGTTCCTCTGAAAAAGGGAAGTACATGTTATCCGAAACTTTTTTCCAAGATTGTAATTCGGAATCCGAGATTTTTACCTTTTCGGTGATTCGTTTGTGATCTACAGGATATTCCAGAGACACTTTTTGAATCTGTTCGTACGTGTATTCCAAACACCATTTTGCAATATAATTGGTATAAAAATTATTGTTTACGTTGTTCTCGTATTCATTTGGACCCGTAACGCCAAGAATTACATATTGGTTTAAATTAGTCGAAAAATTCGCTCTTTGATGCCAGAAACGTGCAATTGCTATTAACACTTCCAGACCTTTTTCAGGAATATAACTGTAATCTCCTGTGTATCTGTAAAAGTTGTAAATGGCAAATGCGATAGCTCCATTTCTATGAATTTCTTCAAAAGTAATTTCCCACTCGTTATGACATTCTTCACCGTTCATGGTTACCATTGGATACAAAGCAGCTCCGTTAGTAAATCCTAATTTAGCAGCGTTTTCAATGGCTTTATCCAATTGATTGTAGCGGTACGTCAATAAATTTCGAGCCACTTCCTGATCTTTGGTCGCCATGTAAAACGGAATGCAATACGCTTCAGTATCCCAATACGTAGATCCACCGTATTTTTCTCCTGTGAATCCTTTAGGTCCAATATTCAAACGAGAATCTTTACCTAAATAGGTTTGGTTCAACTGAAAAATATTGAAACGAATTCCTTGTTGTGCTTTTACATCGCCATCAATGGTAATATCTGACATTTCCCAAATTTTTGTCCAAGCATCAATCTGGTCCTGTAACATTTGGTCATAACCTAATGCTAATGCGGATTGAATCACTTTTTCGGCAGCTGTAATGGTGTTTTCATGGTTTAAGGAAACCGTGTAACCACCAATTTTCTGGATAGATGATTTTTGGCCTTGAGCCACAATGACATCATAGCTAAACTGAATTTTATCAGTTTTTGAATCAATATTAGAGGGAGAAATAGCCGTTTTTTTACCATTTGACAAAATGGTGTTTTGCATAAAAGTGGTAGCCTTGAAATGCGTTTTGAACGTTTGTGCCGTTACAAAAGCTTCATTTCCTGACTTTTTCACATCAAGCGGTTCCCAGAATTTTTCTTCCCAGTTCGCATCTTCATTGGTTACACCAGCATCAATGTAGGGTTTGTAAATTATTTTGGCATCCTTGTTTAAAGGTGTAATTTCATAGTTGATTAGACCAACTTCATCCAAGTTCAACGAAAGGAAACGACGCACATTTACGGAAATTTCAGTCCCGTTTTTTAAAGTAGCTTCAAAAGAACGATTGTACCAGCCTTCTTTCATATTCAATTCACGGCGAAAGTTTTTGACTTCGGAACAGGTATTCAAATCCAGCTTTTCATCGTTGATTTCAATGTCGATTCCAATCCAGTTTGGCGCATTCAAAACTTTGGCAAAATATTCCGGATATCCGTTTTTCCACCAGCCCACTTTAGTCTTGTCAGGATAATAGATTCCGGCAATATAACTTCCCTGAAATGTTTCTCCGCTATAATTTTCTTCAAAATTAGCGCGTTGTCCCATAGCACCGTTACCAATGCTAAACAGACTTTCAGATGATTTTACACACTCGGCTTCAAATCCTTCTTCTATGATAGACCAATTGTCTGGTTTTATATAATCTTGATTCATTTTATTTTTTGTTTAAAGTTTAAGGTTTCAAGTTGTCTCAAAACTTTAAAAATACATTTCGTTTTATTTTATCAAACTTGCAATGAATGATGTTTCTATCTCAGTAAAATCTTTAAAGATGTATTTTGCTTCATGCAAAGTAGATGCTTCCCCAATTCCTATGCTGGTCATATTACCAATATTTGCTGCTTGAATTCCCGCTACTGAATCTTCAAAAACGATTGAATTTTCGGGAGTAGTGTTCAATAGTTTTGCAGCCATTAGGAAAACTTCAGGATCCGGTTTGGCATTGGTTACATCATTTCCATCTACAATGGCATCAAAATAGGAGAGTAGTCCTGTTTTTTCTAAAATTGGTCTGGCATTTTTACTGGCTGAACCCAATGCGATGGGTTGGTTGTTTTCTTTTAAAAATTTTAAAATAGGAAAGACTCCCGGAAGAATCTCACTTTCATCCATGTCTACTAAATAGGATAAATAGTCTTCATTTTTTTGAACCAGCCAGCGGTCTTTGTCTTCTTGCGAAGCTTCCACTTTTCCTAACTCTAATATAATATCCAAAGAGCGCACGCGGCTTACTCCTTTTAATAATTCATTATGTTCGTGTGTAAATTCAATCTTTAATTCATTTGCGATTTTTTGCCACGCTAAATAATGGTATTTAGCCGTGTCAACAATCACCCCGTCCAGGTCGAATATAAATGCTTTTGTATTCATTATTGTTGTTTTATTACGTCATCAACATCTTTTACTTTCACTACTAATATAGCAGCAATCAAGAAGCTGATGCCACTGGTAACTAATGCAAATATGGCATTGTCATTGTATAAATATTTAACTAAAGGTCCGCCAATTAAGGCATTGATAATTTGGGGAATAACGATAAAGAAGTTGAAAATACCCATGTAAACGCCCATTTTCATTGGAGATATTGATCCGGCTAATATGGCATACGGCATAGATAAAATACTTGCCCAAGCAATTCCAACACCAACCATGGAAAGAATTAACCAGTCTTCATTGGGTACAAAATAGATGGAAATTAGTCCTAGTCCTCCGATAATTAAGGAGATGGAGTGTGTTAATTTTCTTCCGAATTTTTTCGCAATATATGGCAAAGCAAATGCATAGAAAGCAGATACTAAATTGTAAATACCAAACAGTACTCCAACCCAGTCTCCTGCATTTTGATAGGCTTCGCTTTTGCTGTCTGTAATGGGTAAACCATAAATATGCTGGGCTATGGCAGGAGTGGTGAAAACCCACATTCCAAAAAGACCAAACCAAGAGAAAAATTGTACCCAACTTAATTGTCGCATTGTGGTAGGCATTTTTCTAAAATCATCAAAAATGTCCAGTAAACTCGATTCTTTTGGATTTGCATCAGCCACTTTAGTTTGCTGATGTGCCATTTCGTCCTCAAATTTTGCTAATTCTTCCGGAGAATATTCTTTTGTCGTAAATATGGAAACCAAGATAGAACCAACAAGAATAGCAGCCCCAATTATGAATGATAAGATTAAATGCATAGGAACGCCGCCATCCTCATCTCTATTTGAAACGCCAAACCAATTCGTTAAAACATACGGTAACCATGAACCAATAACGGCACCAAAACCAATTAATGCGGTTTGTACGCTAAATCCCAGCGTTCTTTGGTCGGTTCTTAAATTATCTCCAACTAAAGCTCTGAAAGGTTCCATGGCAATGTTGAAAGAAGCATCCATGATCATTAGCATTCCGGCACCAACCCATAAGGCAGGCAGAAAAGCGATGAAAATCTCGGCTTGTGGCATTAATATTAAACCTATAGAGGCTAATAAAGCACCCACTAAAAAGAATGGTTTTCGTCTTCCAAATTTCCCCCAAGTTTTGTCACTGTAATGGCCTATGATGGGCTGTACAATAAGTCCCATTAAAGGGGCAATGATCCAAAACCAGGACAATTCATGAACGTCAGCGCCAAAAATCTGGAGAATTCTGCTGGCATTAGCATTTTGAAGGGCAAAACCCATCTGTATTCCCAAGAAACCGAAACTCATGTTCCAAATTTCCCAGAAACTTAATCTACGCTTTTCCATTATCGTAATTTAAAAAATTAAACGATAAGCGCTATGCTTATCAAAACTTATCTTATTTTCGAAGTAAAAGTTAAAGTTTTGAGAGGTAAATATAAAAATATATTTCAAACTATTGTTTTTCGCAAACAAATAATGAGAAACATTTTTTACTACAAGGTTGTAGTACTGAATATAATACGGAATGGACTACCTAGATTAGCTAGATTTTTAGATTTCGTAGATTTTTTAGGTTCCAAAATTGGTCATTGTACTAAAAATTATTATTGGTAAAAGTCTTCATATTCTCTATAAATCTAAAAATCTAATTTGTAGATTCTCTTTCGATTAAATGCGTTTCAATTACTTCGGTTTTGTAATTTTCATCTTCTTCATCTTCTTCAGATTCGAGTCTGTCAATTAACATTTTTGCGGCTTTGTTTCCCATTTTTATTCCGCTTTGACTTACTGTGGTGATAGTTGGCGTTGAATATTTTGAAATGATACCATCTGTAAAAGCGATAACCGCTAAATCATTTGGAACATTCAATCCTATTTTATTGGCGGTTTTTATAATGGTCACGGCAAAAAGTTCATTCACTGCAAAAACGGCGTCAATAGCTTTGTCTTCGAGTAATTTTCCAATGGTGACTTCGCACGAATCGATATCTTCAATTTTAATGATCAGATTTTCATCAAAAGGGAGTTCATTATCCAGCAGTGCTTTGATGTAGCCATCAGTTCGGAGCTTGCCTACGCTTACGTAATCGACGGTGGTGACCAGCGCTATTTTTTTTCGTCCTTTGTCAATTAAACTCTGAACGGCCTCGTAAGCTGCGTGTTTATCGTCTATAATTACTTTGTCGCAAAGAATTTCATTGGTAACCCTGTCAAACATGACCACGGGCATTCCCTGATTAATCACTTCGGTGATGTGGTGAAAATCGCCTCTGAATTGGGTTTCTTTAGAAAGCGACATGATGAAACCATCAATACTTCCATTAGCAAGCATTTCCATGTTAAGGACCTCTTTATCAAAAGAATCGTCCGAAAGACAGATGATCACGCTATAGCCATTTTCATTCGCCACTTGTTCGATACCATTGATTACTGTGGAGAAAAAATGGTGTACAATTTCAGGAATAATGATTCCAATGGTTTTGGTTTTTCTGTTTTTTAAACTGAGGGCAATATTATTAGGCTTGTAATTATAGAATTTCGCAAATGCCTGCACTTTTAATCTGGTTTCTTCTCCTATTTCGAGGCTGTTTCGCAACGATTTAGAGACGGTAGAAATGGATACATCTAATTCTTTTGCAATTTGTTTAAGCGTTATTTTCCTTTTCATGTTGAAGAAGTGGTAAAATTTATTTCGTAATAAAGATAAAATTTAATTTTACAAATGGTAATTAAACCGATAAAAATTTATGAAAATCAGAAAGTTTTCAACACTATTACGTTTTCGTAACTTAAATAAAAGCGATGTTTGTCTGGAAACATAAAATTTACATACATTTAACATTCGAAGTAATCGTTAAGCTTGAAAACTCAAGAAAAATTAAATTAATTTAAACAAAAAGTATGAAAACAATTTATAAAAAGTTGTTAATTTTATTACTGCTGCTCCCTTTTAGTGTTCTGGCTCAGAATACTGTAGGCGGAACTGTTCTTGATAAGGTATCAGGACAGCCAATTCCGGGGGTAAATGTAAATGTACAGGGTGCTGCTACTGGTGTTTCTACCGATTTTGATGGAAAATACCAGTTATCTAATGTGAAGAGTGGCGATCGAATCGTATTTTCTTTCATTGGTTACAAAAGCACTATCGTGACTTATGTTGCTCAAAGTTCATTAAATGTATCTTTAGAAGAAGATGCTAATCAATTGCAGGAAGTCGTAATTCAGGTAGGTTACGGTACGGTTAAGAAGAAAGATGCAACAGGAGCCGTAACGGTTTTGACTGCGGAAGATTTTAATAAAGGACCGGTAACCTCTGCGGATCAAATGATTCAAGGAAAAGTAGCTGGTTTGCAAATCATTAATGGAGGTGGTTCTCCGGGGGAAGGCGCAACTATCAGAATCAGAAGCGGATCTTCTTTGTCGGCCAACAATGATCCTTTATATGTAATAGATGGTGTGCCAGTTGCTGCTGGAGGAGTGGAAGGAAGTAGAAATCCATTGACTACTATCAATCAAAATAATATCGAATCTATTTCGGTTTTGAAAGATGCTTCGGCGACTGCTATTTACGGATCTCGTGCTTCTAATGGGGTAATTATCATTACCACCAAAAAAGGAAAAGCGGGTGATTTGCAAGTAAATTATAACGGAAATTTTCAGGTATCTGAAATTACGAATAAAGTAGATGCTTTGTCTAGTACTCAATTCAGAGATTTTGTAACGGCTAACGGAAATGCTGCACAAATAGCGTTAATGGGTGCTGCTGATACGGATTGGCAAGAAGAGATTTACAGAACTGCTATTGGTACAGATCATAATGTTGCGTTAAGCGGTGGTTCTGACAATGTAGTATATAGAGCATCTGTAGGATATGCGAATTTAAATGGTATCTTGAAAAGAGATAATATGGAGCGTACTACTTTATCTGCGGGAGTAACAGGTAACTTCTTCGACAAACACTTAAAAATTGAATTGAATAACAATACGTCACTCATCAACAGTAATTACAGTAATCGTGGTGCTATAGGTTCAGCAATTCGCTTTGATCCAACACAATCTGTAAGAAATGCTGATGGTACTTTTTTCCAATGGTATACTTCTCCAACTGAAATAAACCAATTGGCAGGTAGAAATCCATTGTCTCAAATTGAACAACAAAACAGTTTTGGAACTGCATACAGAAGCATTGGAAACATCCAAACGGAATATAAAATGCATTTTTTACCGGAATTGAAAGCGGTTGCTAACTTTGGTTACGATCAATTAACTGGTAGGTCTTTTGGTAATACTGAGGCTGCTTTTTTAAATGGTTTATCCGGTTCTGGATTTAATAACACGTATGAAAGAACACAATCTCGTTTCAATAAATTGATGGATTTGTTTTTAAATTACAACAAAAAAGTTGAATCTATCAATACTGTATTTGATTTAACCGGAGGGTATTCATACCAAGATTTCAGAGAAACTTTTAATTCTTCAAATTTTAATTTCCAGAGTAATAACACTACTGTAGATCCTAATTTCCCGTCACGCATCAACTTGCAATCTTTTTTCGCAAGAACAAACATCAGTATTGCGGACAAATATTTATTGACTTTGTCATACAGACGTGATGGTACTTCAAGATTTACAGAATCGAATCGTTGGGCAAATTTCCCTGCGGTTGCTTTAGCGTGGAAATTGAATGAAGAAAACTTCTTGAAAGACGTAGCCAGTATTTCTACATTAAAACTTCGTGGAGGTTGGGGTATTACTGGACAACAAGATATTGGTATTAGTTATCCTTCTATTCCTTTGTATTTAGCCTCTAATACAGCTGCTCAATACCAGTTTGGAAGTGATTTTTATACTACTTACAGACCACAACCGTACAACAGTAATTTGAAATGGGAACAAACGACTACTGTAAATGCAGGTTTGGATTTTGGATTTGTGAACAATAGAATTAATGGTAGTGTTGATGTATACAGAAGAACTACAGAAGATTTATTATTATACACGCAAAATCCTTCTTTCTTTGGATTTTCAAACTTTGATAATTATAACGTAGGAACAATCGAAAATGAAGGAATTGAAATCGCTGCGGAAGCAATTCCAGTTCGTACAGATGATTTTGAATGGAGAATTGGCGGTAACGTAACATTCCAGGATTCTAAAATTACTAAATTGACTACTACACAACCAAATACTCCGGGGATTAACATTGGAGGTTATGAGGGAGCTACAGGAAATACGATTCAAAACCACCAAGTAGGGTATGCGCCAAGTTCATTTTATGTATATGAGCAAGCATACGGAGCGGATGGGAAAGCATTAGACGGTGTGTATATCGACAGAAATCAAGATGGATTAATTACACAACAAGATAAATACCGTTTTCATAAACCTGCTGCAGATGTTTTTTACGGATTTAACACAAGTGTTACGTATAAAAACTTTGATATGGGGATGAACTGGAGAGGTTCTTGGGGTAATTTTAATTACAACAACGTAGATTCAAGCAAAGGTTCTTTCAATAACATTTTGATCAGAAATACAGATTTGTCTAATGGTGTTGAAAATCTTTTAGAAACGGGTTTCAAATCAAATGACACCAAACGTTTCGAATCAGATTACTACATTCAAGACGCTTCTTTTGTAAGATTAGACAACGTTAGTGTTGGATATACTTTCAATCAAAAAGACAATGCTTCTTCATTAGTTAAATTGACATTAGCCGCTCAAAATGTTTGGGTAATTACTAAATATGAAGGATTAGATCCAGAAATTTCTGGAGGTATTGATGGAAATCTATACCCAAGACCAATTACTTTTACGTTAGGTTTAAACGTTAATTTCTAATACAAATAACAAGAAAAATGAAAAAGACACAAATAAAAGTATTGGGCCTTTCTTTGTTACTGTTGGTGATGTTATTCCCATCGTGTACAGATGATTTGAACCAAGCTCCGGAAAGCAATGTTGCAGTTCCTGGAGAACAATTTTTTAGCACGCCAGAATCTTATAAACAAAATCTGGCTAAATTATACGCAGGCTTTGCTACTTCAGGTCAAACTGCAGCGGGTTCTCCTGATATCTCCGGAATTGATGAAGGGGAAAGCCAGTATATTAGAGGTTTTTGGTTAATGCAGGAACTGACAACTGATGAAGCGGTTATTGCTTGGAATGACGGAACAATAAAAGATTTACATTCTCAAACATGGACTTCTTTGGACCGTTTTATAACGGCTACATTTGCCCGTTTTTCTTTTCAAATTGTAAACTGCAATGAGTTTTTAAGACAAACGACAGATGAAAAGTTAGCTGCCAGAGGTCTTGATGCTGCTTTAATAGCTGAAATCAAAACATACAGAGCAGAAGCACGTTTCATTAGAGCATTTACCTATTGGCATTTAATTGATATGTTTGGTGGCGGATCTTTAGTTACTGAAGATTCTCCAACGAGTTTTTACTATCCGGAATATGCTAGCAGAGCAGAATTATATAAGTTTGTTGATGAGGAATTAACAGCTATTATTCCAGAATTGAAAGCGGCAAAGTCAAACGAGGCGTATCGTGTAGATCAAGCAGCAGCTTGGATGTTACAAGCTAAATTGTACATGAATGCTAAAGTATACATCAATAGTGATAAGTATGCTGAAGCATTACCATTGATCACTAAAGTAATTGGAGCAGGTTATGCTTTACATACCAACTACAACCAATTGTTTTTTGCTGATAATGATAAAAACGGAGCACAGAACGAATTTATTTTCACAATTGCTTTTGATGGTCTTAGAACTCAAACTTATGGTGGAACTACTTTCTTAACCCATGCACCAGTTGGTGGTACTATGAAAGCTTCTGAATTTGGAATCAATGGTGGTTGGGCTGGTATCAGAACAACATCAGCATTTGTAGATAAATTTAGTGCGAATACTACCGATGCAAGAGGTCAATTCTATACCGATGGACAAACTAAAGAAATTGTTGACATTAGTAATTTTACGGATGGATATGCAATTCAAAAATTTAGAAATGTGGATGTAAACGGAGTTCAAGGTTCAGATAAATCAGGAGACTTTTCTGATTCTGATTTTCCAATGTTCCGTTTGGCAGATGCTTATTTAATGTATGCTGAATGTGCGGTAGTTGGTAAAGTAGGAGATTTGACAACGGCGAGAGGATACATAAACGCTTTAAGAACCAGAGCAAATGCTTCAACAATCAGCTCACTTACTGCTGATGCTGCAGGTGCAAACTTGATTCTTGATGAAAGAGCAAAAGAGTTACACTGGGAAGGACACAGAAGAACCGATTTAATTCGTTTTGGTAAATTTACAGGCGGTAGTTATTTATGGCCTTGGAAAGGAAATGTAGCTGGTGGAGCACCAACTCAAGCGTTCAGAAATTTATTTCCTATTCCTGCAACTGCATTATCATCAAACAATAAATTACAACAAAACCCTGGATATTAATAATTAATAAAAAAAAATAAAAAATGAAAAATATAACGAAATCAGTAATTGCTTTATTTGCGGTACTTGCCTTGTCTTGTAGCGTAGAGGATGTAGAAGATAGACCAGTAATTGAGGGGATTGATACTCCTGAGTTAGTTGCGCCTGAAAATGATAAATCATACATATTATTGGAAGAAAATGCAGATAATGTTGCAGAACGTTTTGTGTGGACTAAAGCAACTTATGCAGGTAATGTTGAAATTGGATACAAACTTTTGATGGATGTTAAAGGTGGAGATTTTACAGATGCAATCGAATTAGGAAGAACTTCTGGAGCAACGCAAATCGAAGTATCTGTAAGAACGTTGAATCAAGCGGTGATTGAATTGGGTGGTACACCTGACGAATTAGGGTCTTATGATATCAAAGTCGTTTCAAGTTTGGCAGGAATTGAAAAAATGATGTCTGAAACTCCATTGACTATTTTAGTTAATGCGTACACAGGATTAATTCCTTACGAATTCACAGATTGGTATTTTGTAGGTGATGCAACTGTTGCTGGATGGAATAATAATAACAAGAACCAACCTTTATTTAGAAGTGGAACAAATCCTAATTTATATCAATTCACAGGATTCTTTAAAGCGGGTGAATTCAAATTAATTTCTACTCCTGGACAATGGGCGCCAATGTTTGGAAAAGGTGATAATGGTGCTATTGTGGCAAGACCTACTGAAGCAGATCCAGATCCTTCGAACTTTGCAATTGCAACTGAAGGATATTATACTTTCACAATGAATACAGAAACATTAAAGTATACTTTAGTGGCTTATGATGCAGCTGCTGCTGCAACTTTTACTACTGTAGGTATTATTGGAGATAGCACACCACAAGGATGGGATGCATCAACAGCATTAACTCAATCTACTTTTAATTCTCATATTTGGTCATTAGATGTTTTGCCATTAAATGATGGTAAAGCTAAATTTAGAGCAAATAACGCATGGGACGTAAACTGGGGTGGAAACACTGCTTTTTCAGCATTTCCAAATAACGGAACAAGCGGAGGAGATTTACCGGTTGCTAAATCAAAATATAAAATCTATTTCAATGATTTAGATGGTAGTTATTTAATGATTCCTAATCAAGAATAATTTATTTCAATAAACTAAAGGGCTATCTGCGTGATAGCCCTTTTTTTTTAGTTTTTAATTTTATAAACACTAAACCATGAAAAAAACTATACTTTTTATATTATTTTTCCTGTCTATTGCTGCAACCGCGCAGCAACAGACGGTCGCTTACACTGTGAGTCCGGCCACTTTTGAAGAAACAACATCTATTACTATCACAATCAATGGGAATAGTATAAATGAAGCGACGTGGGGAATTACAGGAAACGCATTATACATGTGGACCTGGTCTTTTGATATCAATGATGCGAACAGTATCGATTGTCCAACTAATGGAACATGGACTTCATCTAACGAAGCGAATAGATTTACCTATAATTCAGCTACAGATACCTACACTAAAACATTTACTCCAAATGTTTTCTATAACAGAAATGGAATCGGTAGAATAGGTTTCCTTGTGAAAGCTAAAGATGGAACCGGTGATAAAAAATCCCAAGATAATTTTATTGAAGTTGGTGCGTACCAAGTGACATTATCAACACCGGCTGAAAATAGTTCGACAATTATTGCATCAGGTGGAAGCTTGAATATTTCAGCTTCAAATACAGGCGGAAACGCTAATTATGTGTTGAAAGCAAACGGTATTACATTAAATACGAATCCGGCAACTTCTAGTTATTCTTTCAATCATGCTAATATTACCGGAAACCAAAATTACGAACTGCAGGTTACTCAAGGAACCACGGTAATCACTAAAAAGTTTAGTGCTATAGTGAATCCAAATGTAGTTAGTGCAGCAATGCCAGCAGGTTTGCTAGACGGAATCAATTATAATTCTGCCGATGCTACAAAAGCAACTTTGGTTTTGGATGCTCCGTTCAAAGATTTTATTTACGTAGCGGGAAGTTTCAACAATTGGCAACCAACGAGTTCTTTTGCCATGAAAAAAGATCCTGCTTCAGGCAAGTTTTGGTTAGAATTAACAGGATTGGTTTCAGGTACAAATTACACGTACCAATATTGGGTAGTCGATGCAACGCCTATTGCTGGAACCCCTTCTTTGGTAAAAACTGCTGATCCCTATTCGACCTTGGTATTGTCACCATTTGATGATCCGTATATTCCAGCTTCTACGTATCCAAATCTTCCGGTCTATCCTGCAGGTCAGGAACGTGAAGTTACCGTATTACAAACCGGCAAAACACCTTTTGCCTGGAGTAGTGCGACAACAAATTTCGTAAAACCTGCAAAAGAAAAACTGGTAGTTTACGAATTATTAGTGCGTGATTTTGATGCCAACAGAAGCTATCAGGACTTAATTAATAAAATTGATTATTTCAAAAATTTGAAAATAAATGCGATTGAGTTAATGCCTGTAATGGAATATGAAGGAAATGAAAGTTGGGGTTACAACACCTCTTTTCACATGGCTTTGGATAAATTCTACGGTACTTCTGACAAGTTAAAAGAGTTTGTGGATTTATGCCATAAAAACGGAATTGCCGTTATTCTAGATATAGCCCTGAACCATGCTTTTGGAAGAAATCCAATGGTGCGCATGTGGATGAATGATGCAGACGGTGATGGTTGGGGTTCTCCTTCGACGGAAAACCCTTATTTTAACACAACAGCTATGCACAGTTATAATGTTGGAGAAGATTTTAATCATCAACAGGCAAGAACACAAAATTATGTGCAACGTGTCATTAAACAATGGGTTGAAGAATATAAAATTGACGGTTTCCGTTGGGATCTAACCAAAGGTTTTACACAAAATTGTCCTTCGAACGTAGCTGGCGGTCAGGAAAACTGTACCGGTAGCAAACAACAAGATAGAATTGATGTATTGAAAAAGTACGCTGATTATTCTTGGAATTTAGATCCCAATCATTACGTTATTTTCGAACATTTAGGAGGTAATGATGAAGAACAGCAATGGGCAAATTACAGACTGAATGAAACACCAAGTAAGGGAATCATGATGTGGGGGATAATGACGCATGAATACAATAACCTGACTAAAGGGTATGCGGGTAATATTTCAAGAATGAATGCCACAAGCAGAGGATTTACTGCGCACCGATTAATGGGCTATGCAGAGAGTCATGATGAGGAACGCTTAATGTACAATAACTTACAATCTGGCAATAATACAGCCGCCGACCATAATGTAAGAACATTAAATGTGGCATTATCCAGAATGTCTGCTTTGGGTGCTGTATCTTTATTGGTTCCGGGACCAAAAATGATTTGGCAATTTGGAGAACTGGGTTGGGAAAGATCTATATTCTCCTGTAACAATGGTACTGTAAATTCTCCTTCAGATGCAACAGCAGGAGATTGTAAATTAGATACTAAGCCACAACCGCAATGGACTGGTAACTGGCTTGGAGATACAAACAGAAGCAAAATTTACGATGATTGGGCGAAAATGATTACTATGAAAACAGTTGAACCTGTATTTTCTGGTACTGCAACAATAAACACTACAAGTTCATTGTTTCCAAATATCAAAATTACCAATAGTGCGCTGGCATCCACACAACTTAAAGATGTGTTGATTGTAGCTAATTTTAATGTGATTCCTCAAAACGTGCCTTCCGGATTTCCATACACTGGAATGTGGTACAATTTGATGGATAATACGTCTATCAATGTAATTAGTACCACGCAGCAAATAACTTTGCAGCCGGGAGAATTTAAAATTTACGGAAACAAAACAGCTTCGTTGGCAATAGCGGATTACGAAACATCACCCACGATTGTTTTGTATCCAAATCCGGCAGCTGATTATTTTACGTTGAATGAAACGACTTCTAAAGTGCAGATTTTTTCTATCACAGGACAATTGGTGAAAAGTTTTGATGCCAATCAAACGGCGGGATATCAATTTTCTGTCAGTGATTTGAATCAAGGACTTTATATCGTGAAAACATTTGATGAAAATAACGAAATGAAGGTACTGAAACTGTTGAAAAATTAAGATTACCCTGAATTAGTGAAAAACGGCTGTCCCTTAAAAGGCAGCCGTTTTTGTATAAAAAAAACTGCTCCATAAATGAAGCAGTTCTCAACTACAATTTAAACTAAAAACTAAAAACTAAAAACTAAAAACTAAATTTTACCGTCTTTGATTTCGTCCACAATTTCAGGATTCAACAATGTTGAGGTATCGCCAAAATTAGAATAATCACCTTCGGCAATCTTACGCAGAATCCTACGCATGATTTTTCCGGAACGGGTTTTTGGTAAACCGGAAACAAACTGAATTTTGTCCAATTTTGCAATTGGTCCAATATGATCGGATATGTGTTGGTTGATCTCTTTGCTAAGGTTTTCTCTGTCGCGGTATTCTCCGGTTTCTTTTAGAATTACAAAACCATACAACGCATTTCCTTTGATATCATGCGGGAATCCAACAATAGCTGATTCCGCAACCGCTGGATGTTCATTGATGGCATCTTCGATAGGAGCAGTTCCCAGATTATGTCCCGAAACAATTACCACATCATCTACACGACCAGTGATTCTGTAATACCCAACTTCGTCACGTAAAGCACCGTCGCCAGTGAAATATTTACCTGGAAAGGCGGAGAAATAAGTGTCTTTATATCGCTGGTGATCGCCCCAAATGGTTCTTGCAATTCCGGGCCAAGGAAATTTAATGCATAAACTTCCGGTAACCTGATTGCCTTCAATTTCGTTGCGTCTTTCATCCATCAAAACAGGTTGGATTCCGGGTAATGGTAACGAAGCGTATGTTGGTTTTGTTGGCGTTACAAACGCAATTGGTGAAATCATAATTCCTCCGGTTTCGGTTTGCCACCATGTATCCACCACAGGACATTTTTTATCGCCTACGTGGTTGTTGTACCAGTGCCAAGCTTCCTCATTAATAGGTTCTCCTACGGATCCAATCACTTTCAAAGAGGTCAATTGGTACCTTTGTACGTATTCGATGCTTTCTTTTGCCAAAGCTCTAATCGCTGTTGGTGCCGTATAAAACTGGGTAACTTTGTGTTTTTCGATGGTTTGCCAAAAGCGACTGAAATCAGGATATGACGGAACACCTTCGAAAATTACAGTCGTGGCTCCATTCAATAACGGTCCGTAAAGAATATAAGAATGTCCGGTAATCCAGCCAATATCAGCGGTACACCAGAAAATATCATTGTCTTCGTAATTAAAAACGTTTTTAAAGGTATAGGCTGAATACACCATATAACCCGCTGTAGTGTGTACCATTCCTTTTGGTTTTCCTGTTGAACCGGAAGTATAAAGGATGAATAAAGGATCTTCGGCATCCATGATTTCAGCCACATTATTATCCGAAGCTTGGTCTAAAAGAGGCTGCAACCATTGATCACGACCTTCTTTCATGTTGATAGTGGAGTTGATTCTTTTAGCAACCAAAACGTTCTTCACACAAGGACAATTCAATAAGGCTTCATCAACGATACTTTTTAAATCGATTGTTTTGTTTCCACGATATCCTCCATCTGAAGTGATGACCATTTTGCATTCGCTGTCATTGATTCTTGCTGCAACTGCCGAAGCTGAAAATCCTGCAAAAACAACCGAGTGAATGGCTCCAATTCTGGCGCAGGCCAAAGTAGTAATCGCTAATTCAGGAATCATTGGTAAATAAATACAAACGCGATCTCCTTTTTGTATGCCTTGTTCTTTTAGGACGTTCGCCATTTTGCAAACACGTTCGTACAACTCATTGTAAGTAATGTGAAGCGCTTGTTCTGTTGGATCATTTGGTTCAAAAATGATGGCTGTTTTATCTCCTTTTTTAGCCAGATGCCTGTCGATGCAGTTTTTTACAATGTTTACTTTGGCATTGGTAAACCATTTTATTTCGGCTTCAGCCATATTGAAATCGACTACTTTGTCCCATTGCTGGTACCATGTAAAATTTTCAGCAGCTACTTTGTCCCAAAATTTTCTAGGCTCGCGAACTGATTTTTTGTAATGTTTGAAGTACTCTTCTAAATTATTGATTTTATAGTAACTCATGGTTTTGGTAAATTTTAAATGTTATAAACTCCTATTTTATACTTTTTTAGTGTTGCACTGATTTCCTCCACTATGGATTCGTCATCAATGGTGGACGGAATTTGGAATTCCGCACCATCAGCAATGCTGCGCATTAGTTTTCTCAGGATTTTCCCCGAGCGCGTTTTGGGTAATCGCTGCACAATCATAACATTTCTCAATGAAGCAACAGCTCCAATTTGTTGGCGAACCAGTTTAATGATTTCTTGTTCCAATTGATAATGTTCGATTTCGTCTCCTGATTTGGTTACTACCAAAGCCAAAGGAATTTGTCCTTTCAACTCATCCTGAATTCCAATTACAGCGCATTCAGCTACCGAATGATGCGAAGCAACAACTTCCTCCATTTCAGCTGTTGACAATCGATGTCCCGCTACATTTATCACATCATCCGTTCTTCCGGTGATAAAAATATAACCGTCTTCATCTTCATAACCACCATCGCCAGACAAATAATAACCGTCAAATTTGCTGAAATAGCCTGCTTTGAAACGCGCTTCGTTTTCCCAAATACCAAGCATATTTCCCGGAGGCAAAGGCAGTTTTACAACCACCAAACCTTCTTCATTGGCTTTTAGTTCGTCACCGTTTTCATTAAAAATCCGAATATCATATCCGCAAACTGCTTTTGTGGCAGAACCGGATTTTACCGGCATTTTTTCAATTCCAAGAGAATTGGCAATCATTGGCCAGCCTGATTCTGTTTGCCACCAATGATCAATTACGGGAATAGGAATGTGCTGTTGGTACCATTCTAGTGTGGCATTATCACACCGTTCTCCCGCCAAAAATTGATTTTTTAGAGCGCTCAAATCATATTGTTTGATGAATTCTCCGTCAGGATCTTCTTTTTTGATAGCTCTAATGGCGGTTGGAGCCGTAAACATCGTGCCCACTTTATGCTCTGAAATTATTCTCCAAAACGTACTCGCATCTGGAGTTTTTATCGGTTTTCCTTCGAAAATTATAGTTGTATTTCGGTTTAATAATGGTCCGTAAAGAATGTAACTGTGCCCAACTGCCCAGCCCATATCCGAAGCTGCCCAAAAAGTCTCATCTTCCTTTACATTGTAAATGTATTTCATCGAAAATTTTAATGCCACGGCATATCCACCGGTATCTCTTACAATTCCTTTTGGTTTTCCAGTAGTTCCGGAAGTGTACAATATATACAACGGATGATTGGAATTTACAGGGATACAAGGCGTT
This sequence comes from Flavobacterium caseinilyticum, assembly GCF_004349085.1. Lineage (GTDB taxonomy): Bacteria > Bacteroidota > Bacteroidia > Flavobacteriales > Flavobacteriaceae > Flavobacterium > Flavobacterium caseinilyticum. The sequence continues at coordinate 134,722 of NZ_SMFM01000003.1, read as the reverse complement.
TCTTCGGAACCATAAACCAACGCATCATAATCCACATCGTACTTTTTAAACGGAATTCGGGCGCCTAATTTTCTATTGAAAACGATTACTTTTTTGGGTCTGTGTGAAGCGAGAGCAATGGCTTCATCCACTAAAGGTTTGTACGCAATCAAACGGTCGACTTCAATCCCGGATGAAGCGGTAATAATCGCTCTGGGTTTGCAATCGTCGATTCTGATAGCCAATTCATGAGGTGCAAAACCCCCAAAAACAACCGAATGAATCACGCCAATTCTCGCGCAAGCCAACATCGCAAAAGCAGTTTGAGGAATCATGGGCATGTAAATTATAGCGGTGTCACCTTTCTTTAATCCCAGTGATTGCATGCCTCCCGCGAGTTTTGCCACTTCGGTTTTTACTTCCGAAAAAGTATATTTTTTCACGGTTTGTGTCACCGGAGAATCGTAAATAAAAGCGACCTGATCGCCACAACCATCCTGAATGTGCTTGTCTAACGCCAGATAACAAATGTTCAATTCTCCATCTTTGTACCAAAGCGGATATCCATTTTCATCTTTTGACAAAATTGTTTCCGGTTTATTGTACCACTCAATTGCATCAGCTTGTTCTGCCCAGAATTTTTCCGGGTGCTCAATGCTGTCGTCATAAATTTCCTTGTATGTCATTGTGTTGAATTTGTTTCTTATTGCATTAATTCATGAACTTGATCGACTAGTTTTTTAATTGAAAAGGGCTTGACTATATATAAATTGGCGCCTAACGAAAGTCCTTTTTCAATATCTTTTTCTTTGTTTTTTGCCGAAAGGAATATGACCTTGCAATGCTTTAACCTTTCGTCTTTTTTTATTTGTTCTAATGTGGCAAAACCATCCACCATGGGCATCATGACATCCAGAATAATGACATCGGGAAGTTGTTTTTTCAAAATATCCAGTGCTTCCTGGCCGTCACGCGCTATGAAAACTTCAAAATTGTTCTTTTTGAAAGTATATTCCAGTGACATTACAATGTTTGGTTCGTCATCTACAATTAAAATTTTTTTCATTTTTTAATTATTTTCTGTTGTATTATAATTGGGTAATGTGAAAATGAGAGTGGCTCCTTCAGCTACATTATCTTCAGCCCAAATTTTACCTTTATGATGTTCAATAATTTGTTTACAAATGGCTAAACCCAGTCCGCTTCCTATTGGTTTTTTTACGTTTTGGTTTCTGGATTGATAGAATTTATCAAAAATGGCTTCAAAATCTTCTTTTATAATTCCCTTGCCGTTATTGTGTATTTTGACTTCGATATTGTCTTTGTTTTCATCAATGGAAATCACTATTTTTCCTTCTGTTTCCGAACAGAATTTTATAGCATTCGAAACTAAATTATGAATAACCTGTACGATTCGTTCTTCGTCATAAAAAGCTTTTATTTCTTTGGAGGCATCCTTAAATTCAATACTGATGTTTTTGTTTTTTATTAATTGTTGGAGGGAATCCAACGTGTTTTTAATCGTTTTTATAATGTTGTTTTTAGACAAATAAATTTTTTGTTTTCCAGTTTCAAATTTCTCTAAATCGAGAATTTTGTCAATCAGACGATTCAATCGGTCCGACTCCGAAATGATGTTTTGCAAAAACTGCTTTCTCAACTCTTCGGGAATGTCATCATCATCGTGAAGGATTTCGCTTGCTGCCCGAATTGCGGTTATCGGAGTTCTTAATTCATGGGTAACCGTATCCAGAAATTCATCTTTTTGAATGTCTTTATTGACTAATTCCTGATTTGCATTTTTGAGTTGTTCCGATATTTTTTTTAATTCATTCGAAGTGTCCGTCAACTTCTTGTTGATGATTATATTTTCTTTGGATTCCTCCAAAATTCGCAATACTTCAGGCAAACTGATTTTATCTTCTTTGATTACGCTTGATATTAATATTTTGGCGGAAGCCGTACCAATGTGACCCGTCAATAAATTCTCTGCAAATTTTATAAATCGTGCATCGGCTGTGGTAATATTTTTATCGATGTTGTATTTTAAATTAAAAATAGTCAATGCGCGCTTGGTTCTTTCTTCGCCCAAAAAGCGTTGCAACACTTTTTGTATATCAGAAATATACGCGGTTCCTTTCCATACAAAAGCATTTTCATGATTGGTGATGTATTTGTCAATATCGACAAACATTTCGGCATAATTGCGTTCTCTGTAATTGCCTTTGAAACTCACGGAAACCGCAGAATAACTCAGAATGTTAACTAATAAGCTCCAAAAAACAGCATGTGGAATGGGTTCTAAATAATCCAAACCAAAAAGCTGAAAAGGTTTTAACAATTCAATTCCCCAAGGTCCTTCCTGAATAAACAGGCTCGTCGATTTTGAAATTCCAATAGCGTACGGAACTAACAACGTATAAAAACATATTAAAAAGCCAAGAATAATTCCGGTTACTGCACCGTTTTTAGAACCTCTTTTCCAGAATAATGCACCAAAAAAAGACGGAGCCAATTGGGCTATAACGACAAAGGAAACTAGTCCGATGGAAACCAGCGAGTAATCCAGAATGAAAATTCTATAAATGGCATACGCCAAAATGATAAGCGAAAAAATTCCTATTTTTCTGCTGTTTACAATACGTTTGCTGTTCTTTTTCTGTGATGAATTTTCCAAAGAACCAATAAAACCATACGGAATCAGTAAGTTGTTGCTCAACATGGTAGCGAGTGCAATTGATGATACAATAATCATTGAAATCGCTGCCGAAAATCCGCCCAGAAAAACCATCACTGTCAATACATTATTGTCAAAAAACTGTGGTATCAGCAAGGAATAGGTGTCTGCATTATGGCCTTTACCTTCAAAAAGGATATTGCCGCCCCAAGCAATTGGAAAAACAAAGAGATTGAAAAGCAGCAAATACAATGGAAAAAGCCAAATCGCTGTTCGGATGTGGGTTTCTTTGTTGTTCTCTACAATCGCCGTGTGGAATTGTCTTGGCAAAAGGAAAATAGCAAACATCGATAAAACACAAAGAAAGAACCAGTTGATTCCGTTTGTGATGCCGCCAATCGTATTTTTCTTATCGAAATCTTTCAGGACAGCCGCTTTTTGATAAATATCATCAAAGCCGTCAAAAACAAAGTAGGTAACATAAATACCCACAATTAAGAAGAAAACTAACTTCAAGATAGATTCCATGGCGACCGCGGTTACAATTCCGCGTCTTTTTTCCGAGGCATCCACATATTTAGTACCATAATAGGAAGCAAATAAAGCCAGCGCTATGCAAACGTATGTTGTGGTGTCAGTGAAAATATTAGAACTTGCCTGCGTTTTGGTGACAATATGAAAAGTGTCTGAAATTGATTTTAACTGTAAAGAAATATAGGGTAAAATACCAACAATGCAAATCGTAGTTACTAAAGCACCCAGAAATCTACTGTTTCCGTATCGTAAAGAAATAAAATCTGCAATGCTGGAAATTTTATTTACTCTCGAAATTCGGATAATTTTCTTGAGAATAATCATCCACGTTGGGATAATTAATATGGGACCTAAGTAAATGGGTAAATAACTCAAACCGGATTCTGCAGCAACGCCAATACTTCCGTAATAGGTCCATGCTGTACAATATACGGCTAACGAAAAGGAATAAATGTAGGGATTATTCGTCCATTTAGAATGGCTTCTTTTTTCGGACCAATAGGCAATGTAAAAAAGAATCGACAAATAAAGCACTAATATTAATAAGAGTCCAATGCTATTCATAATATCTTTTTATGATTAGGTACGATATGGCGATTGAAAACAGCCAAGCCGAGAAGATATAAATGTAGATGATTGGGAATCCAAAAAGTGGTTGCGAACTGTCAAATAACAGCAAGAGTGGCACGTTCAAAGCTAATAACATTAGCATTGAAAGAATAACCAACTTTTGTTCATGTCTCTTTTTCATAAGAAGATGCAGTTTGCTTTTCAGCGGTATTGCTTTCGCTTTTTAAAGATTCTGTTGTTGAATCTTTATGTTTAAAAAAAATAAACAATCTCTGCAATTACATGCAGAGACTGTCTATTTTGGTAATGGTTCGGTTAACTGTCTTTTTCATCGTAATCTCCCATTAAGGAGAAGTACCCAAAGGTTCCCAATCCTAAAACAATTAATGGGGTTAGTATAAAGAGTATAATTATTCCGAAAACTAAGTCTTCTTGTTTTCCGGACATCAATTTTGGTAATCCAAAAGTGAAGATGCAAAAATAGGCTGCGGCAGCTGCTAATGCAATCCAAACTAGTCCTAATATTCTTTTTAATTGATTCATAGCTGTATTTTTATTCGTGAGCGTTTTTATCTTTATTTTTAATGTAAACCATTCCAACTACAAAACTGACTGCAGCGATAACAATTGGATACCAAAGTCCTTCAAGATAATATTCCGGATGGCCTAGGTCTTTCGCATTGGTAACAAAATAGGTTGAAATAGCAGGAAGTAATCCTCCAAAAATTCCATTCCCTACGTGGTATGGCAATGACATGGATGTGTACCTGATTTTTACAGGGAACATTTCAACTAAGAATGCGGCAATAGGACCGTAAACCATAGTCACGAAGATCACTTGTATGAATACTAAAAATATTAAAGCCCAATTGTCACTAGAATTAATTTTTACAGTTGTTTTAGTGTCAACCTTCGCTTTACCATCCACCATGATTGCTACACCGTTTTCTAAATGTACGGTTTTTATTTCTTGAAAAGTAGTTCCATCCACATACTCTTTACTGGTAGTGTAGATTGAATCCATAGTCTGTTTTTTGGTTTCCTTTAATTCAGCCAGTATAGTTGTTTTTTCCACCATTTCAGTTTTGTTTTTTACTGATGTGGTTTCGTACATTTGTTTGTAGATAGGTCTGTATAATAAGATAGCCAATAACATTCCGCCCATCATAATGTATTTTCTACCTACTTTATCACTCAACCAACCAAAAAACACGAAAAATGGGGTTCCAATAATTAAGGCAACTCCTAATAAAGTATCCACTTGAGAGGAGTCAATGGACATTACTGTTTTCATGAAATTCATTGCATAAAACTGACCCGTATACCAAACAACACCTTGTCCCATTGTAGCTCCAAATAAAGCCAATAATACAAATTTCATATTGTACCGATTTCCAAAACTTTCTTTCAAAGGATTTGTACTTGTTTTTCCTTCGCTTTTCGCTTTGGCGAAAACAGGTGATTCATCCATGTTTTTTCGAATCAAATACGAAACTCCAACCATAACTATAGATAACCAAAACGGAACTCTCCATCCCCATTCATCAAATTGTTCTGGTGTAAGGACATTTCTCGTCGCTAAAATCACCATCAAAGAGATGAACAAACCAACTGTTGCGGTAGTCTGAATCCAAGAAGTCCAATATCCTCTTTGTCCTACTGGCGCATGTTCGGCCACGTAAGTCGCCGCCCCACCATATTCACCACCTAGTGCAAGACCTTGTAATAAACGAAGAATTAATACTAATAAAGGAGCCATAAATCCAATGGTTTCATAACTCGGTATACAACCTATCAAGAATGTAGCACCACCCATTAAAAGTAAAGTAACCATGAAGGTGTATTTCCGCCCAATTAAATCTCCTAATCTTCCAAAGAAAAGGGCTCCAAATGGTCTAACTACAAACCCTGCTGCAAATGTTGCCAAAGTTGACAGGAAAGCAGCTGTTGGATTATCCGAAGGGAAAAATTTAGTTGAAATTACAACTGCTAAACTTCCAAAGATGTAAAAGTCATACCATTCGATCATGGTACCCATTGAGGATGCGGAAATAACTTTCCAAATTCCTTTTGTTGATTTTTCTTTCATGTATTGTTATTTTTAAAATTGATTATAGATAAATTTGAAGTTGTACTACGAAGTCTCCTAATGATCCGGAGCGGTTTGTTAGAGAGGTGTATACGGGTCTGGTTGAATATTGTGCCGTAATTTTAGCATGGTGTCCGTCAATAAAAAAGTTTGATCCCACATCAAACTGTGTACTTGACTGTGTTAAAGCATCAAAGTTTTTGTAAGTAACAGCACCAAAGGGCTGGATTCTAACTTTAGGTTTTACCTCTTGATTAGGCAATAAAATACCCGCTTGCGTATACCATATAGTTCCAGAGCCAATCGTTGGCTGTGCATTTCCAGCTCCCGCTATAGCTCTACTACCAGTGAAATTTGGATCTATTGAGCCAATATTCATAATTCCAACATTACGCAAATAATTAGGACCAAAATCATAATCATATAGGACACTGTAACCTGTAACGGCCATTTTGTTTTCTTTTTTTCCAATAGGCATATCCAGAAAAACATCGGTAGAGAAAAGTTTGATGTCATGTTTGTTGATAGTGTTGTTTACAGAAGTTTTTGTGGCATCAGGCGCAGTGTAAAAACCAGCACCAATGTTGAATACTTTTTTAGTTCCTAAATAACTACCTACTTTAAAAGGTAATACATTGGCTTCTTGATCTAAAAACTGGTATTCTAAATAACCAGCCTTAGACCATTTTGTCACACCACTGTTATCTACAGCTACGGCATTCGATGCATTCGTGGTGTTTGTAGGTGTTAAGTTGGTAGCATAAGGTTTGTTGTAACTCAAGCGGTATTCTAGTTTGCCATATTTCCCTTTAGCAAATAAACCCACTTGTCTGGCAAACTGATCAGAGTTTTCAATTAGTGGCCAGTTAAAAATTGGTGCATCTATGGTTAAGAAGTTTAGCGTTGAAGCCATCGTTAGTCTAGATAATCCCATGTAGTAATGCAATCCAGCACCGAGGGTGAAACTGAATTTTTTGTCTTTTTCTGGCAATACAACTGCATATTCATTCCATGCGTCATGAAAGAATAAACCAGGTTTTTTTCCGGCACCGTAGCCACCAGTACCTGAGGTTCCTGCTGCGCCACCGTTAATAAAAGTTTGGTTGTTGATTCCAAAATGGGTTAAGATCATGTATCTTTTGGATACTTGAGCATAAGCGAGAAAACGCAAACGTCGATTACCAATGTCGGTTGCAGTTGATGTTGGTTCTCCTCCAATCATTGTTCCAGGATTCATTTCTGCAGAACGAAACCAGATTTGGTTCCACGCAATCACTCGCATGAATTTAGACCCGTCATCGTTTAAGTTGAATTTTAGTCCGGAGCCGTAATCGGTGGAGCCTTGTGAAAATCCTTTGAGTGACAGTAAGAGTACTGCCACCATAAAAAATATTTTTTTCATAAATAAAATTTGGTTACTAAATGGTTGGTTAATAAAGTGCCAAATTCAATTATTTTATTCTGATAAAAAATTTTGATATATTTATGTGTAAAATGGTATAGTTAATCTTTGAATCGTTCCCATTTTATCAGCATAAACTTATCGCCGAGTTCGGTTATAATCATACCGGCACCGGAAAGTAATTGTTTGTTTTTTAAATATTCCACCAGTTCTAAATGGTTAAATATCTTATATGTAGGATGATAATTGACGTGAGATGGTTTTTTTATATTATAGCTCTTTACCCAATTGCTTACCGTGACATGGGAAACCCCGATTATCCTTTCTATTTCACGGAAGCTCAAGCCTTCAAGGTAGAGTTGCAGTGCTTTGGTAACATAATAATCATCTATCTTTTTCCCTATTTTACTGACAGTAAAAAAATAATTGCATTTTTTGCATAAGTACCTTTGTTTACTGTTGATTATGCCGCTTTTAATGATGTGATTACTTTGGCATTTCGGGCAGGTTAAAATCTCCATATATATAAATTTTGCATAAATATAGTAAATTAGCAATTATTGTAATTTGAATTTCGCAAAAAAAAAGCAAAAAAAATACGAACCCTTTATTTATGTTGATTTTTTGGTGCGTTTTTGGTAAAGGATGGATTTTTATGGGAAATAGTTTTATATTCACAATCCAAATTTGGTTTTTGAATTGATTTTTCCAAATATGTATTTACCCGCTAACCGTGTTTTACCAATAGTAAGATTTTGTGGAATTTAAGTGCTTGTTTGAATAAAAAATGCCCTTCCGATGTGGTTTGGTCCGCGATGATGGAGTGTGTTTTACAAAAAAGGCAAAAAAAACGAAAAACCTGAATATTTCTACTCGGTTTTTGCATTAGTTAAGGAAACTGGAAAGTAGGTGTGTTTATATCTAATAAGATTATAAACCGAAGGATTACAAACTGTTGGTGTTCCAATCGTTAAGAAAATATCCCAATGTATATAAAAATGAAATGATAAGAATTGCAATAAATATTTGGCCAACTTTTTCATGAATATTAAAGTATTCTTTAAATTTTCTAGATTTGTTTTTTCTCCTTTTTTTATATCTAATTTTAGCAGATCCGCTTGCTTCTGTTGAAGCACCGTTCACTTCGCCAATATTTACATATTTAAAGTCAATTGCATTTCTTTCAGAATCCGAATATTTTTTAAACGCACCACCATTTTTACCTTCAATTTCTTTTGCCTTCATTTTTAATTTATTAAAATTAAGTGTTCAGCAATAGTAGCACAAGAAATTTACTTTATGTTACGGTTTCCCTCATTGTAGATGTTTATTTTAGAAAACAGCAAAGTGTTATTTTGGTTCAAATGAAGCTTAGTGTTTTTCTAATTATTCGTAATAAAAATATTAAAAGGAGTTGCACACGATCAGTTAGCTGACGATTTGGATGTAGGGCATGTCAATTGAAGAACAGTAGAAAGACGGATTTATATAGTAGAATTATTTAAGTTGAAAGACAACTGTTGTAAGTCAACCATGATCTACAAATAATTATGTAAGATAATTTAGAAAAATAATAACGTACCCATTATTTGGCCAGCCGTTGATTTTTTTATCCTCATTTTTAGAGAGGTAATTTTCCTCGTCCCAGCGTTTTTATTTCAGCTTTAAATTATTTAATAAATTAACCGTTAAATAAGGATTCGGTTTTTTTATAATTTCTACATTGAAGCTGTAAGTATTGAATTATGTGCAATTTGGTTTTCAATAGGAACTCATTCTTAAAACATGCTGTCAAGAAGCAATTAAAAACAAAAAACCCGAATATTTCTATTCGGGTTTTGTGGTACCTCCAGGGATCGAACCAGGGACACATGGATTTTCAGTCCATTGCTCTACCATCTGAGCTAAGGTACCTCGCTGTTGCGGGTGCAAATATAGAATGATTTTTAGTTTATCCAAAACATTTTTTAAAAAAAATCAATTCGTACCTTCGCAACATCAAAAACCAAATTATGATTTTAGTTATCGATGTTGGAAATACCAGAATTAAAGCAGCTGTTTTTGAGGGTGCTACCCTTTCTGAGATTTTTGTTTTTTCGAAAATAGAACTTCAAAAAAATATTCAAAATATTTTAAAAAATTTTGAAAAAATAACAAATATGGTTGTTTCGTCTGTTGGTGATGTCGAAAAACGGTCGTTTTTAGAGTATAATAAAGTTTTGAATGTGCATTTTCTGTCTCATCAAGATTCTTTTCCATTTCATAATTGTTACGCAACTCCTAAAACTTTAGGGATTGACCGAATGGTTCTGGCTGCCGGGGCAACGCTGCAGTTTCCAAGTCAGAACAGATTGGTTATTGATGCAGGAACCTGTGTAACCTATGATTTTATTGATGAGGAAAATAATTATTTAGGCGGAGCAATTGCTCCAGGATTGCGACTGCGCTACCAAGCACTGCATAATTTTACGGCGAAACTTCCTTTGTTGTCATTAGAAAGTCCAGACCATTTTATCGGAACTTCCACGACTCAGTCGATTCATTCTGGCGTAGTAAATGGTTTCGTTTATGAGATTGACGGTTTTATTAATGAATATAAAGCACGGTATTCAAATTTTATAATAATTTTAACGGGCGGTGATACAGATTTTTTGGCTAAACGATTAAAAAATACCATATTTGCCAATTCAAATTTTCTGCTGGAAAGTTTGAATCAAACATTTCAATATAAAATCAAAAATGATTAAAAAAATTATAGTAAGCGCTTGTTTGCTTTTATCATTAGTGTCTTTTGCTCAGGAAGGAACGGCTTCTCCTTATTCTTTTTACGGAATTGGTGACATTCGTTTCAAAGGAACGCTTGAAAATCGATCGATGGCAGGAATAGCTATTGAACAAGATAGTATTCATATCAATTTGCAAAATCCCGCAAGTTACGCCAGTCTAAAATTAACGACCTTTACTTTAGGAGGTTCGTTGGCAACTACAAAGTTGAAAGCGGATGGCGAATCGGTAAATACGCATAGAACCACCCTAGATTATTTGGCAGTAGGCTTGCCTATGGGGAAATTTGGTGTTGGTTTTGGATTGGTTCCGTATTCATCCGTTGGTTATAAAATTGAAACTCTTGCAGCGAATCCCTCAGAAAATAGCAGACGTTTTAACGGAACTGGCGGATTAAATAAAGCTTTTTTAGGAGTAGGGGTTAAAATTGCTCCAAATTTCAGTGTCGGCGCTGATGTAAATTATAATTTTGGAAAAATAGAAACCAATAATCTTGAGTTTATTACAGACGTTCCGGTAGGAACTCGAGAATTAAATACAGTTGACTTATCTGGAGTAAACTTCAATTTTGGAATGATGTATCAAACCAAAATAACTAAAAAAATCTCATTTTTCAGTAGCTTAAATTATGGTTTGGAAAGTATTCTAAAGGCTAAAAACAACAGAAATATTTCCACTGTAGCTTTTAATTCTAATTTTGATTTAGTGGTTGTTGACCCGCTTGATGACGTTAAAACAGAGAGAAACCTTGAAATGCCAAGCAAATATAGTGTAGGGGCAGGTTTTGGTGAGTCAAGAAAATGGCTGTTAGGACTTGGTTATTCACTTCAAGATGCAGGCGCATTAGGCAATAATTACAATGCAATTGATAATGTGACTTACGAAAAGGGCTCAAAATATAGTATCGGAGGTTATTTTATTCCAAATGCCAACTCATTTTCGAGTTACGCTAAAAGAATCACTTACAGAGGTGGAGTGCGATTTGAAAAAACAGGTTTGATTATTAATTCAGAATCTATAGATGACATGGGACTGACTCTTGGATTAGGATTGCCATTGAGTGGAACATTCTCCAACATAAATGTGGGGTTAGAACTAGGTAAAAAAGGTACAATCCAATCTAATTTAGTGGAAGAAAACTATGCGAATGTTAGTGTAAGTTTCTCGCTTAATGATCAGTGGTTTGTGAAAAGAAAATTCAATTAAAGCTAAGAATAGGCACTATTGTCAAAGTTCTTTTTCAAGTTCAGCGTATGACTTTATTCCAAAAAAAGTATAGGATATCCTTTGTCATAGTTTTGGCTGTGACACTGTTTTTTGGTTGCGAAAGTAATTTTAAGGAAATACAAAAGATTAATTTTTCAGAATTTATTCCATCCAGCGATGCTGATCAGGTAAATCTGAAATACACCGATTCTGGCCGCATAACTGCTGTTCTGGCAAGTCCAAAAATGTTGGATTACGCCAGTGTTGATTTCCCTTTTACGGAATTCCCTAAAGGAGTTAATGTTACTTTATTCGACAAGAAAGCGAAGAAAACCTTTATCAGTTCTAATTACGCCATTTCGTATAAAGGAACAAATATTATCGATTTACAGGGAAATGTAAAAATAATTACCGAGGATGGTCAAACCATGGAAACGGAGCAACTGTATTTTGATCAAAAAAACGAGTGGTTTTTTACCGAAAGAAGGTTTAAATTTACGGATCCCAAAGGAAGTTCTAATGGGCAGGGAATCGATTTTAGTAAAGATTTTAAAGTGATCTATTCCCAAAAAATAACGGGCGAAGTAGAAACGAACGAATAAAAAATAACAACATGAATTACCTAAAATACACACAATACGTTTATCTTGTCTTTGGAGCCTATTTCATTTATGATGGTTTCACTAAACTAAATAATCCTGAAACAGAAACACCATGGTTAAGTTTTATGATAGCTGGATTGGCTGTTTTTATGTTTTTCTTCAGAAGAAAATTTGCCAAAAAATTTGACGATCGCAACAAAAAATCCTAACAATGGAAATTAGTATTATCATATTGTGTTTAATACTAAGCGCTTTTTTTTCGGGAATGGAAATAGCCTTTGTCTCTTCCAATAAAATTTATCTTGAAATTGAAAAAAAACAAGATAATTTCGTCTCAAAAACTCTTACCAAACTTACCGAAAAACCGACCAACTTTATAGTCTCCATGTTAATTGGAAATTCTGTAGCTATGGTTATATATGGATTTTACATGGGCGATCTGCTGCTGCGCTTGGCCATCGATTGGGGGTATTATTTCTCAGACTGGTTGAATTTGTTGCTGCAAATTGTGATTTCCTTTTTAGTAATGTTGCTCACCGCAGCGTTTCTTCCTAAAATTTTCTTTCAAATTTATGCTAATTCCTTAATCAAATTCTTTGCGGTTCCAGCCTATCTTTTCTACAAATTGTTCTATTTTATTGCCGCTATTTTTATTAAGATCTCAGATTTTATTTTAAGGAAATTCTTTAAAACGGAAGGGGACACGATTCAGCTTTATTTCAGTAAATTAGAGCTTGGAAATTACATTACGGAGCAAATGAGTAGCGTGGAGGATAGCGAGACCGTCGATTCGGAAATATTAATGTTTCAAAATGCTTTGGAATTTTCAGGGGTCAAGGCCAGAGACGTGATGAGTCCCAGAACTGAAATTATCGCGGTAGATCTTTTTGATTCTATCGAAGAATTAAAGCAGTTATTTATAGAAACGGGCTATTCGAAAATTGTGGTGTACCAAAATTCGCTCGATGATATAGTTGGTTATGTTCATTCTTTTGATTTGTTTAAAAAGCCAAAAAGTGTCAAGGAAATTGTAATTCCGGTTGAGTTTGTTCCGGAAACAATATTTATAAAAGATGCGATGAACCTGCTTACCAAAAAACGAAAAAGCGTGGCTGTTGTTTTGGATGAATATGGCGGAACATCAGGAATCATTACTCTTGAAGACATCATTGAAGAACTTTTTGGTGAAATAGAGGATGAGCATGATTCCGGTGAAGAGTTGGTGGAGAAGGAAGTCGCAGCTGGTGTTTTTGTTTTTTCAGCTCGTTTTGATGTCGCATACTTAAACGACACCTATAAACTCCAAATTCCGGAGGGTGATTCGTACGGGACGCTGGGCGGTTTCATTGTCGATTTTACAAAAGAAATTCCTGAAAAAGGGGATGCAATAACCATTGGTGCTTATCATTTTATAATTGAGGAAGCTACAAATAAGAAAATAGAATTAGTGAAAATGACCATACAAGAGTGATTTTTTTTAAGAAAATAAAATTTCTTGCAAAATAAAACGCTACTACTATTATTATTAATTAGATAATTGTATTTTCGCAAACTGAATATAAAAATTAACAACAATAAAATGGCAGTTTTACAAAAAATTAGACAACGTTCGCTTCTTATGATACTCGTTATCGGGTTTTGTTTATTAGCATTTATCATAGGCGATATATTCAACAGTGGCGGTTTCAACACGACATCAAAAGATGTGGGAAGCATTGACGGAAAAAATATTTCATTTGAAGATTTTCGAGTTAAAGTAAGCAATGTTGAGAAAAGTAGTCAAGGTATTACTTCAACAGCTGCAGCCAACCAAGTGTGGGAGCAAGAAGTTTCGATTGCTTTGCTGACGTCTGAATTTGAAAAATTAGGACTGAGAGTAGGTGAAAAACACTTATTAGAGGTTTTAAAAGCTGATCAAAATATCGGTGCTAATCCATTGTTTTTAAATTCTGCCGGTGTTTTTGATGTCGCAAAATTCAAAGAATACTTTAGAGCTAATCCTGCACAAGCGCAGTTTTTAAAAGATAGAGAGAAAGATGCTGATCTGAATGCTAAATATCAAATGTATACAACATTGGTTAAAGCGGCAGTTTTCACCACAGAAAGTGAAGGAAAGTTCAAATATGAAATGGAGGCTAACAAAGTGAATTTCGCTTATGTTGCTGGTTTATATTCTACAATTAAAGATAGTGATGTAAAAATTACCGATGCTGAAATTGTGGATTTCATGAAAAAAAATGAGAAAAAATACAAAGCGGACGAATCTCGCGAAGTAGAATATGTCTTGATTGAAGACAAAGCATCTGCGAGTGATGAAACTGAGGTGAGATCAAAGATAAATGCATTACTGTCAGGAAGCGTGGTATACAACCAAGCAACAGGGAAGAATGACACTTTAGCAGGATTTAGAACGACTTCGAACACAATTGATTTTGTGAATTCAAATTCAGATGTTCCTTATGATTCCACTTATATTCCTAAAAAAGATTTACCAGCTGTAGATGCCGATAAATTATTTAACCTTGCTCCGGGAGAAGTTTACGGGCCATATGTGTTTGGACAATACATTTGTGTTTCTAAATCTATGGGAATGAAGCCAGGAGTAAATGCGAAAGCAAGTCACATATTAATCAGTTATGATGGAACGCAGGTTCCTAATCAAAAAGAAAAACGAACAAAAGAACAAGCGAAAGTAAAAGCAGAGGAGATTCTAGCACAAGTCAATGCTAATCCAGACAGTTTCCTGATGTTGGCTTTTACATCTTCGGATGATTCTTCGGCACAACAAGGTGGTGATTTAGGTTTTTTTGGTCCAAACCAAATGGTTAAACCGTTTAATGATTTTGTTTTTAATAATTCAATCGGTAAAGTTGGTTTAGTGGAAACTCCATTCGGTTTTCATATTATAAAAGTTACAGACAAACAAGACGGAATTCGTTTAGCAACTGTGGCTCAAAAAATAGAGCCTTCTGAAGTTACTTCGGATAAAATTTTTACGCAAGCAACTAAATTTGAAATGGATGCTTCTGATAGAGATTTTAATAAAGTAGCTAAGGAAATGGGACTTACTGTTACTCCTGCAGTTTCTGTTAAAGGAATGGATGAAAATTTTGGTACTTTAGGAAATCAAAGATCAATTGTAAGATGGGCTTTTGAAGACGGAGTTAAAGCAGGATCTGTAAAAAGATTTGAAGTGGCCAATGTAGGTCACGTTATTGCAAAAGTCAAGAGCATTGATAAGTCAGGCTTGGTAGCGGTATCTTTAGTGAGACCTTATGTAGAGCCAATACTTAAAAATATGAAAAAAGCAGCGTTAATCAAAGCTAAAATGACTGGTTCTTCATTGGAGGCAATTGCAAAAGCGGTGGGAACAACAGTACAGCAAGCAGCAGGTCTTACTATGGAAAACACAATGTTGCCAGGAGTTGGTCAAGAAGCAAAAGTAGTTGGTAATGCATTTGCTTTAGCGGCAAATAAAATGTCGGCTCCAATTGAGGGAAATACGGGAGTTTATGTGGTTAAAAACACAAGCACTGTAAAAGCTCCGGCTTTGAAAAATCACGCTCCATATGTGGCTAAAGTAAAAGCACAAAGTGCAGCAGATGCAAACAGAGTTGTTCCTGCATTGAAAGCTAACGCTAAAATAAAAGACAATCGATTAGAATTTAATTACTAATTACAGAGTAATTAGTGAATATAAAAAAATCCCGATACATATTGAATGTATCGGGATTTTGCTTTTTATGTACTTTAACTTAAAAGTCTTCAAAGAGTCAGATAGGAATCTAATTTTAAAAATCAGGATAATATCATCTCATCATAAGGCACAACAGTTTTGTATCCTTTAGATCTAAAGTATTGCGTTGGATTTTCTTCAGCAACTGCCATCACAAAATCGCCTCCCCAAGCTCCCAGACTTTTTATCACACCATCAAAATCAGGAAATAATGATTCCTTAATAGTCTGCATTTCCAGTATTGAGCTCATTGCGATTTCATGTTTTTCTATCGCTGCAGCAAAAGACTGCAACGTAGTCGCTCGCAGTACTGCCATGGTGATCTGATCATTGGCAGCTATGGTCTTTGCCAGATCGTTCTTTTTATTGATATTGTAGGCTGCTATTGCGCTTTTGCTACTTTGCTTTTTATTAAGATATACAAAGTAAAGGTTGTCAGTAAAATCCGGATCAAAAGATGCATTTTCAATAACAGGATTTCCTTGTTCCAGATGATATATAATTGCGGTCTCGTTTTGAGCACACGCAATATCGTAGCCACTTCCTCCAAAACTGTTTTTAAGCAGTGTGTAGGCGTTTATTTGCAACCACTGGGCAATGTTGTTTATTAAGGTAGATGACGTACCTAGTCCCCAGCTTTTCGGAAAACCAAGCTCAGTACTGATAACGTAGCCGTCTGAATTAGTAATGAAATCAGGATTTAGTTTAAAAGCTTCGTGCAAAATGGTCGTAAGTGTAGCTTTGACCGATTCATTTTCAGGATTGACTTCTTTAGAAATGTCAGAAAATAAAAGGGTGTCTTCAAACCAAATGCTTCCATCCGCATCGTAGCTTTTCCAAATGATTTCTTTGTTGCTTCCTTCTTCTATAATCAGATTTTGTCCCATTTTTGTGGGTAATGCAAAAGCTTTGGCGCCATCCAGAACCAGATATTCTCCTGTGATTAAAAGTTTTCCGTTGCTATAGAATGTTTTTTTCATTACTCTTATTTTAATCCCTATCAGGGTTTTAAACCCTGATAGGGATATCAAAAATCAATGTTATTTTCTTAAATTTTCAATAAAGGTGACCACAGCGCTATGCGATACGGTATTTTTTTTGAAATATTTTTTTATTAAAATGCTTTCTTCATCAGTGGCTTCAAACTGGTTGATGATGTTGTTCAAATGCATTTTCATATGTCCTTCCTGAATTCCTGTTGTAGTTAGAGAACGTAAAGCAGCGAAGTTTTGGGCCAGACCCGCTACGGCTACAAACTGCATTAATTCCTTGGCGGATGGTTTTTCCAGCATTTCCAGTGATAATTTTACCAATGGATGCAAGGAAGTCAAACCGCCCACAGTTCCTAACGCTAAAGGGATTTCCAGCCAAAAAGTAAAAATACCGTTTTCTATTTTGGCATGGGAAAGACTGGAATATTTTCCGTTTCGGGAAGCATAGGCGTGAATTCCGGCTTCAACGGCACGGAAATCATTTCCAGTAGCCAAAACTACAGCATCTACTCCGTTCATGATTCCTTTGTTGTGCGTTACGGCACGATAGGGCTCCACTTCGGCGATTTGAACGGCTTGCACAAATTTCTCGGCAAACTCCTGTGGATTTAGAATGTGTTTTTCTTCTAATTCTTCTATTGGACAAGAAACTTCCGCTCTTACGATGCAATTTGGAACATAATTGGAAAGAATGCTCATAACTACTTCAATCTCTTTCTCCGTTTCTGTAAATAACGCATAATTGTGCGCTTCTTCTTTTAAAGTTTTGGAAAATTGTTCCAGACACGAATTGATGAAATTTGCTCCCATGCTGTCTTTGGTTTCAAAAGTGGCATGCAGCTGAAAATAGTTCGGCAATAAATCAGTTTTGTCATTTAGAACGATGTCTAAAATTCCGCCACCGCGTTTTTGCATATTGGTGGTAATCGACTCGGTTTCTGAGAAAAATTTGCTTTTGTTTTGGGCAAAAAACAAATTCAATTTTGAAACATCGCCTTTATAGATAAAATGAACATGACCAATTTTTTCGGTATTGATTACGGTTGCTTTAAATCCGCCACGAGTGGACCAGAATTTAGCAGCTTTTGCGGCAGCGGCAACCACAGAGCTTTCTTCAATAGCCATGGGAATAGTGTTGTATTTTCCATTAATCAGGAAATTAGGGGCAACTCCCAGTGGAATGTAGAAATTGGTTATCGTGTTTTCGATAAATTCATCATGTAATTTCTGTATTTTTTCATCAGAATTCCAGTAGTTTTTCAGCAAGGCGACGGCTTCTGTAGGTGTTGAAAAATACTGATTGGCAATCCATTTAATTTTTTCTTCTTTGGATAATTTAGAAAATCCGCTAATAGCCTTGTTCATTCTCAATTGATTATGGTGTAATTAGTCGCAAAGATACGGTTTTAGCCGTTTTATTTACAATCAAATTATATTCAGCAGAAGGTTATTTTTTATATTAATTTTTACATTTAACATATAAAATGACCATTAATTGTAATTTTTTCACTAAAATTGACGGTTTTTATCTTTAAATAAATAGTATGTATTCGAAAAAAATTATAGCATTATTTTTATTCTTGTGTTTTACGGTTGTTGGTCAACAAAAAATCACAATTGATGAAATTTACAACGGCACTTTTCGTGCTCAGGGAATGGATGAATTGCAATCGTTGAAAAACACAAACCAGTACACGGTTTTGAATGCCGACAGGCAGTCCAGAAGCATGCAGATTGATTTGTATGATTTTGCCACACTAAAAAAAGTGTCTACATTAATAGATACAAAATCGCACAGAGAATTATCTGCCGGGATTGACAGTTATACTTTTGACGCTTCGGAAAAAATGATTTTATTGGCTTGCAACACCAATCAAATCTTCCGCCACTCATTTACTGCTGATTACTATTTGTATGACATCAACAATAAAAAATTAAGAAAACTATTCGATTTTCAGGTTCAGGAACCTACTTTTTCACCTGATGGAAAAAAGATTGCTTACGCCAAAGAAAATAATCTGTATGTATATGATTTAGCTTCTGATAAATCAACTCCAATAACTACAGACGGACAAAAAAACAGCATTATTAACGGTATTACGGATTGGGTTTACGAGGAAGAATTTGCTTTCGTAAAGGCTTTTGACTGGAGCGCTGACAGCAAAAAAGTAGCCTACATTCGTTTTGACGAAAGTCAAGTTCCGGAATTTTCGATGTCCATGTTTGGAAAAGATTTATATCCAACAATGCAAACATTTAAGTATCCAAAAGCAGGGGAGAAGAACGCGGTAGTGTCGTTACACGTTTATGATGTCAATTCGAATGCAGTAAAAAACATAAATTTGGGTAAATACAATGATTTTTATATCGCCAGAATGAAATGGACCAACGATGCGAATACATTGTCTGCGCAGGTATTGAATCGTCACCAAAACAATTTGGATTTGTTATTTATCGACGGTAATTCAGGAGCTGCAAAAGTAGTTTTGAACGAAAAAGACAAAGCGTATGTTGATGTAACTGATAATTTAACTTTTTTGAAAGACAACAGTTTTATTTGGACCAGCGAAAAAGACGGTTTCAATCATATTTACTTATATGACAAAAACGGGAAATTGAAAAATCAAGTGACCAAAGGAAAATGGGAAGTAACTAATTATTATGGTTTAGATGAAAAAACAAATACTGTTTTCTATCAATCAGTGGAGAATGGATCTATCAATAGAGACGTTTACAGAATAGGACTTGACGGAAAAAATAAAATACGTTTGTCTCAATTTACAGGAACGAATGCGGCAACCTTCAGCCCGAATTTTCAATATTACATTAACACGTTTTCTAGCGCGGCTCAACCTACCACTTATACGTTGAACGAAGCTAAATTTGGCAAACAAGTTCAAATTATTCAAAGCAATGAATCATTGGCTGCAAAGCTAAAAAGCTATGATTTGCCTGCTAAAGAGTTTTTTGTTTTGAAAACGGCAAAAGGGAATGAGCTAAATGCTTGGATGATTAAACCGAAAGATTTTGATCCGGCTAAAAAATATCCGGTTTTCATGTACCAATATTCTGGCCCGGGTTCACAACAAGTCAACAACGACTGGAATGGTACCGATGATTATTGGTTTATGATGTTATCACAACAAGGCTATATTGTGGCTTGCGTTGACGGACGAGGAACTGGTTTTAAAGGAGCTGAGTTTAAAAAATCGACGCAAAATGAATTAGGGAAATACGAAGTGGAAGACCAAATAGATGCTGCCAAAGTGATCGGTAATTATTCATTTGTGGATAAAACTAGAATTGGTATATTTGGCTGGTCGTATGGAGGATTTATGTCTTCTAATTGTATCCTTAAAGGGAATGATGTTTTCAAAATGGCAATTGCTGTAGCTCCGGTAACAAACTGGAGGTTTTATGACAGCATATACACAGAGCGTTACATGAAAACGCCACAGGAAAATGCTAGCGGTTACGATGAGAATTCACCAATAAATCATGTGGATAAATTGAAAGGGAAATTCCTTTTAATCCATGGTTCAGGAGATGATAATGTGCATGTTCAAAACTCTATGCAAATGATGGAAGCTTTGATTCAGGCCAATAAACAATTTGATTCCCAAATTTATCCAGACAATAATCACGGGATTTACGGCGGAAAAACCAGAATTCAATTGTACACCAAAATGACTAATTTTATTAAAGAAAATTTATAATAGCGCTTTATGACAAACGACGCATTGAATAAGGAAGAATTTTTTGGACATCCAAAAGCGCTTTTTATATTGTTTTTTACCGAAATGTGGGAACGTTTCTCCTTTTATGGAATGAAAGCCTTACTGATATTTTATCTGACAAAGTACCATTTGTTTTCGGATACTTCGGGGAATTTATTAATTGGAAGTTATGCCGCGTTGGTGTATGCCGTTCCGGTAATTGGTGGTTTTATAGCCGACAGGTATCTGGGGTTTAGAAAAGCCATTGTTTTTGGAGGAATAATGCTTGTATTAGGTCATGTAGGAATGGCTTATGAAGGAAATGCCGCAACACAATCCATGACTGGCGCAATTACGCGGGACGAAACTGCCTTGCAAATATTTTACTTTTCATTATCGTTAATAATTGTAGGGGTTGGTTTTCTAAAAGCCAATATCTCTTCATTAGTAGGAGAATTATATGAAACCGGTGATAAAAGGAGAGATTCCGGATTCACGTTATTTTATATGGGAATCAACTTAGGGTCGTTTATGGCTACACTAATTTGTGGTTGGCTAGGAGAAACGTATGGATGGAGTTATGGTTTTGCAGCAGCTGGTGTTGGAATGTTTTTTGGATTATTGACTTTTATTTCAGGAAAGAAATTTTTAATGGGGAAAGGGGAAAGTACCGTTCCTGAAATTCTGGAAAAAAGATTGTTTGGGATAAAGAACGAGTGGCTAATTTATTTACTAAGCGCATCTTCCGCATTGATTTTTTGGCAAATGGTGCAGCGTCACGAAGTAGTTTCTTATACCTTGATGTTTGCTGGTGCAGTTTCTTTTGTTTACATAGTTTATTATGCCGTTACGCAATTGGATAAAAAAGCAAGAGAGCAATTAATGGCTTTAACCATTTTGATTGTTTTTACAATTATCTTTTGGGCGTTATTTGAACAAGCATATACTTCATTAAATTTATTTGCAGACCGTATTTTAGACCGAACAGTTTTTGGCTACACCATAACCGCTAGCCAATTTTTGAGTCTTAATGCCTTATTTATAATTTTATTAGCACCGGTTTTTGCCTGGTTATGGGTAAAGCTAGGGAAATATAATCCAAATACTGCCGTGAAATTTTCAATAGCATTGTTGTTGGTAGGCTTAGGTTTTGGATCATTAGTTTTAGGAATTAGTTTGTCAGGGATGGGGAAAGTAGCCATGATTTGGTTGGTTATTACATACCTTTTACACACTTGTGGAGAATTATGTTTGTCACCGGTAGGACTTTCTGCAGTGACTAAATTATCGCCGACAAAAATCGTTGGTTTCATGATGGGCGTTTGGTTTTTGGCAACAGCCAGTTCTGAATTTATAGCTTCCATTTTAGCGAATATAGCTTCTGTCGATACAACAAATGGTACAGCACCTGATTTAAATTTAGCCAAGCAAAGTTACTTAGTGCTTTTTGAGTACTTATTTTACACAGGACTTGGTTTTGGATTGCTACTGTTAGTACTTTCGCCAATAATAAAAAAATTAATGCACGGAGTAGATAAAGAATTAAATAACTAAATAATATGAGTCAAAATACTACAGATCAATTTTTTAAAAGTACCGTTTTAGGTCATCCTGCGGGATTATTCGTTTTGTTTTTCACAGAGATGTGGGAGCGTTTCTCCTTCTACGGAATGCGTTCTCTATTGATATTATTTTTAACAGCTTCCTTTACAGATGGTGGTTGGGAATGGACGCGTGAAAATGCTTCTGCTTTATTTGGATCCTATGTAGGTTTGGTTTATTTGTCTACCATGTTGGGTGGTTATTTTGCCGATAAAGTAATTGGTTTTAGATGGGCTGTGGTTGTCGGTGCGACTTTGATGACTTTAGGACATGCTTCCATGGCGGTTGAAACCGAATTTTCTATTTATTTAGGATTAGTATTATTAGTCTTTGGAAATGGTTTTTTTAAGCCAAACATGACATCAATCGTATCTGAAATGTACAAAGACCGTCCTGAAAAGAAAGATGGTGCGTATACTTTGTTTTATATGGGCGTAAATGCCGGAGCGTTCTTCGGGATTTTGCTTTGTGGTTATTTAGGAGAAAAAGTAGGATGGACCTATGGATTTGGTTTAGCCGGAATCTTTATGTTCTTCGGAATGTTACAGTTTTGGCTGTCTCAAGATATTTTTGGAGATATTGGTTTGAAACCAAATAAAGAAAGCAAAGCCAAAGCGGAAGCTTTGGATACGGATAAAAGAAACCCATTTACTCCAATACAATTAGCAGCAATCGCTTTCTCTTCTATTTTAGCTTTATTATGGCTTGTAAATGATCCTGCTTCTAAAATCTCAGGTGGTAAAGTGAATGTTTTTTCTTTCCTTGGACCTAATGGAAACGCTATTGCAATTATTTCCGCGTTAGTTGTATTTATTATCTTGTTGATTTACAGATTTACGCAATACTCTCAAATTACAAAAGAAAAATTAATTGCGGTTACATTTTTTGCATTTCTGACTATTTTCTTCTGGGCTATTTTTGAGCAGTCTCCAAACAGTTTAACCATTTTTGCAAGTGATTATACAGACAGAGTTTTAGAGGGTAATTGGAGCGTCGTATTTTTAGTAGTCAATTCATTAATCACAATTTTGCCATTAGTTATTATTACTTGGGTGTTGATATTATTGTTCAAGCAAACATTTAAATTTTACGCTCTTGCAAATATTATTCTGAGCATCAGTTTCATCATCATTTGGGCAATAGCAATCTGGATGTTGACTAGAGATTATTACACAGCAGGATATTTGACCTTATCAGATGCAACTTTGCAGACACTGAAAATTGACAAAGTTACCACGGCATTAACGGAAGTTCCCGCAACTTGGTTTTCTACCTTAAATTCATTGTTTATTATTTCATTGGCACCATTGTTTTCTAAATGGTGGGAAAGTAAATACAATCCTTCGGCGAATTTGAAATACGGAATCGGAATGGGATTGTTAGCTCTTGGTATGGCTTGTGTAGCTTTTGGCGCAAGCGGAATCGAAGCAGGTGCAAAAACGGCTTCAGTAAGTATGATTTGGTTGATTTTAGTGTATCTTTTCCATACTATGGCTGAATTGTGTATCTCTCCGGTTGGATTGTCTTATGTGAGTAAATTAGTTCCGGCTCGTATGATTGCGTTCATGTTTGGTGTTTGGTATTTAGCGGTAGCAATCGGAATGAAAGGTGCGGGTATGTTTGGAGAAAATATTGATAAAATTGCAAATGAGCACGGATTAAGTTATTTCTTTTGGATGTTGACTATTATCTCAATTGTCGTAGCTTTGTTCTCCGTTGCCATGACACCGGTTATTAAGAAATTAATGCATGGTGTAAGATAAGTTTTAGGCATCGTTTTTGATTTATCAACCAATAAAAATTGTAAATATGAAAAAAATTATAGTTGCTCTGTTATTGTTTGCTGGCTCATTTGCTGCCGAAGCACAAGAATTAGTTTGGGAAACCAATGTCACTAAAGCTTTAGAAATTTCGAATGAAACTAAAAAGCCGCTACTGTTATTTTTTACTGGCAGTGATTGGTGTGGTTGGTGCATCCGATTGCAAAAGGAGGTTTTAAAGACGCCGGAATTTGCTGCTTGGGCAAAAGAAAATGTCGTTTTGGTCGAATTGGATTATCCAAGGAGAGCGGTTCAGACACCTGAGATTAAGAAGCAGAATAATGAACTGCAACAAATTTTCGGAATTCAAGGATTCCCTACAATAATACTTGTCAATGGTACTTCCAAAGACGGAAAAGTCAATTTTGAAGGGTTAGGAAGTACAGGCTATGTGGCTGGCGGACCAGCTGCCTGGATTGATACAGCAAATGAATTCCTTAAAAAATAATTTATTAATTCAATTTATAAAATCCCTTTTCAAGCGTTGCGTGAAAGGGGATTTTTTCTTTGGCACAACTCGCTTTCCATTTTTTTTGAATGGTCTTGAAGTTTGATGCATCTGCAACAACCATTTTTGGTCTCATATTTTGAAACAAGCGATCTAAGTTAATTTTGGGAGATTGTGTAAGTATGAGAATATCTGGATTACTATTTTTTGGATAGATACCGGAACTATCCAATACAAATATCCTTTTGCCTTTAAAATATATATAATTCTTCAACTCTTTTTTTGCGGCTAAACGACTATAATTTCCTATTCTGTAAAACTTTAGTGTGTTGTTTTTTTGGGATGTTTTCAAAATACTGTCATTAGAGTAAACGGTTATATTTTTTCCATCACGTTCCGCTATCAGTGTGTTTTTCTTTAGATTAAAAATTACCCATTCCTGTTCTTTTTCAACGCTTCTTTTACTGTTTAAATTTGAAATTTGGAAAATAACAACTGCGATTAATAAAATTGTCATTCTATTAAAACTGGGTTTTTTAAACCAAATAACAATTGTTATAATTACTAAGTAACCTGTCACCATTAGAGACACGTGCAATGGAATATCCTGAATGATAAACTGCTCTAATGATGCAATTGCATTTATCACTTTATTTAAATAATAGATACTCCATTCCAATAGTCTTGAAAGGAAAACAGGAATGCCATTAAATGCCGCTAACAGCATAACTAGAACTCCCAGAATCATGATGATGCTCAGAACAGGAATAATTAATAAATTGGTCAAAAAAAACAGTCCAGGAAACTGATGAAAATAGTAAATACTAAGTGGTAACGTACCTATTTGCGCAGCAAATGAAACGGTGAGAATGTCCCAAATGTATTTTGAAACTTTGCTTTTTGGCTGCCAAATTGATGATAACAGCGGTTGTAGCCAAATGATGAAAAATAAGGCGATATAGCTCAATTGAAAGCCAATATCAAAAAGGAAAGAAGGTTCGAAAAGTAAAATCAATAATATAGAAACTATCAAAGTATGGTAAATGTTGACACTTCTGCGCAGATTATTTCCAATAGCCACAAAGGAAAACATGGTCACCGAACGGACTACTGAAGGCGCCAAACCTGCAATGATTCCAAAAAGGGATAATGAGATCAGTATAATGACTAACTTAATGAAGGAACCTCGTTTTGTATTGGAAATAGGTTTTAAAATAAAAGTAACAAAAAGTAAGATGAATCCAATGTGCAGCCCCGACACTGATAATATGTGGACTGCTCCCGCGAACTGATAATCCCGTATTATTTCTGGGGAAATGTCCTGCTGCTGCCCCATTATTAAAGCAATTGCTACATTCAGTTCAGTTTTGTTGAAGTTGTTTTTTTCTAAATTCCTTATAATGCGAGAACGTAATTTAGAAGAGTAGTACCAGATGTTTTTCTGTATGTCGGATCCAATTTTTATATCAGAAACATCGGCATATAGCTGGGCATAAATTTGTTTGCTTTCTAAATATTTACCGTAGTCAAACTGGTTTGGATTGTTTGGTGGTTTGTTTTTAGATAAAATCCCTTCAACAAGCAAAGAAGTTCCAATCGGAAATTGCTGATGCATACTGTCCTTTTGAATATTGAGGATAATTCTGCCCGTTTGTTCCTGGTTGTCAATATGTGTAATAAGTGCAATATAGCGTTCACTAAATGCGGAGCTTTTTAGTTTTTCTCTTATGATTAGAGAAAGTGAATGTGGTTTTTCGAAAACAGCCGATCGGTGTATGTAATTGTTTTTTTGGAAAGAATCAGTATGGATAATTTGGGTTGAAATGCCAACTATAAATGACAAAAAATAAGTAACAAAACTAAAGTATAACGAAATTTCACGTTTGTTTTTAGACACAAAATAAAACGTACCCAGAACACTTAACGAA
This sequence comes from Flavobacterium caseinilyticum, assembly GCF_004349085.1. Classification (GTDB taxonomy): domain Bacteria; phylum Bacteroidota; class Bacteroidia; order Flavobacteriales; family Flavobacteriaceae; genus Flavobacterium; species Flavobacterium caseinilyticum. The sequence goes on along the minus strand of NZ_SMFM01000003.1, from coordinate 108,637 downwards.
ATCGTGAGCACAATAAAAATCAGTGAAATCGATGGATGCAGGTTATAGGCAAAAAGCAATCCTAAAATAAACCCAATTGTTATTCTCGCTAACGGGAAATATAGTACTTTCATAACTCTAAAGTACACATTTTAAGCAAGAAAGGAATTTATTCCGTCAATAAAATAATTTTTAAAAAATTTTAATTTATATTAATAGCAGCTTCTAATTAAAGAATTCTATTGATTTGAACAAACGTTTTTTTATAATAGGGTTCTTTCGTTGAGGAAATAATTACTCCTTTTGAAGTAGAGGAATGGATGAATTTGATTTCATCATCGTTAACTTCAATCACGATTCCTACATGATTAATTTGACTGTTTTTGTTTGTTTTAAAAAATATTAAATCACCCTTTTGAGCCTCGTCATTTTTAGGGTTCAAAACAACCCCTTTTTTTGACTGCAGATAAGAATTGCGCGGAAGTGGAATGTTTTGGGAATCAAAAACTGTAAAAACCAATCCGGAACAGTCATAACCCGCCTTTGTAGTTCCGCCATATTTATATTTTGCTCCCAGATTTTCCTCAGCTTCATCAATAAGTTTTTCAGCCAGACGATTTGTTTCTCGTTTTTCAGATCGAGTTGATTTCTCTTTTGGCGCTCCTTTTTTTGAAGTAATAATTGGGGATGTTGATTTACATGCCGTAAACAAGATGACAAGTAACAGCAGAGACAGGGAGTTTTTCAAAATTGTATTTTTTAATTAAAGGATTGCAAGCTACTGTAAATCAGAAATAATAAATTCCGCGGTTTTTTTACTGGCGCCTTTGCCTCCTAATTTCTGTTCTAATAACGCATATTTTTCTAAAAGAGTATCGCGATGATTAGATTCCAATATCTTTTGAAGTTCCTGGCGAATTCGTTTTGTAGTACATTCCTCTTGAATTAACTCGGTTACCACCTCTTCATCCATGATTAAGTTAACCAGTGAAATATATTTGAGCGTAATAATTCGTTTCGCAATTTGGTAGGAAGCCCAACTGCCTTTGTAGCAAACCACTTCGGGTACTTTGAACAGCGCCGTTTCCAGTGTTGCGGTTCCCGAGGTAACAAGCGCCGCAGTTGCATTGCGCAACAAATCATAGGTTTTGTTGGATATGAATTTTATGTTTTCTTGTGTGATAAAATTTTGATAAAAAGAAAATTCCTGACTCGGAGCGCCAGCAATCACAAATTGATAGTCTGGAAAATCATTTACAACGCTTAACATAACAGACAACATTTTGGTAATTTCCTGTTTTCGGCTGCCTGGCAAAATAGCGATGATCGGTTTTTCGTTTAGTTGATTTTCTTTTCTAAAAAGTATGGGATCAACGGCGGTTTGATTATCAATAGCATCGATCAGCGGATGGCCAACGAACTCCACAGGATAATTGTGTTTCACTTCATAAAATTCTTTTTCAAAAGGTAAAATGACATACATTTTATCAATATCACGCTTAATGTCAGTAATTCTGCTTTCTTTCCAAGCCCAGATTTGAGGCGAAATATAGTAATGTGTTTTCATCCCTAATGCTTTCGCCCATTTGGCAATGCGCAAATTAAAACCCGGATAATCAATAAAAATAAGTACATCAGGCTGAAATCCTAAAATGTCTTTTTTGCATGTTTTAATATTTTTGAGAATAGTTTTCAGATTGAAAATTACTTCAATAAAACCCATAAATGCCAAATCGCGATAATGCTTGACTAATGTTCCGCCGACATTTTTCATCAAATCGCCGCCCCAAAAACGGATGTCAGCAGCCGGATCCTTTTTATAAAGTTCTTTCATCAAATTAGAACCGTGTAAATCACCTGAAGCTTCTCCAGCAATTATATAATATTTCATGTTTTATTTATTGGGAAATTCTAAATTCAGTTGTTGAGCTTATAAAGTCCTATGATTTATAATCTGTGCTAGTCTGCAAAGTTAAACTTTAAATAAATAAAGTGATAATCGCCAAAGCAATAACAGCTAAAACTACACCTCGAGCCATTAATTCTTTGTTCATTTTTAATAAAACGCCAAATGCAATTAAAGTTAGAATGGATCCTAAAGTGATGATTTTGCCCAGATTTCCTTGGGATTTCATGATCTGAATACCCGCAATAAATTCGAATTCAGTAAACAAGGTTATAAAAATATAACTCCCTAAGATTGTCGTTACGAATCCTATCAGAAAACCTACTAATAAGTCTATTTTATTCATTCCATTTCCAGGTGTTAAGTTGTTGTATCGCATGATGCGCAGTTAGGTCAAATTGAACGGGTACAACTGATATATAACCGTTTTCTAATGCCCATTCGTCTGTATCAACGCCTTTGTCTTGGTTTACAAATTCACCTGCAAGCCAGTAATAATCCCTACCCTGTGGCGTTTTTCTTTTGTCGAACTTTTCTACCCACAACGCTTTCGCCTGGCGACAAATTCGGATTCCTTTGATGTCTTCTTCTTTTAATTTTGGAAAATTCACATTCAAAAGAACGCCTTCCGGCAATCCTTCTTCTAAAACTTCCAAAGCTATTTTGCGGATAAATGATTTGATAGCGTCGAAATTTGCGTTCCAGTCATAATCCAACAGCGAGAAACCAATGGCTGGAATTCCCTCAATGCCCGCTTCAACTGCCGCACTCATTGTACCGGAATAAATTACATTTATCGAAGAATTGGATCCGTGATTTACACCGGAAACACAGAGATCAGGTTTTCGTTTTAGAATTTCATTCACCGCTAATTTCACGCAATCCACAGGCGTTCCGGAGCAGCTATATTCTATAAAAGGATCGCCATCTTTTGAAATTTTATTCAAATAAAGAGTGCTGTTTATCGTAATGGCATGTCCCATGGCACTCTGCGGGTTATCGGGAGCCACAACAACGATTTCTCCTATTTTTGCCATCACAGCAATTAGAGCGCGAAGTCCGGGTGCTGAAATACCGTCGTCATTCGTTATTAAGATTAATGGTCTAGATTTTTTCATGCTTTTAAATGCCAAATAAAGAATTGATTGTTTATATCTTCAACCAACAAATGTAATAACACCGATTGGAATGAGTGAACAAAATACAAAAATTTGTTATGTTGATTCATTTAATTTAAAACAAAAGAAAGATTTTTTATCTTTAACAAAAATTTATGGGGAGCCTGCTGATGTTGGCATAGTTTTTACCGTAATTTAGATTAAAAATTGATGAATACTATTCTGAACTTTATGAAAAGACATTATAAGATTATCCTTGTCGTTGTATTTATTTCGGTGACATTATTTGCCTTTAAATTAAATGCCTCAAAAGCTAGTGATCCTGAAAAAGATAAATTGCTTTTAGAGTTATTAACTTTTGTTATCGAGAAAGGACATTACAGTCCCGCTACAATCGACGACGACTTCTCTAAAGGAATTTACAAAGATTATATTGAAGCCTTAGATCCTTCTAAGCGTTTCTTTTTACAGGCTGATATCAACGAATTTTCAAAATATGAAACTCAGTTAGATGACCAATTGTTGAATAAAGATTTGACTTTTTTTTCTCTGACTTACGATCGATTGATGAAAAGAATGGAAGAAAGTAAAGTGATTTACAAAGATGTATTTAGTCGGCCATTTGACTATTCTATTGATGAAAGTTTCAATGTTGATTATGAAAAAGCGCCTTATGCCGCAACGGTTGCTGAGTTGAAGGAAAGATGGCGTAAACAAATTAAGTTGTCAACCCTGTCTTCATTGACAGATCGTATCAAAACGCAGGAAAGTGTTGGAAAAGCTACTGATGAATCAGCAAAAACCACTGTTGATCCTGCTGAAAAAGCTAAAATTGAAAAATCTTCAGAAAACAATACACCGAAAACTTTTGCTGAACTAGAAAAAGAAACCAGAGAAAGCGCGAAAAAGTCGCTGGACGAGTATTTCGGATTTATGAATGATTTAGACCGTAATGATTGGTTTTCTGTTTATATAAATTCAATAACAGCTCGTTTTGACCCGCATACGAATTATTTTGCAGCAGAAGAAAAAGAGCGTTTTGATGTTAGTATTAGCGGTATATTAGAGGGAATTGGAGCGCGTTTACAGAAAAAGAATGATTTAACAGAAATTTCAGAACTTATATCTGGAGGTCCGGCTTGGAGAGGAAAACAATTAGAAGCTGGCGATTTAATAATGAAAGTCGGTCAGGGAAATGGAGAAGCAGTAGATGTTGTCGGTATGCGTTTGGATGATGTTGTCAAAAAAATTAAAGGTCCGAAAGGTTCCGAAGTACGTTTAACCGTTAAAAAAGTAGACGGAACAATAAAAGTGATTTCTATTGTCAGAGATATTGTTGAAATTGAAGAAACGTACGCCAAATCTAGTATAGTCAATAAAAACGGACTGAAATACGGGGTAATCTATCTACCAAAATTTTATATTAATTTTGAAAATAAAGACGGCAGAGATGCCGGTAAAGATATTGCAATTGAAGTAGATCGACTCAAACAGGCAGGAGTAAACGGAATCGTTTTGGATGTTCGCGATGACGGAGGTGGTTCGTTATCAACTGTGGTAGATATTGCCGGGTTGTTTATTGAGCAAGGGCCTATTGTTCAGATTAAATCTGCCGGCAGAAAAAAAGAAGTGTTGTACGATAGAGACAAGAAAATTGAATGGGACGGACCTTTAGTAATTATGGTTAATAGTTTCTCTGCTTCAGCCTCTGAAATTTTGGCAGCGGCAATTCAAGACTATAAACGAGGAATTATTATCGGAAGTAAGCAAACTTACGGAAAAGGTACAGTTCAAAATGTTATCGATCTGAACCAATTTGTAAGAAGTAGTTCTGTGGGAGATTTAGGAGCTATCAAAACTACAACTCAAAAATTTTACAGAATCAACGGAGGTTCTACTCAGCTAGAAGGAGTGAGAAGTGATATCGTCATGCCAGATCGCTACGCTTATCTAAAAATGGGAGAGCGTGATATAGATAATGCAATGCCATGGGATAAAATTGACCCCGCTGATTATAATGTTTGGAGTAATAATGCCAACTTTAATCAGGCAATCGCTAATAGTAAAAATAGGATTAGTGCTAATCCGCAGTTTCAATTGATCGAAGACAACGCTAAATGGATTGATAGCAGAAGCGAAGAAAATGTGTACAGTTTGAATATTGATAAATTTAAAACTGCCCAAAACCAGATTGAAGAACAAGCGAAAAAATACAAGCCAATAGTAAATTATAAAAACAACTTGTTATTTACTTCATTGCCGAATGAAATTGAAGCTATGAAAAAGGATTTGACATTAAAGCAAAAGAGAGAGAGTTGGCATGAGGCATTATCGAAAGATATTTACGTAGAGGAGGCGCTAAACGTTTTGGACGATTTGCAAGCCAAAGCTATTTCTAAAAAAAACATCCCTGTTAAATTAAAAAAGGATAAATTAGCGAAATCTTAAGTAGCACCTTTTTTTAATGCATAATACAACACAATCATTAACCGCTATTGCGCTCCAGAAATTTAAAAAAAATTTCTGGGGCGTTTTTAGTTTTGGATATATTATAGTTTTAATTTTTATATCTCTTTTTGCATATGTTTTGGCGCCAGATAATTCAGAAAATGCGAATCAAATGCATTTGTCCATCAACTCAAAACCACCTGGTTTTGAGGTCGAAATGTTAGTGGTTCCGGTAGATGAAAAACCAACCACTTCACTGTCTAATTACTTTTTTGGGTTTCCAAATACAGTTACAGAGATACCTATTAAAAGCTATGCAATTCGCGGAAATACAATTGAATACGAAGAGTATACAAATGAACCGTCGCTTAAAATAATAAAGCAGCTTTCGCTCGACAGATTTTCCGAGGTGACAGATGTTAAAGATATCGAAATGAAATTCATTAGAACCCAAACTTTTTATTTGGGAACGGATAAATATGGAAGGGATTTACTGAGCAGAATGTTAATTGGATCTCGCGTATCGATTTCTATTGGTTTTGTCGCGGTGATAATTTCTTTAGTGGTTGGACTTTTTTTTGGAGCAATTGGAGGCTATTTTGGTGGAAAAACAGACGCGTTAGTTATGTGGCTTGTGAATATAATATGGTCCATTCCTACGCTTCTCCTGGTGATAGCGATAACTTTAGCATTGGGCAAAGGTTTTTGGCAGGTTTTTATAGCAGTTGGACTCACAATGTGGGTTGAAGTGGCCCGTGTAGTGCGCGGACAGGTAATAAGCGTTAAGGAAATGCAATATGTAACAGCAGCGAGAGCGTTGGGATTTAGTGATTTTAGAATCATATTTAATCACATATTGCCCAATATCATGGCTCCAGTAATAGTAATTTCTGCTGCGAATTTTGCCTCGGCTATACTAGTTGAAAGTGGCTTAAGTTTTCTTGGACTTGGTGCACAACCACCAATACCAAGTTGGGGTAGTATTATTAAAGATCATTATAGTTATATTATTCTTGGTAAACCGTATTTGGCGATGGTTCCGGGATTAGCGATTATGTTATTGACATTAGCTTTTATGATGATGGGTAATGCACTCCGCGATGCTTTAGATGTAAAAGAATAAGTCAAAATTGTAGCGCTTGCTTTGTCTTTAAAGTTTAAAGAAAAGCAAAAGAATACACCTGATATTTCCCCATTTATGTATAAATTAAGAGGTGATCTACCCCTTAAGATTTTTAATTAAAAGGGAGTTTAGTTTAACTCGGAATAATCATCATTACCATTCATTTACTTTATTGGCATCCATTTTTATGAATATAAAGAGCAATATTGTGAAGCCCCATAGTCCGGAACCTCCGTAGGAAAAGAATGGCAGCGGGACTCCAATTGTTGGGAAAACCCCTACAACCATCGCTATGTTCACAAAGAAATGTGTAAATAGAATTCCTGCAACACAATATCCATAGACTCTACTGAATTTTGTTTTTTGTCTTTCAGCGAGGTAAATTATTCTAAGAAATAAGCCAGTAAAAAGTGCAATTACTACTAATGAACCAGCAAATCCCCATTCTTCTCCCACTGTAGTAAAAATGTAATCCGTGTGTTGTTCTGGTACAAATCCCCCTTTTGTTTGTGTTCCTTCAAGAAACCCTTTTCCGAACCAACCTCCCGATCCAATGGCTATTTCTGATTGATTAGTGTTATATCCAATACCTTTAAGATCAACTGCTTTGCCTAAAAGAATGTTGAAGCGATCTCTGTGATGTTGTTTGAATAAATTGTCAAATACATAATCAACTGATAATACGAATCCAGAAATCAATACTAAAAGAATACTACTTAAAACGATATTTCGATCGGCTAAACGTGATTTTAAATGAACGATAATCAGTATCCCTAATCCGATAAGAATCACATATTCGGGTTCTAATACTAGTGTTAATATGAATAAAAGTATGGTTACGAATCCTGTTAATACGTACCAACCTGGGAGTCCTTCCCGGTATAAAACAATGATGAATATACTGTATATCAATGCGCTTCCCGGATCTGGTTGTGGCAGAATAAGCATGATAGGTAGAAAGATTATTGCAAGAGCCTGTATTTGTCTATTCGTATCTTTTAAATTGATTTGAGTGTCGCTTAAGAATTTGGCTAAAGCCAAAGATGTTGCGGCTTTGGCAAATTCTGAAGGTTGAATAGTCAAACTTCCAATGGCATACCAGCAACGTTGTCCTGCGATGGTTTTTCCGAATAAAAATAAGCCAGCTAATGTCAGTAGGGAAATTCCAAAAATTATGCTTGCATACTTCTCGTAAAACTTACCATCGACAGCTAGTATTATGAAGATTAAAGGAATTGTTAAAACAATAAATATTAATTGTTTTTCGTATGTATCTTCCATTGAAGATAATGAAGATGAATAGATGTTTAGCCAGCCCAAAATAACTAATGCAACATAGATGACTATGCTAATCCAATCTATATTATTTGTTATGCTTTGGTTTTTCATTTGAATTAAATAGCTGGTTTATTCTCTTTTGTAGAATCAATTTTTACTTTTACGTTCGGTATGATAGTTTTCTTTTTTAACAGAGAATCACTTATTTTTATTTGTAACTTCACCGCTTCAGAAAGTCCACCTAATTTTGCATATCTACTTTGTAAACTTGTAGTCAGAATTCGTTTCTCCAAGTCAACTCTGGTAATTTTTTGTCTCAAATATTTTTCAATCATCAAACTAGCGATTGGACCAGCGATAGCAGCTCCATAACCTCCGTTTTCAACCAATATTGCTATCGCAATTTTTGGATTGTCTTTTGGTGCAAAAGCCACAAATATAGAGTGGTCTTCCAGTTTTGTTCTTACTCCGTTGATTTTAGCAAAATTTTCTGCTGTCCCAGTTTTACCGCAAATATCGATCCCTTCAACTCGTAGAGCAAACGCAGTTCCTTGGTTATAAACATCAAATAAACCACTGATCATTGGTTTGTAATACTTTTTATCTATTGTTGTAACGTGTTTAGTTGTGAATTTTTTATCGATTTTATGACCTTCTATTTTTTTGATGATGTGAGGTGTATAATAATAGCCTTCATTAGCGACCGTGGCCATCATATTTGCTAATTGAATGGGCGTCATCAAAACTTCTCCCTGTCCGATTGCATTTGATATAATTGTCGTCCCGCGCCAGCCACCATTAGGATAGACTTTTTTATAAGTTTTAGAATCGGGTACGTTTCCTTTTTTTCCAGTAGGTAAATCATATCCCATGAATTGACCTAAACCAAAACTTTTTATGTGATTACTCCAAACATCAACTGCATAGACTGGTTTCGCGTATTTACCAATAGTTTGCAAATAGACATTCGAAAAATAAGCATTGCAAGATCTAAAAATACCATTGTGTAATTGTACCGATCCAAAAATTTTACAGTGACATTTCTGGAATCGTCCACGACCGTAGCTAAAACCACCATAACAGGAGTAAGCAGTTTTCTCATTTATAACGCCTTCCTGTAGTCCAACAAGTCCGGTTAAAATTTTAAATGGTGAACCAGGAGGATATTCAGCTAATAAACCTCTGTCATATAAAGGTTTTGCGATGGAATCGCGATATAAAACAGTATAATTTTTTGATCTTTGTCTTCCTACTAAGATGGATGGGTCATAAGATGGCGCTGTTACCAGTGCAAGTATTTCTCCGGTTCTAGGTTCAATTGCAACAATTCCACCTCTTTTATTGATCATTAATTCTTCTCCATATTTTTGAAGTTCAGCGTCAATGGTAAGATTTATGTCTTCACCTTGAACAGCAATAGTGTCGTATTTTCCATCTTTATAGGAACCAATTTCACGATTGTATTTGTCTTTTTGGAAATATTTGACTCCTTTTACTCCGCGTAGAAGATCTTCATAACTCTCTTCAACACCTTGTCTTCCTATTAAGTCACCGCTATTGTAATACGGATTTTTCGCTACGAGTTTTTCATTAACCTGCGTAATGAAACCAAAAATATTAGCTCCATAAGCTACTTCATAATCACGCAGAGATCTTTTTTGAAAGTAAAAACCGCTATATTTTCTGATTTTTTCCTGAAAGGCAGCAAATTCACTTTTGTTCAACTGTGATAAAAATACGGATGGTAAACGCGGACTATATATTTTTGCTTTTTCGATTTTTTTTATAAAATCTTCTTTAGAAACATCTAATAGTTGGCAAAATTCTACGGTATCGATGTTTTTTAATTCGCGTGGAATTACCATAATATCGTATGATGCTTGGTTAGCAACTAATAATTTCCCTTTTCGATCATATATGTAACCTCTTTCGGGATATTCGTATTTTATTTTTATGGCATTGTTGTCTGATTTTAACTTTAAAGTATCATCAACAACCTGCAAATAAAATATTCGTATTAGAAGGACAAAGGTTCCAAGAATGATTAAGGAAGGCAATAAGACTTTTCTCATCTTTTGTTTGGCTTAATAAGATATATTATGATTATGCAAGTAATGGTTGTAAATAATGTACTAAGAACTGTTCTTAACAATGCTTCTAATAGTAAGCTCACTTGGAATGCTTCAAGAAAAAATAACGTAAAGTGATGAATAATTACAGCAAATGCGATAAAAGAAAAACGTTGTGGCGTTAAGACATCGTTCAGTTTTATAGTTTGGTATTCATAACTCAAACCGAAAGCAAATTTAAAGATAGAAGGTCTAAAATAGGCTAAAACTAAACAAGCTGTTGCATGTATGCCTCCAGAATTACTAAACATATCCATAATAAGTCCAAGTAAAAAGCTGGCGGCTAGCAGGCCAGACTTATTTCCATTGACAGGATAAAGTATGATAAAAAGGAGATAAGGGAAAGGGCTGATGAAACCCAAGAAATTCATGTTATTGAAGATAATAATCTGAATTGCCAATAACAGAATAAATCGGGAAATATTGACTAACAATGCGCTATTCATCCTTTTCTCTTTTTTCTAAATTAGTAATTTCTTCACGATCTTTACTTTTTATAATATAAACGTGACCTAAATTAGTCATGTCATTAAATAATTTTACATTTATGGTATAGTAATTATTTTTTTCTTCTGTAAAAATTTTATCAATAGTACCTATTCCAATATTTTCCGGAAAAATCACGGATTGTCCGCCAGTTACAATTGTATCGCCTTTTCTTACTGAAGCTAGTCTAGGAACATCTATTAACTGAACAAACCCAGTGCTTTTACCATCCCAAATTAAAGATCCGAAGTGATTTGACTTTTTGATTTTAGCATTAATTTGTGATTTTTTATTTAAAATACTAATGACAGTTGAATATTTAGCAGAGGTGTTTTCTATTATCCCAACAATCCCCAAGCTATTAATGACACCCATATCTGGTTTTACACCTTGTAATTCTCCTGAATTTAAGGTTAAATAATTTTCATGAACACTATAGGAATTACGGATGACTTTTGAGACTAATAAGTCTTCGGGTTTTACGCCTTTTATACTGTCTAATCTTTTTATATCAGATGAGTCCTTAAGATTGAAAAGCATACTTTTTAATTTAGCATTTTCAAGAGCAAGCGCATCATTTTCAATTTTTAAATTTAAGTATTCATTAAGATTATTGACCCTCTCATAGACTCCGCCACTTAAAAAGTTTGCGGAACTAATTATTTTGCTTCTGTGAAACGAATGAGATTGAATAGTAAGTGATAACGAAATCCCCAAAAGCAGCAAAAACAGTAACTTATTACTGTTTTTAAAAATAAAATAAAATATTTGCTGCATTGCTTAACGGTATAATGTAAATAACTACGTGTCTAGTTTTGTAATTTAATCATTGTCAATCGGAACAAACTTCGCAAAGGATGAGTCTGCTCAAAATTATTACTTAATCAAAATGCTTTTAAATTTTGTAATATTTTTAAGTGCCATACCTGTTCCTCTAACGACAGCTCTCAATGGATCTTCAGCAATATAAACAGGTAAATCTGTTTTTTGAGAAATTCTCTTATCAAGACCTCTTAACATCGATCCTCCTCCTGCAAGATAGATTCCTGTATTGTAGATGTCAGCAGCTAATTCCGGAGGGGTTTGTGATAATGTTTCCATTACAGCATCTTCGATCCTTTGGATTGATTTGTCTAATGCTTTAGCAATTTCTCTATATGAAACTTCAACCTGTTTTGGTTTTCCGGTAAGTAAATCTCTACCTTGAACGGACATGTCTTCAGGAGGAGTTTCTAAATCTTCGATAGCGGCGCCAATTTGAATTTTTATTTTTTCAGCGGTAGTTTCTCCAACAAAAAGATTGTGCTGGGTACGCATATAATAAACAATATCATTCGTAAATACATCACCGGCAATTTTTACCGATTTGTCACAAACAATTCCACCTAATGCAATTACTGCAATTTCAGTTGTTCCTCCACCAATATCAACAATCATGTTTCCTTTGGGTTGCATAATGTCAATTCCAATACCAATGGCAGCTGCCATAGGTTCGTGAATCAAATAAACTTCTTTTCCATTTACTCTTTCGCATGATTCTTTTACTGCTCTCATCTCCACCTCAGTAATACCGGAAGGAATACAAACAACCATTCTTAATGCTGGAGTAAACATTCTTTTTTTTAATGCTGGTATGCTTTTTATAAATAAGCTTATCATTTTTTCTGAAGCATCAAAATCAGCAATTACACCATCTTTCAACGGTCTTATTGTTTTAATGTTTTCATGTGTCTTACCCTGCATCATGCTGGCTTCTTTACCTACAGCAATGATTTTACCCGATATTCTGTCACGGGCAACTATTGAAGGACTGTCAATTACTACTTTGTCATTATGTATGATTAAAGTATTAGCGGTACCAAGGTCTATCGCAATATCCTCGGTCATGAAATCAAAAAATCCCATAAGTTTTTTAAGGGTTAAAATGTTATAAATTTGTGACGGGCAAAGTTAAACAAATTAATGTTTAAAATGACGTGTTCCTGTAAATACCATTGCAAGTTTATTTTCATTACAATAATCGATACTTAGTTGGTCTTTTATTGATCCGCCGGGCTGAATTACAGCTGTTATTCCTGCTTTTTTTGCTATCTCCACACAATCCGGAAAAGGAAAAAATGCGTCGCTTGCCATCACAGCACCATGCAAATCAAAGTGAAAAGTATTCGCTTTTTCTATCGCTTGAAGCAAGGCGTCCACTCGTGATGTCTGCCCTGTACCTGACGAGATCAATGTGCCGTTTTTTGCAAAAACAATCGTGTTTGATTTTGTGTTCTTACAAATTTTAGAAGCAAAGATTAAATCCTCAATCTCTTTTTCTGACGGCGTATTTATAGTAACGGTTCTTAAGGCTTCTTTAGTATCTGTGATGTTGTTTCTTTCCTGAATTAAAATTCCGTTTAAGCATGTTCGTACCAGTTTTTGTGGCAATGCTACTTCGTTTTGAACTAATATAATTCGGTTTTTCTTTTCCTGTAAAATCGCTAGCGCTTCATCCTCATACTCTGGAGCAATAACAACTTCACAGAAAAGTTTGTTTATTTCTGTTGCAGTTGCTACATCAATTTTGGTATTGGAAATCAACACGCCTCCAAAAGCCGAAGTTGGGTCACACGCCAATGCTGCAATGTAGGCATCGCTGATTGTTGTTCTTGTCGCTAAACCGCAAGCATTATTATGTTTTAATATTGCAAAAGTGGGGTTGTCATTTTTGAATTCATTGATCAAATTTACCGCAGCATCTACATCTAATAAATTATTATAAGACAATTCTTTTCCGTGAACTTTTTTGAACATCGCATCAAAATCACCGAAGAAAAATCCTTTCTGGTGTGGATTTTCTCCATATCTTAATACTTGGCCATTTGCAATACTTTCTTTATAAATGGTTTCATCTGTGTTGAAATAATTAAAAATAGCGGAGTCATAATGTGACGAAACGTGAAATGCTTTTGTAGCTAATAATTTTCTGTCGTCCAATGTTGTTGCGCCATTTTGTTCTGTAATTAGATCCAGAAGTAAACTGTATTGATCAACGGAAGCAATAATTACAGTGTCCTTGAAATTTTTTGCGGCGGCACGAATTAGCGAAATACCACCGATATCTATTTTTTCAATAATGTCCTCTTCGCTTGCTCCTGAAGCAACTGTTTTTTCAAAAGGATACAAGTCAACAATTACCAAATCAATTTGTGGGATGTTGAACTCCAGCATTTGCTGTACATCATTTTCATTATCTTGGCGATTTAAGATTCCTCCAAAAACTTTTGGGTGTAAGGTTTTCACTCTACCACCTAGAATGGAAGGGTAAGAGGTCACATCTTCGACAGCAATGACAGGGATTCCTAAGTTTTTGATAAAATCCTCAGTTCCTCCTGTAGAATAAAGTGTAACATTTTGACTGTTTAGTTGTCTTACTATAGGCTCCAGACCTTCTTTTGAAAAGACAGAGATTAATGCAGATTGAATTGTTTTAGTTGTGTTCATTATGTAGTTATAATTTTAAAATGCAAAAATAGTTTTTTAATGTTATAAATAAGCCATTTGAAATTGAGATAATTGTATTTTATTAGGCTCTTGCATTAAAATAGTAAATACGAATTAGCGCTAGAGCAAAGCGATTTTATATTAGATTTTTTAGAAAATTAATAATTTTACTTTAACACAAAATAGATTGTATGTTACTTTACCTTCGATTATTAAAAGAGAGTTTCGCATTTGCAATGAATGCATTGCGCAGCAACAAGCTGAGAACGTTGCTTTCTTTATTAGGAGTTACTATCGGAATTTTTTCCATCATAGCAGTTCTTGCTGCGGTTGATTCTTTGGATAGAAAAATCACAAAGGATTTAAGCAGTTTGGATAAAAACACTATTTATTTAATGAAGCGATCTTTTGGTCCTTCGGATATTCCGCAATGGAAGAGGGAGCAATTTCCAAATATGAAATATGATGAATATATTTATCTGAAAGGAGCGATGACCAATACGGAGCAAATGGGATACCAAATGTTTACAAACAGGGAATCTATAAAATACGACTCTAAAACGGTCAGTGATGTAAATATCATTCCTGCATCTCATGAATTTATCGATATACAGGGACTTGAGTTTGATAAAGGCAGATTTTATAATGAATCCGAAGCTAATTCCGGATCATCGGTTGCTATTCTCGGGTATGAAATTGCTAAATCATTATTTGAGGATTTGGATCCAATTGGTAAAAATTTGCGGTTGTATGGGAAGCGATTCACGGTGATAGGTGTTCTAAAAAAACAGGGAGCTGGCATAGTTGGTGGAAACAGTGATGATACCACGGTGTATATACCTGTAAATTTTTTAAGACAGCTCTATGGTGATAATTCTGAGAAAGTTTTGACTGTTGTTGTTTTTAAGCCTGTCAAAGGAGTTGATATGGATGCTTATAAATCTGAAATCTCTCAGAAATTAAGAAGATTCAGAGGAGTGAAAGCCGGAGAAATCGATAATTTTTTTATTAATGTATTCTCTGGTTTAACAGATCTTATCGATGGTATATTGGTGCAAATGAATTTAGTAGGCTGGGTTATCAGTGGATTTTCTCTTCTTGTAGGAGGTTTTGGAATTGCCAATATAATGTTCGTATCGGTAAAAGAACGTACGAATCTGATTGGAATTCAAAAATCATTGGGAGCCAAAAACAGGTTTATATTATTTCAGTTTTTATTCGAGGCCATTATACTTTCTGTGCTTGGCGGAATCATTGGACTTTTAATGGTTTGGGTTATTTCCATTGTTTTAACAAAAGTATTAGATTTTGAATTTGTCTTAGGGATAGGGAATATTCTTTTAGGAACTGGTTTAGCCGCAATCATAGGATTAATTTCTGGTATTCTTCCTGCTATTGCTGCTTCTAAGTTAGATCCTGTGGAAGCAATCAGAACTGGAATGTAATATCCAGCATTTTTAAAAAAAAGGTATTTAACGAAAACAGCTTCCAAAATTATTTGGAAGCTGTTTTTATTTTATGTAAAAGAGTAAGAATTTATTCCAAACATAACTCAAATTTGTTTGGGATTTATTTCTTATCTAATATCGTTATTTTGAATCAAATCAATGTACAAATTAATATTGTCTTTCAATTGTTTTCTTGGTGTGATAAAGTCTAAGAAACCATGTTCAAGAAGAAATTCTGCCGTTTGAAAACCTTCTGGTAAATCTTTACCTGTCGTGTCTCTAACAACTCTTGGTCCTGCAAATCCAATCAAAGCACCTGGTTCAGCAATATTGATGTCACCCAGCATAGCATAAGAAGCAGTGGTTCCTCCGGTTGTTGGATCTGTACACAACGATATATACGGTAATTTTGCATCGGCAAGCTGAGCCAGTTTTACAGATGTTTTCGCTAATTGCATTAATGAATAAGCGGCTTCCATCATTCTTGCTCCACCTGATTTAGAAATCATTACAAATGGCAATTTGTTTTTGATGGCGTGATCGATTCCTCTGGCAATTTTTTCTCCTACCACAGCTCCCATTGAACCACCAATAAAAGCAAAATCCATACAGCAAATCACTAAGTCTTTTCCTTTGGATTTTCCAACTCCTGTGCGAACTGCGTCTTTAAGTTTGGTTTTTTCCATCACATCTTTCAAACGATCTGCATATTTTTTGGTGTCAACAAAATGCAAAGGATCTTTAGAAGTCATGTTTTTATCTAACTCAACAAATTCGTTGTTGTCAAATAAAATATGAAAATATTCGGTGCTCCCAATCCTCACATGAAAACCATCTTCGGGACTTACAAATAAGTTACGAGCTAGTTCATCGGCATCAATAATTTTTCCAGTGGGAGATTTGTACCAAAGCCCTTTTGGAATATCCATTTTGTCTTCGGTAGCAGTAGTAATCCCTTTTTCTTTTCTTTTAAACCAAGCCATATTTATTGTTTTTGTTGTTTCAGGTTTAAAGTTTAAAGTTTTGAAACCTTAAACCTGAAACTTTAAACTTTTTATTATAATGTATTCACGTTGTTCAAGTCAGCAAATGCTTGTTCCAGTCTGGCGTTGAAAGTAACTTCACTTTCACG
This sequence comes from Flavobacterium caseinilyticum, assembly GCF_004349085.1. Taxonomy (GTDB): domain Bacteria; phylum Bacteroidota; class Bacteroidia; order Flavobacteriales; family Flavobacteriaceae; genus Flavobacterium; species Flavobacterium caseinilyticum. The sequence continues at coordinate 92,104 of NZ_SMFM01000003.1, read as the reverse complement.
CAACCATTTTCTTGGATCGTAATATTTTTTGTTTGGAACATCAGCGCCTTCTGGGTTTCCAATTTGAGTTTTCAAATAGTCGATGTTTTTTACCATGTAATCACGGATACCTTCTGTAAATGCAAACTGCAAATCCGTATCAATATTCATTTTTATTACACCGTAGCTGATACCCTCTCTGATTTCTTCTAATGTAGAACCGGAACCACCGTGGAAAACGAAATCTACCGGGTTGTGTCCTGTATTAAATTTATTTTGAACAAAATCTTGAGAATTTTTTAAGATTTTTGGAGTCAATTTTACATTTCCTGGTTTGTAAACGCCGTGAACGTTTCCAAAAGCAGCAGCAATTGTAAATCTTGGACTTACTTTAGAAAGTTCTTCGTATGCGTAAGCAACTTCTTCCGGCTGTGTGTATAATTTTGAACTGTCAACATCTGAGTTGTCCACACCATCTTCTTCGCCACCTGTAATTCCAAGTTCGATTTCAAGTGTCATTCCCATTTTGCTCATTCTTTCTAAATAGCCTTTGCAAATTTCGATATTCTCTTCAATTGGTTCTTCTGATAAATCAATCATATGAGAAGAATACAATGGTTTTCCAGTTTTAGCAAAATGCGCTTCTGAAGCATCCAATAAACCATCAATCCAAGGTAATAGTTTTTTTGCACAATGGTCAGTATGTAAAATTACGGTTGCTCCATAAGCTTCTGCCAAAGTATGAATGTGTAATGCACCAGCAATTCCGCCAGCGATAGCTGCTTTTTCGCCTACATTCGAAAGTCCTTTTCCAGCATTAAATTGTGCTCCTCCGTTAGAAAATTGAATGATAACCGGAGCATTCAGTTTTGCAGCAGTTTCAAGAACGCTATTGATTGTATTTGATCCTGTAACATTAACTGCCGGAAGTGCAAATCCTTTTTCTTTAGCATAATTAAAAATTTCCTGAACTTGATCTCCTGTAGCTACGCCTGGTTTTATGTTGTGTGACATTGTATTTTTTTTTTAGTTTTTAGTATGCAAAAATAAGAATTAAATAGCATTAGAACGGATAATTTATCCCGAAATTTAAAACCGAGTTTGCTAAATTGTATTCTCTAAACCATCTTTTGTCGATTTCATTGGCGGGATTATAGGTTTTAAATCCCAAATCAAAACGAATAACGAAAAAACTCAAATCATATCGGATTCCAAATCCAGTACCTAATGCAATGTTTTTTAAGTCGCTGAAGCTGGTGAAAGTTGAATTTACATCCACCACGTTATCTAACACATTCCAAATATTTCCTGCATCGGCAAATACGGCTCCTTTTAAACTTCCTAAAAGTTTAAATCGGAACTCTCCACTGATAGCAATTTTCATATTTGCCTCGTTAAAATCGTTCAAAGCACCAGAACTTCCCGGGCCTAATGAGTAAGGTTGCCAGGCTCTGTTATCATTAGAACCTCCTGCAAAGTAACTTCTTGAGAAAGGAATATTGTTTGAATTGCCAAACGGAATAGCAATTCCGAAAAAAGATCTGAAGGCAAAAATTTTCTCCTTGGATAAATCCCAATGCTTAATATAATCGAACTCGGTTTTAATGTATTCTGAATATTCTAAATTAAAGATTTCATAATTACCACTGAAATTTTTAGTCTGGTTAGTAGTTTTTGCAAAAGCGGTTAATAGAGTTCCTGCGGATTCAAGCTTAGTTCTGAAAAGATAGAAATTATTATCCGATAAATCTTTTTTAGTTGTTTTTGAAAATGTAAAACTCGTGGCTAAAATAAAATCGTTCTCCGTAAGTCTGAGTCTTCTTTCATCAATGCTTTTTACAGCTTGGAAATCTGCCGGATCTATTGGCTTTAAAAAGTTAGCATTTCCCGTAAGCACATCATCGGTAAAGCCTAATGTACCCTTTTCGATCAGCAAATCTTTGTCTAAAGGGTTATTGTAATAGGAAGGATTTGTATTGTATTCTTTACTTAATTCGTTCAAAGCATCGTAGGACGAGCCGTAAACATTAAAATAATTTTTTGGATTTAAATTCTTTACAAATTGGATGTTAAAAAGATCAAATCGGGCTGTGTGATTTATTTTTGGCGTCCAGTTGTAGGAGAGCGCACCGGTAAAATTCTCTTTGTCTAATCCAATATTTCTTTGTTTTGCAAAACCAGCGGTAATCAGCGTAGAAGGAATCATACTTTTGGCAATAATTTTATCAGTATTAAATGGCATGAGAATCCTGGGAATGTTCAGTTTTAAATCCAGTCCATATTCTACAACGTTGAAAAAATTATCTTTTGGATTGGCCAAATCTTTTGACGAACCGATGTTTCCGCGCGCTGCAATTTCTAGGGTTTCGGCACCATTGAAAACATTTCTAATTGTTTCTGAAACACTTAATCCAATACCAAAATCTTGAATATTAGAATGTGTTACATCCAAAGTAGTTCCAAAACTATATTTTTTTCTCGGGGTCAAATATACTTTGGCGATCAATGACTGTGCGGTCGTGTCTCTTTTATCGACCTCGTATTGTATCGACGGATAATTGAAAATTTTAAGATTATTCAAATAGCGCGTCGTCAAAACGGTTTTATTGTCGGCATACAAGCCTCCCTTTGTTATGAAAATAGCATTTGTTATAGCACGAGGCTTATATTTTAATTTTCCCTGACTGTAAAGATTAAAGTTCTTATAAGTGGTACTGTCCGTAATATTCATCATATTACTGCTAGGGGAATAATCAGTATAGATATTCACATCAATAATTTTATAAATCTTGAAAGGTTCAGTCCTGGTAGAGTCACCGTCCTGAAATGAGTAGTTGCCCACCAGTAAGTTAATATTAGCCAGATTGACTTTATTTATGGTGTCTATATCAAAAGTTACATAATTAGGCTGAAAATAATACACACCGTGGTTTCTAAAATGATTGGTAATCCTATTTTTTTCATTTTCAAAATCATCTGTTTTGTATTGATTGCCTGATTTAATGAAAGTATTAGATGCAATAGTCTGATATAGAGAGTCTAAAACAGGCGTTAAGATATTGGATTTTATAGAATCTAAAAAATAGGGGTTTCCGGGAGTAATTTCATAGTTTACTTTTGCCTTTTTAATGCTTAAAGTGTCAATTTTATATGCAGCAGCAACATTAAAATAGCCATTATTAAAATAGTAGTATTTCAATCGCAACAGTGATTTGTCCGTTCTTTCTTTATCGACTATTACAGGTGGTTCGCCCGTTTTTTTCAAGAACTCATGAATTCCGTAATACCAAAACGATTTTCCAAGCCGATTGACTTGTTTTACTGATAGCCATTTTGACTTTCTCTCAAATTTGCCTGGATTATTGGTAAACTTGGCTTGGTAAGTAGAGTCTGCTTTTAAATTTGCTAAATTGTAAAGGTTCAATCGCAAACGGTATCCCAAGAAGGTGCTGTTTGGTTTCTGATACAGTTGATCAAAAACATTTTCGTCTTTTACAGATTTGTTATTTGCAGAAATTTCATTTTTTGTAAGTAGCAATTTGCCATCAGGAACTCTTTTTACAGCGTTACAAGCGCAAATTAGTATTGCAATTAGAATAAATGCTGCTATTTTTGTGGAAATTTTTTTCAAGTGTTTTAAAATATTTAATTCAAAAGTACATTATTTTATGGTTAGTAAAAACCAAATAAAGCTTATAACGAGTTTGCAGCAAAAAAAATATCGAATTGCTAATAAATTATTTTTTGCCGAAGGTGTAAAAGGCATTCAGGAATTATTAGAATCTAATTTTGAATTGGAGCATTTGTACTCCACAGCGTATGATTTTGAAGAAATTTCAGCCGATAGGAAATCAATTGTCACAGAAAATGATTTAAAGAAAATTAGCGCATTGGCAACGCCAAATTCGTGTGTGGCAGTTTTTAAAATACCCACTGAGAAACCTATTCTGGAAACCGACTTAATTGTAGCGCTTGATTCAATCCGAGATCCTGGAAATTTAGGAACTATTCTGCGTTTGTGTGACTGGTTTGGTATAACTCAAGTATTATGTTCAAAGGAAACGGTTGATGTTTATAATCCAAAAGTGGTGCAGGCTACGATGGGTTCCATCGCCAGAGTCAATGTGAATTATGTTGATTTGAAAGAATTTCTGCTGAAGACAAAATTACCGATTTTCGGAACTTTCATGGACGGGGACAATATCTATAAATCCGCTTTGCCGCAACACGGACTCATAGTAATGGGCAATGAGGCAAACGGAATTTCAGCAGAACTGGAAAATTTAGTTAAAAACCGACTAACAATTCCTCGTTATGGGAACCTTCAAAAAACGGAAAGCTTGAATGTAGCCACTGCTACCGCTATTGTTCTGAGCGAGTTTCGTCGAGGCTAGGATTCGATTTTTTACAAATGATTCATGATTACAATTGAATACTGCAACAAAATTATTCTTTAATGAAAAGAGAAATTAATTAAGACTGCTCTTGTTTTCATCGATTCAATATTGCCGGTCCAGGGACTGTTCGGATCATTATCTCTAATTAATTCATCATTTAATCCAAATACTCCTCTTATTGAAGGTGAAAATATAAAGTATTCCGAAAAAATATCAATTCCAAAGCCTAATTCATAATTTGTAGTCCATGGTTTGACTCTAAATCGTTGCTGTAAATTATCATCCATTAATTTAGAATTGCTGGATAAGTTTAGCGTTGCGGACATTCCTCCCACTAAATATGGTCGAATATTGCCAGTTCTGAGCGAAGAAAATTTCAGTAATAAGGGGAAATGAAGGTACGTACTGTTAACTTCTCGCAGAGCATCTGCGCTATTGCTGAAATCAGGAAAATTTAAATTTCTTTTCGTATAATAGAGTCCCGGTTCAAAACGCAGATTGACATATTCCTGCAATTTTAAATCGCCAATAATTCCCACGTTGAAACCTGTAGTTTTATCAATAAGAATATCCGGAGCAGCATTTTTATAATCTATTTTAAAATCATAAGAATTGAAACCTAAAAAAAAACCGTAATAGACTTTCTTTTTTTGAAAATTTTCCAAATTGACAATAGGATCTCTGCTAAAGATATTTTTAGGCTTCTGGGAGTACCCGTTGAGGATAACTGCAAAAAAAAGTAAGACAATTATTTTTTTCATGTTATTTTTTAGATGCTGAATAAATGGTAGCCACTCCAAAAGTTTGCGGTAAAGCTACCACATCTATAAACCCAGTTTTTCTCAAAATATTGTTTAGTGCTTCGCCATATGGAAACGCAGCTGCTGATTCTGATAAATATCCGTAAGCAACATTGTCCTTAGAGAACAGTTTTCCTATGAGTGGCAATATGTTTTTACTGTAAAAATTATATCCTTGTTTGTAAGGTGTTTTATCTGGAACTGAAGTTTCTAAAATTACAAAAACGCCATTTGGTTTTAAAACTCTTAATATTTCAACTAGCCCTTTTTCTAATGTTTCAAAATTACGAACACCAAAAGCAACAGTAATTGCGTCAAAGTAGTTGTCTTCAAAAGGCATGTTTTCGGAGTCGCCTAAAATCATTTCAATGGTACTGGAAAGATTTTTAGCTGCAATTTTTTTCTCTCCCACTTCTAGCATTCCGGCTGAAATATCTAAACCAATTATTTTTTCAGCATTGGTTTCTGCCATCAAAATTGCTAAATCTCCGGTTCCCGTTGCAATATCGAGGATGATTTTCGGATTTGATTTAGCGACCATTTGCAGCACCTTTTTACGCCATTTTATATCAATTCCGAAAGAAATGACACGATTCAAATTGTCATAATTTCCAGAAATAGTATCAAACATCTGGGCAACTTGTTCTTTTTTGCCTAAGGCAGAATCTTTATAGGGAGTTATCTTTTCTGACATTTTTTTAGTTTGTACAAATATAACACAAACTTGATGAACTTAAAATGAGTTTTAAAAAATTGAGTTAAGTTTTATTTTACTTTAAAAATTGATTTTGAATTGGTTTTGCTGAATTTTAAAAAATTATATTTTTTTTGAAATATCACTAAAAGTGGGTATTGTAAGTCCAATTTAAATTACACAAATTTGCTACTCAGAACATAACCATATTAAATGATTAAAAGAGAGTCGATGAACCAAATCAAATGGATGTTTTTTGCGCTAGTTGTCTCATTTGTTCTTGTTAGCTGTTTTGAAAGTGCCGTTTTACAAAACAGTACTGTAGTTAAAGCGCAACATACGTTCTTAGGATTAAATTTGTTTTTGGAAATTTTAATTTTTTTCGTCTTTAGTACCTTCGTGGTATTTGGTATTAAAGGCTTTTTTGAGATGTATTCTCAAAAAACATCAAACATTATAATCTCCATTTCTGGAGTATTACTAGTGTTTGTAATTTTTATTTTATGTTATCAAATACTCTTTCAAGAGTAGTTCATTTCTCTTAATCAATGGTTAAAAAAAAACATCCCGTAAAAAGGATGTTTTTTTTGCTTTACTTTCTAATGAAAGTTAGGTAGGTATAATCATATTCGTGCTTTTCGTCCTTTTCATTAAATTCGGAAGCTTCAATTTTCCATTGTGTATCACTAATTTCAGGAAAAAAAGCATCAGCTTCAAAACCTGAATGTACTCTCGTAAGTTCTATTTTATCAGCATAAGGAAGTCCTATAGTATAAATTTCGCCACCTCCTATAATAAATGAATCTTGGTCTTCAGGGCAGGCGTTCAGTGCTTTTTCAACACTGTCAACAATTATACAACCTTGCGCTTGATAGTCTTTTTGTCTTGTAACGATAATATGTGTCCTGTCTGGCAATGGTTTTTTGAGGCTCTCAAAAGTCTTCCGTCCCATTATAATATGGTGGCCAGAAGTCAGTGACTTAAATCTTTTGTAATCATTTGGCAAATGCCATACTATTTTATTATCTTTTCCTAATTCGTTATTCTCGGCAGCTGCCGCAATAATTATAATCATAGTTTTGTACTATTATTTTAGTTCGTCGTTAGATAACTCTGTCTGCAATTGGTCAATTTTCTTTTTTTGTAGAGCGACTAGACGATCTATTTGTTCTCTTTCCCAGCTTTTATTCATAAACCGATCAGTTATGAAAATTTTAATAAAGTGTAACAGAAAAAAAAATAACCATATGGTAATAACCCAAAGATACCAATCAGAAACAACTGTGCTGTCAAGGAAATTATGGGCGACAAATAATAGTAAACTTCCTAAAACGAAAAGAACAAAATGATAATACAATCGCTTCTTTTGTTTTATTCTTCTTCTCGCGTACTCATATTGTTCGTGTAATTCTTTTTCCATCGATCTAAATTTAGATTATAAAGGTAAAATTTATTTCGTAAAGTCACTGTTTTGGATATGGATTATTTTGGGAGAAAACGTTTTCTGATTTTTGAATAGTAAATTTACAGTGGTTTAAAATATTGAATTTATTAAAAATTAACATTGTTTATCGTATTCCATTAAATCTTTATAGCGCTTATTGAAACTTCAATATGTTTCATTTACTTTGTTTCATAAATCTATAAATGAATGTGTTATGGCAATTAAAAAACAGTTTGTAAAAACAAAACCAGTTTGTAAAGTTACTTTTTCAGTTGCGGCAAAAGAGGCAAGTCAAGCATCAGTTGTTGGTGATTTCAATAATTGGAGCCTTGAAGATGGTGCTTTGAATAAATTAAAAAATGGTACTTTCAAAGGAGTTTTCGACGTCAATAAAGATGCTGCTTATGAATTCAAATACGTTATCGACGGAGTATTTGTTAATGAACCAGAAGCGGATTCTTTTAAATGGAATGATTTTGCAGGAAATGAAAACGGTGTTTTAGTAGTTTAGCTAAAACACCGTTTTTTTATTGCTTTATACCGCAACACTTCCTTTTATCAAGGCATGCGGTTCGTAGCCTTCGAGCGTGAAATCGTCAAAATCGAATGCGAAGATGTCTTTTATATTTGGATTCAAAATCATTTTTGGCAATGGTTTTGGTTCACGTGATAATTGCAATTCAAGTTGTTCAAAATGATTGTTGTAAATGTGTGCGTCGCCAAAAGTATGAATGAATTCACCTGGTTCCAAGTCGCAAACCTGAGCAATCATCATCGTGAGTAATGCGTAAGAAGCAATATTAAAAGGAACGCCTAAGAAAATATCAGCGCTTCGCTGGTATAACTGACAGGATAATTTACCATCAGAAACATAAAACTGAAAGAAAGCATGACAAGGAGGTAAAGCCGCTTTATTGTTAGCTACATTCTCGTCAAATGATTTTGTAGTGTCAGGAAGAACCGAAGGATTCCATGCCGAAACCAACATTCTGCGGCTGTTAGGATTGGTTTTTAATTCTTTAATCAATTCAGAGATTTGGTCAATTTCTTCGCTATTCCAGTTGCGCCATTGGTGTCCATAAACGGGTCCTAAATCTCCATTGGCATCAGCCCAAGCATCCCAAATTTTAACGCCGTTTTCCTGAAGGTATTTGATATTGGTATCGCCTTTTAAAAACCAAAGCAATTCATAAATAATAGATTTTAAGTGCAGTTTTTTGGTAGTAACCATCGGGAAACCTTCGTTTAAGTCAAAACGCATTTGGTATCCAAAGACACTTTTTGTTCCTGTTCCTGTACGATCTCCTTTTTGACAACCGTTTTCCATAACGTGTTGCACTAAATCTAAATATTGCTTCATTGTATCTTTTATTCTATTTTGCGATAGGCAAGTTTAGTTTTTATATATTTTTCCATCTTTCATTACAAATACAACCTTTTCTAGCGTTTTGATAGTATTCAAAGGGTTTTCATTAACAGCAATAATGTCTGCCAAAAAGTTTTCTTTTATTTGACCTACTTCATTTCCAATTCCTAATAACATGGCATTAGTTATTGTTGCAGATTGTATCGCGGCTAAAGCGGGCATTCCGGCTTCAACCATGTAGCCAAATTCTTTTGCATTTGTACCATGAGCAAAAACTCCTGCATCGGTTCCAAAAGCAATTTTCACTCCTTTTTTGTATGCTTTTGCAAAAGTAGCTTTCAATTGTGGGCCAACTTCTCTGGCCTTTGGAACTACTATTTCAGGATAAAAGCCATTAATTTCCGCATTTTTTTCTACCTCTTTTCCAGCGGTCAAGGTTGGGACTAAATACGTATCGTATTTTTTCATTAATTCCATTGTCTCTTCGCTCATAAAGGTGCCGTGTTCAATGGTTTTTATACCGCCTAATATGGCTCTTTGCATTCCTTCGTCACCGTGGGCATGCGCGGCAGTAAGCATGTTGTAATCTTTGGCAGTTGCTGTAATAGCCCTGATTTCGTCTAAAGTAAACTGAGGATTTTTGCCGCTTTTGGCAACGCTTAAAACACCGCCTGTAGCTGTAATTTTAATAACATCAGCGCCTTCTTTATAACGTTCTCGTACCGCTTTAACTGCTTCTTCCGGAGAATTGATTACGCCTTCATGCGGACCTGGATCGCCTACAAGTTTTCTATTGCTTCCGTTAGTGGGATCCGCATGTCCGCCTGTTGTGGCAATCGATTTTCCTGCAGTATATATTCTTGGACCTTTTACGATACCTTTATTAATAGCATTTCTTATGGAAATATTAACTCCTGTTCCTCCTAAATCACGAACGGTTGTAAATCCGGCTAAAAGCGTGATTTCGGCACAGCGAACCGCTTGAAAAGCAACGTCTGCCTCATTGTCTAAATATTTTGACATGTAACTTTTGGTGTCGTGTTCTCCTTCAATATGCACATGTAAATCGATAAGACCAGGTAATACGTATTTGTTTTTTAGGTCTATTTCAATGTCCGCGGGTGTGGCTTTAGATACAAACCCATCTTGTATTTTTGTGATTTTGTTTTTAGAGACAACTATGGTTTGGTTGGATAACTCTTTGCCGGATTGAGTGTTTAGAATTTTTCCGCAGTGTAAATAATAATCTTGTGAAAAGACGACATTAGAAATAAATAAGGATACGACAAAAAGGGTGAATTTTTTTTTCATAGATTAGTTTTATAACTGTTGTCAATAAAAATATTTTAAAAAGTACACCATTAAATACCCCTGAATTTGTTTGATAGATAATAGTTTATTTAATCATAGAATTACAATATTTATATTCAAGATTTACGATTCTCTTTTTGAAATCTCATCTCTGATCTTTGCGGCTTTCTCATAATCTTCATGGGAAACGGCTTGATCTAATAATTCATTCAATTCCTGTAAACTGTGTTTCGAATAGGTTTCTCCAGATTGATTGCTTTCTTCTTCTCGTCCAAAAGTGTCAGGATTAGAAAGTACATCATCAATTTCCTGCGAATCTTTATTTGGATCTAAAGGATTTGACTTCAAATAAATTCCGGCCTTGTCCAAGATGTTTTTGTAAGTAAAAATGGGAGCATTAAAACGCAATGCTAAAGCAATGGCGTCTGAAGTTCTGGCATCAATAATTTCTTCGATTTTATCCCTTTCGCAAATGATACTTGAATAAAAAACACCGTCAACTAATTTATGAATAATTACTTGTTTGACTACTATATCAAAACGTTCTGCGAAGTTTTTGAATAAATCATGGGTCAAAGGACGTGGTGGTTTTATTTCTTTTTCCAAGGCAATGGCGATGGATTGGGCTTCAAAAGCACCAATGACAATGGGTAATTTTCTTTCGCCGTCAACCTCATTCAAGATCAAAGCGTAGGCTCCGTTTTGAGTTTGACTGTATGAAATTCCTTTTATGGATAATTTAACTAAGCTCATAATTGTTGTTATGGGAAAGTACAAAGTACTTTTTTTGATAAAAATTAAGCAGCAATTTCAAAAAAGAAATGCTACTTAAAAGCAAAGATACAAATATCTTGTTTTTAAGTAGCATTTAAATTAATGGTATGCTATAATTTATGAATTCTGAGCTTTGAAAGTTTTGAATTTTTCAATTAATTGTGGAATAATTTCAAATGCATCGCCTACAATTCCGTAATCAGCCACTTTGAAAAATGGTGCTTCCGGATCACTGTTGATCACAACTTTTACTTTAGAAGAGTTGATTCCAGCAATGTGTTGTATTGCTCCAGAAATTCCAATGGCAATATAAAGATTTGTAGCTACCGGTTTTCCAGTTTGTCCTACGTGTTCTCCGTGAGGTCTCCATCCTAAATCAGAAACTGGTTTTGAGCAAGCGGTTGCCGCTCCAAGAACGGTTGCCAATTCTTCTACCATTGCCCAGTTTTCAGGACCTTTTAATCCACGACCAGCTGAAACAACAATATCAGCATCAGCAATGGAAACTTTTCCGGAAACTTTTTCAACTGATTCTACTTTCACACCAAAATCATTGTCTCCAATAGTTGGGTTAAAATCTTCTTCCGTTAATGTTGAAGGCGTTTCAAAAATCCCATAAGAGTTTTTTGCAAGTCCAAGAACTTTTACGTCTGTTGCGATTTCAGTAATATTGAACGCTTTGTTTGAAAAAGCATTTCTTTTAACTTGAAAAGGCGACGTTGAAACCGGTAATCCAACCACATTTGATGCATAACCAGCTTCTAAAGCAACTGAAACAAGTGAAGAAAGATAAATACTATCTGTAGTTGAAGAAAGTAAAACTAATTTTACGTTTTCTTTTTGAGCCGCTTGTTTGATTACATCAGCATATGCTTTTGCAGTAAATCCCGATAATTTATCGTTGTTTACTTTTAAAACTTTATCTACTCCGTATTTTGATAATTCCGAAACGTCTCCAGCATTTACTGTTACAGCAGTAACGGTAGTTCCTAAACTTTCGGCTACTTTTTTTGCATACGAAGCCAATTCGAATGCTACTTTTTTAAATTTTCCTTCTGCGTATTCCGCGTATATTAATATTGACATGTTTTTTTATTTTAAATGTTGAATTATAAATTTTAAATGTATTTGAGAACGTTAATTCACAATTTAAAATTCATAATTTAAAATTATATTACTTTAGCTTCGTTGTGTAATAAATTGATTAATTCATCTAAATTGTCAGCAGCTATTAATTTCACGGCTGATTTAGGAGCTGGTTTTTCAAACTTTACTGCTTTTGTATTTACAGTAGCGTCAACTGGCTCCAGAATTGTCAATGCTTTTGTTCTTGCAGTCATGATTCCTCTCATGTTAGGAATACGCAAGTCTTTTTCTTCTACCAATCCTTTTTGTCCACCGATGATTAATGGTAAAGTAGTGGCAACAGTTTCTTTTCCACCGTCAATTTCGCGAACAGCTTTTACGCTTGTTCCATCAACAGTAAGACTTGTACAAGAATTAAGGAAATTGTATCCTAAAATTCCGGCTATCATTCCAGGAACCATTCCGCCATTGTAGTCTAAAGATTCTTTTCCGGCAATGATAACATCGTAACCTCCGTTTTTGATTACTTCAGCAAGTTGTTTGGCAACAAAAAATCCATCAGTAGGAGTAGCGTTTACACGAATTGCTTCGTTAGCGCCTATTGCTAAAGCTTTTCTTAAAGTAGGTTCAGTTTCTGGTCCTCCAACATTTACAACAGTAACCGTTGCTCCTTGTTGTTCTTGGAACCAAATAGCGCGCGTTAAACCAAATTCGTCATTAGGATTGATTACATATTGTACTCCATTGGTGTCAAATTCAGAATCGCCGTTGACAAAGTTAATTTTTGAAGTAGTATCAGGAACGTGACTGATGCAAACTAATATTTTCATACTTATATATTTAATTATTCGTAATTTCTTTTACAAATTTAAAATATTAATTTGAATAATATACTATGCATGCATAATATTTTTCGGTACTATTTCGATTTCGTAGCCCGGATAGCAGCGGCATCCTTCCTGTGGCGCCTTTAGCCACAGGAAGATACAGCGGAGAGCCGGAAATAGCTCCTGAAAATTAACACTGTAAATCCTGAATTAATTTAGGTTAATTTATGCTTTTAAGTGATATAAAATATTTATTTTTGCTTTTCGAAAATTAGACACATACAACATATAATATGAGAACGATACAATTTAGAGAGGCCATTTGCGAAGCGATGAGTGAAGAAATGCGTCACGATGAGTCCATATACTTAATGGGTGAAGAAGTTGCAGAATATAATGGTGCCTACAAAGCATCTAAAGGAATGCTTGCTGAGTTTGGTGCGAAAAGAGTGATTGATACTCCTATTGCTGAGCTTGGTTTTACTGGTATTGCAGTAGGATCGGCAATGAACGGATGCAGACCGATTGTGGAATACATGACGTTTAATTTTTGTTTAGTTGGGATTGACCAAATTATAAATAACGCTGCCAAAATGCGTCAGATGACTGGTGGACAATTTAATGTGCCAATCGTTTTTCGTGGTCCAACAGCTTCGGCAGGACAATTAGGAGCAACGCATTCCCAAGCATTAGAAAACTGGTTTGCGAACACTCCGGGTCTAAAAGTGGTAGTTCCATCTACTGTTTACGATGCGAAAGGTTTGTTGAAAGCGGCTATTCGTGACAACGATCCTGTGATTTTCATGGAATCTGAACAAATGTACGGTGATAAAGGAGAAGTGCCAGATGGTGAATACACGATTCCACTTGGAGTTGCTGACATCAAACGTGAAGGTACGGATGTAACGATTGTTTCTTTTGGAAAAATTATCAAAGAAGCACATATTGCTGCTGATGAATTAGCCAAAGAAGGAATTTCTTGTGAAATTATCGATTTGAGAACCGTGCGTCCTATGGACTATGAGACGATCTTAACATCGGTTAAAAAAACAAACAGATTAGTAGTTCTTGAGGAAGCATGGCCTTTTGCAAGTGTTGCTTCAGAAATTACATATATTGTTCAAGAGCGTGCTTTTGATTTCTTGGATGCGCCAATTCAACGTATTACAACTGCTGATACGCCAGCGCCTTATTCTCCGGTTTTATTGAAAGAATGGTTGCCAAATGCTGGTGACGTGGTAAAAGCGGTTAAAAAAGTAATGTATAAAAAATAGATCAATTAGATCCTTAGACTTCTTAGATTGTAAAATCTTAATCTAAAAATTCTAGCAATCTAAGAAGTCTACACTTCATAACTTCATCAATTATTTTTTTGATGAAGTTTTTTTTTTGGAATGATTATGAAAAAGAATTTGTTGTTTCTCTTGTTTTTTTCTCTTGTTACTGTTAACGCAGTTTTTGCTCAAACAAAGGTAAGTGGTGTGGTGGTTGACAAATTGAATCTGCCGATTCCCTTTGCTAATGTGGTTTTCAAGAACTCGAGTGAAGGAATTGTTGCTAATGAAGACGGTAAGTTTTATCTGGAATCGGCTAAAGAATATTCGGTACTATTGATAACTGCAGTTGGGTTTTCCGAAAAAGAAATTACATTGGAGAAATTTGTCAACTATAATTTAAAGATTCAGCTAAACGAAGCCGAAAGTTTAAATGAAGTACTCATTTTTACCGGAAAAACTTCGAAAAAGAACAATCCTGCTATTGAAATACTTCGAAAAATTTGGGAAAGAAAGCGTCAAAACGGCTTGTATTTGTTTGACCAATACCAAATGGAGAAGTATGAGAAAATAGAATTTGACATGAATTCTATTGACAGTGCTTTCATGAAAAGCAAACTTTTCAAAGGGATGGAATTTATCTTTAATCAAATGGATACTTCAAAAATCACCGGTAAAACGTATTTACCGATTTTTGTCAACGAATCTTTGAATGACGTTTACGGAGACAATAAGCTGAAGAAACTTAAAGAGAAACTGAAAGCCAGTAAAACGTCCGGTTTTAATGGGAACCAACAGATTTTGACTTTTGTAAAAGATTTATACTCCAACTACGACATCTACAATAATTACTTAACTTTTTTTGACAAAAGTTTCACCAGTCCATTATCTAAAACAGGGATTGATGTCTATAACTATGTTTTGAAAGACAGTGCATATATTGATAAAAAATGGTGTTATAATATTGTATTTTATCCAAGGCGTAAAAACGAATTGACTTTCAAAGGAGATTTTTGGGTCAATGATTCGACTTTTGCCATTAAAAAAATCAATATGGCGGTAACCAAAAGCGCCAATATCAACTGGGTAAAAGACATTTATTTGGAGCAGGAATTTGAAGTGGTCAGCGATTCCGTATTTTTATTAACGAAGGATTATTTGATGTCCGATTTTGCTTTAAACAAAAAAGAAAACTCAAAAGGCGTTTACGGAAAACGAACTACTTATTACAGAAACCATCAGTTTAATATAGAAAAACCGGTCGCCTTTTATAAAGAGGAAGTCAATTATGTCGACGCAGCTGTCTTCAATAAAACGGATGAATATTGGGACGAAAATCGATTCGAAAACTTAACCAAGGACGAATTGGGCGTTTACAAAATGCTGGATACGTTGCAAACGGTCAAAAAATACCAACAGATACACAATACGGTTCAAATTCTGGCGAGCGGATTTTTGCCAATTGGGAATTTTGATTTTGGTCCTATTTTTTCCACATTTGGGTACAATGAAGTTGAAGGCGTTCGCCTGCGAGCGGGAGGAAGAACGTATTTTGGTACTGCAGACACTTGGCGTTTACAAGGCTATACCGCATATGGTTTTAAGGATGATAAATTCAAATACGGATTTTCGGGAAAATGGATGGTTGATAAGAAAAAAAGAATCATTTTGTCCGCAGGAAACAGGCGTGATATCGAACAAATTGGTGCGAGTCTCACTACAACTTACGATATTTTAGGCCGAAGTTTTGCTTCATCTTCCGTATTTTCGTCAGGAAATAACGGGAAATTGACAAACATTAACCTGAGTAATATCGCGGTAGAAATTGAACCCGTTAAAAATTTGATTTTTCAAACCGGAATTTCCTATCGCACACTCGAATCTGCATCGCCAACTTTCAGTCTGGATTATTACACAGATATTCCAAATGCTGTCACAAAAAGCGATGTGAGACAGTCAGAGGTTAACTTTCAGGTTGAATACAGTCCTAAAAGACAAACAATCGGATTTGCAGTAGAGAGAGAAATTGTGGAAAGTCCGTACAGTCGCTTTTTTATCAATTACAGTCATGGATTTAAAGGATTATTAAACAGTGATTTCAAATATGACAAACTGCAGTTGTATTATAAACAACCTATAATTATTGGGCCTTTGGGGCGTACGAATATCATAATGGAAGTGGGGAAAACCTTTGGAACCGTTCCTTTGGGATTGATGAGTGTTATCCCGGGAAATCAAACTTTTTTCATACTTGAAAATACCTTTAACAACCTTAATTTTTATGAATTTGTTGCAGACCAATACGCTACTTTGCAGTGGAATCACAATTTTAATGGTCGGTTATTCTCCAGAATACCGTTTATGCGTAAACTGAATTGGAGAGAAATTGTAGCCGTAAAAGGTGTTTACGGAACCATTTCTGATGAAAACCGAGCGATTAATGCCTCGGGTTTAATGTATAGTGCACCCGAAAAAGTGTATTGGGAATACAGCGCCGGAATTGGGAATATCTTCAAAGTTTTACGCATCGATTTTGCTTGGCGCGGTAATTATCTCAACACGCCGGACACCAATCGTTTTACTGTAAAAGCAGCGATTGGGTTTCATTTTTAGGAGCTATTCCTCCCGAAGCTTCGGGATGTACACTAAATCCACGCTAAAAGGCGTGGGATGCCGTTTCCTCCCGTAACTACGGGACGGGCTAAAAAAAAATCAGTTTATGCAAGAAGCAATCGACTATCTTTCAGAAAAAGATAGCATTTTCAAGGACATTATCGAACAATATGGGATGCCAAACATTCCCAAAAGACCGGAAGGTTTTGAGACTTTGGTATTATTGATTTTGGAACAGCAGGTTTCTATAGATTCGGCTAAAGCCACTTTTTTAAAAGTTAAAGCAATTCAAGAAATTCTCACGCCCGAAATTCTTCTTCACATATCGGATGCCGAATTTAGGAATCTTGGCGTAAGCCGTCAGAAAACGTCTTATATTAAAGCTTTGGCGACAGCAATATTAAATAAGGATATTGATTTAGAAAGTTTATCGACAAAAACAACTCAGCAAGTACGGGAAGAACTCATCAAAATCAAAGGAATAGGAAACTGGACTATCGATATTTATTTGATGTTTTGTTTGCAAGCTCCGGATTTATTACCGTTGGGAGATATTGCGGTAGTAAATACCATCAAGGAATTACTGGATATTCACGAAAAAGAGAAAATGGAAGTTCATTCAAAGCAATGGAGTCCGTACCGATCTTTTGCAACCTATCTTTTGTGGCACCATTATTTAAACAAACGAAATAGAAAAGTAATTTACTAAAGTACTCACTGTTAAAATTTAATCAACAGATAACATACATTTTTTATTGTAGAAAGGGATACTTTCCTTATTTTTGCAGCCATAATTATAGAAAAGAAAAAATTAAAATGACTGCAGACAAATTAACAACTTTCGATGTCTTAATCGAAATACCAAGAGGAAGTAGAAATAAATACGAATATGATTTCGAAATAAAAAGAATGCGTTTTGACAGAATGTTATTTTCTTCAATGATGTATCCGGCTGATTATGGATTTATCCCGGAAACATTAGCATTAGACGGAGATCCATTGGATGTTTTGGTTTTGGTAAATGAACCAACTTTTCCCGGATGTGTGATGGAAGTAAAACCTATTGGTGTTTTCCACATGGCAGATGATAAAGGACCGGATGAAAAAGTAATTTGCGTTCCTGTTTCAGATCCAATCTGGAATTCATTGAATGATTTATCAGATATGAATCCACACTTATTAAAAGAAATCGAACATTTCTTTCAGGTTTATAAAGATCTTGAAAATAAAAAAGTTGATGTAGGCGGATGGGGCGATGTAAATGAAGCGTATGCCATTATTAAAGAATGTACGGAGCGTTTTAATCAAATTGAAAATAAACCAGAAGGATTATTTAGTATAAAATAATTTCATATCCAATTTTTACAAAAAAAGCAATATTCTGTTAAGAGTATTGCTTTTTTGTTTAAATTCGTTTCGTTACACTATTAATATTAACCAAAAACCAAACCAAAATTATGAATACAATAATGATTTATTTGCCAATAGCCATGGCATTTATCGGACTGGCATTTATGTTTACAAAACGAGCATGGGTTTTAAAACAAGATCCTGGCGACGGTAAGATGAAAGAGATTTCAGATTATATTTACGAAGGAGCCTTGGCTTTCCTGAAAGCAGAATATAGGTTGTTGACTTTCTTTGTTATTGGTGCGAGTATTGTTTTAGCGGGAATTTCATTTATCGTTCCTACTACGCACATATTAATAGTGGTTGCTTTTGTTTTCGGCGCATTCTTCTCGGCTTTGGCGGGGAATATGGGAATGAAAATAGCAACAAAAACAAATGTTAGAACCACGCAGGCTGCACGCACCAGTTTGCCGCAAGCCTTAAAAGTATCTTTTGGCGGCGGAACCGTAATGGGATTAGGAGTTGCTGGTTTAGCCGTTTTAGGATTGACCACTTTCTTTATATTTTTCTTTCACTTTTTTATGAACGGCGTTTGGACTTCTACAGAAGACATGACCATTGTATTGGAAACGTTAGCCGGATTTTCTCTTGGAGCTGAATCTATCGCTTTGTTTGCCAGAGTTGGCGGTGGAATTTACACCAAAGCGGCCGATGTCGGTGCTGATTTAGTGGGGAAAATAGAAGCTGGAATTCCTGAAGATGATCCTCGTAATCCAGCTACAATTGCGGATAATGTAGGTGATAATGTGGGTGATGTTGCCGGAATGGGTGCCGATTTATTTGGTTCTTATGTAGCAACCGTTTTAGCGGCCATGGTTCTTGGGAATTATGTCATCAAAGATATGGGCGGAAATCTTCAAGATGCTTTTGGCGGAATAGGACCTATTTTATTACCAATGGCAATTGCCGGTTTCGGAATCTTATTTTCTATTATCGGAACGATGTTAGTGAAAATTACAGATGATAATGCCAAGGAAGCACAAGTTCAAAAAGCATTAAATATAGGAAACTGGGTTTCTATTGTATTAACAGCTATTGCTTGTTTTTTCTTAGTACAATATATGTTGCCGGAAACGATGCAAATGAATTTCTTTGGCGAAGGGACTAAAGAAATTTCCTCGATGCGTGTTTTTTATGCCGCAATTGTTGGATTAGTAGTTGGAGCTGTTATTTCATCTGTTACAGAATATTACACAGGATTAGGTACAAAACCCGTTATGGCAATTGTTCAAAAATCATCAACAGGAGCCGGAACAAACGTAATTGCAGGTTTGGCAACCGGAATGATTTCGACGTTTCCAACGGTCTTATTATTTGCTGCTGCGATTTGGATATCGTATGCTTTTGCAGGATTTTATGGTGTGGCTTTGGCTGCTTCCGCGATGATGGCTACAACGGCAATGCAATTGGCAATCGATGCTTTCGGGCCAATATCTGATAACGCCGGAGGAATTGCTGAAATGAGCGAACTACCTAAAGAAGTACGCACCAGAACAGATATCTTAGATTCTGTAGGAAATACAACGGCAGCAACTGGAAAAGGATTTGCAATCGCTTCGGCGGCGCTAACTTCATTGGCTTTATTTGCTGCTTATGTAACGTTTACAGGAATTGACGGAATCAATATTTTTAAAGCGCCTGTTTTAGCGATGTTATTTGTGGGCGGAATGATACCGGTAGTTTTCTCGGCTTTGGCCATGAATTCTGTTGGAAAAGCCGCAATGGATATGGTGTATGAAGTACGTCGTCAGTTCAGGGAAATTCCAGGAATTATGGAAGGAACCGGAAAACCAGAATATGCAAAATGTGTTGATATTTCTACTAAAGCGGCTTTGCGCGAAATGATGTTACCGGGAATTTTGACTATTGGTTTTCCAATTGCAATTGTTCTGTTAGGGAAGTTGGTTTATTCAGATAATAACCAGTTAATTGCAGAAATGCTGGGAGGTTATATGGCCGGAGTTACCGTTTCGGGTGTGTTGTGGGCTGTTTTTCAAAACAATGCAGGTGGTGCGTGGGACAACGCCAAAAAATCTTTTGAAGCTGGTGTTCTGATTAATGGTGAAATGACATATAAAGGTTCAGATGCGCACAAAGCGGCGGTTACTGGAGATACTGTTGGAGATCCGTTCAAAGATACTTCCGGGCCATCAATGAATATTTTGATTAAATTAACCTGTTTAATTGGACTTGTAATTGCTCCGATTTTAGGAAATGGAAGTCATACTCTTTCTAGCACTGCAGCTTGTTGCACTACCAGTAAAATGTGCGCTTCAATGTCTAAAGAAGAATGTCTCGCCAAAGGATGTGACAGCAAAACGTGTAAATTTATGAATGCTTCCGGAGTAGCAACTGCAATGGTTTCTAAAGAAGTTTCTATCGAAAAAACAAATGTGGATGGTAAAGTAAAAGCGACAATCAAAACAACCATAAACGGAAAAGAAGACATTCAAAATTTTGAAGGAACTGATGCAGAAGTTCAGGCAAAAATTGATGTTTTGAAGTAATTAAAAGTAATTTCGAACAAAAAATGCCTCGCAATTTGCGAGGCATTTTTTGTTTGAAATTAAAAAATTATTGTTCTAATGCATATTCTTTAATTAAAGTTGAAGCTGGAATATGAAGTGTTTCTGTTAAAACTCTAATTTGTTTAATTGTTAAAGCTCTTTTACGTTTAAAAATTTCAGTTACTCTGGAGCGGCTATTTAAAATCACTCCTAAATCAGCATCTGTAAGTCCGTTTTGCTCCATCATGAATTTTATCGCTTCAATAGGATCTGGCTCAGGAATAGGATAATGTATTTGTTCATATTTTTCTACAAGGGTAACTAGAATATCTAATTCATCACCCTCATTTGTGTTTGGTTTAGCATCAAAAAGAATGTTTATTCTCTCTAAAGCTAAATCATAATCTTTTTCTGTTTTTATAGGATTTATTTCCATTTTATAAGTTTTTAATATCTTTCAAATTGTCATATTCAGGATGAGTTCCAATAAACAAAATATATACAATTTGCGTTACATAATTAATTTTTACGATTAATCGATAATGGTTGCCACAAATATTAAATACGACTTTATTATTTCCAATAAAATCAGCTGAACCAAAAATTGATTTTATAGAATTCGAATTCTCAAATACTTTTTTATCAAATACCTGATACCAAGATAATAATTGCTGTTTTGAGTTTGGATATTGCTCCCAAAAATTTTGTAAGGTTCTTTTAGCGATTATTCTCATACGTTATTTTCTATGTCAAAGATAGTTAAAAATTCCCTATTTGGGAAAAATTAATTTTGTGTTTTAATTTATTAATCAGTGACTTATGAAAATGTTTATCAGTTGATTTGTGGTGCGGGTTTAAAATTTAATTATAGAATGATAGTTTTTGATAAAATGCTATTAATGGCACTTATAATTTAGGAGAAGGCAATTAGTAAAACAAATGTAAATACATAAAAATCTTTTAAAAAAAATGCCTCGCAATTGTGAGGCATTTTTGATTCTGAAAATCTGTGGTAATTTGTGCAATCTGTGTTTTAAAACAACCCATTTAATTCCGCATCAATTCGGTTAAAAATATTTCCTAAATCTTCAGGATTGTCAACAAAATTTATGTTGTCAACGTCAATAATCAATAATTTTCCTTTGTCGTAGGTTTGAATCCAACCTTCGTATCTTTCATTCAGTCGACTCAAATATTCAATAGAAATTGAGTTTTCGTATTCACGACCTCGTTTGTGTATTTGCCCTACTAAATTAGGGATTGAACTTCTTAAATAAATCAATAAATCAGGTGCTTTAACTGTGGATTCCATCAATTCAAAAAGTGAAGAGTAATTCTGGAAATCCCGATTAGTCATTAAGCCCATTGCATATAAATTAGGAGCAAAAATATGTGCATCTTCATAAATAGTTCGGTCCTGAATGATTTTCTTACCGCTTTCGCGAATTTGCATTACCTGACGGAAACGACTATTCAAGAAATAAATTTGCAAATTAAACGACCAACGTTCCATTTGATGGTAAAAATCATCTAGGTACGGATTGTCGACAACGTCTTCATAATGTGGTTCCCACTTGAAATGTTTCGCTAACAAGCGTGTTAAAGTTGTCTTTCCAGAGCCTATGTTTCCTGCTATTGCTATGTGCATTACGGTATTATGATTTTATAATTTGTAATTCCTTCGGATGTAAAAATAGATAAAATTTGGTCTTTGTAATAGAATTTTTTAAAGCTTTTTTCTGCAATTTTAATCTCCGTTTTTTGATCTTTTTCCAAATCCTGAAAAATTAAAATCCCATTTGCAGAATAGACAAACTGGTTTTTATTTATAATTTCAATCGATTCAAAATCAGGTACTTTTCCGTTGTTAGTAATTCTTCCAAAAATATCACAGGCATACCAATTGTTTTTGTTATCAACCCAATGAAATGTATTAAAATCCGAAAAATAATTCTTAATACTTTCCGTAAAAGGAACTGAAATAGTCTTGTAAATATTGTTCAAATAATCATATAATCCCAGTTGCTGATTCATACTGTTATAAATCCAAAGCTGATTTTGAGAAGCTATTCCAACTGCTGAAGCGACAATAGGAATCACATTTTCTGAAAAATTGATTTTTTGGGTTTCATTCAATTGATTGTCCAAAATGACAACTGTATTGAAATTTTCGTAAAACAAAACGATTTTAAGTGGATTTTGCAGGTCTACTTTGGTGATTTTACCCAAAGGAATATTCTTGTATTCTATTGTATCCAGCGTTCCAACTTTAGAAAAGACATTGTTTTTGATGGTGTAATAAAAACCAAAAGGGTCGTATCCCAGAAATTGATCACCGTCAAAACGGATCGAATCCATTCTAACAGCAGTTGGCTTTAGGTTCTGAGCAATCACCATTGAAAATGAACCGATAAATAGTAATAGCATTGCTTTTTTCATGAAAGCGAAATTACAATTAAACCTTATACAATTTTGATTGTCTTATTATTATTTTAACAGAATACTTGTAACAAAAATAGTATTTTTCACTCTTATTTATCAAAATCCAATAGTATGTATAAAGTAATTTTCACATTAGTATTAGCAGTCGCATCATTTATGGGACTTCAAGCTCAGGAATTTCAAGGAATGGCGGTGTATGAATCAAGAACCAGCACCTCCGATTTTAAATCCCGAATGGAGGGAAACAAAAATATGACTCCGGATATGCAGAAGAGGATTGAGGAAAGTATGAAGAAAATGTTCGAAAAAACATTTATCCTCAACTTCAATAAAACGGCCTCTATTTATAAGGAAGAAGAAAAGTTAGAAGCGTCAACACAAGGTGGTGGTGGATTCCGAATGATGTCAAGCTTTGCAGGCGGCGGCGGTACCTATTACAAAAATGTAAAAGACAAGCAATACAGTAACGATAAAGAGTTTATGGGGAAAGAATTCTTGGTCAAAGATTCGCTTACGAGTCTTGCCTGGAAAATGGAAGCTGAAACAAGAATAATTGGAGGATATACTTGTTATAAAGCCACGGCTATAAAAAAACCTAGTGCAACTGATTTTAGAAACATGAGACCGAGAAAAGAGGATGGAGATAAAAAAGAGGGAGCAAAACCAGCAGATGATAAAAAAACAAATTTTTTAGATGCGGTTGAAGTACCTAAAGAAATAGTAATTACTGCATGGTATACCCCAGAAATACCAGTTAGCCAAGGTCCAGAAGGATATTGGGGTTTACCCGGATTAATTTTGGAAGTGAATGATGGTAGAACAACCATTTTATGTTCTAAAGTTGTACTGAATCCAAAGGATAAAGTAGAAATTAAGGCCGTAACCAAAGGAAAAGTAGTTTCTCAAAAAGAGTATGACGAAGCCGTAATGAAAAAAATGGAAGAATTCAGAGAGATGAATCAAGGACGTGGCGGTAGAGAAGGCGGCATGCAAATTCGTTTTGGAAATTAATATCTGTAGTTATACACCCAATTAAAATGAGAAAAATTCTAGTTCTGATCGCCCTTGTGGTGGTTTCTATTTCCTATGCTCAAAATATCCGTTTGGAAGGAGTTGTACAAGATAAAGCGAAACTGCCTTTAGAAATGGCCAATGTTATGGCGGTTAATCAAACTACTAAAGCGATGGATGCCTATGCCATAACGACTGACAAAGGGAAGTTTATGTTGAACCTTAAAGCTAATACTACGTATGTCATTAAACTTAGTTATTTGGGTATGCAAAATAAGGAAGTTACCGTGACAACTCTAGCCGAAAATATGTTGCAAAACATCACTATGGAATCAGGCGGGATCGAGCTTGATGGCGTAGAAATTGTACGTGAAATGCCAGTGTCTATAAAAGGAGACACAATTGTGTACAATACGGATTCGTTTAAAACTGGCGAAGAGCGCAAACTTGAAGATGTGTTTAAAAAACTGCCGGGGTTTGAGGTAATGGCTGACGGTCAGGTGCAAGTAGAGGGAAAAAAAGTTGCTAAACTATTTGTAAATGGCAAACCCTTTATGGAGGGAGATACTAAGTTAGGCTCAAAAAATATTCCTTCGGATGCTGTTGATAAAGTACAAGTGCTGCGAAATTTCAACGAAGTATCGCAAATGAAAGGACTTGAAAATAACAACGATGATATTGCGATTAACATTAAACTCAAAAAAGGAAAAGATAAATTTTGGTTTGGTGATGTAAGTGCTGGTTTAGCAAATGACGAAGGCTATATTGTTAATCCAAAAATCTTTTATTACTCCCCAAAAACCAGTATCAACTCTATCGTTAATTTGAATAATATTGGTGAGGTATCTTTGACTTCTGCAGATTTTTTTAGAATAACAGGTGGAGCAAGAAACACTATTGGTCGCAGCGGGACAACACTTACGCTTAATCGTAACTTTTTTGGTTTATCTGGCGGCGATAATGTGGCCAAAGCGAGTGACAAATTTGGGACACTCAATGTGAATCATTCGGTTTCAAAAAAATGGACGCTATCCGGTTTTGCGGCTTATTCATCTACCTACAATCAGTCTATTACTAACTCAGAAAGAGGGATTTTTGAACCCAATACCACAAATATAGCGACCTTAGAAAACAGAAAAAACAATTCAGATTCTAAAAACAATGCGTTTATTGCAAAATTTGGTTCTAAATACAAAGCCAATGATAATTTTCAATTGGATTATGATGCGTTCTTTAGAAAAAATGACCAACAAGATGTAGACAATAGCCAGACTAATTTTAGCTCGATGATCAATGGTTCGATGGTGTCTAATTCCAATACGGTTATTGCTTTTCAAAAACAAGCACCTGCCTCATTCAACCAAAGTTTAAATTTGTTTTATACACAAAATCCAAAGTCTACTTGGGTACTCGAAATGCAACATCAATACGAAGACGAAGATCCATTTTACAATCCGCAACTTTCTGTCAATCCGTATCAAAACGCTACTTCGCAAAACCCAAATGATCCTAGTGCGGTTTTTGTTAATGAGAATTCATTAAATATTGAACAATCCAGATTTGTAAAAACAAATAAGTTAGATGCAAAAATCGATTACTTTTATCAAATTTCGAACAAAAGTATATTGAATGTAACTGCAGGAAATACGAACGCTTTTCAGTCGTATAATTCGAGTATTTTACAAATATTACAAGACCAAACGGTTAATCCTGTTGAGCAAGCGGCATATAATAATGATGTAAGATACCGTTTTAATGATGCGTTTTTGGGATTGCATTATAAATTTATTGTAGGTAAGTTTACATTTAATCCTGGTTTCTCTGTTCATCAATACAATACCACCAATGAGCAATTTGGTAATCCTTTCAAACTTAATTTTACACGATTATTACCGGATATGTTTGCGCGTTGGGATTTGAAAAAATCGGAAAATTTGACGTATAACTTTAATGTGAGAAACGGTTTTAATGATGTAAATGCGTTGGTCGAAGGGTATGTTTTTACGAATTTTAATAGCATTGCGCGTGGAAATTCACAATTGGAGAACTCACTCGTAACCAGTCATAGACTGAATTACTCAAAGTATAATTTGTATAATTTCACGACAATTTTTGGAGGTATAGGGTATACAACTACAAAAAATCCTGTGGTAAATGGAATTCTGTTCCAAAGTATTTACTCTACATCGGATCGTTTGAATTTAGATGCTGAAAATGAAAATCTAAATGGGAATGTGTTTTATTCGAAAAGCTTCCAAAAGTATTATAAATTAACAGCGGGGATTAATGCTAATTGGAATCGGAATTTTGTACTAAACAGACGCCTGGTGAATGGAAATACTCAGGAATTTATTCAAGGCATCGAAAATGTCAATCATGGCTACAACTTGGCTTTTGCAACTCAGTTCAAAAAATATCCCAATGTAGATTTAGGTTACCGCATTAATTTTTCGGAGCAAGCAGCCAATCGATTTACTACTCAAACACCTACGGTCAAACTGAATTATTATTTCCTAAATGGTTTGAATGTCAATTGGGATTATGCCTTTAACCGTTTTAAAAATGAATCGACTGGTATTGCCAACGATTTTAAAATTATGACGGCTAGTTTGAATTATATTAAAAAAGACGCCAAATTTGAATACCGAATTCAGGCCAATAATTTATTAAATACTAGGTCTAGACTGAATAACTCCTTTAGCGTAAATGGTTTTAACGCAAATGAAAATGTTATTCTGCCTCGATTTGTAACCTTTATTGTAAAGTATAATTTATAGAGAAAGTTTGGATACTAAAAAAGGGGATTTTGCGTTGGCAAAATCCCCTTTTTCTATAATATAAATGTTGTATTACAATCCGAAAGCAGTTTTAACTTGGTCAACAAAATCCAATTTTTCCCAAGTGAACAATTCAACAGTAACTGTTTTTTCATTTCCACCTGGAGCAGAAAAAGTTTTAGTAACCGTTTCTGGAGTACGTCCCATGTGCCCGTAGGCAGCAGTTTCACTATAGATTGGGTTTCTTAATTTCAAACGTTGCTCGATAAAGTAAGGACGCATGTCAAAAATAGCTTCTACTTTTTTAGCAATTTCACCATTAGTCAAATTCACTTTTGCAGTTCCATATGTATCAATAAAAATACCCATTGGTTTAGCCACACCAATAGCATAGGAAACCTGCACTAAAATCTCGTCAGCAACACCTGCTGCAACTAGGTTTTTAGCAATATGACGTGTAGCATAAGCAGCACTTCTATCTACTTTACTTGGATCTTTTCCAGAAAATGCACCACCACCGTGAGCACCTTTTCCACCGTAAGTATCCACAATGATTTTTCTTCCTGTCAATCCAGTATCTCCGTGTGGTCCTCCAATTACGAATTTCCCCGTTGGGTTAATGTGGTATTGAATAGCGTCGTTAAATAAATGTGCATGCGTTGGATTTTTTGCAATAATCCTCGGAATCAATATTTCTACAAGATCTTTTTTGATTTTGGCAAGCATTGTTGCTTCTTCATCAAAATCATCATGTTGTGTCGAGATTACAATAGCATCAATGCGAGTTGGCTTGTTGTCATCGCTATATTCTAAAGTTACTTGAGATTTAGCATCCGGACGCAAATACGTAATTTCATTATTTTCACGTCTTAAAACAGCTAATTCCTGCAATAATTTATGAGATAAATCAAGTGCCAATGGCATATAATTTTCGGTTTCATTAGTGGCGTAACCAAACATCATTCCTTGGTCGCCTGCGCCTTGCTCTTCAGGATTTGCTCTATCAACACCTTGATTGATGTCGGCAGATTGTTCGTGAATAGCAGAAAGGATTCCACAAGAATTGGCTTCAAACATGTATTCGCTTTTCGTGTAACCAATTTTTCTGATTACGTCACGAGCGATTTGTTGTACATCTAAATAGGTATTTGATTTTACTTCACCCGCCAAAATTACCTGACCAGTAGTAACTAGAGTTTCACAAGCTACTTTTGAGTCAGCATCAAATGCTAAGAAATTATCAATTAATGCGTCTGAAATTTGATCTGCAATTTTGTCTGGATGTCCTTCGCTTACAGATTCTGACGTAAATAAATAGGCCATAATTATTATTATTTTTAAATTAAGCGAGAAAAAATAATTGCTGAAAAGGACTAAAGGAGTGTTCCTGCTTTAGCATTTTTTCTACTGAAAAATTATCAGCATCCACAATGAATTTGTTTCATTATGAAGAGGTTGCAATCAGTTCAAATTTTTCCTCTTGTATTCGGGTGCAAATGTATGAAACCATTTTGAATTGCAAATTAATCTTAACTTTTTTTTCCTGCAAAATTGTCTGCAACTTACAAATTATGGATAAAATCACTTCTTAGAAAAATTACGACAGCCTAGTGTTGGGCTTTTTATGTTTTTAATTTAATAATTTCTCACCTATTTCAATGTTAGCTACAAAAAACAACTTTTTTAGTGCTGTATTCTTTTTTTGCGTTTTGAAATAGCTCTCTATAATTAGAGCTTTAACAGTATTTTTACTGACTAATTTACGGTCTGCCAAATTTCATTTCAGAAGTAATCTTTTATAAATTTTTTCTGAAATATAATCCTGTAAAAATGCTTTATATCTGATATTGTGTTAGTTGGTCGTAATTTTTTTCTTGTGATAATTTTATTTCAGTAATTTGTTAAACAGTAAAACTAAAAAACTAAAATTTATTTAGATCTCTTTTTTTAAAATATGAAATGATAAGGAAAAAATAAGGTAATTAATAGACTGTTTTTTAGTTAAAAAAAGAGAAACCAAAGGGAAAGTAAACTATTCATTTTTAAAAAAATAAAATCATGAAAGCAAGCGAAAATATTTTTGGAGAAGCAATTACCATCAAAAGAACGGACAAAATTCATAGTCCGCAACATAATAATAAATGGGATAGATATCTGGATGATTATAATAATTATTTGAAAGAATATAAAAAACATTTTAAAAATTCCCAGAATGGAGACGAAATTTCGTTGTCATTATATCCTTATATGAAAGCAAAATGGGAAGTTTTAAAAGAAAGAATTGCCAAAGCTAGCGCTGAAAAACGTTTAACTGAAAAGCAAATAAAACGAGTAACTAAAATTAATATGAAAACAGTTTAATAGCGCTTTCAATAAAAGCATGAATGAGTAAAAGTACATTGGTTTGCGTATAATCAACAGCGCAAACATTAGGTGGGATTTATTTTTTAGATATAATTTATTATTGGCAATACAAACAACCATAAGAAATTTTAGTTTTTTCAAACTGGAATTTTATTAGGGTAACGGATACGAATACAAACAACTAAAAAATAAATACCATGAGAAGATCAAAGACAACTCCGTCAAGGCCGGATTTTAAAATCCAGGCAAAAAAAACAACTGTGATCCAGCCGGAAACTGTATTAATTCACCCTAGGTTTGAAATTAAAACTTCCGGTTCTACTGAAAAAAAAGCTCCTAATTCATTATTGGCTTTAATGTATTCTCAGGAAAATGACGTTCTTTTTATATGAATAAAAAGAATTATTACTGCTCGCAAATAGTCACAAAAAATGTTAAAATATCTTACTTTAAATGGTAAAAAACGACTTTATTAAAATTAACATTTCATCCAAAAACTTAAAAGCACCATTGATTTTAATGGATGCTTTTTTGTGCGTTTTAAAAATATATTTTCGCAAAAAGTAAAAAAGCAATTATCCGAAAAATTTGCTTGTTTAAAAAAATAGTGGTTAATTTGCTACTTTAAGTTCACAAACGTATTGAAATGTTATAAAGAAAGGCAGAGGGATTAGACCCGATGAGGCCTTAGCAACCCTTCGATTTATCGAAGAAGGTGCTGCATTCTACCACGCCAAACGTGGAAAGATAACACTAAGAATTTGTCTAGATAACTCCTAGCTTTCTTTCTAATATTTCCAAACACAGGTCAAAAATCATAAAAGATTTGCAATTGGAAAATAAACCAACATCGATCACATTACAAAATTTCACCACCGAAAGTGGCGCTTTTAATGCTGCCTTAAACTTAAGTTTTCAAGTTTTTGGACCTGAATTGCATACCGCGCCAATCGTTTTGGTCAACCATGCTTTAACTGGAAATTCACAAGTTGTTGGAGAAAATGGTTGGTGGAATGATTTAATTGGTGCCAACAAAACTATAGATACTACAAAATATACAATTCTGGCTTTTAATGTTCCCGGAAATGGTTTTGATGGTTTTGTCGTTGAGAATTATTCGGATTTTAATACAAGAGACATTGCCAGAATTTTTATTGAAGGGATTCGAATTCTTGAAATTAAAAAACTATATTCTATTATTGGCGGTTCTGTTGGTGGAGGAATTGCTTGGGAAATGGTTGCATTGGAACCAAAAATCACGCAACATTTAATTCCTATTGCAACCGATTGGAAATCGACAGATTGGTTAATTGCCAATTGCTTTTTGCAGGAGCAAATTCTCAGAAATTCTTCGAAACCTATTGAAGATGCTCGAACTCATGCTATGTTGTGTTATCGAACTCCAGAGTCTTTTACTGCCAAATTTCAGCGAACGACCAATGAAGAATTGGCTGTTTTTAATGTAGAAAGTTGGTTGCTGCATCATGGTGAAAAATTACAGAAACGGTTTCAAATTTCGTCGTACAAAATGATGAATCAATTGTTGAAAACGATAGATATTACCAGGAAGAGCGCTTCATTTGAAGAAATAACCTCAAAAATTGAAGCTGAGATTCATATTATCGGAATCAATTCAGACTTGTTTTTTACGGCAAATGAAAACAAAGCAACCTACGAGGAATTAAAAAAATATAAAAATAAGGTCAGCTATCAAGAAATTGTTTCGATACACGGACATGACGCTTTTTTGATAGAATACAAACAATTACACAATTTGCTTCAGGATATATTCTAAGCCAAAAAACACACACAATGAAAATATTAAAATTTGGAGGTAAATCTTTATCGAATGGCGACGGAATAAATAAGGTTGTCGCGATTATAACCGATAAAGTAAATCAAGGAGAGGAAATTGCCATTGTGGTTTCGGCACGAGGAAATGCTACGGATGAACTGGAGGAGATTTTAAAAATTGCGGCTACTAACAAAGATTATAAAACGCTTTTTGAGGATTTTAAGAAATACCAACAAGACGATTATCAAAACGTGGATTTATCTGAGGAATTCAATGTTTTGGAAAAATTATTTGAAGGCGTTAGTTTAATAGGCGATTACAGCAACAAAATAAAAGACCAAATTTTATCAAAAGGGGAATTGCTTTCGGCAAAATTATTGACGGCAATCTTGATTGAAAACGGAATAAATGCCCGTTTTGCAGATACTCGGGAATTGATTAAAACCGATTCAAAATTTGGTGATGCACAACCTTTGGAACAAATTTCGAAGAAAAATGTAATCAATTATTTCAAACATAATAGTGGAACAACAGTTAATATTATCACTGGTTTCATTGGTTCGAATAACAATAATGACACCACTACTTTAGGAAGAAACGGCAGTAATTATACTGCTTCCTTAATTGCCAATTACCTAAATGCGGACGAATTACAAAATTATACCCACGTAGACGGGATTTATACAGCAAATCCGGATTTAGTGCTTGATGCGAAGAAAATTGATCATTTGTCATTTAATGAAGCCAATGAAATAGCCAATTTTGGTGCGACGATTCTTCATGCCAAAACTATTATTCCTTTATTGGAAAAAAATATTCCACTTCGAATTTTGAATACCTTCAACCACGAAAATAAAGGAACATTAATTACTTCTAATTCTAATAAGGAAGGCATTAAAACACTTTCGGTACTTGAAAATGTGTCTTTAGTGAATCTGGAAGGAAGAGGATTACTAGGTAAAACTGGTGTTGATGCCAGAATTTTCAGAGTGATGGGCGACAATGATATTAGTGTAAGTATTATTTCACAAGGTTCGTCAGAAAGAGGAATTGGTTTAGTCGTAGCTGCTGATAAAGCGACAAAAGCCATGATTGAATTGGAAAAAGAATTCGAAAAGGATTTTTATTCAAAAGATGTGAATAAAATCACGGTAACCGATAATGTTTCTGTAATTTCTATTATTGGTCAGGATTTGAGTACGTTTCACAAGCCTTATACGGCCTTGATAAAAAATAAAATTGTCCCGATTCTTTTCAATAATACGGTTACGGGTAAAAATGTGAGTTTGGTGGTGAAAAAATCGCAGCTGAACAAAGCCTTAAACGTGATTCACGGAGAGATTTTTGGAGTTTCAAAGAAAATCAACATTGCTATTTTCGGGCATGGTTTAGTGGGCGGAACGTTGATTAACCAAATATTGGAATCAGCATCAACCATCGAAAAAAGAAAAGACATCAAACTGAATGTTTTTGCGATTGCCAATTCCAGTAATGTCCTTTTAAATAAAAATGGCGTTACTCCAAATTGGAAAAATGAAATTCAAAACAATGGATTCTCTTATACTATTGATGATGTAATTGCCTACGCAAATGAGCATCATTTGGAGAATTTGATCGCGATTGATAACACTGCAAGTGCTACATTTGTTGAAAATTACATTCCACTTGCAGAAAGCAGTTTTGATTTGATTTCATCCAATAAAGTAGCCAATACGCTTAGTTATAGTTTTTATAAAAAATTACGAAAAGTTTTGGCGGATAATCAAAAGAGTTATCTTTATGAAACGAATGTTGGAGCGGGATTGCCGTTGATTGATACGATTAAATTATTGCACCTTTCTGGTGAAAACATTACCAAGATTAAAGGTGTTTTCTCAGGAACATTGAGTTATTTGTTCAATAATTTTTCTGGAAAAGACGCTTCGTTCAGCGAAATATTGAAAGAAGCAATTGAAAATGGATATACTGAGCCGGATCCAAGAGAGGACTTGTGCGGGAATGATGTTGGTCGAAAATTATTGATTTTAGCAAGAGAATTGGACTTGCAAAATGAGTTTGAAGAAATTGAGATTCAAAATTTAATTCCAGAACATTTACGTGAAGGAGATGTTTCTGATTTCTTGAATAAATTGACGGAGTTTGATCCAGTTTATGCTAAAATAAAAGCCGACCAGAAACCAAATCACGTGCTGCGATACATAGGCGAATTGTCAGGCGATTTGCAAAATGACAAAGGAAATCTGGAAGTGAAACTTGTTTCCGTGCCATCAGATACAGCGCTGGGCGGATTGAAGGGTTCTGATTCTTTCTTCGAAATTTACACAGAATCTTATGGCGACAGACCAATCGTGATTCAAGGTGCAGGCGCAGGATCAGCAGTTACCGCGAGAGGAGTTTTTGGAGATATTTTAAGGTTGTCGGATAAAGGGTAAAAATATTGTTCAGTGATCAGTAAGAAAAAGCAATTGATATGAATGTCATTTTTATTATAATTGGAATGAATGTGTCAATTCTGTTTTTGTTTGACAAAAGTAAATTAGATAATAAAGAATGGTTTTTTAAACTATTAATTTTGAATGTAATATTGTTTTTAATTGCTTCAATAAGTGTGTTGATTGGTTTTGGAAAAAACACTGCTATTAATTCATTATTTGTACCAATGATTGCACAGCTTGTCTATTATGTTTTAAGCAAATTATTTTACCTAATATATAAAAGAAACAGTGTTGATACTTACTGGACAATGGATAAGTCTTTATTTATAGATGGTTGGTTCAATAGTATGTTCTGGCTTATTTCAATATTACTTTTTCTATTCGTGTTGTAATAAAATATAAATTAAAAAAAAGGGACTGCCTCCAGTCTTGGCTTCCTTCCCTTCGGGGAGGGTTGGGGAGGGGAATAATATGAAAATAACATTAAACAGAGTAAACGACAATTTCCATTTCGAATTAAAAAATGAAAGAGGACATATAGTTAACGTTGATAGCCGACCAGAATTTGGAGGAAATGATATGGGCGCAAGTCCAATGGAATTAGTATTGATGGGTGTTGCGGGTTGTAGTGCCATTGATATGATTTCAATTTTGAAAAAACAACGTCAGGAAATCACCTCTTTCAAAGCTGAAGTAGAAGGAGAACGTGTACAAGTTGGAGAAGCGAAACCATTCAAGGATATTCACATTGTGTTTTATTTGGAAGGGCCAATAAACGAAGAAAAAGCAGCTAGAGCGGCTCAACTTTCTTTCGAAAAATACTGTTCGGTTTCTAAAACATTAGAGCCAACAGCAACTATATATTACAAAGTAGTTTTGAATAATAAACCATTGTAGTTTAAGCAAAGTGATTGAATTCAATATTCAAACAACTTTAAACCTTAAACTTAAAACTAAAAAAGAATGAACGATCAAGAATTTGGTTTTGAAACCCAAGCCATACGCAACCAATTAGAAAGAACACAATATTTAGAGCACTCAGTGCCATTGTACTTAACTTCCAGTTTTGTATTTGAAGATGCCGAAGACATGCGTGCTTCTTTTGCCGAAGAAAAAGACAGGAATATTTACAGCCGTTATAGTAACCCAAACACCAACGAATTTGTTGATAAAGTTTGTGCTATGGAAGGTGCTGCAGCTGGTTTTGCCTTTGCATCCGGAATGGCTGCGGTATATTCAACCTTGGCAGCTTTATTGAAATCTGGAGATCATATCGTTTCTTCTAGTAGTGTTTTTGGAGCCACACATTCTTTATTTATTAATTATTTTCCAAAATGGAATATTGAAACTTCGTATTTTGATATTAACAAGCCGGAAACCATTGAAGGTTTGATTACTGCTGATACTAAGATTCTTTTTGCAGAATCACCTACCAATCCAGCTGTTGATATTATCGATTTGGAACTTTTAGGAGCAATTGCCAAAAAACACAATTTGATTTTGGTCATTGACAACTGCTTTGCAACGCCTTACTTGCAACAACCTATAAAATGGGGTGCACATTTAGTGGTGCATTCTGCGACAAAATTAATGGACGGGCAAGGGAGAGTTTTAGGCGGAATAACAGTTGGTGAAGCAGATTTGATTCAGAAAATCTATTTGTTTTCCCGACTTACAGGACCTTCTTTATCACCTTTTAATGCTTGGGTGTTGTCAAAAAGCCTTGAAACATTAGCGATTCGTTTAGACAGACATTGCGAAAATGCCTTGAAAGTAGCGGAGTTTTTAGAGCAGCATCCTAATGTTAATAAGGTGAAATATCCATTCTTGAAATCGCATCCGCAATATGAAATTGCTCAAAAGCAAATGAAGTTGGGCGGAAACATTGTAGCTTTTGAAATCAAAGGTGGTCTTGAAGCCGGAAGAAACTTTTTGGATAAAATAAGACTGTGTTCTTTATCACCAAATTTAGGAGATACCAGAACAATTGTTACGCATCCAGCATCAACAACGCACAGTAAATTATCTGTTGATGAACGTTTGGCAGTTAGTATTACCGATGGTTTAGTGCGTGTTTCAGTAGGATTGGAAACCGTAAAAGATGTAATTGCTGATTTGGAGCAGGCTTTGTCTTGATGATTTTTGATTTGGGATTAACGATTTTGTTTCGAAGTTTCGGGAGCAGATTTCCAATCTAATAACAATCGTTAATCTCCTTTCACCATCTTTCATTCAAAAAGTATATTTTTGTTGTTGTAAAAAGGGTATGATTGTTCTGATTTTTAAACTATCAAAAATTAGCAATCGTTAATCTTCAATCAAACGTCAATTATGCTGTCTAAAAAAACAAAATACGGAATAAAAGCACTTACTTTTTTGGCACGCCAAAAAGATAATTCTCCTGTTCAAATAGCGGAGATAGCCAAGAGCGAGACTATTTCCATCAAGTTTTTAGAAAGTATTTTATTATTACTGCGCCATTCCGGTTTTTTGGGTGCTAAAAAAGGAAAAGGCGGTGGCTATTATTTGATAAAAGATCCCAAAGACATTAATATGGCCCATGTGTATCGCATTCTTGAAGGGCCAATTGCATTACTTCCTTGTGCCAGCCATAATTTTTATGAGCCTTGTTTGGACTGTTCTAATGAAGCTACTTGCGCGGTTCGTAAACTGATGATTGAAGTGCGCGATAATACCCTGAAAATTTTAGAAAGTAACACCTTGGCAGACATTGCATTTTAAAGAATAAATCACAAAATAAATTTTGTAGTTAACTTAAAAGTTTTATTTTTGCACAATAATCTACTATTCCGATGGGGTAATGTATTTTAGTATTAAAACAGTTGAATTTTTAAGCATGAGCAAAGAATTGAAAACCATTACTATCAATGAAAAATCGGAAACGACCTTTAAAGAACGCTTATGGGTTGTTATTCCCGTTGTTTTATTGGTAGGATTAATTTCTACATTGGTATATAATCATCATACTGAATTTTCTTGGGATGGTTTTATAGCGGGATTTAATCAGGAATTTTTAATCTTTTTCTGTATCGGTGTTTTTGCGCAATTAGTAGATGGAACCTTAGGAATGGGGTATGGAGCAACTTCTACTTCATTTTTATTGGCGTATGGAATTCCTCCGGCAATCAGCAGTACAGGTGTTCATGTTGCTGAAATGTTTACGACAGGAGCTTCTGCGATTTCTCATCATCGTTTTGGGAATATCAATAAAAAATTAGTAAGACATTTGTTGATTCCGGGTGTTTTAGGATCTATTGCAGGGGCTTATTTACTCTCGGATGTGATTGATGGAGATGCGATAAAGCCTTATATAGCAGTTTATATGATTGCGCTGGCAATTATAATTATCAGAAAAGCAATGCAGAAAAATATCATTAAAAAGAAAACTAAAAAATTAGGGGTTTTAGCTTCTTTTGGAGGTTTTATGGATGCTGTTGGCGGTGGTGGATGGGGGCCAATAGTGACTTCAACTTTACTTGGGAACGGCAGAAATCCAAGATATACTATCGGTTCTGTAAATGCAGCGGAGTTTGCTGTAGCTTTTGCAAGTGGTGTAACTTTCATGCTTTTTGGAGGAATACAAGGATGGCAAGTGATTATAGGGTTGATTTTGGGTGGTGTGATTGCTGCTCCAATTGCCGCAATTTTAGTCAATAGAATAAAGAGAAAGCCTATGATGATTTTGGTAGGCGTTTTAATTATTATTTTGAGTTTAAAAACGCTGTTTAAATTATTATAAAGAGAAACGAAATTATGAGCATCGCGATAACAAATACTTTATTAGAAAAAACAAAGGATTTTTCAATTGAAGAAACTTTGACTTTTTTGGCTGATGAATTTAAAGGCAAAGTAGTTTTTTCTACTTCTTTTGGCCAGGAAGATCAAGTAATTACGGCTTTAATTGGAAAAAATAATTTACCAATTACCATTTTTACTTTGGATACGGGAAGATTGTTTCAAGAGACGTATGATGTTTTTCATAAGACCTTGAAAAAATATCAAATCGATATTAAAACTTATTTCCCGGAAACAAGTGCGGTTGAAGAGTTATTAAATCAAAAAGGCCCAAATAGTTTTTATGAATCAGTGGAGAATAGAAAAGAATGTTGTTTCATTCGAAAAGTAGCACCGTTGACTAAAGCTTTGAAAGGAAATTCGATTTGGATTACCGGTTTAAGAGCAGAGCAATCCGAAAACAGAAATGATTTAGACCTTTTTGAATACGATGAAAAATTCGATATAATAAAATTTAATCCATTGTTAAAATGGACATTAGAAGAGGTTCAGGAATATTTAGACGATAACAATGTACCACAAAATGCATTACACAAACAAGGTTTCGTTAGTATAGGTTGCGCACCTTGTACCAGAGCAATTGTCCCTGGAGAAGATATCCGAGCAGGCAGATGGTGGTGGGAATCTAGTCACAAGGAATGCGGTTTACACCAGAAATAGATAACAGAGGTTAGAATAAAGAGAAAAGAAAAAATAATAATAGTTAAGAGATTTTAGATGAGGTTTCAACAACCTTAAACTTTAAACTTTAAACTTTTAAACTAATAATAATGAGTACCATATTAAAAACAAACGCATTAGAAAGCGAAGCGATATACATATTTAGAGAAGTAATTTCTCAATTTGACAAGCCGGTTTTACTTTTTTCTGGTGGGAAAGATTCGATTACATTGGTGCGTTTAGCACAAAAAGCATTTTTCCCTGCTAAAATCCCTTTTCCATTGTTGCATGTTGATACAGGACATAACTTTCCAGAAACTATTGCTTTCAGAGATAAATTGGTTGCTGAATTAGGATTAGAACTAATCGTTCGTAATGTTCAGGATGCTATTGACGAAGGTAAGGTAGTAGAAGAATCAGGTAAATACTCCAGCAGAAACAGTTTGCAAACAACTACACTTTTGGATGCAATCGAAGAATTTAAATTTGATGCTTGTATTGGTGGTGCGCGTCGCGATGAAGAAAAAGCAAGAGCTAAAGAACGTATTTTCTCTGTTCGTGATGATTTTGGTCAATGGGATGAGAAAAACCAACGTCCTGAATTATTCGATATTTTAAACGGAAAAATTGAAAATGGTCAAAACGTTCGTGTTTTCCCAATTTCGAACTGGACAGAGCTTGATGTTTGGAGTTATATTGAGCAAGAGCAAATAGAAATTCCATCGATTTATTTTTCACACAAACGTAAAGTATTCTTGAGAGACGGTATGATTTGGTCACATTCTCCTTTTGTATACCAAGAAGAAGATGAAGAAATTGAAGAAAGAATTGTTCG
The DNA here is from genome assembly GCF_004349085.1 of Flavobacterium caseinilyticum. GTDB lineage: Bacteria > Bacteroidota > Bacteroidia > Flavobacteriales > Flavobacteriaceae > Flavobacterium > Flavobacterium caseinilyticum. The sequence goes on along the minus strand of NZ_SMFM01000003.1, from coordinate 53,487 downwards.
TTTTAGAACCGTTGGCGATATGAGTTGTACTGCAGCTGTTGATTCTTACGCAGCAACCATTCAGGAAGTTGTAGGCGAAATCAGATCTTCGACTATTTCAGAAAGAGGAGCCAGAATTGATGACAAACGATCTGAAGCCGCGATGGAGAAAAGAAAACAACAAGGGTATTTTTAGAAAATAATTATAAGTTATGAATTATGAATTATGAATTGTTCTGAGACATTTAAAATTTAAAATTCAACATTTAAAATAAAAAAATCAAATTTAGAAGTTTGTAGAAGGTATTTAGGAAACCTTAAACTTTTAAACTTTAAACAAAATTCAGATGGAAGTTTTAAAAATAGCAACAGCAGGAAGTGTAGATGATGGAAAGAGTACCTTAATCGGGAGGTTATTATACGATACAAAATCATTGACTACAGATAAGATTGAAGCAATAGAAAAAAGCAGCAAGCAAAAAGGATACGATTATTTAGATTTTTCTTTGGCTACCGATGGTTTGGTTGCTGAGAGAGAACAAGGAATTACAATTGATGTGGCGCATATTTATTTTTCGACAGCAAAGAAAAGTTACATTATTGCCGATACTCCGGGTCACGTAGAATATACACGTAACATGGTTACGGGCGCTTCGACTTCACAAGTTTCTATCATTTTGATTGATGCTCGTAAAGGAGTTATTGAGCAAACGTACCGTCACTTTTTTATCAATAATTTATTGAGAGTAAAAGAGGTGATTGTTGCGGTAAACAAAATGGATTTGGTTGATTATTCTGAAGAAGTTTACAACAAAATCAAAGCTGATTTTCAAGCGCTGAACAGCAAAAGTTCATTCAAAGAGCAAAACGTAAGTTATATTCCTTTGAGTGCTATCAATGGAGGAAATGTTGCTGATAAATCAGAGAATATGCCCTGGTACACTGGACAAACGGTTTTGGAACATTTAGAAGCGTTAGAGCCAGAAGATGTTTTTGAAACAGGAAAAGTACGTTTCCCGGTTCAAACAGTTATCCGACCAAAAACGGAAGAGTATCATGATTTTAGAGGATACGCCGGAAAATTATACGGGAACAATATCAAAGTTGGCGATGCAGTAACGGTTCTTCCTTCATTGACAGAGTCTAAAGTGACTAATATTCACTTTTTTGATCAGCAATTTGATGAAGCGACTGCAGGTTCTTCGATTACTTTGGAACTGGAAAATGATATCAATGTGACAAGAGGAGACATGATTGTAAAATCGAATGAGTTGCCTAAAATTGAAAAAGACATCAATACAACGATTTGTTGGATGGACAGCAAAAAGTTAGTTCCAGGGGCTAAATATTTGGTACAACACAATACCAACAGGGTTTTGGCAAAAATTGAAAGCGTGAAAAACGTAATCGCTACAGATTATTCTGGAGTTACACCAGCGACTCAATTGGCTATAAATGAAATAGGCGAAGTAAATATTAAATTGAGCAAAGCTTTGTATTTTGATGCCTACAATGACAACAAATCAAACGGCGCTTTTATTTTAATTGATGCTGCAACCAACACAACTGCTGGAGTTGGATTTATAAACTAAATTTAACTTTTGCCAAAAACAACACACAGATGGAAAGTTTTAGAACCGAAATAGAAGACCCGATTGTCCAAAAAGACATTATCGATTTAGAAAGAAAAATTGCTTTATTCCGTGATGGAAAAATTGATGATGAGCGTTTCCGCAGCCTTCGTTTGGCGAGAGGAGTTTATGGTCAACGTCAAGAAGGCGTTCAAATGATTCGTATCAAATTGCCTTTTGGTAAAGTGACCAGCGAACAACTGACTCGTATTACTAAAGTTTCTGATGAATATTCAACCGGACGTTTGCACATTACAACGCGTCAGGATATCCAGATTCACTATGTAAGTTTGGACAGAACACCACAACTTTGGGCTGAACTGGAAAAAGATGATGTTACACTTCGTGAAGCTTGTGGAAACACGGTAAGAAATATTACGGCCAGCGAAACAGCAGGAATTGATACTGAAGAACTTTTTGATGTGTCGCCTTATGCGCACGCTATGTTTCAGTTTTTCTTGAGAAATCCAGTTTGTCAGGAAATGGGACGTAAATTCAAAATTTCATTTTCTTCTTCGGATAAAGATACGGCCTTGAGTTATTTACATGATTTAGGATTTATTCCAAGAATTGTAAATGGCGAAAGAGGATTTAAAGTAATGTTAGGTGGAGGATTAGGTTCTCAGCCGCATCACGCCGAATTATTGTCAGAGTTTATTCCCGTAAACCAAATTATACCAACAACCGAAGGTGTTTTGAGAATTTTTGATCGCTATGGCGAAAGAGCGAAACGTTTGAAAGCGCGTATGAAATTCCTAATCAAAGATATTGGTAGAGATAAATTTTTGAAATTGGTTGATGAAGAGAAAAAAGCGTTGTCTAACCAAACAGTTGAAATAGATACAACAGCTTTTGATGCTGAAATTCCAGCACCTTTATTAGAAGCTCCAAAAGTAGTAATCGAAGATACAGCAGCTTTCGAAGCTTGGAAAAAATCAAATGTAATTGCGCAAAAACAAGCGGGTTATGTAGCTATTGGAATCAAAGTTTTATTAGGCGATTTTTATACAGATAAAGCGAGAGCTTTGGCAGAATTAATTAAAAATTATGCGGCGAATGAATTGCGTTTTACATTGAGACAAGACATATTAATTCGTCACGTAAAAGAAGAGAATTTACCTTTTTTCTATCAAGAATTAGCCAAGTTAGATTTTGTGGCTCAGGGTTACAATACCATTTCGGATATTACGGCTTGTCCGGGAACAGATACGTGTAATTTAGGAATTGCAAGCAGCACCGGAATCGCAGTAGAACTGGAAAGAGTTTTAGAAACAGAATATCCTCAATACAGCAACAATCAGGAAATCACAATTAAAATTAGTGGTTGTATGAATGCTTGTGGACAACACAATATGGCCGAAATTGGTTTCCAAGGAATGTCAATCAATTCAGGGAAATTAGTGGCGCCAGCACTTCAAGTGTTATTAGGCGGAGGAAATTTAGGAAATGGAAACGGAAGATTTTCTGATAAAGTAATCAAAATTCCAAGTAGAAGAGGACCTGATGCATTACGTTTCATCTTAAATGATTTTGAAGCAAACGGAAACGGACAATCATTTTTGAATTATTATGATGCCAAAGGGGAAAAATATTTCTATGAATTTTTGAAACCATTAGCTGATTTGACTAATCTTACCGAAGCTGATTTTGTAGATTGGGGCAATGCTGATAACTACGTAAAAGCAGTTGGAGTAGGAGAATGCGCTGGTGTTGTTATTGATTTAGTGGCTACCTTATTATTGGAAGCTAAAGACAAATTAACTTTCGCACAAGAAGCTTTTGACGATACAAAATGGGCTGATGCAATTTATTTGGCATACGCAGGATTTGTAAATGGAGCCAAAGCATTATTATTGGCTGAAAACCAAAAAACAAATCACCAAGCTGGAATTATCGATTTGTTTGATACGGTTTTCATAGCAACAAACATCATTCAATTGAAGTCAACATTAAGAGATTTAGTATACCAAATCAATCAGAATGAACCTTCTGCTGAATTTGCACAAAATTACATTCAAGATGCAAGTGCCTTTTTTGAAGCAATTGAATCGTACAGAGAAAAAGACTTAGCCGATGCTTAAAAAGATACAACCAATAGTAACGCTAGTGGGTGCGGGTCCAGGTGATCCGGATTTACTGACAATCAAAGGGGCAAAGGCACTGGCTGAGGCCAATGTGGTTTTGTATGACGCTTTGGCAAACGAAGAAATTTTAAGTTATGCTCCTAAAAAAGCAATTAAAATATTCGTTGGAAAAAGAAAAGGCTGTCATGAATACACGCAAGACCAAATCAACCAATTAATTGTAGATAATGCGCTTACCTACGGACATGTGGTTCGGTTAAAAGGTGGTGATCCATTTATTTTTGGTCGTGGGGGTGAGGAAATAGACTTTGTAGAAAGTTTTGGGATACCTACATTTGTAGTGCCTGGAATTTCATCGTCGATTGCCGTTCCCGCTTATCAAGGGATTTCATTGACCAAAAGAGGTGTTTCGGAAAGTTTTTGGGTAATTACGGGTACAACGTCTGACAGAAAATTGTCAAATGATGTGGCTTTAGCAGCGCAATCATCGGCAACAGTTGTGATTTTGATGGGGATGAGCAAACTGTCTCAGATTATTGATTTGTTCCAAAAAGAATCTAAAGGCGAAACTCCAGTTGCGATTATTCAAAACGGAACTACTGCTCAGGAGAAAATTGGTGTTGGAACAATTAATACAATTCAACAAGTTGTGACGGAGCATAAATTAAGTTCACCTGCCATAATTGTCATTGGAGAAGTAGTAAAAGAAAGTAATAAATTGAAAGGATTTTACGAAGAATTCATATCAAAAGAAATAAAGTAGCATTGGAAAGGAACGAATTATATCCTATTTTTTTAAAATTACACAACCTCAACGTACTTATTGTGGGTGGCGGAAATGTGGGTTTAGAAAAGTTATCTTTCATGTTGAAATCGAGTCCAAACGCTAATGTTGAGGTGGTGGCACCAAGGTTTTTACCAGAATTGGAAAGCCTCGCTGCAAAACATCCTTCGGTACAATTGACTTATAGAAAATTCAATCGATGGATGCTTCGCAAACGTCACATGGTTATTGCCTGCACCGATGATTTGAAAGTGAATAAAAGGATTTATGATTTATCCAGAAAAAGATATTTGATTTGCAATATTGCAGACACACCGCCACTATGTGATTATTATTTAGGCGGAATTGTAACCAAAGGAAATGTGAAGATTGCGATTTCCACAAACGGTAAATCACCAACAACTGCCAAAAGATTACGGGAGTTTTTTGAAGAAATAATCCCGGACGATATTAATAAAATGGTCGAAAACTTAAATGAATATCGCAAAACACTAAAAGGGAATTTCGAAGAAAAAGTTCAAAAAATGAACGAAATCACCGAAGCATTAAAAAATAAAGAATAAAAGCATCACAAAATAACGAATGATATTTATCATTTATTTTTGAAAGAATCATTCGTTCATTTGTGAAAATAATAATAAGTAAGAACAAGTATAACAAAAGAAACTCTACCCAGTCTCCCCCTCCTTTCGAGGGGGTTGGGGGGAGGAATAAAAGAATAAAAAATGATTAAAACAGACATACTTATAATAGGAGCGGGACCTACGGGTTTATTTGCAGTTTTTGAAGCAGGATTGTTAAAATTAAAATGTCATATTCTGGATGCTTTGCCACAAGCGGGCGGACAATTATCTGAATTATATCCTAAAAAACCTATTTATGATATTCCAGGATTTCCTGAAGTATTAGCGGGAGATTTAGTAGATAATCTAATGGAACAAATCAAGCAATTTGAACCAGGATTTACTCTTGGTGAACGTGCTGAAACAATCGAAAAACAAGAAGACGGAACTTTTATTGTGACTTCTAATAAAGGAAAAAAATTCCATGCTCCTGTAGTAGCAATTGCAGGTGGATTGGGAAGTTTTGAACCAAGAAAACCATTGATTGAAGACATCGAATTTTACGAAGATAAAGGAATTAAATATTTTATCAAAAATCCGGAGAAATTCAGAGACAAAAAAGTAGTAATCGCTGGAGGAGGAGATTCAGCTTTAGACTGGAGTATTTTCTTGTCGAATGTAGCTTCTGAAGTGACTTTGATTCACCGTAGAAACGAATTCAGAGGTGCTTTAGATTCTGTTGAAAAAGTACAAGAATTGAAAAATTCCGGTAAAATAAAAATGATTACGCCTGGAGAAGTTGTTGGCTTGAAAGGTGCTGAACATTTAGAAGGAGTTGTTGTCGAGGAAAATGGCGCACACCGAACTATTGAAACGGATTATTTTATTCCGCTTTTTGGATTAACACCAAAGTTAGGTCCTATCGGAGATTGGGGATTAGACATTGAAAAAAATGCTATCAAAGTAAATAACGCTTTGGATTATCAAACCAATATTCCGGGAATTTTTGCCATTGGTGATGTAAATACCTATCCGGGAAAATTAAAGTTGATTCTTTGTGGATTCCATGAAGCCACTTTAATGTGTCAGGCAGCTTACCAAATCATCAATCCAGGTAAAAAATATGTATTGAAATACACCACAGTTTCCGGTGTTGACGGATTTGACGGAACTCGTAAAGAAGCTCCAAAAGCCGTGGTGAAAGCAATAGTTTAACAACTTAGCCCAAACTAGTTAAAAAATTAAGCGCTAATACTTGCAAGTATTAGCGCTTTGTCTTTACTTTGCACTGTTCCTATATTTATTGAAAGTTATCACGAAAGGCGGAGGGAAAGACCCAATGAAACCTTAGCAACCCTTTATCTTTAAAGAAGGTGCTACATTCTACTTTATACTGAACATTTTCAGTATCTAAGATAGATAACACACGAATACTCACTTAGTATTTCTCAAACCTTTTCTTGACAACATATATTTTTAGCCTGCTGAATTAATTTCAGTATCAGGAGCGAACAATTGGCGTTTTTTTTGCCAATACTGTTCCCGCTTTCCGCTATATCTTTTTTTCTGTCCCGAACCTTTGGGACCAGAAAAAAAGGATATCGCTACAATCGGGGCTAAAGGGTGATTAATTGTAATTTTTTGCAATTATTCAAACCAATCAATTTTATATTTAAAAAATAAGAATATGTCACAAGATATAAAAGATAGTTTAGGAGTTCCCCCTTCGGGGGTTAGGGGGAGCATTCAAGAAGCCATTAAAAAAAACATACTCGTACTCGATGGAGCTATGGGAACCATGTTGCAACGCTACAATTTTTCTGAAGAAGATTTTCGAGGCGAACGTTTCAAAGATTTTCCGCATTCTTTGAAAGGGAACAACGATTTATTGTCACTCACGCAACCTCAAGCGATTCGTGCCGTTCACGCCGCTTATTTTGAAGCAGGAGCCGATATTGTTGAAACCAATACATTCTCAGGAACCACCATCGGAATGACTGATTACCATCTTGAAGATTTGGTGTACGAACTTAACTATGAGTCAGCAAGAATTGCCCGTGAAGTAGCCGATGAATTTACCGCTAAAAATCCAGACAAACCTCGTTTTGTTGCCGGTTCAATAGGACCAACAAACAGAACAGCGAGCATGTCACCAGATGTAAATGATCCGGGTTACAGAGCGGTAACTTTCGATGATTTACGAATTGCCTACAAACAACAAGTAGAAGCGTTGATAGACGGAGGAAGTGATTTGCTTTTAGTAGAAACTATTTTTGACACGTTAAATGCCAAAGCAGCACTTTTTGCCATCGAAGAAGTCAAAGACGAACGTAATATCGATATTCCTATCATGGTTTCCGGAACAATTACCGATGCTTCAGGAAGAACGCTTTCAGGTCAAACGGTAGAAGCTTTTTTGGTTTCGGTTTCTCATATTCCATTGTTGAGCGTAGGTTTCAATTGTGCTTTGGGAGCTGATTTACTCAAGCCTTATTTGCAAACGTTGTCACAGAATACTTCATTCAACGTGTCGGCACATCCTAATGCAGGATTACCAAATGCGTTTGGAGAGTATGATGAAACACCGGAACAAATGCAAGCCTTTATCAAAGAATATCTGGACGATAATTTAGTCAATATTATAGGCGGTTGTTGTGGAACAACGCCAGAACATATAAAGTTGATTGCGGATATCGCCAAAGATTACAAACCGAGAGTTTCCACCGCAACAATGTAATTAAATTTCCTGCAAGGTTTCTTAAACCTTGTAGGTATGTTTATATATAGATTTAGATAGTGCGGATTTGCAATCCGCGCCCAGAAAAAGAATTTAGATAGCACGGATTTACAATCCGTGTCTAGAAAATATAAATATTGAGTGTGATTTTGTCATTCCGACGAATGAGGACTCGAACGGAGTGAACAGACGAAGTAATCACATAATGAGATTCCTCCTTCGTCGGAATGACAAACTAAGGTTACAGCTTGAAATGCTGATTTGAAATAAACGACCCGCGTGAGGGATAGCAGTGAAGCTCCTTTTTTAAGGCTTTTTAGCCGAAAAAAAGAGCGGGAACGAATAGCCCGACCCTTTTGGGTCACGCCCAAAATAATAATAAGATATACGAAACCTGAACGTTTGCTGAAATCGTGAAGGATCAAATACAATAAAAAATGGCACAAGCAGAAAATAGAAGAAACCTTGTATTATCAGGATTAGAGCCTTTGATCATTACTCCGGAAAGCGTTTTTGTGAATATTGGTGAACGAACGAATGTTACCGGTTCTAGAAAATTCCTTCGATTAATCAAGGAAGAAAAATACGAAGAAGCACTTAGCATTGCAAAAGAACAAGTGGAAGGTGGCGCGCAAATCATCGATATTAATATGGATGAAGGAATGCTTGATGGCGAATATGCAATGACGAAATTCCTGAATTTAATTGCTGCTGAACCGGATATTTCCAGAGTTCCAATTATGATTGACAGCTCAAAATGGGATATCATCGAAGCTGGTTTAAAAGTGGTTCAAGGAAAGAGTGTTGTGAATTCTATTTCGTTAAAAGAAGGGGAAAAACAATTTATCCATCACGCTAAATTGATTAAGCGCTACGGAGCTGCGGTCATTATTATGGCTTTTGATGAGGTTGGACAAGCTGATAATTATGAACGCCGAATAGAAATTTGCCAACGGTCGTATGACATCATGGTAAATAAAGTGGGTTTTCCCCCGCAGGATATTATTTTCGATTTAAATGTTTTTCCAGTAGCAACAGGAATGGAAGAACATCGTTTGAATGCATTGGATTTCTTTAGAGGAACTAAGTGGGTTAGAGAAAATCTTCCTCATGCGCATATTAGCGGTGGAGTGAGTAATGTTTCGTTTTCGTTTCGAGGAAATGACACGGTTCGTGAAGCGATGCACTCGGTATTTTTATATCATGCGATTCAGCATGGTATGACAATGGGAATCGTGAATCCTGAAATGCTTTCTATCTACGACGAAATTCCAAAAGATCTTTTAGAACATGTTGAGGATGTAATTCTAAACAGACGCGATGATGCAACGGAACGTTTGTTGGACTTTGCAGAAAATGTAAAGGGAGACGTAAAGAGTAATGAAAAAGCAGTTCAGGAATGGCGTTCAGAAACTATTCAGGAACGATTGACGCATTCGTTAGTAAAAGGAGTCGATGAATTTATAGAAATCGATGTTGAAGAAGCCAGACAGGCAGCAACAAAACCAATCGAAGTAATCGAAATCAACTTAATGGCAGGAATGAATGTCGTAGGAGATTTATTTGGTTCAGGTAAAATGTTTTTGCCACAAGTGGTGAAATCAGCGCGTGTTATGAAGAAAGCGGTAGCTTATTTATTGCCCTACATTGAAGCCAGTAAACAAGCCGGCGACAAAAGGGGGAATGGAAAAATATTAATGGCAACCGTAAAAGGCGATGTGCATGATATTGGAAAAAATATCGTTTCGGTAGTTTTGGCATGTAATAATTATGAGATTGTAGATTTAGGTGTAATGGTCCCTCCTGAAAAAATTATTGCAGCTGCTATTGAACACAATGTTGATATTATTGGTTTAAGCGGATTAATCACACCGTCACTCGATGAAATGGTCTATCTCGCAAAAGAATTAGATAAAAGAGGATTAAATATTCCAATTATGATTGGTGGAGCAACCACTTCGCGTGCGCATACTGCCGTGAAAATTGCACCTCAATATAGAGAAACAGTTATTCACGTAAATGATGCTTCGAGAGCGGTAACAGTTGCTGGAAGTTTATTGAATAGTGACAAAAAGCTTTACGCAAAAACGATACGAGAGGAATATGATTTGTTTAGAGAAACATTTTTGAATCGTTCACGCGACAAAAATTTCTTGACTATTGAGCAAGCGCGCAAAAATAAATTGCAGTTGGATTGGGATAATTTTACTCCAGTAAAACCAAATATAATTGGAGAGCGAACTATCGAAGTTGATTTGGATGTTTTGGTTCCCTACATTGACTGGACACCCTTTTTTAGAACATGGGAATTGTTCGGAAAATATCCGGCTATTTTAACAGATGAAATTGTGGGCGAACAAGCCACATCTCTTTTTGCGGATGCCAAAGAAATGTTGGACGTTATTTTGAGAGAAAAGAAACTAACCGCTCGAGGAATTTACGGAATTTTCCCTGCGAATCAGGTCAATGATGATGACATCGAATTAAGTGACGAAAACGGAAAGCCATTACAAACCTTTTTGACTTTGCGTCAGCAATCACAAAAGACAAAAGGGGCTCCAAATATCGCATTGTCTGATTTTATTGCTCCAAAAGACAGCGGTAAAACCGATTATATGGGAGCGTTTTGTGTCACGACCGGTTTTGGTGTGGATGAATGGGCAGCAGAATTCGAAAGAGATTTAGACGATTACAATTCGATCATGGTCAAAGCATTGGCAGATCGTTTTGCTGAAGCTTTTGCGGAGTATTTACATGAAAAAATCCGTAAAGAAATTTGGGGTTACGCTTTGGATGAAAATTTAACTACCGAAGCTATGATTGATGAGGTTTATAAAGGAATTCGTCCTGCACCAGGTTATCCGGCTTGTCCAGATCATTTAGAAAAACCTACGATTTGGAAATTACTAAATGTAGAACAAGAAATTGGAGTGACTTTAACCGAAAGCATGGCGATGTGGCCCGCTTCATCAGTTTCAGGATATTATTTTGGGAATCCGGAAAGTAAGTATTTTGGACTTGGAAAAATAAAAGAAGATCAAGTTATTGATTACGCCAAAAGAAGAAGCGTTTCGACCGAAGTAGCTACGAAATGGTTGAACCCGAATATTGCGGATTAGAAATAGTTTAAAGTTGAAATTTTGTTTAAAGTTTAAAGTTTAAAGTTGTTCGAGAGAACCTTAAACCTTAAACCTTAAACTTCAAACTAAAGAAAATGAAAGTAACACAGCATATAGAAGCAGCAAAAGGAGAAACGTTATTCTCCTTCGAAATTATTCCGCCTCAAAAAGGGAAAAGCATTCAGGAATTATACGATAATATTGATCCGTTGATGGAGTTCAAACCGCCATTTATAGACGTAACCACTTCTCGCGAAGAATTTATTTATGTCGATAAGGGTAATGGTTTATTGGAAAAAAAACTGACCAGAATGCGTCCTGGAACTCTTGGAATTTGCGCTTCAATCAAGCATAAATATAATGTGGATACAGTTCCTCATGTACTTTGCGGTGGTTTTACCAAAGAGGAAACCGAATATTTATTGGTCGATTGTCATTATCTTGGAATTGATAATGTGATGGCTTTGCGTGGCGATGCGATGAAAGACGAGCAATCTTTTGTTCCTAAATTAGGAGGGAATGATTTTGCGGTTGATTTGGTCAAGCAAATTAACCAATTGAATTGCGGAAAATACTTGCATGACGTGATGGATGTTGATAACAAAGCCAATTTTTGTATTGGAGTTGCGGGATATCCGGAGAAACATTTGGAATCTCCATCTTTAATTTCAGATTTGAAAAGACTGAAAGAAAAAGTGGATGCAGGAGCTGATTATGTGGTGACACAAATGTTTTTTGACAATGCGAAATACTTTGAGTTTGTTGCCAAAGCCCGAGAGATGGGAATTACCGTTCCTATTATTCCGGGTATTAAACCAATCGCAGTACAAAGACATTTACAGGTTTTACCACAAATTTTCCGAATCGACTTACCCGAGGATTTAATTAATGCTGTTGATCAATGCAAAAATAATGCAGATATCAGACAAGTAGGAATCGAATGGGCGATTCAACAATCGTTAGAACTGAAAGCTGCCGGCGTTCCCGTTTTGCACTATTATTCTATGGGAAAATCAGAAAATATCCGACAAATAGCTGGTAAGGTTTTTTAGAAATTCATATTATTTTATTAAAAGCTTCCAGCCTTTTAAAGGCTGGAAGCTTTTTTAATTTTAATAATATTGTCATTCCGACCAAGGAGGTTAGGAAAAAAATAAGGGTTTTGTATTTTAAAAGAGTTTGTTTTTCATTCGAAAATTAGACTGAACACTACTAACTGAACACTGCCAACTCACTATTTAGTTATCTCTCTAAATACTGCCTCCAAGTTTTTATTTTTCTGATTCAGTTGAAGTGTTTTCAAACCATTGGCATTAGCAAAATCAAAAACTGCAGGGCGCATGTCTTTATCCGCTTTGAAAGTCAATTCCCAAATCATATCGTGCGTATTTCTATAAGAAACAAGATTTTCGATTTTAGCAATTAATTGTTCCTCTATTTTATAATCAAATTCTACTTCAATAACTTGTTCTTTATCTTCGGAAATTAAGTTATCCAGTTTTTTATCGGTAACAATTTTCCCGTTATTGATGATGATCACGCGATCACAAATTGCTTCGACTTCCTGCATAATGTGTGTGGAAAGGAAAACAGTTTTGTCTTTTCCCACGTTTTTAATCACATTACGAATTTCCATTAATTGATTCGGGTCTAAACCGGTAGTTGGTTCATCAAGAATCAAAACATCTGGATTGTGCAATAAAGCGTTGGCAAGACCTACGCGCTGGCGATATCCTTTGGATAATTGCCCTATTTTTTTATGACTTTCGGTACTTAAACCGGTCAATTGAATTACTTCTTCGATTCGGGATTTAGCTACTTTGTAAACATCGGCATTGAAAGCCAAATATTCTCTTACATACAAATCCAAATACAACGGATTGTGTTCCGGAAGATAACCAATAGAAAGCTGAACTGCTTTTTGCTGAGTATTTACATCGTTTCCATTTACTAATGCGGAGCCTTCATCGGCATTGATGTAGGTTGTCAATATTTTCATTAAAGTTGATTTTCCGGCTCCATTTGGACCTAAAAAACCAACGATTTCTCCTTTTTTAATGGAAAATGAAATGTTATCCAATGCTTTTTGGGCACCGTAACTTTTTGATATATTAGTAACTTCTATTGACATGGAATTTTATTTGTTGCAAAAGTAAACAGAAAAAGTATTGATTTATTGTTTTTCGTATTCAATAGCTAAAAAGTCTTTTGTCAAAGTTAACAAAGCGGGTTTGAATTCTATTTTAGATTTATATATTTACCTAAACAATATAAATATGAATTCGAAAAATACACAATCAGGGAGTTTCTTAAAAAACTACAAAAGTATTTTATTGCTTCTGGGCGGAATTCTGGCAGGAAGTATATTGGGTTTAGTTTTTGGAAAAGGAGTAGAGGTGATAAAACCTTTGGGTGATATATTTCTGAATTTATTGTTTACAGCAATTATCCCATTGGTGTTTTTTACGATTGCATCTTCGATTGCCAATTTAGAAAAAACAGAGAAACTGGGAAAATTATTTGTAATTGTTATAGGAGTGTTTTTCAGCACCGTGTTGATTTCGGCTATTTTGATGCTAGTTGCTGTTTTGTTGTTTCCCATTCAGCAAGATATTATTCTTTCAAAAATACCTTTTGAAAGTGTACAAAGTGCAAATACAGGCTCACAACTTACTCAATTACTCACAGCGGGGGATTTTTATGAGCTACTTTCTCGAAAAAGCATGTTGGCGCTCATCATATTTTCGTTTTTATTAGGATTTGCCAGTTTGCAATCGGGTGAAAAAGGGAAAGATTTCAGTCGGTTCTTGAATTCAGGTAATGAAGTAATGAAGCAATTGTTACACATTATTATGAAAACGGCTCCAATAGGTTTGGGTGCTTATTTTGCATATCAGGTTGGGATTTTTGGGCCGCAATTATTTGGTGCATATGCAAAACCTTTGGGACTTTATTATGCAGTTTGCGCTTTTTACTTTGTCGTGTTTTTTAGTTTGTATGCATTTATCGCTGGAGGAAAATTAGGATTTAAAGTGTTTTGGAAAAATAATATTACGCCTTCATTAACGGCATTGGGAACCTGCAGCAGCATTGCAACAATTCCTGCCAATCTAGAAGGTGCCGAAAAAATGAATATTCCGGCTCACATCAGAAATGTTGTCATTCCGCTGGGTGCGCCTTTACATAAAGATGGTTCGAGTATGTCGTCGATTATAAAAATTGCGGTTATTTTCGCCATGTTTGGAAAAGATTTAACCGATCCTAATACTATATTAATGGCTTTGGGAATTACGATAATTGTTTCGGTAGTCGAAGGCGGAATTCCAAACGGAGGTTACATAGGAGAAATATTGGCGATTACCGTTTATGGATTTCCAATGGAACAAGCGCTTCCGGCGGCAATGATTGTGGGAACTCTTGTCGATCCAATGGCGACATTGCTGAACGCCAATGGTGATTTGGTTTCTGCGATGCTGGTAACCCGAATTTCGGAAGGAAAAAAATGGCTTACTGATAAATTAGTAGCCTAATTTAGGTATGATTTTAAAGATGAATGTTTGGAGAAAGAATGTTTGGTTTCTCTAAAATTTCAAATTCGGACTAACTAAAAAATATTTTAAAAGCCTTTTTTTAATTATTACATAATTAATAACCAGTTTTTTAGCGAATCTCCTTTTTGTTCAATAAAAGCGCCCTTTTTTTTGGGTTAGCTGGAAATTATGTATACATTCGCAGAGTAATTAATACAAAAAAACAACAAGATGTTGAGTAACCGATTTTATTTTAGCAATTCTTATTATTTCTTCTGGAAAGTAGAAAGGGATTGTTGTATGGTTATTTGATTATAAAATTAAATTGATACTATAAATATACAATCCCGATGAAAATCGGGATTTTTTTTTGCTTAAAAAGTTGGAAAATGAATGAAATAATTGGAATACAAGGGATAACAGGTTCTTTTCACCATCAGGTGGCGCAAGAATATTTCAGGCAGGCAGTTATTGTTGATGAATGTTTATCCTTTGAAGAATTAGTAGATAACCTGCTTTCCGGGAAATCAGATCAGGCAGTTATGGCGATAGAGAATTCTATTGCGGGTCCAATTATTCCGAATTACTCATTGATTGATAAAAATAATCTCCACATAATAGGAGAACATTATTTAAGAATTCATCAGAATCTAATGGCTTTAAAAGGTCAAAAAATGGAGGATATTCTGGAAGTGCATTCGCATCCCATGGCTATTTTACAATGTATGGAATTCCTGAAAAAATACCCAAACATAAAATTAGTTGAAGATAAAGATACCGCTGAAACGGCGCGAAGAATTCAGGAAAAACAGTTGAAAGGAATTGCTGCAATCGCCGGTAAAACCGCTTCAGAAATGTATGATTTAGAGATTTTGGCTCCAGAAATTCAAACGATTAAAAATAACATGACGCGTTTTGTGATTATCAAAAAGGAAAATTCATTTGTCCCGGAAAACGAAATCAACAGAGCGTCCATCAAATTTGAATTGGACCACAAACGTGGAAGTTTAGCGGCAGTTTTGAATGTGATGAGCGATTGCAAATTGAATTTAACCAAAATTCAGTCGTTACCAAAAATAGAAACACCTTGGAAATATTCCTTTTTTGTGGATGTTACTTTCGAAAAATACGAAGATTATGCAAAGGCAAAGTCATTATTGACCATCATGGCGGAGTATTTCAAAGTGTTAGGCGAATATAAAAACACAAAATTATAAAGCCCGCTAACCCCCGAAGGGGGAATTAGATTAAGGTCGATTTACATGAAATTTAAAATAGAAGAATGATTACCACAGCGAAACGTCTCGATATAATTGAAGAATACTATTTCTCATCAAAATTGAGAGAAGTAAGACAACTGGCTTCTGAAGGGAAACCAATTATTAATATGGGAATTGGAAGTCCGGATTTACAACCGTCACAAGCAGTAATTGACGCAATAGTTCTGGCAATGCAAGATGAAAATGCGCATCAATACCAGAGTTATCAAGGATTGCCAGAATTACGTCAAGGCATGGCTGATTTTTACAAAAATAATTACGAAGTTGCGTTGAATCCCGCTAACGAAATCTTGCCTTTGATGGGATCTAAAGAGGGAATAATGCATATTTCACTGGCTTTTTTGAATGAAGGAGATCAGGTGTTGATTCCAAATCCAGGATATCCAACGTATACTTCGGTGACGAATTTAGTGGGAGCAGTTCCAGTTTACTATGACTTAAAAGAAAATAATAACTGGGAACCGGATTTTGAGGCTTTGGAAAAACTGGATTTATCTAAAGTGAAAATAATGTGGATTGGTTATCCGCACATGCCAACAGGAGCAAGAGGAAGTTTGGAGTTGTTTTCAAGATTAGTGGCTTTCGCCAAAAAAAATAACATTTTATTAGTTAATGACAATCCGTACAGTTTTGTTTTGAATGACAATCCAATGAGTTTGTTGCAAGTGGAAGGCGCAAAAGATGTGGCTTTAGAATTGAATTCTTTGAGCAAAACTTTTAACATGGCGGGCTGGAGAGTTGGAATGCTTCTGGGAAATGCAGCCTGTATCGATGCAGTTCTAAAAGTAAAAAGCAACATGGACAGCGGTATGTTTTACGGGATTCAAAAAGGAGCAATTGAAGCTTTGAAAAGTGACAAGACTTGGTTTGAATCGATGAATGCTATTTACCAAAAACGCAGAATTCTTACGGAACAACTGGCCGAAAAATTAGGTTGTAAAGTGTATAAAGAAGGTGTTGGATTATTTGTTTGGGCAAAATTGCCGGACGGAATAACATCCGCTGAGAAATTCATTGATGAAATTTTATATGACAAATCGATTTTTATTACCCCAGGAACCATTTTTGGAAGTAATGGCGAAGGATATATTCGGTTTGCGTTGTGTGTTAAAGAAGAAAAAGTACAGGAAGCAATTCTGAGAATAACAAATTAAAAATTATGAATTACGAGTTTGGAGGTTTTGGTGACTTTCGACTTTACAACTTTAAGACTTTATGACTAATGTTTACGTAATAGGAATAGGATTGATAGGCGGTTCGATGGCATTGGACATTAAAACGCTGCATCCGGAAGCCAAAATTTATGGGATTGATACTAATGAAAGTCATTTAGCGGAAGCCATAGCTTTAGGTGTTGTTGATGCTGGTGCCACATTTGAAGATTTAGTGGATGCAGACTTTGTAATTGTTTCGGTTCCTGTGGATGTTGCATTGCTAGTTTTGCCAAAAGTATTAGATGTTATTGGCGATAATAGTATAGTTTTTGAAGTGGGTTCTACTAAAATGCCAATTTGTGAAGCGGTTGCTAATCATCCTAAAAGGCGAAATTTTATAGCCACGCATCCTATTGCAGGGACGGAGTTTTCGGGACCTTCGGCAGCGATAAAAGGATTGTTTCAAGGGAAAACCAATATTATTTGTGAGGTAGAAAAAACAACTTTCAAATTACAGGAAAAAGCGTTGGATTTGTTTAAAGCAATGGGAATGAGAATTCGTTATATGGATCCGAAATCACATGACAAACACATTGCTTACGTTTCGCATTTGTCACATATCAGTGCGTTTATGCTTGGAAAAACGGTAATTAATAAAGAGAAAGACGAACAGGATATTTTTGATATGGCAGGTTCTGGTTTTGAAAGTACGGTTCGTTTGGCCAAAAGTTCTCCGGCAATGTGGACGCCAATTTTTAAACAAAACAGGAAACAGGTTGTAAAAACATTGGATGAATACATTTCGAATTTGTCAAAGTTTAAAGAATTATTAGAAAAGGAAGATTACGATGCGATTTACAATGAAATGCAAAGTGTCAATAAAATAAAGGAAATATTAAACGGAATGACAGCTCCCGAACCCTCGAAGGGAAAGTAGTAAAACAACTAAAAACAATAAAATAAATAATTAACAACAATCATCCATTTACAGCTCCCTTCCCTTTGGGGAGGGCTGGGGTGGGGAAAAATTAGAAAAGATGGAAAACAAGAAAGAAATGAGAAATTGGTTGAATGAATTCAATTTAACTCATCCATTAGTAATAGCAGGACCTTGTAGTGCTGAAACAGAAGAACAAGTATTAAAAATTGCACATGAATTGAAAGATTCAGATGTAAGTATTTTTAGAGCAGGAATCTGGAAACCAAGAACGCGTCCGGGAGGATTTGAAGGTGTTGGAGAAATTGGATTAAAATGGTTGAAAAAAGCTAAAGAACAAACCGGATTGCTAATGGGAACGGAAGTGGCAAATGCGGCTCACGTAAAATTAGCTTTGGAATATGATATTGATGTATTGTGGATAGGAGCCAGAACGACCGTAAATCCTTTTGCGGTGCAGGAAATTGCAGATGCTTTAGCAGGAACCAAGAAAATTGTATTAGTAAAGAACCCGGTAAATCCAGATTTATCATTGTGGTTAGGCGGTGTAGAGCGTTTGTACAATGCTGGAATTGAAAAATTGGGTGTTATTCACAGAGGGTTTTCTACTTACGAAAAAACAAAATACAGAAACATTCCAGAATGGCAAATTGCTATTGAATTGCAAAATAAATTCCCTGATTTACCTTTAATTATTGACCCGTCTCATATTACTGGAGATCGTAAAATGATTCTTGAAGTAACGCAGGAAGCGTTGGATTTGAATTATGATGGTATGATTATCGAAACACATACTGATCCTGATAATGCTTGGAGTGATGCTGCACAACAAGTGACTCCTGATGCGTTGAAACAAATTTTTATTGATTTAAAAGTTAGAAAGTTAGATGATGTTTCGGATGAGTTTACTCATAAAATGAAAAAATTAAGAGCAAATATTGATGTTTTGGATGCCACTTTGTTAGAGCTGCTCGGGAAGAGAATGAAAGTAGCCGATGAAATAGGACAGGTGAAAAAAGAAGCGAATGTTGCTGTATTGCAGAACAATCGTTGGAATGAAATCCTTGGAAAAATGATTTTGGATGGAGAGAAAAAAGGCCTTTCCGAAGAGTTTGTTCTAAGAATGTTCAAAGCAATTCACCAAGAAAGTATCAGTCATCAAGACAAAGTGTTGAATGCATAAAATGATTTAAGATTGAGGATTAACGATTTCTGATTTTTGATTTCATGAGTCGCTTATTTAGATTTTTATAAAAATTCCCGCCGCTTTTTGAAAAAAAAGTTGTGGGGATTTTTTATTTTTAATTGTATGTAAAGTTGTTCAAAGTGAAAAACTTTAAACTTTAAACTTTAAACCTAAAACAAAGAATTATCTTTGCAAAGTCTTAGATTTTAAATCAGAAATCTAAAATCGTTAATCTTCAATCAAATAATCCTAAATGACAGGACTCGTATACAAATCTACAGGAAGTTGGTACACCGTAAAATCTGAACAAGGTGATTTTATCGAATGCCGTATGAAGGGGAAATTCCGAATTAAAGGAATCAAAAGTACCAATCCTATTGCTGTAGGCGATGTTGTGGATTATGAACTCGAAGAATCATCCGATACTGTTACGGGAACCATTCATAAAATTCACGACAGGAAGAATTATATCGTACGGAAATCAGTGAACTTATCGCATCAGATGCACATTATTGCTTCTAATATTGATAGGGTTTTCTTATTAGTTACCATTAATAATCCGCCAACGACTTTTAATTTTATAGATCGTTTTCTGGTTACAGCCGAAGCGTATGGAATTGAAACCGTTCTTGTTTTTAACAAAATCGATACGTTTGATGATGCTACTCTAGATGAACAGTTGTATATGCAACATGTGTATCAGGAAATAGGATATAAATGCTTGCGCGTTTCTTCTACTGAAATGAAAGGAATAGAGGAATTGAAAGCAATGATGATTGGCAAAGTGAGCATGTTCTCTGGGCATTCCGGTGTGGGGAAATCAACTTTGGTAAATGCCATGGAACCGTCATTGCATTTAAAAACAAAAACGATTTCTGAAGCAAGCAAACAAGGACAACACACGACAACTTTTGCTGAGATGTATGATTTGTCATTTGATGCCAGAATTATCGATACGCCTGGCATCAAAGGTTTTGGAATTGTCGACATGGAAAAAGAAGAAATTAGTGGCTATTTCCCTGAATTTTTCAAATTGAAAGAGCAATGTAAATTCAATAATTGTTTACATAAGGAAGAACCGCATTGCGCCATCAAAGCTGCTTTGGAAAAAGATGAAATCGCTTGGTCTCGTTATAGAAGTTACCTTAAAATTCTGGAAGGTGATGATGAAAATTACCGTACGGATATTCATAATGAGGATAGAATAATCAGTGATAAAACGAGGGAGTAGTTCTGAATTGTGAATGGTAAATTATGAATTATGGCAGGTAATACAATAAAAATAAAATCATTTGATTTTGCTTTACGAATTGTAAAATTATATCAATTTTTAAGTACAGAAAAGAAGTAATTTGTTTTAAGTAAACAATTATTACGCAGCGGTACTTCAATTGGTGCATTGGTAAGAGAGTCAGAACACGCAGAAAGTAAACTGGATTTTATTCATAAGCTTGCAATAGCTCAAAAAGAAGCTAATGAAAGTGATTATTGGTTAGAATTATTGTTTCAATCTGAATATTTGAACCAATCCCAATTCCAGTCTTTAAACTCCGATATAGTTGAGATTAATAAAATTTTAGCTTCAATTATTATTTCAACTAAAAACAATTTAAAAAAATAATTATGAATATGCACCATTCATAATTTATCATTCATAATTCACCATCATTTTGAAAGTTGTAATTCAAAGAGTTTCTCAAGCCTCCGTAACGATCGATGCTAAAATCGTAGCTGATATTCAAAAAGGATTATTGGTTTTAGTTGGTATTGAAGATGTAGATAATCAAGAAGATAGCAAATGGTTAGCTGCAAAAATAGCCAACATCCGCATTTTTGGGGATGAAAATGACGTGATGAATTTATCCGTCAAAGATATCGACGGTGATATCATTGTGGTAAGTCAATTTACATTGCACGCCGCTACCAAAAAAGGAAATCGACCTTCTTATATAAAAGCTTCAAAACCAGAAATCGCCATTCCTTTGTATGAAAGTTTCGTATTTCAGCTCGAAAAAGAATTGGAAAAAAAAGTGCAAACCGGCATATTTGGTGCGGATATGAAAGTACTTTTGTTAAATGATGGGCCAGTAACGATAATAATTGACAGTAAAAATAGAGATTAAGTTTTCTTTAATCGAAAAATTCTTATATTTTTGATAAAAAGAATTTTTATGAACTTCAAATATGTTTCTTTCCTGTTTTTGTTTTTCACCTCACTTATTTTTGCTCAAAAGACAGAATATAATTCTTTGAGTATCTCTGATAGCTTAAAGGAGAATGCGAATGCTGTTATTCGTTTGAATCAAATAGAGATCCTTATTTCTTCTCAAAGAAATATGAATGTGATTACTAAAAGAGTCGTTACAGTTTTAAACGAAAAAGGCTTGGATGCGATAGATGCAGTAGAGAACTACGATAAAAGGACTACCATCCGGAACATTGAAACCACAGTTTATGATGCTTTTGGAAAAGAAATCAAAAAATTTAAGCGTAAAGATTTCAAAGATCAAAGTGCGGTTGGAGGTAGTACGCTTTTTTCTGACAATAGATATCTTTACTTAGATTACACACCCATTCAATATCCTTTTACTATAGTATTTAATAGTGAAATAGAAACTTCAACTACCGCTTTTATTCCAGAGTGGTATCCATTAAACAGCTATTTTGTTAGCGTCGAAAAAAGTATTTTGAATGTAAAGTACCCAGATAATTTAGGTTTTAAAAAAATGGAGTTTAACTTTTCTAATTTCAATATTGAGAAAACCTTAGACACTTCAACAAATTTATCTTACACCGCCACTAATATTCTGGCTCAAAAGCAAGAGGATTATAGTCCTGTTGTTAATACTATTTTTCCAAAATTGATGATGGGATTAGAGTTGTTTCATCTAGAAGGAGTAGACGGATATGCAAAGACTTGGAAGGAGTTTGGACAATGGTATTCTGATAAAATTTTATTGGGGACGATTGACTTGCCAGATGAAACCAAAATGAAAGTTAAGGCTCTCGTCGGAGATGAAAAAGATCCCATCAAAAAAGCTAAATTAATTTACAATTTCGTGCAACAAAAAGTGCGGTATATAAGTATTCAAGTCGGAATAGGCGGATGGAAACCTATGCTTGCCAGTGATGTGGATCGTTTGGGATATGGGGATTGCAAAGCCTTGACTAACTATACTAAAGCCTTACTGGATGTGGTAAATGTGCCATCTTATTATACTATTTTGTATGGAGACAGGAAAAAGTTAAATATTCAGTCTGAATTTGTATCCATGCAAGGAAATCATGTTATTTTATCAATTCCAAATGGCGATAATTATACTTGGCTGGAATGTACCAGCCAAGACGATCCTTTTGGTTATCAAGGAATTTTTACGGATGACAGAAAAGTTTTGGTAATAAAACCAGAGGGAGGAGAGATTGTACGAACAAAATTATATGAAGATAAAGGAAATACTCAAATTAGTAAAGGTTCGTATACTTTAACAGCAAATGGAGATTTTTCGGGAAAAATAACAATTGTTTCAGGAGGTTCACAATACAGTCAAAAAGCGTCTATTGAAAATTTACAACCAACGGAAAAAGAAGCGCATTATAAGGATTATTGGGGGCATATCAATAATTTAAAAATCAACAAAATGTCATTTTCTAATGATAAAGATAAAATTAATTTAACTGAAAACTTAGCTGTAGAAGCTGTGAAATACGGAAGTTTTACATCAAATAAATTGATATTTGCTGTTAATGCTTTCAATAAAACAAACGCTTATGTAAAAAGAATAAGAAACCGTAAGAATTCTTTAGAGATACAAAGAGGTTTTTTTGATGAAGATGATGTCAACGTAATTCTTCCTACTGGTTTTTCTGTTGAATATCTGCCTGCTAATTATGAATTGAGTAGTAAATTCGGGACTTATAAAACGGAGATTATAAAAATTGACAGTTCGAATGTAGTTTACAAACGAACCTTATTTATAAAGAAAGGATTGTATTCAAATGAAGAATATGAAGAATACCGTCTTTTTGTAGAACAAATTTCAAAAAATGACAATGCCAAAATTATTCTAACCCCAAACCTATAAATCATGAAATGCAACAAACTCGTTATTATTCTATTTTGTACTTTGTATTTTTTTAAAGCCAATGCACAAGATTTTAAATTAGGAAATGTTTCAGTTAAGGAACTTCAAGAGAAAAATCATGCGATGGATTCAACTGCCGTAGCAGCTATTCTTTTCGAAAAAGGAGCAGTTCGTTTTGAATATACTCAAGATGATGGTTTCAAAATGATTACAGAAGTTACAACTCGTATTAAAATTTATAAAAAGGAAGGGTATGAATGGGCAAACAAAGCGGTCAGCTATTATATAGGCTCAAATTCGAAAGAAACATTGTCTTTTTCAGATGTTGTTACGTATAATTTGATAAATGGTAAGGTCGAGAAAACAAAACTAAAAAGTGATGGTGAGTTTGATGAAAAAGTCAACAAATATTGGGGGCGAAAAAAAATCACTCTTCCTAATGTAAAAGTTGGGTCTGTTGTCGAATTCAAGTACGTAGTGCGTTCATCCCGTTTTAGCGAGTTAACAGAGTGGAGTTTTCAATCTAGTATTCCGGTAAATTATTCGGAGTTTAAAACTTTCATTCCAGAGTATTTTGATTACAATCCAAACATAAAAGGCTTTGTCTCTCCAAACATAACTAAGGAGAAAAGTAGTAAATCTTTAAGTTATTCGTACAAACCAAAGGTAATGCCGGGAGATAACTTGCATACATCTACTTCCCAAGAAAAGTTAGAATTTGTAGAAACCAGAACGGTTTATATTGCAGAAAATCTTCCTGCAATGAAAGAGGAAGCTTATGTGAATAACATTGCAAATTACACTACAAGTGTTTCTCACGAACTTTCAGTTGTAAAATTTCCAAATCAACCATATCAGACATTATCTACCGATTGGCCATCCGTTACCAAAACAATTTATGATTATGAGGACTTTGGACCTGAATTAAATAAAACAGGGTACTTTGAGGAAGATTTAAAAGTTGTTCTTGCCGGGCTTTCTTCTGCTGAAGAAAAGATTTTGGCAATTTTTAACCATGTGAAAGAATCTGTAAAATGGAATGATTATTATGGGTATTCTTGTGATGATGGTGTCAAAAAAGCGTACAAGGATAAAATAGGTAATGTGGCCGAAATTAATCTGATGCTTACAGCGATGCTGCGTCATGTGGGCCTAACTGCGAATCCTGTTCTTGTGAGTACCCGTTCTAACGGGATTGCATTTTTTCCAAACCGAACTGCTTTCAATTATGTTATTGCTGCCGTAGAAACGCCTAATGGTCTTGTTTTACTGGATGCTACGGATCCATTTTCTACTCCAAATATCTTGCCGTTAAGAGCTTTGAATTGGGTAGGAAGATTGATTCGTAAAGACGGTACTTCGATAGAAGTCGATTTAATGCCTAAAGCTCCCTCTAACGACGTAGTGATTATGAATTATGAAATTGATGCTAAAGGGGAAGTATCAGGTATGCTGAAACGTCAAAGAACAGATTACAATGCTATTATTTTCAGGGGAAATACTAAGAATATCAAAGAAGATACTTATCTGGAGAAATTAGAGAATGAAAATGATAAAATTGAAATAAGTGACTATTCAAGAACAAATGAAAAGGACTTAAAGTTGCCAATCTTAGAAAATTTTGCGTTTTCAGGTTCGAATTTTAGCGAGATTATTGGAGAATCGATTTATATAAATCCAATGTTGTTTTTTGCCGAGACACAAAATCCTTTCAAACAAGAAATTAGAGCGTATCCAGTAGATTATGGATTTCCTTTTTTAGATAAATACAACATAACAATTAAAATTCCTGACGGGTATAAAGTGGAGTCTTTGCCAACTTCGGTACTTCTTAATATGGAAGATAATTTAGGAGGATTTAAATTTATGATAAATACATCAGATAATTCGATTCAATTAGTACTAACACATCAAATAAACGTACCAATCGTTATTGCAGATTATTATCCAATGTTAAAAGAATTTTATCAAAAAATGATTGAAAAGCAAAATGAAAAAATAGTGCTAAAAAAAGTGTAGTTAAATGAAAATTATCAAACTTACAGCATTGTTAATTCCTGTTCTGTTTGTTACGGAAGCAAATTCACAAAATTTTGAACTAGGAAAAGTTTCAAACAAAGAGCTTTTAGAAAAATTTCATCCAGAGGATACAACAGCCGTCGCCGCAGTTTTGTTTAAAAAAGCTAAAACCATTTTTAAATATAATTTAAGTAGAGGTTTTACAGTTAATCATGAATATACATATAGAATCAAAATATACAAAAAAGAAGGTTTGAGTTGGGCAAATTTTGAAGTCCCACATTATGTAGGGTACGAGGATATGAATGATGAATCTGTAAAGTTTTCAAATGTAGTAACGTATAATATAGAGGATGGTACAGTAGTGAAAACAAAGCTAAACGGCGAAGGAAGTTTCAAGAAAAATGTAAATGAATATTGGAATCTAGCAACGATAGCAATGCCTAATGTCAAAGTAGGTTCGGTCATAGAGTTTAAATATATATTAAAATCTGAAAATATTGTAAAATTTCCTGTTTATGATAACCAATATGATATTCCGATAAATTATTCAGAATACATAACTGAGATACCAGAATTTTTTATTTATAAGCCAGTTTTGACTGGATATGTAAAAGTTAAATCGGACTCGAAATTCGTCAATGGCTCTCAAAGTTATGAAGATCAGTACAAAAGAACTACCAATTTAAGTTATAAACAGATCAATAGTAGTTATATAACGGAAAACATACCGGCAATCAAAGAAGAAGATTATGTTGATAATATCAGAAATTATAGATCTTCTATTCAAAATGAGTTAGAGAGAACACGTTTTCCTGAACAACCAGTGAAAGATTATTCAATAACTTGGGAAGGAGTTGCAAAAACTATTTTTGAAAATGAAAATTTCGGAAAGGAAATTAATGAACAGCTTTATCTTATTCAAGATATTAAAATGATCCTTAAAAATGCTGTTTCTAATGAAGAGAAGTTGGATATCATTTTTAAATTTGTTCAAAGCAAAATGAATTGGAATAAAGAAAACGGTTATTTTACAGAAAAAGGAGTAAAACAGGCCTATCTGGACAAAACAGGAAATGTTGCTGAAATAAATTTTATTTTAATAGCAATGTTGAAGTTAGCGGGTATAAATGCCAATCCTGTTTTGATAAGTACTGTAGAACATGGTGTTCCTGCTTTTCCCAATAGAACAGTTTTTAATTATGTAATTGCAGCAGCTGATCTTGATGGAAAACAAATTTTGTTAGATGCAACACATAAATATACGACACAGAATATTTTGCCTTTGAATGTATTAAACTGGACCGGACGACTCCTTAAACAAGACGGAACTTCTCAAGAGGTTAATCTTGTGCCAACTATGCTATCTAAAGTAAATTATACTTTGATGACAAAATTTAACAATCTCGGACACATTACAGGTAAATTTAGAGTTCAAAAAATGGCCTACGAAGCATATAGTTTTAGAGAAAAAAATGCCCGGCAAAATGAAGAAAATTATCTTGAAAAATTAGAAAATAATTTGGAAGGAATACTGATTACTGACTACAGTGTAGAAAATAGAGATACTGATCTGTCAAAACCTGTCATAGAAACTTTTACTTTTACCTCAGAAAATCATTGTGAAATTATAGGAGGTAAAATGTTTATTGATCCTCTATTATTTTTTACGTTAAAGAAAAACCCATTTGTTCAGGAGAAAAGGCAAATGCCTATTTATTTTGGGTATCCAAAGCAGGAAAAATACAACATAAATCTAGAAATTCCTGAGGGTTATTTAGTTGAATCTATTCCGAAATCAATAAAGATAGCTACCGAAGACAATGTGATTTTATTTTTAATTAATACTCAGGTAGAAGGCAATAAAATCCAAATTATTATTACAAAAGAAATAAATGCATCAATTTTGTCGGCAGAGTATTATGATGATTTAAAAAGTTTTTTTCAAAAAATTATTGATAAACAAAACGAGAAAATTGTACTTAAAAAAATAGAACCATGAACCTAAAAAATTCCCAACTAGACGTTGACACTTGGATTAAAGAACACGGTGTTCGTTACTTTAACGAACTAACTAATATGGCACAACTTACCGAAGAAGTAGGGGAAGTAGCCCGAATCATTGCCCGCCGTTATGGCGAACAATCTGAAAAAGAAAGCGATAAAAATAAAGACCTTGGCGAAGAATTAGCCGATGTAGTTTTTGTGGTATTGTGTTTGGCAAACCAAACCGGAATCGATTTACAAGCCGCTTTCGATAAAAAGATGGATTTGAAATCCGTTAGAGACAAAGACCGTCACAAAAACAATGAAAAACTCAAATAATTTGTGAAGTATAAATTATGAATTATAAATGCGGATTGGTAAATTGCGAACTTGAATTATACCACTCATAATTCATAATTCATAACTCATAATTAGCTACATGAATTTAAAATTAAGTACGAATTCACAATTCACAATTGATAATTCACAATTAAATATTACTGGTTCAAAAAGCGAAACCAACCGATTATTATTATTACAAGCGTTGTTCCCCAATATTACTTTAGCTAATACTTCTAATTCTGATGACAGCGAAGTCATGCAAAAAGCGTTGAAAGGAAACGAGGAAATTGTAGATATTCATCATGCGGGAACGGCAATGCGGTTCTTAACGGCGTATTTTGCTGTAAACGAAGGTCGCGAAGTTGTGTTGACTGGCTCTCAACGAATGACCGAGCGTCCAATAAAAGTTTTGGTAGAAGCCTTGGAGCAATTGGGTGCGAAAATCTCCTACGAGAAAGAAGTTGGTTATCCGCCTATCCGAATCAAAGGTCAGAAGATCATTGCTTCTAAAGTGAATATTCCTGCCAATGTAAGCAGTCAATACATATCGGCATTATTATTAGTGGCGCCAAAACTGGAAAACGGTATCGAAATCACTTTAGTAGGTGAAATTACTTCGGTTCCTTATATCAAAATGACATTGGCTTTGTTGAATGATTTGGATATAAAAACTAGTTTCGAAGGAAATGTAATTACGGTTTATCCAAAACAAGAGGTAGCATCAAAAGTAATGACCGTAGAATCCGACTGGAGTTCTGCTTCATACTTTTTTAGTCTGGCTGCCTTGGCCGAAAATGCTACTATTTCATTAAATAGTTATAAAAAAACCAGTTTGCAAGGTGATTCAGCTTTGGTTGAAATCTACAAACAAATGGGTGTTGAAACGCATTTTGAAGGAAACAAAATGACGTTGGTAAAACAGTCTGATTTTAAACCGGAAACTTTAAACTTAGAATTGAATAATACACCAGATATCGCCCAAACCATTGTGGTTACTTGCCTTGGATTAGGAATTGGTTGCCATCTGACAGGACTTCATACCTTGAAAATTAAAGAAACGGACCGACTTGAAGCACTTAGAATTGAGTTGACAAAATTGGGAGCGAATATATCGGTGACCAATGATAGTTTGACGCTTCTGGCTTCAAACCAAATCAATCCTAATGTTAAAATTGCGACTTATAACGATCACCGTATGGCGATGGCATTTGCACCATTAGCTATAAAAGTGCCAATTATCATCGAAAACGCGGAAGTAGTTTCTAAATCATACCCTGATTTTTGGAATGATTTAAAAAGTTTAGGTTTCGAAATTTCGTAACATACCCTCAATTCATTGGGCGAAAAGATGTTTTCCTTCTCCCTCTTCTTTGGAGAGGGCTGGGGTGAGGAAAAATAAACAGCAAAACACTTGACAACGCCTATCTCACAATCGTATATTTGCAAACTAGGATTAAAGTTGTCATCCTGAGTGCAGACGAAGGACGTAACTTATAATTCATAACTCATAAATATATCAAATGAAATTATCACATTTTCAATTCGATTTGCCAAAAGAACTTCTTGCCGAATATCCAGCTGAAAACAGAGACGAATCTCGTCTAATGGTTATTGATCGCAAGAAAGGAACTATAGAGCATAAAATGTTCAAAGATGTTATCGAGTATTTTGACGAAGGTGATGTTTTAATTCTGAACAACACGAAAGTTTTTCCAGCTCGTTTGTACGGAAATAAAGAAAAAACGGGAGCTAGAATCGAAGTTTTTTTACTTAGAGAATTGAATTCTGAGCAAAGACTTTGGGATGTTTTAGTTGATCCGGCACGTAAAATTAGAATTGGTAACAAACTATATTTTGGAGATGACGATTCATTAGTGGCTGAGGTTATCGACAATACCACTTCTCGTGGAAGAACATTGCGTTTCCTTTACGATGGTTCGTATGAAGAATTCAGAAATAAATTAACAGAACTTGGAGAAACTCCAATCCCAAAATACATTTCTAGAGATGTAACTCCGGAAGATGCGGAACGTTACCAAACTATTTATGCTAAAGAAGAAGGAGCTGTTGCGGCGCCAACTGCAGGATTGCACTTCTCGAAGCACTTATTGAAAAAACTGGAAATCAAAGGAATCAAATTTGCCGAAGTTACGCTTCACGTAGGTTTGGGAACTTTCAATCCTGTTGAGGTTGAAGATTTATCAAAACACAAAATGGATTCTGAGGAATTAAAAATTACTCAGGAAGCCTGTGATATTGTGAATGAAGCCAAAGCTAAAAAGAAACGTATTTGTACCGTAGGAACTACTTCTATGCGTGCCGTTGAAAGCTCAGTTTCGTCACAAAACACCTTGAATCCGTTTGACGGGTGGACAAACAAATTCGTTTTTCCTCCTCATGATTTCACGATTCCAACGTGTATGATTACTAATTTCCACACGCCAAAATCAACTTTATTAATGATGGTTTCCGCATTTTGTGGTCATGATTTAATGAAAAAAGCATACGCAGAAGCTATCGAAAAAGAATACAAATTCTATTCTTATGGTGATGCAATGCTAATCATTTAATCTGAATTCAGTTCAGATTCTAAATATTAAAATCTCGTCAGCAATGGCGAGTTTTTTTGTTTTTTGAGGGTGTGTGTCCCGCTGAAGAAGCGGGTCGGGCTATACGCTGTATCCACGCTAAAAAGCGTGGGATGCCGCTTCTATCCCTCACACAAAATAATCAGGGATGAATTAAAATTTGTATTCCTAATTCACTTGATACACCAGTCGAACCGTGATATTAGCCGTTTTGTTTTTCGATTGCGTATTAAATGAACCGCCATAAGAAAAATCTTCCGATGAGTTTTGACCCGTAATTTGAAAAACTCCCATATCCGATTTTTTTAAATTTCCTAAACTTGCATCAGCATTTTCAGCAATACTTTTCGCTCTGATGCTCGCGTCTTTGGTAGCTTCGGCAATCATTTTTATTTTTAACTCGGCCAGTTTAGTGTAATAATATTCGGGTGGATTTGAATAGAATTCTACTCCGGAATTAATCAATTCACTGGATTGTCTTGATAATTCCTCAATTTTATTTACTTCCTTAGATTGAATGCTTACACTTTGAGTTAAAGTAAATCCAGTGAATATTTGCTGTCTTGTAGTTCCGTTTTCATTAAAGGTAGTTTCAAAATCCTTATTAAAATTCACTGCTGAAAAAACCATTTCATTGGGTGCAATTCCTTTGCCTGATAAATAACTTTTTATTTTTTCTCTGTCAGCATCAAGCGCTGCGTAAGCTTCTTTCAAAGTCATGCTTTTTTTAGAAAATGAGCCGCTCCAAACAATCAAATCCGAAACGAAATCCTTCTTACCCGAGCCAGTAACACTTATCGTATCGTTACTTTTATTTCGATTCTGAAAAGCATTCGAAAATAAATATGAAGAAATTACCACTGCAACGGCAATTATAATAACGTTTAAACTGTTTTTAAGCATAGCAATAAATATTAAATTCAATCAAATATAGTCAAATAATGAGTTGATTATTAATTGCGTATCATTGTTGTGTGATAATTTTTTTTAAATTGATAAAACCTAATATACATAGTCCCTACGGGACAATTTTTAGCGATGTGCCTATTTTATTTGCTACCAATATTTTGCTCCTAACGGAGCTTACCTTATAAAGGTTATGTGTTGGTAGTACGATAGTTCGAAATATGAAAATTGTCCCGTAGGGACTATACCTTATTTTAATCTGATAATAATGAGTCCGCACAGAAATTGGGAACTATTTTTTCTTATCCGGAATTTTAACGCTTTTGGGAGTTATCAATCACCTAAAAGTCTTTTATCTATCGGTCATTTTTTACTACTTTTACAAATCAAAATACAAATCATGATATTCGAAAATACCCTTGAATTTGCTAAAAATCTCGATTCACAAGATCAATTACATAAATACCAAGACGAGTTTATTTTCCCGCAGGTAAATGGAAAAAAGGTGATTTATTTCACTGGAAATTCTTTGGGATTACAACCAAAACGAACAAAAACGTATGTAGATGAGGTGATGAATGACTGGGCAAACCTCGCCGTTGAAGGACATTTTTACAGTGAAAAACCTTGGTGGGATTACCACGAACGATTTGCAAATCCTTTGAGTAAAATTGTGGGTGCACTTCCAAGTGAGGTTACGGTGATGAACACCTTAACAGTAAATCTTCATTTATTGATGGTTTCTTTTTACCGACCAACAAAGACTAGATATAAAATTATTTGCGAGGAAAAAGCATTTCCGTCTGATCAATACATGTTTCAAAGTCAGGTTCATTTTCATTCCCGAAACTTCGGGATAAAACCAGAAGATGCAATTGTGGAAATCAAGCGTCGCGAAGGTGAACACAACATTCGCTTGGAAGATGTTTTGGCTAAAATTGAAGAAGTCGGTGATGAGTTGGCTTTGGTTTTAATTGGTGGAGTGAATTACTACACCGGACAAGTTTTTGATATGAAAACCATAACAGCAGCTGGTCATAAAGCCGGAGCTTATGTGGGATGGGATTTAGCGCATGCTGCAGGAAATGTAAAATTGGAATTACACGATTGGAATGTGGATTTTGCGGCATGGTGCAGTTATAAATACATGAATTCAGGTCCTGGAAATGCTTCAGGATGTTTCATTCACGAAAAACACCACAACAATTCAGAGCTTCCAAGATTTGCTGGTTGGTGGGGACATAATAAAGAACGTCGTTTCAAGATGGAACAAACTTTTGATCCTATTCATGGAGCTGATGGTTGGCAAATTAGTAATCTTCCGGTACTTTCTCTGGCGCCTTATTTAGCATCAGTACACATGTTTGATGAAATTGGAATGGACGCACTAATCCAAAAAAGAGATGCAATTACTTCCTATTTGGAATTTATTCTGCACGAAATAGACAAAGAAGTAGATAGTACTTTCGAAATCATTACACCGTCAAGTCCATCAGAAAGAGCTTCGCAATTATCAGTTTTGCTTCACGGAGAAGGACGCAGTTTGTTCGATTATTTGATGAAAAATGGTGTCATCACAGATTGGCGTGAACCTAATGTTATTCGTCTAGCGCCGGTGCCATTATATACCTCTTTTATAGATATGTATAATTTTGGTCAGATTCTAAAAAATGGAATTTTAGAGTAGCTCTGGCATAGTATTCGATAAGTAGTAGAAAAAGATTCGAATTTTAGAGAGGAAATCAGTAGCCAATTGCACGTTAAAGAGTTCTTGATAGAAATACTTTAAATTTTAAACCTTTATTTAAAGGTTTAAATGTTACTTTGTAAAATCATAAATTAAAAATTTACAACCATGAAATATTTATATATTACAGTATTAGCTCTAGTTATTTTTTCTTGTAAAAACCAGGGAAAAATGGAAATGCAAGAAATACAAGCCAGCGTAGATTCCATTAAAGAAGCGACTGCCGATTCAATGAATGTTGAATTCGAAAAACAAAAAGTCATCGATTCAATGCAAATTGAAATGGCTAAAATTCAAGAAGCCAAAATAGCAACTCAAAAAGAAATTGTTGTCGTTAATCGCCAATCGCCAAGTTCTACCACAACAACTACAAGTTCTACTACAACAAAAAAGAAAGGGTGGAGTAGTACGGCTAAAGGAGCTGTTATTGGTGCCGGAGTTGGAGCTGCAACAGGAGCAATTATCAGTAAGAAAAAAGTGCAAGGAGCTATAATTGGTGGTGTTGCAGGTGCTGGAATTGGTGCTGGAACTGGTGCAATAATAGACGGAAGTAAAAAAGAATAAATTTATTTTATAGGTATTGAAGAGTGTTTGAATTCATATAGAATTCAAACACTCTTTTTTTTGGTTTAATACGAATCCATGCTGTCAATAATTTCGTTTGCTTTTACTTTGATTTTATA
Organism: Flavobacterium caseinilyticum; assembly: GCF_004349085.1. Lineage (GTDB taxonomy): Bacteria > Bacteroidota > Bacteroidia > Flavobacteriales > Flavobacteriaceae > Flavobacterium > Flavobacterium caseinilyticum. The sequence continues at coordinate 20,150 of NZ_SMFM01000003.1, read as the reverse complement.
TAATTCTTCAGGATTAATTTTTTTTAATAAATTCAGCATCATTCCCATGCGTTGATTTCCTTTGAAATACTCTTTTTTCTCATCGAGGAAATTCCAATAAAGCGTATTGAAAGGACAGGCTTTATCACCAAATTTTTCTTTTACATTGTAATGGCATTTGGCACAATTATTACTCATTTTGTTAATGTAACTTCCAGAGGAAACATAGGGTTTGGTGGCAATTATTCCGCCGTCAGCATATTGTGACATGCCTCGTGTGTTGGGCATTTCGACCCATTCAATGGCATCAATGTATACGCCCAAATACCAGGCGTCTACTTCATCAGGATGAATTTGTGTCAGTAGCGCAAAATTCCCTATCACCATGAGACGCTGAATATGATGGGTATAAGCTTCATCTAAGCTCTGATTAATGGCGTGGCTCATGCAATTCATTTTTGTTTTACCGGTCCAGAAGAAATCAGGTAACTTATTTGTATTTTCTAAAACATTCATTTGAGCATAATTGGGCATTTCTTTCCAATATATTCCTCGTATGTATTCGCGCCAACCTAAAATTTGTCTTACGAATCCTTCGACTTGTGAGATAGTTATATCTGTTTCATTGGCATGATAGAAAGAAATAACGGTCTCGATTACTTCTTTTGGCGAAAGCATTTTACTATTCATAGCAAAAGACAAGCGGGAGTGAAAAAGAAATTTTTCATCGGTGTGCATGGCATCTTCGTAATCTCCAAAATGCTTCAACAGATTTTTACAGAAATAATCTAAAACTTCCAACGATTGCTCACGCGAAGTAGGCCAACTGAAATTATCTGGATTGATGTTTCCAAAAGTCACAATTCCTGCTTCTTTGATTTGGGCAACAATTTCAGAAACATTGGTATGAAAATTCTTTTCTTCCGGAACAGGAACTTCACCTTTATATTTTTTTCGATTATCAGCATCAAAGTTCCATTGGTTGCCCAACGGGGTGCTTCCATCCATTAAAACATGATGTTTTTTGCGCATGCTGCGATAAAAATTTTCCATCAGCAACAACTTTTTTCCCTCAAAAAAATCAGAAACTTCGTGACGCGTGGTATAGAAATGTTCCGAGTCAAAAGCTTCAGATTCGATTTTTAAATTGGAACAAATCGTTTTTAATTGTTGGTCCAGTCGGTATTCATCAGGTAATAGGTATTCGAATTTTTGAATATTATATTTTTCAATACAAATGGCAATGATTTTTTCTAAATCTTGTGGATTCTCCACATCGGTAATTTGAAAATAGACTGCTTGATGTCCATTTTCTTTTATCGCTGTGTAAAAATTCCTCATCGACATAAAAAAGGCCACTACTTTTTGGATGTGATGTTTAACATAATCCGTTTCCTGACGCATTTCGGCCAAGACATATATCGTGTTGTCATCACTTTCCTGAAGCCAAGAATGCTTTGAATTGAGCTGATCGCCAAGGATTAAGCGCAGTTTTTTCATTTGTTATTTTTTAAAAAAGGAAGTGGATGGAATTTCCTTTCGGGCATATTGAAAACGATCCACTAATTTGGGTAAACAATACCCATCAAGACCATTTAATGCCACAACATTGCCTCGGTCAATTTGTAACCAGCCATCTTTATGTTCTAATTCTTCTTCAAAAAATAAATTTTCGATTGACGCAATTACATGAATCGTATCATTTTCCTTGATGTAATACTCATTTACGTATTTGCAATACAACTGCACCGGACTTCCTTTTACAAATGGAATTTCAATGTTGTTTTTATACTCTTCTTCCAGATTGGTTTTGTCAAATTCGGAAATCCCCAGTTCATAATTTGCAGAGGTATGGTGCGCATCTTCAATCATATCAACAGTAATGTGGTTTACTGTGAAATATCCGGTGTCTTTGATGTTTTTGTACGTGTCTCTGGGAACAGTTGTTGGACGCATTATGAATCCAATCATGGCAGGATTGCTTCCCAGATGCGTTACACTGCTAAAAATAGCAACATTAGAATTTCCGTCAACGGATTTTGTGGCAAGCAAGTTAGCCGATTTATAACCAGTGCAGGAATTGATTAAATTTAATCTTTCGATTTTTTCCATTTGAGAAATATCGTCTCTTGAAATGTGTTTCATATTTAGTCATATTTGAAACAAATATACTTTTGTTTAATTAAATATAAAATTAATTAAACAAAATATTTTAAATTCATCAATCATTTTTTTGTTACGGTGTCAAATAAACACATTGGAACAAATAGTTTTAAATAACTTCCAAATCCTATATATTTGTTTTTCAATTTATCCAAAGATGAAAATACTTAGAAAAGTCCTTCTTGTTTTGCTTTCGTTAGTAGTTGTTTTAGCGGTAACGATGCTTGTTTATGGTTATTATTTGAAACCAAAATACGATGGCAAGTTACGCTTGAAAAACATTAAGAATGAAACCACCGTTTATTTTGATGAATTTGGTGTTCCTCATATTTATGCGACTACTTCAAAAGATGCCATGGTGGCCTTGGGATATGTGCATGCGCAAGACAGATTGTGGCAAATGGAATTGATGCGTCGTATTGCCCCGGGAAGATTGTCGGAGATTTTTGGTTCAGTGGCATTGAAAAACGATAAATTCTTTGCTGGATTGGGAATCGAAGAAGCTTCTGCCAAAGCGATTGCTGGTTTGGATAAAAACAGTCCCAGTTACCAATTGACGATGGCTTATTTGGAAGGCATTAATCAATACATGGATGAAGGGACTACACCGATAGAGTTCAGTTTGGTGGGCGTCAAAAAAGAGAAATTCACGATTAAAGATGTTTATAATATTTTTGGATACATGTCTTTTAGTTTTGCAATGGCTCAAAAATCAGATCCGTTGTTGACCGATATTCGAAACAAATATGGAATGGAATATTTGAAGGATTTTGGAATTGACGGTTCCTTCAATACTACAAAAATTAAGAATGCCAAAGATAGGCCACAAGAATACGCTGCTATTTCAAAATCAGTAGCGTCGCTTTTGGATCAGTCCCCAATTTCGCCTTTTATAGGAAGTAACAGTTGGGTTATTGCTCCAAAGAAAACGAAAAACGGAAAAGTTATTTTTGCCAATGATCCTCATATTGGTTTTTCACAACCTGGAACTTGGTATGAAGCGCACATTGTTACTCCGGATTTCGAATTGTATGGCTGTTATTTAGCAGGGACTCCGTATCCGTTATTGGGACACAACAGAGATTATGCGTATGGTTTGACCATGTTTGAAAATGATGATATTGATTTGTACCAAGAGCAGAATAATCCGGCTAATGCCAATGAATATAAGACACCAACTGGCTTAAGTGCATATGAAATTCGAAAAAAAACAATCAAAGTAAAAGATTCAGCAGATGTAGTTTTGAACGTAAAAGTGACGCGCCACGGTCCTGTAATGAACGATTTGATAGATGGTTTACAGCAAGACAAACCTGTTTCGATGTCTTGGATTTATACACAGCAACCCATTCAAATTCTTGATGCAGTATATGCGCTTTCACATGCTAAAAATAAATCAGATTTTCAGAAAGGAGTTTCACTAATTGCAGCACCAGGGTTAAATGTAATGTATGGCGATGCCAAGGGAAATGTAGCTTGGTGGGCAACTGGAAAATTATACAAGCATAAAGAAGGAGTGAATCCGAATTTTATTCTCGATGGTGCTAGTGGGGAGGATGATATTGACCAATTTCTGGATTTCTCCAAAAATCCTTCGGCGGTGAATCCCCGATGGAATTACGTGTATTCTGCTAATAATCAACCAGAAGCAATTGACGGATTTTTGTATCCGGGTTATTATCTTCCAGAAGATCGTGCCAAAAGAATCACGCAATTATTGAATCCAAAATCAGATTGGGATATAGCTTCGGTTGGGAAAATGATTTTTGATAATACTTCTTCCGTGGCTCCAAAAGTGGTGAAGAATTTAATATCAAATGTAGATCAGGCATCCCTTTCGGAAAATGAAAAACAAGTTATTAGTATTTTAAAAGATTGGAAAGGTTCTAATAATCTGAGCGATGTAGCTCCTACTATTTATAATAAATGGATTTTTAATTATCTAAAAAATACTTTTGAAGATGAGCTTGGTGCTGAAAATTTCAAAATGTTTTTAGGAACGCACATCATGAAGCAAATTATAGCGAAACAAATCACGAATGAAAAATCGCTTTGGTGGGATAACATCAATACCAAAAATGAGAAAGAAACAAGAAGTCAAATTGTCTCAAAATCATTCAAAGAATCCGTTGCAGCTCTAGAAAACCAATTGGGAAATACAGTTTCGGATTGGACTTGGAATAAAGTACACACTTTAGAACATCAGCATCCGTTGGGGAAAGTAGCGGCTTTAAGAAGTATCTTTAATGTTGGTCCTTTTGAAGTTTCTGGTTCTACGGAAGTAATTAATAATCTGTTTTTTGATTTTACGGATGATGGGAATTACGTCGTAAAAGGAGGTCCGTCAACCAGAAGAATTATTGATTTTTCGGACATAGAAAATAGCTGGAGTATATTGCCTACGGGACAATCCGGTAATCCGTTGAGTGCTCATTATAGCGATCAGGCAGAGTTATATAATGCCGGTAAATTCAGAAGAATGATGCTCAATAAAGAGGAGATTGTTAGAACTTCAACAAAATTGGTTTTTATTCCCCGTAAAAAATGATTCTTTTTAAAGAGCCTAAAATAATAAATCAGTAATTTTGCTTAACTTTTTATAAAAAAATAATGCAAACTCCCATAAAAATAGCGGTTGTAGGTTCAGGATTAGTTGGATCTTTATTGGCTATTTATCTTCGTAAAGCAGGTCATACGGTTCATGTTTACGATAGAAGTCCTGATATTCGAAAAATACAATTTTCTGGTCGTTCCATTAATTTAGCGATGTCTAATCGCGGATGGAAAGCTTTGGATGGAGTAGGAATAGGAAACGAGGTTCGTAAAATTGCGATTCCTATGGAAAAGCGTGCGATTCACCTAGTCGATAAATTCAATTTTCAAAACTACGGTCAGGAAGGTGAATCTATTTACTCGATATCCAGAGGGATTTTGAATAGGAAAATGATTGATTTGGCGGAAGCTGCCGGAGCAGAATTCTTTTTTGAACAAAAAATATGGGATGTTTCACTTGATGATGCAACCCTTCATATTGGTGAAACAGAACGTGGTGCTTGGGAAGATAAAAAATACGATATGGTTTTTGGTGCTGACGGTGCTTTTTCAAGGATTCGTCACCGCATGCAACGCCAAAGCATGTTTGACTACTCACAAGAATTTTTGCCTATTGGTTACAAGGAGTTAAATATTCCTGCAAATGCTGACGGAACACATAAATTAGATAAAAATTCATTTCACATTTGGCCTCGCGGTGAATACATGTTGATTGCGTTGCCTAATTTAGACGGAAGTTTTACCTGTACTTTGTTTATGCCTTTTGAAGGAGAAAATTCTTTTGCATCCTTAAATGACATAAAATTAGTGGAGGCTTTTTTCGAAAAAAACTTACCGGATACTATTGATGTAATTCCAAAACTTGCGGAAGATTTCTTTAAGAATCCAACAAGTACATTAGTAACAATGAAATGTTATCCGTGGACTTATGAGGATAAAATCGCACTTATTGGAGATGCCAGTCATGCAATTGTTCCTTTTTATGGACAAGGAATGAATGCTGGTTTTGAAGATATTTCGGTGCTTTATGAAATGATGGAAAAATATGGTGACGATTGGAAATCGATTTTCTCGGAATACCAAAAATCACGTAAACCAAATGCGGATGCGATTGCGGAACTTTCGTATCGTAATTTTTTGGAAATGAGTTCCAAGACAGCTGATGAAAATTTCCTTTTGCAAAAGAAAATTGAAAAATCATTCTCAGATAAGCATCCTGAAAAATGGATTCCTTTATACAGTCGCGTTACTTTTAGTGACCGTCCGTATGCAGAAGCTTTAGCGATAGGAGATTATCAAAACGCCATCATGGAAGAAGTCTTGAAAATGGAAAACATTACTGAAATATGGGATTCAGAAGCTGTTGAAAATAAAATCCTAGAGCTTTTGGGATAATTATTCAGAAGTTGCTAGCTTTATATATCAATAATGTTTTCCGTGTATTGTTGCTTATTCCTCGCGATGTACTTTGGTAAAATCGAAAGCTGGTTTGCAAATCGCAATATATTCACAAGGTTCGTCAAAAGGATTGGAATATTGAACCCGTGTATTCTTCTCGATTTGTATGGATTGCCCTGCTTCCAGTACGATAGTTTCATCGTCAATGATAAATTGCTTTTTACCTTTAATTATATAGGTGTACTCTTCAAATTCAGGAGTTTGAAATGGTTCACTCCATTTAGGTGGTGCAACCATATGAGCGATGGAGATTTCCGCATTATTTGTTGAAGCCTTTCCGTGATGTTCTTCGATTAATTTACCATCGGTAGTGGGAACAACGAAGGGACTATTTTGAATAAAATATTTTTTCATAACTGATTTTATTTTTTAAACATTTTTGATAATACACCAAAAGCGCCTCTGATGAACGTGGCGCTTGTAAGTACTTTTAAAACTGATTTCCCTACTACGCTTGCGGTACTAGGATCACTACTTTGTTTTTTTTCTGGTGCTTTTTGCTGTACTTTTTCTGCAGCTTCTTCCTCAATATTGGTGATTTTTTTATTTAGCATCTCGTAAGCGCTTTCGCGATCAATCAGTTCACTGTATTTTTTTACGAGTTTTGATTTATTGTTGATTTCCTGAATTTCGCTTTCCGTCAATATATCCATTCTGCTCATCGGGGCACGCATCATTGTTGCTGCAAGTGGCGTAGGAATCCCTTTTTCGTTTAATGCAGTAACGAGAGCTTCTCCAATTCCAAGGCTGGTCAGGATTTCATCCGTTTTGTAATAATCGGACGTTGGGTAATTATCAGCGGTTTGTTTAATGGCTTTTCGGTCATTGGCTGTAAAAGCTCTTAAAGCATGTTGTATTTTTAAACCTAATTGTGCCAATACGCCACTTGGAATATCCATCGGGTTTTGTGTGATGAAATAAATCCCGATACCCTTCGAGCGAATTAATTTTACAATGGTTTCAATTTGTTCTAATAAGGTTTTACTTGCTTCGTTGAAAATTAGATGAGCTTCGTCAATAAAGATTACCAATTCTGGTTGGTCAGAATCTCCTTTTTCGGGCATTTGCTGGTAAATTTCAGCTAATAAACTCAACATAAAGGTCGAGAATAACTTAGGTTTGTCTTGAATGTCAGTAAGTCGCAGAATGTTGATATAGCCTTTTCCGTTCTCATCGATGCGCATTAAATCCTCTACATCAAAAGACATTTCTCCAAAAAACAAATCAGCTCCTTGTTGTTCGAGTTCAATTATTTTTCTGAGAATAGTTCCAGTAGTAGATGTGGAAATTTTTCCATAATGTTCTTCAATTTCGTCTTTTCCTTCTTCGGTAATGTAATTGATTACTTTTTTGATGTCCTTTAAATCCAACAAAGGCATTTTATTGTCATCACAATATTTAAAAATAACAGAAATTACTCCGGATTGAGTATCGTTTAAATTTAGAATTCTGGAGAATAATACAGGTCCAAACTCTGATATTGTTGCACGAAGACGTACTCCGTTTTGTTCAGACAAAGTTAAGATTTCAACGGGAAAACTAGCTGTGGAGTAAGGGATGTTGATTTTAGCGTGGCGTTCCGTTATAAATGGTTTTTCCTCACCTTCTTTTGCGATGCCGCTAAAATCACCTTTAATATCCATCATTAAGACTGGAATGCCAAAACTTGATAATTGTTCAGAAAGAACTTGAATGGTTTTTGTTTTCCCGGTTCCGGTAGCTCCGGCGATCAAACCATGACGGTTCAAGGTTTTTAATGGGATTTTTACATGAGCATCTAGCAAGGCTTCTCCGTCTAAAATGGCTCCGCCCAAAGTAATACTTTCTCCTTTACTAGAGTATCCTTCAGTAATATGTTTCGCGAAATCTTCTTTTTTGCTCATAATCAAGTTGTATTTAAAACATATGCAAGATATTATTTTTTTTCTCTAATGGGTAATTGTAATGGATATTGCAGTTTTCCTGCTTATTAATTGTTAATATGACAAAATAACCATTTTCTGGCTAATTAGCTTGTTATTGATATATTGTGTTAATTATTCTTAAAAAAATATGGTATTTTGTGTAAAACAGTGTTTTCTTTTATGTAAACTTACAGAAATGCAAGCCATTCAATCATAAATATGTTTTTAAAATTAATTTAATAATAATTAAATAAAAAAAAGTTTTTTTATTTGAACTAAAAATATAAATTTGCTCCACTACAAGTTTAATATAACTAAGATAATTTATTTAAAACTATTAAAATTAAAAAAAAAATGGCAAACGTTAAAAAAGAAAAAACAGCAAACGGAGGAGGAATGGTTTCAGGATTGATTATTGCTGCCTGTATTGGTGTTGGTGTGGTGATTTGGAAATTCGTGATGGGGAATCCTGCAAACTTTGAGGGAGGTAACATTGAAACAGGGACTCCGATAAACACATTAGGTCAAGTTTATCATGGTGGAGCAGTTGTTCCCGTATTACTAGGAATGTTGTTAATGGTTCTTGTTTTTTCAATTGAAAGATATTTTGTAATCTCTAAAGCAGCTGGAAAGACTAAGTTAGATGTGTTTATGGCTAAGATACAAGCGAGCATCAAAGCAGGAGAAATTGATGAAGCTATCGTTTCATGTGACAAACAACAAGGATCTGTTGCAAATGCAATTAAATCTGCATTGGTAAAATACCAAGCAGTGAAAAAAGAAGGATTTAATAGTGAGGAAGCAGCAGAGACTATTCACAAAGAAATTGAAGAGGCAACTTCACTAGAAATGCCAATGTTGCAAAAAAACATGACTATCATCTCTTCATTAGTATCTTTAGGAACTCTTGTTGGATTATTAGGAACAGTAGCGGGTATGATTAAAGCGTTTGGTGCATTAGCAGCGGCTGGTACTCCTGATCAAGCGGCACTTGCAGCTGGTATTTCTGAAGCATTGATTAATACTGCAACTGGTATTGGAACTTCAGCAGTAGCAATTATCTCTTATAATTTCTTTACTTCTAAAATAGATGATTTGACATACTCAATCGATGAGGCTGCGGTTTCAATTGTGAACTCTTACAGAAGATTTAGAGGGAGTTTGAAGCAGTAATCTTGTTGATGTTATTATCAAATAAAAAACAAAAAGAATGGCTAAAATAAAAATAAATAAAAATCCGGGCTCTACAGATATGACCGCTATGTGTGATGTCGCATTCCTTTTGCTTACTTTCTTTGTAATGACTTCAACAGCCAAGATACCGGAAGCACTTCCTGTAGATACACCTACATCAACAGTTCAGACTAAATTACCTGAAACGGATTTAGCTACTTTAACTGTGGGTAAAGGAAAAGTGTTTTTTGATTTGAAAGGCAGAGAAGTTCGTATGAGAACGTTAGAGTTAATGGGTGAGAAATACAATGTGAATTTTTCAGATAGTGATAAGGCAACTTTTTCAATGATGGATGATTTTGGTGTGCCACTTCTTAATTTGAAACAAATCATTGATATGAAAGCAGCTGATAGGAGTAAAGCAGGTCAGCCTGGTATTCCAATTGATTCGCTTGACAATCAATTAAAAGAGTGGATCTATAATGCGCGTATAGCGAATATAGAAATCAATGACAAGGAATTGCAAGTCGCTATTAAAGGAGATGCAAAAGAAGAGTATCCAGCTATTAAAAAAGTGATGGATGTTTTACAAGAGCAAAAAATCAATAGCTTTAGTTTGGTTACTGGTTTGAGAGGAAAAGATTTTTAATAAAAAAAATACACTAAAATGGCTGAATTAAATACCGGTGACGGTGGAGGCAAAAAAGGTGGGAAAGTAAGAAGTAAAAAATCAAATGCTAAGGTAGATTTGACTGCTATGGTTGATTTAGCTTTTTTATTGATTACATTTTTTATGTTGACTACCACTTTGTCTAAACCTCAATCGATGAGTTTGGCGTTGCCAGATAAAGACCCAAACAAGGACAATGTTGACATGAAAGTTGACGAGAATCGTACTATGACAATTATGTTAGGTAAAGATGATAAGTTGGTTTATTATGTCGGATTGTTAAATGCGCCAATTGCAGGTCCGAAAGATATTGCTTTCGGGAAAGATGGTATACGTAAAGAACTTTTGTCTAGACAAAAATCAGTTTTAGCTTATTCTGCAGCATTAGGAAAGCCTAAGAATGGTTTAATTGTAATCATCAAGCCTAGTAAAAAATCTAATTACAAGAATTTAGTTGACATACTTGATGAAATGGCAATTGTTGGGGTAGGAGATTTTGGTAATTACGCCATCGTTCCTGAATATTCTCCTGAAGAACAAAAATTGTTAGAAGGAAAGCAGTAATAATCTTGTTTCCTAATAACCTAATAATTAAGAAAAATGAAATTAGACATATTAAAAAACCAATGGCTTGATATCGTATTCGAGGGGCGTAATAAGGTTTATGGAGCTTATGAATTAAGACAGTCAAACAGAAAAACTACTATTAAAGCACTTATAATTGGTGGTGTATTTTTTAGTCTTGCTGTGGCCGCTCCGCTTATCATAAACTTATTGCCTGAAGGTGAGGAGCAAGAGGTTGATAGGGATATCAAGATCACTGCCATAAAATTACCTCCAAAGGAAGAAAAGCCAAAATTGAATGTGCCGCCACCACCACCTCCGCCGCCAAAAGTGGATCAAGTTAAGTTTGTGAAGCCGGTTGTTGCCAAAGCTGAGGAAGTGACCGAAGAGCCACCAAAAATTGTTGAAATTAAAGACAAGAAGGTAGGTGCCGAAACCATAAAAGGAGATCCAGATGCTGTTTTAACAGTTGAGCCAGTTGGTACTGGAAAGGCAGCAGTTGTTGAAGAGGTTGATAACCAGATATATAACACTGCGGGTATTGAGGTAAAACCTGATTTTCCAGGGGGAATCGATAAATTTTACAAGTTTGTTGGTAGCAACTACCAAACTCCTGAAGAAGAAGGATTAAAAGGTAAAGTTTACGTTACTTTTGTTGTTGAAAAAGATGGTTCTTTGACCGATATTAAAGTGATTAGAGATATTGGTTATGGTACAGGAAAAGAAGCTATACGTGTTTTGAAAAAGTCACCAAGATGGTCACCAGGAATACAAAACGGTAAACCAGTAAGGGTTCTTTATTCTTTACCAATTACTATTCAATCAGCTGACTAATGTTGAAGAACGTACTTAACAATATTAAGAAGAAATCGCTTAGAGAGCGATTTCTTCTTGTTTTAGGAATTTTCTTTTTTTTATTATATTTTGTTTTAGGTCTTTTTATAATATTTATGAAGAATTTCCCTTTGGAAATGGGACAGATCTATAGAGTTGCTTTTGGGGTCATTTTGATTGTATATGCATCCTTTCGATTCTTTAGAATTATAAATGATAATTACTATTAAATTATGAAAATTACGTCTAAACTACCAGCTTTGTTACTATTAATTTCAGTATTACTAGTTTTTTCTTGTAATGAAAAGAAAGATGATAAGGAAGAAGAAACTATTTTAAAAGGAGCTATTTCTATTTACGTAGATGAAACTTTAAAACCAATCATTGATGACCAGGTGGCAGTTTTTGAAAGTAAATATGATGCAAAAATTACGCTAATATCAAAATCAGAGTCGGAGACGATTAATTCACTTTTTAATGCTAAAGGAGGAGTAGCCATATTATCTAGAAATTTAACCGAAGAAGAACTCAATGTTTTTAAGCAAAGAAAGATAACACCTAAGATAACTCCTTTCGCAACTGACGCTATAGCTTTTGTATCTAATAAAAGAAACAATGATACGTTGGTAGCTTTGAAAGATGTTGTTGATTTCATGCAAGGCAAGGATGTCCCATCAATTAAAGGTCTTGTTTTTGACAATTTAAATTCCAGTACATTACGTTATTTGAATGATTTGGCTGGCATTACAGCAGTTCGAAATAAAGGTATTTTTTCGTTTAAAACAAATGAGGAAGTTATAAAACATGTTTCTCAAAATGATGGATTGATCGGCGTTGTAGGAGTTAATTGGCTATCTCAAGCTTCACCGGATATGCAAAAATATGTAAAAGATCTAAATGTTTTGCATGTCAAAGGGCTAACAGGCGACTCTTATTATCTCCCTTCTCAAAATGATATTGCTGAAAAGAAATACCCTTTGGCACGCGATTTGTATATAGTAAATTGTCAAGGATTTTCAGGATTAGGAATGGGGTTTGCTTCATTTGTTGCTGGAGATATTGGACAAAGAATAATATTAAAATCGGGGCTTCTACCAATACGCATTCCTGGAAGGAAATTTATTATTACCGGGATAAAAAATAATGAAAAATAAATTAACTACGATGAAAATGAATAAACTTACAACTTTTAGCGTTGCCATAATGGCTTCTGCTTTTACAGCCCAAGCACAGGATATTAATCAAGCTAGAAAAGCAATCGATGCAGAACAGTTTGAAAGTGCTAAAACCATTTTAAAATCAATTATAAAAGCAAAACCTTCAAATGGTACTGCTTATTTTACTCTGGGAAATGTATATCTTAATCAAAGTGTGGAAGATTCTGCAAAGATTTATTTTCAAGAAGGATTAAGCGCTTCTGATGGAGCAAAACTGAATTACATTGGTTTAGGTCAAATGGACTTAGATAAAAATGATGTTACTGGCGCACAAGCTAAGTTTGCATTGGCATCAAAAGACATGAAGAAGAAAGATGTGCAAGAATTTGTTTACATCGCTAGAGCATATATGAATGCAAATAAGCCGGATTATAAAAGCGCTATCGCAATACTAACTCGAGCAGCAATTAATAATTCTCAGGATGCGCAATTACAACTTGCATTGGGAGACGCTTATTATGGTGATGGAAAACAAAATGAAGCGTATGTAGCGTATAGAAGTGCTTTTCAATTAGATAGTTCTTTATTGAGGGCTAAAATGCAACTAGGTGTTTTGTTGAAAGGTGCTAAATCGTATGATGAAGCTTCAAAAGCTTACAACGAAGTAATTGCTATAAATCCTAATTATGGTCCAGTATATAGAGAATTAGCTGAAACCTATTATAAGATAGCACGTAATAAACCGTCGCAAGCTGCAGCAAATTATAAAATTGCAATGGGATATTATGATAAATACATGTCATTAACGGACTATTCTATTAATTCTAGAATGCGTCGTGCTGATTTTCTTATTTTAATGGAAGATTATGTGGCTCTCGAAGCTGAAGCGAACAAAATGATAGAATTGGATAAAGTTAATCCTCGAATATACCGTTATTTAGGTTACGCTGCTTACAAAAATGGAAATGTGGATGTTGCGATTAAATCATTGGAAAGTTTTATTAATGCTCCAGCGAATAAACCGATTGCATTAGATTATTTATATTTAGGATTGACAAAAATCAAAAAAGGAACAAGTGCTGATGGTTTATCAATTGATCCAGTTGCTTTCAGTTCAGGTTTGGTTGATATCAAAAAGGCAATTGACATGGAGCCTTTGGCAGTACAAGAGTTGAGCGAAGTTGGGAAACAATTATTTACTCAGAAATTATACACCGAATCTGCTGTTATGTTTGAATTTGGTGCAAATACACCAGAATCTACAAGTTTTCTTGATGATAATGTATATTACGGTTTAGCAAATTATTATGCAAATGTTAATAAAGAAAAAGGAGCAAAGGTTGACGCTATAGCTTTACAAAAAGCAGATGCTGCATTTGATAAAGTATTAGTGGCTTCGCCTACTTATTTAGAGGCATATTTATACAAAGCAAGAACTAATAGATTACTTGAAAAAGATGATGCGATGGTTCAGAACTATGAAGCGTATGTTGCAAAAACTATGGAATTAGGAGCTGAGGAAGCTGCAAAACCTGCAGTAAAAGCTAAAATTATTGAATCTTACAATAATATGGCGGCAAGTTTTGCTAATACTGACAAGCTTAAAGCTATTGAGTATTTCAAAAAAACACTAGCATTAGATCCAGCTAATAGTTACGCTGCTGAGTCTATTAAAATTCTAAAATAATACATTTTTTCACTAATAAAAACCGATATCCTTATGGCTATCGGTTTTTTTTTGTTTTTACATTTGAATATTTATATTTAATTATCTGCAATTTATTTTTTGAGCTTATAAAAGAATGTACTTGTCAGCAATTCAATTCTGTAAAAGTTTAGCACATTAGTAACTGTTTTCAATTTATCTCCTTTTCAAATTAACTATCTTTGCACTTTAAAATTAAAGAATGTTATCAAAAGAAGTACAGTTAGAAGTTAATAAAGGCGCGATGCTTCCACTGATGGAAGAGTTTTACACTATTCAAGGAGAAGGATTTCATACTGGAACGGCAGCATATTTTATTAGAATTGGCGGATGTGATGTAGGTTGTCACTGGTGCGATGTTAAAGAGAGTTGGAATGCTGAATTACATCCGCCTACAGGAATTGAACAGATTGTTACCAATGCGACTAAGTATTCAGAAACAGTTGTGATTACTGGCGGTGAGCCATTGATGTGGGACATGAGTTTGCTCACACAAAAGCTTAAAGAAAATAATAGAAAAGTACATATTGAAACTTCTGGAGCATATCCGCTTACGGGAACTTGGGATTGGATTTGTTTGTCTCCAAAGAAAAATAAGCTTCCAACGGAAACCGTTTATGACAATGCACATGAGTTGAAAGTAATCATTTATAATAAGCATGATTTCATTTTTGCCGAAGAACAAGCTGAAAAGGTAAATCCAAATGCAATTTTATTCCTTCAACCAGAATGGAGTAAAAAAGAAGAAATGACACCGCTAATTGTAGATTATGTAATGAACAATCCAAAATGGCGTGTCTCTTTACAAACCCATAAATATTTAAATATCCCTTAAAACTTAAAAACCTCAAAAAGCAATTGCTATTTGAGGTTTATCTTTTATTATAAGAAGCAGCACTTCCTTCTGGGTGTTAAATAGACAGCTTTGCCAAATAATCAAAGTGTTCTCCTTCTAGAAGCAGTTCACATTTAAATCCATTATCTAAAGCTGCATTTTGCAAAGTGTTATAATCAATGAACATCCACTCAAATGGTTTTTCCTTTTCGCCTTTGTAAGAGATCTTAAAAACGGTTTCGCCATAATATTCATTTTGCGAAGGAATCCACTTTCCGCCGTCTTCATCATCATCAAACATATAAATGATATCAGAACTGTCCAGTAGAATTTGTCCGCCAGGATTTAATAATGATTTTAGTTTTAAAAGAAATTTTGGTATATTTTTTAGTTTGCCGCACATTCCTGCACCATTCATTAATAATAAAATGGTATCGTATTTTTCATTTTCTAAAGTCATCACATCCTGGACCTTTGCTTTTAAAAGCCCGCGAAGCGTACACGCTTGAATAGCATTTGGAGAAATGTCGATAGAAGTGACATCTAAATCGCGTTGGTTTTGTAAAGACAAGCTGTGGCTTCCTGCGCCACATCCTACATCCAGAATTTTTCCTTTGGCGAGTTGTAACGCTTTTTGCTCCAGTTGCGGCATTTCGGCATATGAGCGAAACAAGTAGGCAACACTCATTTCATCTTCTTCTGAAATCGTAGTTTCAGTGATTAAATCTTCGGGTGAATTATTGGTCTGAAAATCAAGTATGGCTCTGCCAAAAAGGTCTTTCATTATAGTTGATGTGTTAATTTGGTAATTTGTTAATTTGTTTTAAGTAATTTCGCCAGATGTTTTATCGAATAACCGAAAAAACAAACCGACTAATGAACAATATTTTAAACAATCTTCCTAAAGAAGCCAAAGATAGGCATATCGAAAATAAAAAGTATTTCGATAAGCTGAAAAAGAAGACGCCAAAGAATTTAGATTACGTGATGCAGGATTTACACGACGCCGAATTTAAGAAAATGGATTGTTTAAAGTGTGCGAATTGCTGTAAAACTACCGGACCATTATTCACTGATGCCGATATTGAACGTGTTTCAAAATATTTGCGTCAAAAACCACAACAGTTTATTGAGCAATATCTTCACATTGACGAAGACAGGGATTATGTGTTGCAAAGTGTGCCGTGTACTTTTCTGGATAATGAAAATGCATGTATGATTTATGATGTTCGCCCAAAAGCGTGCAGAGAATTTCCGCATACGGACAGAAAAAAGTTTCAACAAATAACGGAATTAACATTGAAAAACGTTGCAATCTGTCCCGCTGCTTTTAACATTGTAGAGGAAATGAAAAAGAAATTGCCTCTTTAAAATATTTCATCTCGTCTCCCTCTCCTCATGAGACGGCTGGGATAAGCATTAATATATCAAATATTTCGATCTCATTTCTTTAAATTCAACCAAGCCTTTATTCCAGCTTTCTCTTATTTCTGTTTCCGAAATTCCAGTTTCTATTTGTAGTTGTAATTTTTTTGTTCCTGCAAGCTTTGTAAAAAAAGTATTGAAGAATTTTGATTGGTCCTTTGTTGCATGGTAGGCTTTAATCAACCATTTTAATTCCAGTCGATTTACTTTTGTAGCCGTTGATAAATCTTCTCCGTAACATTCGATACCATTGTAAACAGGGTTTTGTGCGCCAAAATTTGGTTTTGGAGTAAAACTAAAGCTACTTTTCGGTAAATAAGGAGAGCCATAAATTTGAAACTGTTTTTCCGTTCCTCGCCCCACACTTACATTCGTACCTTCAAACAGGCATAAACTCGCATAAAGATTCACTGATTGTTCGTTCGGAAGATTTGGCGAAGGCTTTACGGGTAAACTGTAATCCATTTTTCGATTGTAATTTATACAGGGAATTACGGTCAATTGACATGAAACTTTATTTTTTAGCCATTTCTCACCATTAATCATTTTTGCATATTCGCCAATTGTCATTCCATGAAGCAAAGGAATTGGATGCATTCCCACAAAACTGCTGTGTTCCTTTTCAAGAATTGGACCGTCGATAATACTTCCGTTAGGATTTGGTCGGTCAAGAATTAAAAGTGGAATGTTATTTTCGGCACAAGCTTCCGTTATATAATGTAACGAAGAGATATACGTGTAAAATCGTGCGCCTACGTCTTGCAAATCAAAAACCATGATGTCGATCCCTGCGAGTTGCTCTGATTTTGGTTTTTTATTGTCGCCATAAAGAGAAATAATAGAAAGCCCGGTTTTAGAATCTTTTCCGTCAACTACATGTTCTCCCGCATCAGCCGTGCCACGAAAACCGTGTTCAGGCGCAAAGATTTTCTGGATGGTTATGTTTTTTTCTAAAAGAAAATCGACTAGATGAATTTTATTAGAGAGAATACCGGTTTGATTGGTTGCAATTCCAATTTTCTTATCCTTTAATAATGGTAAGTAGGCGCTATAATTATCAGCTCCAGTTTTTATTTCTATTTTTAGACTGTCATCAGTTTTTTCTAAAACTGATTTTACATTTTTTTGAACAGCTGTTTTCCTCGCAGAACAGGATGTTGAAATAATGGTGAAAAATATAAACTGAAGTGATATTTTAAGAAATGGAGTCATATAGAGGTTCAAATAAAATTAATGTCAATTAGTGTAATTCGTGTTTTAGCCGTATTTTTGGCTTTAGCAACGCAAACTGGCGTAGCAAATCCAAATTAGAAACACAATCAAATTGAATCTAGAATATTTCATCGCCAAACGTCTCATTACTGCTAAAGATTATAAAAGTAGCATTTCTGCGCCAATTATAAAAATCGCTATTTCGGCAATTGCTATTGGTATGATTATGATGATTGTTTCAGTAGCAACGGGAATTGGACTGCAGCAAAAAATCCGCGAGAAAGTTTCGGCGTTCAATGGACATATCATTATTTCGAATTACGACAACAATCAATCCGAAGTCACCTTGGTGCCAATTTCTAAAAAACAGGATTTTTATCCAAAGTTTACATCAGTTTCTGGAGTGGAGCATATTCAGGCCATCGCCAGTAAAGCTGGAATCATTAGAACCGAAACCGCTTTCGAAGGAATTATCTTCAAAGGTGTGGGTACTGATTATAAGTGGAACAATATAAAGGAATACATTGTTGAAGGTAGAATTCCAAATAATAAAGGTGATTTGAACGAAGAAGTTGTGATTTCTCAGTTTATTGCAAACAGGTTGAATTTGAAAGTAGGTGATGCATTCAATACTTTCTTCATGAAAGAGAAAGGGTATAACCTGCGGAATTTTGATGTTGTTGGGATTTTCAATTCTGGTTTTCAAGAATTCGACGCTACATATATAATAGGTGACATTCGTCACATGCAACGTATCAATAAATGGGCTCCGGATCAAATAGGCGCTTTTGAGGTTTTTGTTGATGACTTTAATACAATCGAATCTACCGGAGAACAAGTCTATGCACAAACGGCATCAACATTGGATAGTAAAACTATAATCGAGAAGTACAGCTACATATTCGAATGGCTTCAATTATTCGATTTCAACATCATCGTTATATTAGTTGTTATGATTCTTGTTGCCACAATCAACATGGTCGTAGCTTTACTAGTCTTGATTCTTGAGCGAACACAAATGATAGGAATCCTAAAAGCATTAGGAGCGAATAATTGGTTAGTCCGAAAAATATTTCTTTACAACGCCTTTTATCTTATAGTAAGAGGGCTTTTCTGGGGAAACCTGATCGGTATCTCATTATTATTAATTCAACAACAATTTGGTATAATTAAACTTCCACCAGAGAACTATTACGTCAATCAAGCGCCGGTGTATCTAAACTGGGGATACATACTTCTATTAAACCTGCTCACTGTGACCGTTTGTTTCCTAGTATTATTAATTCCTTCCTATATAATAACTAAAATTTCCCCAGTCAAAGCCATACGTTTCGATTAGATTTTCATCTGGGCGTTACCGTTTATAATAAAAAGAGGCTATTATCCCAAAAGGTAATAGCCTCTCTTTATTATAAACGGTCGGGCTATTCGCTACAAGTCCTCGCCCCGCAAAAGGCAGGACTGTGGGCTTTCCGCTGCTATCCCTAACGCGAACCCGAGTAAATTAAGAATTTTAGCTGTTTAAACATTTAGTATCACACCGTATATATAGGAGTAAATAGGAACAGGACCATTTGGTATTACATAATGTATAAGACAAAACCATTGAATAGTTCAACCTAGAACTTAAATAAGGTAATGAAATCAGCATCAGAAGCAGAAAAGCGAAGCGAAGAGCAGATAAAAGAGCAACATGCCTGAATTTCTGTAGCTCTAAAAAATATAAAGAGATTTGACAAGCTCGCGTGTAAGCCTGAAAAGCCCGGACTTTATCCATAAAGTCATCTTTTCCTTAGGAGATCCTCGAAGTGCCGGGAGGGAAGCAAAAAAAAAATACTTTCAAAATTCACGGTTTCAGCGAGTTAAAGTTTACTTTAATAAAACATCAAAAAAAAGTATTAAAAAAGCTTGAATAACCCAATAAACGGTGTAGTTTTGCACCCGCAACAACGCAGACGTTCTTTCAAATACTGGCAAGCAAAACGAATCAAACAGAAAATTTATTTTCTAAAAAAGATTAAAAAAAGCTTGTGAGATTAGAAAACGGATGTTACATTTGCACCCCGCAAAACAAGCAAAGTTCCTTGATAGATTGATAAGAAAACGAGGAGAAAACGAGATAGAAATTATTTCAAAAAAAACTTCAAAAATTTCTTGCCAGTTAAAAAGAAAGTTGTACTTTTGCACCCGCTTCCAGAGAGACACAATGTGACTCAAACGAAGGGAAAAAAAGATAAGAACACGTTCCTAGACATATTGAATTGACAGCCGTTTTAAGAGAGATCTTAGAACAAAAGAATAAGAGTAATAGAATCGAGAGATTTGAAAAAACCACTAGAATTTAGTCGAATAACAATAGCTTGAGCAATCGAGCAAACAATATACGATGAAGAGTTTGATCCTGGCTCAGGATGAACGCTAGCGGCAGGCTTAACACATGCAAGTCGAGGGGTATAGTTCTTCGGAATTAGAGACCGGCGCACGGGTGCGTAACGCGTATGCAATCTACCTTTCACAG
>NZ_SMFM01000028.1 GCF_004349085.1 Flavobacterium caseinilyticum | reverse complement strand
TTCTAATAACCATTAATAACCCAAATCTTCGAATATAAACGGTATTTAAGGTACCAACTGACCTACCAGACTCTTATAAATGAGTTCAACAGATAATCTAAAATAATATCTAGTATGAAAACAAAATTATTTTCTTTCGTTTTGATGTTTACAGCCATTGTAAGTTTCGCGCAACAAGATGCTCAATTCACGCAGTACATGTACAACACAATCAATATTAATCCCGCTTACGCAGGATCTAGAGGTGCTTTGAGTATTTTTGCCTTGCATCGTACCCAATGGGTAGGACTTGATGGGGCACCGGTAACTAACGCTCTTTCAATTAACACACCGCTAAACTCAAGTAATGTCGGCTTAGGTATTTCTTTCATTAATGACAGAATAGGTCCCACGAATGAGAATACAATCTCGGCTGATTTTTCCTATACCGTGCCGACTTCCGAAACATTTAAACTTTCCTTTGGTATCAAGGCAACTGCCAATTTATTTGATTTGGATGTAAACCAATTAAACCCCGTGGATGATGATCCCGCTTTACGCAATTTTGACAATAAATTCTCGCCAAATATTGGAGCGGGGCTTTACCTGCATTCCGATAAAGCTTATATAGGATTTTCTGTTCCTAATTTCATAGAAACCAACCGATTTGATGATAATGAAGTGGCCATATTCAAAGAAAAAATAAATTACTATCTGATTGCCGGATATGTATTTGATTTCAATAATTCCATTAAATTTAAACCCGCTGTATTGACCAAAATGGTTGAGGGTGCTCCTCTTCAGCTTGATGTTTCTACAAACTTTATGTTCAATGAAAAATTTGTAGTCGGAGTGGCCTACAGATGGAGTGCCGCAGTAAGTGCCATGGTTGGATTTCAAGTTTCACAGGGTATGTATATAGGATACGGGTATGATCATGAAACAACTTCATTAAACAACTATAATTCCGGGTCACATGAGATTTTTCTGCGCTATGAATTATTTAATAATAATGGTAAAATT
>NZ_SMFM01000027.1 GCF_004349085.1 Flavobacterium caseinilyticum | reverse complement strand
CTAGTAATCGGATATCAGCCATGATCCGGTGAATACGTTCCCGGGCCTTGTACACACCGCCCGTCAAGCCATGGAAGCTGGGGGTGCCTGAAGTCGGTGACCGCAAGGAGCTGCCTAGGGTAAAACTGGTAACTAGGGCTAAGTCGTAACAAGGTAGCCGTACCGGAAGGTGCGGCTGGAACACCTCCTTTCTAGAGCCTTAGTGTTAGTAGCAATACACGCTAGGGAAAGAAGACGAAAGTTCAAGTTGGAAACAAATACCAACATTTTATTACTCTTGCTGTTAGTTCAAATAATACCATTTAAGAATAAGAGTGTCTCGTAGCTCAGCTGGTTAGAGTACTACACTGATAATGTAGGGGTCGACAGTTCGAGTCTGTCCGAGACAACTATTTACACTTAAAAGAAAAGAAGAAATTCTAGAGTTGAGGAGTTATGAAGTATAAATTCATAATTCATAATTCACAATTCATAAATAGATTGGGGGATTAGCTCAGCTGGCTAGAGCGCCTGCCTTGCACGCAGGAGGTCAACGGTTCGACTCCGTTATTCTCCACTATTCGAGTGAATAGTAAACAGTGAGAAGTAATTAGTCAACAGGCTAATCACTAATTACTAAGGACTAACCACTAGAAAAAAGTTCATTGACATATTGAGATAAGAAAATAATAAAAAGTAGAAAGCATTTTTTACTTGTTTATCATTAGACAAGTAAAAGAAACGGTCTTAATTAATTTTAAGATTGGTACAATAAGCAAAATAAGGGCGTATGGGGGATGCCTTGGCTCTCAGAGGCGATGAAAGGCGTGATAAGCTGCGAAAAGCTACGGGGATTGGCACACACGATATGATCCGTAGATACCTGAATGGGGCAACCCACTATGTTGAAGACATAGTACACCGATAGGTGGGCAAACCCGCTGAACTGAAACATCTAAGTAGGCGGAGGAGAAGAAAACAAAAGTGATTCCGTAAGTAGTGGCGAGCGAACGCGGATTAGCCCAAACCAATGATGTTACGGCATTATTGGGGTTGTAGGACCACGAGATTTGTTGCGGATTGAATTAGAATCTACTGGAAAGTAGAGCCAGAGAAGGTGATAGCCCTGTATAAGTAAAAGAAGATAACGATAGTGGTATCCTGAGTAGGGCGGGACACGAGAAATCCTGTCTGAATTTGGCGGGACCATCCGCTAAGGCTAAATACTCCTGAGAGACCGATAGTGAACCAGTACCGTGAGGGAAAGGTGAAAAGAACCGTGAATAACGGAGTGAAATAGATCCTGAAACCATACGCTTACAAGCGGTCGGAGCCCTTTCGTGGGGTGACGGCGTGCCTTTTGCATAATGAGCCTACGAGTTAACGTTGCTGGCAAGGATAAGTGGTTAAG
>NZ_SMFM01000025.1 GCF_004349085.1 Flavobacterium caseinilyticum | reverse complement strand
CTTAACCACTTATCCTTGCCAGCAACGTTAACTCGTAGGCTCATTATGCAAAAGGCACGCCGTCACCCCACGAAAGGGCTCCGACCGCTTGTAAGCGTATGGTTTCAGGATCTATTTCACTCCGTTATTCACGGTTCTTTTCACCTTTCCCTCACGGTACTGGTTCACTATCGGTCTCTCAGGAGTATTTAGCCTTAGCGGATGGTCCCGCCAAATTCAGACAGGATTTCTCGTGTCCCGCCCTACTCAGGATACCACTATCGTTATCTTCTTTTACTTATACAGGGCTATCACCTTCTTTGGCTTTACTTTCCAGTAAATTCTAATTCAATCCGCAACAAATAACGTGGTCCTACAACCCCAATATTGCCGTAACAACATTGGTTTGGGCTAATCCGCGTTCGCTCGCCACTACTTACGGAATCACTTTTGTTTTCTTCTCCTCCGCCTACTTAGATGTTTCAGTTCAGCGGGTTTGCCCACCTATCGGTGTACTATGTCTTCAACATAGTGGGTTGCCCCATTCGGGTATCTACGGATCAATTCGTGTGTGCCAATCCCCGTAGCTTTTCGCAGCTTATCACGCCCTTCATCGCCTCTGAGAGCCAAGGCATCCCCCATACGCCCTTATTTTGCTTATTGTACCAACACATTAATTAAAATGTGCCGTTTCTTTTACTTGTCTAATGATAAACAAGTAAAAAATGCTTTCTACTTTTTATTATTTTCTTATCTCAATATGTCAATGAACTTTTTTCTAGTGATTAGTCCTTAGTAATTAGTGATTAGTCTGTTGACTAATTACTTCTCACTGTTTACTATTCACTCGAATAGTGGAGAATAACGGAGTCGAACCGTTGACCTCCTGCGTGCAAGGCAGGCGCTCTAGCCAGCTGAGCTAATCCCCCAATCTTTTTTAATTATGAATTGTGAATTATGAAGTATGAATTCTATTCATAACTCCTCAACTCTAGAATTTCTTCTTTTTTTAAGTTAAATAGTTGTCTCGGACAGACTCGAACTGTCGACCCCTACATTATCAGTGTAATACTCTAACCAGCTGAGCTACGAGACAAGGTGATTTCTAATATATGATTAACGATTTCTGATCTCAGATTTAAATCTGCAATCAACAATCTGCAATCAACAATCTTAGATCGTTATCTTTAACTTAAATTGTATTATTTGAACTAACAGCAAGAGTAATAAAATGTTGGTATTTGTTTCCAACTTGAACTTTCGTCTTCTTTCCCTAGCGTGTATTGCTACTAACACTAAGGCTCTAGAAAGGAGGTGTTCCAGCCGCACCTTCCGGTACGGCTACCTTGTTACGACTTAGCCCTAGTTACCAGTTTTACCCTAGGCAGCTCCTTGCGGTCACCGACTTCAGGCACCCCCAGCTTCCATGGCTTGACGGGCGGTGTGTACAAGGCCCGGGAACGTATTCACCGGATCATGGCTGATATCCGATTACTAG
>NZ_SMFM01000024.1 GCF_004349085.1 Flavobacterium caseinilyticum | reverse complement strand
GGAACGTCAGGCTGTGAAAAAACCTCCTTTTTCTATTAAAAACCTTCAATTTTCCTGTTTTGCAATTGAAATAACGCCTTTTTAAGAAGGCTCTTTTTTTAGGCTACTAATTTCATTAGATAATAATCAAGGGCATTAGTTAGCTTTAAATACTCCGTTTTTAGACAAAACAAAACTTTTGCCTTGTAGGGTGAATTCCATTTTTTGAGCTTGGCAATAAGATCGGGAATGCCCATGATATTGATACTGCGTTTGATGTTATACACCAGCATAATCAGGCTGTGTTCTCCGTTTACTTTTTCTAGTCCCTTTAAGTTGGTATGGTTATAGCCCCATTGTCGTTTGATGGTGCCAAAAATATGTTCGTTGATTTCCTGTCGTTTGCGGTAGAGCTGTGGGTTCTCATGGTAGCGCTTGTTGTTTTCTTCTACGGCATCGGCATATTGGCTCCTGTCGATTTCTCTGCCTGCAGCTCTACTAGTACATAAATGTTTTACGGGACATTCTTTGCATTTTGGGGTTCGGTATTTTTTAAAATTATAGGTATCTCTATCTGTAGTTTTCTTATGCCAACTGCCCGTAGTTTTTAGCGTTTCGCCTTGTGGGCAGGTATAGGTATCGGTGTCTTGATTGTATTGAAATTGGGCTACCAAATAATCCTTGGTCGTACCATTTTCGTTACTTTTTCCTTGTTCAGGCTGCGCTACAATGGTAGTGATGTTGGCTTGTTTGCAGATTTCTATTTGTTTGCCATTATGGTAGCCTTTATCGACCAATGCAGTATAGATTTCGATACCCAGATTCTCTTTGGCTTCTATGGCAATAGCTGACAATGCACTGCGATCGTTCTTGTTGATCGTGTGCGTGGCTACAACAAGATTGTGTTTGGCATCGACTGCAGCCTGAATATTGAACGAAATCTCAACCACTTGTCCCTGAACTAGCAAGGCTCTGGAATCGTTATCGGTGGTGCTTATTTGTGGTTCGCCACTTGCTTTTAGTTTTTCTTCCAGTTGCTCATAACGAAACTTGTTTCCTTTCAAGCGCTCTATCTTTTGTTGGATATTTTGGATTATTGCCGAATTATCTTTGGCGTCATTTTCTTCCAAGATATCCAAGTATTCTTGGGTCTTAGCTTCAATGTAAGCTAAGTGTTTGTCGATTTTCTTTTGGTTGAAATTGGCTTTCTTGCTATTGTGTGCGCGGCTTTTGGTACCATCGATAGCAATGGTTTCGCATCCTATCAAATCAGCATCTTTCAAGAACGAAACAAAGAATTTGAAAGTGTTCTTTAATGCGATTGGGTTATTTTTTCTGAAATCGCTAATGCTGTGGTAATTTGGACGAATGTCTTCTAAAAGCCATTGCATTTCAATGTTTCTTAAACATTCCTTTTCTAGATCTCGACCACTTCTGACTCCGTTGAGATAACCATATAAATAAATCTTTAGAAACACTTTACTATTGAAACTCGGGCGACCTTCGGTCTTGAGCGTTTTTACAGCAAAATCGAGCTTAGAGAGGTCAATATATTCGACAAAGGCATCTATAAATCGCACCTGGTTATCGGGACTTATAGTGTCTTCTAAACTTGAAAAACGCATTTGCTGACGGGAAATACCTGTGATATGTTGCATTCTTAAAAATACGAAAAATCTTCTTTTTATACAAGTATTTTGTTATATTTGATCATAATACAACAGAGGTTTTTTCACAGACTGACGTTGGC
>NZ_SMFM01000023.1 GCF_004349085.1 Flavobacterium caseinilyticum | reverse complement strand
AGAAGGTGATAGCCCTGTATAAGTAAAAGAAGATAACGATAGTGGTATCCTGAGTAGGGCGGGACACGAGAAATCCTGTCTGAATTTGGCGGGACCATCCGCTAAGGCTAAATACTCCTGAGAGACCGATAGTGAACCAGTACCGTGAGGGAAAGGTGAAAAGAACCGTGAATAACGGAGTGAAATAGATCCTGAAACCATACGCTTACAAGCGGTCGGAGCCCTTTCGTGGGGTGACGGCGTGCCTTTTGCATAATGAGCCTACGAGTTAACGTTGCTGGCAAGGATAAGTGGTTAAGCCACGGATCCGTAGCGAAAGCGAGTCTGAATAGGGCGCTTTAGTCAGTAGTGTTAGACGCGAAACCGTGTGATCTACCCATGGGCAGGATGAAGCGCTGGTAACACAGTGTGGAGGTCCGAACCGGTTGACGTTGAAAAGTCTTCGGATGACCTGTGGGTAGGGGTGAAAGGCCAATCAAACTCGGAAATAGCTCGTACTCCCCGAAATGCATTTAGGTGCAGCGTTATGCGTAAAGTTATATAGAGGTAGAGCTACTGATTGGATGCGGGGGCTTCACCGCCTACCAATTCCTGACAAACTCCGAATGCTATATAATGTTTCATAACAGTGAGGGCTTGGGTGCTAAGGTCCAAGTCCGAGAGGGAAAGAACCCAGACCATCAGCTAAGGTCCCCAAATATATACTAAGTTGAAAGAACGAGGTTTGTCTGCCCAGACAGCTAGGATGTTGGCTTGGAAGCAGCCATTCATTTAAAGAGTGCGTAACAGCTCACTAGTCGAGCGGACGAGCATGGATAATAATCGGGCATAAGTATATTACCGAAGCTATGGATTACCTATTTATTTAGGTAGTGGTAGGGGAGCATTCTAACAGGGTTGAAGGTGAGTCGTAAGGCCTGCTGGACTGGTTAGAAAAGAAAATGTAGGCATAAGTAACGATAATGCGGGCGAGAAACCCGCACACCGAAAGACTAAGGTTTCCACAGCTATGCTAATCAGCTGTGGGTTAGTCGGGACCTAAGGCGAACCCGAAAGGGACAGTCGATGGACAACGGGTTAATATTCCCGTACTAGTTATTACTGTGATGGGGTGACGGAGTGATGAAAGCGCCGCGAACTGACGGAATAGTTCGTTGAAGTACCTACCTATAAGACCCGCAGGCAAATCCACGGGTTTTGGGGAAATACGATAGTACTCGGAGTCTTCGGACAAAGAGATAGTGCGCCTAAGGGCTTCCAAGAAAAACCTCTAAACTTCAGGTAATAAGTACCCGTACCGCAAACCGACACAGGTAGTCGAGGAGAGAATCCTAAGGTGCTCGAGAGATTCATGGCTAAGGAATTAGGCAAAATAGACCCGTAACTTCGGGAGAAGGGTCGCCAGCAGCAATGCTGGCCGCAGTGAAGAGGTCCAGGCGACTGTTTATCAAAAACACAGGGCTCTGCAAAATCGTAAGATGAAGTATAGGGCCTGACACCTGCCCGGTGCTGGAAGGTTAAGTGGAGATGTTATCTTCGGAGAAGCATTGAAATGAAGCCCCAGTAAACGGCGGCCGTAACTATAACGGTCCTAAGGTAGCGAAATTCCTTGTCGGGTAAGTTCCGACCTGCACGAATGGTGTAACGATCTGGACACTGTCTCAGCCATGAGCTCGGTGAAATTGTAGTAGCGGTGAAGATGCCGCTTACCCGCAGTGGGACGAAAAGACCCTGTGCACCTTTACTATAGCTTAGTATTGACCTTGGATAAATGATGTGTAGGATAGGTTGGAGACTGTGAAGTGGCGTCGCTAGGCGTTGTGGAGTCATTGTTGAAATACAACCCTTTGTTTATCTGAGGCCTAACCCCGYWATGCGGGGGACATTGCTTGGTGGGTAGTTTGACTGGGGTGGTCGCCTCCAAAAGAGTAACGGAGGCTTCTAAAGGTTCCCTCAGTACGCTTGGTAACCGTGCGTAGAGTGCAATGGCATAAGGGAGCTTGACTGAGAGACATACAGGTCGATCAGGTACGAAAGTAGAGCATAGTGATCCGGTGGTTCCGCATGGAAGGGCCATCGCTCAAAGGATAAAAGGTACGCCGGGGATAACAGGCTGATCTCCCCCAAGAGCTCATATCGACGGGGGGGTTTGGCACCTCGATGTCGGCTCGTCACATCCTGGGGCTGGAGAAGGTCCCAAGGGTTGGGCTGTTCGCCCATTAAAGTGGCACGCGAGCTGGGTTCAGAACGTCGTGAGACAGTTCGGTCTCTATCTACTGTGGGCGCAAGAAATTTGAGTGGATCTGATTCTAGTACGAGAGGACCGAATTGGACAAACCTCTAGTGTATCTGTTGTCACGCCAGTGGCATCGCAGAGTAGCTACGTTTGGAAGGGATAAGCGCTGAAAGCATATAAGCGCGAAACCCACCACAAGATGAGATTTCTTTTAAGGGTCGTGGGAGATGACCACGTTGATAGGCTATAGATGTAAAGGCAGTAATGTCATAGTCGAGTAGTACTAATAACCCGTAAGCTTATGTACGCTTTTCCTGCCGAGCAATCGGCAGGAAGAAACTTTCTTTTATCCTGAATTTATTTCAGGAACTTTAATACTTTTTTCTTTATCTCA
>NZ_SMFM01000022.1 GCF_004349085.1 Flavobacterium caseinilyticum | reverse complement strand
TGCAAATTCCAGTGATATTGACCACCCAATTCCAATTTAAAGTGAGCACCTGATTCCAATTCAAAATGACCACCTAATTCCGGAGCAAAATGACCACCTCCATTTTTCATTAAAAACTACTTTTTTTCATCTGTTAATTAGTATTCAAATATACTTAAATATTAGCTTTTGTTTATGCCCCTTTTTTTTCTCATAGATTCTCCGTGCAATTCGATTCGGTGAGATTGATGTATCAGCCTATCCAAAATTGCATCAGCTATTGTTTTTTCTCCAATGATGTCATACCAGCCTTGCACTGGGATTTGTGATGTTACAATTATAGAGCCATTATTATGTCTGTCTTCAATGATCTCTAAAAGGGTAATTCGGTTATGACTATCTAATGCTTGGAGTCCAAAATCGTCCAGTATAATAACATCTTGCCGTTCTATTCTTGCCAGTTCTCGAAGATAAGAACCATCTGCTTTGGCCATTTTTAATTTAGCAAACAACTTTGAAGTATTAAAATAACTTACCTTAAAACCCTGTATACAGGCTTGATAACCTAATGCTGTACCTAAATAACTCTTACCTACACCAGTACTTCCTGTGATTAAAATGTTTTCGTTTTTCTCTACAAATTCGCATTCTGCCAGACGTAGCACCATGTTTCGATCCAGATTACGGGTTTGGTCAAAATTGATACTTTCAATATTTGATTTGTAATGGAATCGGGCATTTTTGATACTGCGTTCAATGCGACGATTATGTCTTTCATCCCATTCGGCATCAATAAGCATCGATACAAACTGATCAAGTGTGTAATGGTCAGTTTTCCCGCTTTCAATGGCGGTTTTAAAAGCATTATGCATACCATAAAGCTTCATTTGTTTCATTTTTGTTACTGTAGATTCATTCATGATTATTGGGTTTTAATTTAATTATAATACTGTTTTCCTCTGATGTTGCCGTGAACAGGGAGTTCCTGCTCGGGTTCTTGTTCAAAATCAATGTGGTCTAGGTTGTTTTCTAAAATATTTTGTATGGTCTTAAAATTGTAAATTTTAAAATCAAGTGCCCGTTTACAGGCATTTATTAATCGCTGCTTGCCTACCTTTTTCTCGAAGTTTAGTATTCCCAGACAACTTTTATAGGCTTGTTCGGGGTGGTTTCTGCTTTCGATTATTTGCAAAATATATTCTCCTACGGATTCATCAATACTACTGGCCCAATCAATGAAGCGGGCAGCGCTCCATTGGGCTACAAATTGGTGGGTACTGGCTAAATGTTCTGGGGTTGTGGTATAGACATAAGGTTTGTAATTCCTCGGATGAATGGCTATTCGATTGTATTTGTAATAGATCTCTACCGTTGATTTGGTATACAAGAGTTTCGCTTTTTTCTTTACATATTGATACGGAACACTATAGTAATTTTTGTCTTGACTTAATTGGACATGTCCGTTTTGCATCACCGTTGCAAAGGATTGGTATTTGATTTCAAAGCGTTCTTGTGGTAGTGGGCGTAGTTTTTGTTTCTCATCTTCTAAAAACAATTCTTTACGGGAGTAAGGACGTCCTGTGAGTTTTCGACTATTATGAGCATCTAATAAATCCCATATCTGCTGGTTTAATTCTTCTAGAGAAAAGAATTTGGTTTCTTTTAGAGTTACGTAAATCCTTCTGTACAATATCTTTACCGCACCTTCAACCAATGATTTATCCCTTGGTTTATAAGCCCTGGCAGGTAAGATTGTGGTTTGATAATATTCCGCTAAATCAGCCAGGGTTTCATTGATTGTTGGCTCAAAACGACTGCTTTTTATCACTGCAGATTTTAAATTATCGGGAACAATTGCCGCAGGAGTACCTTCAAAAAAACGCATGGCATTTTCTACCGAAGTAACAAAATCTTCCTTTTGTTGGCTCATGGAAGCTTCTGCATAGGTATATTGGCTGGCTCCCAATATGGCTACAAAAAACTGTACTTCTTTGATTTCTCCGGTATCTTTATCAATGATGGAGAGTGTTTTTCCGGCATAATCCACATACATTTTATCACCGGCTTTGTGATTCATATGCATTACAGGATTGACTCGTTTACCCCATACTTTGTAATGATGAGCAAATTGCGAACTCCTGTAACCATCGGGGTTTACGGCAATATATTGCTCCCACATATGTTGTACGGTAACGCCAACTTTCTTTAGTTCACGTTCCATTTTAGGGAAAAAATCGTATAGGATCTGCAATTTGGGACTAATGGATTCCACAGTAGTCTGTGAAAACAAAAGTTCTAGTTCTGCATCTGTTTTTCTATCAATTAATTCAAAGTTTAATCCGAGAACTTCAAATAAAGAAATATACTTCTTTACCGTATTCCTGGAAAGGGATAAGTAGCTACTTATAAACAACTTACTCTTTCCTTCACAATAGAATTTAATTACTTTTCTAATTTTACTCATGTCTGTTATTTTGTTTGCCATAATCCGTATTTTTTTAACGAATGTATGGTGCTAACAACATGAAAAAGTCAGTAGTTTTTAATAATCAATTTACCCCAAAATTAGGTGGTCAATTTGAACTGGAAAGTGGTGGTCAGTTTGCTCCGGAACTGGTGGTCAATTTACACTGGAAAGTGGTGGTCAATTTGACCGGTTTTTCCA
>NZ_SMFM01000021.1 GCF_004349085.1 Flavobacterium caseinilyticum | reverse complement strand
TGCAAATTCCAGTGATATTGACCACCCAATTCCAATTTAAAGTGAGCACCTGATTCCAATTCAAAATGACCACCTAATTCCGGAGCAAAATGACCACCTACATTTTACATCAAAAACTACTTTTTTTCATCTGTTAATTAGTGTTCAAATATACTTAAAATATTACCCTTTGTTTATTCCTCTTTTCTTTCTCATAGATTCTCCATGTAATTCGAGTCGGTGAGATTGATGTATGAGTCTATCCAGAATTGCATCAGCTATGGTTTTTTCTCCAATGATGTCATACCAGCCTTGTACCGGGATTTGTGATGTTACAATTATAGAACCATTATTATGCCTGTCTTCAATGATCTCTAAAAGGGTAATTCTGTTATGACTGTCTAGTGCTTGGAGTCCAAAATCGTCTAATATAATGACATCTTGCCGTTCTATTTTGGCCAATTCTCGTAGGTAAGAACCATCTGCTTTGGCCATTTTTAATTTAGCAAACAACTTCGAGGTATTAAAATAACTTACTTTAAAACCTTGTATGCAGGCTTGGTAACCCAATGCGGTACCTAAATAACTTTTACCTACACCGGTACTTCCCGTGATTAAAATGTTTTCGTTTTTCTCTACAAATTCACATTCTGCCAGACGCAGTACTACGTTTCGGTCAAGATTACGGGTTTGGTCAAAATTGATACTTTCAATATTTGATTTGTAATGGAATCGGGCATTGGTGATACTGCGCTGAATACGACGATTGTGCCTTTCGTCCCATTCGGCATCAATAATCATCGATACAAACTGATCGAGCGTGTAATGGTCTGTTTTTCCGCTTTCAATGGCTGTTTTAAAAGCATTGAACATGCCATAAAGCTTCATTTGTTTCATTTTTGTTACTGTGGATTCATTCATGATTACTTGGTTTTAATTTAATTATAATACTGTTTTCCTCTTATATTACCGTGACTCGGGAGTTCCTGCTCGGGTTCCTGTTCAAAATCAATATGGTCTAGGTTGTTTTCTAAAATATTTTGAATGGTCTTAAAATTGTAAATTTTAAAATCAAGTGCCCGCCTGCAGGCATTTATTAATCGCTCTTTCCCTACCTTTTTCTCGAAGCTTAGTATTCCTAAACAACTTTTATAGGCCTGTTCAGGATGGTTTCTACTTTCGATTATCTGCATAATATATTCTCCTACTGACTCATCAATACTATTAGCCCAATCAATGAAGCGAGCAGCGCTCCACTGAGCTACAAATTGATGCGTACTGGCTAAATGTTCCGGGGTGGTGGTATAGACATAAGGTTTGTAATTTCGTGCATGGACAGCTACCCGATTGTATTTGTGATAGATCTCTACGGTTGATTTGGTATACAATAGTTTCGCTTTTTTCTTTACGTATTGATACGGAACGCTGTAGTAATTTTTGTCTTGACTTAATTGAACATGCCCGTTTTGCATTACTGTTGCAAAGGATTGGTATTTGATTTCAAAACGTTCTTGTGGTAGTGGACGTAGTTTTTGTTTCTCATCTTCTAAAAATAATTCCAGGCGAGAATAAGGACGTCCTGTGAGTTTTCTACCATTATGAGAGTCAAGTAAATCCCATACCTGCTGGTTTAGTTCTTCCAGAGAAAAGAATTTAGTTTCTTTTAGATTTACATAAATCCTTCTGTACAATATCTTGACAGCTCCTTCAACCAATGATTTATCTCTTGGTTTATAAGCCCTGGCAGGCAAGATAGTAGTTTCGTAATGTTCGGCTAAATCAGCCAAGGTTTCATTAATTGTTGGTTCAAAACGACTGCTTTTTATCACTGCAGATTTTAAATTATCGGGGACAATTGCCGCAGGAGTGCCTTCAAAAAAACGCATGGCATTTTCTACCGATGTAACAAAATCTTCCTTTTGTTGGCTCATAGAAGCTTCGGCATAGGTGTATTGACTGGCTCCCAATATGGCTACAAAAAATTGTACTTCTTTGATTTCTCCCGTGTCTTTATCAATAAGGGAGAGTGTTTTTCCTGCATAATCCACATACATTTTATCACCAGCTTTGTGATTCATGTGCATCACTGGATTGACTCGTTTACCCCATGTTTTGTAATGATGACCAAATTGTGAACTCCTGTAACCATCAGGGTTTACGGCAATATATTGCTCCCACATATGTTGTACGGTAACACCAACTTTTTTTAGTTCGCGTTCCATTTTAGGAAAAAAATCATGAAGTATCTGCAATTTGGGACTAATTGATTCCACGGTAGTGTGTGAAAACAAAAGTTCCAGTTCTGCATCTGTTTTTTCATTAATCACTTCAATACTTAATCCTAGGACTTCAAATAAAGAAATATACTTCTTTACCGTATTCCTAGAAAGGGATAAGTAGCTACTTATAAACAACTTACTCTTGCCGTTACAATAGAATTTAATTGCTTTTCTAATTTTACTCATGTCTGTTATTTTGTTTGCCATAATCCGTATTTTTTTAACGAATGTATGGTGCTAACAACATGAAAAAGTTAGTAGTTTTTAATGGTCAATTGTACCCCAAAATCAGGTGGTCAATTTGCACTGGAAAGTGGTGGTCAGTTTGCTCCGAAACTGGTGGTCAATTTACACTGGAATAGGGTGGTCAATTTGACCGGTTTTTCCA
>NZ_SMFM01000020.1 GCF_004349085.1 Flavobacterium caseinilyticum | reverse complement strand
AAATAAATCATTTTTATGTTGAAGCATTTACCCAAATCATCACCAATAGTTACTTTACATTGTGCTTTTTCCAAAGCGATTGGCAAGTGGGTTTTTCCATTGACTGTTGCAATAGTTATTTTTTCTTCTTTGGTGGTGTAGTCTGCTTTTTCAGCTCTGACACTGTAGTTTTGTCCACATTCTACAGCAAAAGTATAATTGCCTTTGTCATCAGAAGTAGTTGTACTAACCATATTAAACTGACTGTCGTATAAGGTTAATTTAGCATTTGGAAGTACTTCTGTAGTAGCTATATCGGTTATTTCGCCATATAAAACCTGTTCACAAATCAGTCTTTTGGTTTCTAAGAATTTATAAATGTCATCATAACCCTGACCACCGTCTCTGTTGGAACTGAAAAAACCTCTTCTGGATTTTGTATCAATTAAATAGGCAAAATCATCTTTAGGGGAATTCACATCCGCTCCCAAATTTTGCACCGTACCGAAAGTGCCGTCATCATTTATTTTGGCTACAAAGACATCGAGTCCTCCAAGACCGGGATGTCCATCTGAGGCAAAGTAGATTTCGTTTTCATCATTTACAAATGCAAATGTTTCGCGTCCCTCGGTATTGATAGTATTTCCTAAATTTTCCGGAGTTCCAAAAGAGCCATCATCATTAATTTTTACTTTGAATAAATCAGACTGGCCTGTTGTACCGGGCATATCAGAAGCAAAATACAGCGTTCTTTCATCCGGACTTAAAGCAGGATGCGCCGTGCTGTAATTGTCACTGACAAAAGGCAGTTCGGTTATATTTACCCATTTCTCATTTTCTAAAGTGGCTTTGTAAATTTTTATTAAAGTAATGTCATTTCCGTCTTTTCCTTTCTTGCCGTTAAGATAGTTGTTTCGGGTAAAATATATTGTTTTTCCATCCTTGGTAAAGACAGGCGTAGCTTCATGAAATTTTGAATTTATCGCAGGATCCAGCTTTTTAGGAACACCYGGAGCCATGTTRTCTTCTAAATCAGCGGTGTACAAATTGGTAAAATATTGATTGGTCCATTTGTGTTTGCGTTGTCCTAAACTTCCGGTGTCTCTTGCTGAAGCAAAAACAATTTTGTTTGAATACAAAGCCGTTCCATAATCGGAGTATATCGAATTAATACCTGCATCTTCTATTTGATATCTTCCAGAATTTGCTTTTATGGCATCTAAATAATTCGGATTTTGCAGGAAGAGTTTTCCTCTAATATCGTTTGCTGATTTTTGGCTGAATAACTCCACCATTTCATTTGCCTTGTCATTCTGACCAACAGAWCGTAATGATTGSGCATAGCGATAATAATATTCWGGTTCTAAATTGGTGGTATCCATGGCAAAYAATTCGCCATACCATTTGGCCGCTTTATCGAGTTCGGCATTAAAGTAATAGGCGTTGCCCAATTTTTTGAACATATCRGCGGACTTGTACCCTTTTTCGGCAACTCTTTCATAGGTTTTTATGGCATCTACATAAGCATAGTTGTCATATTTTTTATCAGCGGTTTCCAATCTTGCTTTTTGGGAATAAACGSTGCAAGAAAAAACACTTATTATTGTTAGGTAAAGGAGTATATTATTTTTCATAATAGTTTTTTTTTAGAAGAATCTAGGGGTTATAATTTTACCATTATTATTAAATAATTCATAGCGCAGAAAAATCTCATGTGACCCGGAATTATAGTTGTTTAATGAAGTTGTTTCATGATCATACCCGTATCCTATATACATACCCTGTGAAACTTGAAATCCAACCATGGCACTTACKGCGGCACTCCATCTGTAGGCCACTCCGACKACAAATTTTTCATTGAACATAAAGTTTGTAGAAACATCAAGCTGAAGAGGAGCACCCTCAACCATTTTGGTCAATACAGCGGGTTTAAATTTAATGGAATTATTGAAATCAAATACATATCCGGCAATCAGATAGTAATTTATTTTTTCTTTGAATATGGCCACTTCATTATCATCAAATCTGTTGGTTTCTATGAAATTAGGAACAGAAAATCCTATATAAGCTTTATCGGAATGCAGGTAAAGACCCGCTCCAATATTTGGCGAGAATTTATTTTCAAAATTGCGTAAAGTGGGGTCATCATCCACGGGGTTTAATTGGTTTACATCCAAATCAAATAAATTAGCAGTCGCCTTGATACCAAAGGAAAGTTTAAATGTTTCGGAAGTCGGCACGGTATAGGAAAAATCAGCCGAGATTGTATTCTCATTCGTGGGACCTATTCTGTCATTAATGAAAGAAATACCTAAGCCGACATTACTTGAGTTTAGCGGTGTGTTAAGTGAAAGAGCGTTAGTTACCGGCGCCCCATCAAGTCCTACCCATTGGGTACGATGCAAGGCAAAAATACTCAAAGCACCTCTAGATCCTGCGTAAGCGGGATTAATATTGATTGTGTTGTACATGTACTGCGTGAATTGAGCATCTTGTTGCGCGAAACTTACAATGGCTGTAAACATCAAAACGAAAGAAAATAATTTTGTTTTCATACTAGATATTATTTTAGATTATCTGTTGAACTCATTTATAAGAGTCTGGTAGGTCAGTTGGTACCTTAAATACCGTTTATATTCGAAGATTTGGGTTATTAATGGTTATTAGAA